>CAIYYN010000054.1 GCA_903930435.1 uncultured Hyphomicrobiales bacterium | reverse complement strand
CTATGTGTTCGCCGCCCTCGGCGGAGGCATCAACCGCAATCCCACATCCGCCGAACCCGCCAGCTTCGGAGCCGAGGCCTTCGGTCTTGGTACGCAAGTCTTCCTGGCCACTGCCCCCGGCGGACCGAAGATGACCCTCGCACTCGAGGCCGCCCACTACACCAGCAGCGTCACCCCGCTCGCCGAAGGAAACCGCTTCTCCCTCGCACTCGCTTTCCAGTATTGAACAGGTTCGACACTGGATTTTGCCGGGAACGATAGCGTTGCGTGCTCAAAGTCCAGTCTTGAAACGAAACTGACGGCACACAACCTTGAACGAGGCTCGAAACAAGCGGGCCTTGTTCACGGCTATCCGAGTAGAAACTGACGCAAGGCATGTGTCACAAAGGCCGGATTTTCCAGCGGCGTCAGATGTCCGCTGTGCGGAACGACAACCAATGTGGCGCTTTCTGACAAAAAGGCCATCTCCTTGTGATCCTGCAAGGGCGTGATGAGGTCGTTTTCGCCGCACAGGATCAGGACAGGGCAGTGCGCATGCCGCAACACATCGGCACCGTCCAATCGCTCGAATTCACTTTGCCGGGCGAAGACCTCTGGCCCGAGTCGTTCAGTCATTGCCCGAACCCGGCTGGCAAGCAAGTCATCCGTCAAATGATCTGGATGCAGATAGCTGGACAGCAGCCGATCACCAAATCCGTGAAATTTTCCCGGCATCCGCGCCGCCCTGACCAGTGCGCGTCGTTGCGCTGCGCGCTCCGGCGTGTCTGGTTTGATGGACGTGTCGAGCAGCGCCAAGTGACTGACACGATGGGGGGCGATCCGCATGATGTCCTGGGCCACAAATCCGCCGAGCGAAAAACCGACGAGGGCAAACCGGTCGGGCGCCTTGGCCAGTATGCTCTCGGCGCAGGCGCGTAACGTTGCCGCTTGCGTCATGTCACCGACCCAGCACCTGGCGATGTCTGAAAGGCCCGAAATCTGGTCGCGCCACAGGTCGCCATCGTTGAGGAGACCCGGAATGAGCACCACATCCAGTTTCGCAGGGTCACGTGTCACGGTTTACAGCTGCCCCACCCGTCTCAGAACCGACTGCGCACGGAGGCGCACCGGCTCATCAACCATGACGCCATCGATTGCGACGGCTCCATCACCTGTGCCGATAACCTTCCGCGCCCATTCAATTTCGGCATTATCCGGCTGGAAACCTCGCCTGATCGCACCAATCTGGCGCGGATGAATGGCGAGTTTTCCACCAAATCCGAGGTCGCGGGCATGGCGTGCATCACCTCCCACAGCGTCATCGTCATCAATCCTGACTGTGACTCCATCGATGGGCGGCGTCTTTGCGGCCAGTCGCGTTGCCAGCACCAGTTCACTGCGCGCGAATAAAAGCGCCTCACGCGTATGGGCAGAGCCAAGATCTGCGCAATAGTCAATTGAGCCGAACGCCAGTCGCCCGACATTTGGCACTGCGATGATGTCGCGCGCACCGGCCAGCCCGCGCGCTGTTTCGATCAACGCCACGATGGTCATGCCTGACGCGCTGGCCGCTTCGGCAAGGCCGAGCAGATCCGCGCCAAATTCAGCTTTGGGAAGCAGGATCGCGGTGATCGGCAGCGCAAGAACCGCAGCAAGATCCTCCGTATGCCAATGCGTCCCGAAGGCATTGATCCGCACAAGCACCGGCTTTTCGGTAAATGTGGCACGCAGCTCGCGCCGAGCGACACGCTTCATATCGAATGGAACGGCATCCTCAAGATCGAGGATGATGGCATCGGCTTCCGAGGCAGCGGCCTTGTCAAAGCGGTCGGGTCGATGACCCGGAACAAACAATGGCGCGACGAATTCCAGACGCTTGTCCATGGTCGTACTCCCTGGCTATCAAAAAGATCTCGGCATTCCAAGCACATGCTCGGCTATGTAGCTCAGGATGAGATTGGTGGAGATCGGTGCGACCTGATAGAGGCGGGTTTCCCGGAATTTGCGCTCAACGTCATAGTCGCAGGCAAACCCGAAACCACCATGAAACTGGATACAGGCGTTTGCAGCCTCCCAGGAGGCTTTCGCGGCAAGATATTTTGCCATATTCGCTTCCGCGCCACAGGGCTGGCCGGCATCAAACAATTGACACGCCCGGAAGCGCATCAAGTTAGCCGCCTCAATTTCGATATACCCTTCGGCGATTGGAAACTGCACGCCTTGATTCTGGCCGATGGGCCGACCGAACACGACGCGCTCCTTCGCATAGGCTGTCACCTTGTCGATAAACCAGTAGCCATCGCCAATGCATTCCGCCGCAATCAAGGTCCGCTCGGCATTGAGCCCGGTCAGAATGTACTTGAAGCCCTGGCCTTCCTCGCCGATCAGATTTTCAGCCGGGATCTCAAGATTGTCGAAAAACAGCTCGTTGGTCTCATGATTGACCATATTCAGGATCGGTTGAACGGTCAGTCCCTTGCCGATTGCCTCACGCAGGTCGACGATGAAAATCGACATGCCGTCTGATTTTTTAGCCACCTGTTCAATCGGGGTGGTTCGGGCAAGCAGGATCATCAGATCCGAGTGTTGCACGCGTGAAATCCAGACTTTCTGTCCGTTGATGACATAACGATCACCCCGGCGAACAGCCGTGGTGCGGATTTTTGTCGTATCAGTACCGGTCGTGGGTTCGGTGACGCCCATTGATTGAAGTCGCAGTTCGCCACTGGCGATCTTCGGCAGATAAAACTGCCGTTGTGCCTCAGACCCATGCCGGATGAGCGTGGTCATATTATACATCTGACCATGACAAGCCCCGGAATTACCTCCCGACCGGTTGATTTCCTCCATGATCACCGAAGCTTCCGTCAGCCCAAGCCCCGAGCCCCCGTAGGTCTCCGGGATGAGCGCAGCCATCCAGCCAGCCTTCGTCAAGGCATCAACAAAGGCTTCCGGATACCCCCGCGCTTCATCGATCTTGCGGTGGTAGGCAGCCGGAAACTCGGCACACAACGCGCGAACTCCGTCGCGAATGTCGGAATAGTCTGCGATGCCGATTGCCATTGGTACCCCGGTAGCTGCGATCGTTGATTTCGATTCAGATGCGCGTTGTCAGGCCGATGTCACCGGAAATTCGGTTCGGTTTCAAGCTGATCCTTGCAAAGACGGTCGTATTCCGGTCGATCACGGATCCGGAACGCGCCGAAATTCGCAACAGGATCGATCCGGCTTGGCTGGCGAACCTGGCCGTCCTTTATGTTCAATTTGGTTCCCGGCACGTCCTGACTTCGAACGTCAAGACATTTCCGCTTTGGAAGCTAGGGCTCGTTGACACATAGGTTTCGGGCGCGGCGCGAGTCGAAATTTGGCGCGGAAAAGGCGAATCGACCGCGGTGGAGCTCATCTCCACGAGGGAGGTTCAACGCCTTCCCCGCCGATTTTCGCTCATACCGCGCTCCAAATCCTATGTGTCAACGAGCCCTAGCCTTAAAATCTGTCGGGCAAAAGGGTCGTGCGGCGGCTAGTGGATTTTACATATCTTGCGCCGTTCCTCGAAATGTACCGCGACATATCTTTTGGTCATTGATGAATGATCGTGAATGCGCTTGTCGAGCGCAAGATTACTTGTAATTTTTGTTAGTTTTGATTGTTTGTGAATGTGAAATTAATCATAAATTAAAGAGTAGCGATCAATTCTAATACTAATCTGGGTAGAAATCCGGACTATCGGTAGGAGATTGATTGTATGGCTGGATTGCCGCTTGAAGCTCAACCCAATCGGGCCGATGAGCAGTTGCATCTGCCATTTTCCGCGTTGACCCAGTTGCTGGCTCTTTCTGCCGAACAACAGGCCGAAGCCTCCAAAACTGTTTCGAACGACCGTCTGGCCTATCTGTGTCAAGTTGAGACCATCATTCAAAATCTCAACCAGGGTGTGTGTCTGTTCGGTCCCGACGCTCGACTTATTCTATCCAATCAGCGCTATTGGGACATTTATCGGATCGATGCGGCGAGTATTTCGGTCGGCATGTCCCTGCGCGAGATCACAGAACTCCGCATTGCCGCCGGCACATGCCCGATGGGAGCCGATCATTATCTCAAAATCAACGAGACCGTGAATGAGAAGAGTGGTCCCGTCAATCGCCTGGTCGAACTCGCCGATGGCCGAACAATCCAGATCTCGCACCAGCGTCTCCATGATGGTGGCTGGGTCGCAACCCATGAAGACGTGACCGAATTCAAGTCCGTGCGTTCGATAGGGTCGCAGCAGATCTCCTTGCAGACCATGATCGATTGGGTGCCCGATCATATCTGGGTGAAGGATACGGAAGGTCGCTTTATCGTTGCAAACAGGACCATCGCGCATGTGAACGGCCGAATTCGGACGTCCGACATGCTTGGATTGACCGATTTTGATCTCCATCCCCGCGAGGTGGCACAGAGTTTTCGCGATCGAGAATTTGAGACCATCAAAAGCGGTCAACCGCAGATCGAGGCTGAAGAGTCCATTCTGGATTACCAAGGCAATCAGAAATGGATTTCGACGACGAAGGTTCCGCTCCGTAACGAGCGAAACGAGATCTTTGGTCTGGTTGGTATTTCTCGTGATATCACCGAACGTCGACGCGCCGAACTCTTGCGCGATGGCCAGGCCAGGCTGCTGGAGATGATTGCAACCGGCGAACAACTTAACGATGTGCTGACGACATTGATGAGTTTGATCGAGTCGCAATTGGAAGGAATTTACTGCTCAACGCTTCTACTGGATGCGTCCGGTAAGTACCTCGTGAATGGCGCTGCACCGAGCTTGCCTGAGTCCTACCTGAAATTGACGAATAAGATTGAGATCGGTCCGGACATGGGTTGCTGCGGAACAGCCGTGTTCCGCCGGGAACCGGTCTATGTCTCCGATATCCAGACGGATCCGCTCTGGGCCAACTTCGCGGATATCGCCGCAGCCCATGATCTGCGGTCGTGCTGGTCGACGCCGATCATGACCCCGCAGGGCAACGTGCTGGGCACCTTTGCCCTCTATTCCAGGACCGTTCGGGCACCGACCGAAGCCGAACTGAACATGATCATGGTCGCAGTCAGGATCGCCGGTATTGCCATCGAACGCCGCCTGTCCGAGGAACGCATTCACTTCATGGCGCACCACGATCCCTTGACCGGTCTGCCGAACCGGACCTTGCTCAAGGATCGTCTGGCGCAAGCGCTGCTGCATGCACAGCAAACCGGACTTTGGGTCTCTGTCATCTTCATTGATTTTGATAATTTCAAGGACATCAACGACAATCTCGGTCACAACGCGGGCGATGACCTGTTGCGGACCGTTGGTGAACGGATGCTGGCCTGCGTCGGCCCGACGAATACCGTCGTCCGATTGGGGGGCGACGAGTTCGTGATCCTGCTGATTGATCAGCCCGCCAATCCGAACGCAATCAGCGAAAGCGTGCATGCCATTCGCAAATCACTTGGTGAAACCATCGTCGTCAAAGGTCACGAAATCAGGATGACCTGCAGTGTCGGCATTGCAAACTATCCCATGGACGGCGGCGACGCCGATACACTCATCGCCAACGCAGATGCGGCAATGTATGGTGCCAAGGCCAATGGTCGAGACAATTTCCAGTTTTTCAAATCCGAGTTGAATGCGCGGGCGCAAGAACGGTTCCAACTGCTTGATTCCCTCAAGTCTGCGCTGGCACGCCAGGAATTTGTTCTCCTCTACCAGCCCCAGATCATGTTGGCAGAAAACCGGGTTTTTGCCGCCGAAGCACTCATCCGCTGGAATCATCCGAAACTCGGGTCGATTTCACCGGTGCGATTTATCCCGCTGGCCGAGGAAACCGGTTTGATTGTGCCGATCGGCGACTGGGTCCTGCATGAAGCCTGCCGACAGAACAAGGCCTGGCAAGTAGCCGGCCTGCCACCCATCCGGGTCTGCGTGAATGTGTCGGCGCGCCAGTTTCGGGAGAAGGATCTCGTCGCCCGCGTGATCGCAGCGCTGGCCGAGACGGGCCTTGACCCCGAATATCTGGAACTGGAATTGACCGAAAGCCTGATCATGCAGGATGTCCCGCAGGCAATCCGGACAATGGAAGACTTGAAGCAGCTTGGTATCAGTCTGGCAATTGACGACTTCGGGACCGGGTACTCGAGCCTCAGCGCACTGAAGAACTTTCCGGTGTCGCGACTGAAAATTGACAAGTCTTTTGTTGGCGACCTGTCAACGAACGAGAACGACCGCGCGGTCATCAGCGCGGTGATTTCGCTCGGCCAAAGCCTGAAGATGCGAACCATTGCCGAGGGTGTCGAGACCCCGGAACAGTTGGCGTTTCTGCGCGGTAAACAGTGCGACGAAGTTCAGGGGTATCACTTTTGCAAGCCCGTTCCAGCCGAGGAACTTGCGACGTTTCTCGCAAGCTATCGCGAAGATAAGCTCGTTTAAAAGCTTGTTTCATCGCGACTTTCAGCCCGTCAGATGGTCTGGGGGCTGATACCGGGCGCTTGGCATGATCGCTTTTACGACAGGCGTCTGATCCGGTCGATGCCGCCCAAGGATGCCAGATGGGCGTAGATCGCGGGAACAAATCCCTGTTTGCGCAGCGACTGGAACGCTTCTGCCGAAAGCGCTTCAAGCTTTTTTGCATCGACCGTCAGGACACCCTGCAAACTGCGGCTTTCGCCGGTCTCGAAGCGTGCATTGATATTCACGGTCTGAAACAATGACAGGTCGGCAAGTGCCTTCACAAAGGCTTCATTGCGCTTGGCCGCCTGAAAGAAAAAGTTCATGAGCTTGAGCCGTTCAATCAAAATCGGCGTTTCCTGCCCTTTGGCGTCAAACAGCGGTTCGCCCTTGACCTTGCCGAGCAGATCCGAGTCTTCGTCGATGCAGGCCATGGGTTCGCGACCTTCGGCCTCTCCGATGATGAAGGGATAACGACGGACATAGGCTGGGATATAATCACCGAGCCATTTTCCATTGGCATCAACCAATGCGTTTTTACCAACGCGCAACCCCATGATGAACACAGGCACCGGAAGGCTCGCCGTCGGCATGAAGACAATCGGGATGTGGGGAGCGGCTGGGAAGAACTCTTCCATCACAGCCGGAACGATGTGCGTCGGGGCCGAAAATCCGAAACTGTCCGTTCCTTCCCGAAGCCTCAATTTCTTGTGCTTCTCACGATCCAACGGGACAATCTTGCTATAGAACATCGCTGTTTCGGGCATTCTGCTTCCCCTGCACTGACGCCAATCCACATCATCGACCGATGACATCCGGCAACCAATTCAGTCCACATTCCGCAGGAATGGAATCAGATGCAATTACCGCGAATCATATCGGGTCCAGCACTATTATCTCAGGGCGTGTCACGCAATGTGCGCGGCAAGGTGACGATCGGTTTTTTCCCGACTGGCTAGCCTCAGGACAAAATCCCCCGAGATCATCGACTGATTTTCAATTCTATCCTGATGACCAGTTTGGCGTTTCTGCGCTGCGACAGCGATACTCTGTTGCTTTATTGCCATCACTGGCAAACCAGCCAGTCTTATAAATGGCTTCATTTGACCAGGAGGATTCTGCACTCCCCAGATCACGCCTGAACGCCAGACCCGGCATAGTCTTCGTCGCTGACCTGCTCAAGCCAATCAACTGGCGATCCGTTCAACTTTTCCTGGATCGCAATATGGCTCATGGCGGTCGTTGGTGCCGCACCATGCCAGTGCTTTTCGCCCGGTTCGAACCAGATAACATCTCCGGGCCGGATTTCTTCAATTGGCCCGCCCAAACGCTGCACACGTCCAAAGCCGGCAGTCACAATCAGCGTCTGACCGAGCGGGTGCGTATGCCAGGCGGTTCTGGCCCCCGGCTCGAAGGTGACCAGCGCCATCGCGACCCGCGCAGGCTCGGACGGACTGTTGAGCGGATCTATCCGGACCGTACCCGTAAAATAATCCGGGGATCCCTTGCCCGATGGTTGGGAGCCGATGCGCTTGATCTGCATGAAACCGCTGTCTCCGTCATTGAACCCATGTGCAACTGGGCACGCCGTGATCACGCATCGAGCATAGTGCGAAATCGAACAAATGACAGCCGTACGACCCTTCCAACCATGTCATTTTTCCGATCCGGGATTAGGCATCGCCTCAAGGACCGTCCGGACCCGAAAATTTGGCTGCGACTGGACAAATCCAGCACAAATCAGCTTACATGCGATCCAGGACATCGGGCGGGATCGCTTGAGCATCTCCCCGCACCTGGACAGTTGACATCATGGCATTGCGACGCAAAGGCAAGTCGGACCAGCCCAATAGAACTGAACCCTCGGCATCAGCCTCGCCACGGATCACGATGCAGTCCATCGCCGAGCTTGCCGGCGTGTCAGCGATGACGGTATCGCGCTCCCTCAAGAACGATACCTCTGTCTCACAAAAAACCCGCGATCGCGTTCTCGATGTTGTTCGCCGCACAGGCTACGTGCCGGACGCCACTGCCCGCGTATTCGCATCCGGGCGCTCCGGCTTCGTTGCCGTGCTGGTTCCGTCGATCAACAATTCGAATTTTGCCGATACGACGCGCGGAATGACGCGCGCGCTTGAAGCCGCTGGCCTTCAGATCCTGCTCGGCGACACCGGATATTCAATCGATCGCGAAGAGCAACTGATCTCGACGCTGCTTCAACGGCGTCCCGAAGCAATCGTCTTGACCGGCGGCGCTCATACGCAGGCGACGCGCCAGATGCTCGCCGGCATCGAGACACCCATTGTCGAAACATGGGATTTGCCCGCCGAGCCACTCGGTCACGTGGTTGGCTTTTCCAATGAAGTCGCTGGTGCAACGATGACGCGTTACCTGATTGAACGCGGGTATCGCCGGATCGGGTTCATCGGCGGAACCACGACACAGGACACCCGAGGCTCCGAGCGTCGCTCCGGGTATGTGCGGGCCATCGCCGAAGCAGGTCTGCCGGGGCCACGCGTTGTCGATTTTGGTTCACCGCCCGTTTCCATGGATCAGGGCGGCGCGGCACTTGGCAAGTTGCTGGAGCTGTGGCCGGACACAGATGCGATTGTCTGTGTGTCCGACATCTCCGCTTATGCTGTACTCATGGAATGCCACCGCCGGGGCATCAAGGTTCCGCAGGATCTCGCCATCGGTGGGTTTGGTGATTTTGACGTGGGTCGCTCTGCCTGGCCACGCCTGACCACGATTGCGGTGGATTGCGTCGATATAGGTGCCCAGACCGCGAAAATCGTCCTGGATGCGCTGGAAGCGCGCAGCCGGGGCCACCGCCTGAGCGGAACAACCGTCTCCATCGACCTCAAGCTGGTCATCCGCGAAACCAGCTGAGCCTCAAAACGACAGCTGGACCTTCATCGACTGACTGCGATCCATGGCGAGTTCAAAAGCGTCCCGCGCGTTTTCGAAAGGCACGGTCGCCGAAACCAGGGGTTTCACGTTGACCAGTCCCTGTCCGATCAGGGCCACGGCCAGACCGAACTCCAGATGGAACCGGAACGTCCCGCGAATTTCGATCTCACGGGCGACGAGAGCATTCATGGGCAGGGTCATTTCGCCGCCAAGTCCCAACTGGACGATGACGCCGCCCGGACGGACCACGTCAAACCCGGAGCGTAAAGCCGATGCATTGCCCGATGCCTCGAACATGACATCGAAGGTCCCCTTGTCCGCCGCATAAGGCGTCAAGGCGTCGGTCTCGCGGGCGATATTGATCGTCCGATCAGCCCCAGCCGCCCGGGCAAACGTCAAGGCACCGTCAGCGATATCCGTCACCACGATTTCTGCAGCACCTGCGCGACGTGCGGCGATCACCGACAGCGCGCCAATTGGGCCGGAGCCGGTTACCAGCACGCGCTTGCCCAGCATTGGCCCTGCCCGATTGACACCGTGCAGGCAAACTGCCAGTGGCTCGGCCATGGCAGCTTCGCCAAGACTGACGCCATCGGCGACCAGATGCGCCTGACCCTCGTCACAGACCAGGACTTCCCTGAAGGCCCCCTGAACATGGGGAAAGCGCATCGCGCTCCCAAAGAAGCGCATGTCGAGGCAATGCTGCTGCAGACCTTCGAGGCAATATTTGCAGGCATTGCAAGGCCGACTTGGGCTGACGGCAACACGATCGCCCGGTTTGACTCGGGTCGTTGCCGGTCCGACCGCTTCGACCGTGCCTGCTATCTCGTGCCCGAGCACCATCGGTTCACGAAGGCGCACGACACCGAAGCCACCGTGATTGTAATAGTGCAAATCCGAACCGCAAATGCCGCCCGCACTGATGCGCACGCGGACGTCATTCGGACCAAGCGCCGATACCCCTGTCTCTTCAACGCGCAAGTCCTTGGCAGCATGGATAACAACAGCGCGCATCTTGGATCTCCCGGGCTTCTGCGTCGTGATCAGCGTTTGGCAATTGTATCGAAGGGAGACCGCCGCGAAAATGCCCCTTCCAGTCTGTTATCGATAACAGTCGACGCGATCTAGCGCTTGTGGCAGCAACCCGTCAAGCCTGCGGCTCGCGTCGCAGGCTTGCGACGATTGCCCGCGCGATTGACAGCCCGATCATGTTATCGATACCGTGCGCTCGGATCTAGGCACCTGACTTTTGAAAGTAATATCGGGACGACTGAAAACCCACGGGGAGTGAACGATCTTGTCGAGCTTTCTGCATCGCCTTTTTGGACTGGACGGGCGTATCGCCCTCGTAACGGGATCCTCCGGGGGCATCGGACGGGCGCTTGCCACCGGATTGGCTCAGGCAGGCGCGACCGTCGTCGTCAACGGACGTACTCTCTCAACCGTTGAGGCAGTCGTTGCCGAGATTCGACAGGCAGGCGGTACGGCTCACGGAGCTGTGTTTGATGTGACATCCAGTTCAGCCGTCAAGGATGGCATTGCCCGGATCGAGCAAGACGTTGGCCCCCTTGATATTCTGATCAACAATGCCGGAATTCAACGACGGACCCCGCTTGAGGATTACCCGGAAGAAACCTGGCACGAGTTGATGACGGCGAACCTCGACAGCGTGTTCTTCGTCGGACAAGCCGTCGCTCGTGCCATGATCCCGCGCAAACGCGGCCGCATCATCAACATCTGTTCGGTCCAGAGCGAACTTGGCCGCCCGAGTATTGCGCCTTACACGGCCTCGAAAGGGGCCGTCAAAATGCTGACCAAAGGCATGGCCATCGACTGGGGTAAATATGGAATCCGGGTCAACGGCCTCGGACCCGGCTATTTCCGGACCGAGTTGAACAAGGCACTCGTCGAGGACGAAAAATTTTCGTCCTGGCTGGCCGGGCGAACGCCGCTCGGTCGCTGGGGGGAGACCGAAGAGCTTGTCGGTGCCGCCGTCTTTCTCTCGTCTGATGCATCAACCTTCGTGAACGGACACATTCTTTATGTCGACGGTGGCATCACAGCGTCCATCTGATCCAACTGCGATGGCGCGGACAATCATCATTGTCATGGGCGTCGCTGGATGCGGGAAGACCACCGTCGGCAAGGCGCTGTCCAAGGCTTTGGACGTGCCCTTCACCGACGGCGATGATCTGCATTCAGATGAAGCGCGAGCCAAGATGACAGCCGGAACGCCGCTCAATGATGCGGACCGGATGCCATGGCTCGATCGGATTGGCACCGTTCTCGCTGACGCAACAACCTACCCTAAGGGTGCCATCATCGCCTGTTCCGCATTGCGCTGGGCTTATCGTGAGCGTCTACGTGATCGGTCGGGGCAGGACCTGCGATTTCTGTACCTGAAGGGCACGCCCGAAATGATGCGCAAGCGGGTGGCGAGCCGACAGGGGCACTATATGCCAGCTTCGCTTGTCGACAGTCAGTTCGCGATCCTTGAGCCACCGGAAAGTGAGCCCGATGTGGTGACGATGGCGGCAGACGCGCGCCTCGATCTGGAATTACCTCACATCATCAAGCTGTTGCAGCAACAATAACGGCGTCGAAAGACCCGGGAGGTCCTCATGTTCAAGCGCCTGGCCTTTTTCGAAGGCAAAATCAGGGATGGCTGCGAAGACGAGTTTGATCGCTATATCAACACAAACCTGGTCCCGCTCTGGACCAGGCTCCCCGGCGCAACAGGCGTAGAGCTGCTACGCGAGGTCGAGGCCGAAGAGGGCTCGCATCGCTACCCCTTCGTCTTGCAGGTCACCTTTCCCGACCGGGCGGCAATCGAGCAGATGCTGGCCTCGCCAATTCGCTACGAAAGCCGGGAGGTGACAAAGGGCCTGCTCGAACTATTCGAGGGCCGCGTGTTTCATGTCATCTACGACCTGCACGCCCATAAAATGGCTGGGTGACAAGCGGCCAAAGGCAGTAGGCGCGAGATCTTGCTGACGATCACGTTCCTGCAGCGCGCTTTTCCGCTTCGACCTCTTCAGCAACGGCTATGTATTGCGCAGCTATCTGGTCCCAGCTGTAGTTTTCAGCCGTTGCGCGAGCCGCCTTTGAAATATGATGAAGCCGATCCGGGTCTGCGAACAACTCCGTGATCCGGCTGGCGATGAGCTCGGGGTCACGGGTGATGAAGAATCCGTTCTCGCCATCCACGATATAGTCTTCAATTCCGCCGACACGTGTCGCAAGCACAGGAGTCCCGCAGGCCAACGCCTCCATGCAAACCAGCGAGAATGTCTCGTAATTTGTCGGAAACACAAAGGCATCTGCGGCTGCATAGAAATCCGTCATGTTGCGACGGGCACCAGCAAACAGAATCCGGTCGTTGAGATGGGGCAACAGCGCCCGATAGGGGGCGGGGTCGTCGGATCCAACGACAAGCAGCCGGAAATCCGCTGGCAAACGGTCAAGTGCACGAACCACGAATTCCAGACCCTTGCGGCGAAATTCATGTCCAGCGAACAGAAGTACCCTTGCATCCGCAGGAATCCCGAACTCGTGTCGGACCAGTGCACCAGCCTCCGGGCTTACGACGAATCGCTTGAGATCGATCCCGTTCGGAATGATACGGATCCGCTCCTTGGGCACATTGTAATACTGGATGAGTTCCGCTTCGACGCGACTGGAAACGGCGATATAGCGTCTGAAGCGTCGGCAACCCAGAGTCCAGCGATCCCGCAAGCCCACAAGATAGTGCATCGGGTTCAACCGCCAACGCCAATGGCCGTCTGCGCGCTTTTCAGCAAGGCTGGCGGCGTTGACGGCGTGGATGACCATCAGATCACCTGCCATGCAGTCGCCATGACTGATCACAATATCGTTCCGAAACCGCCCGACACTGGCTGTTGAAATCAGTGAAAACAGTGGAACAGCGAGCAGCCTGCCAACGTATCGAAATGCGCCACGGGTCGGCACTCTGGATAGAAAGTTTCCGATGACGCTGACCGCTGTCAACGGACCTGGCATTCCGTCGATACGGGTCGCCAAGACCGCATTCGGCATGCCGGCGCGCGAAAGCGCATGCGACAATTCAAACGCCACTGTCTCGGCGCCTCCTGCCGTGCTAAACTCTTGAACAACTTGTAATATTCTCGCAGTCACCGTTTGCTTATCCTGGATGAAAAGGCATGAAAGCACTTAAATTGGCCGTAGCCGCAAGTCTGCTCTGGGGTTTCGTCGGAGCTGCGGCGGATGCTGACCCGGTTCAGGCAACGCTGCGATTTCGCATCGGCGGTGGCAACCTCGCGACCCATGAGGCCGGTGATCCCAGCACTCAGATGTATCAGGCGCTTGAAGGCGTTGGTGCGAAGCTGGGCCGGATGAATTCCTATGGCTGGCGCAATCTGGCCCGGGCACCGACGCCCCAGGATTTTGAGGCTGCCATGCTGGAGGCCTATAGGCATGGTATCACGCCCATGATCCTTTTTGAATATGAAGGGTCGTATCAATTCCTGTCGCCGCCGCAGCCGATCGGATCGCGCAGCGACTGGTCCCGGATTGGTGCGACCTACGCGAGGCGCTTTCAACCCAATGGCACCTGGGGACGGGAACACGGAATCACGGATTGGGGCGTCACGATCTTCAGTGCGATCAACGAGCCTGATGTCCAGGCGACGATCCCTCGCCCTGCCTACCATGATGCGCTGGCGGGCTTGGCAGAGGGTGTTCATTCGGTCGCGCCGGGACTGAAGGTCATCCCGGGCGGATTCGCGACCTGCAATTCTCATAGCGATGAGACGTTGCGTGGCTATGGCACCGCGATTGCCGACCTGCTTCAGGATGGGCATCTGGACGGCATTGACTTGCATACCTATTACAACGCGCGCTGGTTTCCGCTGACCAAAGGTCATTACTTCTCGGCGCAAAGCTGCTTTGACCGGGTGAAACGGACGCTCAAGATCACGCGGGACATTGGCTTCTACGCGACAGAGTTCAACATCGCGCGCGATGATGCCTGGTCGGATCCGGCGGTTGCCGCCAGCCTGTTCCTGACCGCACTCTGGGATGAGCTCGGCGTTGTTGGCCGGGATGGTCACACGCCCGTGACGCAGCTGGCTTTTCCCTGGAATCTCGGTGATATCAGTGCCGAACCACCCTACGCCATGGCCCTGGGCGAAAAGCCCTGGCAACCCGACAGGCGCGCCGAAGTCCTCCGGCGCGTCCTGAAACTGGCAGGCGATATGACGTTCGTCACTCTGGACCCCAATCTCACCGGGACATTCGTGTTGTCCGGCCCAGGCGGGGAATTGCATGTCTGGCAAGATCGCCCCGACTGGACCGATCATCCCGGAACGACATGGGACGTCATCGCTCCGAATTGGGCCGGCGAAGCTCAGCTTTGGGACTGGCGCGGCAAGATCCGAGACATTCACGTCGAACATGGTCATGCCATCGCAACCGATCTGGCCCAAGACGCTACCTATATGATGCTTTTTCCGACAGCAGGTCGTTGAAGACGGGTATCTTCCACAACGCGCGACCTGACGCCTGTTTTTGATTGACTGCGCTCAGCAGCCTCTCGCCATCCTGCTTCAAGCTTGTTTGCGATGACCTCATAGGTGAACCGGTTCAGCACATTCTGGCGGCCAGCGTCCGCTCTGCGCCGCCGCTCGCGGGGATCGGACAAAATCGACCAGATGCAATGCGCCAACGCCTCCGGGTTGCTTTCAGGCACAATCCAGCCACCATCTCCCGTAACATCGGGAATGGCCCCGCATTCGGATCCGATGATCGGAACACCACAGGCCTGACATTCAATGATGACCCGTCCGAATTGTTCACGCACGGCGCCCGTGGTGCGCGTCAGGAGCAGCATGATGTCATGTGCACGAATGAAATCCGCCACTTCGACAGCACTTCCCCACCCGCGAAACCGAACACGATCGCCCAGTCCAAGTTCATCAATGCGTTGCCGCAGATGCGCCTCGTGCGGGCCCTCTCCCATGATGTCGAGCGTGACCTCGACGGGCAGCAAGGCAAGCGCGTCAATCGCGTCATCGAGACCTTTCTCGACAACGATCCGGCCGACATAGCCCAATCGCAAGCCTTCGGACTGCGAACTGGCAGCAGTCGTTGGATAAAACGTCGACTGATCAACCCCATACTCGATAAAGGATGCGGGCCCTTTGTAACCAAAGCTACGGACAACGGTCTCGGCGTCCGCACTGCGCGGCAGGATGTAATCTGTATCCCCAAGCACATGGCGACGGATCCAGCCAAACGGGAACCGCAGATGCTTGATGATGTTCTGGTCAACCTCCAGAACCAGTGCTGCAGCGCCACGTAACAGGCTTGCCTGCAAGGCAACCAGGCTCCAGGGCTCCTCCCAGAGATGAATGACATCCGGCTTCAGTTCGTCGATCAGATTTGCAAGCCCGGGATAGACATGAAGATACCAGCTGACGAGTGGCGCTCGTGCAAACCAGATCGGCAGAACATGGACATGGATACCCGGGTCATCAGGCAAATCGGCGTCGATCCAGCGGCCAAACTGATACCAACGCTTCGGTACCACCAGATGCACCTCGAGATCATCGCGACCAGCCAGTGGATAGTACCGCAGTCGTCCCATATCCTTCAGGACTGCCGAATGTGCGATGGAAAGAACCTTCAACTTTTCCATGTCAAACCCTCCCCAACGCCCGGGCAAGGACGGCGGTCATGCCACTCAGATGTGCGTCAATCATGGTCAAGGATTGATGGCCACCATTCAGGGTGATCCGGGGCAGTCGATCGGTCCTCGCATCTGGTCCAACGAGCCCTTTGCGTGTTGTCGAAGCACTCACGAAGCCGGCCGTCGCCGTGATTTCGAAATCACGCGGACCGCAGTCCGCAGCACGACCATAGGGGAAGGCAAAATGCCGCGCCGGAACACCGAGCCGCGCCATCAACCGACGACGACATCCCTCGATTTCTTCCATTGCACCATCATCGGATAATGAGGATATCCGAGAGTGACTGACCGTATGTCCGCCAATCTCAACCAGCGGATCATTCGCCAGTTCTTCCAGCATATCCCAGCTGATGGCATGCTTTACATGCATGGCATGTTCATCAATTCCATTGAGATGGCAAAAGTGACTGTAATGCGTGGGGCCGTCCGGCGTATCCCATTGTTTCGCCAACTGTTCGTAAAGTGCCCGACGTTCCGCCGTCGTCCCCAGCGAACGCGCGCCATCTTCCAGAACAACGCTGTCGCGGGTCAACAAGGCATCTTCAAGACCGGCAAAGATGAGCGGTAATGTTTGGTCGGGTATTCCGGTTGTCACAAAAAGCGTCACCGGAACGCCGTGACGACGAAAGAGCGGAACGACTGCCTCATACGTATCCCGATAGCAGTCATCGACCGAGAAATTGACAAACTTGCGCGCAAGACGGCCCGTTCGGATCCTTTGCGCTGCATCTTCCATCGTGACGACATCCCAATCACGCCGTCTGAGATAGCTCAGCAAGGCATCCAGAAAATCGAGATTCAGATAGAAATTGCGGTTCGGGAGGGTCTCCCAAACCCCAGACGTTGCGGCGCGATGAAATGTGAACAAGCATCCCCGAGGACCAAGCAGGCGATCAGCGATTTCCGCCAGTCCAGGAAGAGGCGTTCCAAACGACTTCACCGGTCGTTCGTCAACGTTATAGTTTTGTGTCTGACTCTGCGCAACCATGTCTTGAAAATCTCCGGGAACAAGAGAAGCATTGCGCCACCGATCACGACGCCGAATGCAATTCCAGAAAGACCAATTCTTACAAGGCTACCGGTGAAAGTTGATTGAATATACATCCCTAACACCAAAATAATAATTGTTGGAAATACCGCATATATAATTGAAATGATTGTTGACCTTATCAGGCCAAGGCAAAAGACCGCCCCCCCCAACAAGACGAGGCCCCTGACAGACTCGCCGATACCCAGCAACAACGTGCCATGACTGGCCAATACGGTTACATGAAACGCGATAAAATTGAACACCAGATTTGACACATAGGCCAAGACAAGAAGCAGCGCGGCCATCTTGTTTCGACCGACCTTGTTCAGCAATCGAAGCACAATCCAGCCGATTGTGGAGGCCCACAGACCTATTGAAATCCCACGCAGGGTTTCGCCGGTCATCTGGACCGCGGTATCGTTGAAGGCACCACGAGCGAAGACAAGCCGGGCCAGATCTGGAGCAAACAACGCCAACATCGCACACGCCGGAATGGCCGCCACCAGCAGTCGCCTGATGACGACTTCAATGCGTTCACGTTGGTCCTCTGAGTCCGCAACAGAGAGCAGTGCCAGTCCCAGCGGCTGGCTGATGAACAGGACCGCACTATCCGTAATTGTCCGGGCGTAATCCAGCGACGCCACTGAGCCAACGCTCGCTCTGGAGGCAAGGACCCGCTCGACCCAGAGATTGCCTTGATCCGCCAGAGGAACAAACAGAAAGGGTATCAGCTTTCGCCAGAAGTCCTGGGCGGCATCGATAACGTCAGCAATGGTCAGTCCGCCGAAGTCGATTGACCCGTCACGGATCATCGTCCAAAGCCCCCACAGACTGAGCGTGTTGAAGGCGATTGCGAAGGACCAGGCTAGTGCCATCCACTGATGCGTCAGGTAGACGAACACCAATCCGATGATGACGGAGGTGTTGAGCAGGCTGGAGCGGATCGTCGCCAGACGCGATTTGCCGATCGCGATTTCACCTGACGCCAGCACATTGATCATGACAGAGGCTGGCATGCCGAGGGCCATGACGCGCATGAGATCAAGGGTCATGACCTGGGCATCCGGCGAAAACCCGCCGACCAGGGCCCTGACCCAGGTAGCGCCGAATACGACGACCATCACGGCGATCAGCGCCGAAATCAGTGTCAGTGCAACGGCGAGTGCGGCAAAGCGGCGCGGCGCATCACCCGTTTCCTGCCAGCCTTTATGGGTCGGGATGAGAATGGCTGGTACGCTTTCGTTCTGAAAAAGCGCGAGCGGCAAGAGGGTACCCGTCGTTGCCGCCCGAAAACCATCTGCAACAATTGAAGCACCGAAGAGGTGCGCCATCATGATTTCACGAACGAAACCAAGCCCCTTGCCGAGAACGGCACCCATCATCAGCAAAATGGCGAGCTTCTTGCCCGATTTAACGCCCGTCGATACGGGTGAATCCCGATTTTCCGTCATCGTTTCGCGAGCCGGGAGAACCGATCGCCTGCGTCGCACAAAGCGTTCGGTTATCCATGATGTCGTCTTGGGCGATTCGGGCATGTCATCTGTAATTGGCTCATGGGTCACGGATAGGCATCCCACCGTTGTGGCGTCAATTGGATATCGGAGGGCAGCAAGACGACAAATGTCCAGAACAGAAATCCGAGTTCGCCTGAAATGAGATTAGCCAACGGCATCTGGGTAAGGGCTCCGAGCGCAAGCGCGCCAATCACAATCGATGGGGCCTGACGATCAATCCAGGCAACACTGATGGCATTGCCGATCGCCAGCAGCAATGCAGCGATACAGACAAGACCCACGAGCATTCCCATCGACAGCCAGCATGTCATGAACATGCCGTCTACCGCGACTGAACCCGCGCTGCCCACGTCAACGGTCGAAAATCCGTTGCCGATCAGCCCGCTGTCCGGTCGGTTCCAGAGGATCAGGAACTCCTCGATGCGCTCGCGTGCGCTGCCATCGCCCGCGCCCTGGCTCAGGCTGGCAAACCGCTCGTTGATCGCGTCGCCGAAGGGCGTCATGAGCACGATCCCGATCATCACGGCGATACCGATAATCGATCCTGCGCCCCGTCCGCGCGTGGCTTTGAAGAAGAGGCTGAACACGATCCCGACGGCCAGCGAGATCCAGGCGGTCCTGTACATCGACAACATCAGCGCAACCGCCGCCGGAATGCTCAGGATCATGCCGAGAAAAGTCGGGCGCAGAAAGTAGACCATCAACAGTCCCGCCGCCGTAAACGTTGCAAAGCTCGCAGGACCGTTCAGGACACTGAACGTACGGACGCCGTAGGGTACGGGCTGGCCGGCCGACAGGATCGTCGCGGATTTCATCCAGAACCGGTCCCATTCTGGCGGATCGATGTACTGGTAGATGCCGTAAAGCCCCATCAAAGGCAGTATCCAGAGGAAGGCAACGGTCGCCGAATCAATGATGTCGGATCTCGAAACGCGTGTGGACACAAGACTATAGGCATAGGCCAGCGGTGCGATCGACTTAACGGTATTCGAGGCGGCATCGCTCCAGTTGCCCTGAAATACCGTGAGCAGTGACGCATAGGCCACGCTGCCGAAAACCAGCGCCATCGGCAAGGCCTGAATATCACGCAGGCCAGCAGTCCAGTCGGACAGGAGGTAAATGGCAGGAACGAGCATGGCAACCAGCGGCCCCACGAGCATCAACCCGCTGCTGTCAAAGCCCGCATAGAGATCGACGATGCGGCGAGCAAGCGACGCAAAACAAAAAAGCACAAGCAGCACCTGCATGTGTTGGGCGGGGCCCTGACGCCATGCGAGATAGCCAACGACACCGCAGCCGATGATGAACAACGGGCGTACCGCACTGCCAGCCACTGGTCCCAGCAACGCCGACGCTGTCAGCAATCCCGCCGCCAGCAGCCAACCCGGCAGGCTCTCCACAGACAGTCGACCGGCTTGTGAGGCAGTCTGCATCTCAGCGCCTCCCGCCAATGGTCTCGATGATGCCTCTGATCGACGCCTGCATCCTGGCGACCGTATAGACCGACTGTGCCCGTTTCGTTGCTGCCAGGGTCCGGACGGCTACACTATCGGGATCTGCGAAAACCTGCGCAAGAGCGCCCGCCAGTTTCCCTGAATCGCCCGGAGGAACAAGCAAGCCACAACGACCCTCGTCCAGAATTTCACGACTGGCCCCAGCATCGCTGGCAATGATCGGCACACCGACATTCATGGCTTCAACAAGCGTGAGACCAAACGGCTCAGCTTCGCGCGAGGGGTGCACCATCACGTCCATTGCCTGCATCAGGATCGGGACGTCGCTGCGTTGCCCGAGAAAGGACACGCGGTCTGACAGGCCGAGTTCATTGACCAGCCGTGTCAACTCGGTCGCAAAGGCATCCTCGCCGAACAGGGCATCTCCGACGATGACACCGTGCACATCGGGACACTGGACCAGCGCGCGCAAGACGATATCCTGCCCCTTCCACGCAGCGAGCCGACTGAAGACACCCAGCAGTTTCGCTGTCGGGAACCCGAGATCTGCACGCAGCTGCATCTTGCTCCGGGCATCTCGTTGGACGGCGCGACCGTTCGGGACGACCTTGACGAGATCACGCCTGCCACCCGCCGCGATGAATGCGTCAGCGGCTGCCTGCGAAGGAACAATTACAGCCCACGCTGACAGGTTGGCCAGAAACGTCTGCATGCGTCGCTGCGCTTTGCCAAAATGCCGTGCGTCGAGAATGTCGTGCAAATGCCAGATCAGCGGTTTTCGGCCAATGAAGGCTGCAAGGGCGGACAGCGTGAAGGCCTTCTGCGAATTCGCATAGATCACGTCCACCGAGCGCGATTCGAGGATGAGTTCGCGCACAAGCCCAGCAAAGGTCCGCAATGACCCAAGGGCAGCCCAAACGGATCCGTCGCGCCGAAACCGACTGAGACCAGAGCCGTGCCGGGCCAGTTTGACTTCCAGTCCGAGCGCCGCCAGACGATTGCTCAGCTCCCCGCCCTCGAACACGAAAGCAGAGGCATCGTGCCAGTTGTCGGCGATATCAAGAAGCACGAATTCTGCTCCCGAGACCGCGCCGGTGTGGCTGACGAAGAGAACCCTGCTCCCGGTCATGCGGGCACACCAGCCGGACCGGCCTGTGAGGAAGGACGAGGCATGACCTGATGACTTTCAAGTCCCGATGCGACAGCCACGTCCGACATCGTCATAATCATGCCGAATGGTTCGACACCAACACCATGCAGATCGCGCATCAGGCTGATCATCTGCCGGTCATTGGTATGACCGGACCGAACGCAGCACAGGACGGCATCAACCATCCGCGCGACATAAGTTGACTCAGGACCAGATGCGTGGGCTGCCGTATCGAAGAGCACGAAGTCAAACCGTTTTGACCATTCGATGAATTCAGCCATCCGCGGTGAACCCAGCAACGACCCCGATCCTTTGCCGGCCTGTCCGGCTGGCAGCAGGAAAAGCGTCGGTGACGCGGTAGGCACGACAGCCGCCTCAATCGGCATGTTGGACTGCAATAATCCCGTCAGCCCCGGTGATCGACCAAGGCGGAACATCTCGGCCATTCTTGGACGATTGAAATTGCACTCGACGACAAGTGTCCGTTTGCCAGACGCAGCCAGTTGATAGGCCAGCGCAGTTGTCATAATCGTCCGTCCATCCCCTGAAGCAGGCGAGACCAGAGCCAGGGATTTCACACCACGTCCGGCTTGGGAGCCGGACAGAAGCGCTCCGGCAATCTGGGCAATTCCAGCCTGGAAACGTCGATCCTGAGCTGCGCGCTGCAAAACCTGCGCCTGCGGGGACCCTTGTCTGCCCGCACGCAAACGTTGGAATGTTGACATTTTAAGGTAAGGGATCTCAGCCAGAACCGGCACACTGGACCGTCCACCGATATCGGCTGAAGTCCTCGGACGATGATCCATGCGATCCAGACCAAGCGCCACCCCGCACGCCACCAGCAACGCAAGTACAAGACCACCGACAAGAAATGGCATTTTCTTTGGGAAGTAGGGGGTCGTGGGCAATTCTGCCAGACTGACCAGCCGCGTTGTATCAGCCAGCGTAGGTGCCTGCGTTTCAAGGCGTGTGATTTCCTTGGCCAGATCTGCGTATTTGCCTTTTTTCAGATCCAGCGCCCGCACAAGATCCTCGATCGAGGATTCCTGATCATCGGCCCCGATGGCATCATTCTGTAACGACAGCATCTTTTGACGAAGGCTAACCGTCAATGCGGTCGCCGTCTCATAGGTCTTCCGAGCGCCATTGACGACCGCCTGAAGCTCAAGAGCAATCCGTGCCTTCAACGCATCCCTGGCTTGATCAATACTGATCATGGCCGGATGGCGCGGCCCGAGACTGGCCGAACTACGCGCATGTTCGATTTCAATGAGAGTAAGTTGTTGCTCAAGCTCGGCGATTGTGTGATTGCCCATGACCGTCGGGCTATCGAACAGATTCGTCTTGGCGGCTTTTTCTACTTCTGCCAGTTTTGCTGCGGCATCTGCCTTGGCCGCCTCTGCGGCGATCAGGCTCTGGCTGATACCGGACAAACGTTCGGCACCAATTCCAGCCATCGACCCCCTGACAAGCCCATTTTGCGATCGGAACGCCCGGATCTTGGCCTCATCTTCCTTGATCGATTTGTTGAGTTCATCCAGTTGGTGCTGAATCGGTAGCGTGGTGGTCTGGTTTTGGCCGGCACTCAGATTGTGCCGGTCTTCAAGATACGTCGTCACGAGCGCATTCGTCATCAGTTGCGCAACTGACGGCAACGTCGACTCATAGGTGACCGTGATGACACGGGACCGCCCGACAGCTGCCACCGCGTACTTCTGCTGCAACTGTTCGACGAGCGCCGCCGCATCCTTCAAGCCGGACAGGCAACTGGCAACGCTTCCGCTGCCGCCAAGCAGGGAACCGTGGCCACGATCATTGCATTCATCTGTCAGTGCAGCTTGCACATCGGCACGTTGACTGACGAGCCGCAGGACGCGAGGAGCCCGCACCAATTGTATCTGACTCTCAAGATCGGCGGGATCGCCGATCTTGTCAGCGCCGATCGGCTGTCCACCTTCCGCCGACGTTGTTTGATCGGCCACAAGGATGGACCCGGTTGCACTGTACCGAACCGGAACGACGTTGAGCACAACGATGACAAGTGCGTAAACGATGACAAATGTTGCCGCGAAGACAATGCTTCTGCGGCGCAGGACCGAAATAATGTCATTTTTGAATGGTGGCGCCAAAACGTCCATTTTGCTGGCTGTCCTGCCGTGGCACATCTCGGCGCTGCTATGTCACTGTTCCAGGCGACGGTCCGCAAGCCGACGATTTTGTCTGCCGTTGGCACCCGCAGCGCCACTCATCTGCTTCTCGATAAAGGACATAAATTCCTTACCAAATACTTCCGATGAGAAGGTTTCGGCCTGCTTTCGGCATGCATTGCGCGAGAATTCTCCTTCAGTTGTAATGAAATCGCGCACACATTCTGCGATCTTGCCAGGCTCGGGCTTGTCAAAAAACAACCCGGTCTTGCCTGGACCCTCGCCTTTGATGGTTTCCAGCGCACCACCCCTGCCCAACGCAAGAACAGGCGTACCTTCGGCCTGTGCTTCCACCGGAACGATCCCGAAATCTTCTTCTGCGGCAAAAATGAACGCACGCGCGGCAGCCATCCGCTCGCGCATTTCCTCATCTGTCACCCAACCAAGGAAGGTTACATTTGGTGTTGCAATTTCGCGCAAGCGCGCCAGTTCCGGTCCGGTACCGGCCACGACAAGATTAAGATCCGGCAGCTCGCGAAACGCCTCGACAATCACATCAACATTTTTATAGGGCACCAGTCGGCTGGCAGCGAAAAAATAGGATGCGCGCGGCTTGATCATGCTCGCAGACGACAAGTCCACCGGCGGGTAGATCACGGTTGAAGCACGTCCATAGATCTTGCGAATGCGACGGGCAACAAAATTGGAATTGGCGATCATCGCATCCGGTCCGTTGGCCGTGCGTGCATCCCAGATACGCATGTTATGAAGAATGAAACGCGCAATCAGACTGCCGATGCCATGCTCGCGCTTCGACTGCCTGAGATACTGGTGCTGAAGGTCCCACGCATAGCGCATGGGCGAATGCACATAAGACACATGGGTCTGATTGGGCCCGGTAATGACGCCGCGTGCCACTGCATAACTGCTGGAGATAATGAGGTCGTACGCGGAAAGATCAAATTGCTCGATCGCGAACGGCATAAGCGGCAGATAGGCACGATGATGCTTCCTGACAAACGGCATTTTTTGCAGGAAACTTGTGCGAACTTTCCGTAGGCCAATCTGCTGACATTCGGCTTCACTCAGAAAATTGAAGAGCGTGAACACGTCAGCTTCCGGATAGCACTTCAATATTTCCTTGAGGACCCGCTCAGCGCCGCCGATCGTATAAAGCCAGTCGTGAACAACTGCGACACGCATTCGCAAACTCCTACGCCATTCTTTATCAAGCGCAACGGTCATTCATCTCACAAGACGCGCGATGACCAAGGCACCAAAATCATTCTAAATTTAATATAGTTGTCATTTATTACTTGATCTGAAACGAACGACGATTATGAAATAATAATAAATTCAATCAAATTTTATATAACTTGGCTCTAATCGTTAACCATCAAACGATTACCGAAATCCGGCAAGGCGATAAGGCGTTGCCGCAAAGCCGTTATCACGATGCGAAATCATGCGTTGCTGGTTGCTTGCCCGTGCGTTCAGCTCATTCCGCTCAATTCGGCCATGCCATCCTCGAAGCTGATGCTCGGTTTCCACCCGAGTTCCGAAAGTCTTGAGGAATCGGCGGTGATGTGGCGGACGTCACCCAATCGATAGCGTCCCGTAACGACGGGTTTCGGTCCATTCAGCGCGCGTGCGAGAGCCTCCGCCATTTGTCCGACCGTGCGCGGTGTTCCCGAGCCGACGTTCCAGGCGCGAACACCGGACTGGTGTTGCTCGCAGGCCAGGATTGTTGCCTGAGCCACGTCCCGGACATGGATGAAATCCCGGCGCTGTCCGCCATCTTCAAAGACTGTCGGGGCCTGTCCTCGTCTCAGGGCCGACAGAAAGATGGCGGCAACACCGGCATAAGGCGTATCCTTCGGCATGCCCGGACCATAGACATTGTGATAGCGCATGGCGGCGACCGAGCCACCGGTTACGCGCGCCCAGTTGGATGCATAGAATTCCTGGGCAACCTTGCTCGTCGCATAGGCGTTGCGCGGATCAAACGGCGTATCTTCGCCCACGAGCTGGTTGGTCAGTGGCTTGCCGCAATGGGGACATGGCGGTTCGAAATCGCCTTCAGCAAGCGCGGCCTCCAGCCTCGGCGCAGGCCGAACCGACCCGTGCTCGCTGCAAATCGCCTCGCCTTCGCCGTAGACGACCATGGAACTGGCCAATGTCAGCCGAAGGACATTATTGCGGGCCATCCCCGCCAGAAGCTCCGCCGCGCCGACGTCATTTGACGAGGCATAATCCGGCATGTCGCTGACGGCCACGCCAAGGCCGACTTTCGCTGCAAGATGGATGACGGCATCAACGCCGTTCAGCGCCTCATCGATAGAGTCTGCCGAGCGCACATCGCCGCGCTGGAACTCGACTTCATTGGACGGACGCCAATGCGGATCCTCGCCATGGACATCGCTCCTCAGCGAATCCAGCACCCGGACCTCATGGTTACGCGCCAGCAGCCCGCGCACGACATGCTGACCAATAAACCCGGCTCCGCCTGTCACAAGAACACGCATCAACTTATTCCCTTCCGACAGATGTTACCGCAGACTTTTGAACAGATTTCCGGTCTAGGCTCCACCAGAGCCGCAGGAATGTTGTCGCGATCTTCCAGGCAGCACTCAGTCCAGCGACGACGTTGCCAGACACTTTCGATACCCCACCACGCCGACACCGGTGATCGACCGGCAGTTCAAGAATTCGCAATCCACCGGCGGCAACTCGCATCTGCATCTCGAGATTCCAGCCGTATGTTGCCTCCGTCATGCCAAGTCCGATCAGTCGCTTGCGTTGCATGGCACGGAACGGCGACATGTCGGTGAAGGAAACGCCATAGGCAGCCTTCATCAAAAGACCCGCGATATGGCCGGCGACCAGTTGCTGCGGCGTCATGCTTCCGGCCTCGCGCTTGCCCCGCAACCGCGAACCCATCACAAAATCGGCTTCTAGTGCAGCCACTTTGCTAGTGATCAGTGGAATGAAGGCCGGGATATCGCTGCCGTCGCCATCCAGGAAACAGATGATATCGCAATCGTCACGGACGGCGGCAACGCCAGTTGCGCACGCCCGGCCATAGCCGCGCACAGGCTGCGAGACAACGCGCGCGCCCGCCTGTCGTGCGACCTCAGCCGTCCGATCAGTTGACCCGTTGTCAACGACGACGATCTCATCGACGCCCTCGGCGAGGATTTCGGCTATGAGCGGCCCGATGGCCTCTTCCTCGTTCAGGCAAGGCAAGACGATCGACACAACCTGATTGCCGGATGGAAACTGCATGGACGGGTGGCTCCGGATACGAGAATGGTCGGTCAGTCGGAGGTGCTTGATTGAAGTGCGGTCTGGCTTCGTTGCGTTTGAACACGTGCACGATACACAGTCCACGCTAATGTCAGCATCCAGCCGCCGTTGAGGACTGTTTTCCAGAACAGGAAGCGAAAGGGTTGGTCGTCCGGTGTCGGCCACCAGGCATGCAGACCCATCGCTAGAATTGTCGTCGCCCAGATGACGTCTCCACCGCCGAGTACCACGAAGGGCACGAGTGGCAGATAGTACCAGGGATAATTCGGCGACAACACGAACAGCCCGATAAACAGCAACACCATCGCATCGCGGATCTGGTCTTGCGCCCCATAGAACATCGGCTTGCGCAGAATCCGCACGACGGCGTAGGTCATGACCGCCAGACTTGCGAAGAAATAGGCGGCAAGGATGCCCGGCTGGTCACCGATAATGGCCCGCACCCAGGTCACGACCCAGAAGCCACCACCGGCCAGAAATCCCTCTTCGTGCAAATAGGTCGGCACGAAACCGATCACCCCGGAGCCGACACTGAGATAGGGGAGATAGGCGAGCAACGCGAGCGTGATACAGAGCAGCGGTGCCCGAAAATCCCATGGACGCCAGAATGCGGGCAACATCGCAATCGCATAGGGCTTGACCAGGACGCCAGCTGCAACAAGCAATGCGCCGAGAATGCGCTTCCGTGCGATCAGCAGCAAAAGAGCAACCACCACCAGCATCTCAAGCAATGTATCGACGTGGCCGGTATTGCCGATTTCCCAGACGGCCATCGGGTGCCAAGCATATCCTACGATCTGCGTCCGCACGCGTCCGAGCGATTTCATCAGGACCACGATACATGCGACGACGACAAGTTCGCAGCCAAGGAACGCGAGCCGCATCACATTCAACGTGTCACCCAAGCGGGTCGCCAGGTAAAAGAACATCTGTGCGATCGGGGGATAGGCGGTATGGGCGTAATCGGCGCGGTTTATCTCGGGATAAATCGCTGAATCCCGCAAGAAGGCCAGCGCAGGGTCGGCGGGAATATAGCGATAGGGGTTGATACCGGCACCAGCCACGCGTCCGTCCCAGACGTAACGGAAAATGTCGCTGGAGAGCAGCGGATCCTCTGATAGGGCAATCAGCCGCAGGATGACCGCGACAGCCAGTATCAGCAGCAAGGCAGGCGTTTCAGGGACATTTTCGGCAACCCTGTAGGCGAGATAGGCCAAAACGCCGCTTGGCAGCATCATGGCGACAAAGCCGCTCTCATCGTATCGCGCAAATGCCGGTCCTGCGAAGTACGAGAGCACGATCATCACCGCGCCGATCAAGGCCAGAATACCCAATCGCTTCACGATGCAGCCGCTCCATTCCAATCGACTGATCGTCCGGCATCATCGAAACCCGCCAGAAAGTTGGCCGTTCTTGGTGCAGGCATTCGGGCCTCGGGCGCATCAAACGGCAAGTCGGCTCCAGACAGATCGTCTCTCAGGATCGCGAGGGTTTGCGCATCATCCACGTCGTACCACATTGGCAGATTATAGACGGGCAACCCCAGTTCCGCCGCCCGTTCGAGGGTTCGGGCATGTACGACTTCGGTGCTCCAGGGCATGTCCTCGAATAATCTTGGATGGGCTCTGGAAAGACCAATGAATGTGTAACCGCCATCAATTGCAGGGCACAGGACAACGCAATCTTCGCTGCGCAGCTTTTCAACGGCCATTTCGAAATAGGCTGCGGGAAGCGTCGGGCTGTCCGAGGACACGATGATCGCACCGGCATGGCCGAGCGCAAGCATGTCCCTGATCCCCGTCAGAAGGCGCTCCCCGAGATCACCGGACGATTGCAAGATCAGGCCAAAATGGTCCGGCAAAAGCCGCTTCAACTTTGCTTCGGACCCGGCCGGAGTGTAGAGGGAATAACCGGCCAGCGAGCCTGATTGCGTGATGCAGCCCAGATTATCGGCGAGATCGGCGATAAAACAGGCGGAGATTTCAGCACATTGATCTGGCGTCAAGGGTGGTGACAATCGGGTTTTCGATTTGCCCGGCTCCGGCGTCTTCGCAATAATCGCTATCGCCACCGATTTCATGGGCGATTTCCCTTACCCTCGACCAGCGACAAGTCCTCGTCAGCCATGGCAACGGGTGTTGATTGAAAGGCGCGATCAAGATCCGCCAGCAGATCCTGCGGATCCTCGATACCGACCGATAGCCGCAAGAGATCATCGGGACAATGGGGGCCATGCCCCTCCATCGAAGCGCGATGCTCGATCAGGCTTTCCACGCCGCCCAGCGAGGTCGCACATTTCCAGAGCGAGACATTCGCCGCTGCGGCAAGCGCGGCACAGGAACCGCCCTTCATGCGGATGGACAGCATACCGCCAAAGCCGCCGTTCATCTGGCGTGCTGCTATGGCATGGCCCGGATGATCCGGCAGCCCGGGATAAAGAACGCTGGCGACCGCCGGATGGGATTGCAGTTTCTCGGCCAGAAGCTGTGCTGTCCTTGCCTGCGCCTTGACGCGCAGATCGAGCGTGCGCATGCCGCGCGCCAGCAACCAGGCTTCGAGGGCACCAAGACTGACACCTTGCTCGGCTCGCATCGCGGCAATCTGACGCCAGAGATCCGTTGGTCTGGCCGCTGCCAGCACGCCAGCGCTGACGTCGGAATGACCGTTGAGATATTTGGTCGCAGAATGCATGACGAAATCCGCGCCGTGATCAATGGGGCGCGTGAACACCGGGGTCGCGACGGTCGAATCAACACAGACGATCGCATCAACCTCATGCGCCATGGCCGATACCGCTGCGATGTCCGTGATCTTCCAGAGAGGATTGCTTGGCGTTTCGATCCAGACGAGATCCGGTCGCTTGCGGCTGATGGCATCGCCAAGCGCAACGAGGTCCGTGGTGTCGACAAATTCGACGGAATGACCAAACCGCCCGATACCGGAGAACCAACGACGCAGGCCATAGTACATTTCGGTCGACGCAATTACATGCGCGGGATGATCATAGGCCAGCAGGAGCGCTGCCGCAGCCGACATTCCAGACCCGAACAAAAGCGCAGAATGCGCATTTTCCAGCGTCGCAATGAAGGATTCAGTCTGCCGTAACGTCAGATTGTCGGCACGACCATAAACATATTCGGTCTCATAGGCGTAGTTCGCGCTACGTGTGTAGGTGGTTGAAAAATGGATCGGCCCGACGAGGCCATTCTGGGGCGCAGCAAGGTCGACAGGGCTTTGAACCGTCAAGGTCCGGAATTTCAACGGGGGGCGTGGCTTGTCGTACATGAAGACTCCTGTGCGTCGGACCGGACCCCTGATGGCTTCGCAGCCAAGATCTGCGCATTCATCCGATATGAGGTCTTTGGCACGGGCACCATCTGAACAGGCCCCGCGCCGCTGCCTCTCGGACAGATACGAATCACCGCATGATTTGGTTACAGCCTCGCACAATTAAACAGGCGTGCTACCAGCGTTTTCCTGATCCCTGCGCCTGATCATTGGTCACGAGCACACCGAAGACGCAGCAAGCCCGTTTATTCCCGCGCCAGGCCGATCTTGATGATCTCGCCGGACGGGATGTCCTTGTCGGACCCGGCAACCCACGTCGGTGCTGCATCGTAAGTCGGGCGCGCCATGTCGATCGACGACAACGCCGGCCCCATGCTGCCAACCACTTCCAGCGGCACCGCGACGTCTCGCGTCCCGTACCCATCCAGCTTCGCCCAGCCAAACCAGGACCGGTAGGGCACAATGAGCTTGATCTTGCCGTCACCACTACGAACAACACGGCTCACATAACCGATGGTTGCATGCATTCCGTCGAGCAGGGGCTGCCCGACGAGATCCCCGACCCGAATGGGCTGCGGAAACCGGGCCTGCATTTTCTCCTCGGGAGTCCTAGGCGAATCCGCAGTCTCATCGTCTGCGGCAGCTTGGGCAGCAGGTGCGGGTGCCGCACTCGGAGCTGTTGGGGTCGGCGACTGACCAAAACCGTTTGATGCCATCCCGACAACTGCGCAAAACACGCCGATGGATGTCATTCTAGCGAAATAGTGTGGGGTCATACCCCGTGAGAGCTTTTCGTGCATCTGTAACCGATCCTTCTGATTCATCGTATGGTACATTGCTATTAAGACATACGCACAAAACAATCTGAATCCGGCTCCATGTGACGAACGCGTCATGCGCACCAAACTGGCCCAGGGGAATGGCATGGTCAAATCAACTCAACGTCAACCACCCAGACTGCACCCGCTGGCAGTTCGCCTGATGCATTGGATCAACGCCTTATCGGTCATTGCGCTGATTCTCAGTGGCTGGAAGATCTATGATGACGCCGTCATCCTTGGCTGGCTGCATTTTGACGACTCGATCACGCTGGGCGGCCATCCCGAGACCGCGCTCCAGTGGCATTTCCTCTTCATGTGGCCGCTGATGCTCAACGGGCTGATCTATCTGATCTATGGGACCGTGACCGGTCGTTTCATGCGCAAGATGTTCCCGATCAGCATCGGCGAGATCATCGCAACGATCCGCGAAACCCTCAGTTTCAAGCTCAGCCATGACGACATCCGCCATTACAACGGCGTGCAGAAACTCATGTACGTCGGGGTCATCGCCATTGTGATCATTCAGGTCATTTCTGGCCTGGTCATGTGGAAACCAATTCAGTTTTCGGAACTGACGGCACTGTTCGGCACATTCCAGAATGCGCGCATCGTGCACTTCGTCGGTATGGCACTGATCTCCGGCTTCATCTGCGTCCACGTTGCGCTGGCGCTGCTGGTTCCCAAGACAATCGTCGCCATGGTGACCGGCGGCCCGCGCGATGAAGCTGGCGACGACACCTCCCATTCCCAACAATCAACCGCCCACTGACAGGAGCCTCCGATGACCATCAAACTTTTGGGCTCCCGCTTCCGCCCGGCCAAGGGAATCGATCAGGGTATTCTCGACAATCACCGCGAGCTAGTCGACAGCATCAACCGGCGCGGCATTCTGCGCGGTTCGTTGACGCTTGGCGCTCTGACGATGCTGACGGGATGCGAACTGGGACACGACGGCTCGATCCAGACAGCACTCAGGGCTGTCTCCGAGTTCAATGACGATGTCCAGGCCGCCTTGTTCCGTCCGGATCATCTGGCACCCACCTATTCCGTCGATCAGGTGGTGAAGCCGCCGCATTTCAACGCCTTCTACGACCCGGAAGACGTACGTCCGGTCGAGGCATCGAGCTGGAAGCTGGAACTGTCCGGTCGTATCGCAGACAAGACGCCCTGGACGGTAGCCAAGATGTATGACCTGCCGGAAACGGAAATCATCATCAAGCACATCTGCGTTGAAGGCTGGGATTACATCGGCCAGTGGTCAGGCCCGAGCTTCAAGCTGTTCCTGGAGAAGATTGGCGCGGATACAAAGGCCAAATACATCGCCTTCAAGTGCGCTGACGATTACACCGGCTCCATCGACATGGCGACGGCGCTGCATCCCCAGACCATTCTGGCCACAAAATATGCCGGTCAGCCGATCGCCGATCCCTACGGCTTCCCGCTGCGTCTTCGGACAGCAACCAAGCTCGGCTACAAGAACCCGAAGTGGATCACGGCCATCGAAGTGACCAACGTCAAGCCCGGCGGGTACTGGGAAGATCGCGGGTTCAATTGGTTCGGCGGGATCTGACGATCCCTTTCGTGGTTCGGCGGGATCTGACGATCAGTGTCTGATAAGGCGGCATCGGCACTCGTTTTTGCCTGGTTCCGCCGTTAGGTTCGCGCCAGCCACATCACCCCGAACACGATAACGACAGTTGCCAGGCCGCGTTGCAGCGACATGGCCTCGCTGAGCAACAGCCAGCCGGCAAGTGCGACAATCACAAAGCCGAGACCGAGAAACGGATAGGCATAGGACGCCTCTGCGCGGCTCAGCACATAGATCCAGAGCAATACGCTGAAACCGTAGCAGGCAAGCCCGCCGACCAGCGCCGGGCGTGTGGCGAGATCGAGCAGGATCGCCCAAGGTACCGCATCCGCGCCCCCAATCCCGCCACGTGCGCTCAGCCGCAGAAAGATCTGCGCCGACGCATTCAGCGCAACACTGGCCAGAATCAGCGCCAGGATGGGGATTTCCGCGAGAAAGCGCATGTGAGGCTCCGGGCTTGGCAAGACGCGCTTCAAACTTGAGCAGGATGACGCAAGGGGATCACGGCTTCACGAACTTCAGCACCATCCGGTCGCTTTCGCCAATTGCTTCATATTTGGCCCGATCGACCTGACCGAGCCTGAACACTGGCGGCAAGGTCCACACGCCCGCCGCATAATCCTTGGTATCGCGTGGATTGGCATTGATTTCCGAGGCGCCAACAAACTTGAAGCCAGCCTTTTCGGCCAGCGCGATCACATAATCCTGCCGAACGTAGCCGGACTTCGCCTCCGGATCCTGCGGCACTGTCGTGAGACCACGATGCTCCTCAAGCCCCAGAATGCCGCCCGGCTTCAGGGCCTTGAAGTAAGTCTGGAACGCCGCATCGGCTTCGTGGCTGGCCATCCAGTTGTGCACATTGCGGAAGGTGACGACCATATCGGCTGTCCCGGCTGGTGCGATCTCGTGGCGATCCGCTCCGAATTCGGTGACCCTGACCCGATCATACAGGGCGGGCGTGGCGGCCATCTTGGCCGCAAAGGCGGCATTGGACTTCAACGCGCCCTCGGTCGCACCTGCGATTTCATCATTGGCCGCGTAATAGGCCCCGTGGTCGCGCAGGTAAGGTGCCAGGATCTCGGTCCAGTAACCAGCGCCACCGGGCCAGATTTCGACGACGGTCATGTCATCCCTGAGCCCGAAAAAATGCAGGACCTCATAGGGATGCCGCGATCCGTCGCGCGCAGCCATGGTCGGTGTCCGCTGTGGCCCCGACACGAGCGCCTGAAGCTTTGTGTCAGGCTCGTCGGCGCGTAAAGCAGAAGAGGTGAACGCCGCTGCGAGAAGTCCGGCAAAGAGTGCTCGGGCGAATGATCTCATGGTCTTGTCCCCGCAATCGCGTCAGCTCGTTGCGCCATGTGCGCGCATGTTGCGGCACTATACAGGCAAATGCAGCGGGGTCACCTGCTCTGCCCGCAAAAGCGAGATCTCGTCGGGATCTCAGAAAGCCTCGCGCGGCACTTTCACACGTCCCGCGCCTCATGGCAAATTGGATGTGTTGACGTCATTGCGAACGAAGTGAGCCGAACTCCGGAATTCCTGGTGACGTGATCCGGTGATGTCTGCCTATTTAACCGTCGCCTTTGCAAACTGCGGACGATAGCTCGCGTCTTTGAAAGCCGCCTCCGTGATGCTGGCCAGTGCCTTCGCATCATCCGGGGTGCAGAACGACCGGGGCAGCCTCGATACAAACCGGCGCTCCAGATGCAACGTCTGCCCGTTCATCTGATAGTGCGCACTGAAGCTGGCCAGCGGTTGATCCATGGCAATGTCTTTCGGGATATTGGTGATCGTCACCCCATCCGGTAGATGAAAATCCGTAATCTGCGTATAGGTTTCCGCATGGCAAACGAACGGCTTCGTGTATTTGTTCCGGTTAAACGCTGCTATTTCAGTGTAGGACGGGTCAATCAGGCGCGGACCGATCGGGATGGCGTTGTCGTTGGTATCTTCGTCCAGAAAGTTGTTTTCGAGATCGAACGTCGCCTTGAGTGAATAGGGATCCGAGTGATCGACTGGATCACGACCCTCCACGGACGCCTTGCCCCGCCAATTCTGACGATTGAGTTGCGACTTGCCGAAATTTTCCTCCCCTCGCTGACCGACGAGAAAGGCTTTCTCTCGCAAGAGATCGGCATCGGTCCCTCTGGCGCTTGTGACGGTCGTGCCAAATGTCGTTCCATCTGGTCGCAGCGTAACATCTGACATCATCATCGCGATGTTCGTGTCATGCGTCATTGCTGGCGTGCGCCCGGTGCGCGTACCCTTTTCATCGATCACAACGACATTTTTGTCCGTATCGGCAAACGGCAGATGGTCGAACGGCGACCAAGGCGTCGTTGGGTCAACGAACCGATCAAATTCCGGCAGGTAGAGGATCATATGATCGAACCAGGGCGTCGGATTTTCCCAGAGATGGTAGGTCGGTGCCATGTTGATCAGGACATAATCTGCTGCGATGCCCTTTGCCGCGAGCAGGGCGCGTGCCAGATTCGCCTGGTCTTTGCAGTCGCCATATCTATTGGCAAGAATTACGTCGACCTGATGCGGCACCCAACCGTTTTGGCCAACCGAAGTCGTAAAATAGCGAATATTGTTCGTCACCCAATCAAAAATCGCTCGGGCTTGGTCCTGATGATCGGACTTACCGTCTGTTATCTGGTCTGCCAGGTCCCGTATAGCTTTCGTAGGTACGCTGGTCGGAGCGGCATTCCGGTAAATGGCCTCTCCGATACTGTCCCAACTCGGATCGGACGTGATGATGAGATGCGGCTCGTGCTCTATTGCTGCTAGTTCGCCGGGCTCTATCGTGTGGAATGCTTGTTGACCCAGTGTCCAGGTCGACAGTTTGCGATCATTTGTCTCTGTTGTCGTTGCCACGAAGCCGCTCGCCGCGATCTTCAAGTTCAGATCCTTCGGCGCATCGAGCGTTACTGTGAAAGCCGAGACGCAATCCGAATCCGGGACAACGTCGTTGAGAAACACGTCATTAAAGATCGTCTTCCGCTTCTCACGCTGCTTGAAAAGCACATGCAGCCGATCACCTATGGCAACGTCGGGGAAAGCGACAGTGAGTATTTTCGCGTCCGCTTCATAAATCCCCAAAGCGTCTGTATCTGGTCGTTTCGTCTCAATAAAATCATTATTAGATATAGAAATAATTCGTCCGTCTGCCTTTTTATCGTAAGCTTCCAACAATTCGATGTCTTGAAAGTAATCGTTATTGGAAATTTTATATTGACCAAATTCGTAAATATCTGATTTAGATTTCACATAAATAAAATCAGAATATAATGTTTCAACTATATTATTATCTAATATTTTGTATTTCTCAACAACGTTCCTCGAACATTGAATATGATCTTCTCCAAACGACGCTACAACTTGCAACATTAGAATGCCGACGACCAAAAAAAGGCGCAGGAATCCCATCTTGCCTCGCAACAAACTGTCGTAACAACGGCTTAGCCGACAGACGACTCATTATACCGAATAATGATACTGATTGAAAACACCCTTTAAAATTGAATTTTCTAATCCAGAGGTGGTTTTTTGAAAAACCACCTCTCGTGCAATCCGTTCAATTCAAACCGTGATATCGAGCAAGATCGACGGGCTTGCGCTGGCGACGGTGCCGGTCGTGCTTGATGTACCTGATGCGCTGTAGCTGGAGGACTGTGCGCTCTGGACGTTTTGCAGGAACTGATCGACAAGCTGCTGAAGGCTGCTGACAGAATTGGAGCTGGACGTGCCGCTCGTCGATGTGGATCCGCCAAGGAAATCCGTAGACGGTGCGGTGCTTGCTGTCTCGTCGCTGTCGGCGTGATGATGGTGGTGGCCGCCGTGCCCGCCGTGATGACTATGGACAGTTGCGCTGTCGGCTGTTGTTGTGGTGCCACTTGTCCCCGACGTACCGGTCGGCCCGTTGGTGCCGAAGGTCTGCTGGAAGACGTTCTGTAATTCGGTCGCCTGCGAGGACGTCAGCGTACCGGCGGTTACCTGCTGCTGGATCAGACTGTTGATCTTGTCCTGAAAATCCTGCGGCGTTGGCGGGGTTGACGAGGGCGGCGGCGTTGACGAGGACGACGCGGACGATCCCGGCCCCGACTGTTGCAGGGAAGCCTGAATGCTTCCAAGCGCACTCGACAAGGCTGTCTGGTCAGTCGACGAGATTTGTCCGGATGACACGTCCTGTTGCAATTGCTGTTGCAGCAATTGGCTGGGTGTGAGTTGCTGCCAGCCTGAGGTCGATGAGGCAATGGATGTCATGGAACACTCCTATGAGTCATCTGGATACCAATCCAGTTGAGACCTTCATAGAATTTTATAGTTAATTTTTTATTAAATAGGTCATATAACGTTTTCAGAACAATATTCAATTTCACCTAAACTTAGATAGGCACAATTTTCCTAGCACCCGGCAATTTCATCTACCTGTATTTCTGTTGAAATTGATTAATGTCACCTGTTTGTAATCTATTGTTGGGTAAGGCCAGACGAAGCCGCGAAAATCAAAAAGCCCGCCGCGGTTTCCCGAGGCAGGCTTTCTGTTGTCACAGGCAGCGGATGATCACGTCACCCGATTTGCCCTATCACTTGTCGTCGCTACGCGCCTTGAGGGCTGCACCGAGGATGTCGCCGAGTGAAGCACCGGAGTCCGAGGAACCGAACTGGGCGATTGCTTCCTTTTCTTCGGCCATTTCCAGCGCCTTGATCGAGACCTGGATCTTGCGGGTCTTGCGATCGAACTGGATCACGCGCGCATCGAGACGTTCGCCAGCGGCAAACCGCTCCGGACGCTGATCACCGCGCTCGCGTGCGATTTCCGCCCGCTTGATGAAGGTCGTGAGGTCCTGATCGGCGATCTTGACTTCAAGGCCGCCCTCTTTGACTTCAAGCACTTCGCACGTGACGATCTGGCCACGCTTGAGGTCGCCCGCCTTCTCGAAGGGGTCGCCGGCAAGCTGCTTGACGCCGAGCGAGATACGCTCCTTTTCGACGTCCACATCGAGAACAACCGCCTTGATCTTGTCGCCGCGCTTGAATTCCTCGATGACCTGCTCGCCCGGACGGTTCCAGTCGAGATCGGAGAGATGGACCATGCCGTCCACTTCGCCTTCGAGGCCAATGAACAGGCCGAATTCGGTCTTGTTCTTGACTTCGCCCTCGACGATCGTGCCCTGCGGGAACTTCTCGATGAAGACTTCCCATGGGTTCGACAGCGTCTGCTTGAGGCCGAGCGAGATACGGCGCTTGACCTGGTCGACTTCGAGCACCATGACGTCGACTTCCTGGCTCGTCGAGACGATCTTGCCGGGATGGACGTTCTTCTTGGTCCAGCTCATTTCCGAGACGTGGATCAGGCCTTCGATGCCCGGCTCCAGTTCGACGAATGCACCGTAATCGGTGATGTTCGTCACCTTGCCCGAGAACTTGGTGCCGACCGGGTACTTGGCAGCAATGCCTTCCCATGGATCGATCTCAAGCTGCTTCATGCCGAGCGAAATACGATGCGTATCCGGATTGACGCGGACGATCTGCACGCGAACCGTCTGGCCGATGTTGAGCACTTCGGACGGATGGTTGATGCGGCGCCAGGCGATATCCGTGACATGCAGCAGGCCGTCGATGCCACCGAGGTCCACGAACGCACCGTAATCGGTGATGTTCTTGACGACACCGTCGACGATCTGGCCTTCCTGCAGGCTCTGTACGAGTTCCGAACGCTGTTCGGCGCGGGTTTCTTCCAGGACGGTCCGGCGGGACACGACGATATTGCCGCGACGCTTGTCCATCTTCAGGATCTGGAACGGCTGCTGGACCTGCATCAGCGGACCGACATCGCGCACAGGGCGGATATCGACCTGGCTGCGTGGCAGGAACGCGACAGCGCCATCGAGATCGACGGTGAAGCCACCCTTGACCTGGTTGAAGATGATGCCGATGACCTTCTCGCCCTTGTTGAAGGCTTCCTCGAGGCGGGTCCAGCTCTCTTCGCGACGGGCCTTCTCGCGGCTGATGACAGCTTCGCCAAGCGCATTTTCGACGCGGTCCAGATAGACCTCGACGATATCGCCGACCTTCAGCTGCTGATCACGGGCGTGAACGCCAAATTCTTTGAGGGGAACGCGTCCCTCGACCTTCAGACCGACGTCGATGACCGCAAGGTCCTTTTCAATGGCGACGACGGTCCCCTTGACCACGGAGCCTTCATGGAGGTCCGAACCGGCAAAGGATTCTTCAAGCATTGCCGCGAAATCATCGCGGGTTGGGTTCATTAGAGACATTGAAACTCCTGGAACCGACCAGTCAGGCCGGGGATGCACCGGGTTAAGTGTTGCGACAGGCCCCGATCGCCACCCTGGCAGCATTCAAAAGAACGATGCCACCGCCGAAAACGCTCGTCTCGAGCCATTTTCAACGGGTTGGTGCAGACGACTGGTGGTCAGGACCCCAAGCGGATGCCGGCTTTGGACAAGGCAACGACGCCTGAAAACGGGAGGCACCTGAACGGCGTCGCTCACTTCGGCGAGTTTCGTCGGACAAAAGGCGATCAGATCACCTGCCAACGCTTGGCAAAACCGCGCTTGATATACGCCCAAAGCCGCCGAAGGGCAAGGCTTTCTGCAAAAGTCCGCTGCGGGTAGCCCGTGCGATCGTCACGCAAGTCCGGCTTGAACTATCCCCACCGCCGCTTCAAACGCCCCTTCGCGGTCGAGTGCACTTGTGTCGAGGATAACGGCATCAGCCGCAGGCTTCAGTGGAGCCGTAGTGCGGCCGGAATCCCGCGCGTCACGCTCGCGGATTTCACCGAGGATCGTCTCGTAGGCGACTTCGCGGCCCTTGGCGTTCAGTTCGTCGGTCCGGCGGCGGGCGCGCACTTCAGGACTGGCGGTCACGAAAATCTTCACCTTTGCGTCAGGGCAGATGACGGTACCGATATCGCGGCCATCCAGCACAGCACCTGGATCACGCGCGGCAAAGGTCCGCTGCATCTCGACGAGCGCGGCCCGAACGGGCGGATGAACCGCCACACGCGACGCCAGCTCTCCGGCCTCATGTCCCCTGAGGCGCGGATCGTTGAGATCTTCCGGATCAAGCGCCATGGCAATCTGGGCGGCAAATTCGGCGTCATCAAGATCGAAGCCACGATCCGCCATAATCCGGCCAATGGCCCGATACAAGAGGCCGGTATCGAGATAGGGCAGATGGAAATGCTCCGCCAATCGGGCCGCGATCGTGCCCTTGCCAGCTGCGGCGGGTCCATCAATTGCTATGACCAGCGATTTCCCCAAGGGTTTGACCTCATGCCCTAGACACCAAAATGTGGCACGGGTTCTGTCAGAAATCGAGATCGGCGTAAACCGGCGACGGCGGCATCGCCAATACTTTTTCGGAGAGAAGTGGCCGGAAGCTCGGACGTGACTTGATCCGGCTGTACCAGTTGCGGACGTGCTCGTCTTCGTCCCATGGCACTTCACCCAAGTAATCCGCGCACGACAGCGATGCAGCAGCGGCCAGATCGGCGCTGGTCATGCGCGATCCGGCGATCCAGTCCCGCGTTGCCACGAGATAGCCGAGATACTTCATGTGATGCCGCATGTTGGTGCGCGCGACACGCAAGATGCCGGAATCCGGTTCGCCGCCACCCTGATCCCGTGGCATTTCCAGCTTGCTCAGTTTTTCATTGACGAAATAGCCGACAGCTTCTGCATCACATTTGACAAGAAACCACTCGATGATCCGGCGCACCTCGGCCCGTGCTTCCGGGTGACTCGGCATCAATGTCCGATCTCCAAGCATGAAGCCGCGCGTTTCGTCGATATATTCCATGATTGGCATTGCGCCACACAGGGCTGGACCGTCGTTTTCAATCGCAACCGGCAGAGTACCCGCCGGATTGAGCAGCATGAATTCGTCGCGACGCTCCCATGGCTTTTCCACGATATAGTCGGCTTGAATGCCATATTCCGCGCACATCAGCCGTATGAAACGCGATGCTGCGGAAAAGGGATGATGGTAAATTGTAAACATCGATTGTATTTCATCCGTCATGCAGGTCCACGGCGATCCGGATTACCTAGGCGACCGGATCATGGCCTAATCGTGGAGCAGCTGACTCCCGGTTATCGGTACCACTGTGTAAGTGGTCATTGCGTTTTCTTGGCAGGTGCGTCCCGGTGTGGACCAATCAGATCGGGCGACGGTCAAACTGGCCATGCTCGCGGAAGCGCCAGAGATAAGACGGTGCGATTGCCTGAGCTGTATGCGCCGTGACACCCAGTCCCGCAAGCGTCAAGCCTGCAGCAGCGGCATCAGCTGAGACAATCGAGTCCGCCTTCAACAATTCGACCTGATCGACTGTCAGCAAGGGATTCGGCAACAGTTGCAGCAGCTTTGCCTGCAATTTGGCGAGCGGGAACGGCAGCGGCAGCAACAGGCGCGAACGGCCCGTCTCTTTCAGCACCAACTCGAGGATTTCCTTGAAGGTCATGACCTCCGGCCCGCCCAGTTCGTAGGTCGCGCCAGCCTTGGCCTTGCCCTCGATGGCATTAGCAATGGCCTCGGCAACATCCACGACATAGACCGGCTGGAATTTGGTATGGCCTCCGCCGACCAACGGCAATACCGGCGAAAAGCCCGCCATTGCGGCGAACTTGTTGAAGAAATCATCATCCTGACCGAACACGACAGATGGACGGATGACGACCGAACCAGGGTTAGCGGCCAGAACCGCAGCCTCACCTGCCGCCTTTGTCTGGGCATAAATTGAAGCCGACTCCGCATTGGCTCCGAGCGCCGACACATGCACCAGATTCGTAATCCCGGCTGCGACGGCGCTTTCAGCAAAGATGCCAGCGCCCTCGGCCTGGACAGACGTGAACGTCTGCTTGCCCCACTGCGACAGGATGCCGACGAGATTGACGGCCGCATCGGCTCCCGCAACCGCCCGCTCAACCGACCAGCGATAATCTGGTCGCAGATTGGCCTGAACCGCCTGGATCTGGCCGACCGCGCCATAGGTCATGAGGGGGCCGGCGAGGTCAGGACGTCGCACCGCAGCACGCACGCGCCAGCCGCGCTGCGCCAGCGCACGCACCACGTAGCGCCCCAGAAAGCCCGAGCCGCCAAAGACCGTAACCAGCTTGCCATTGAGTGGTGCGTTCATCGTAGGGTTCTCCGATCAGAGCCCAGGGTGGCAGTGCCGTTTGCCCCGGATCGCCAAACACGCTTGCATGTGCGCGAGTGTCGGTTCAGTTCATAGCGATTCCGACCGCGCCTGTGAAGGTGTCCCCGCAAAGGAACCGCGCGCGGCTGCAAGGAGACTGACGCATGGTGAACACCGCATTAACCACTGAGCCGCTCGCTTCACGATTGACAGTCGGGTCCGGCCCCGACGCCCGCGAGATCGCCTATTTCCACCGTGCGGCGGCGAGGCCCGATGCTGGCCCTGGCCTCGTCTGGCTCGGCGGCTTCCGGTCTGACATGACGGGTACCAAGGCGCTTGCAATCGATGAACTCGGGGCCGCAACCGGACTCGAAGTGACACGACTGGATTATTCCGGTCACGGGATGTCCGGTGGTCGCTTTGAAGACGGAACGATTTCCCGCTGGCTGGAGGAAAGTCTCGCCGTCATCGATCACATTACGTCAGGGCCGCAAATTCTCGTCGGCTCCTCCATGGGCGGCTGGATTGCCTTGCTCGCGGCTCGTGCAATCCTGGCCCGAAATCCCGACAGCCGCATCAAGGGGCTGATCCTGATCGCTCCGGCACCTGATTTCACGGAAAAGCTGATGTGGAAGAATTTCAGCGAGGCGATGCGACAAGAGATCATCTCAAAGGGCTATTATCAGGCTCCGTCCGCCTATTCGGATGATCCCTATCGGATCACGCACGCTTTGATCGAAGATGGGCGCAAGCATCTGCTGCTTGATGCACCCATTGCGTTGAAAGCGCAAATCCACATCTTGCAAGGTCGCAAGGACCCTGACGTCCCCTGGCAACACGCCGAATTGCTGCTGGATCGTCTGCTCCATGACGATGTCCGCCTGACCTATGTCCGCGACGGCGACCATCGCCTGTCGCGCCCACAGGACCTCGATCTCCTGAAGCGGATGACACTGGCCATGATCGAGTCGGTAAAATCTTGACGGGACCTTAATCCAATTGCTTGATTTTTATGTTGGTTTCCCGTGAAACGTCAGAACTGAGGCCCCTCGCATGCTGGTTGCCAGATCCCTGTTCATCGCTGCGACCTTGCTGATGACGGCGGTCCCCGTCTACGCACAGTCGAGCGGGGCCGAGAGCGCAGCCGAGTTGGCTGCCGCGCGGGCAAAACTGCCACCCGACGCGGCCAAGGTCCTGTTCGGCAGCCAGGTTGCCCCGGCCCCGCTGGAAGCGCGCTCGATCGGCTCCTACGCACGCGGCTGCCTGTCCGGGGGGATTGCGCTTCCGGTGAACGGTCCTGCCTGGCAGGTCATGCGGCTATCGCGCAATCGCAACTGGGGTCATCCGGCCTTGATTGCCTTTCTGGAGCGGTTCGCGATTGCCTCGAAGGCCGTCGGCTGGCCGGGATTGCTCGTCGGTGACATGGGCCAGCCACGCGGCGGCCCGATGCTGACAGGCCATGCGAGCCACCAGATCGGCCTCGACGCCGATATCTGGCTGATGCCGATGCCGCAGCGCGTGCTCACCGGGGATGAGCGGGAATCGATCAGTGCCGTCTCCGTCGTCAAGGATGGGACGATGGAGATCGATCACAAGGTCTGGACGCCGCTGCATCTCAAAGTCATCCGGCAGGCCTCGCTGGACCCGGAGGTCGCCCGGATCTTTGTCAACCCGGCGATCAAGAAGCAATTGTGCCTCGAGGCAGGCAAGGACCGGGCATGGCTGAGCAAGGTTCGACCGTGGTACGGCCATAACTATCATTTTCACATCCGCTTGGCCTGTCCTGCGGATATGCCATCATGCAGCAATCAGGAACCGACCGGGCCGGGCGACGGCTGCGGGGCGGATCTCGCCTGGTGGCTCGGTCCCGAACCCTATAGGGATGAACCAGAGGGACCGCCGAAGCCGCCGATGAAACTCGCCGACCTGCCCGCTGCATGCAGGCAGGTGCTGGTAGCGAAATAATCCGTCAGTAAACGACGTCCGCCACCCCGAATATCGCGTCAAGCAGCCTGCCTTCCAACGCAGCGAGATCGGCTGAGCCACGTTCGCGCGGGCGGGGTGCCTTGACGTCGATGTCGAGCGTCACCCGTCCGGCATCGAGCACGATCACCCGGTCGGCGAGCGCGACCGCCTCCGACACGTCGTGGGTGACGAGGACGGTGGTCATCCCCTGCGCAAACCAGACACGTTCAATCAACCCCTGCATGGTGATCCGGGTCAGGGCGTCCAGTGCGCCCAGTGGTTCATCAAGGGCCAGCAATTGCGGGTGGCTGACCAAAGCGCGCGCCAGTGCCACACGCTGTTTCTGCCCACCGGACAGGACGCTCGGCCATTCCGTCGCCCGATCCTTGAGACCAACTTCAGCCAGCGCCAAGGCAACCTTCTCGCGCCGCTCCGGCGTCAGGCGACCTTCGCCAAGCCCGACCGACACATTTTGCTCCACCGTTTCCCACGGCAGAAGGCGCGGTTCCTGGAAGACGATCCGCGATTGCGTCGCAACCGAACTGGAGGAAACGTCGATGGTTCCCGCTGTTGGCGTGTCAAGACCAACAAGCAGCCGGAGCAAGGTTGACTTACCACAGCCCGAACGCCCGACAACCGCCAGAAACTGACCTGCCGGTACTGTCAAGTCGAGCTTGTCAAGCACGACCTTGTCACCAAACCGCTTCTCGAGCCCGCAGATGGTGATCGCCGCACCAGCAGATGTGCCGAGGGAGGCGGGTACGCCTCTCAAGGTCGGACCAGCCCGGCCAGTCTCCACAGGTCGACGGGTCTCTTGCGGGCCAACCGCACTCACCCTTGCAAATACCGTCATTTCGGGGTCCTCGGTCATCGTGATTGATAGGCCGGATGCCAGGCCAGCATCCTCCGTTCCAGCGCGCGGGTAATCACGTCGGCCAACTTGCCCAGCAGCGCATAAATCAGGATCGCCAGCACGACGATGTCGATGGCCATGAACTCACGCGCTTCCATCGCCATATGTCCAAGGCCGGAGGACGCTGCGATCGTCTCCGCGACGATCAGCGTCAGCCACATGATGCCGAGCGCCGAACGCAAGCCGACGAAGATGGACGGCAGGGCACCCGGCAGGATGACACGACGGAACAGGGTCCAGCGTGACATGCCGTAAATCCGTCCCATTTCGACCAGTTGAGGATCGCAGGTCCTGACGCCGAGATAGGTGTTAATATAGATCGGAAAGAGGACCCCGAGCGCGACAAGGAACAATTTCGCTTCCTCACCGATCCCGAACCACAGGATTACAAGCGGAATCAGGGCCAGATTCGGGATGTTGCGGATCATCTGCAGCGACGTATCGGTGAGACGCTCGGATACCCGTGACAGTCCGTTGATCAGCCCCATCGCAAACCCGATGGAACCACCCACAATCAAGCCGGAGACAGCGCGCAGCGCGCTGACCCCCGCATTGCCCAGCAATTCCCCCGAGAGTGTCAGGCGAACCGCCGTTTGGGCAACTTCGACCGGCGCTGGCAAAACGCGGTCCGAAATCCACCCCGTTGTTGCCCCCAACTGCCACAGGGCGATAACCCCCACGGGCAAGGCAAATGGAACAATGGGGGCAAATCGACTCGTCCAGCTGGCCATTTCAGTCCCTTTTGCCTTCAAGCTCAAACCGCCGCGGCCAGACCGGTGATCCGCCGTGGTTCCCGACCAAATTCAACATCGGCAGCGATCGCACCTGACGATCGGCCAAGCCCGAGTTCAGGGAACAGAAGTTCGCCCACCCGGTAGGCCTCCTCAAGATGCGGATACCCGGAGCCGATGACCGTATCGATGCCAAGCGCCTGATATTCCCGCAGCCTCTCAGCAACCGTCGCCGGTGATCCAACCAATGCCGTCCCGGCACCACCGCGCACCAGACCAATACCAGCCCAGAGGTTTGGTGATACCTCCAGATGATCGCGCTTTCCGCCGTGCAACGCAATCATCCGCTTCTGACCCACCGAATCGGATTCCCGCGCAAAGCGGGCCTGCGCATCGATGATCGTGGCGTCATCCAGCCGGGAGATCAGCCGGTCGGCGGCTGCCCAGGCCTCGGCATCGGTTTCCCGCACGATGAAATGCAGCCGAATTCCGAATGTGACATTCCGGCCATGCCGGGCAGCGGCAGCCCGAACCGCCGTGATCTTTTCCGCAACTTGTGCCGGAGGCTCGCCCCAGGTCAGATATTTCTCAACCCGCTCGCCCGCAAATTCGATGGCCGGGTCCGATGATCCACCGAAATAGAGTGGTGGCTGCTTCTGGACCGGGGGGAAGTTGAGTTTCGCACCCTTTGATGTGATGTGTTTGCCTTCATACTGGACTTTTTCACCGGCGATCAGCTTTTCCCATACATCGAAGAATTCGCGCGCGTGATCATAGCGTTCGTCATGCGGCAGAAAGATGCCATCGCCCGCAAGCTCGTTCGGATTGCCGCCGACAACGATATTGAGCAGGGCCCGGCCATTGGAGAGCCGATCCAGTGCTGCTGTCTGACGCGCATAATAGGCCGGTGATGCGACACCCGGGCGGATTGCGACGAGGAATTTCAGCTGGCTCGTGAAAGGTGCGATGGACGCTGCCGTTATCCAGCCGTCCTCACAATTGGCACCTGTCGGGATCAGCACGCCCCCAAAGCCGAGACGATCTGCGGCAATCGCGACATCCCGCAGGTAAGCGTTGTCAGGCTGGCGGTGATAATCGTTTGTGCCGAGATAGGGACCATCGCCCGATGTTGGCAAAAACCAGAAGAAATTTAAGGGATTGCTATCCGAAATCGACATTGGGATATCCTTTTTGGTTCGTCCATCAACTTGCGACAGGGGTCCAGACGATTGACCGAATGTCGAGTTTGCGCGGGATCAGGCCTGCATCAAAGAATGTATCTGCCGTCTTCTGCTGGATCCGGATGACGTCTTCCGTGACGGGCACGACCTGAAATTTTGCATCGGGTCGGGTGAGCGACGTGCGCGTCACCTCCTCGGCAACCCCCGTGATCTCCGAGATCGCCTTCGTGGTTTCATTCAGATGTGTCTGCGACCAGTCGGCCTCTTCCGCCAGAATTCCAATCACCTCGCGCAACACCGCTGAATTGGACCTCGCGAACGAGCCATTGGCGAGGAAGAAGCTGTAAGTGTCCACAATGCCCGCCGCCGTGGTCAGAACCCGCGTATTCGGATCCCGTTCCGCGAGTGCGAAATACGGTTCCCAGATCGACCAGGCGTCCAGTCTTCCGGACACAAAGGCCGCCGAGGCATCAGCGGGACCGAGCGACAGCACCGTGACATCCTTGAGCGTGAGGCCTGCCGTCGCCAACACTGAAACTGCGACATTATGAGCAGATGATCCACGCACGAACGCCAGTGTTTTGCCTTTCAGATCGGCTATCGTCTGAATTGGGCTGTCTTTCCTGACGAGGATTGCACTTTGCGACCCCGGTGCAGGCGTCGCGGCGACGTACACCAGATTGCCTCGAGCCGCCTGCGCGAAGATGGGCGGCACGTCACCTGTCGCCCCAAACTCCAGCGCCCCCGATCCCAAAGCTTCGAGCAATGGCGGACCCGATGAAAACTCGGCCCAACTGACCTGAATGCCTTTCTCGCCAAGGCGCTTCTCAAGCGCGCCGCGCCGTTTGACCAACGCGAGAATTCCATTCTTCTGCCAGCCGATCCGGAACACTTTGGATGTTTCTTCGGCGTGAGCAGATCCGGACAAGGCCAACGTCGGAGAGGCTGCGGCCAGAGCTAGAAGTGATCGACGTGTTATCATGGAGTCACGATCCCCTTGGATTTCGCTTCGCTCGGAAACGCTCTTGGCCACACGAAATCCGCCCCCAAACCTGGGTAGCAGCTCCCTGTAACCTCAGCTGCGTTCGGATTTCAGCGGCTAAGTTGGGATGATTTTATAATGTCTATCAAAATAGTCAGCTAATTGGGTTGCGAGAAAACCACGCGAGGGGAATTGCATTTCTGAATTTGTGATCATCCCTGGCACGACAATCCACAGGCTGCAGGTCAGTGAACCTCATCACGCGTTGCGCGTCGTCGCTGACTTAAGCCCTTGACGCGACTCCACTTATGTACCGCCGTCCTGATCGACGCGATCTTCACCTACTAGATACAGTGTTGCAGACGGGACTCACTTGACCAAGCAATCTGTTGAAAAGACGAATTTCAGTCCCGGGATTCTTGCGGCAGAGTCTAGGGGTAGTGTAATTTACTTTTCGTTAAGCACGATATGTCGTGCAAACCATAAATGCAGGATGGCGACTCAGGGATAGTCGGCATAAGGCAGCGATCAGTGATGGTCGCATAGATTTAGCGGATGCGGACGCCAAGTCCGTACTGGATATCAGTGCACAGTCAGGGCCAGCCGGCGGACATTTGTCCGAACGGGGATGGAGTCTGCCTGCAGTCCGGGGATAGGGGGAACTATGCTTGGTTGGACCGAAGAACGCATGGAAATGCTGAAGAAGCTCTGGAGCGAAGGTTTCAGTGCCAGTCAGATTGCCAACGAGTTGGGCGGAGTAACACGCAACGCCGTTATCGGGAAAGTTCATCGTCTCGGCTTGTCCGGTCGGGCCAAGGCTCCGATGACCCAGTCGCAACGCCCCAAGAAACAGGTCACCCGTCAGCCATCGTCCGGGTCCTCGCAGCGCCAGCAACCCTCCTTGCAGACAGTTGGCAATACCGCCCTCAAGACGAACACGCTTCCGGCTTTCAAGCCACAGATCGACCTTCGTCCCAAGATCTATTCCCTGTCCGAGCCGCCCTTGGTCGAGAACGCGGGTATTCTGGAACTTACCGAACAGACCTGCAAATGGCCAGTCGGCGACCCCGGCGATCAAAGCTTTCACTTCTGTGCCCGCCGCTCGGATGCCGGCATTCCCTATTGTGCCTATCATGCGCGGGTAGCCTATCAGCCCGCCTCTGAACGGCGTCGCGAAAAGCGGGTTGCAGGGTTTTGATTTTGTGCAGGCCATGGCACACTGGAGTGGTCGACCCACGACCACACCGCGCAACTCGCGCCTGATGATGGCCTCTCTCCATGTTGCAAAATCCCCCCGCCGAACCCGGCATGTCGCTTGACGAAATTGACACGCCCGCGCTCGTCGTTGATCTCGATGCCTTTGAATACAATCTGAATTTCATGGCGGCGCAGGCGGCAGCGGCCGGCGTGAAGCTCCGCCCGCACGCCAAGACCCACAAGTCACCGGTCATTGCCCTGATGCAGATGGCGCGCGGCGCCGTAGGGCAATGCGTGCAGAAGGTCGCCGAGGCCGAGATCCTCGCCTGGGGCGGCGTCAAGGATATTCTCGTCAGTAACGAGGTCGTCTCCCCGCGCAAGCTGGCGCGGCTTGCCGCATTGGCCCATATCGCGAAAATCTCGGTCTGCGTCGATAATGCGACCATTGTACCAGCCATTGAAGCGGCGGCTCGTGCATCCGGCGCGAATCTGAATGTTCTGGTCGAGATTGAGGTTGGCGCGGAACGCTGCGGCATCGCAGCCGGACAGTCAGTGATCACGATTGCGCAGGCGATTGCCGCCAGCCCGCATCTGACGTTCGGCGGCCTGCAAGCCTATCACGGTCGGGCCCAGCACCAGCGCACCCCGCAGGAACGCGCCCAGAGCATCGCACAGGCCACCGAAATCACGGCGTCTGTTGTCTCAGATCTCGCAGCAGTTGGTCTCAACTGTCCGATCGTCGGCGGAGCAGGGACGGGAACATTTGCGCTTGAGGCCGGGAGCGGTGTCTTTACCGAGTTGCAGGTTGGCTCCTACATCTTCATGGATGCGGATTACGGTCGCAATACACCACCGCCGCCGTTCCAGAACGCGCTGTTTGTGCTGGCGAGCGTCATGAGCGCGCCAACCCCGGACCGCGCCGTCGTTGACGCCGGTTTGAAGGCCGTTGCTGTCGACAGCGGCCTGCCGGTCGTCTGGAACCGACCGGGAGTCACCTATTCAGGCGCGTCCGATGAACACGGCACGCTGTCACTGGAGCCTGGCACGCCACTCTTGGCCCTCGACGAACGCGTGCTGCTCATCCCCGGCCATTGCGACCCGACCGTCGACCGCTATGACTGGTACGTGGGGGTCCGCAACAATCGCGTTGAACGCGTCTGGCCGGTAGCCGCGCGTGGAGCGATGGGCTGAGCCATTGCTCCTGAGCCTCAGTGAATTTCCGGCTCCCGCGTCGGGGCTGTTCCTTCGAGATAATCGAAGTCGCAGCCCTCGTGGGCCTGACGCACATGGGCGGCAAACATCTTGCCATAGCCACGGGCAAAATCCCGGTTCGGCGGGACAAATGTCTCAAGCCGACGCGCAATCTCTGCGTCATCCACGTGCAGGTGAATTGACCGCGCTTCCACGTCCAGCGTGATCAGATCGCCGGTCTGGACTGCGGCGAATGGGCCTTTGACGTAGCTTTCCGGGCTGACGTGCAGCACGCAGGCGCCATAGCTCGTGCCGCTCATGCGCGCATCGGAGATCCGCACCATATCGCGTACGCCTTGCTTCAGGAGCTTCTTCGGGATCGGCAGCATGCCCCATTCCGGCATGCCTGGACCACCGATCGGCCCACCGTTCTGCAACACCAGTACGCTGTCAGCGGTGACGTCGAGATCATCCCGATTGATCTGCGCGGACATGTCGTTGTAATCGCGGAAGACATAGGCGGGACCCGTGTGCTTCAACAGGCGCGCCTCGGCAGCGGCAGGCTTCATCACACAGCCATTGGGTGCCAGATTGCCCGTCAGCACTGCCAGCCCAAGCGCATCAGACACCGGATTGTCGAGCGGACGGATGACATCGGCGTTGTAGATCTCCGCCTTGTCGACGACATCGCCAATCGTCGTGCCGATGACATTGGCGCAATCAAGGTGCAGCTTGGATTTCAACTGTTTGAAGAGCGCGGGCAAGCCACCTGCATAGAAGAAGTCTTCCATCAGGAAAGCCCCCGACGGCCTCAGATTGGCCAGAACCGGAACCGTCCGCGCATAGGCATCGAAATCCGCCAGACTGACGTCGACGCCAGCCCGGTTCGCCATGGCCACCAGATGAATGATGGCGTTCGTCGATCCAGCCAGCGCCATGACGACCGTCAGGGCATTCTCGAAGGCTTCGCGGGTCAGGATCTTGTTCGGCGTCAGGTCTTCCCAGACCATTTCCACGATCCGGTGCCCTGCTTGCGCTGCCATGCGGCCATGGGCAGAGTCCGCAGCCGGGATCGCGCTCGCGCCGGGAAGGGTCACACCCAGCGTCTCGGCCAGCGACATCATGGTCGCGGCCGTGCCCATCGTCATGCAGGTCCCGAACGAGCGCGCGATGCCGGATTCCATGTCCTTCCACTGGGCCTCGGTGATCACACCGGCTTCCTTGTCCGCCCAGTATTTCCAGACGTCAGATCCGGACCCCAGGATCTTGCCAGCCCAATTGCCGCGCAACATGGGTCCGGCAGGCACAAAGATGAACGGTACGCCAGCCGACGTCGCGCCCATGATCGTCGCCGGGGTCGTCTTGTCGCAGCCTGCGAGCAGAACCACGCCATCGACCGGATGTGACCGGATCAACTCCTCGGTCTCCATCGCCAGCATGTTGCGATAGAGCATCGTCGTCGGCTTGACGAAGTTTTCCGCCAGCGACATCGCGGGCAATTCAATCGGGAAGCCGCCCGCCATATAGACGCCGCGCTTCACCTGTTCGGCGCGCTCGCGCAGATGCTGGTGACAGGGATTGATATCGGACCACGTATTGATGATCGCAATCACCGGCTTGCCGAGGAATTCCTCATGGCTGAAACCCATTTGCAGGGTGCGGGAGCGATGACCGAATGAGCGCAGGTCGGTCGTGCCGAACCAGCGATGACTGCGCAACTCCTCGGGTGTCTTACGATTCGCGGTCATGAACATTTCCTCTTATTCGTAAATTTGTCAGACAACTGACTTTCTGTATAATAGCGGATTGAAGACGCTGCAAGCGCTCAGTCAAAGCCGACGACCATTCATGACTGCAGTTCCGGCTTGACGATTGTGTGTAACTCACGTCTGCTCCCGACTGACTTTGCTCTCAGGTAATCCGCTCATGACCGTCATTGAAACCGCTCCACCAAAACGTGAACGCCTTGCCGATACGCTTTACGGTCGCCTGATGCAGCAATTGGCCTCGGGCCTCTACAGCGAGGGTGACAAGCTGCCGACGGAAAAGGAGCTGTGCACGCTGTTCGACGTGTCGCGACCCGTGGTGCGCGAGGCGTTGATGCGGTTGCAGGCCGATGGTCTCGTGGTTGCACGACAGGGTGCGGGCACCTTTGTGAAAAAGCGTCCGCCGCGCAGGCTGGCTGATCTCGCGCCGACGGCTGAACTGGCCGGATTCTTGCGGTCATTCGAAATCCGCATGGGGCTGGAGGGACAATGTGCCAAGCTCGCTGCAAACAGGCGCACGGAAGCTCAACTGGATGAAATCGCCACGAGTCTTACCTTGATGGGAGAGGCAATCGAGTCGGGAGATCCGGCCCGCGACCATGATTTTGCCTTCCATCGGGCTGTGGCGAGCGCGTCCGGCAACGAACTCTTTGTCATTGTGCTCGACACGATCGCACCCTTTGTCGGTGGCAGCATGACGCTCGCCCTCGGTCTGACACGCGAAGGATCTCCGGAACGGTCGGCCCGGGTTCTGGACGAACACGCGCGCATCTATGAAGCCATTGCCCAGGGCGACGGGGATGGTGCCGAACTCGCCATGCGCTACCACATCGACCAGGCGCGTCGTCGCGTCACCGACCGCCGCCGTGACCCGTGATGAGAAGCACGCGTCTTGAATTTGCCCTGAAAACAACTCCGAAAAACCGCTACCCTGACAAATAAAGAGCCTTTCACTTCATTTAAAAATTGCACCGCTCAACCAACGGGAGGCTGCAATGAAACCTTTTAGATTTTGGATCGTGACAGGCACGGTTTTTCTGGGATTGGCGGAACTGGCCACAGCACAGGAACGACCCGAGCCTCGATTTGCCAACATTCCATCGATTACCGTCATGGGCGTCGCCGAGGAAACCCGGGATCCGGATGTTGTCAGCGTCCTTCTGCATGCGACAGCCGACGCGGCAACCGCCGACGAAGCCCTCCAGAGCCTGAGCAAGAAGGTGAAAACCCTGACCGATGTTGTCCGGGACGAAGGCTTTCACGATAGCGACACCCGGTCGACAGGACCAACGACAGAAGTACTCTACAAGCGCTTTTATGATCAGGGCGGTCATGAACTCTTTGAAAAGCGCCAGCCGATTGGATATCGCGCGCATTTTAACCTGACGCTAAAATCCAGATTACTGGATAAGATCGGGACCCTTCTGCCAAAGGTAACCGCCGCAGATTGTCTGGTTGACTCGATTACCTTCGCGGTAAGCAATGAACGCGAGATCAGAAACAATCTGGAGGAGCAGGCGATTACCAACGCGGTTGCCAGAGCGAAACGGCAGATTGCGGCGGCCGGGGCAAAGCCCGGCAAGATATTGCAGATTGGCGGGAATAACGGACCATATGCTGACGGCCAAGCTGATTTGAACATGCCAATGCACAAGGAACCCTACACCCGCGATTTCACCTTCGCCCTTCGTCCGGGCAAGCAGGAAATCATTGTAGAGCGGCAGGTCGTGATGGAAATCTTGCCGGAATGACAGGGCTGAGGGTGGTCAAACACCAATCAGCCCGCCGCAACCTGCCATTATCCGGCCTTCCACGCCAATACACCGTTCGCCGCAGCAACGCCTGTCGCCAGACAGGCTTGCAAGAGATAGCCGCCTGTTGGCGCGTCCCAATCGAGCATTTCACCCGCGACAAAGACGCCGGGACGCGTCCGCACCATGAGATGATCGTCGAGCGCCTCGGCAGCAACACCGCCCGCCGTGGAGATTGCACGGTCGATTGACTGGACGGACTTGATTGTCAGCGGCACCGATTTGATGGCGGCTGCAAGCGCATAGGGGTTGTCCGGCAGGTTGCGGCCAAAGGCGTCCCTGAGCACGCCGATGGCTGCCGGTGACAGCCCCGATTTGCGCAAGGTATTGGTAACCGTGTCGCCCTTGCGCGCCTTCGCCAGCAACCGGACAAGGTCTTCAGCACTGAGACCAGATCGCAGATCGATCGTAATCGTCACCGGGCCCTGAGCTAACGCCGACCGGATTTCGGCTCCCAGCGCGTAAAGCGCTCCGCCTTCAAGCCCGTCAGCCGTGACGATCACCTCGCCGGTCACGGTCGCTTCGCCAAGCGAAACCGTGATCCGCTTCAACGGCTCGCCCGCGAACTTGCCCATGTAATCGCTCCAGCCGATCCTGAAGCCGCAATTGGCCGGCTGCAGTGGTGTCACTGCCACGCCTGCTTCGGTGAGGATCTTCACCCAGCCACCATCTGACCCAAGGCGCGGCCAGCTCGCGCCGCCAAGCGCCAGGACCGTCGCATCAGGTCGAGCAACCATGCGTTCACCGGATGCCGCATCGAAAATCAATGCACCATCCGCATCCCAACCGCGCCACGTTGACCGCGCATGGAACCGGACACCCAGGCCATCCAGCCGCCGCAACCAGGCGCGCAAGAGCGGCGAAGCCTTCATCGATCTGGGAAATACGCGTCCGCTCGTGCCAACGAACGTCTCTTCGCCCAGACCTTCTGCCCAGACTATCACATCACCCGGTGGAAAAGCCCGGATCGCGCTGACGACGGACGCCGGTGCTGCGCCATATCGAGCGAGAAACGTGTCGAGGTCCTCGGAATGTGTGAGATTGAGCCCGCCGCGCCCGGCCATCAGAAACTTTCGACCAAGCGACGGCATGCGATCATACACATCCACCTGCCAACCGGCTTTGGCGAGTTGTTCTGCCGCCATCAGGCCAGCCGGGCCACCACCGACCACGACCGCATGTGATCGCGAATTCTCTGACTGGGTCATGAGCGGATGTCCTGTGCCTGAAGGGGAGCGGGTCCGGTCTATCGGCCCAGCCGCTCTGGATTGCAAGGCATTTTCACCCCGGAAACCGAAGAATTCCGCTCGACAGCTCCCCCCAGAGCCGACAGAGTGCTGAAAACAGTAGAATGTGAGACGCTCGCGCCATGCCTACATCGCCAGACATCGTCGCCATGGGGGAACCCATGTATGAATTCAACAGCGCCCGCGGTTCGCACGATGGCAAGGTGGCCGGTCGTAACTGGCTTGGCGGGTTTGGCGGGGATACCTCTAATACAGCGATAGCCGCCGCACGGCTTGGTGCCTCGGTCGGCTATATCAGCGCGCTTGGCAATGATCCCTTTGGAGCCGCTTTTCGTGACCTATGGGCCTCAGAAGGTGTTGACGCGTCGCAGGTTTCGACCCGTACCGATGGCCATACGGCGGTCTATTTCGTCAATCATGGCCCCGATGGTCATCAATTCTCTTACCTGCGCGCCGGGTCCGCTGCCAGCCGCATGACGCCTGCTGATGTTCCAATCGATTACATCAGGGCTGCCAAGGTCCTGCACGTCTCGGCAATCAGCCAGGCCATCAGTCCCTCCGCCTGCGACGCCGTCTTTGCCGCCATCTCCGCAGCCCGTGAGGCCGGTGTGCTTGTGTCCTATGATACTAATTTAAGGCTGAAGCTCTGGCCGCTGGATCGGGCGCGTGCGGTGATCCATGCGGCAGTCGCCCAATCCGATATCTGTTTGCCCGGTCTGGATGACGCCCAACTCCTGACAGGCCTGCATGATCCCGGTGCTATCGCGGATTTTTATCTCAAGCTGGGCGTCGAGGTCGTTGGACTGACGCTCGGCAAAGCCGGAGCACTGATCGCGACCCCAGATCGACGCGAGATTATTCCCGGCATCCAGTGCGCCGCCATTGACGCAACCGGCGCGGGGGATGCGTTCGACGGAGGATTTCTCACCGAATTTCTGGCAACGCGGGATCCATTTTCGGCGGCGCGCTTTGCCAATGTGGCAGCCGGATTGTCAACCGAGGGCTGGGGCGCAGTCGATCCTCTGCCGCGCAGGGCCACGGTCGAGGCCCGACTGGCGAGGATCTGATATCACGTCGCCTGCTTTAGCTCAGGTGCCTGATCGGGATGAGTCATCCCGAATGGCTCGGCGTGACCCACCGCGCGCCTGAGGTCCGGTCGCGCGCGGCGAACGGCGCGTTCCAGATCGTCAATGGCCACGTGGACATCGTAGACCGACATGTCCGGCGGCACCCTGCAATGAAAATTGACGATGGTGCCCTCTTCAGTTGCGCGTGCCCGAACGTTGTGGACATCCCGGATGATACCACCGATGTCGGCTGCCGATTGCAAGGCCGACAGGATTGCATCGGTTTCAGTTGCTGACAACGGAACGCCAGCCAACCGATCTGAGAGCAAGGGCTCGATGTGCGTGTCGACTTCCACCTCGCCACCCAGTTCTTGCGCGATGGCATTTTCGAGATCGGTGGCAATCTCATGCGCGTTAAACAATGACAGCCTGCCGTCGACTTCCAGATCCAGCGAAATCGACAGGTTTTCGCCACGCACCTGTTGGACAGTGAGGTGATGCACCGCGAGCGCCCGATTCCGGGCGATCACCATGACACGTTCATGCACGGTCTCCGTATCGAGCGCGCGAGGTTGCGCAATCACGGAAAGGTCGGCTTCCGGCATTTCCAGTCGGGCCGCAGCCACCAGCGCCTGCTTGATGGCAGCGAGTTCGTCAAAAGACCGTGTGCGACTGACAGCGATTTCGATTTCAGCAAACAGTCCGTTCCCGGCGGGTCGGATCCGCAACCGCTCGATGGCGATGACGCCGGGAATCCGTTCGGCAATGGCCCGCAGCTTTTCCGTCGCACCAACCGGCGCAGCATCGATCAGCGTATCCAGCGTGGACTTGCCGAGCTCCCACGCGGCTCGCGTAATAAAGATCGAGACGATGATCGCCGCCAAGGCATCTGCGCTCTTCCAGCCGAGCCAGACAAGCGCCAGCCCGAAAAGCACGACGATCGAACTCCACATATCCGACGAAAAATGCAGCGCATCCGCTTCCAGCGCCTGGCTGCGGGTCTCCGTCGCGACCCGCGAGAGAATGCGAGCCCGAAAAAAATCCACGCCAATCGAAATCACCATGATGACGATAGCGACCGGGTGCGCCTCCACATCATTGTGCCCGGTCAAAAGGCGCAGGACTGCTTCGTAAATGATGAAAGCACTGGTGGCGAACAGGAGACCCGTCTCGGCGAGCGCCGCAACACTCTCGATCTTGCCGTGTCCGTAGTGATGTTCATCATCTGCTGGCTCATCGGAGACGCGGACAGCCAGATAGGTCATCACGGTCGCGCCAACGTCGAGGAAACTGTGGATGGCCTCCGAAAGGATGGCGAGCGAACCGGTCCAGAACGCTGCGAGGAACTTGAGAAGCGTCAGCGCCGCCGACGCCAGAATGGACTGAAAGGCAACGGATTGCTTTTCGGCAGCTTGGGAGGGAGTCTGGCCGGTCATGGGCTTGCCTTTCGCAATCGTTCGGCATCGGTTTAGGCCATGGACCATGACACCCACAAGACCGCAGGCTTACCCGTGCCGCCAAAGCGCCGTCAATCGGTCAGCGCGCCAAACTTCAATGCAAACGCGAGCCCCTGCCCCAGAATTTTCTCGTCCGGCTCGCCAATGATCTTGCGATCTTTGCCCGCATAATCGAAGAGTGCCAGAATATGGCGCGTGACTGAGAGCCTGGCGCGCTTCTTGTCATTTCCGTAAACGACGGTCCAGGGAGCCACGTCCGTATGGGTGGTTTCCAGCATGCGGTCGCGGGCTTCGGTATAGGCCCCGTATCGCGCGATTGCCTGACGGTCGATTTCTGAAATTTTCCACATTTTCAGAGGGTTATGCCGCCGTTCGTGAAAACGCTTGAGCTGCATCTCGAACCCGACATCGACAAAGATCTTGATGAGCCGGATGCCTTCGTCGATCAGCATCGCTTCAAATCGCGGCGCTTCGCGAAGGAACAATTCGACCTCTGCGGGCTTGGCAAAGCCCATGACCCGCTCGACGCCGGCCCGGTTATACCAGGACCGGTCAAACAGCACGATCTCGCCAGCGGTCGGAAGATGTTTCGCATAGCGCTGGAAATACCATTGCCCGCGCTCGACTTCATTGGGTTTTGGCAAGGCAACAACGCGGGTCATGCGGGGATTCATATACTCGGTCAGGGCGTCGATGATGCCACCCTTGCCCGCAGCGTCCCGACCTTCGATGACCAGAACGATCCGCTCGCCGGTCTGGATCGCCCAAGATTGAAGCTTGACCAATTCTGTTTGCAGATCAATCAGGCTCTTTTCGTAGTCCCGATCAGGCATCGGCTCTTCGTGGGGATAATGTCCCGAGGAAAACGACGCCTTTTCAATCCAGTGTGGCAAGGCTGGATCGTCGAGATCGAACAGGCGCTGGGGACCTTTCGGCGTCGCGATGGCAATCGGGTCTGTGTGTTTGGTCGGGTCTGTTTTCGTGTCCATGCCGTTACCTTAGCTGATTTTCCAGTGGTCTGCCTGCAACTCAAATTCTGTCGCCCTCAAAATCAAAACGGTCTTACCACTGTCTTGATTTCAGCTTTTGATTTGGGCGGGTTGATGTACGATTCCGGCCTGTTGATCCGGAAGTGAATCGGCATGCCGCCAAGGGGGTCTCGCATTGGATCTTTCAAATGAGCCAAGGGATCGTCAGCAGTTTACGCCAGACACCGGCGTGAACCGGAGCGACTGGATGGGCCGGGCGATTGATTTGCGCACGCTGGCCGCAATGCTTGTTGGTGTCTTCGGCTTTTTCGCCGTGATTTCGCCCGTTCCCGCTTGGGCGCTGATCGGTGGCGGATTAGTCATCCTGATTGGATCGGCCCTCAGTCCTCGTGCACTGAGAGCCGACAGGCGTCGCTCGCAACCGATGTCTGGACCGGTCGTCTGGCCCAATCCCAGCATGAAGGCGGTCGCGGAAGCGCTTCCCGACCCCTGCATCATGACTGATGCACAGGGGATCGTTCGATTCGTGAATGATCTTGCCATCCAGCGATTCGGCCTGGTATCACGCGGTGATCCCCTGAATTTCAAGCTCCGCGCAACAGCGCTGAATGATGCGCTTGAGCGCGTGGTAGCGCTTGATCGGGCTGAAACGGCCGAATGGCTGGAAAAGATTCCAACGGAACGCTGGTTCGAGGCACATCTGGCTCCCATCCATTTTCAGCCTGATCCGCATGCCACCCTGAGACGGCCGGACTTTGTCATCGTCGTGATCGAGGATCTGACAGAGCGACGCCGCAGCGAGCGGATGCGGGCCGACTTCGTCGCCAACGCCAGCCATGAATTGCGCACACCGCTCGCGTCGCTCACCGGCTTTATCGAAACGCTGCAAGGCCCGGCCCGCAACGACGCTGTCGCGCGCGAGAAATTCCTGGGCATCATGATGCAGCAAGCCTCGCGCATGAAACGCCTGATCGATGATCTCCTCTCGCTGTCGCGCATTGAAATGAAAGCGCATATGCGCCCGGATGCGATTGTCGATGTTGGCGAATTGATGTGGGACGTGATTGATTCGCTTCAGCCACTTGCCAACGAAAACGCGGTTGAACTCTGCGCGGAAATCGCGGAAAAGCCGATGCCGACGATGGCAGACCGGGACGAACTCGTTCAGGTTTTCTCCAACCTGATCGAGAACGCGATCAAATATGGGGCCAGTGGCGGCAAGGTTGATATATCCGCTGAAGCCGATCCCCAGGGCGGAGACCAGTGGCTTGTGTCGATCCGGGATTACGGACCCGGCATCGCCGAGGAACACCTGCCGCGATTGACGGAACGGTTCTACCGGGCCGACATCGTGTCGAGTCGCGAAAAACAGGGTACCGGGCTGGGCCTCGCCATCGTCAAGCACATCCTGACCCGCCATCACGCGCGCCTTCAGATCGAAAGCAGCCTGGGTGCCGGCGCGACATTTTCAGTCCGGCTTGAGTCCCAGAGCGCGATCGCGCACAGCCCGCAGATCAACACGCCAAACGGTGAGCAAACAAGGACGCATCAATCGCCCGCAAAAATCATCCGGGCCCGCTAACGCCTGACTTTTGCCGCCATCGCTGACGTCGAATTTAAAAATGTCTTTTGACTCATAGCTCTAATGTGTCAAAAAAAGTAAATGGATATGTCATAGAAACGATTGCAACAGAGCAGCGGCAGGAAACTGGCGTTCGCCGAACCCGGAGACGGACCCATGGCCGATCATATTGTCTCTTCCTATGATCAGGAACTGAAACTCCTGATGACGAAAATCGCCGAGATGGGCGGTTTGGCGGAAGGCCTGGTCGCGGATTCCGTGACTGCGCTCACCCGCATGGACATCGGGCTGGCTCAAAAGGTTGTCCTGACCGACGCTCGTCTTGACAGGTTACAGCACGAAGTCGAAGAGCGGGCTATTCTCCTGATCGCCCGCAGGCAACCGATGGCGCTGGATCTGCGCGAGATCATGGGCGCGCTTCGCATCTCCAACGACCTTGAACGCGTCGGAGACTTGGCGAAGAACATCGCAAAGCGTGTCACCGCCATGCATGGCAACATGGTCGCCAAGCAACTGGTCATCGGCGTCGAACATCTCTCCGAGATTGCACTGGAACAGCTGAAGGCCGTGCTGGATGCCTTCACGACGCGCGATGATGCCGTCGCCATGGAAGTCCGCAAGCGTGATGACGAGATCGATGCGCTCTATACATCGCTGTTTCGCGAATTGCTGACCTACATGATGGAAGATCCCCGTAACATCAGCTCGTGCACGCATTTGCTGTTTTGCGCCAAGAACATCGAGCGCATCGGCGACCATGCGACCAATATCGCTGAAACCGTTCATTTTGTCGTGACCGGCGAACAGATGATCGAAGAGCGCCTGAAAAGCGACGGCTCATCGATGATTGGCAGCATCGGAGCCGAGTGAGAACCGACCGCAAATACTGCTGAATTCGACCGCGTTCGCAAACTGAAGCCCAACCAGGAGCTAAAGCCAGATGGCTCGCGTGCTGATTGTTGAAGATGAAGAGCCACTCAGTCTGATTCTCCGGTACAATCTGGAATCTGAAGGCTACGAGGTGGAAAGCTGCGTGCGTGGAGACGAAGCTGATACCCGGCTGAAGGAATTCACGCCTGATCTTCTGGTCCTCGACTGGATGCTGCCTGGGCTTTCTGGCATCGAACTGTGTCGTCGGTTGCGGGCCCGCCCCGAAACGGAGCGTTTGCCAATCATCATGCTGACAGCGCGCGGCGAAGAATCCGAACGGATTCGGGGTCTGTCAACCGGAGCTGATGATTATGTCGTCAAGCCCTTCTCCATGCCGGAGTTGATGGCGCGCGTGCGTGCCATGCTGAGACGGACACGACCCGAGCTGGTCTCGACGCTTTTGCGCGCCGGTGATATCGAACTGGACCGGGAAACCCACCGTGTCCGGCGTGCAAACCGCGAAATTCATTTAGGGCCCACGGAATTCCGACTGCTCGAATTCCTGATGCAATCGCCTGGCCGCGTCTTCAGTCGTGAGCAGTTGCTGGACGGGGTCTGGGGTCGCGATGTCTATGTTGATGAGCGGACCGTCGATGTTCATGTCGGCCGGCTGCGCAAGGCCATCAACCGCGGTCGCGACAAGGACCCGATCCGCACAGTCCGTGGATCAGGTTATTCGTTCGACGACCAGTTTGCAGGTGCCTGATCCGGCCGGAGTTCGGACAACCTTGCCCTAGTGCCTGACTGGCTTCTCGCCGGGACTATCGAGCGAGAATGCCGGGATCTTCACTGCGAAGCGTTCGCCATCTGCTGTTTCCATGTCGTATTCACCCATCATCACGCCCGATGACGTCGAAAGCGGACAGCCCGACGTATATTCAAAGGCATGACCCGGCGGAATAACGGGTTCTTCGCCAACGACCCCCGGTCCACGCACTTCCTCGCAGCGGCCCAATGCATCGATGATGCGCCAGTAACGAGACCGGAGCTGGACGGTCGCATCCGAGAGATTGGCGATCTCGATCGTATAGGCCCAAACCCAACGGTTCTGTTCCGGGTCCGACTTTGCCTCGAGATAGTGTGGTTTGACGCAAACACGAATGCCCCGCGTGATGGCCTCATACATGTTTGCGTCTCCCTTGGTCTCTGGTTTTCATAACGCGACGGGCCGAACGCAGTGCTCGCGCGCGACTCGCACTGCCCGGATCACTCGGCTTACAGTCGGTCAAGAGCGAGGGTCAGATCCTCAATGAGGTCACCGGCATCTTCAAGGCCAACCGAAAGCCGGAGCAGTCCATCGGAAATGCCGAGGTCCGCCCGCTGTTCCGGTTTCAATCGCTGATGCGTTGTTGTCGCTGGATGGGTGATCAGGCTCTTGCTGTCGCCGAGATTGTTGGAGATATGGATCACTTCCAGAGCATTTTCCACGGCAAAGGCAGCCGCCTTGCCGCCCTTGACCTCAAACGCGACCATGTTTGAACCACCGGTCATCTGCCGGGCGATGATCTCGGCTTGCGGGTGATCGGCCCGCCCCGGATAGATCAGGCGAAGGATGGCCGGGTGCTGCGCCAGGGCGTCGGCGACGCGGGCGGCATTCTCGGCCTGCTTCTCGACACGCAGATGCAGCGTCTCAAGGCTCTTCAGCATCACCCAAGCATTGAACGGGCTGATGGAGGGTCCGGTCTGGCGGATGAAGACCTGCAGATATTTGGTCAGGAAGTCCTCGGAACAGAGCACGACACCGCCGAGGCAACGGCCCTGACCATCGATATGCTTCGTCGCGGAATATACCACAACGTCCGCACCCAGCTTCAACGGAGATTGAAACACCGGGGTTGCAAACACGTTGTCGACGACAAGCCGCGCCCCCGCTGCATGCGCAATGTCAGCTATGGCGGCGATATCATAGACTTCGAGCGTCGGGTTGGTGGGGCTTTCGAGGAAGAAGGCCTTCGTGTTGGGACGAACCGCATCGGCCCAGGCCGTGAGATCCTTGCCGTCCACGAGTGTCGCCGCAATCCCGAACCGGGGGCAGAGATCCTCGACAATGTAGAGACAGGAGCCGAACAGGGCACGCGCTGCAATGATGTGATCACCGGCAGACAGTTGGCTCAGAAGCGCAGCCGTGACGGCAGCCATGCCGGTTGCCGTCGCACGGGCAACCTCGGCGCCCTCAAGCGCCGCCATGCGCTCTTCAAACATCGTGACCGTAGGATTTGAGAACCGGGAATATTGATAGCCCGGTTGCGTATTCAGAAATCGAGCCTCGGCCTGCTCCGCGCTGTCGTAGACGTAGCCCTGTGTCAGAAACAGAGCCTCCGATGTTTCGCCGAACTGCGAACGGAGTGTGCCGGCGTGAACAGCTTTGGTTGCTTGGGCCAACGTGCGGGTATTGCTCAATTTGGTCATGATCCCAGGTCTTTCCGACGAGCGCGTCCTATTTAAAAACAAAACCCGGCCTGCTTCTCAGCAAAGACCGGGTGCGCTCAACCCCGGCCTTTTTAGCGCTTTATTTAACGTGGCGGCAAGCCGACCGGCTCAAATGACCACGGGTGGACAAATACGCTTTTCAAAGCCGAAGTCAACTCGTCGAGCTGCAAGACGCGTCAATTGCGAATGTCCTTCGCCGCCTGCTGCCGCAGATCACATCTCATATGGCAGCCAAAGTGCCCGCTCAGGCGACGCGCAGGGCCTCGATGAAGGACATGAGTTCATTGGAGAGGTGATCCGCCTCCTGTCCTAGTTCCTTGGCCAGCTTGCCGACATCGCGGGCCGTCAGTTCCGTCGTATTGGCAACCATACGAACATCGTTGATCTTGCTTTCGCCGACAACGGTTTGGGTCTTGGCCTCGGCAAGGGTTGACCCGATCACACGGATCAAATCACTCTGGTCCCGAACCGCTGCCACCACGGTAACAGCGATTTCCGCCATTTCGGCGATGGAGCGATCCACTGTGGAAATGGATTCGGCCACGGCATTGCTCGTTGAGCGCAAACCGTCAACCTGGGCGGCGATTTCGGACGTCGCTGTTGCAGTCTGCCCGGCGAGAGCCTTGACCTCCTGTGCGACAATCGCGAACCCGCGACCGGCTTCGCCAGCGCGCGCGGCTTCGATGGTCGCATTGAGGGCGAGCAGATTGGTCTGTTCGGCGATGGAATTGATGAGTTCGACCACGGAGCCAATCCGCGCTGCCATCTGTGAAAATTCCGCCATGGTCTGACCGGTGCGGCGGGACTGTTCGACGCTTGACTGGGCCACTTCCGTCGACTTGCGGGCGCGCGCCTCGACGTCGGCAATCGATCCCGATATCTGTCCGGCCACCTGTGTCACGTCCTGAACGCTGATTGCGGCATTCTGCATGGCGCCCGACGCCGCGCCGGTATCCCGCGTCACCTCGGACATGGAGCGATCCAGCGCATTGGCTGCTGAGTCCAGTTGCGTCGCCGTGCGCTGAACATGCGCAATCGCGGCTTCGGCCAGCGACTCAAAGCGACCCACGAGCTCATCAACAGCCCGCGCCCTCTGGCTCTTGGCTGCTGCATCGGCAATCTGCTGTTCACTGAGGTCTTGGCGTTCAATGGCCCCATCACGGAAAACGAGCAGCGTCCGGGCCATTGCACCTATCTCGTCATGGCGTTTGGTATCGGGAACGACGATATGGTGCTCGCCTTCTGCAAGCTTGTGCATGGCGGCACGCAGACGCTGCAAGGGCGCGACAATCGAACGAGCCGTCAGGTAGCTGGCGAGGATCACGGCGGCAAGAACGATGCTCACAACAATCATCACCGTCAAACGCATCGTTTGCTGCGTGGACGTCAGGCTCGCATTGGCGGCTTCGGCACCGTCGGCTGCATCCTTGGCAATTGCCTTCAGGATCGGATCCATCTTGTCGAAGTCGCCAAGCAACTTGTCATAAAGCTTGAACGCGTTGCGATCCGTTTCGATCCAGAGCTGGAGGGCCGTATTGTAATCAACAAGCGCGGTCTTCATGTCGGATTTTGCAGCATCTTCCATTTCAGTGCGCTCGATTGCGTGCTGCAACCGTCCGACCGCGATGTCGATCGCGCCAAGCTCTTCCTGGGCGTGATTGGACATGTAAGTCTTTTCGGACAAGCGCAATGACGCCAGGGCATAGGCAGTCCGGAAGGCGTCTTCGCCGCCGCCACCCAGTGTCAGCGCCTTGATGGACGTCGCCATCCGCTGGCCCGCGTCCCGCACCTGGGCGTTGAGCCCATCATTTTCGCTGACCCCGAGCTTGGTATAGGCGTCGGCGAGCGGTTTGAACCCTGCCTTGACGTCGGCCAGCATGCCTTCGAGTTGCTTGATATTGGCAGCAGCCGTCTCGTCGCTGGCTGTCTCTTTCAGCCTCGCCAGATCGGTGGCCGATATCGCCAATTGCTGATCAAACGCCGCAATCAAGGGGCTGGAACGGGATCCGAAAAGCTCGACGCCCGTACTGCGCGATGTCACAACGTCGGTCCGGAAGTCACGGACAAGCGTGGCGCGCAAATCAAACTTCGCCGCATCGGCAACAGATTGGCCAACGACCGAATTACCGTAAAGCGCGATACCACCGACAGCCGAAACGCCGACAGCGGCGATCGTTGCGATCAAAAATAGGCGGGTCTTGATCGAATAAAGCGATTTTGTCATGGCTGGCTTTTGCGCTTTCTGCATCTGACACCTGAAGTGCTCATACAACTGCATGGTCTTGTCTGACGGCTCGTTCTGATCGCTGCGATACAACTCAGAAGTTGTCAAGCTCGCAAATAAACGTGAGGTTTCATTGGAACCCTGGAGGCGAACGCGGTGGTATGGTACGGGAAAATTGGTAAATAAATTCTGTTCATATTGAAGTTCCTTGCTTTTTTGGTCGATCCGAATTTCTCAATCCATGAGACAATCGATACAATTTTTAGTTTTACTTTCGATTCTGACCATTTTACATGAACTGTTGACCGTCTTTGTCTTTCAAAAACATTTATATATCGAAATTAATAGATATTATTTCGCTCCTTGAATAAACTTTGACGCTTTATCGCCTAATCCTCCATTTTTGCTTTATTATTTACTTTTGTATCTTGTCATTTTCAAATAATCTATTGTACGAACTTGCAAAACCCGGATCATCTCAGCCATTCCCCTTTTTCACATGATCGGCTACATCTATGGCCCCGTTCTCGCGTGACACGGATTTCCCGTCAAAATGATCGACATCAATCCAGGCATTCTGTCGCAAGCCCAAATCAGTCTGCTGGCACAATCCGGCGCGATCTCGACACAGCACCCATTCGATCATGACCAGATCCAGCCGGCGAGCCTTGATCTGCGGTTGGGCAAGAGTGCGTTTCGGGTGCGGGCGAGCTTCCTGCCCGGTCCAGGCACCAGTGTCGCCGAAAAGCTGCAACAATGGGCCCTGCACGAGATCGACCTGAGCCAGGGCGCTGTGCTTGAAACGGGCTGCGTTTATCTTGTGCCCCTGCTGGAAAGCCTCAATCTGCCTGCCACAATTGCAGCTGCGACCAATCCGAAGAGCTCCACCGGACGGCTCGACGTCTTTACCCGGGTGATTGTCGATCACGCACGCGCCTTCGACACGATTCCCGAAGGCTATCACGGCCCGGTTTACCTGGAGGTAAGCCCACGTACGTTCCCGATCCTCGCCCGCACGGGGTCGCGCCTGTCGCAGATCCGGTTTCGGCACGGCGAAGCGAAATTGTCCGACGAGGATCTCTCCGCGCTCCACGTAGCCCAGACCGTGGTCACCGGAACGGAACCCGTCTTCCAGGGAGGGCTTCCGCTTTCAATCGACCTGAAAGGCGCGCAAAGCAACGGTCTGATTGGTTATCGGGCGCGCCGCCATTCCGCTGTGATCGACGTCGACAAGAAGGATGCCTGCGACGTCCTCGACTTCTGGGACCCGCTGACAGCGCGCGGCGGCAGCGAAAGCCTGATCCTCGACCCCGATGAATTCTACATTCTGGTCAGCCGTGAAGCTGTTCACGTGCCCCCGGATCATGCCGCCGAAATGGTTCCGTTCGACCCTCTCGTCGGGGAGTTTCGGGTCCATTATGCAGGCTTCTTCGATCCCGGCTTTGGCAATGCGAGCGCGGGCGGGACGGGTGCGCGGGCTGTTCTCGAAGTGCGGAGCCACGAAGTCCCCTTCATCCTAGATCACGGGCAGATCATCGGGCGGCTGGTCTATGAACGGCTGTCCGAAGTACCAACCCAGCTCTACGGAGCAGGCCTCGGATCAAATTATCAGGCGCAGGGGCTGAAATTGTCGAAACATTTCAAGGCCAGCCTCCTTTGATCGTGCAATGAAGGTTGCAAATCAGTTGCTATTTACCGTGTATCTGGATCGACAAGTAACCTGGCTGTCGGGCACTTGACCTCGCAAATGAAACATCCCACCTAATGCATGTCGGAAATTGTTCCGATTTCGGCGGCACTTTTGCGAGGTCTTCGTCATGACGCCCGAGGAATCCCAGATTATCCGTGATATCTTCAACCGGATCCGTGCTGGCGGTCCCATCCCCAATGATCCACAGGCTCGCGCGGCCATCAGCCAGGAGCTGATCGCCAACCCCGATGCCGGGATCGGTCTTATTCAGCTGCTCGTCGGGCTTGACCAGCAGCGGGCACAATTGGCACAGGAGCGCGACCAGCTCGCTGCTCAGTTGCGCGCCATGGCTGCTCAATCCCAGCCGCAAACGGGCGGCGGCCTGTTTGGCCGCGCCGCGCCGCCACCACCGCCCCCGCCGCCGCAATATGCGGCTGGACCATGGGGTCAGCAACCGCCAGCTCCAACACAGCCCGCTCCTTCGCCCTGGGGTCAACCACAGCAAGCTGCGCCACAAGGCAGCAGCTTCCTGAAGACCGCGCTCGGGTCAGCCGCAGGCATGGCCGGTGGTCTGTTTGCCTTTGAAGCGATCCGCGATGTGTTCGGGGGCCATAACAATGGTGGCCTGTTCGGCGGTGGCTACAACAGCGGCTTCGGCGGCACGGAATATGTGACGGAAACCGTCTATGTCGACGATAACCGTGGCGGTTATGACAGCGGCAGCTACGATAATTCAGGCGGCTTCGATACCGCCGGTGACGATGGGTCGTCATTCGACGGTGGCGACGATTCGTCGTTTGCCTGAAGCTGAATGCGCGCATTCGCGGAGGCCTCGGCCTCCGCGAATTTCGTCAGACTGATTTTTCCGCGCTGGCGCTTTCTGCAATCAGAGCGCCCGACAAGGCCCGGTCGATCAGGTTGATCGTCTCGGCGAGGCCATAAAGCGCCGCAAACGACCCAAAACGCGGACCGCGCTCCTGTCCCAGCAGGATCTGATAGAGGCTCGCGAAAAAGACCTGTGCAACCCCCGGCCGTCCATCGGGCATCGTCTTTTTCGGATCCGGAAAATGCGTGCGTCCGATATCATAGGCTGCCGTCTGGATCACATCCGATGACGCATCGGCTTGCAAGGCTGCAAAGGCGTCACGCAAGGCGATCAGCGCGCCGCGTTCTGCCTCGGTCGGTTCCCGGAACTGTTTGTTCGGCTTGACGAAATCATGGTAGTAGCGGATCGCGTAGCCGATCAGCGAGCCCAGCATCGGATGCGTCTCAGGTCCGACGCCCGGCGCATAATCCCGCAGCATCGACCAGAGCTGATCCGCTTCCTCGACACTCGCTGCATTGACGATATTCAGCAGCATGGAGAAATTGATCGTGGTCGCCGGTTCATTGCCGGCATTGCCGCCGATCCGCTCCGGTGCCGGAGGCTGACCGGCATGCAGATGCCAGACCGGATTGGCGATCTGCTGATCGAGCGGCTGACGCTCATAAGCCTCCAGGAACTGCGCATACTCATCCACGTTGCGCGGAATGACGTCAAAAAACAGCTTCTTGGCCGCCTTCGGCTCGCGGAACATGAACAGTGAGAGGCTTTCCGGGCTGGCATAGGTCAGCCATTCATCGACCGTCAGCCCGTTGCCCTTCGACTTCGAAATCTTCTGACCCTTGTCGTCGAGAAACAACTCGTAATTGAAACCTTCCGGCGGACGCCCGCCGATCGCGGTCGTGATCTGGCTCGACAATCGCACGCTGTCGATCAGGTCCTTGCCGGCCATTTCGTAGTCAACGCCGAGCGCGGCCCAGCGCATGCCCCAGTCGGGCTTCCATTGCAATTTGACCGCACCGCCGGTGACCTTTGTCTCGAAGCGTTCACCCGTCGCCGGATCCCGCCAGACGATGGTGCCCGCCGCAACATTGCGCTCCTCGACCGGCACCTGCATGACGATATCGGTCGTGGGGTGCACCGGCAGGAACGGCGAATAGGTCGAACGACGTTCTTCACCCAAGCTCGGCAACATGATGTCCATGATGGCGTCATAGCGCTCAAGGATCGTCAGCAAGGCCGTATCAAAGAGCCCGGATGTGTAATAATCGGTCGACGACGCAAACTCGTAATCGAAGCCGAATGTATCAAGGAACACGCGCAGACGGGCATTGTTATGCGCACCAAAGTTGGGGTGGGTGCCGAAGGGATCGGGCACGCGGGTCAGGGGGCGACCGAGATTGGCGGCAACCAGTTCCTTGTTCGGCACATTGTCCGGCACCTTGCGCAAGCCGTCCATGTCATCGGAAAAACAGAGGAGCCTGGTCGGGACCTTGTCTGCCGTCAGCACGCGAAACGCGTGGCGCACCATCGACGTACGCACGACCTCCCCGAACGTGCCGATATGCGGCAGGCCCGACGGGCCGTATCCCGTCTCGAACAGCACCTCGGATTTCGGCGTTTTTTCGAGCCTGGCGACAATCTTTTTTGCCTCTTCAAATGGCCACGCCTTGGAGCGGCCAGCCGCGTCGACGAGGTCGGCGGTCAGATTGAGAGCAAGCTTGGATGTCGCAGACATGGGCACAAGTCCGGTGTTGAGCTGAATGAGGCTGATTTCGGGGAAGCCGGACACTAGTGTCCGCCCCCTGCCGCGTCAATGACATCGGCGGCGTTTCGCGGATAAACCCGTCATTTCAGGCCGTTTCCTGCCGCCGTTCAACTAGGAGCGCCAGTATGGCCGACACTACGAGACCCCCGGCTGCAACATAGGAGGCTTCGGTAAAACTGCCAGTCAGGTCGTGCAACAGCCCAGCAAAGATCGGCCCGACGATCTGCCCCACGCCAAACGAAATGGTGAGAATGCCAATGCCTCGACGCGGGTCCCCCGGCATCATGGTCCGCACGGCAACCAGCCCAAGGGCAGTCAGGCCGACAAATGTACCACCCAACAGGATAGCGGCAATAACAATGCCGGGGATTGTTGGCCAGACGACCGAGGCGGCAACACCCAGGGCTTCCGCAATGGCAGCAATCGCAAAGGCGCGCATGGCACCATAGCGCTTTGCCCAGAAGGCCCAGAAGGCCGCTGATGGCAAAGCCGACAGTCCGACGATGATCCAGACAAACGGCTCGAAACGCGCAATCGACGCTGTCTCGCGCACCAGTGCCACGATGAAGGTCGACGTAATGACATAGCCAAACCCGACGAGACCATAAGCCGCTGTCAGAATAACAATGGCGCGGGTAATAGGGGCCGACGCACCAGCGGCTTCAATCTTCGCTGATCCGCCCTCATCTGGTGGAAGTGACCAGGCGACAATGAACACGGCCAGACTGGCAACCAACCCGTTGGCGAGCCAAAGACCGGTCCAGGCTACCCCCGATACCGTCAGGAGCGCAACAAGGGCCGCAGAAAGCGTGATTCCCGACCCCGGACCCATGAAATAGACCGAGGACAGGCTACTACGACCAGACGCCGCCAGCCGTTCCATGACCAGCGCCGAGCCAAACACCATCACGAATCCGCTCGCCAGTCCCGCGATGAACCGGATGATCGCAAACGAAGTGATACCCAGATTGAACGACATCGCCAGCAATGCAAATGCATTGGCCACCAGCCCCGTCAGAAGCCAGAACCGGCGCGCGGCCCCGAAGCGCGGGGCCGTTGCCACCATCGCACCAACGAGGTAGCCGACGAAATTCGCCGAGGCGATCAGGCCCGCTTCGGATTTTGTCATATGCAGGCTTGCTGCCATCGCCGGCAGGATGGGCGTGTAAACGAACCTGCCAATACCGAGCGCCGTCGCCAGCGCAAGCATTCCGCCAAGCGCGATCCGCAACGGCGCCACTGTCTGAGCGCCGTCATGGGAATTCGATGCAGCCGCCATTCTTCGTCTCCGGCGGCGCGCCGCCCTGCTCAACCCTGTTTTGCTATGCTTAGGCGATCGAGCAGCCGCTGCCAAGCACCGGCTGCGACGAGGGTCCGGTGATCGACCCGACAATCAGCGCACGGCACAAATGGTCGTTCCTACAACCTAGTCGTTGGCTCCCTGGATTGCTGCGATCACGGCCTCCGTGACATCAGCCGTACGCGCCGTGCCGCCAAGATCGGGCGTGTGGAACCGATGATCAGCCGTCACGCGCTCGATCGCCGTCATCAGGCGTTTGGCCGCCTGGGGTTCACCGAGGTGCTCCAGCATCATGACTGCCGACCAGAAGGTGCCGATTGGATTGGCGATCCCCTTGCCCATGATATCAAACGCCGATCCGTGGATCGGCTCGAACATGGATGGAAAATCCCGTTCCGGATTGAGATTGGCCGTCGGCGCAATGCCGAGCGATCCGGCCAGCGCTGCCGCCAGATCCGACAGGATATCGGCGTGCAGATTGGTCGCAACGACCGTGTCGATGGACTCCGGCTTCATCACCATCCGCATCGTCATGGCATCGACGAGCATCTTGTCCCATGTGACATCGGGAAATTCCGCCGCAATCTGCCCGGCGATCTCGTCCCACATGACCATCGCGTGCCGCTGGGCGTTGGATTTGGTGACGACTGTCAGCAACTTGCGTGGTCGTGATTGCGCCAACCGGAAGGCAAATCGCATGATCCGCTCAACACCCGCCCGCGTCATGATCGAGACATCCGTCGCTGCTTCCAGCGGAAGCCCCTGATGAACGCGACCACCGACACCGGCATATTCGCCCTCGGAATTTTCCCGGACGATCACCCAGTCGAGTTCTGTCCTGTCGACCTTACGAAGTGGCGATGTGATGCCGGCCAGGACCCGGGTGGGCCGGACATTGGCGTATTGATCGAACGGCTGGCAGATGGCGAGCCGCAGTCCCCACAAGGTCACATGATCGGGAATGTCGGGATGACCCGCCGATCCGAAGAGAATGGCATCGTGATTGCGGATCAGATCGCGGCCATTCTCGGGCATCATGCGGCCATGCCGCTTGTAATAATCGCCACCCCAGTCGAAATCCTCGACTTCCAGTGCAAAATTGCCGTCCCGCGCCGCCAGCGCATGGAGCACGTCGACGCCTGCCGAAATGACTTCCGTCCCGATGCCGTCGCCCGGGATTGCGGCGATCTTGTAGGTCTTCATGGGATAACTCCGTCGTGCGGGAAATTCAGCGGATGGCGCACACGACGGTTTAGGCGCAGACCCTCGCGGATTCAACAAAGGAAATCATTTATGCGACAAGGTGCAGGAACGCGTGAGATCCTGTCATGAACATCCAGGAATTTGGAGCGGGTAGCGGGAATCGAACCCGCGCGATCAGCTTGGGAAGCTGACAAGCTACCATTACATCATACCCGCGTTTCTCTTTCGTAACTGAATCCAGAGTGGAGCGTCAACCCGTTAGGTGCTGCGTTTGTTTGTCCACACAGATATTAAGCAAACTACTTGCGCAAATTTTTGGTTATGAAGCACACTTCAAATCCCTGCGAGGTACCCTTTTTTAAAAGATGAACCAAAAGGCTGTGGATTGACGAAACTACATCTCTGTCTGATACTTCGCGTATGGGGAGAGTGAATATGATGATTCCATCAATCAGTGTTGCTCGACAGAAAAAGCAGGCAACAAATAACGAAATCGTAAAATTCGACGATGAAATACCCGTCACGAATGAAGAAAGGTGCACATCTGAGCTTGTTATTGGGTTAGTTGGTCCAGTTGGCTCTGGAGTGAGCACAACGGCTAAAGAATTAGCAAAAATCCTAGAAGATGAATTCTCCTATACTGTTGAAATAATTAAAATTAGTGATTTTATTAATGAAAGGGCATCGTTAGTTCATTCTAATTCTGTTGAAATGAACGACAATGAACGTATACACAAATTGCAATTATTAGGTAGTTCATTACGCGAAAAATTTGGCGAAGACGTGCTAGCAAATTTTTGTATAGAGCGCATTCATGCGGGCCGTGACGAAAATGAAGTAGATAAAGTCCGCCGATATTGCACGATTATCGACTCATTAAAAAATCCACGTGAAGTGGAGAGACTTCGTACCGTCTACGGTGATTTATTTTGGTTGATTGGCTTATTCGCACCGGAGGATGTCAGAATTTCGAGACTTAAAGCAATTAGTCCAAGCAATGAGTATATTCAAAAAATCAGCAACTTGGATTACGATGAGGGAACTGAATACGGGCAGTCTGTTAAGGATACAATGAGTATTGCAGACATGTTCATAAGAAATGATGCTGATAACACGATTCAACTCAACGCGATTTTGCAATCTTTCTTGGATCGCATATTTGAAGTGACCGTAATCACTCCAAACTCCGACGAAACGGCAATGTTCGCAGCTGCTAATATCGCACTTCAATCGGCTTGCTTATCTCGGCAGGTGGGGGCCGTAATTCAAAACCCTCATGGCGAAATTATTGGCCAAGGCGCAAACGACGTGCCGAAATTTGATGGCGGGCTCTATTCATCAAACTTGCCAGTCACAATGGACCATCGCTGCTACAACTGGAAAGGCAAAATTTGCCACAACGATTCAGAAAAAGATGTGATCTTCGATCAGATCGCCAATTTTGCCAGGGAAAGTTTCAAAGGAAGCTTGGAAGAGCAGGTTCAGGAATTTGTGACAAAGGTTCGCAAATCACGCGTTAAAGGTCTGATTGAGTTCTCTCGGGCAGTTCACGCTGAAATGGCAGCGATAGTATCAGCAGCGCGCGATGGTGTTGGACAGGTCCGCGGAGCCACATTATTTACGACAACATTTCCCTGTCACAACTGTGCTCGCCATATCGTCGCTGCCGGTATTCGGAAAGTCATATACATAGAACCATATCCGAAAAGCCTTGCGCTCAATCTCCATAATGATGCTGTTTCGACGAACGAAAGCGACGAAGGGAAGAAGGTTGTGTTCCTGCAATATCAAGGAGCCGCGCCCAGAAGTTTCTCTAGAATTTTTAAACCAAACCCTGTTAGAAAATATGCGGGTGGATTTTTGCCAAAGTCGCGAAAATCAGCTATTCCGTTTGCGGCGCCCCCGATAGACTCGTTGGTAACACGGGAGGAACTCGAAGTGGCCCGGCTACTGAAGGAGATATCTGATGTCCAAACATAGCCGTGGCACACAGATTGAAATGCTCCTACCTATTTCCGGTAAAAAGCCTGAAACGGTAATTCCTGTTGCGCCAAAAAAGACTCGCGTTCTGACTTATGAAAAAATTGTAGAATCACTTCGTAAGAAAGGGTTAACAAAATTAGGAGCGAGAAAATAGCACGAGATTCCCTCTATGATTAAGTAGTGGGGCTCATTTTTGTTACCATCTAGCCTTACCCAGTTTTAACACGTTTAAGATCTCCGTCAGTTCATCAGCTTCCACTCGCCATTCTCAAGTTTGACAAGAACGACGGAGCGCAAGTCGGTGCCGAAATGGCTGGCTGGCGTCCAGGTGTAGGTGCCTTGCGTGCCCACGAGATCCTTGGTCGTATACATCGCAGCGCGGATCGCGGCACGGAACTCTGGTGTACCCGGCTTTGCGCCCGTCGCCAGAGCGCGTTTGGCGCTGTCGGCCAACACAAGCCAGCCGTCAAAACCATAGGCCGAGAACCCGTCGGCGACAGGAATACCATTTGTCTTCAGATAGATATCCTTGAAATCAAGCCCGATTTTCTTGTTCGGATGACCGTCCGGCAATTGCGCAACGACCGTGATCGGGCCGGTGCAGGCAACCGTTCCTTCAGCAGACTTCCCTGCAATGCGCAGCAGGTCCGGGCTGATCGTCCCGGCGTTGCCATAGATGGCCCCCTTGTAGCCACGCTCGGCCAGCGCGACATAGGGCAGCGCACCGCCCGAACCCGACCCGCCTGTCAGGATCGCGTCGGGCTTGGTCGAGAGCACCTTCAGCACCTGCCCCGTGACGGACGTATCCGCCCGCGCATAGCGTTCATTGGACGTAAACGTCAGCCCATCGCGCGCCGCAGCCGCAATGGCCGAATTATAGACGAGATCACCGTACCCGTCGTTGAACCCTATATAACCGACTGTCTTGGAACCCGTTTTAGCGATGTGATCGACAACGGCACCTACCATGTCGGAAGGTGTCTGGATCATCGTCACCGCCCAGGGCAGCCCGTCGTTTTTGGGAACCGACAGGATCGGCGAGATCGCGACCATAGGCACCTTCAGTTCGGTCGCAACCGACACCATCGCCGATGTCGATGGCGCGCCAGCCGTACCGATCAATACGTCGACATGGTCTTCCTCAATGAGCTTTCGCGCCAGTTTCGACGCATTTGCAGCATCGGACGCATCATCAAAATAGATGACGCGCACCGTTTCGCCCGCAATAGTCCCCGTAAACGCGACGCCTGCCCGGATGCCGCGCTCGTTGTTTGTCCCGATTGCGGCAATTGGCCCAGTCAGGGAATTGACAGCACCGATGACGATTTCTGCCTGGGCGGGCACCGTCAGCGAGGCACCGAAAATGGCAAGGGCGAGCGAACGTGTCACGACATCAAGGCGCATGCGGGTCTCCGGGCGTGGTTTCGGGTCCTGGTGCCGCTTGCTGAATGGCAAGCGAATAAGGTGGCTGTTACTGGAAGAACTTCCACTCGCCTTTTTCCAGCTTGACCAGCACAAGGGCGCGGCGATCCGTGCCAAAGATGCTGGCATCCGTGTAGGTATAGACACCATTTGCACCGACGACTTCCTTGGTCGCATAGATCGAATCCCGCAGCGCTGACCGGAATTCCGGTGTGCCCGGCTTTGCCCCTCCTGCGAGTACCCGCTTGGCGCTATCGGCCATGACCAACCATCCGTCAAACGCATAGGCCGAGAAATTATCATGCAACTCGGCACCATTGGCCTTCTGGTAGGCGTCCCGGAAAGCCATGCCGACGGCCTTTGACGGATTGCTGTCCGGCAATTGGGTGACGACCGTGATCGGTCCGGCGCTGACGATGGTGCCTTCGGCCGCATTGCCTGCAAGGCGGACAAAGTCGGGATTGATCACAGCTGGCGTCGAGTAGATCGGTCCCTTGAAGCCACGCTCGGAGAGAGCCGTATACGCCAATGCGCCTGCAGTTCCGGATCCGCCGACCATGACCGCATCCGGGTGTGTTGCAACCAGCTTCAGCGATTGCGACGTGATCGACGTATCGGCCCGCGCATAACGCTCGTTGGATGTGATCTTCAGGCCGTCCGGTTCGCCTGATTTGACAAGGTTGTTGTAGACGAGATCACCCCAGGCATCGGAAAAGCCGATGTAGCCGATATTTTTCGCCTGCGTCTTGGCGATATAGTCGACCACCACGCCGACCATGTCACTCGGCGGCTGGACGGTGCAGACTGCCCATGTCTTGCCATCAACCTTCGGCGCACCGCCAACCGGCGCAATGGCAATCATCGGCGTCTTCAATTCGGTCGCCACGGCGATCATCGCGTTGGTGCCAGGCGATCCAGCGGTGCCAAGCAATACATCCGCGTGATCTTCTTCGATCAGCTTGCGAGCGAATTTCGAGGCGTTCGAGGGATCAGAGGCGTCATCGAGGATGATGACCCGGAATTTTTCTCCACCAACTTCGCCAATAAATGTCTGCCCGGCCAGGATTCCCTTCATGTAGGGCAGACCGATCGACGAGACGGGACCCGACTGCGAGGTAACCACGCCGACGACAATTTCCGCCTTGGCGGCCAACCCGGACAGGGTGGTGACCATGGCGGCCAGCGCCAGACTACGGACCGAATGACAGAACATGCTCGTCTCCCCAAGGTTCAAATAAACTGATCATTCCAGCCGATCAGGCCTCACAACCCCTTTGGATTGTTCATGAATTCCTCAATGATTTCCGGCGGCGGCTTGATGAAATCCGATACCCGGCTTGCACCCAGCCCCGTCAACCGCCGAAGCTTAACAGCCATTTCGGCCATTTTCACCACAATCGGTATACCGTTGATCACAGGTGCCCCGTCGACAGCATGTTCGCTCAATTTAGAGAACAGCAGCATCGGGATGCCGCCGCCTGGAATGAGCACGTCGACCCCGTCTGCCACGAGCGGTCTGGCCTGCTCGGCGAAGAGGTCCACGACCTCATTTGCCAGCGCATCTGACTGGTACGCGGCCAGAATCTGGCCGGGCTCGAACTTCATCGCGTGCACGCCGGTCACGCGACCTTCGAGACCATATTTGCGGATCTGGTGGTGAAACCACGGGATATAGCGTGTGTTGATGGTGACAATGCCGATGCGCTGTCCAAGTTGGCAAGCGTAAAGCATCGAGGCTTCGCCAAGCGCCACGACCGGAATATCCACGCAGGCACGCGCCTCGTAAAGCCCTGCGTCCTGAAAGTGACCCACGATGAAGGCGTCATAGCCCTCACGTTCGGCCCGCACCGCGTTGCAGATGACCTCCCGTGCGCAGCGGAATTCGACGATGGAATGCGCATAATTGTCATGCGGGGTAATACCGTGTACGTCGACCGTCGTACCGGGGTCGACGATATCCGCCAGATGGGCGCGCAGCTTGTCCCAGTAGGTGGCCCCATTCTCGTAGTCGACGTAGCTCTGATACCAGATGCGCATTGGCTTCGACATGGCAGCGGTTCCGGTCACTCTGGCAGCTGATAGCCTGCAACATGATTTGCCCGACACCTGTCATCGGACCCTGCTGGCATATTGCGTTGAGGAAAATTTTAAGCTTAAACTATCTCCCGTCAAGCGAAACTCGGTCGACGCACTGCCAAAGTTTTCGCCACGCCGGAGCTGGTTAGGGCTTTTCCCGTAATTGCCTGATCTATAAGGTCAGCTTGTCTTTTGCTCGTTGTCATCAGGGACAGGTATGGACACTGACATTGCGCTGATCCTGACCCTCGACGGAATAACGACCGGCGCAATTTATGTGCTGATCGCGCTCGGCACGGTGCTGATCTTCTCGGTTACACGCGTCATATTCGTCCCCTTCGGCGATATCGCCGCGTTCAGTGCCCTGACGCTTGCCGCCATCCAACTCGGTCGATTGCCGGGAACGGTCTGGCTCGTTGTCGTGCTGGCCGCGCTGGCCCTTGTGATGGAAACCGTTGACCTCGTGCGACGAGGCGACTTGCCGCGATTGCCGCGCGCAGCCCTTCTCTACGGTTTGCTACCGTGCCTTCCTCCGGCCATTGCCTGGCTGACGACCGGCATGAAGCTGCCGATGGCCTTGCAGATGCTTGTCGCCCTCTCGCTGATCCTGCCGATTGCGCCGCTGATCGACCGCATCGCGTTCCGTCCGCTTGCCGGGGCTTCAACCCTGATCCTGCTGATCGTTGCCGTGGCCGTGCATTTCGCAATCTCCGGGCTGGCGCTGCTTTTTTTCGGTCCGGAAGGCTTCCGCACGGAGCCGATCTCGACGGCCAGTTTCGACCTGTTTGGCCTGACGATTACTTTCCAGATGGCTCTCATGGTTGCAAGCGCCGTTATCTTTTCCGGCCTCTTGTTCCTCTATTTCGAACACACGATTTCTGGCAAATCGCTGAAGGCGACGGCAAGTAATCGCACGGGCGCACGGCTTGTCGGCATTCGTCCAGTGCGTGCTGGTACTCTGGCCTTTTTGCTCGCCTCTGCGCTTGGCGGCCTGTCTGGCCTGCTCATTGGACCGGTGACGACGCTCTATTACGACTCCGGCTTCATCATCGGCCTGAAAGCCTTCGTCGGCGCGATCATCGGTGGCCTCGTCAGTTATCCGGTGACGGCCATCGGCGCGCTTCTTGTTGGTGTCCTTGAGAGCTTTGCATCCTTCTATGACAGCGCGCTTAAAGAGACGATTGTCTTTTCAGCCCTCATTCCGATCCTCCTGTGGCGCTCGTTTCTGACAGGCAGTCACGACGAAGAAGATGAGGAGATCGAGGGATGAACCTGTCGACCCATCGGCTCACGGTCGGATTGGCCTGCCTCGCCCTCATGCTGGTGCCCCTGCTGGCGTCGCCGTTTTACGTGACCTTGTTGAACTTCATCGGTATTGCCGCGCTGGTCGCCCTCGGCCTGGTCCTGATGACTGGTCTTGGCGGGCTGACATCGTTCGGACAGGCTGCCTTTGTTGGCATCGGTGCCTATGCAACGGCATGGTTCACGCTGACGACAGGTCTTTCTCCATGGCTGGGGCTACTGCTTGCGCTCTCGGCCACCGGCGTGATCGCTGCCTGTCTTGGCGCTGCGACCTTGCGACTTGGCGGCCATTTTCTGCCGCTGAGTACCATCGCATGGGGGTTCGCGATCTATTTTCTGTTCCCCGAAATCCCCGGTTTTGGTCAACATGACGGGTTGAAGGATATTCCGGCGATCAGCATTGCCGGGTTTTCGTTCGCTGAAAACCGGCGTGTGTTCTATGTGATCTGGCTGTTTCTGGGTGCTGCCATCTGGCTTGTCTCGAACCTGCTGAATTCACGCCAGGGCCGCGCGATTCGGTCCTTGCGCGGCGGTGCCGTGATGTTGGCGAGCCTTGGTGTCAGCCTGTTCCGGGTCCGGCTGACGATCTTCGTGATTGCGGCGCTGCTGGCCGGGCTTGGCGGCTGGCTCTATGCGCATATGACGCGGTTCGTCTCACCCTCACCGTTTGAAATCCGCCCAAGTATCGAATTCCTGCTGATGGCGCTCGCAGGCGGTTCGGCCTCGGTCTATGGCGCGGTGATGGGTGCCGGGCTCGTCGTGCTTTTGAAGAACTGGATCCAGGACATCCTTCCGCATTTGACGACAAACGCCGGACAGCTGGAAATCGTCGCCTACAGCGTCATGCTCGTTCTCTTGCTGCAATATGCGCGCGGCGGCTTGATGTCCTTGATCCTGAGAGCGTTTCCGCAGCGAGAACCGGTGCGTCCGGCCGCCAGTCATGGACTGCCACATCGGGCGCCGCCGCCAGCCGGAACGCCACTGCTCGAAATCGTGGGGGCTACCAAGCGCTTCGGTGGTCTGGTGGCAGTTAACGACGTCTCGTTCGGCATGCAATCCGGTGAAATATTGGGCCTCATCGGCCCGAATGGTGCCGGGAAATCGACAATGTTCAACCTGATCACCGGAGCTTTGCCGTCTGACGGCGGTAGCTTCCGCTTCATGGGTGAAGAGATCACCAACCTGTCCCAGGCCCGTATCGCCGGGCTCGGAATTGCCCGGACATTCCAGCATGTGAAACTCCGCCCCGGCATGACGTTGCTCGACAATGTCCTGATGGGCACATATCTGCGGACATCGACCGGTTTCCTCGGTGGTGCCTTGCGGCTGGATCGGGTCGAAGAAGCCACTGCAACCCGCGAGGCGCTCGATCAGTTGGCCCGCGTCGGTCTTGCAGATCAGGCCTATGAGAAGGCAGGCAATCTGGCACTCGGTCATCAACGCGTACTCGAGGTCGCGCGGGCTCTGGCCTCTGATCCTATCCTGCTCGTGCTCGATGAACCCGCCGCAGGCCTGCGTAAGGGCGAAAAGGAAGCACTCGCCCGCCAGCTGCGAGAATTGCGCGACCAGGGCATGAGCATTTTGCTCGTGGAACACGACATGGAGTTCGTCATGGGGCTTGTCGACCGGCTCGTCGTGATGAACTTCGGCTCCAAGCTGATGGAGGGTACCCCGGAAGCCGCGCGCAGCAATCCGCTGGTGCAGGAAGCCTATCTCGGAGGCCAGGCATGAGCGCACTTCTCGATGTCGCCCGCCTCTCGGTGAATTATGGCAAGGTCGAAGCCGTGACCAACGTGTCGATCTCGGTCGCACCGGGACAGATTGTCACGATCATAGGCCCGAATGGCGCGGGCAAGACGACACTCCTGTCGGCCATCATGGGTCTGGTGAAATCGCGCGGTATTGTGCGCTACGATGGGATGGACGTCGCTCGGCTTGGCGTCGAGGACCGACTGGCCAACGGACTCTGTCTGGTGCCTGAAAGCCGCGAACTCTTTGGCGACATGAGCGTTCATGACAATCTTCTGCTCGGTGCCTATCTCTATCGCCACGACGCAACATACATTCGCGATAGTTTCGAGCGTGTGTTCGGACTGTTCCCGCGCCTTGCGGAGCGTCGGACCCAGATTGCCAACACGCTCTCGGGTGGTGAACGTCAGATGCTCGCGCTCGGTCGCGCCCTCATGGCCAAGCCACGTCTGCTGATGCTGGATGAACCCAGTCTGGGTCTGGCACCACTGATTGTCCGGGAAATCTTCCGGATCATTGCATCCTTGCGGACGCTCGGTGTCTCGGTGTTGCTCGTCGAACAGAATGCCCGCGCGGCACTGGAAACAGCCGATTTCGGCTATGTCCTCGAAACCGGCGAACTCAGCCTTGAAGGCCGCGCCAGCGACCTGCTGCATGATCAGCGTGTGACCGCGACCTATCTTGGCGGGCACACATGAGCGCTGACCGGTCCCTGCCCCATCCCTTGGCCGCCAAGGACCGAGCCATCCCGAAGATGTTGCTCAATGGAGCACGTTATTTTGCCGGCAAACCGTTATTTCGCTGTGGCGAGACCAGCTGGACCTATACTGAGGCCGTAGACATCGCCGCTCGTATGGCCGGGCGATTGCAGGCAGCCAATGTCGGCAAGGGCGACCGCGTCGCGATCCTGTCCGGCAACCGCGCCGAAGTCATGCAAGTTCTGCTGGGGTGTGCCTGGCTGGGTGCAATTGCCGTCCCAATCAATACGGGGGTCAAGGCCCCGCAGCTCCAGTATTATCTGGAGGATAGCGGCGCGCGCCTGCTGATTGGCGAAACAAGCCTGCTCAAGGCGCTACCTGCCGACTGTTTCTCGGAAACCGGGATTGAGCAACTCTGGACCCTGGGCGCTGATCCCATGGCGTTCAAGGCAGTCGAGATCGCCGCATTTGATGGAGCTGGTGCCCCTCTCCCGCTTCAGGACATCGGTCCAGCCGATGCATTCATAATTTTATATACATCTGGCACGACTGGCCCTGCGAAGGGTGTTTTGTGCCCGAATGCGCAGTTTTATTGGTGGGGCGTGCATTCGGGCCGGTTTCTCGAGATCTGGCATACCGACACGCTGGTTACCAGCTTGCCGCTCTTCCACACCAACGCAATCAACTGCTTCTTTCAGGCCCTGCTGCATGGCGCTTCCCAAATCGTGCTGCCACGGTTTTCGGCATCGGGCTTCTGGCACTCGATGATCGAGACCAAGGCAACTGCCGGCTATGTTCTGGGTGCGATGGTCCCCATTCTCCTGGCCCAACCGCCAACGCCTGCCGAGCGCCAGCACCACTTGCGGGTCGCGCTTGGTCCCGGCGTGCCAGCCAGTCTTCATGATGCCCTGTTTGAACGGACCGGGGTGCGGCTGGTTGACGGCTTCGGCTCGACGGAGAGCAATTTTGTCATCGGTGGCACGGCGGCTGAACGCATCTCTGGTCGCATGGGTCGTCTGGCCGAGGGGTTCGACGCCCGCGTCGCCGATGCGAATGACGTCTCTCTCCCGGACGGCGAGGCCGGTGAACTGCTTCTGCGGGCAGACGAACCCCATGCCTTCGCGTCGGGCTATTTCAATCGCCCCCACGAGACTGTCGCTGCCTGGCGAAATCTCTGGTTCCATACAGGCGACCGCGTGATCCGGCATGCGGATGGCACGTTTTCTTTTGTCGATCGGTTGAAGGACAGCATCCGCCGTCGTGGCGAGAATATCTCCTCCTTTGAGGTCGAGCAGGTGCTGCACCAGCATCCGGCCATCGAGGTCTCCGCGGTCTATCCGGTGCCCTCGGATCTTGCCGAAGACGAGGTCATGGCAGCTGTTGTCTTGAAGCCGGGTGCCGTTGCCCAACCTGCAGAAATCATCGCCTTCTGTGCCGAGAGCCTGCCGAAATTTTCCGTTCCACGCTATCTCGCGATCTTGTCCGACCTGCCGCGCACCGAAAACGGCAAGATCCAGAAATTCCGCTTGCGGGAATTGGGCGTCCAGCCGGGCACCTACGACCGGGATCACAGCTGACAAACGAGATCGTCAGATCTGCAGCGTTCCAACACTCGCGCCGCCGCACACGTAAAGTGTCTGTCCGGTTATGAACCCGGCCGTCTCGCTCGCAAAAAAGGCAACGGCATTGGCGACATCGTCAGGGCGTCCCAATCGACGCACCGGGATCGACTTGGCCAGCTGGGCGATGCGCTCGTCGCCAACCGGCAGCACATCGTGGAACATCTCGGTCGCCTCGATCGGACCGGGGGCCACGACATTGACCGTGATACCGGAGGGGCCGAGTTCCTGTGCCCAGGTCCGGGCCATGCCGATCATGCCGGATTTGGTTGCGGAATAGGCGGTGCGCGTGGCAAGTCCCAGAGCAGCGCGCGATGAAATCAGAACAATCCGGCCAAACCCGGCGCTTTTCATCGCGGGCAGAAGCGCCTGCGCGAGGATCAGCGGTGCGCCCAAATGCAATTGCGACAGCGTCGCCAGATCATCAGCGGACACGGCCTCCAGTGGGTTGGCGCGGATTGCGCCTGCATTATGGATAAGCGTCAGGATCGGCGATTGCCGGGCGACTTCGGCAGCCACTTCTGTCAGCGCTGCACCATTCGTCAGATCGACCGTCACATGCGTCAGGCGCACATCGGAGACTGTCGGCTCCTGTTTGTCGAGCGAGACGACGTGAAAGCCATCGCCAAGCAATCGCTGGCAAATGGCGGCACCAATGCCGGCGCTTCCGCCAGTGACCAGAGCTGTCTTCGTCGCGCTTTCCGTCACGCCCTACCCCTCCACGAAGGCCAGCACGCGCAACGGACTGCCGGACCCCTGCCGGATCTTCAGCGGCGCAGCAAACAGGATCGCGCCCGTCGGCGGCAGTTGATCGAGATTGGTGAGGCATTGCAGCCCATAGCGACCTTTGCCATGCATGAAGTGATGCGCGGGATAGGGTGGATTGAAATGATGCGCCTGCCCCGAATCGGTGCCGATTGTTTCTGTCCCGAACCCGAGGACATCACGCTCTTCGACCAGAAACCTTACAGCTTCCGGTGCCGGTCCCGGCGTGTGAGCGCCATCGTCGCGCATGTTGACGTAACGCGCGGGCGGCAACTTCGACCAATCCGTCCGGAGCAACACCCAGCACCCCGCCGGGATCCGTCCATGCGCGGCTTCAAACGCCTCGATATGGCTGATCCGCAACTCGAAATCCGCATCTGCCGCTGCTGCCTCCGAGCAATCGATGACAACGGCGGGAGCCATGAATTTTTCGGGCGGGATCGTGTCAACGGAATTATTGGGTAGATCCTTGCCGGTGACCCAATGGATCGGCGCGTCAAAATGCGTGCCTGTGTGCTCGCTCATCGAGATATTGTTCCAGTACCAGGCAGGTCCACGCGGGTCATAGCGCGAGACCTCTTCGATCCGGAATGGTGCACATTGGCCCAATTCCGGCGGCAAGACGAGCGTTGGAAATTCCGGGGTCAGCGTATGCGTCAGGTCGATGATCCGCATCTGGCCGCTCGCCAAGGCCCCGATCAACTGAAAGGCCGGGTTCGTCATGCTCATTGACCCAGCTCCCGCTCCAGCGCCTTGGGATTCTTGGCCAGTCGCGCCCGGATATCCTCGGCGACATCGCCGACAAAGACATCCTCGATCCCCTTCATCAACGCATCGACAACGGCTCGAGCCACCTGGGCCGGTGCAACCTTGGGCGGCGGCACGGTCTGGAACCAGTCGGTATCGAGCGGCCCGGAAAACACATTCATGACCCGGACACCGCCACTACGCAATTCCGATCTGAGCGACAAGGCTGCCGCGTACACCGCCGCCTGTGCTGCTGAATAGACGCCATAGGCGGGCCAAGACATCAACGCATAGACAGAGAGCAGATTGACCCAGGCGCAGGCGCTGTTGGCACCATCGGCGCCCCGGAACTTCATGACCGGACCAAAGGCTTGTGCCAGACGCATCAGGCCAAGATAACCCGCCTCCAGCTCCTCTCGGGCCAGTGTGACGCCCGTGCGCTCTGTCAAACCGCCGGGGCGGATATGCTCGGCGGTATTGATCAGGATATCCACCCGCGCACCGATTTCGCCGGCGAGTTCCGTGACACTGTCGGAATCGGTCAGATCCAGCGGCAGGATTTCGACACCGGGAATCCGCTTGAAGGCGTCCATCTCCGGAAACGGTTTCCAGGCATCAGCCAGGCCGACAAAGATGAGCGACGCACCGGCTTGCGCGAGCGCCTTTGCCAAGGCAAGTGCCAGCGACGAGCGGCCATCCGTGATCAGGATGCGGCGGAATTTGGGATCATTGGTCATTTCGCGCCATTGACTGTCATCACTCATGTTGGGTGTCGTCACAGCGGGTTCAGCGAATGCGACAGCGTTGCCGCTGCGATCCAGCCGCCACGATAGACGCACGCGGTCGCCCTCGGCGCAATCCCCGTGCAGATGCGCCACTACGCTCGGCCCAGCCGCCAGCACCACCGTACCAAGCCGCCAGGGCGTCCGCTCGCGAAAATACAGATCCTGAGCCACTTCCACCGATGTCGCCGCAGCCAATTGCCCGAGATCGCTGGCAGGTGCCATCACGATTTCAGCTGCGAGGCATTTCGGGCAGGCATCACGCGGCGGATAATGGTGATGGCCGCAGGCAAGGCATGTCGGCAGACCGAAGCGACCTTCAGCAGCTGCCTGCGTCAGGAGATGCGCTGCCCGGCTGCGCATCGGTTGCGGTGATAGCGGCAGACGGGTGCGCTTCAGCGGGTTCTTGCGTTTGGGACGCGACAAGGGTTCGGTCATGCGGATACCGCCTTGCGCTTTGAGGCTTCGCCGAGAAGGACCGCTGAGGAGGCAAGGCCCCGATCATAGGTGATCATGCCGAAGCCCGATACGAGCCCGACCCGAGCATCCCGAACCTGCCTGCCGAGCGGCTCCCCGATCAATTGCCGGATCGATTCGACCAGCCCGAGAAATCCGCCGGCACAGCCTGCCTGGCCAACAGACAATTGCCCCCCGGAGGTGTTATGCGGCACCGTTCCATCGACCGTAAAGCTATTGGCCCGGACGAAGTCTGCGCCTTCGCCCTTCGCACACAGCCCGAGATCCTCCAGTTGCATCATGGAGATGACGGGATAGTCGTCATACGTCTGAATAAAGCTTAGCTTGTCCGGGGTAAGACCGGCTTGTCCGTATAAATCATCGCGATCCATGACCCAGCCGCCACGATGCTGGATTGCATCATCGGCAAACGCATTGTGTCTCTCGATCGATGCGAGCATTCGGACGAACGGCAGGTTCAACGATTGTGCGATATCCTCACTCATGACAAGGAACGCTTCGGCCCCTGCGCATGGCATCACGCAATCATAGAGGTGAATGGGCGGACTGATCGCCCGCGCTGACATATACTCGTCCAATGTCAGCGGCTTCTTCATGAGGGCATGGGGATAACTGAGGGCGTTCTGGCGCTGGGCAACCGCGAGCTTGCCGAAATCCGCCCGCGTAGCGCCATAGGTGCGCATGTAATTCGACGCGATCAGGGCAAAGCTCGCGTTCGGACCACCCGACCCATAGGGATAGACGGCATCCTGGGCAAACCGCGAGAACGTCGACAGACTGCGCCTAAAACTGTCAACGTGATTGGTGTCACCTGCCACGCAGGCGACAATCGAGGCATCGCCGCTTTGCACGGCCCGCGCCGCCCGTCGCAAGGCCATCACGCCACTTGCTCCACCCATCGGCAAGAACTCGATGTAGCGCGGCGTGATCCCGAAATGTTGGGTGAGGCCGATCGTTGTATCCGGTGCCAGCGAGAAACTCGCGACCGACAATCCGTCGATATCGGCCAGCGTGATGCCAGCCTGGCTGACGAGTGCGGCAAGCGCGCGGCCAATCCACCAGTGCGCGGTTTCGATGGAATAGCGGACATAGGGAACCGTGACAGGTACCGCGACGGCAACGCCCGAATAGTCCCGTCGCGGGTTTCCGGCCCTCAGCGCCATGCTCGCCCGTCCCTCTTCATGACGCCCGCTTCTTCAGGTGAACCGTGGAGATTGTCGCAGGTGACGCTGCCCGCTCCGCAACCAGATCCTTCAAGGCACCACGCTGGATTTTCTGCGTCGACGTCAATGGCAGTTGTTCGACGAAGGCAATGTAGCCGGGTGCCTTGTAGTAAGCGAGCCGTTTCAGGCAGAACTGGGTAATATCGAAAGCGACGGCCTCGCCTTCGCTGCGATCACCATCGGATTTCAGCACGATGCAGGCAAAGACCTCGTCACCCCGCAATGGGTCAGGAACCGCCGCTACAGCCACGGCGGCGATGCCGGGATGCTGCATCAGCACACTTTCCACCTCAACCGCAGAAATATTCTCACCCGACCGGCGGATGACGTTCTTCTTGCGATCGACAAAATAGAGATAACCGTCTGCGTCTTGCCGAACCACATCGCCGGTATGAAACCAGCCACCTTGCCAGGCCTCGTCGATCGCGCTGGCATCTTTCAGGTAAGCGCTGAAAAATCCGTGCCTCGGATCAGGCCCCGACCGTCGCACAAGCAACTCACCCGGCGTTTCTGTCTCGGCATCGGCGCCGTCATCTGCCACGACACGAACGTCTGTCTCCGGCCCTGGTCGGCCAAAACAGTTTGTCCCGACGTGGCGAGGGTCCCGATTGGCAACAATGACAGCGCCGCCGCCCGTTTCCGTCATCGCCCAGGCTTCAATCAGCGGAAAGCCAAACCGGGCCTCAAATGCAGCATGCAAGCGACGATCCACCCCCGCGCCAAAGCCGAATCGCACACCGGTTTTGTTATCCGCTTCGGTCGCGGGCGCATTCATCAGCATTGGCGGCATGACGCCGAGATAGTGAACAATCGTCGCCCGAAACGCCGCCACATCGGACCACCATTGACGCGGGTGGAAGCGGTCGAGCACGCACAGGCACCCGCCGACCGTCAGCATCGCCATGGTAGACGTCGCCATCGCATTCATATGGAACAGCGGCAAGGGCGTCAGCATACGTTCCGAGCCGTCGTTCAGCGCGATGTACCCACCCTGATCCCGATACCAGCTGCCCGCATTGAGGAAATAGGTATTGGTCAGCACGCAGCCCTTGGGTCGGCCCGTTGTGCCAGATGTATAGAGCAGCGCCGCTTCCGTATTCGCATCCGGCGCCAAGACGGCAGAAGCGGTCCCGAAAACAGGTACGGCATCATCGGGGCCAATGATCGGCAGCACCCGTCCAGCCTCGGCGGCGGCAGCCAGCAGATCTTCTCTCCGGTTCTCCAGCACCACCGCCAGCCGCATCTCGGAATGGCCGATCATATAGGCAAGTTCCGCCTGTCGCAGATCCGGGTTGATTGGCACCAGCGAGGCACCGAGCGCGTTCAGCGCAAACCAGTGCACGAAATAGACCGGTCGGTTTTCGACCAGAATGCCGATCCGATCACCTGGGCAAATCCCCGCGCTCGCATAGGCTTGACGCTTGGCCTCGACCCAATCGGCCATCTGCGCATAACTGATCTCGCCGGGGTCAATGCCGTAAACCGCCGCTGTCGAAGGCAGAACAGTAACGAACGGATTGTTCGGAAACCGTGATGCTGTGGCGAGAAAGAGCGCGTGGATGGTTTGGGCTGACATCAACAGGCTCACATGAACAGCTGGATATTGCCGAATGCGGCATCGCAATTGACGAGATCGACGCGCTTCAGCCGGATCTTCAATACGCCCTCGACAAGGACAAGCGTATGACGCGCCCAGCCAGCATAGAGCGACTGTTCATCGAGCCGGGTTTCCACATAGTGGAACGGTGTATAGAGCTGATAGAGGCCATTGGCATCATCGCGGACATCGACCGTCGAGGCTTGCAGCAGATGATGGCAGCGGCTTTTGGGCTTTTGGCTGAAGGTCCGATTGCCCTTCAACCGCTCGACCCGGATCTGCAGAAGCAGCCGATCCTCATCCATCAACGACGCATGCAACCGCGGATCGGTTTGCCCCCATTCGAGCGGCATCCAGTACCGCCCGTCCTCGGTGAAGAGCGCCAGCCAGTCCTCGAACCGCAGTTCATCGAGAAGCCGAGCCTCGGCCGCGACAAAGGCGAGCAGATCCTGATCCGATGGAACGTCCCGGGCTTCAGCCTGCATGATCCGCCCCTTCCATCGACATCGTCATATATTTGGCCCAGGCACGAAACTGGTTGCGCATCTGCCATTCGGTCGTGCCGTTGGAGACAGCTGTCGGCTGATCGGCCTCATGCGGGTCGTAAAGGCGCTGGATATTGACCCAATCATTGCCCCGCGCCATCAGGCCTTCCTGCGCCCGTTCATACATCTCAAGATCGTCGTGCCCGACAATCGACGTCGGCGCATTGATGAGGCGGTTGTACATCAGTGTCCGTTCCAGCAGCACATCCGGCGCGCCGACAAGTCGGTACGTGTAACTTTCCACGAGTGTTCTGTCGGCTGCCAGTGGCCGGAAGATCCGCATCAGCTGGATCGGCCCCTTGATCATGACGTTCGGGAAATAGACGGTGTTGTGACGGGCTTCATCGAGGATCGCCTTGGCGCGCTCTTCGCCGTAAGCCCCCGTCATGGCTTCGAAATAGCCCGGAATGGCCGAATAGTTCGAGTGGATCGAGTGATGCACGCCCGTATGTCCATGCCCGTTGTCCCAGACCCGGATCCCCATGTTTTCAAAGGCTTCATAGGGACTCATAAACGGTGCGATGATTTCAACTGCCATCGGCTTCTGTGTTATGCCTGCTGCTTCGGCCTGCTTCCAGATGGCAACTGCCGTTCCCGCCGAACTCTCGTGCGCCACCATCGGGTGACAGGTATCGGTCTGGTTCTCGACCAGCATTTTCCAGTTGCAGCAATGCATGTAGCGCAGGACGCCGCCGGCAACTTCGAGTTTGCCGACCGGAGAGCGGTCGATCATGTTATCAAGGCTCGACAGGCTTTCGCCGAAGTAGTCCTCGAACGTCGGCCCGCCATCATTGAGCCTTGCAAAAACAAAATCGCGGTAGTTGACGACGTGCCGGACGGGTGTCAGTCCCCGAGCAGCTTCACTGTCCTCAAAACCGGTGTTTTCGTAGCCCTTTTTGAGCGGGATCGCGAGCAGGCTGCCATCTGTCCGGAAGGACCACGCGTGATACGGACAGCGAAAGAACTTGCCCGTATTGCCGCAGCCATCAATGGCGATCTTGGTCCCCTTGTGCGGACAGCGGTTATAGAGAACCTTTACAGTGCCATCAGCATGGCGAACCATGATGACAGGTTCCGCCCCGACCGTCGTGGTGATGTAATCGCCGGGGTTCGGAACCTGGCTGGCATGACCAACATGAACCCATGTGTTGGCAAAGAGATGCTCCATCTCGAGCGCAAAGATCTCCGGGTCCACATAGACATCGCGATGAACCTGGGTTTCACGTACCAGATTGCGGATGGCTTCCGGATTATCGCGATAGCGTGACATGGCGCGCGTCACCTTTCCCTAGAGATCAAGGACCAGCCTGGGGGTCAATGCCCGTGAAACGCAGATCTGCATGACCTTGTTGGAGGCCCGTTCTGCATTTGAAAGGATGACGTCACGGTGATCGACTTCGCCCTCCAGCACAGTCACCCGACAGATCCCGCACTCACCACGCATGCAATCATACATCGGGTCCAATCCGGCCTCGATCAGCACATCCAGGATGGATTTGGTCGCGGGAATGGTAAAGCTCGCCCCCGATGATTTCAGGACAATATCGAACACGGTATTTTCTGGCGTCGTTGGCATCGCTGAACCCGAGACGTGGATCTGCCGCAGCGCAGACGATGCGCTCACGTTCAGCGAATTAGTTTAAGCTTGAACTTTCTCGCGTCAATCCGCATTGACACGTTCGCTTGGAACTTTGCAGTTCGAGCAAAGTACTCCACCTCGCGCTCAGACCTTGAACAGCTCATCGATCGGAACGGGGCGGTGCAGCAGGAACCCTTGAGCATAATCGATGCCCAGTTCCATGAGATGGCGCAGCGTCGCTTTGGTTTCGACGCATTCGGCGACTGTTTTCAGCCCCGTGACTTCCGCGACATCTGCAAAACTGCGCACAGCGGCATCGTCAAGAACGTCAGTCGACACGGTCTGGATGAACTGTCCGTCAATCTTCAGGATGTCCACTTTCAACCGTTTGAGATAGGCAAAGGACGTGGCGCCTGTGCCGAAATGGTCGATGGCAATCTTGACGCCTGCTGCCCGCATCTGCTCGACGAACGGAACGATATCCACGAGATTGCCCAGCACGACCTTTTCCGACAATTCAAAACAGAGGCAACGAGCAATGTCTGGGCCAGCCGCGTTGACCTGTTCCAGTGACCAGCGCTGGAAAGCCCTGTCGCCCACGGATTGTGCCGACAGGTTGACGCTCAGGGTTTCGATCTCATCCCGATTTGGCGATGCTTGCAGCCATTGGATGGCGTGTCCGAGTACCCAACGGTCAATGCTCGACGCCAGATAGAACCGTTCGGCCGCAATCAGAAAATCACTGGGTTGAACGAGAGTTCCGTCCGAACCCCGCATCCTGAGCAGAACCTCCGCGAGAACCCCTCCGCGCCCCTCTGACATCGGCGCAATCGCCTCAATCCGCTGCGCAAACAGCTCGAAGCGGTCTGTCTCAAGCGCCTGCCTGATAATCGCGCCCCAATGCTGCTCGTCCATATTGGGTTCAACAGAACCTGCGCTCCCGTCCCAGAGATGAAATGTATTCCGACCTGTCACTTTGGCCGAGGCACAGGCCAAATCGGCGGCGGACAAGAGCATTGACAAGGAGTCGCCGACCTTTGTGACGGGCACCACACCGATATTTATACTGACATCAAAGATGTGCCCGTCATGTGCAAAGCTGAATTCGGCCATGCGATCACAAATCGCTTGCGCAGCTCGAACTGACTGAGCCGGAGTGCATCGTTCAAGCAGGATGGCGAATCGGTCGTCTCCAAGCCAGCTCACAGAATCATTCTCGCGGACCGCTTGCCTGAGGATTTTTCCGATCTGCCAAAGTAATAATTCGCCGACTGTATGACCACACGCCTCGTTGACAACCTTCAACTCATCGACGCTCAAAAGAAGCAAGGTGTGGGTAATATTCTCAGCTTCGCAGCGCAGTTCGGCCCGCTGCAATCTGGCATCAAGGTCGCTGCGATCGATTATCCGCATCGATGCCAATGGTGTCAGACGATCCTTCAATGTTTCATCTGCCGCCGCTTTGGAGGCAACGCGATTTTCAAGGAGCGTTCCTGCGATTGTCGCCAGTTGTCGCAAGATTTCATGCTGAAAGCCGCTCAACTCCCCGGGTTCGCGACTGATGATACATATCGTGCCGGGTTTTGTGCCGTCAGACAGCCGGATCGGAAAGCCCGCGTATAATCGGATGTAGGGTTCACCCGTGACCAGCGGATTGTTCTGAAAGCGCGGGTCGGTCGTTGCATCAATCACCTCGAAGAGGTCGTCCCCCAGAATTGTGTACGCACAGAAAGCATCCGCTCGGGCAGTTTCGTCAACTCCGTGCAGGCCCTTGTTTGCCTTGAACCATTGCCGATCGGTATCAATCAGGGAAACCAGCGAAATAGGCGTACCGCAAATAGCCGAAGCGATTTCCACGAGGGCATCAAATTCCGGTTTGGACCCGCTATCCAGAATTCCCAAAGCGTGCAATGCGGCGATCCGGTCGTTTTCATTATCAGGCATTGGCACATGCGGCATGATCATTTCCTGCAATCAGACTGAAGCCAACGTTATATAGAAAGTCATGAATACAAATATAAACCTAAAAATACATTATTTTTGCTAAAATGAGTCTGACTGATCCCAATACAATTTCGCATAAAATCATGTGCAGGCAATGCTTGGGCACGGGACTTGATCAACTGCTGCGGCTACGTAACATTCCGGATACGATTTCAACTGTTCGGCGCAGTTCCTCGATTGCCTGTTCGATGTCACGCTTCTGAATATCGAGTAGGGAAATCTGTTCATTAAACTTGCGCAGCGCCAATTGAAGCTGAGCAGTGTGGCCATCACGTAAATCGTAGAGGTCGAGCATTTCACGAATTTCGGTGAGTGAGAATCCAACCCGTTTACCCATGAGAACCAGCTTGAGTCGCGCCCTGTCGCGCCGACCATAGATCCGGTTCTGCCCGTCACGCCGGGGGTTGATCAGGCCCTTGTCTTCATAAAACCGAAGTGTCCTGAGCGTGACCTTAAATTCGCGGGACAAATCACCGATCGAAAACCAGGCCTGCTTCGTGTCATCCCGACCACCGACTGCGAGTTCGATTTCATCCGAGATCGATGTGTCTTTCGGGCCATTTGTTTTCATGTCAGGCAATCCTTCAAGCCCGATACGCAAAGAATCCGGGACCGGATCATTCCGCGAGTTCATTTTCTGCGCTAACTCAGCTCCCAAAACGGGTATCGCCAAAGCCGCTAAATAACCGATTTTGAGTGCTTTCTTAATTTTCCAAAACGGCAGGTTCACTTTTTACATGCAATTCAATCGATTTGATCCTGCTCCAATTTGAAACGATTCTTTAACCATTAACGACTTGTTTACCATGAATGCGCAATTTTGCCCCAAGGTAATCCGGCCGGATCGCGCGAATCAGTCCTGTTCGCATTCGATTGATCAGAAGATCATGTTGACTGCGAGTTGCGACGATCAGCATCCGCTGAAAGGACACGCGAAACCCTATTTCGCTGTCGTTTGCGGATTGTCGGTGAGGAATTGAGCCGAGGGATGCCGTATGTCGTGGGGAGTTCGCCGAATCGAAGATGAGTCGACCGACCCCAATTTTGGCGGTGGGCGACGCTCGGCCATGACGGTAGGCGAGTGGCTGGATTCCGTGTCCACCGGCCCGCGTGATCGGGTTGGCCCAGTTCCAGGGCCTTCCAGATACGAGGTTGCCCCAGCCAATCCGCTCGATGCCCTGGATCAAAAGCTCGAAGAACTCAACAATCGCCTGAAGAAGCTATCGGCAAAAGCGGATCCACAGCCCGCGCAGCGGCGGTCTGGACGCGAGTTCTGGACTCAACCGCGATCCCAGGGGCGCGACCGCTCCTTTGATAGCCAGAGTAACGCCGTTGAATCGCAGCTGAGCGCGCGACTTGATCAGATCGACCGTCGACTGGCCGAGCTTGGGGGAACTGCCGGCAATTCTGGAGCCGAGCCGTTGCGCCGACAGCATTCCGATCGTCGTGACAAGGGTTCGTCGTCTGACGCGGAACGCATGAAACAGGGTTTGCGTGAAATCCAGAAGCTGCAAGCCGCCTTGTTGCAAGGCCTGAACGAACGGTCGGCACGCAGCGAATCGCGCTTTGAAAAGTCAACGCATGATGCGTTCAACCGCAGTGATCGCAACAGCGCCGAAGTCGCTGAGATGATCGCCCGTCTGGAATCGGAGGTTCGCGGACTTCGTCAGACTGTCGAGAATCGCCTCGAACCAACCCCTCCGCCATTTGATGACAGCGCCATCCAGGAAATGCGGCGCATGTTGCAGCAACTGGCTGATGGCAATACCGAACGGCCCGAAACCATCCAGTTGGACCGCCTGTTTGACGAGATGAACCGCCTGCGCGAACTCGTCGTCGAAACGGGCACGAAGGCCGTCGGCGCAACGTCGGCAAAATCCCAGCACGACACACGTCTGGCCGACATGGTCGAGCGGTTGGCGGCTGTGGCCACATCGGCGCAGGAAAAGACCAGCGGCGACCTGAGGACGCTCGAACGACGCCTCGGTGAAATCGGTGACCGGATGGCCGATCTGGAACGTCGCGGTGCCAACGCCGACGATCTGGTCGAGCTTCAGCGCGCCATCAATGCCATCGCAGCAAAACTGGACCGGCCAGCGCCGCCGGCCCCGAAACCGGTGATCCCCGCCGGGCTGATCGATCTTGATATCCGCATCGAGAAACTGAGCGAGAAGCTTGATCGATACGATCCGCATCCCGCCAACACACGCCAGCTTACGGCACTTGAGACGGAAATCGCTGCGCTTCGACTGGATCTGGCTCAGGCCAATACCGCCCGCAGTAATTTGGGCGGGCTTGAATCCCAGTTGCAAGAATTGGGGACCCGTATTGATCGGTTCGCCAACGGTGTTCAATCGAGCAATCCGAGGGCCGTCCTCGAGCGCTTTGAAGCCAAGATCGGTGATCTCGTTGAGACCATCGACCGCATGGCGCGTTCGGACGTATCGGTGGATCGGCAGATCGATGCCCTGCAAGGCGAAATCAGAGACCTGAGACGCGATCTCGCGGTGCTTGGCGACCAGTCGCGCAATCCGGAACTTGAAGCCCAGATCCGCCAGATCGCAGGACGGCTCGAATCTGTCGGCCAACAGATCGGCGATCCGCGCGTTCTTGCCAAGATTGACGACAAGATCAATCGGCTCGGCGATCTCATCGCTGCTGACAAGCGGGCGGTTCCAGATACCGCTGGCATCGAAGCGAAACTGCGCAAACTCGAAGCCTTGCTTGAGGATCGACACGAAGATGCCCTTCAGGCTGCCAGCCATGCAGCGCGTGAAGCCGTCAGGGAGTTCGCCTCTTTTGCAGCCGACACGCGGCAATCGGATGCGGGTGTCCGTGCGCTCGAAGAAGATCTGCGTAAGGTTCGGGATGCGAACCACTCGACAGAAATCCGCACCAGTGATGCCTTGCAGTCTGTCCATGACGCTTTGAGCACAATCGTCAATCGCCTCGCATCGATCGAGCAAGCTGGCCTGGGGCGGGCATCAGATCCAGGGCCGGACAAGACGAGTGACGACCGGATATCGGTCGACAAGAGACCAACCGGGCAAACCAACGCCGGTCGCTCCGCGCCGGATGACCAGCCGACGCAGCCAGGCGCCCATAACCAGTTGGGCGGCAGTGCCCCGGTACGCCCGCCTGAAGCGGCGCTCAGGCCGGAAGACAATCGGCCTCTCGAACCGGGGTCTGGCAAGCCACGTGTGCTGCCCCCCCAAAGCGCCGCGACTGCCTCCACCCGGATTGGCCAACCGGCCCCCACACCCCGAATGGCCGAAACACCTGTTGTTGCAAGCCAGGGAGCGCCAGCAGGCACAAATCCTGCCGGAACCTCGCGAAACGAATTTATTGCTGCCGCTCGTCGGGCAGCGCTCGCAGCCTCTCAGGCAAGCACATCGCCGCCACCGGTTCCCTCCAATCCTCAGTCACCGCAATTTACCGCAGAAGCGACCGTTGAACCAAAAGACAAGAAATCGTTCTTCGGCTCCTTCCTGAAACGCAAGCAGAAGACATTGGCTGTCGCTGGCGTCGGGATCGGCCTCGCGACGGCTGCCAGCATACTGGTTGCGAACCTTGTGCGGACCACGTCTTTCGACCAGTTGCCAACGGCGAGCATTGCAAAACAGACGGCAACCGCAGTTCAGCCGAACGCTGCGATGCCAACACCTGCTGCAATACCCGATCCAAGCGCTTCGGCAATCGCACTCGCGCCGCCCACGTCAGTGACATCAACGTTCTCGCCGCCGCAATCGCAACAACCGGCTCAGATGTCCGATGACGCCAAACGTCAGGCAGCACTTGCGGATGCGATGAAGCTGGTTGCCTCGACGCAAGGCATCAAGCCACAGGCAACGAACACCACGACGCAGGGCGAACCGGCCCCAACGCCTGCACCATCGGCCGGGCCACAAGTCGCGGTTCAACAATCGGTGCAACCCGCGCCACAGGCTTCATCCGAGCCCGCCCTGCCACTGCCAACCGACAAGATCGGTTCGCTGGCGCTGCGGACGGCTGCGGCCAACGGCGATCCGAAGGCCCAATTTGAAGTCGGCATGCGGTTCTTTGAGGGACGCGGCGTCACCCCGGACCAGCAGCAGTCAGCCGTCTGGTTCCAGAGGTCGGCAGCCCACGGATTCCAGCCGGCAGCCTATCGACTTGGCAGTGCCTATGAGAAAGGCCTCGGGCTCGATCGCAATGTTGCAGAGGCCAAACGCTGGTACCATCAGGCCGCTGAAGGTGGCAATGTCCGCGCGATGCACAATCTCGGCGTCCTCTACGCCAATGAGCGCGATATGGCCTCCGGGCTCACCTGGTTCCAGAAGGCTGGCGATGCGGGCCTCAAGGATAGCCAGTTCAATCTCGGCATCATCTATGCACTTGGATCCGGTGTGAAGCAGGATCTGGCCATATCCTACAAATGGTTCGCGCTTGCGGGTGCACAGGGCGACCAGGAAGCCGTCAAGAAGCGGGATGATATCGCCAGCCGCCTTGATCGGACGCAGCTTGCAACAGCAAAACTGGCCGTCTCGACCTGGCGTCCGACACAGATCTCGCGCGAGGCGAATGAAGAGACCGCCGTTTGGGCCGAACCCGCTGCCATGTCTTCTGCCTCGCCCTCACAAGCGCCAAATGGCTTCAACAAGATCATGCAGGCTCAGGCAGCACTCCAAGGCAAGGGACTTTATTCTGGCACCATTGACGGCGAACTGACGCCTGAAACACGGGCCGCAATCAAGACGTTCCAGAAAAAGGTCGGCTTGCGCCCGACCGGCGACATCGATCCCGCCACGATGAGTGCCGTCGTGGCGAAACAGATGTAGTTCTGCAGCACCCCCATCGACAGAGATGTCCGTCGTTCTATGATCAGCCCTTGGTATCAGGAGCATAGGCGACGGAGACATGGGACAGCTGCCAATCGTATTTGCCCGGCGCTACGATCTTGATCTCGATCACAACCATCGCTTTCCCGCCGCGAAATTCCGCAGGATCGGCGAGTTGCTGGTCGAAGAAGGCATTTGCAACGAGCCGGATTTTCATCGCCCCGGCCCCGCTCCATTAAGCTGGATCGCTGCGGCCCATGATCGAACCTACGTCGATCAGGTCGCAACTGCTTCGGTTCCGGACAAGATCGCGAGGGATATCGGTTACAGAATGACCGAGGCTGTCGCACTCAGATCGCGTACGGCATCCGGCGGAACCGTGATGACCGCCCGACTGGCACTCGAACACGGGGTTGCCTGCAATGCTGCGGGCGGTAGCCATCACGCCCGCCGCACACAGGGCGCCGGCTTTTGCGTTTTCAATGATGTCGCGGTTACCATCAAGGTCTTGCAAGCCGAGGGCCTGATCGAGCGTGTGCTGATTGTCGACCTTGACGTTCACCAAGGGGACGGCACCGCCGATATCTTTGCCGACGACCCCGCAGTCTTCACATTTTCGATGCACGGGGAGCGGAATTATCCCACGCAGAAGATCCCGGGCGATCTCGACATCGGCTTGCCAGATGGCACCGGAGATGACGCCTATCTCACTGCTTTGAAAGATGTTTTGCCCCGCCTCATCCATCGGCATAGACCGGATCTGGTCTTCTACAATGCGGGCGTTGATCCGCATCGGGACGACCGGCTAGGGCTGCTCGCCCTCAGTGACGACGGCCTCGACATCCGTAATCGCTATGTCATCGAAACCGTGCGCAATGCCGGGGTGCCCATCGCCACGGTCCTCGGTGGCGGCTATTCCGACAATATCGAAGCCCTGTCACGCCGCCATCTCGGGATCTTCCGCGCCGCTCGGGACTTCGTTTCATAATGCCGGATTATCGGGCAATCAGGGCTTTCGCGCCGACAGGAGCCGCGAAACCAGCCAGATCGGGATGACGATGACGGCACCATAGAAGCAGTAGTGAAGCACTGTCAGCACGGCATCAAACCCCTGGAAGAAGATCGCATTCAGCAGCCTTTGTGCCGACAGGGCAAAATGCCGGATGAGAATTTCCGGGTCCAGCCCGAAGGTGGCCATCAGGAACCCGACGACGACCGACAGGACCAGAAGCTTGACCGCCACCTTCTGCCAGGGCCCGCCGAGAAACCGTTCAATTGGCTTGGGACTCATCTGCTCCTGCCTTCCTGATTCACGATTGTCCCTTTGATCGACAAACCGGACAGCCGCTTGAACAGCTGAACGTCGCCAATCAGATCGTCAAGGCGATCTTGCCAATGTGAGTGCTTGATTCCATGCGGGCATGCGCCTTGGCGGCATCAACGAGCGGAAATGTGGAATCCACGATCACCTTGATGGTACCCCGTTCCAGTAGCGGCCAGACTTTTTCTTTCAGCGCGTTGGCAATCCGCGCCTTGAATGCCACATCCCGTATCCTCAGCGTCGAGCCCGTATGGGTCAACCGTTTCAGCATGATGCGAGAGAAATCGACCGAAACCTTGGAGCCGTTGAGGAAGGCGATCTGGACGATGCGGCCATCAAGGCTTGCGGCAATATGGTTCCGCTCGATGTAATCTCCGCCGACCATGTCGAGAATGAGATTTGCACCCTGCCCGCCGGTGAATTCCTTGACTGCTTCGACAAAGTCCTCGGACTTATAGTCGATGGCCAGATCTGCGCCGAGGGCCAGACAGGCGTCACATTTCGCCTTTCCGCCAGCTGTCGCAATAACGCGCGCTCCGAAAGCCTTGGCCAACTGGATTGCCGTCGTGCCGATGCCAGAGGTTCCGCCGTGGACGAGGAATGTCTCGCCCGCTTTCAGCCCGCCGCGATCAAACACGTTCGACCAGACGGTGAAAAACGTCTCGGGGATCAGCGCTGCTTCGATCACGCTCAGTCCCATTGGCACGGGCAAGGCGTTGCTTTCATGAACGGTGGCGTAAGTCGCATAGCCACCGCCCGGAACCAGTGCCGTCACAAGGTCGCCGATGGTATGCAAGGTCGCACCTTCACCAAGCGCGACAACTTCACCGGCAAACTCGAGTCCCGGAATATCTGATGCCCCTTTCGGCGGCGGATATCCGCCCTGTCGCTGCAACATGTCCGGACGGTTCACGCCCGCAGCGATAATTCTGACAAGGATTTCGCCTGCGGCAGGCGTCGGCACAGTCCGTGTGATCGGGACGAGGACATCCGGGCCGCCCGGTGCGGAAATCGCAATGGCGGTCATCTCTGTCGGCAATGCAGTCATATCGGCTCCTGAAGGGCTATGCGGACATCCGTCGCCCGCTTTTGTTTGAACGCAGCATTAGCCGATTTCGTGTTCTGTTTCGACTACTCCGTTCAGATGTGTCGTCGCGCGCAGGAGTTTCAGCTCCGTCTTGCGTTTGCCGGGTGGCCAAAGAGACGCACCGCCCCCGAGCAGCACCGGAATTTGGAACAGGATCAGCCGCTTGACGAGCCGGGCATCGATGAATGCCCGGATGACACCGCCACCGCCAACGACCCAGATACGACGACGCCCGGCGTGAATGAGATCTTGCACCAATTCGGCAGGCGTCCGGTCATCGAACACAGCCAATCCATCACCATCGATGGGTGCGCCCTTAGTCATGACAATGGCCGAGCGACCCCGGTAAGGCCAGTCTCCCTGGCTTCGAACCACCCGATAGGTATTGGACCCCATCACGACGGCATCGACACCGGCCACAAACCGATCATAACCGAAGTCATAGCCTTCGAAAGGCGCGAGCCAGTCCAGACCGCCCGAGCGATCGGAGATGAACCCGTCAACGGAATGCGCGATATAGATAACCACTTCAGCCATGGTTACACATAAGCGCTGAATTGTGATTTAGGCAAATTTTGAGGTCGTCGTCGACGTCTGGGTGGCCGCTGTGCTCGCCTTCTTGACCGGAACTGAATAGGTATGGCCGAGCGACTGATACGTCACGGTCGCGTTCCCTTGCGGCGAGAGGGCGATCTGTGTTCCCTGAAACGTGATCATATTGTGTTTGGCATCATAGGTTCCGGTACCCGTATGGGTATAGCCATTGACGGTGTAGGTCACGCTGGCGCTTGTTCCGGTCACCGACTTGACATTGAAACTCGCCGCCTGTCCTGACGGACTGACCCCGCTCCAGCTGCCAACAAGATGCGTCGGATCAGTCGTTGTTGCCGGAGGCTTCTGTTTGGTCAGATAGCCGACTTGCTGGACGCTCCCGACCTGTAGCTCGATAGCACCGTTGGTGCCATCATTCGTACCCATTGTGTAGGGGCCATAGGTGATCGTGTTCTGGCTGACGGTGGCCTGGGCCTTTTTCAACGTCCCATTTTTACCGATTTCAATTTCAGCCGTGTCGCCTTTTATACTCAAAACTTTGAATGTAATTGGTTGCTTTGTTGTTTTCCACGTACCTGTCCAATTTCCCAATAGATTGCTTTGATGATATGTATTCTCATTTGCTTTTGAAATCTGACTTCCTGTCGACGTAATAATTGTATTTGCTGAGGCTATTGATGCTGCTGTCGATGATACACTTGTCATTGACGTCTAGCTCCAGATTTATCTCTGAACTATGCTTGACGCCCATTTCATTAACAAAAGATAAAATCTCGCCAAAATTGCACTACAGACGCGCAAAATCGTCCCGTTTGGAGACATCCAAACAGGTTGTATGCGCCTCGCAGCGCTCTGGCTTGGTTTTAATTAGCGGGTTATGGCCACAGCTGATTCGTGAGCGGAATCACGCGAACGTGGATGTCGTCGAAGTACTCGTCGCGCTGGCCTTTGTAACGGGGATTGAATAGGTGCTGCCCGCTGCTGAAAAGATGACGTTCGCCGCGCCCGATGGTGCGAGGCTTATCTGGGCATTCTTGAAGGAAACGACGTTGTTCGTGGCGTTGTAGGTACCGGTTCCTGACTGCGTATTCCCATTCACAACATATTTGACTTCCGCTGATGTCCCCGTAATCGAAGTGACCGTGAAACTCGCGGCATTGCCTGTTGACGTCAATCCACTCCAGCTTCCAACAAGCTTGTTAGCACTGACGGCCTCTGCAGACGTCTTGGTCAACGTCGCGGTTGCCGTATAACTGCCCGCCTGAAACTCGGCGGCACCCTTGGTGCCGTTTTTAGTGCCAATTGTCACGTTTCCGAATGTAATCGTGTTCTGGCTGACCGTGGCGCTCAACTTCTGAGTCTGGCCATTATGGGTATATTCAATCTGAGCGGTGGCACCGGTGATCTTGTCGACCTTGACCGTAAAGGCCTGATTGTTGGCTGACCACTTTCCTGACCATGTCCCCAGCAGATTACTCTGCGCATATAGTGTCTGATTTTGCTTGGAAATCTGGCTGCCAGTCGCAGAAATCGCCGCCTGAGCGGCAGCTGCGTTGCTGGCTGTGCTGCTTGAGACGCTGGTCATGCCGGAAATCCAATCTTAATATGCTCAAAATATATATTATCTATTGGTTAAAACTCATTTAAGCCGGACTTTGGCCAGACCGAATGAGCGACCTGGCCAGTTCATCAATCGGTCTGAACGCTCGCGCAAAGCGGACCACGACCCAGCTTCGCGCTCGGCAACGTCTATATGCTCGCACCATTCGCATTTCCGTCCAGAGACAAAACCCATTAGACTGGATGAATCACCATCTGCCAGGACTGGACCATGACTTTCATCGACGATGACCGTCCCAAGAAAAAAGTCACGCACGAGATCGGGCAGGACCTGTCACTGCTGTCTGTCGGCGAACTCGATGAACGCATCAACCTGCTCAAAACAGAGATCGAGCGGCTGGCAGCTGATCGGGCACGCAAGGAAGCCTCGCGCTCCGCTGCCGATGCGGTCTTCAAGCGATGAGTCTTGCAATTGCCATCAATGAACATGCGTCGGTCCGTGACTCTCCGGCAAAGGTGAGCGTTTCGGCGCTCCATCTCGTGGATTTTCGCAACTATGCCGAACTGGACCTCCGGCTTGGGGCTGAGCATGTCGTACTGGTTGGCGAAAACGGAGCGGGAAAAACCAACCTGATGGAGGCCGTCTCGCTCCTGTCGCCCGGGCGTGGTCTTCGGCGCGCGACCATCGAATCCATGAGTCGAACCAGCGGGTCCGGCACCTGGACCGTTGCGGCAGCCCTCTCAGGCCCAAATGGCGAAACGAGGATCGGCATCGGGTCGCCCAATGAGGCGAGCGAGCTGAAGTCCCGCCAGATTCGCATCGATGGCGAACCAGTCCGCGCGGCGGAAGACCTGATCGACCACCTGCATATCCTCTGGCTAACCCCGGCCATGGACGGTCTTTTTGCCGGACCCGCATCCGAGCGTCGTCGGTTTCTGGACCGGTTTGTGCTCGCGCTCGATCCAAAACATGCATCGCGCGTATCATCTTTTGAAAAAACCATGCGCGGGCGGAATAAACTCCTCGAAGAAGATCGCTTCGATGAGGCCTGGCTGTCGGCCATCGAAACCCAGATGGCCGAAATCGGCGTGGCGATTGCCTCGGCACGCGTTGAAGCGGTGGCCTGTCTGGCGCGGCTGATTGCCGCGACCCGGGATGATGCCTCGCCCTTCCCCTTTGCCGAACTGGCGCTCGAGGGCGAGATCGAAGCACTGGCAGCAGCCGGCGGCCCGTCTGGCGGCATTGAAGATCGTTACGCCGAAATGCTGCGCGAAGGTCGCCGACGCGACAAGGCGGCAGGCCGCACACTTGATGGCCCCCACCGCGCTGACCTGATTGTCGATCATGGCCCGAAGGCAATGCCAGCCGCGCTCTCCTCAACGGGTGAACAGAAGGCCCTCCTGCTCGGACTGGTGCTGGCGCACGCGCGACTGGTCGCCGAAACGCATGATCGACCGCCCATCCTGCTGCTGGACGAAGTCGCAGCCCATCTGGACGCACGCCGCCGGGTTGCCCTGTTTGAACGCCTGAACGAACTCGGCGGACAATGCTGGATGACCGGCACCGATGTCAGCGCCTTTCGACCGCTCGGCCGCAAAGCCCAGATCCTTGAGGTCAGTGGCGGACGCGTTCGCCGCGAGGATTAGCGATCGCGCGCCTTCGGGCGGTTGAGCCAGGTGAAGATGGCCCCGCCGATCATGAGCAGCGATGTGCCCAGAAACACCGACCGCATGCCGATATGGCCGCCGATAAAGCCGCCGATGAGCGGACCTGTCACCTGACCCGCATATTGCGACGATGTCGAGATACCGAGCACCCGCCCGACAATCCGGTCCGGCACACTGTGGCGGATGACAGCCGTGACGCAGGGCATCAACCCGCCGAGCGCCAGCCCCATCAGGAATCGCAGCCCGATCAATTGCCATCCGTTCGTCACGAACGCCTGCGGAATCAGTAGCGCCGCCGTGACAAGCAGCGACACCACCAGCACATTCCAGTGTCCGATCCTGTCGGCCAGTCGCCCCAGCCTCGGCGCTGAAAGGATCGTGCCAAGCGCCGTCGCCGACATGACGAAGCCCGCAACAATAGTCACCGCCGACCTGTCCGTGACCTGCTCCTGGACATAGAGCGTGATGATCGGCTCGATCGACATGATGGCGATCATCAGCAGGAGACCCATGGTCAGCATCGCGATGACGGGTCGCTTGTCGGGAATATCCGACCAGCGGCCACCCGCCGAGGCCTTGCGGGCAGTCGCGGCGCTGCGATCCTCCTTGAGCAGGGTCGTTGTGGCGATGAAGGTCAGAAAGATGATCCCGCCCGCGAGCCAGAATGTGGCCCTGATCCCGATCAGCGGCGGCAGGGCACCACCGACCAGCGGACCGACGAGATTACCCGCCATGATGCCCGACGAAAGCATGCCGAGCGCCCAGCCCGACCGCGCTTTTGGAGTCTGTGTCGCCACCAGGATCATCGACCCTGAGGAATAGCCCCCGGCAAGTCCCGCAAATACCCGGATGGCGACCAGTTCCCAGACATTATCCGCCATGCCGATCAGCGACATGGCCACCGTCATCCCGAGGCTCGCCCTCATCAGCATCGCCTTCGATCCGAACCGGTCTGCAAGCCGTCCCCATAATGGCGCAACGAGCGCCGCCGACAGGAATGTCGACCCGAACGCCACGCCCGACCATTCCGCAATTTCCGCCTTGTCGGTCACACCCAGTTGCTCGACGAAGATCGGCAGAAACGGCAGCAGCAAAGTCATCGCCACGATGGTCGTGAACGATCCGATCAGACAGACCGCCAGATTCCGCCGCCAGTAGGGATGCTCAACCGTTTCAGGCGTGCTGTTGCCGTCTGCCATGCGCGAATGCCTCGTTATGCGGGAAGAAATCTGGTGACAAATCCCAGCGTGTCGAACTTGATCCATTACCCTCACTCATCTTTAAGCTAAGCAAGAGCGGAGGAATTCCCTGAATTTTGCATGGCACACCCTTGGGCACACCCGATCATCCCGTTGGCAGGTTACTCGATCCGCTGCGACATCGCATCAGGGCGGTGCTCAGACGTTTGCCCGCACCCCTAGCCGAATTCATCCTGTTCGGGCTGAAGCAGGCATGGGCCTGCCTGTTTGCCGGCCTCATGTTGGCGATGTTGATCGTCACCAGGTTCGTCTGGCATGCCGACTGGCCGCTGCACCGCTATGACGCCCTGTTTCTGGCGGCCATCGGGTTACAAGCACTCTTTCTGGTCACCAGACTGGAGAGCCTCGATGAAGCCAAGGTCATCCTCGTCTACCACGTCGTGGGCACCCTGATGGAGCTGTACAAGACACATATGGGCTCATGGGCATACCCTGAAGCGGCATTCTTCCGGATTGGTGGCGTCCCCCTGTTTACCGGCTTCATGTATGCCGCAGTCGGCTCCTACATGGCACGCGTGATCCGCATCTGCGATATGCGCTTTTCAAATTACCCGGCACTGGGATGGACGATCCTCCTGTCGGTCGCGATCTATGTCAATTTCTTCACGCATCATTTTGTCTGGGATTTACGCTGGCTGCTGTTTGCCTGGACGGCGCTGTTGTTTCGTCGCGTGTCGATTTCCTATCGGCTTGATGTCATCTGGCATCGGATGCCATTCATCCTTGCTGCATTTCTTACTGCGATCTTCATGTGGATCGCCGAGAATATCGGCACCTACACCGGAACCTGGCTCTATCCCGGCCAGACCGCCTGGCATCTCGTCTCGCTCGCAAAGCTCGGCAGCTGGTTCCTCCTGCTCGTCATTTCCTTCGTTCTCGTCAGCCTCGTAAACCCGCCAAAATCGCCCGATCATCATTAGGTGCACTTTTTTCTCGTAAAACCCTGAGCTTTATCTGTACGCGATGCCGACTGCCGTGGTATGATCACCGAATGAATTTTACTCTGAAATCCACTTCTGAAACCATCACCGCGAGCCTCGACCGCAGCGAGGCCCAGATAGCGGCTGGACAGACCGTGCCCATCGATCCTGTTCTTGAACGTCTTCGTGCCAGCGTCGCGCGCATGCAAGCCGAAGAACCGCCGCAGATCGCTAAGTCCAAGGCATGATTTAAATGAGTCCCTCTGATGGGGCGATCCGGTTCCGCTTGGCAAGGGCGAGACTGGATTTAATGGAAAATCGGTATCGAACCGCAAATTTGGGGTGACTTGATGGCCAAGATGGGCGACTTGCCAGAGCGTGTTGTCAGATTTTATGGAAACCCGGACTACGCTCTTGATGCTATCGCTCACCGCAGCATCAGTTTTATACATGCAACAAAACTAAATGATCCATTTGATCCTTATTTCTTTTTTGAGTCCGACTTCGATTTCAAATATGATTTAATGTTTGATTATGTGAAAAAGCATCACCCAAATAGTCTTGCAGCATTCAAAGATCTTGTGCCCACGGATGACTGGGAACAATCAGTTGCAAAAGTGAAAACCTATCTGGACAACATGAAGAAGTCTACGTTTGTATTTTCATGTAGTGCCGTTTTAAATAAATTACACCCAATCGATAATCTATATATGTGGGGCCATTACGGAAATGGTCATCGCGGTATCGCTATCGAGTTCGATACTGTAAAGATTTCGGAGAATATATTGACAGTTCACGTGGATAATAAAAAAATTAAATTATCGCCTGAGCAAGCTTGGATACAAATTGAGTATAAAAAAGACGCGCCATTAATTACTAAAAGAATATTATTTGATTTTTTTATGGATGGATTGCGGGGTGACGAAGAGAGGTCAGATCTTGCGAATTATTTCTCTCAGACCGCACGCATCAAGTCATACGTTTGGAAAAAAGAAAATGAATGGAGGATGCTTTGGAGTAATGATGAAACACGACAAAAAATTCATCGTGTAACCGTTCCAGAGGGTTCTATCTACGCAGTATATGTTGGCCTAGTTGCGTCTGACACTGTCGCAGATGATATTGTTTTTGAGACCAGTCAAAAATTTCCAACCGCGAAAATCTACAGGGCCAGGAAGAAGCCTGGCTTTTCCGGATTGGATTTCGAGGAAATCAGGGCGTAATTTAAAAACTTCGCCAAGGCGCGAATTTTTGTGTGACCTGCCGAAGATCACGGTTGGCAGGTCACCTACTGAGCAGCCGACAATTTAAGAATTAGCGAAATTCGCGGGCTTCGAAATTCCTCAAAACCCTCCTCCTGCTCGTCATTTCCTTCGTTCTCGTCAGCCTCGTAAACCCGCCAAAACCGTATTATCCGGCCTTGTGACAAGCCCGTGACACGACTTGCCTCGACCACCCGATTTGACCGCCTGTAACTTGCTGATTTTGAGATCTTTTTTCGGCCAGAATCGAGTGCTTTCATGCGGACGCGTGACCGTCTATAAGACGGTCACATCCTGACACCAGAAAGCATCCGATTCGCATGACAGATACCGATCACGGCAATGACCCCAATGGTTCCGAAGACTATGGCGCAGACAGCATCAAGGTCCTGAAAGGACTGGACGCGGTTCGCAAGCGCCCAGGCATGTACATTGGCGATACCGACGACGGGTCTGGCCTGCATCACATGGTCTATGAGGTCGTCGACAACGCGATCGACGAGACGCTCGCCGGATGGGCGACCATCGTCAATGTGCAGCTGAACGCCGACGGCTCCGTCACGGTCTATGACGACGGGCGCGGCATCCCGACCGATATCCATACCGAAGAAGGCGTCTCGGCGGCTGAAGTCATCATGACGCAGCTGCACGCGGGCGGCAAATTCGATCAGAATTCCTACAAGGTCTCCGGCGGTCTGCACGGCGTTGGCGTTTCCGTGGTGAATGCGCTGTCGTCCTATCTCGATCTGACGATCTGGCGGAACGGCTTCGAACACACGATGCGCTTCCGCCATGGCGACCCGGAAGCCCCGTTGCGGGTTGTCGGGCCAGCGCCCGAGGGAAAGCGCGGCACGCAGGTGACCTTCCTGCCATCGACCGAGACCTTCACCAAGGTCGAATTCGACTTCGCAACGCTTGAACATCGTTTGCGCGAACTGGCCTTCCTCAACTCCGGCGTTCGCATCCGGCTGACTGATTTGCGCGGCACTGAAGTGCGCGTTGAAGAGATGGTCTATGAAGGCGGCCTGGAAGCCTTCGTGCGTTATCTCGACCGCGCCAAGCATCCCATCCTGCAAAAGCCGATCTATGTGATTGCAGAGAAAGACGGAATCACCGTGGAATGCGCGCTTTGGTGGAACGATAGCTACCATGAGCAGACGCTGTGCTTCACCAACAACATCCCGCAGCGCGACGGCGGCACGCATCTCGCCGGTTTCCGTGGCGCGCTGACGCGACAATTGATCAGCTACGGCGATTCCTCGGGCGTGACCAAGAAGGAAAAGGTCTCGCTGACAGGCGAAGACTGCCGCGAAGGCATGACCTGCGTTCTGTCGGTCAAGGTCCCTGACCCGAAATTCTCGTCGCAGACCAAGGACAAGCTGGTTTCCTCCGAGGTTCGTCCGGTCGTGGAAAGCGTTCTCAATGATACGCTTGGAACCTGGCTGGAAGAACACCCCGCAGACGGCAAGGCCATCGTCGGCAAGGTGGTTGAAGCCGCAGCCGCCCGCGAAGCTGCTCGCAAGGCGCGGGAACTGACCCGTCGCAAGGGCGTACTGGACGTCGCCTCGCTCCCCGGCAAGCTGGCCGATTGCGCCGAAAAAGATCCGGCAAAGTCCGAACTCTTCATCGTCGAAGGTGACTCCGCAGGTGGCTCGGCCAAGCAGGGCCGCAACCGCGAGACACAGGCCGTCTTGCCATTGCGCGGCAAGATCCTGAACGTGGAGCGCGCCCGTTTCGACAAGATGCTGTCGTCCGACCAGATCGGCACGCTGATCACCGCGCTCGGAACCTCGATTGGCCAGGACGAGTTCAACCTCGACAAGCTGCGCTATCACAAGATCATCATCATGACCGACGCCGACGTCGACGGCGCGCATATTCGCACGCTTCTGTTGACGTTCTTCTATCGTCAGATGCCGGAACTCATCGAGCGTGGCTATCTCTACATCGCCCAGCCGCCGCTTTATAAGGTCTCGCGTGGTCGCTCCGAGCAATACCTGAAGGACCAGGTGGCATTCGAAGATTATCTCGTCGGAACCGGTCTTGAAGATTGCGTGTTGCGGTTGTCCGGCGGTGAAGAGCGCTCTGCGCTTGACTTGCGCGGCATCGTGAATGAGGCCCGCGTCATCCGCCTGCTACTCGACGGACTCCACAGCCGCTACAATCGTGCCGTCGTCGAACAGGCCGCCATCGCTGGGGCACTCGACCGGACCATCTTGCACGATGATGAGCGCGCACGCGCCGCAGCGACTGAGATTGCGCGCCGCCTTGATGCCATTGCCGATGAATTCGAGCGTGGCTGGACCGGTGACATCGACGAAGATGGTGGCCTGATCTTCCGCCGCACGCTGCGTGGCGTCACCGAAGTGACCCGCATCGATGCCGGGCTGATCGCCTCGGCTGATGCCCGCAAGCTTGATGCACATGCTGCACATCTGGCAGAAATCTATGGCAATATTGCCGAATTGCGCCGCAAGGATACAATCATCCAGGTCTATGGTCCGCGCGCCCTGCTGGATGCTGTCTTTGCGCAAGGCCGCAAAGGCATCTCAATGCAGCGTTATAAAGGTCTGGGCGAAATGAACCCGGAGCAGCTCTGGCAGACGACCCTTGACCCGAACGCACGCTCCTTGATGCAAGTGCGCATCCGTGAGGTCATCGACGCCGATGACACCTTTACCAAGCTGATGGGTGATGAGGTCGAGCCGCGCCGCGAGTTCATTCAGGCCAATGCGCTGACGGCGACACTCGACGCATAACGACGGTGGGAGCGGGTGCCTTACTGCACCCGTAATCCCGGTTGGGCCAGATAAACCATGCGCTTTTGCTCGACGCGGGCGCGGGCGACACTGTCGAGGATCAGGCCGCAGCAGGCAAAGAGAAACGCGATCAGCATCAGGCCCATCGCAAGAACGGCGGTGGGTAGGCGCGGGACGAGACCTGTTACCAGAAACTCGTGAATGACGGGCGTCCCGACGACCAGCGAAACTAAGCCAAGAAGGCTGGCGAGCAGGCCGAAGAAGGCAGCAGGACGGGTTTCTTTCATCAGCATCGCAATCATGAACAGGATTTTGAAACCATCCTTGAAGGTGGACAATTTCGACTGTGACCCCTCGGGACGGCGGCCATAGTCGAGTTCGATTTCCGCCGTCGGCATTTTGAGCTGACTGGCATGCACGCTCATTTCGGTCTCGATTTCGAAACCGTTGGAGAGCGCTGGAAAGCTTTTCACAAAACGCCGGCTGAACGCGCGATAGCCCGACAGGATGTCCGTGAAATCCTTGCCGAAGATGTTCGCATAGATATGGTTAAAGAGTTTGTTACCAAAGGCGTGGCCTTCACGACCCGCATCCTCGGTGACACCGCGCCTTGTACCGACCACCATGTCGGCGCGCTCGGCGATCAGCCTCTCGACGAGTTCCGGTGCCTGTTGCGGATCATAAGTCCCGTCACCGTCTGCCATGATGTAAATATCGGCGTCGACATCGGCGAACATGCGCCTGACAACGTTGCCCTTGCCCTGGCGACGCTCGCGGACAACGCGCGCACCGGCTCGAGCAGCAATCGCGGCGGTGTCGTCGGACGAGTTATTGTCAAAAACCCAGATCTTGGCTTCGGGTAACGCAGCGCGGAAGCCAGCGACAACATCGGCAATCGTCAGCGCTTCATTGTAACACGGTACTAAAACCGCGATATCAAGGCCTTCATAACCCGAAATTGCTGGCATTTTCCAATCCTGGCCCAAGTTCACAGACGACTATTGCATGTGAAGACTTAAGGACCAGTGAGAAGACAGACTTAAATGCCCGTTAACGACGAAAGGCGCGGGAGATCCCGCGCCTTTCAAAGGAACGTCTATGCCGAATCTTAGACGGAACCTGCCGTCGGCAACACGACGACGCGCGTACCCGTGGGGACCCGATTGTACAGATCAATAATGTCGTGGTTGAACATGCGGATGCAGCCCGACGACACCGCCGTGCCGATCGTCTCTGGCGCATTGTTGCCGTGCAGGCGATATCCGAGATCTTCGTCACCGCGATAGAGATAGAGGGCGCGGGCACCCAGCGGATTGTCAAGTCCGCCCGGCATGCCGCCAGCGTACTTGCGTGATTCCGGATCGCGCGCCTGCATCTCGACCGGCGGTGTCCATGTCGGCCAGACGCCCTTGCGCTTGATGACCGCCTCGCCGGACCAGGTGAAGCCCTCGCGACCAACGCCGACGCCATAGCGCAGCGCCTTGCCGTTCTCTTGGACGAGATAGAGATGCTTTTCGCCGGGATCGACAACGATCATGCCCGGCTTGTAGGGGCCGTGATAATCGACAACCTGACGCAGCCACTCTGGCTTGACCTTCGCCGTATCAAGCGCAGGTACGGGGAACTTCTCATTGTCAAGCGGACCGTAATTCGCCACATTCTGATCAGCGAAGCTCAAGGTGCCGTTTTGACCCATGCGGTCTCCGGCGCAAGCAGCAAGCAACAACGGCAGGCCCGCACAAAACGCGCGGCGTCCGAGTCTGGAAATGTCAAGAGTCGTATCGTCGTTCATAAACCAAGTCCCCGCAGTGAATCGAGCGTTTAATTCTCATAAACCAATACGACAGTTAAGCCACCATCACGACATCACAAATGCGGCAATTTCAGCCTGCATGGCTTCTATGCCCCAGCCTTTTTCGCTGGATGTTGCAATTATGACCGGGTGGGCCGCTGGCCTGCGCCGAATCGCGTCGGCAGTCGCGTCTGTCACGGCCTTTAACCCTGCCGCTTCCAGGGTCTTGCCGAGCTTGTCGGCCTTGGTCAGGACAATCTGATAACTGACGGCTGTCTGGTCGAGCAGATCGAGCACTTCGAGATCATTGGGCTTCAATCCGTGACGGGCATCGATCAGCACATAGACACGACGCAAATTGCCACGCCCGCGCAAGTAATCGAATACGAGTCGCGTCCAGTTCTCGACATCCGCCAGCGGTGCCTGGGCAAAGCCATAGCCGGGCATATCCACCAGAGAGATGCCGGCCTCCATGTCTGGTGGCAGTTTCTTTGACGCCGACGGCTTCACGCCCTTTGCCAGTTTTTCGACACGGGCCGAGGGCACGAAGAAATTCAGTTCTTGCGTCCGTCCCGGCGTATTCGACGTCCGGGCTAACCCGTCCTGACCCAGGATGGCATTGATCAGGCTGGATTTGCCGACATTCGAGCGCCCGGCGAAGGCCACTTCCGCGCCCGTGGCCGGCGGCAACCCCGTCATGGCAACAACGCCGGTTCGAAATGTCCAGGGACGCGCAAACAAGAGCCGCCGCGCTTCATCAGCTGCGGCGGTGTCCTGGGCGTCAAAACCAGGGAACTCCGGATCGGTCATGTCTTTCGCCGGTTCAGGAAGGCGAACATATCCCGGACGTTATCCCACAACTCGATCTTCACGCCGTTCTTCTTCATGATGATTGTCTGCTGGGCAATGGAGAGCGAATTGTTCCAGGCCCAGTAAATCACGAGACCTGCCGGGAACGACGACAGCGTGAAGGTGAAGATCAGCGGCATCCAGTCGAACATGAGCTTTTGTGTCGGATCCGGCGGCGCGGGATTGAGCTTCATCTGCACAAACATCGTGACGCCCATGATCAGCGGCCAGACGCCGATCATCAGGGCCTGTGGCGGCGTGAACGGGATGAGTCCGAAGAGATTGAACAGCGACGTCGGATCGGGCGCGGCCAAGTCGTGGATCCAGCCATAGAACGGCGCATGGCGCATTTCGATGGTGATGAACAACACCTTGTAAAGCGAGAAGAACACCGGGATCTGCAACAGGACCGGAAGACACCCGGCGACCGGATTGATCTTCTCTCGCTTGTAGAGTTCCATGGTGGCTTGCTGCTGCTTGGGCTTGTCGTCCGGGAACCGCGCCTGGATCTCTTTCATTTCCGGCTGCAGCTTCTTCATCTTGCTCATGCTGTCGTAGGATTTGTTGGCAAGCGGGAAGAACGCCACCTTCAAAATCACCGTCGTCAGCAAGATGGCGATGCCGAAATTGCCGGTCAGCGTGTAGAAGAAATCAATCGCGAAGAACATCGGCTGCGTCAGGAACCAGAACCAGCCCCAGTCGATCATCAGGTTGAACTTGTCGATCTTCAGCGCATCCTGATAAGCGTTGATCGTCTGAACTTCCTTGGCACCTGCAAACAGCCGCGTTTCGACTGTCGCTGTTGCGCCGGGGCTGAGCGCCTGCGGCTCGCCGATCATGTAGCTCTGGTAGGTATCGATCGTCCCGACCGCGGAGGAGGCAAAGATCGGCTGCTGCGGCTTTGAACTGGCGGGAACCAGAACTGTCGCCCAATATTTGTCGACGAACCCGGCCCAGCCGCCCGTGGTCTTTGGCTGTTCGTCCCGGCGTTTGTCTTTCAGATCTTTATAGTTGATCTTCTGTTCTTTCAGGCTGTCGTTGCCGAGCACCCCGATCAGACCTTCGTGTACGAGCCAGTTGCCGCCTACCTTCGGTGTGCCGTCGCGATGGACCGCCGAGAACGGCGTCAGGCTCGCGGCCTTGCCGGAGACATCCGACGCTTCGTCGGTCACCGTGAACATGTATTTGTCGTCGACGGCATAGGTCCGCTTGAAGGTCCAGCCTTCACCGTTATCGTAGGTCAGCGTGACAGGATGGTCTTTCGACAATTGGGCGTCACCGGCGAGGGTCCACAGCGTCTCGCGGGTCGGGATCTTGACGGGACTTGCCGCGTCCGGGATCCAGCCGAATTCCGTGTAGGTCGGCCCAAGGGTGCCTTCCGGCGACAACAGCACGATGTTCGCGCTCTTGGGATCAATCGTCTCGTGATAATTCTTCAGCGACAGATCGTCGAGCCGCGCGCCGACAAGGTTGACCGATCCGGTGAAGCTGGCTGTCTCGATCTTGATCCGCTGACCGGAGGCAATCACGGTGTCGCGGTCCTGTGCCGGTCCGGCAGCACCCGGGACGCCATTGCTGGCAGGAAGGGCAGCCAAGCCGGTGGACGGCGTTGACGTCACGCTGGTGCCGGCGGTTGAACCGGCGGGTGCGGCCGGATTGAGCAATTGCTCGGCCTCGGCCTTCTTGCGCTGGATTTCCAGTTGCGGAGCGGCGATGAAATACTGCCACCCGAAGAGAACCGCCAGCGAGAGGGCGATCGCCACGATATAGTTCCGATTGCCGCTCATGTTACCCGTCCAGTACTGGTATGGTTGGCAATTGCCCGCCAGAAGATCGTTTCGACATATCGGTCAATGGGATTTCAGCCGCTGCTGCTGGCCAGTTGCGCCCGGTCGGGCAACCCGCCCATTCACATGGGCGAAGGCACCCTTCAGATCAGCCTTCAGGTCCTCGAACGGCAGTCCAAGCGCTTCCTGACGCCCGACAAGGACATAATTGGTCCCTGCCAGCGGCAGACCATCTGTCGACAAACGCACGACTTCCTTCAACCGGCGACGAATACGATTGCGGACGACGGCATTGCCAACCTTCTTGGTCACCGTGAAGCCGCATCGTGGATCGACGGCCTCGACAACCTTGGCAGCCTGCAAAACGAAGCCGCGCCGAGCCGACCGCACCCCTCGGGCGACGGCCAGAAACTCAGCGCGTTTTGTCAATCTGTCCATCGACTGCTGTCACCGGAAAGACGCGTCAGGCACATCGCCCGTCGCACACGTCCCGGTCAGCTCCCGTATCAGGCCGAGAGACGCTTGCGGCCACGCGCACGACGACGCGACAGGACGAGACGTCCGCCGACGGTCTGGGTACGAGCGCGGAAACCGTGGCGACGCTTGCGCACGAGCTTGGAAGGCTGGTAAGTCCGTTTCATGCATCAAAGCCGCAGGTCAAGCGGCCCTCTTGATTTGAGTGTCTGGAGTGGCATCGGCCAGCGGGCGCACCGACCAGTTCCTATCCGTGAAATCCTTGACTGATTTCAGATATTGGCTGGAAGGATGGCGCTTCTGCCTGTCACAAGGCATCAATCGCGCATCATCGCGTCCGGATGACTGACGTCCCGGTCGCGGGCTTATACGGGTGTGGACGCCGCAAGTCAACGCTTGGGGCCGAGAACCGTTCCGCAAATCGTCGTGCGCGTCGATTTGCGCCGCCATTTGACCGATCCGCCGCACCGGCGTGCGAGCGGGCTTTGAGAGTGTTTCACATTTATTCCACATGAAACGACATGAAGCGATTGACAAGACTGTCATGAACCCGTAATCGTCGCCGCCGTTGCCCAGGTGGCGGAATTGGTAGACGCACTAGCTTCAGGTGCTAGCGTCGCGAGACGTGAAGGTTCGAGTCCTTTCCTGGGCACCATCTCACCCTTCAGAGATGATTGCTGTAATCCGCAAAACAGCAGAAAATCACAATATTTGGATATGTGATGTCCGGTGTTGTCCGGGCCGATCTGTCGACATCCATCAGATTTGTTGGATCCGACTCACTCAATTTTATTGGCTGAAAGCTGACAGAACTTGTGTTGGCGTTCACCGCGAGAATAGCCAACACAGCCAATCTTGCCAGACGAATGAGAAAATCCCTGACATAATTTAGGCGTTAATTGATATTATACAACTTATGCGCGCTGATTGCATCCGCGATCGCACCGATCCCCTGACATCCGTCTGGACCTGCTGTGATGACATCGCTCCGAATTCACGCCCTAGGATTCATCACGACTGCCTTTGTGTTGGGTGGATGTGTTCCTGTCCCATATCCCGTGGTGAAGACCACGCAGCCGGCGGCACGCATGACATCATTGATGATCAAGGTGCGCCTATCGAAGGGGCAGATGTCACTTTGATCGCGTATGCGAATCCACATTTTCGTGAAAAAGGCCGCAATACCAAATCAACCGCGAGCAACGGCATGGCCGAGTTCTCAAGTGAGCATGACTTGCGGGTTGAAGTGCTCGCAATTCACGGGGCAGATTTCTATAATTGGCACTGGTGCGTCTCGAAGCCAGGGTACCAGACCTACGAGGCCGAGTTGGACGACCCCAACCCGACCATCACTCTCCAGCGCGGACCTTCGTCTAAATGCGCTAGTTTCGACGTTTGGTGGCAGGAATTACCGTCTTCGACCGACCACACTCACCCCCGCTTGAAGCGGGGGCTGGCGTCGTCCTGATCTTCATCCTCGCCGCGCCATGCGCCGTCTTCCCAGAGGGCTGCGAGGCCTTCGCGGTAGGAGGGGAAGGCGAGTTCGATGTCGAGCCGGTTCTTGATCGCGTCGTTCTTCACGCGCTTGTTTTCGCCATAGAAGGTGGCCGCCATCGGGCTCAGCTCGGCTGTCTCGAACGGAATGCCTTCGGGTATCGGCTTGCCCATCAGTTCCGCTGCATAGGCAATCGCCACTTCCGAGGAGGCGGGCTCGTCGTCGGTCACATTGAAGATGCCGTCGGCTTCCGTCACGGCGGCGCGTTCGACGACTGCGGCGATATCATCGACATGGATGCGGTTGAACACCTGCCCCGGCTTGATGATCCGTCGTGCGGTGCCTGCTTCCAGATTCACGAAATGATTACGGCCCGGACCGTAGATTCCGGCGAGCCGGAGGATCGCGGTCGGGCATTCCACCTCTTCGCCAAGTCGCATCCAGCTCTTTTCCGCCTCGACCCGCCAGCGCGAACGGGCCGACACCGGCTGGACCGGACTGGCCTCGGTCACCCAGGCCCCGCCCGTGTCGCCATAGACGCCAACCGTCGAGAAATAGCCGATCCAGCCGAGCTGGCTGGAGGTGACCGCCTGCGCAATATCCGCTGCATGATGCCGCAAGACCGCGTCACCGGCCTCGTCTGGCGCTGCGGAGACGAGCACGTGGGTCGCGACATCGAGCGCCTCGATCACATTCTCGCTTGGCTGCTCACCGTCAAACAGGATGGGAACAATGCCACGCTCCTGCATCCAGCGCGCCTTTTCCGGCGACCGCGTCGTCGCTGCCACCGAATCGATGTGCGGCTCGAGGAATTCGAGGGAATAGCGGGCCGAATAACCAAGCCCGAAAATCAGCAAATGCATGATGTTGTCCTGAACGGTACCTGTGGCAACCGAAATGGCTGTCGCTGCAACCAGTAATGCTATGCAGTATTTGAATGTCTACGCTGGGCATGTCCGCCCGGATCACCGGGCAAGTCACAATTCAAGGCTGCGGCGGAAAGATCCGGTTCCGCAGGCAGTCGCACGAACGGCACCGGAGGCCGTGGGGGGCCTGCCGATGCCATGTCATCACAGTGTCGAAGGCAATCAGGCGGGCTGCTGCTCGCCTTCCTGCTTGATTTCTTCGCCGGTTGCCTGGTCGACCATCTTCATGGACAGGCGCACCTTGCCGCGCTCGTCGAAGCCAAGCAGCTTGACCCAGACCTTCTGGCCGTCGGTCACGACGTCGGTCACCTTGGCCACCTTGCGCGGTGCCAGCTGCGAAATGTGGACGAGGCCATCGCGTGAACCGAAGAAGTTCACGAATGCGCCGAATTCCATGCACTTCACGACGGTGCCTTCGTAGATCATGCCCACTTCCGGCTCAGCGGCGATGGACTTGATCCAGTTGACGGCAGCCTTGATCTTCTTCTGATCGGACGAGGAGACCTTGACGGTTCCGTCATCGGAAATATCAACCTTGGCACCCGTCTTTTCGACGATCTCGCGAATGACCTTGCCGCCAGACCCGATGACTTCACGGATCTTGTCGGTCGGGATCTTCATCGTCTCGATGCGGGGCGCATGCTCACCGACTTCGGCGCGCGGCTCGACGATCGCCTTGGACATCTCACCCAGAATATGGATGCGACCGCCCTTGGCCTGTTCCAGCGCCACCTTCATGATCTCTTCGGTGATGCCCTGGATCTTGATGTCCATCTGCAACGACGTGATGCCGTTTGCCGATCCGGCCACCTTGAAGTCCATGTCGCCGAGATGATCTTCGTCACCCAGGATGTCGGAGAGCACCGCATAGCGCTCGCCTTCCAGGATCAGCCCCATCGCGATACCGGCCACAGGCGACTTCAGCGGTACGCCCGCGTCCATAAGCGCCAGCGAGGTGCCGCAAACGGTTGCCATCGAGGATGACCCGTTCGACTCCGTGATCTCGGAAACGACGCGGAGCGTGTAGGGGAACTCGTGGTGTGGCGGCAGCATCGGGTGCACAGCGCGCCAGGCGAGCTTGCCATGGCCGATTTCGCGGCGTCCCGGCGAACCCATGCGGCCTGTTTCGCCGACGGAATAGGGAGGGAAGTTATAATGGAGCATGAAGCGCTCCTTGTAGGTCCCTTCCAGCGAGTCGACGAGCTGCTCGTCTTCACCGGTGCCGAGCGTGGCGACCACGAGCGCCTGTGTTTCACCGCGCGTGAACAGCGATGACCCATGCGTGCGCGGCAGAAGGCCGACTTCCGACACGATCTGGCGAACGGTCTTGACGTCGCGGCCATCAATGCGGATGCCGGTGTCGAGGATGTTCCAGCGGACAACCTTGGCCTGGGCTTCCTTGAAAACGGTGGCAACCTTTTCCTTGGGGAACCTGGCTTCACCTTCAGCCGGGCAGAGTTCGCCGAAGACCTTGGCCTTCACGGCGTCAACGGCCTTGTAGCGCTCCTGCTTGGCGGTCAGCTTGTAGGCCTCGCGCAGGTCTGTCTCGGCGATGGCCAGAACAGCTGCTTCGACATCCGACAGGTCCGGCGGCGTGAAATCGCGCGGCTCCTTGGCGGCCTTTTCAGCCAGACGGATGATCGCCTCAATAACCGGCTGGAATCCGCGATGACCGAACATCACGGCGCCCAGCATAGTGTCTTCTGACAATTCCTGCGCTTCCGACTCAACCATGAGCACGGCGTCGGCGGTCCCGGCCACGACCAGATCGAGCTTGGAATTTTCCATGACGTCGATGGCGGGGTTGAGGACGAATTCGCCATCGATGAGACCGACGCGCGCGCCGCCGACCGGACCCATGAAAGGCACGCCCGACAGCGTCAGGGCTGCCGAAGCAGCAACCAGAGCAACGATATCCGGGTCATTTTCGAGGTCGTGGCTGAGCACGGTCGCAATCACCTGCGTATCGCACTTGAAGCCTTCGACGAACAGCGGACGGATCGGGCGATCGATCAAGCGCGAGACCAGCGTCTCGTTTTCGGTCGGACGACCTTCACGCTTGAAGTAGCCGCCCGGGATCTTGCCGGCAGCGAACGCCTTTTCCTGATAGTTGACGGTCAGCGGGAAGAAGTCCTGACCCGGCTTCGGCTCCTTGGCCGCAACGATCGTGGCGAGCACGGTCGTGTCACCATAGGTGCACAGGACAGCACCGTCGGCCTGACGGGCAATCTTGCCGGTTTCGAGAACGAGGCGGCGACCGCCCCATTCAATGACTTCGCGATGGAGTTCAAACATGGTGTTTTCCTGTCTCATAATCCCCGGCAAGGGAACAACCTCTCAGGCTGCACCCCTTGGTCACACGATGATCGGCACCGTCGGGCGCAAATCTCGTGCCTTGGGCCATGAGCAAGACGGCAGGCTGCTCTCAGGCAGTTAGTCCGATTTGGACCGGACAATGAGAGCGGTCAGCGATCCTGCCATGGCAAATGGTCTGCCGGGCGGGCTTTTCAATTCAGAGGACAGGGCGCATGCGCGCCCGATCCACGGGGTTAAACGCAAACGGCGGCGGGAAGGCTTCATGCCCTCTCGTCGCCGAAGATCTTCAAGCGGGAAGCTCGCTCAGCGACGCAGGCCGAGCTTCTCGACGATGGTGCGATAGCGCGCCTCGTCCTTCTTCTTCAGGTAGTCGAGGAGGCTGCGACGCTGGCTGACGAGCTTCAGCAGACCACGACGGGAATGATTATCCTTCGCGTGGGTCTTGAAGTGTTCGGTCAGATTGGCAATGCGCTCCGACAGAATGGCGACCTGCACTTCCGGCGAACCCGTATCATTGGCGCTGGTGGCATAGGTCTTGATGACTTCCTGACGACGTTCTGCAGTGATCGACATCGGTGGCTCCTTTGTGTCTGGAGGTGAACGGCCGAGCCGGGATGTCGTCCAGCACGGTCGACGCAGGGCGCTTTTGCCATGCGAGCGGTGCTTATGCACGAATTCTGGCGCAAAGGCTAGAGGCTGTCGTCAATTATAGATTGGCGAGACGTCACAAGTGATATCACTGAAATCCAGCCGCCGCTTCAACAGCGCTCAATTGTTGCCCGCAAGGCTCATGGCTGATGTGACGGCCTTTTCGATTGATGTTTGCTGCATTTCTGGTTCTATCAATGCTAATGACCTCCCAACGTGTTTGATCATCCCGGATATCGAGCGTGCCCATGTCGAAATTCCTCTCCCGTCTTGGTATCGATCCTTACCTGGCACTGCTTGTCGCCACTGTCGTTTTTGCCGCAATCCTTCCCGTCACGGGTCAGGCAGCGCGCGCGTTTGATTATATTGTCTTTGCTGCGATCTTTCTGCTGTTCTTCCTGTATGGGGCCAAGCTTTCGACCGAGGCCGTGATCGGCGGCATCACGCACTGGCGACTGCAGGGACTGGTGCTGCTGTCGACCTTCGTCCTGTTTCCAGTGATCGGACTGGTGCTCAACCTGCTGTTTGGCGCATGGCTGCCGACCGAGCTGGCTGTCGGACTGATGCTTGTCTGCGCGCTGCCGTCGACGGTGCAGTCATCCATCGCGTTTACATCGATTGCGCGCGGCAATATTCCCGCAGCGCTCTGCGCGGCCTCGGCATCCAACCTGTTCGGCATGATCCTGACACCGTTGATCGTCGCCTTCCTGATCACATCCAAGGCTGGCGGGTTCAGCTGGCATTCGCTGGAATCCATCGGCTTGCAGCTGTTTTTGCCCTTCGCACTCGGTCAGCTGACGCGTCGCTGGGTGATGCCGGTCATCACGCGTTACAAGAGCATCATCGGCTATGTGGATCGCGGCTCGATCCTGCTCGTTGTCTATGCCGCCTTTTCTGAAGGCATGGCGGCGGGAATCTGGTCCCAGATCAGCATCACGAGCCTGATCGTCCTGTTCCTCATCGATAGCCTGCTGCTGGCCATCGTGATCGTGACCACGACGGTTGTGAGCCGCTGGCTCGGCTTCAACAAGGAAGACGAGATCGTGATCGTCTTCTGCGGCTCGAAAAAGAGCCTCGCCAGCGGTATCCCGATGGCGAATATCCTGCTCGGCGGCAAGGCGATCGGATTGATCATCCTGCCGTTGATGCTGTTTCACCAGATCCAGCTGTTCGTCTGCGCAACCATGGCCCAGAAATATGCGGCGCGACCGGCAAAAGCCTGATCACTCCGTGAACGGCCTGGTGTTCAATCGAGATTAAACACCCGCTTGGGCACCAGTTCGCCCTTGTCAACCTCGGCGATGGCAACCAGATCGCCGCCTGAGAACACCGCGATTTCGTCGGCGCTTGCAGGCGCGTCACGCCCCCGCAGAATGACAGACTGCCCCCGCCGAAGTCGCGCGGCTGCATCGCGATGCACATCCAGTTGCTGGAGATCGGCAAGGGCGGTATCGACGGACAGCAGGACTGAACGCGGTGCGGCCAGATCGTCCTGCTCCGCAAGATCCTCGATCTCGGCCATTGGCACCATGTCATTTTCGCCGAACGGCCCGACCAGCAGCCGGCGCAACCCGATCACATGCCCACGCGTGCCGAGCCGCAGACCCATGTCGCGCGCCAGCGCCCGCACATAAGTGCCCTTGCCACATTCACAATCGAACACGGCCGTATGCTCGTCTTCCATGTCGATCAGCAACAGCCGATGCACGAGGATGGGGCGGGCTTCGAGCGCCACGGTCTCACCGGCACGCGCCATGTCATAGGCGCGCTCACCCTCGATCTTGATCGCGGAGAATTGCGGTGGCGTCTGCATGATCTCGCCGGTGAACTCCGGCAGGATATCGAGAATATCCTCTTCACGAGGCCGGTGGTCCGAGGTTGCAATGACCGTGCCTTCGGTATCGTCCGTGGATGTCTGCTCGCCCCAGCGCACGACGAACCGGTACACCTTGCGACCATCCATGATGTAGGACACGGTCTTCGTGGCCTCGCCAAGCGCAATCGGCAACAGTCCCGAGGCCAGCGGATCGAGCGTCCCGGCGTGACCTGCCTTGTTGGCATTCATCAGTCGTTTGACGCGAGCGACCGCTTGCGTCGAGGTCATGCCAACCGGCTTGTCCAGCACAAGCCAACCGTTGACGTCATCATGTTTCTTCTTGCGGGCCATGGGAATGGGTCTCTGAGGGTAATAACCAATGCTGCAATTCGTTTACCGCTCATCCGCCCGTTGGGCACCTTCTCCCGAAAGGGGAGAAGGGGATAAACGAAGGCGCATCGTATATGTCGCCTTCTCTCCTTGTGGGAGAAGGTGGCCGAAGGCCGGATGAGGGGTTCTGGTTCTTTCAAAACTGGATTTGGTCTGCGCCCTACTCTTTCGCGCCACCAAGGTCCTTGGCGATCTCCGGTGCCTTGAGCATTTCAGTGACGCGATCGTCATCTTCGTAACGGGTATCCAGGCGGAACTGGAGTTCTGCGGCGAATTTGAGATTCACCTTTTTCGCGACACGTCCGCGCAACCATTTGGCGCTGCGCTCCAGCCCGACGATGACCTTATCCTGATTGCGCCCGCCAAGCGGCATGACGAGACAAAGCGCATGCTTCAGATCGGGCGACATGCGCACTTCCGGTACAGTGACGATCACGCCATCGAGGTCCGGGTCGGCGATTTCGCCGCGTGCGAGAATATCAGCCAGCGCATGGCGAATAAGTTCGCCGACGCGCAACTGCCTTTGCGAGGGGCCTGCGACCCCCTGATCAAACCGTGATGCCATCTTGTGTCCTCAAGCCCAGCGGCGGGAATTGGACCCGCCGGTCTGCGCAAAACTGGATCGACGCCTGCGCGCGACCGTCCTTTAAGTAGAGCGAAGCAGCCCGGACCACTCCGGGCTGCTCGCAATGTGTCAGAGGCTGCGCGCAATCGTCTCGACGCGGTAGCACTCGATGGTGTCGCCGACACGCATGTCCTGGTAGTTTTCGAAGGCCATGCCGCACTCGACGCCGGACGACACGGTGTTGACGTCGTCCTTGTAACGCTTGAGCTGGCTGAGCTTGCCCTCGTGCACAACGACGTTTTCTCGAATGAGGCGCACACCGGCACCGCGTTCGACAATACCGTCGGTGATGAGACAGCCCGCGACCTTGCCGATCTTGGAGACCAGGAAGATATCCAGAATGCGTGCATTGCCAAGCATGGTCTCGCGCAATTCCGGCGCAAGCATGCCGGACATCGCCGACTTAACGTCATCAACGAGGTCGTAGATGATGTTGTAGTAGCGGATTTCGATGCCTTCACGCTCGGAGGCTTCGCGTGCTTCTTTCGAGGCGCGGACGTTGAAGCCAATGATCGCGGCTTTGGACGCAGCGGCCAGCGAAATATCGGATTCCGTGATCCCGCCGACGCCTGCGTGGATGACACGTGCCCGAACTTCATCATTGCCGAGCTTTTCGAGCGCGCCAACGATGGCTTCGACGGACCCGCCGACGTCACCCTTGACCAACAGCACGAATTCCTTGCGACCGGTGTCTTTCAGCTGCGACATCATGTCGGCAAGCGATCCGCGTTGTGCCGAACCGCGCGCCTGGATCTTCTCACGCTTCATGCGCATCCGGTAATCGGCGACTTCGCGTGCACGGGAGTCGTTTTCGACAACCGTGAAGCGATCACCGGCATCCGGTGTTTCCTGGAAGCCAAGGACTTCGACAGGCATGGACGGCAAGGCTTCCTTGACGCCACGTCCCTTGTCATCCAGCAACGCACGAACACGTCCCCACGCACTGCCAGCAACAAGAATGTCACCAACCTTGAGCGTGCCGCGTTGCACGAGAACCGTCGCAACGGGACCGCGACCCTTGTCGAGCTTGGCTTCGATGACGACGCCTTCTGCCGACCGGTTCGGGTTGGCGCGCAACTCGAGCACTTCGGACTGGAGCAGGATCGCTTCCAGCAACTTGTCGAGGTTGAGGCGTTCCTTGGCGGACACTTCAACTTCGAGGACGTCGCCACCCATCGATTCCACAACAATCTCATGCTGCAGAAGGTCGGTGCGAACGCGTTGCGGATTAGCCGACGGCTTGTCGATCTTGTTGATCGCCACGATGAGCGGCACGTTTGCCGCGCGGCAATGATTGATCGCTTCGATCGTCGTCGGCATCACGCCATCATCAGCCGCAACCACGAGGATCACGACGTCGGTTGCCTTGGCACCGCGCGAGCGCATGGCCGTGAACGCTTCGTGGCCTGGCGTATCGATGAAGGTGATCTTCTGGCCGTGGATTTCGACCTGATAGGCACCAATGTGCTGGGTGATACCCCCAGCTTCGCCGGACACGACATTGGCCTTGCGCAACGCATCGAGCAGGGAGGTCTTGCCGTGGTCGACGTGGCCCATGATCGTGACGACCGGTGCGCGTGCCACCAGCGCATCTTCCGGATCAGGCGATGCGTAGAGGCCTTCTTCGACGTCGGATTCGGCCACACGCTTGACGGTATGGCCCATTTCCTCGGCGATGAGTTGGGCCATGTCGGCGTCGATGACGTCGTTGACCTTCATCATCTGCCCCTGTTTCATGAGGAGCTTGATGACGTCAACGCCACGTTCGGTCATGCGGTTGGCGAGTTCCTGAATCGTGATCGTCTCAGGAATGATCACCTCGCGCATGATCTTTTCACGCGGCTCGTTGGTCATCATCCGGCGCTGCTGGCGCTGGACGCGACGACGGAAGGCGGCGACGGACCGTCCACGACCCTCGCTGTCTTCATCATCCGTCTGGGCGGTGACGACCGTCAGCTTGCCGCGCTGCTTGGAAATATCTTCCTTGGCGCGCGTCGGTGCCTTGGGAACGGCCACCATCGGCTTCTTCGGGATCGACGACGGACGGGCTGCACCACGGCGGCGATCGTCTTCTTCTTCGTCTTCACGCGTCAGCTGCGGCTTGATGGAAAGCGGCGTCAATGTCTTGGGAGCAGGCGCAGCCGACTTGCCGCCGGGGCCAGGGGCACCAGGCACAATTGGCTTCGGTCCCAAAGCTGAGGGGGCGCGTGGTTCGGGTGCACCACCGCCGCCAGCGCGACGCTGTGCTTCCTGTTCAGCGCGCCGACGGACATCGTCTTCGATCCGCTTGCGGGCTTCTTCCTCGGCCTTGCGACGCTCGGCTTCCTCGCGCTCGATCTTGAGGCGAGCCTCTTCAATCGCCCGGCGCTTGGCGTCTTCTTCGGCGCGCTTGCGATCTTCGATCTCGCGAGCACGAGCCGCAATCAGCGCTTGACCACGTGCAGACCGTTCGCTTTCCGACAACGCCTGAAGGACCACGCCCGTTCGCGCGGGCTGGGGCCGGTTCTGCGTTTGGTTGCGCTGGTTCGTGCCGGGACGGCCATTATTTTGGGTGGATGAAGGAGCTGTTGCAGCAGCAGGACGCGCGGCGACCGTCGGGGCCGCCGGCTTCACGACAATCGGGGCAACCGGTTTCGGCGCTTCGGCGACCGGCGCTGCCACGGGAACAATCGGTGCTGCGGGTACGACCGGTTCAGCGACCTTTGCCACGACCGGCTCTGCCACCACTTCGACCGCACTGGGTGCAGCAACGGGAACAGTAGCAGTCGAAACCGGTGCAGGGCTCGGGGCTGGCACCGGGGCCACCACCTTGACTTCCGCCACAACCGGAGGCGCAGCAGGCTGAGAAACGGGAGCTGCAGGCACAACCGTGCGTGCGGTCGCCGCTTCTGGCGGTGCAACTTCACCCGGCTTCAGAATTGGCCGCTTTTTCTTTGTCTCGACGACGACTGCTTTCGACCGCCCATGACTGAAGCTTTGCCGAACCACGCTTGCGGAATCGGTTTTCGGCTTCAGCGTCAACGTCTTTTTGACGTCGACATGGATTGTCTTGTCGCCACTGGTCTTCGTGTCGTTCATGAGCCTGTCGTATCCTGCGGAGCATCTCCGCTTGCCTGACCGTCGTTAAGTGCCGCCGGGAACCCCGAAGTGCCCCGGTAGCGGTCGAGCGCTATGACACGCTCGATGAAGATATCGCTCGCCCGGCCCGCGAGAAGTGCAGCATGTATCACATTTGAGCGCCCAAGTGCCACGTCCAATTGTGCGCCTGAGAAAGAACGGATGACCGGAATCCCGCTTTTCTCGCTGGCATGGCCCGGATTTGCATCCCTGCCCTGCCGGTTTCGCCGCGAAAGTGCCGCAGCGAGCTTCAATACACCATCTTCGCCGGCTTCGCTCGCATGAACGAGACCGGCAAGCTGTTCTTTTGCAATCGCCGCCTCGACCTTGGCAAAGCCGGTCAGCACCGATCCAGCCTTGCGGGCCAGACCGAAGGTGCCGAGCGCGGCCTCCGTCAAGAGGCGTTCGATCAGCTCCGGCAATCCCGCATCAACCGTGACCGAACCTTCAAAGGCTCGGCCAAACGCCTTGCGCTTGATCGCCGTCTCCACCGTTTCGCGGCTTGCAGTTACCCACATGCCGCGCCCCGGTAGCTGTCGTTTCAGATCCGGCACCACGTGACCATCGGGATCACACACAAACCGGATCAGTTCGGACACAGGCCGCGTTTCGCGCGTCACCGCACAAAGCCGCGTTGTTGGTTCATTCTTGCGCGGCATGTGCCCTCCGATCCGGCTTTACCGGAATTGACCCGCCGCCACGAAGACCCCCTGTTTCATTCACCCTGTTCAGCGTCGTCAGTCTCGGTTGGCTCAGGCAGGGCATCAATCCAACCCGCCTTGAGACGCGCTGCCATGATGATGCCTTCTGCCTCGACGCGGCTCAGTTCAATACCCTTGAGCGACCCGTCATGCTTGATCGTTTCGCCATTCTTGCGTTCGGTCCAGCCGACGAGATCATCCGTTGCGCAACCGGCCAGATCCTCGAGCGTCTTGATGCCGTCCTTGCCAAAGGCAACCAGCATCGGCATCGTGACCCCGTCAACTTCGAGCAGCGCATCCTCGACGCCGAGGCTCTTGCGTTCATCATCGAGTTGGGCCTCGATGGCGGCAAGATGGCTTTGGGCACGGTTCTGGATTTCCGCAGCTGTTTCTTCATCGAAGCCTTCGATCCCTGCGATTTCCTCGGGATCGACATAGGCGAGTTCTTCAATGGTGCTGAAGCCTTCAGTGGCGAGCAGTTGGGCAACCGTCTCGTCCACATCGAGCGCGCCCATGAAGAGCTGCGTGCGCTCCTGGAATTCCTTCTGGCGCCGCTCGGATTCCTCGGCATCCGTCAGGATGTCGATATCCCAACCGGTCAACTGCGAGGCAAGACGCACGTTCTGGCCACGACGACCGATGGCGAGCGACAGCTGGTCATCAGGAACGACGACATCGATACGGCCGGCATCTTCGTCGAGCACGACCTTGGACACTTCGGCTGGCTGGAGCGCGTTGACGATGAAGGTCGCGGCGTCATTCGACCACGGGATGATGTCGATCTTTTCACCCTGCAATTCCTGCACGACGGCCTGGACGCGGCTGCCGCGCATACCGACGCACGCACCGACTGGATCAACGCTGCTGTCGCGCGAGAAGACGGCGATCTTGGCGCGCGAACCGGGGTCGCGGGCCACCGACTTCACCTCGATGATATTGTCATAGATTTCCGGCACTTCTTGCGCAAACAGCTTCGCCATGAATTGCGGATGCGTGCGTGACAGGAACACCTGCGGGCCACGCTGTTCACGGCGCACGTCATAGACATAGGCGCGAACGCGATCGCCCGTGCGGAAGGATTCGCGCGGGATCAGTTCATCGCGGCGCACGATGGCTTCGCCCTTGCCGAGATCGACAATGATGTTGCCATATTCGATCCGCTTGACCGCACCATTGATGATCTCGCCGATCTTGTCCTTGAACTCGTCGTACTGGCGATCCCGCTCGGCTTCACGCACCTTCTGCACGATCACCTGCTTGGCGGACTGGGCGGCGATACGACCGAAGTCCATCGGCGGCAGCGGCTCAGCGATCATGTCGCCAACCTGCGCAGCCGGATTCTTCAGGCGCGCATCGTCGACGTGGATCTGAACCGATGGATTCTCCAGATCGTCGACGACCTGCAACAGACGTTGCAACTTGATTTCGCCAGTACGCGAATTGATCTCGGCGCGTACCTCGGTTTCCGAACCATAGCGCGAGCGTGCGGCCTTCTGGATCGCGTCCTCCATCGAATCAAGGACGATTCGGACCGGTATGCTCTTTTCACGAGCCACCGCGTCTGCGATCTGCAGAAGTTCCAGTCGATTGGCGCTGACTGCCATTGGCCTGTCCCCTAGGAAAGACGATGCGGGCTTGATTGCCCACCAGAGTGTTGTTGCTTGAGCGATCCCGGCTGGCCTTTCGGCTGGCCGTGGATCACCACGGGTCCAATGAGACAAGGTCTTCCTGACGCCATCAGGGCGTTTCAGACGTCCGCAGTCTCGGGTGAGTCATCTTCAGTGCTTTCCTGCCGCTTTGCAGCGCGCAGGGCTTCTTCAATCAGTTCGTCGGTCAGAATGAGACGCGCCTCGGCCAAGTCGGCAACGGGCAACCAGAACACCTCGTTACCGCCCGTGCCCTCGCCAGACTCGGAGGCAACTGCGACCGGTTCGACCGCCTTCGCCTTCGGCTTCTGACCCTTCTTGACCGGCATCCCGGGCTTCAACGGCGCTGGCTTGACGCCATCATCAAGGCGGATACCAAAGGTGTCTGCGGTGGTACCCAACAGAATACCCTTGAAACGCTTGCGATTTTCGAAAGCACGATTGAGCTCTACGCGGGCCAGATGGCCTTTCCAGCGATCAAAGTCCGACAGGCGCACAAGCGGACGATCGATGCCGGGCGAGGACATTTCAAGCCGGTATTCGCGACCGATGGGATCGTCAGCGTCAAGAACCGGGGAAATGTTGCGGCTGCAGGTTTCGCAATCCTCGACGGTCATCGTGCCATCGGGGCGTTCGGCCATGATCTGGACGGTAAATCCATCCCGCGACGAACATTTGATGCGCACCAGCCAATAGCCGAGGTCTTCCAGCACGGGCTCGACAATCGCTGCCACCCGGGCATCAAGCCCTGTTTCGTTGAATATGCGCGGTTCGTGACGCGTCACGTGTGGGTTCGTCCCTTGAATGTCGTCAGTCAGGTCAATATTCGGAAATCGGACGCCTAAAACAAAAAAGAGCGGGTTCCGCCGGAACCCACCCCAATCCGCTTTGAAAGCGCATCAGATTTGATGACCGCTGTATACGCCGATGTTTTTCAGAACGCAAGGCCCGTCAAGATCGTTTCATGACAGCCCGAGAGCCCAGGCCTAAGCCCGCCGGTCTTCAACCGCCATGCGTGCGCCCTTGTCCGCGATCATGATCGTTGGCGTGTTCGTGTTACCGGATGTGATGGTCGGCATGACGGAGGCATCGATGACGCGCAAGCCCTGCAGGCCAATGACGCGCAACCGTTCATCGACAACAGCCATCGGGTCGCTTTCAAGCCCCATCTTGGCCGTACCGATCGGATGGAAGATCGTCGTACCGATATCTCCGGCGGCGCGGGCCAGATCGGCGGCGTCATTACCAACCTTTGGCCCGGGAAGATATTCATCCGGCCTGTAGGGTGCCAATGACGACTGCTCCATCAGCCGGCGTGTGACGCGGATTGCGTCTGCGGCGACTTGCCGGTCCTCGTCCGTCGACAGGTAATTTGGCGCGATCAGCGGCTTGTCCGAGGGATTGCTGGACCGGAGCCGGACCGATCCGCGCGAGGTCGGGCGGAGATTGCAGGCGCTGACGGTGATCGCGGGGAAGCGATGCAGCGGATCGCCGAACTTGTCGAGCGACAACGGCTGCACATGAAACTGGATATTGGCACGCTCGTGCTCAGGCGATGATTTGGTGAAAATCCCGAGTTGGGACGGCGCCATGGTCAGCGGACCACGCTGGAAAAGCGCATATTCGAGCCCCATGGCCGCGCGACCCATGAGCGAATGATAGGTCTCGTTGAGCGTCTTGACCCCGGATACCTTGTAGATTGCCCGCTGTTGCAGGTGATCCTGGAGGTTCGACCCGACACCAGGCTTGTCCAGCACCACGTCGATGCCGTGTTGGCCAAGCGCCTCGGAGGGACCGACCCCGGACAATTGCAGGATCTGGGCTGATCCGATGGAGCCAGCCGAGAGAATCACTTCTTGCCTTGCACGGGCCTCGTACAGCTCTCCACCACGACGGAACAATACGCCGACAGCGCGCCGGCCTTCGAACAGCACTTTCTCGACGAGGACTTCCGTCTCCAGTTGCAAGTTTGGCCGCGACAGAACCGGCTTCAGGAAGCCGCGTGCTGAGGACCAGCGGACACCGCGCTTCTGGTTGACATGAAAATAGCCGACGCCGTCATTGTCGCCCGTGTTGAAATCGCTGGTCGGCCTGATGCCCATCTCGACCGCTGCCTTGACGACAGCATCGAGCACATCCCAGCGCAACCGGGCTTCTTCCACCCGCCATTCGCCACCTTTGCCATGAAACGCGGTATCGCCGAGAAAATGATCATCCAGCCGTTTGAAGACCGGCAAGACATCGTCCCAACCCCAGCCGGTCAGCCCCAATTGCCGCCAATGATCATAGTCCTGCGCCTGACCCCGCATCGAGATCATCGCGTTGATCGCCGAGGAGCCGCCGATTGCCTTGCCACGCGGGTATTTCAGGGATCGACCGTTCAGGCCGGGTTCCTTCACCGTCTCGAACATCCAGTCGGAGCGCGGGTTACCGATGGCGAAGAGATAACCGACCGGTATATGAAACCAGATCCAGTTGTCGCGACCGCCCCCTTCCAGCAACAGCACGCGATGAGCGGGGTCGGTGGACAGGCGGTTGGCGACCACACAACCTGCAGAACCTGCGCCAACAACGATGGAATCGAATTCACCTTCGAAGCGGTGGACAACTTGTGTCTGGGACATGGCGTTTCCGGAAGCTACCCTGATTTTCCTTGGTAATGACAGCAGTGCGTCCCGTTGACAACCGGTTTGGTCGCGGGTCAGGGCGGTCCAGACGTCAGAACTGCGGGGTGTTGCCTCATTCCGCCGCCAGCACGCGCGGTGCAGGGAAGGTGACTTGCACGAGTGTTCCCTGATTGACGGCGCTGTCGATCTTGAGCGCCGCGCGATTGGCCTCCACGAGGGCCTTCGTCAACGGTAACCCGAGTCCCGTACCCGGTTGGGTGACCCGTCCGCGCCCCTGGTGAACCTGCCTGAATGGCTCAAGCGCAATTTCGATGTCGCCCGGGCTCATGCCGTAGCCGGTATCGCGGACACGGATCACGACCTCGTTTGTCTCCTCAAGCGCCGCCGACACGATCACCTGCCCGCCCGCCGGGGTAAACTTGATGGCATTTGACAGGAGGTTCAGCACGATCTGCCGGATCGAGCGCTGGTCAGCGACGACGGGTGGCAGATTTTGGGCAAGGCTGGCCCGGATGATGATCCGCTCTCGGTTCGCCTGCGGCTGCATTAGCGCGACACATTCGCCAAGAATGTCGACCAGTTGCACCGATTCAAATTTCAGGTCGAGCTTGCCCGCCTCGACCTTGGAAAGATCCAGCAGGTCATTGACAAGGCTCATGATATGCGTACCCGACGACTGGATGTCGCGCAGATAGTCCTTGTAGCGCTCAACGCCGATGGCGCCAAATCGCTCACCCAGCATGACCTCGGAAAACCCGATGATCGCATTCAAGGGCGTGCGGATTTCGTGGCTGATCTTGGCCAGGAATTCCGATTTCTGGACGCTGGCCGCCTCCGCGCGACGCTTGGCGACAAGCAGCTCTTCCTCGGAGGTCTTCCACCGGCTGATATCCCGGAAAACCGCCGCAAACAGAGGTTCCGGCGATGTCGAGGTCCGGGCAATCGTGGCAAAGACCGTTATCGGACGATCGCCGCCCGCAAGTGCCGTGAGTTCCAGACCTTCCGTCAGAAGGCTTCCAATGCCATTACGCGCCACGCCGTCAAGGTAATCTGCAGCCGTCCGCCGACTTTCCATCGCGATGAAATCGAACAGCTGCCGTCCGGCCAATTGCCCGGATTGACAGCCGAACAGACTTTCTGCCTGATGGTTTGCCGAGACGATGATCCCGTCTGCATTCAGCATCAGCAGACCGTCGCTCGCTGTAGCGAGAACAGCCTCGAGTTCGCGGACCCTGGATTGGCTAACCTCAAGCCGTTCAGTCAGATCGCCGCTTACAGAACCGGCGACACTGGCACCGCGACGCTCGGCTGATTGCAAGGTCAACAGAAGCGCGGTTCCGTCACCCCACGGGACCGTTGCGATGTGGGCCTCGACGGGAATAACTCGACCGCTCCTTGTCACCAGTGGAATGGGATGCCCGCTCAGATCATCTGCCCACCCCTTGGCGGCATGCGGACCGGCAAAGAGTCCATCGAGACCGCCAGCCTCGTTCAAATCGTCAAGCCCGTCATACCCGGTCAGGACGAGAAACGGCGAATTGACGTGAATGACCGTCTCGTTTTGGGCCAGCCCAATGGCGATCGGCAGGCGATCAATCAGGCGCGTGTCGCCAGCAGTCGCGGTTTCGGCGCGCCATTCCGCATCCGATAATACCGGTTTCCGGAACTCCGGGTCCGGCGGCTCACGGAAATGATCCATGATCTGATGACTGGTCAGAAAGCGGATGGAACCTTCGGCGTCACTGGACGACTTGTTTTCGGCGTCCGGGGCCTGCACTGGCTCATCATCGCCTTCGAACCGCGCGCCGAGAGCCTCGGCGATTTGCCGGAAAGCATTGCGCTCGGCACCCGTCAGCCGCAGCGTCTCCGGCGAAATATGCGCCGCAGGCATGAGTGATACGAAATGCGCATCGCTTTCGCCTTCGACGTCAGGCGTCACAAGGCGGGGGAACCGCGGCGGCGGCTCAATCTCGGCATCAGCGTGCTGGTGTTCATCTGCTTCAGGGGCAACCACATCCGTCTGGCGCGACTCGATAGGGCCAATGACGGCCTCATCCGTCTCCGGCGCGACATTGGTCTCGATCAAGGCAACATTCGGCTCCTGCGAAAGCGCGGGTTTGCCCAGAGACAGCCCCGTTGCCAATGGATCAGGCTGTGCGGCTGCTGGCCTGATCACGCCGAAACCATGCATCCCGACGTGTTGTTGTGTCACGTCACGCGTCGCGATCGCGGTCAACTCGACGGGGACCCGCAGCGCTTCGCCTTCAACAGGCCAGAGGACAGTTTGGCCATGCCACGGACTGCGGGCTGCGATCAACCTGCCAATCTTGCCGTCATGATCGAGATCGAGCCGTGCCGCCTCGCTCAACCAGTCACAACCCAGCCTCGGCGCACTCGCCCGGCCAAGTGTCGCGGCAAACGCGCTACTCACGTCCGTGAAGCGACCATCCGTATCGAGTGCCCAGGTGAATCGCTGTGGCTTCTGATTGGGTGAAAAGACAAAGGGCGTCGCCTCTTCCTGAAGGCCGACCGAAGGCGAGTGATCCTCGCCAGCGGTCGCAGCCTGCACCGGAAATGGCTCAAGTGCGCCAATATAGAGAAGTCGTCTGATTGTTGACGTGCCATGGACGCGCGCGATCACGACCGGGCGTGTCCCTGCTGCCGTGGCAATCGACGTCTCCTCGACCCCGTCAGTGGACGGACGATCGGCGAGCGCTTCTATCTCGGCAGGCGCTTCTTCCAGCACGGCTTGGTGACCAGCCAAAGCCAGAACGTCGTCATCCCCAAAGGCCGTGATGAGATCGTCGTCACCGGCATAGAGTGCGAGCGTCGCCTGTAAAATGCTATCCTGACCTGACCGCTTGAGCTCAGGCAGGGTGATCAGGATCGCGGTCTCGCCCGCGATCTCGCCCAGATTTTCGAGCGTCAAGGCCAGCACGATCGGCTTGATGCCGCGATAATAACGAATTCGCTCGCTCGACTGTCGACCAACCGGGCTGGTTGGCTGAATGCGCAAAATATGCCGCGTGACCGCTTCATCGAGTGGTGCCGGCTGCCCCAGAATCGAAAGCGCGTGCTTGATGCTCAGTTCAGCCGCCGCAGCCGCGTTCAGAAACCGGACTGTGGTGCAATCCCCTGCCAGAACCAGCGCAGGTATCGGCGCGTCAAGCATCCCCGCCACGCGCTCGTTGGTCGCCAGAGCGAGCGTGGTCATGAGGGCATTTGATGGCTTCGTTGCGGTCATCGGGCTCCAGAACCCGCAACGACACGCGAATCGTTGCGGCAATCGATATTAATCCTTCTTTAATATAGTGTAACTCAACGAAGCCTGCACCATAGTCGCGTCGACGAAGTGGCGTTATTGCTGTTAAGGATGAATGTGGTTGGCAGCATCGTGAAATGACGGCCGGTTTGGACCGTCAGTTGCAATCTGGAGGACGTCGTTATGACCGATCAAATGCCTAAGTTTGAAATCCCCGAGGCCGTTCGGGAGTTCACCGAAAAGAGCGTCGATCAGGCCAAGAAGGCCTTCGACGATTTCATCAACGCGACCCATGGCGCCATCGCCAAGGTCGAAAAGACCTCGACCGCATCGCAGGCCAGCGCAGCAGAATTGCAGAAGACTGTTCTGGAACTGGCGGAAGAAAATGTCGCTGCAGCGTTTGATCATGCGCAGAAGCTGACAAAGGCAAAGAGCGTGCAGGAACTCGTCGAGTTGCAGAATGCCTTCCTGAAAACCCGGATGGCCGCAATCGGCGAACAGACACGTGTCGTCTCTGAGTCTGCCCAGAAAGCTGCATCGGCGGTAGCGGAAACCGCGAAAAAGGCCTGATCGGCCCTCGCCGGTTCAATGATTGGTCCGATAACATTTTCGTGAAGCCGGTCGAAGTTCGCTTCGACCGGCTTTTTGTATGGAAACAAGCCACCACTCTTCGCAAGTGCGAAGAGTGGCCCGGACTTTAGTCGTACCCCGACAAAAACAGACCTGAATGCAGCCTTTATCATGCGCCAGTTACATGGGATTTTGCGGGATAGGCTCTGATTATCACGCGCTCATTTTGATTGTTGCCCATGCTGGAACCGCCCGATTTCGGCGGATTTCAAGCGGATCGTCCGTATTCCGACGAAGGGAAAGCTATTCACATTTGACAAATCAGCTCCGCAAATGCGCGTGCGATGCAAAATTATGTTGCACTGCACACAGGCCTTCGCTATACACACCGTCAAGCAGCGGGAAGATGTTCTCGGCTGGCAAGGTTCAGGTCCGAACAGCTTTGTTAGGAGATCGGGACCTTCATGATGGCGAACCCATCGAGATGAAGACGACAAGACATTTCGAGCAATCGCCAAAGTCCCGCATTCGGAATTTCACTTTCGAGGCAAAAACCCGCCTCGTGGAAACTGAGACACAGTGACATTTGTCACCCCTTCAAAACTGAGGAGCTTCCCATGACCGACGCAGCAGCAACACCCGCCAAGAAACCCGCCAAGGCCGCATCCGCTGAAAAGACAACGGCATCTGCATTCGAATTCCCGAAGTTCGAAATGCCCAAGTTCGAGATGCCGAAGTTCGAAATGCCGAAGGCTGAAGTTCCGGCTGCTTTCCGCGAAATGGCTGAGAAGTCCGTTGAGCAGGCCAAGGCCAGCTACGCAAAGATGAAGGCCGCTGCTGAGGAAGCAACCGATCTCGTCGAAGACACCTATGAGACCGCCCGCGCTGGCGCTCTTGAGTTCAACACGAAGTCGCTCGAAGCCGTGAAGACCAACACCGACGCCGCTTTCGGCTTCGCCAAGGAATTCTTCGCAGTCAAGACGCTGGCTGAAGCTGTTGAGCTGCAGACCACGTTTGCGCGCAAGCAGTTCGAAGTTCTGACCGCACAGGTCAAGGAACTTCAGGAGACCGCCAAGAAGGTCGCCACCGACACCGCCGCTCCGGTGAAGGCTGCTACCGAGAAGGCCATGAAGGAATTCAAGGTCGCCTGATAGGGCAACCCTGACTTTGACTTGTGGTGCGTTGCGCCGACCCGTTATGTGAGTTTGTGGCAGGCGTTATTAAGTGAGTGAGTTGCAAGACCCGGCCGGAAACGGTCGGGTTTTTGCGGTTTGAGACTTGCCCTCAACAAACGTCAGGGCAGCATCGCCTATTTCGCGGAACTGCCCACTGGACGTCTGCCTCTGCAAGCCCGAAAACAGGTGCCAGAACAATGGCACCGTTGAATGGGAGCGAATATGCGTTTGCAGGGCAAGGTAGCAGTCGTAACAGGAGCCGCGTCCGGGTTTGGCAAGGGGATTGCGGAGCGGTTCGTTGCAGAGGGCGCCCGCGTCGTTGTTGCCGATCTCAACGGCGAGGGCGCGAAGGCTGTCGCAGCAAGTCTGGGACCATCGGCTATTGGTCTGGCCGTTGACGTATCGAGCCGCAGCGATACCGAAGCGATGATCGACGCGGCCATCCGCGCATTTGGCGGGCTCGACATCCTCGTGAACAATGCGGGCTATACCCATCGCAACGGCCCCATGCTGGACGTCACCGAGGACGTCTATGATCGCATCTTTGCCGTGAACGTGAAGGCGCTCTACCTCGCCGCCCAGGTCGCCGTGCCCGAATTCCGCAAGCGAGGCGGTGGCGTCATCATCAACACCGCTTCTACGGCCGGCATCCGTCCTCGTCCCGGTCTTGTCTGGTACAATACGAGCAAGGGTGCCGTCATTACGATGACCAAGGCGATGGCGGTGGAACTTGCCCCTGAACAGATCCGCGTGAATTGCCTCTGTCCCGTCGCCGGTGAAACGGGCATGCTCGCTCAATTCATGGGTGAGGATACGCCGGAGCTCCGTGCAAAGTTCGTATCGTCGATCCCGATCGGACGACTTTCAACGCCGGAAGACATGGCAAATGCAGCCCTGTACCTCGCCTCCGACGAAGCCCGGTTCCTCACCGGGGTCGCGCTCGAAGTGGATGGTGGGCGCTGCATCTGACAGGGTAGTGGGCCGAGAAGCTCAGTGATCCAGCGTGCCGCGCAGGCTCGACAGATCAAAAGGCTCTTTGTCGTCCGACCGAACCGAGCCTGTGACAGCAGGCTCGGGCACGGACCCTCGCTGATTGACGGGAAACAGTCGCTCCAACGTCGTTGCTACAATCGCATTGAGCGCCTGATTGGGCACCGTGTAGACCAGGGCAAGTGCCAGGGTCATCGCCAATCGGCTGCGGCGGGCGGCCCAGTTGCGAACCTCGCTGACGGCATAGGCCAGCGCCGGAACGATCAGAAGGCTGGCGGCGGCAGCACCGCGCGTCTGCCACATTGCAACGACAAGCGATGTCATCAACAGGATCAGTGTCAGCCCCCAGCCCGCACGCTCGGTGCGTGCGGACATCGCAAACGCCCAGCTTGTCGGGATAAGCGCGACGAAGGGCGCAAAATAAAGTGCAAGCAGCTGCCAGGGTGCCTTTTCTGCCAGTTGGGCAAGGCTTTGCGACGAGCCTGATGCATCCAGCCAGACTGGCAATGCGGGCGTGTTGAACTCTGTCGAAGGAGCGCCCAGACACTGCGGATTGACCAAGACCATCCCGGCGGCAGCCGCGACGCCGATTATCGCCACCGCGCCGAGGCGCAGACTGACTGATGTCGGATTGATCCTGGCGATTGCCGACAGTCCGAACCCGGTGATCGCCGCCGCCACGACGTAGGGAGCCGATGCAATCGTGCACGTTGTGGCAAGCCACTCGGATGGAGCCGCAGAGAAGCCACGCTGCGTGATCATTCCGGTCGCAAAAAACAGCCCGAAGCCATTCAGTCCGGCGCGGGACCCTTTTGGCGCAAAGGCCCAGGTCAGGGCAAAGCCAGTCGTCGTCATTGCCACCAGCGGCAAGGTGTCGATACTGACAGCGAGCAGACAGGCAGCCGCGACCCCGGCCAGCACTCCGATCACCTCACCCTGCTCGATCCTGACACCAAGCGCGAGCAGGACGGCGAACAGCGTGATCGCAGCGTTGTCATCGGCGATATGGCCGGGCAAAAACAGAGTGGTCGCCGGTGCCGCGAAAATGACAAATGCAACCGCCGAAAATTGGGCGTCCGGGCCAACAATCCGCCGGGTGACGGAGGTGATCGCCAGCAGCAACACCAGAAAGAGCATCAGCGGCCAGGCTGTAATCGCAAACAATTCGGCAGTCTGCGGGCTGGCAAAGGCGTTGCCGACCCGGATGAGGGCAGCGATGGGGAAATCGACCAGTCCGGACCCTTGCGAAAAGACGCCGTCGGCTTCCGGAATCCTGATCTGGTGGAGGTTGCTCCAGGCTTGTCCCGCCATGACCTCGCGGACTTCGACAAGCCGCAATTGACTGGTTGGATCTGTCGGCCCGTTGGCGATCAGAACCGGCAAATACTGAACCATCAGAAAAGCCGCGACCAGGCCCCAGACGGCCAAGATCAGCAAGGTTTCACTGAAGCGCCACCGCTCGACGCGAGGCGTAGCCAGAACATGGCTCGTCATTGGATACACCGAACGCAAAACAAAATCGGAACTCGTCTATGGCAATCCAACAGCACCCGAGTGAAGATTACGTAAACCATATTCCTCTAAGTCTCTGATTTCGTCCCCGGACGTCAGAATTCCTCCGCTTGCGGTTTCGATTGGAATCGGGAGCCTACCGTCGTGTGATGACCAAGCGCAGCCAACGAGGGCAGCATGCCGCCAAAGATTGTAAAAAACGCCGGTTCCTCGTCCAAAAAGGCGCGGTCGCTCCCCGTCGCGGACGCTTCGACGGATGCGTCGCCTTCGCCCCTGCCGCTAATCCTGAAACTGGTCGCCTTTGTCATCGTTGGCGGGGTTGGTTTCGCGGTCGATATCCTCGCAACACTATCGCTGATCAATTTCGGGCTGCATCCCCTGATCGCCCGTGGTCTTGCAATTGCTGTCGCGCTCTTCACAACCTATGTGCTCAATCGCGGCGTGACCTTCCGCAAGGAATCGAGCACAGGCGCAAAAGCTGTGGCCGCCGAAGGCAGCCGCTATGCCGTTGTTGGGCTTGGTACGAGCGCACTGAACTGGGCCGTCTATGCGCTTGTTCTTGCAATCGTTCCGTCCGCCGGGCCGCTTGTTGCAGTGGTGATCGGGTCTTTGACGGCGATGGTGGTGAGTTACATCGGGTATTCCCGGTTTGCGTTCCGCAGTTAAGATCTCGTGACAAGGCGGCAAACGGAGGACAAGATGTTTCGCAAACCGCTGATCACCCTCGGGATTGCCTGCGCGCTCGGCACTGCCGGTAGCGCCAATGCGCAGGAGTCGTCACCTCCGCCCGCACCGCCCGGCGTGCAAGGCCGTATCGTCAAGATGATCACACCGATTTTCAGTCAATTGATGGTTCTCACCTATCCGCAAGGCTTCCAGCCGGTTTACGAGAAGACCAACGGAAATTTTTACATCCACGAATTCGTTCCGGTTGGTGAATCGCTGAATGGCTGGACCCGCATGATGACGATCACCGGGTTCAAGGATCTGGCAATGCGGCCAGATCTCTCGCCAAAGGCGGTTTTTACAAATATTGCGACTGCCGTTAAGGCGAAGTGCCCGAGTTCGTTCTCGGTTCAGGGGATTGGCGAGGGAAAACTGGGCGGATACGACGCCTATGTCGCCATCATGTCCTGCGGAATTTCGACAGCAGCGGGCGGAAAGTCAAGCGAATCCGCGCTTGTTGCGGCCATCAAGGGCCAGGCGGATTATTACACCCTTCAGTGGGCTGAGCGCGCTGCTCCCTCAGAACAGCCCTTGCCGATTGATGTTCACGCCTGGGCCGAAAAGGCAAAGCTGATCGGCCAGATCAAGTTCTGTCCGCGCATCCCCGGTGAAAAGCCACCCTACCCGAGCTGCGTCGGGCTCTAGGACCCTGGCCTCCGACACTTCTTGGGGCTCACGGCGTTCGATCCTCGCAAAGGTCCACTGGACCTTCGCGTTCCGGACTTCGCCCGGAACCGCATCTCACCCCTCGACCTTCAGCACCTGAATGAAGGCTTCCTGCGGAATTTCGACCTTGCCGAACTGCCGCATGCGCTTCTTGCCTTCCTTCTGCTTGTCGAGCAGCTTGCGCTTGCGGGTCGCGTCGCCGCCGTAGCACTTAGCGGTCACGTCCTTGCGCAGGGCGCGGATCGTTTCACGCGCAATGATCTTGCCGCCGATCGCTGCCTGAACGGGAATCTGGAACATGTGCGGCGGGATAACGTCCTTCAGCTTTTCGCAGATCGCCCGTCCCCGGCTCTCCGCACGCGTGCGATGCACAAGCATCGAGAGCGCGTCAACCGGCTCCGCATTCACGAGGATCTGCATGCGCACGAGATCCGACGGCTTATAATCGGTGATCTCATAATCGAACGACGCATAGCCCTTCGAGATCGACTTCAGCCGATCATAGAAATCGAACACGACTTCGTTGAGCGGCAGCTCATAGATCACCATGGCCCGCGAGCCAAGATAGGAGAGATCCGTCTGCGTCCCGCGCTTGTCCTGGCATAATTTGAGGACAGCACCGAGATACTCATCGGGCGTCATGATCGTCGCCTTGATCCAGGGCTCCTTGATCTCCTCGATCTTGGTCACCTCCGGCATGTCGACGGGATTGTGCATCTCGATGTCGGTGCCATCCGTCAGGTGCATCTGGTAGACAACCGATGGTGCCGTGGCGATCAGGTCGAGATTGAACTCCCGCTCCAGCCGCTCCTGAATGATTTCCAGATGCAGCAGCCCGAGGAAGCCGCAGCGGAACCCGAAGCCGAGCGCGGCAGATGTTTCCATCTCATACGTAAAGCTCGCATCATTGAGCCGCAACTTGCCCACTGCCGCGCGCAAATCCTCGAAGTCTGCCGCATCAACCGGGAACAATCCGCAGAACACGACAGGCTGCGCTGGCTTGAAGCCCGGCAGCATGTCTGACGTCGGCTTGCGATCATCGGTGATCGTATCACCGACGCGCGTATCGGCGACTTCCTTGATCGAGCCGGTGATGGCGCCCATTTCGCCCGGTCCGAGCGAGCCGACATTGACCAGCTTCGGCGTGAACACGCCGACGCGCTCAACGTCGTAGCTGGCGCCGGTGCCCATCATGCGGATCTTCTGACCCTGCTTCAGGATGCCATCGACGACGCGGACGAGCACGACAACGCCGAGATAGGTATCGTACCAGCTGTCGACGAGCATGGCCTTGAGCGGCGCATTCTCATCGCCCTTCGGCGGTGGCAGGCGTGTGACGATGGCCTCCAGCACGTCGGGAATACCAAGTCCCGTCTTGGCCGAAATCAGCACAGCGTCGGAGGCATCAATACCGATGACTTCCTCGATCTGCTCCTTGACGCGATCAACGTCAGCAGCCGGCAGGTCGATCTTGTTGAGGATCGGCACGATCTCGTGGTTATTGTCCATCGCCTTGTAGACATTGGCCAATGTCTGGGCTTCGACGCCCTGGCTGGCATCGACGACGAGCAGCGATCCCTCACACGCCGCCAACGATCGCGAAACTTCATAGGCAAAGTCGACGTGGCCGGGCGTATCCATCAGATTGAGGACATAGGTTTCGCCGTCCTTGGCCTTGTAATTCAGGCGGACGGTCTGGGCCTTGATCGTAATGCCGCGCTCGCGCTCGATGTCCATGTTATCGAGCACCTGCTCAACCATTTCGCGCGTTTCCAGTCCACCCGTCTGCTGGATCAGTCGATCCGCAAGCGTTGATTTGCCGTGGTCAATATGGGCAACGATGGAGAAATTGCGGATCTTGGAAAGCGGAGTCGTCATTGGGGTCCGATCACGAATGGTAGATGTGCGCCGTCAATAGCACCGTGGGCGCTGAAGTCCAAGTTCATTAGACTTTTCGCGGCGGTTTCAAGCGCCTATTTGCTATGTCTCGACAGTGGGTGGCGCGATTCGCGCTCAAGCAGCAAGGAATACCATGGCGAAGCGGGTCACCGGACCAGAAATCGAACGGCTTATTCAGTTGCTGGCGAAACTGCCGGGGCTCGGTCCTCGTTCAGCCCGCCGGGCAGCGCTGCATCTGATCAAGAAGAAGACGAGCCTGCTCGAGCCGCTGACGCTTGCCTGCCAGGAAGCCGTCGAAAAGGTGGTCATCTGCACGACTTGCGGGAATGTCGACACGATTGACCCCTGCACGATTTGCCGCGACGACCGCCGCGATGGTTCGGTGATTGTCGTTGTTGAGGATGTCTCCGATCTCTGGGCGCTCGAACGGGCCAATGCCGTCAACGCCCGCTATCACGTGCTTGGCGGCGTGCTGTCGCCTCTCGACGGCGTCGGCCCGTCCGACCTCACCATCGGCCAATTGGTCGAGCGCTGCCGATCAGGGGACGTCGCCGAGATCATCCTCGCGGTCAATGCAACCGTGGAAGGCCAGACGACCGCCCATTACATCACCGACCAGTTGGCCCATCTCGCCGACGAAGGCGTGGCGCTCCGGGTGACCCGCCTGGCCCACGGCGTACCGGTCGGCGGCGAACTGGATTACCTTGATGACGGAACATTGACGGCGGCCATGCGGGCGCGGACGAAATTCTGACTGTGCGTCAGCTGTTTCTGATCAGGCGCGCCAATCGCCTGATGCCTTCATTGATCTGCGCCTCGTTTGGCGACGAGAAATTCAGGCGGATCGTGTTGCGCTTCACGTCGGTGGCAAAGAAGGCGGCTCCGGGCACAAAGGCGACGCGTTCTTCCGCAATGGCTCGCGCCAGCAGGGCCGCCCCATCGATCGCCTCGGGCAGTGTGACCCAGACGAACAATCCACCTTCCGGTTTGGTCCAGCTCACGCCCGCTGGCATGTCCCGCTCAAGCGCGGAGACAAGCGCATCGCGTCGGCCACGGTAGAGGTCACGCGCCGCCTCAACCTGCGCATCATAGTGGCCAGATGCAATAGCGTGCATGACCATCTGGTTGATGGTGGAGGAATGCAGATCCGCCGCCTGCTTGACCAGCACGAGCTTGGAAATCAGTGGGGCAGCCGCGCAAATCCAGCCGACCCGATAGGCAGGCGCAATCGTCTTGGAAAAGGTGCCGCAATAGACGGTGCGGGTTGCGTCGATATGGCCCTGCCGGGCGATGTCAAGCGCAAGGATGGGAGTTACCGGCTCGCCCTCAAAACGCAGGGCTTCATAGGCCGTGTCTTCGATGATCGCGATATCGAGGTCACTCGCCATGTCGAGCAGCGACTGACGCGCGGCAAGCGACATCGTTTCACCGGTCGGATTGGCAAAATCCGGTACGACGTAAGCGAATTTCACCCGGCCACCGGCATCCCGCGCGCGGGCTTCAAATTCGGCTGGTGTCACATTGCCGCCATCGGTGTTGAGGCGGTCATAACGGGGTTCATAGGGGTTGAACGCCTGTAATGCACCGAGATAGGTAGGTGCTGTCACAAGCGCCGTATCCCCCGGCGAAATCAGCAGCTTGGCCAGAAAATCAAGACCTTGCTGCGAGCCATTTGTGATCAGGATATTGTCTGCCGTACACGCCACGCCAAGTCGACCCATGTGCGACGCGATCCACGCTCTGAGTGGCGCATAGCCCTCGCTGACGGAATATTGCATGGCCTGCGCGGCGGACTTCGGATCGCTCAGGATGTCAACGGTGGCGTTTTTTGCGGCCTCCGCGGGAAACAGGCTCGGATCAGGGATTCCACCTGCAAACGAGATGATGTCGGGCTGGTCGAGCAGCTTCAGCAATTCACGGATTTCGGATGCGCGCATCCGGCTGGCGCGTGTTGCCAGAAGCTCGTTCCAGGCGAGGGTGTTGGACATGCCTTGGTCTCCCGCGCCGGACTTTTTGGGTTTCAGTGATCAATCCGGCGTCATTCTGTCGGCGGTGATCTTGCGCCTTTCTCAAGAAAGGTCAATAGTACTGACCTATTTTTGCGCGAGATTGTCGCGAATAAAAAAGGGCGCCAGTCGGCACCCTTCGCTAAAAACCTGACATCAACCAATTCGCAACACAACAAAAGCCGGTCCAAGATCACTCGGCGGCATTGCGCCGGGCGTCGGTCTCGCCTTCGCGGCTCTCCTGAACCTTCAACTCGTCCAGTCGCGGCATGGAAACGATGTTGTAGCCGCTATCGACGAAATGTACCTCGCCGGTCACGCCCGTGGACAGGTCCGAGAGCAGATAGAGGCCTGTTCCGCCAACTTCTTCAATCGAAACGGTGCGCCCGAGGGGTGAATTGCGCTTCTGGTAGTTGAACATGAGCCGTGCGTCGGACACGCCAGCACCTGCCAGCGTGCGGATCGGGCCAGCCGAAATCGCGTTGACGCGGATGCCTTCCTGACCGAAATCCACCGCGAGGTACCGTACAGAGGATTCCAGCGCCGCCTTGGCAACACCCATGACATTGTAATTCGGCATGACGCGGGTTGCGCCACCATAGGTCAACGTAACCATCGAGCCGCCCGGATTCATGATGGAGGCGGCCCGCTTGGCGATCTCGGTGAACGAGAAGCAGGAAATCACCATCGTCCGCACGAAGTTCTCGCGGGTCGTATCGGCATAGCGACCCTTGAGTTCGTTCTTGTCGGAGAAGGCAATGGCATGGACGAGAAAATCGATCTTGCCCCATTCACCCGCAAGCGCCTCGAAGACGCTGTCGACGCTCGCGATATCCTCGACGTCGCACGGCAGCAGCAGTTTCGAGCCGACGGAATCAGCCAGCGGCTTGACCCGCTTGCCGAAGGCGTCGCCTTGATAGGTAAAGGCGAGTTCCGCCCCCTCGTCGGCGAGCTTCTTGGCGATGCCCCAGGCGATCGAGTGATCATTGGCGACTCCCATCACCAATCCGCGTTTGCCGCGCATCAAACCGCTCATTATCGCTCCTGTCATCTTCTCTGCTTACGAACGCACTACGGACTTGCAGGCTGTCTGGCCTGGCTCAGGCGATATGCCGCTGGAACACCAGCGTTGCATTGGTCCCACCAAAGCCGAACGAGTTGGACAACACGGTATCGAGACGCGCGTTGTCGATCCGGTTGCGGACAATCGGAATATCCGCGAACAGCGGATCGATCTCATCGATATGCGCGCTCTCGCAGATGAAGCCGTTCTGCATCATCAGCAGGCAATAGATCGCTTCCTGCACGCCCGTCGCGCCGAGCGAATGACCCGTCAGCGACTTCGTGGCCGAGATCGGCGGGATCTTGTCGCCGAATACAGCCCGAATTGCCTCGATTTCCTTCTCGTCGCCAACCGGAGTCGATGTCGCATGCGGATTGATATAATCAATCGGCGTGTTCACCGTGGCTAACGCCTGCCGCATGCAGCGGATCGCACCCTCGCCCGATGGCGCGACCATGTCGTAGCCATCCGACGTGGCACCGTAACCGATGATTTCGCCATAGATACGCGCGCCGCGCGCCTTGGCATGTTCGAGTTCTTCCAGAACGAGCACGCCTGCGCCGCCCGCAATCACGAAGCCGTCGCGGTTCTTGTCGTAGGCCCGCGATGCCCGATCCGGGGTCTGATTGTATTTGGACGACATCGCGCCCATGGCGTCGAACAGTGCCGACAGGGTCCAGTCGAGTTCTTCGCAGCCGCCGGCGAACATGACGTCCTGCTTGCCCCACTGGATCATCTCATAGGCATTGCCGATGCAATGGTTGGATGTGGCACAGGCCGACGAGATCGAATAATTCACGCCCTTGATCTTGAAGAAGGTCGCCATCGTTGCCGAGGCCGTCGATGACATCGCCTTTGGAACCGCGAACGGACCAATCCGCTTGGGTCCCTTCTCGCGCGTGATATCAGCGGCTTCGACAATTGCCCGTGTCGACGGTCCGCCGGACCCCATGATCACGCCGGTGCGCTCATGGGAAATCTCGTCCGACTCCAGTCCGGCATCGCGGATGGCCTGATCCATGGCGATATGGTTCCAGGCCGTACCACCGCCGTGAAACCGCATGGCGCGCCGGTCGACCAGTTCTTCCACATTGATCACCGGCATCCCCTGCACCTGGCAGCGGAAACCGAGTTCGGCAAAGCGATCAGCCTGGGATATGCCCGACTTGGCTTCGCGCAAGCTTGCAAGAACTTCTTGGGTCGAGTTTCCGATGGAGGAAACGATACCCATGCCTGTCACAACTACGCGCCTCATGTTCGCTCCGCCCTTCCATTTGTGCCCCGGGATCAATCTTCAACAGATTGGTCTGTTGGCCATTCACCGCTAATCCGCGACAACAGACCATCGCGACCCCGCTCTATGGCTCTGCGTTAGCGCCACAGGATCACAACGTCAATCTGCCGGAGAAACCCGACCTGACGATATCACACGCGCATCGACCCACCCAGAGATGTCGGAGTGGCTCAATGGCCTCGATATCGCTCCAGTGTCACTTAGGTCTGGAACAAGCCGACTTTCAGATCCTTGGCGACATAAATTTCCTTGCCGTCCGCCTTCAGCCAGCCGTCGGCAATGCCCAGAACCAGACGCGAGCGCATCACCCGCTTGAAATCTATGCCATATTCGACGTGTTTGACGGTCGGAAGAACCTGATCGGAGAATTTGACCTCGCCAACACCAAGCGCGCGCCCACGTCCAGGCGACCCGAGCCAGCCCAGAAAGAAGCCGCACAACTGCCAAAGCGCGTCAAGACCGAGGCAACCCGGCATCACAGGATCGCCCTGAAAATGACACGGGAAGAACCAGAGATCGGGCTTGATCGCGAATTCTGCCCGCACGAAGCCCTTGTCGTTGGTGCCGCCGGTCTCCGAGATGGCCGCAATGCGATCAAACATCAGCATCGGTGGCAACGGCAATTGTGCATTGCCTGCCCCGAACAATTCACCGCGTCCGCAGGCCAGCAGATCTTCGTATTCAAAACTTGTGCGCCGATCTTCCATCGTCTTCGCTTTTTCCAATGAGGTGTCAGTCATCAGGTCTGGGGGTGCCTGATCCATTCGCCCGGTGCTCTTGCCGACCATCTCGCGATGACCAACAAGGTTGTCCCAGACGCTGAATCGAACGTTCGAGAGCATGAACGGTCGGACTTCCTAGCACAGCCCTTGACCTGCCGAAAGAGACTAGCGACGGCCTTAATCAAAAGCGGCAAGCCGTCATCACCTCCTGCCGTCAACGCGCTTCGCAACACCTGAAATCGACAGTAAAGCACCAGCTTGCGATCATGCACGCATGATCTTACAATACCACGAGGCAGAGTGCGAATGCTTGGCGGCTGGATGGTGTATCGGATACCTGATTGTTCAGAGCTCCGACCTATATGATTAGCCTTGCTGAACAGGCATCAGGAAACGCGGTAGCAGTGCAGGTGAAGACGATGAACTATGGTCAGACACGCGCAAGGGGCGCACAAGGCGTTTGTGTGACGTCGATGCTGCGGCGCGCCGGATTGCGCCCGACCAGACAGCGCATTGCCCTCGTAAGCCTGCTCTACGGCAAGGGAAATCGCCATATTTCGGCAGAAGCCCTGTACGAAGAGGCGCTCAGCGCCAAGATCCCGATCTCGCTGGCGACGATCTACAATGCCCTGCATCAATTCACCGAGGCTGGACTCTTGCGCGAACTGGCAGCTGACGGTGCCAAATCCTATTTCGACACCAACATCTCCGACCACCACCATTTCTTCGTTGAAGGCGAGAACCGCATGCTCGACATTCCCGCTGACGCGGTGAATTTCGGCAACCTTCCAGAGCCCCCCGAAGGCATGGAAATCGTGCGGGTCGATGTGGTTGTCCGGTTGCGGCGCAAGAGCTGACGATGGCACCAGGGCGGATTGAAGCCGATTCCGCGCCCGCAGAAATCGATGTCGGCCAAAGACTTCGGCAACTGCGTGTCGCCGCAGGCCTGTCCCAGCGCGCACTGGCCAAGAAGGCTGGAGTCTCCAATGCGACCATTTCGATGGTCGAATCCAATCAGGTCAGCCCGTCCATCTCCGCCCTGAAGCAAATCCTGTCAGGCTTTCCCCTTGGCATTGCCGAATTTTTCTCCGCGCCCGAACCGGATATCGATCAGGTCGTGTTCCGCGCAAGCGAGTTCACCGAGATTGCGGGCGGCCCGGTTTCCTACCGTCAGGTCGGGGCTAATCTCGGCAATCGACAGCTCCAGATCCTGCACGAACGCTATCAGCCCGGTGCCGAATCAGGCCGACCCCGCATCAGTCACCAGGGCGAAGAAGGCGGTGTCGTCATCAAGGGCCGATTGCAGCTCGAAGTCGATGATCGTCGCTATGAACTGGGCCCCGGCGATGCCTATCTGTTCGACAGCCGCCGTCCCCATGCCTTCCGCAATATCGGCGAAGGTGAACTGATCATCGTGTCCGCCTGTACGCCACCGAGCTTCTGAGTGACTTGACAGGCAACCAAATAGTTGCCTATTATTCATCCCATGGACGATGACGCTGTCTTCAAGGCCCTCGCCGACGCGAACCGCCGCCGATTGCTTGATCGGCTTTACGCCAGGCCCGGCCAGACACTCATGGACCTGTGCGATGGTCTCGACATGAGCCGTCAGGGGGTGGCCAAGCATCTTGCGATTCTGGAAGAGGCAAATCTGGTCTCGGTCGAGCGTCGTGGCCGAGAAAAGCATCATTATATCAATGTTGTACCGATCAATGAGATTGCCGAGCGCTGGATCGCAACGTTCCAGCGACCGCAACTTTCTATGCTGTCAGCCTTGAAACGAACGCTGGAGGAAGAGGACAATGAGCCCAAGTGAGGAATCGCGCTTCGTCTATGTCACCTTCATCCGCACGACACCGGAGCGGTTGTGGGAAGCCCTGACCACGCCCGAGATCATGCGGCAATATTGGTTCGGCATGATCCTCGATACCGACTGGGCCGTCGGATCGCCGTGGAAGCTCGTATTCACCGATGGTCGCGTCGCTGATGCCGGAGAGATACTCGAAATCGACGCCCCCCGGCGGCTCGTCATCAAATGGCGCAACGAATTTCGCCCCGAACTGCATGACGAAGGCTATTGCCGCTGCACTATTGAGCTGGAACCCCATCAAGCCGCCGTCAAGCTCACCATCACCCACGTCATGGAACGGTCGGAGTCCCAGATGATCAAGGCCGTGTCCGGTGGCTGGCCAGCGATCCTGTCCAATCTCAAGTCCCTGCTTGAGACAGGTGAAGCGGTCATCTCCCGGTTCTGAAGTCCGACTGCCGCCTATCCCTCGCGGCTTGCCTCATTCAGGATCTCGATGGCCTCGGTCGACAAGACCAGCGAAGGCGCAGCAATCAGGTCCTCCAATTGGGTCAGATTGGTTGCGCTGGCGATGGGGGCTGCGACACTCGGCTGCGCGATCAGCCAGGCAAGAGCCACCCGTGCCGGCGTGGTTTCGGTCTCATGGGCGACCTTGTCGAGTGCGCTCAGAATGCGGAACCCGCGTTCGTTCAGGTACTTGCCAATTGATCGTTGGCCGCGTGGCGATTTGTCGAGGTCGGTTTCGCCCCGGTATTTGCCGGTCAGGAACCCGCTCGCCAGGGAGAAATAGCCGATGCACGATACCTCTCGTTCAAGCGCGAGCGGCGCCAGCTCCGCTTCATAGCCTGAACGCGCATAGAGGTTATACTCCGGCTGGATCGTCTGGTAACGCGGATAGCCATCGCGATCGGCGAAGTCCAGCGCCTTTGCCAGCCGCTCGGCGGTAAAGTTCGAGGCACCGATGATCCGCACCTTGCCTTGCTCGATCAGCTTGGCATAGCCCTCCAGAACCGCCTCGATTTCGACGGTCTCATCGTCGCGATGCGATTGGTAGAGATCGATATAATCCGTCTGCAAGCGCCTGAGGGAGTCTTCGACGGCCTGCAGGATATATTTGGGCGCGAGCCCGGTCTTGCCATCGCCCATGTCCATGCCGACCTTCGTGGCGATGGTCAGCCGATCCCGCCCGCCACGCGTCTTCAGCCAGCGACCGATGATCGCCTCGCTCTCGCCACCCGAATGACCCGGTACCCAGCGCGAATAGACATCGGCTGTGTCGAGGAATGTCAGGCCGCGTTCGGTCATGGCATCCAGCAACGCGAAGGACCGGGCTTCATCCGCCGTCCAGCCAAACACATTGCAGCCGAAACAGATCGGCGGGACCAACAACTCGGATTTGCCGAGACGACGCAAGTGCATGAGCAACTCCTTGGGGGATAGCTATGGACGCGGGAGAACACCCGACAGGATAATCTCGGTTATGGCCTTCAGGGTAGAGGCAAAATGCGTGGCATTGTCCAGCGACCTGCCTGACAAGACGCCCGCCTGCGAGCCAAAATCCGCGAAGTGCTGGGTTGTTGCCCAGATTGTCAGGATAAGCGTCAGGGGATCAACCGGCGCCAGGCGGCCCTCGGCAATCCAGCCCTCCAGCGTCGCAATCTTGGCGTCGACCAGCGGCGCGAGATCGCGTTTCAGGGCGTCTTCAAGCGCGCTCGCCCCCTGGATGATCTCCATGGCAAATAGCCTTGACTGTTCGGGAAAATCCCGACTGAACTCGAGCTTGCGTTTGACATAGGCGCTGAGCGCATCACGCGGATCTGCCGCCGGATCGATATCGGCAAGCGCATCGAGCCAGCGGTCCAGCGTTCGCGTTAGAACCGCGACATAAAGGTCTTCCTTCGTCCGGAAATAGTAGAGCAGGTTCGGCTTTGACATGCCGGCAGCGTCGGCGATCTGGTCTGTGCGCGATCCGTGCAGCCCGAAGCGCGAAAACACAGCGAGACCAGCATCAAGAATCTTCTCGATGTTGGCCTCTCCGATGCGACTTTTCGTTCGGCTCTCTGCCATGGGACTCTTTTAGGCGACGGATCGAGAGATCCAACGTTGCGACAGTGTCAGAATTCGAAGCCATTCTGACGGGCGAGATCCTGAAGGCTTGCTTGCGGACGCGCGCCGTAGTGGGTGATGATTTCGCCTGCCGCGATCCCGCCCAGAACGGCGCAATTGGTCAGGCTTTCATCGCGAGAGAGACCTGCCAGGAACCCCGCAGCGAACAGATCGCCCGCGCCGGTCGTATCCACGAAATTGTCGACCGGCGACACCGGCACATGATGGGTTTCTTCACGCGTGACAACCAGCGCACCACGACTGCCGAGCGTGATCGCGGACAGTTTGGCATCTGCCCGCAGCCCGGCGACGGCACTGTCGAAATCGGCAGTCTGATAGAGTGACTTGGCCTCGGCTTCATTGGCAAACACGATATCCACCGTCCCCGTGCGCAAGAGGTCCAGAAACTCATCCCGGAAGCGATCGACGCAGAAGCTGTCCGACAGCGTGATCGCGACACGGCGACCGGCTGCATGCGCAATATCGGCTGCGCGCCGGAACGCGTGCTTGGCCGCTGGCGGGTCCCAGAGATAGCCTTCCAGATAGATGATCTTGGCCGCAGCAATCATGTCCGCATCAATATCGGCGGCTGTCAGATGCTGGCAGGCACCGAGATAGGTGTTCATGGTCCGCTCGCCGTCCGGCGTGACAAGGATCATCGACCGCGCCGTCGGCGTGCCTTCAAGGAGCGCGTCTGTGTTGAATTCCACTCCAATCGCCCGAATGTCATGCCGGAAGACACGGCCCAGATGATCATCGGCGACCTTGCCGATGAAGGCTACGCGCTGACCGAATGACGCCACGCCCGCCGCCGTATTGCCCGCGCAACCGCCGGACATTTCGATGGTCGAGTTCATCAAACCATAAAGCCGCTCGGCCTCTTCCGGATCGATGAGCCGCATGGACCCCTTCACCAGCGATTGGGCCACCAGAAAATCATCATCGGTGCGCGCAATCACATCGACAATCGCATTGCCGATCGTGAGGACATCAAATCGTGTGGACGGAGCGTGAGCGGACGGCATGATCACCTGCTTTGACAAAATGGACCGGCCAAGTGGCCAGCAATGAACACAGAGTTGGCAGTGGGAGTATCGGAAATGTCGAACGGCGGCAACCATGGTGCCGGGCGCACGCAATTCGGTGTCTGACGACTTGATTTTCAAACACCCGCGGTGGTCACTCATAGCTCAGAAAACCGTCGACGTGACCAGTCGTGTCACCCGCTTTCGCTTGGTTCCGGCAAGTTCATTCAGGCCAAATTCCTGCGCTCGCTGGATGTCTGGGGAACCTCCTGACCTGGTTTCGCAAAAGAAACGACGGATTGGGGCTTGCGCTGCCCCGTCGTTGTGAGTATGAAACTCGCCTCGTTGATCGGGACTGGCTTGTCGCCACATCCCGCAACTGCGCCCGTAGCTCAGCTGGATAGAGCATCAGACTACGAATCTGAGGGTCGGACGTTCGAATCGTTCCGGGCGCGCCATTTAACTTCAAGAATTTAAACGATAATTCAAAATTACCCCCTTCCGGGGATTTTGTTGTTTGCGTCTGGGTCGCCACCGGGTCGCCACGGAAGGGAAAATCAGAACCTAACGCATCTCCGACATTCTGGGATTGGTCGGTTAATTGCAGCCGAACTAAGGTTGACAATTTATAGCTAGAAACTTCTAATTTAATTTCTAAATGCGGGGGGGCGAAAATGCGGTTTAGTTTTATGGCGCTGCTAGTATGCTGTTTATCGGCTTGTGCTTCATTCGAAACAGCCAAAATGATGCCGACGGTTGGCCAACAGGCTCTCGTCCGCGATGGTGTTCCTGCAATCATTTCGCAAAAGCCGGGTTCAATCGTAATTGCTCGACCAGCAGGTCGACAGTTCCAAACCGGAACACGACCCGTTTACGTCATAGCAATATTCAATCCAACTAAAACCCCAATACAGTTTTCTGCATCCGGAATTAGCGTAGAACAGACTTTAGATGACGGTAAATCGAAGGAGCTAAAAGTATTTTCATACGACGAACTTGTCAGCGAAGAAAAAACCCGGCAGGCTTTCCACGCATTTGCTGTCGGCTTATCAGCAGCTGGCAATTCTATGCAAGCCGCGAATGCTGGACGTTACAACGCCTATGGAACTGCATACACACCCCAAGGAAATGTGAGCTACACTGTTCATGGCTATGACCCTGTCGCTGCATCGATTGCACAATCGAACGCGACCGCAGTAAATAACCAGATGATTCAAACTGCTATCCAACAAGGCCAAAACAATCTTGATGCACTTGAGCGCTCCATCCTTAAGGATGATACGATTCTGTCGGGGGAGTGGTATGGTGGTAAAGTTGTTTTTGAAGCACCAACTGGCGAGAATAGCAAAAGATACAAAATGACAGTCTTAGTCGGAAGTGAGACTCACGAGTTCGAAATTGATCAAGCCCACGTCGCCCGTTGACGATTACAAATCCGACCTTTGTCGTGCCCTCGCGCGCGCGTGCGCGCGGAATGCTCTTAAAATGGCTAGACGCCGACGCCCGTAACGTAGAAGTCAGGCGCGGATTTGTGTTCAAGCATGAGCTGGCGAATTGGAGATTTCAACGACGTTCGACACCATTCGCGCTGCGCCCCCACATGGTATTTATATGCGGTTCTGAAATGGACCGATGAACCTGACGAAATGCGCGCTGACGGGTTCTATAGCGGACCATATCTTGAGCCTTCGGTTCTGAAGTGGAACGAAAAGCGTTATGATATGGTCCGTTACAGCACTGACTTCTATTTTTGTGGAACCGATAGGCGTTGCCAGTCTTTTGTCGGTGGCGCGCCTTTATAAGGTCGGTCGGTGACGCGATACTGTGTTGCTTTTCGACCGTACCATTGGCCTTGTTCCGTCTTCACGATGAAGCCCTTCGCCTCCAGTTCTTCGAAGGCTCTGGCGACAGTCGCCTTGCCCATCCCGAGAATTCGTGCGGCTTCGTCCAGCGGCAACCGGAGTTCACCGTTGTTCTCTGTCCTACCGTCACCGCGAACTGTGTAGCGGCAGCGCAATTCGATGAAGACCTTGAGCGCCGCCCCGCTCAGCGAACGAAATACGGGATGGCGGACCACCGAATAAGGGAGGGCGAAAAACGCCCCCTCCGGATTTTTGGAACGCCCTCTGGCGTCGTGTTTTGCCATCAGGTCGCCTCGACAATCTCGACGGCGGACCTGAGAACATAGCGAGCGTGCGAACCGGGATAGGGTCCGCCGTGCGGTTCAGTGATTGTCTCAATCACGATGCCAATTTTGCGGAGGGCGTGCACATACGCGCTCCAGCGAGGGGCGGGCGCGTCGATGGGTGTGCATCCTTGCTCGCCTGCCAAGATGAGCTTATTCAACGCCCAAGCCATGCGCCCGGCGATAGCCAGGGTGATAGACGAGCCTATAATGCGAACGATAATTTTGGTTTTGGCACTCATTGGAAAACCTCGCTTTCAAGTCCACGGGCGTTGCAAAGGGCGATGGCCATGGCGCGCGAAACACCACGACTACGCATGAGGAAGGTGACAAAGGGGGTCGGCTGGGTTGCCCGCGCATGTGCGGTTTCAGCGACGGTTTCAGCCCAAATGAACAAATCGAATTGATCAGGGATTTCAGATTTGCGGACACGGCTCCGCCTTGCTAAGACAAGCATGCCTTGGCCTTTCACTGGTCAGGTTCTGAGAATGAAATCCCGGCGCTATTGGTCTGTTTGGTCACTGCCGATGGAAAGCCGGGATTTTCGCTTAGGCGTGGTCCGTCGTGGACCGGCGTTTGTTGGCCTCAAGCCAAGCATCAAGGTCGGCAGGGTCGTAGACCACTGTTTTGCCAAGCCGGACAAAACGGCTGCCGCCGCCAGTCAGTCGCAGCTTTTCCATCGTCGATTCCGCCAAACCAACATATCGGGCAGCGTCACGGGTCCGGAGCATTCGCTTTTGGCTGGTCTCAAACATTGGACATGGCCTCCGCAATCAAACGCTCGATTTCAGAGCGCGGAATAAGAGTGCGGCCTGCTATTTTGATGGCCGTCAATTGGCCAGCGCCAATCATGGCGTAGAGCGCGGTACGACCTATGCCGATAGTGCGGCAAGCGTCATCGACGCGGTAAGTCAGTGGTTCGGTTGATATGTTCATCGTGGGTCTCTCGCGTTCATCAGGACACGAAAGTTAGGTTCAACTAAAAGCGGCTCGTTGCGCACCTACATTCATGCGCAACAACGCAATTTTCTAATCTGGTTTTTTTGCCTTTGAATCCGAAGCGCACTTCCGTATCTGCGCCGACAGATCAATCATCATGCGCGCACGGGTCATCAAGTCGTCGTTTGGAAACCAGCGCATGACGGAGCTTGCGTTCACTCCCATTACTTTCGCTATTGACCTATACGAAGGAGTCTCGCCCTGCGCTGCCAGCGTCGCAGCAATCCAAGATGCCTGACTTCGATTTTTACCTAATCTGTCCGATCGATCCCATTCTATATCGACACCTCCACCTAATTGGTGACGTATTAAAACAATTAAATCTTTATTTAATAGGCCATAACCATGAACTTCTTTTGCTTCGACCATTAAGCATATGAGAAAATTTATCAAAACATCACTTATTACTTTCTTTCTACTCACAAGATGAGAGCCACCATCCAATACTAATTTTTCTCTTTCTGCAATTTTTGAAAGCAATTCCAGGCTAAGAATTGAAGTCGAATCATCTTTTGCGTCTAAAGCGGCACCCACCAAATTCGGATCAATTCCAAATTCGTTTAATCTATCCACATTCGAGAATAACCATTCATAACCGGGGCTTAAGGAAATATCTATCATATCGCTTGCGTGGAATTTACGTAAATCTATGTACTTTTGGATAGAAGGGTCCTCTACATATGATTTTATCAAATCACTACTATCTTTATTTTCTTCATCCAAAAATGAAAATTCAGATTCAATTAATTTATACTCGTTATTTTGTAAATTTTGATTATCAAAAATCTTATCGTAACTTTCTTTGCGATAAATTGAAATTGTTTCAACGAAACTGTTACGGAGCTCTCCGACTGTTCTTGCTTGAAAAGTCACATCATCAATTACATTAACCACTTTTCCGCGAATAATTTCTTGTTCGATATCGATTTCGAGCACCGCGACAAAGCCGTCAATTGTCATCATATTCACTTGCATTCACTCCGCTGCTACAAATGTCACCACCGGACGACGCCCAAGCGCCTTGGCGTAACGCTCAACTGTCTCCCATGTCGGCTTGACCTTGCCGCCCTCAAGGCGCGCGATTGCCGCTTGAGACGTGCCCATGGCCTTGGCAAGCTCAACCTGCGTCAATCCTGCTTCGCGTCGCGCATCAGACAGGGCAAAAGCCAGCACCATATCGGTCCCCATGCGCTCATATTCGGAGATGAATTCGGGGTCTTGCTTCCAAGCGTTCGACAGTTTCGAAAACGGAACGGTCAGCACGCCGTCTCGCGCATGCTTTCCCCGGCTTTCAGCCACTGCCAAAGTCTCAGGAGCATTTGAATTCGGCTCTTTACCGTCTTTCGACATCTCCGCTGCCCTTCATTCTGCCGCTTGTGTCGCCGATGGCGAAATTGACATTTTCAGCCCCAAGGCTTCCACCACCTTGCGAATTGTCTCATGACGCGGGTGCGCACCGGGTGCGAGCGCCTTGTAAAGACTTTCCCGGCCCAAGCCGCTGTCCTTTGCGACCTGGCTCATGCCTTTCGCCTTGGCAACATCTGCCAGAGCCGACAGAAAGACATCCGGGTTTTCATCCTCAAGGCAGGCCGCAAGATATTCGGCCATCATCTCTTCGCTATCGAGATAGTCCGATGCGTCAAAGGGTGCGAGTTTGGTCATGGTGTACTGTCCTTCAGGTCCCGCGCCATATCCTTGGCAAGCCGGATATCGCGTTGTTGGGAGGATTTGTCGCCCCCGCACAAAAGCACGTAGACAATGTTATCCCGGCGACTGAAATAAACCCGATATCCCGGTCCGACATGAATTCGTAATTCGCTGACACCGTCGCCGACCGTTTCGCAATCGCCGAAATTGCCAGCTTGTGCCGATTTGATCCGGGCAAGTATGCGCGCCTTGCCCTTCAGGTCGCGTAGCTCTTTCAGCCATCGGTCGAAGGTATCAGAACGAATAAACGTCAACATATGAGATTGTATCCATTTAGATACGATTATTCAAGGGGAACGCAAAGCGACGGCTTATCCCTCCCGCGCCTTTCGCCCACGTTTGAACGGCACCACGTCTGCCGACTGCACACCATCGCCCATCGCTGCCGCTATCGTCGCACCGATGGCGTTCGCCGCCCTCTTGAGCGGGTCATTGTCGAGATGCGCGTAGCGCTGCGTGGTGGCGGACTGGCTATGCCCCAACAGCTTTCCGATAATCGGCAGGCCAAGCCCACCACCCGCCCCGAAACTGGCGTAGGTATGCCGTAAATCGTGAATGCGGACGCCCTCAAGCCCCGCCTGCCGCGAAACGACAGCCCAAGGCCGCTTCAGGTCCGAACGCGGCTTCTCGCCTTCCTGCCCCGCGCTATCGCCAGCGATGACATAGGCACCGATGCGCGTGAGCCTGTTCAGCACGTCCAGCGCCGGAGCGTTCAGCACGATGGCCTTTTGTCCGGTCTTGGAATCGGAGAGCAACAAAAGCCCGCGCTCCAAATCTACTTCCGCCCACTTTAGGTGAAGAATCTCGCGAAGCCGGGCACCAGTGAAAATCAATAATCGCAGAGCTGCTGCCGCATGTTCGCCGATGACGGTCGCCTGCCTGTTCTTGGCGACATGCTTGGTCTTTTTCGAGGGGTCGATATCCCAAGCGATGCCGGTCGTCTCGGCTTCACGGATGGCCGCACCCAAGCGCTCCAGTTCTTCCGTCGTCAGGAACCGTTCGCGGCGACGCTCGCCATATTTTTCAATGTAACGTGACGGCGAAAATCCCGCCTCAACAAATCCGCGCCGCGCTGCGAATGAATAGATCGAACCGATGGTGGCGAGCATGCGGTTTGCCTGCGATGGCGTATGCTTCCATTTCAGGTGAAGCCGGGCGACGCTGGCGCGCGTCAAATCCTTTGCCCGCGTCGTGCCCAATTCGGGAATGATGATGCGTTCAACAATATCCCGGTAAAAACCTGCCGTGCGCGCCTTGCGCTTGGCTTCCACATGGCTGGAGAGGAATTCCCGCGCCAACTCGGCAACGGTCATCGCCTTGCGGTTTTCTGCCTTGTCAGCTTGTGGGTCTTCACCAAGGCGCACCGTGGCGGCAATCGTCTTTATGGCCTTGCGAGCGGCATCTGGAGTCATCTCCAAGGCGGAACCCAGCGTGAGCCGCTTTTTTGCCGTACGGCGTCCACCGTCTGACGGTCGATATTCGTAAATCCAAGATTTTTGGCCGGACGGAAAAACTCGCAAGCCGAACCCGGCAATTTCCGAATCCCACTCGACGTAGCGAACCGCCCTTGGCTCCGCCGCATCGACCGTCCGCTTGGTGAGTTTGACGCCTGCCATCGTCTGCCCTTTTAGTGTCCGGAAATTCTCGGGTCGCCACCGGGTCGCCACGCTTGAGCGAAATCAGAGGAAACGCCCGGAAACACGGTATTGCAGAACCTATTGATTTACAAGGGGTCACTGAAAAGTCTGACGGTCACAGGATACACCAGCAAACACATTTCCTCAGACTACGAATCTGAGGGTCGGACGTTCGAATCGTTCCGGGCGCGCCATTTAGATCACCGAAACACTCAAAAGGCCTATGCTGTCTGGCTTTTAGCGTCGGGTTTCGGGTTTGGTCGTCGTGATCAAGCATATCGTATCAGTGATCTCGCAAATTCGAACGACGAGCATTGCCGTTTTAGCCCTCATTCACATTTCAGATTGTCAACGATACGGGCCAGTTGCCGCAATAGCTCGGAAAACTCGGTGCCATCAAAACCTTGCAGGGCAACGGATGTCTGGGCCAGAACAGTTGGCAGGATCGTTTCAAGAAGCGCCTGACCGTCGGATGTGAGGCTCAAGGCGATGCTGCGCCGGTCCTCCGGCCTCTGGTCGCGTGAAATCAGGCCCTCTTTTTCCATCAATCGCAAGGTATGGGTCAGGCTGGTACGGTCGACTGATGTCACCTCGGACAAGTGCTGCAACGAACAGCCGCCGTGAAGACTGAGAACGGCCATGACCCGCCATCTGGCAAAATCCAGACCGTAGACGCGCAAGTGCGCGTTCAATCGTCGGTTTCGCAAGCCCATGATTTGACTGAAATAATAGAAGAGATGCTCATCCAGCTTGAACGCCGCAGCGGTCTTCGGTTCGGCGGCGGTGGATTTCGGGTTAAGGGACATCAATCATGATCTCGCATGCTGCGGCGATGCGGAGGGAGCAGCGAACTCGCACCAGGGCAATTGCGTGCATTTTATGTTGACTTCCACATAATACTCAACCCAAATAAGCCTCAACGGCCACAGAAGCCGTGTTCACCACCCTAGGTCCTGTCCAGAAAAGTGGAGATATTGACATGAATCGCAGCCTGGTAATCGCGTCCGCACTCGCTGCACTCCTGTCCACCACGACCGTGCAGGCAGAGGACAAGGTCAAGATCGGCGTTCTCGTCACGCTTTCGGGTCCATCGGCCGTGCTCGGTGGTCAGGTCCGGGACGGCTTCAATCTGGCGGTCAAGACATTGGGCGGCAAGCTTGGCGATGTCGCCGCTGATGTGATTGTCGTTGATGACGAATTGAAGCCCGATGTCGCGGTTACCAAGGTCAAGGGCCTCATTGATCGCGATCAGGCGAATTTCGTCGTCGGCCCCGTCTTTTCGAACGTCTTGCAGGCAATCGTGAAGCCGGTCACGGACTCGAACGCGATCCTGATCAGCCCGAATGCCGGAACCTCTAATTTTGCGGGCAAGCAATGTAATCCCAACTTTTTCGTTGCCTCCTATCAGAACGATCAGGTGCACGAAGTCCTCGGCAAATATGCGCAGGACAAGGGCTACAAATCCGTGTTCCTGCTGGCCCCGAATTATCAGGCGGGCAAGGATTCGCTGGCTGGCTTCAAGCGTTATTTCAAGGGCGAAGTGCTGGACGAGGTCTATACGCCACTTGGCCAGCTCGATTTCTCCGCCGAACTCGCCAAGATCGCTGCCGCCAAGCCGGATGCCGTGTTCACCTTCATGCCCGGCGGCATGGGCGTCAATCTGGTGAAGCAATATCGGCAGGCCGGTTTGGCATCGATACCGTTCCTCTCGGCCTTTACGACGGACGAATCGACCCTGCCCGCGCAGAAGGATGACGCTCTCGGCTTCCTCGGTGGCGCCAATTGGGCGCCCGATATGAACAATCCGCAGTCCAAGGCCTTTGTCGCAGCCTATGAAGCGGCCTATGGCACGGTTCCCGGCACCTACGCCATGCAGGGCTATGACGCGGCCCTGCTGATCGATAGCGCCATTCGCGGAACCCATGGCAATCTCTCGGATCGCGCTGCTCTTGCCGCCGAGCTGAAAAAGGCCAACTTCGTCTCGCTGCGCGGCAAGTTCAAGTTCGGCAACAACAATTACCCGATCCAGGACTTCTATCTGGTCAAGGTGGCCAAACGGGCCGACGGCAAATATCAGACCGAGATTGCCGACAAGGTGTTTGCAGATTACGTCGATATTCACGCGGTCGACTGCCCGATGAAGTGACAGCGGCCTTTAGTGAAATGTGTACTGCGTAAAGGTGTTGCCGGATGTCTGTGAGTCTTCTGGTCGTGCAGATCTTGAATGGATTGCAGCTCGGTGTGCTGTTATTCCTGATCGCGGCTGGTCTCACGCTTGTCTTTGGCGTCATGGATTTCATCAATCTGGCCCATGGCGTCCAATATATGGTGGGCGCTTATCTTGCAGCCATGTTCGTGACCTGGACCGGCAGCTACTGGCTGGGGTTGACGTTGACCCTGCCGGTCGCGCTTGCGTTCGGATTGCTGCTGGAAGTGCTGATTTTCCGGCGATTATATGGCCGGGATCATCTCGACCAGATGCTGGCAACCTTCGGGCTGATCCTCTTCCTCAATCAGGCCGTTCGCTTCCTCTGGGGATCGGAACCCCTCGGGGTCGCGATGCCGGACATATTGTCTGGCAGTATTCAGGTGATGGATGGATTGCGTTATCCAGTCTATCGACTGGCACTGATCGTCGCCGGGCTGGTCATTGCGCTCGGCTTGCACCTGGCGATCAACCATACGCGCATCGGCATGCTGATCCGCGCTGGGTCCACCCATTCGGACATGGTTGCAGCACTCGGCGTCAATATCCGCCGCCTGTTCATGGTGGTTTTCGGTTTTGGGGCCATGCTGGCCGGGCTGGCTGGCGCACTTGTGGCACCCATTCTCTCCGTCGAACCCGGCATGGGCGATAACCTGCTGATCCTGACCTTCGTCGTGATTGTCATTGGCGGCATCGGCTCCATCCGCGGTGCCTTCATCGCGGCCTTGATGGTTGGTCTTCTCGACACGCTCGGTCGCGCCTTCGGGCCGCAGCTTTTGCGACTGGCCATGTCAGCTGCTGCCGCCAACCAGACCGGGCGATCACTGGCCCCCATGCTCATCTATATCCTGATGGCGGTCGTGCTGTTTGTGCGACCGACAGGCCTTTTCCCGGTGAAGAAATGACCGGCGGGACCGCAGCGGCGGCAAATTCCAGCCGAGCGTGGCGGCATCCGGCGGTGTGGCTGTTCGCGGCGTTTCTGGCCTTGCCAATACCGGCCCATTTCGGCGCGAACGCCTACATCTTGTCATTTGCCACCCATGCCGTGGCCCTGGGACTGGCAGCCCTGTCGCTCGATCTGATGCTCGGCATCGGCGCGCTCGCCTCCTTCGGCCACGCTGCCTATCTCGGAATTGGGGCCTATAGCGTCGCCATCCTGTCGGACATGGGACATGATGACCTGCTGGTTCAAATTCCGGTCGCCATTGCAGTCGCAAGTGTCTTTGCCGGCATCACCGGCTTCGTTTCTCTCAGGGCGAGTGGCGTCTACTACATCATGAGCACGCTGGCTTTCGGTCAGATGCTGTATTTCCTCGCCCAGTCCTTGTCCGCTTATGGCGGCGATGACGGGGTGACACTCGCTGCCCGCAGCCGACTGGCTGGCAGTCACCTGCTCGCGTCGGACCTTGGCCTCTACTATGTGACGCTTGCCGCCTTGATAGCCGCCTATGTGCTGCTTGACCGGATTGTCGGGTCGCGTTTCGGTCGGGTGCTTGGCGCTGTCCGGCAGAATCCGATGCGGGTACGTGCTGTCGGGCTCGATCCCTTCCGCTATCGGCTGCTTGCCTCAATCCTGGCCGGCTCGCTGTGCGCCGTTGCAGGCGTCCTGCTGGCCAATCAGAGCGAGTTCGTGTCACCGGCCTTCATGACCTGGCAACGCTCGGGTGAATTGCTTGTGATGGTCGTACTTGGCGGAATGGGTCGCCTTTGGGGCGCAGTTCTGGGCGCAATCTGTTTCCTGACGCTTGAGGAAGTGTTGCCCGGCTTGACAGATAACTGGAAGATGGTGCTCGGCGCGCTGCTGATCCTGGCAGCTCTGGGACGTGGCAGCCGACTGAGCCAGCTTTTCAAGGGGGTGGGCCGATGATCGCACCACTCCTCAGCGTCGAAGGCCTGACCAAGCGATTTGGCGCATTGCTCGTCAGCGACAGTGTCACATTCGCCGTGGAGGAGCGCGAACTGCACGCCCTCATCGGGCCGAATGGTGCTGGCAAGACGACGCTGATCAACCAGCTGTCCGGCACATTGCCGAGCGATGCCGGGCGCATCCTGTTCGCTGACGAAGACATCAGCCACCTTCCCCTGGAAGCGCGCGTCCGGCGCGGACTGGCACGATCCTTCCAGATCACGTCGATCCTTCCGGATTATACGGTGCTGGAAAATGTCGCTCTGGCCATTCAGGCACGGTCCGGATCCAGTTTCCGCTTCTTCGGTCGGGTGGGGCAGGAACGCGCATTGAACGACGAAGCGACAGCGGTGTTGACGCGGGTCGGCCTTGTCGGTCGCAGCACCGCCCGCGCCGGAACTCTGTCCCATGGCGAGAAGCGACTTCTGGAACTCGCCATCGCGCTCGCCTGCCGTCCACGTCTACTGCTGCTTGATGAACCCTTTGCCGGTCTGGGACAGGAAGAATCCCAAGCCTCCATTGCCTTGCTGAAGGAACTCAAATCCGACGTCGCGATTGTTCTCGTTGAACACGACATGGATGCCGTCTTTTCGTTGGCGGATCGCGTGAGCGTTCTCGTCAATGGACGAATCATCGCGAGCGGAACGCCGGATACCATCCGGGTCGATCCGCTCGTCCGCAATGCCTATCTCGGCGACGAGGAGTTGGCCTGATGCTGCACCTCGAAGCCATTGAAGCCGGATATGGCGAAGCAAAGGTCCTTTACGGCGTCGATCTCGATGTCGGGGCAGGTGAGGTCGTCTCATTGCTTGGACGGAACGGCATGGGCAAGACGACAACGATCCGCTGCCTGTTCGGTCTGTTACCACTGATGGCCGGACGGATGTCCTTTTGCGGGCGTGACCTCTCGGGGCTACCATCGTTTACGATTGCCCAGGCCGGATTGGGGCTGGTCCCCGAGGGTCGCCAGATATTCCCGACGCTGACAGTGGAAGAAAATCTGATCGCGACATCTGCGGCGCGGTTCGGACCACCAAAATGGACACTGGCTACGATTTACCAGCTCTTTCCCCGGCTTGCCGAACGGCGGCGCAACCTCGGCAATCAGTTGTCCGGCGGCGAGCAGCAGATGCTGGCAATCGGTCGGGCGCTCATGACCAATCCACGGCTGCTTGTGCTTGATGAGGCAACCGAAGGACTTGCACCCCTGATCCGGGCAGAGATCTGGACCTGTCTTGCCCGCTTGAAGGGCGAGGGTATCCCAATCATCCTCATCGACAAGACAATCGGGGCCGTCCTGCAATTGGCCGACCGGCACGCCCTGATCGAGAAGGGCCGGATCGTCTGGCGCGGCACCAGCGCCGATTTCCGGGCTGATCCCGGCATAGCTGATCGCTATCTGCATGTTGGTGGCAGCGGCACCGACCATGCACAACCCGTCACCGCTGCACAGGAAAGACCGACACCATGATTTTGGCGCCCGGAATTACCAAGGCCGGCGAAGGCCTCGACAATATCGCCTGGAACATCCTCGGCCAGACCTATGTGCCGAAAGAAGTAAGCAGCAACTCCTTCAGCTGGCACGCAACCTTGCCGCCCGGCACATTCGTCCCGCCCCATATCCATCCCACCCAGGATGAATTCGTCTACATGCTCGAAGGTCAGCTCGATGTGATCCTCGACGGACGCGAAGCCGTCGCGAAGTCAGGCGATTTGCTGCGCATGCCAATGGGGCTTCCGCATGGTCTCTTCAACAAGGGCACCCGCACCGTGAAATGCCTGTTCTGGGTGGCCCCGACCCGCCGCCTCTACGATCTGTTCTGGGCCATCCACAGCATGCCGGAACAAACCCCGGCGGAGGTCGTCGCGCTTGCCGCAAAGCACGAGGTGGATTTCCTGCCTCCGCCCGACGCCCAGTGACCGCGAGGCGATCCGCATCAGTTTGAGTTCGATTGTAGGAGTACGATCATGACAGTCCTTATCGCCGGCGGCGGCATTGGCGGCCTGACCCTGGCACTCATGCTGCACCAGCGCGGCATTCCGTCGGTCATCTACGAGCAGGCCAGCCAGATCCGCGAAGTCGGTGTCGGTATCAACGTCCTGCCGCACGCGATCAAGGAACTGGCAACGCTCGGACTGCTGCCAGCGCTGGACGCGGTCGGCATCCGCACGAAAGAGCTCATCTATATCAACCGCCTGGGCCAGAAGATCTGGAACGAGCCGCGCGGGACCGATGCCGGTTTCGACTATCCGCAATTCTCGATCCATCGCGGTCGCCTGCAGAAGGTCATCCATGATGCGGTGATCGAGCGGCTCGGGACGCAGGCGGTGCGAACAGGCCTGCGACTGGGCGGATTTATCCAGGATGAGGGCGGTGTACTCGCCCATTTCACGGATTCCCGGTTTGGCGCGGGCAGCGAAACGGTGCGTGGCGAGGTCCTGGTTGCGGCGGACGGCATCCATTCCGTGGTCCGCAAGCATTTCTACCCAAACGAGGGACGTCCAAGCTGGCAGGGCGTGCTGCTCTGGCGCGGCGCTGCCGAATGGCCGCAGTTCCTCTCCGGTCGGTCGATGTTCATTGGCGGCGGCATGGGTGCCAAGCTCGCGCTTTATCCGATCGCGCCGGGATCGGCACCTGACACGCGTCTGACCAATTGGGCCATCGCCATCCGGGTTGCCGATGGGGCGATCACGCCGCCCCCGGTCGACAGCTGGTCGCGTCTGGCTCGGATGGACGAGGTCCTGCCCTATGCGCGCCGGTTCAATGTTCCCGGCGTCGATGTGGAAGCGCTGGTTCGGGCAACACCGGTCGCCTATGAATATCCGATGTGCGATCGCGATCCCCTGGAGCGCTGGAGTTTCGGGCGCGTGACGCTGATGGGTGATGCTGCGCATCCCATGTATCCGGTCGGCTCAAATGGTGCCGCCCAGGCGATCCTGGATGCACGCGCCCTGGCCGATGCGCTGAAGAAAGCCGATCATCCCATGCAGGCTTTGACCCTTTATGAGGACGAACGACTGGGCAAAACGGCAGAAATCGTGCGCCTGAACCGGACCGGCGGACCCGAACGGGTGATCGACGAAGTTGAGAAGCGTGCGCCTGCCGGCTTTGATTTCATCGATCGGGTGATCAGTCCCGCTGAGCGCGAAGCCATCGTCAGGGGCTATGCAGGAAAGGCCGGATTTGCGTTGAACCAGGTCAATCGGTAACGGTCGGGCAGTCCGATGCAAGGTAGCCAGAAGCCATTGAAATGCGTCGCCGTGCTCAAACGCAGGACGTCTGCGGCGCGAACTCAGGTAACTGGATCGTCCACACATTGAATTGCGTCAAAATGACTTCGCCAATGCTGGTCGTCAGGGCAACGTCGGCAGCATCGCGTCCATAAGCCATGAGGACGCGACCGATGCGCGGCGTATTATGTCGGGCGTCGAACGTATACCATTGATCCCCGAGATAGGCTTCGAACCAGGCACTGAAGTCCATGGGTGCGGCGTCGCGCACGACGCCGATATCGCCCAGATAGCCCGTTGCATAGCGCGCGGGTATGTTCATGCACCGGCAAAGCGCAATCGCCAGATGGGCAAAATCTCGACAGACCCCCCGGCGCTGCTGCAGCACGTCGAACGCGGATTTTGTCGGATTGGCATGGTGATAGCCAAACTCGATGGTGTTGTGGACGAATTCCACGATGGCCCTTACGCGCGACCAGCCGGGTGTGACGTTGCCAAACAGCGACCAGGCAAAAGGTGCCAGGCGATCCGTTTCGCAATAACGGCTGGCAAGCAAATAGACCAGAACCTCGTTCGGCAGGACCGGTACCGGTGTTTCCTCCGCCATGGGATTTTGTGGATCGGGAAGGCCGCTGTCCAGAACAATGGCAGACGTCGAAATCTGAAAGGGTCCCGCCGGTGCAACAACGCGTGTGCAAACATTCCCAAAGCCATCGAAATAGGTCGTCTTCAGAACATCCGGATTGAAATGCAGGACATCTGGCTCAATAATGTCCGCGACGCGCGATGGATGAATATTCAGCATCAGCACCATGGGTGTCGGTTGCGAGCACGTATATATGATATCAAATCCAATATTTATTCGCATATACATGCCTCTTGTTTTCCTGCGGGTCGACCGTGTTGACATTCACGACGTCAATGCGATGCCAAAGGCACAAGATCGCTCATACTCTTTGCCCAACAGAACGTCTCTGGTGCGGCCAGATCAAAGCCGGTTCGACCGACTTCACGGGACAATCCGCTCGATATCTTCCTGCCTGTTCCAAGTTTAACAGCGCAATCATAGCGCCACCGCTTCCACGACGGCAGAGACGGAATTCACCCACACGCCGGGTGCGTCGGTCTGTGGCCCTGATCCAAATCGACCGAAACACCCTATCATCACATCAAAGCAATATCATGGAAATCAGGCAGTAAAATCAAAATTCCAGCCAGTTATTATTACCTACGACACCGCTGATCAAATTGTGATCGAGCAAATTGACATCATCAAGCGTGTTGAGGAAGGTGATTGATGCCATATCTCGCCTGACAGTGTCGAGCCACTTTTCACGTATATATTTGGCTTCGGCTACCGAAACTGCCTCAAATTTCACGGGATTACCTGCAGCAAGTCGCCCGATGTCAGGCATGTCGGCGGAAATGATTGTTGCAATCTTGGGATAGCCGCCGGTCGTGGGTCGATCTGCGAGCATGATCATCGGCTGTCCGTTGCCCATGATCTGGATCGAACCCAAGGCAATGCCATCGGAGGTAATATTATAGCCGCGCGCGTGATTGATCGGCGCGCCGTTCAATCGAAGTCCCATGCGACTTGCCTGCGATGACACCGTGAAGCGCTCAGTCAAGAAAGTCTTGATGGACGCCGTATCGAAATAGTCGGCCTGCGGACCGAGAACCACCCGAAATGTCTCTCGTGTCTTGTGCGGCCAGTCACCCATGCGGCGTTCGCGCGAAGCTGAAGCACTATCCAGCCTGAGAGGCAGGAGATCGCGGGGTTCCAGCGCGCGGCCATTCCAGCCGCCAAAGCCGCCCCGGACATCCGTTGCAGCACTGCCGAGAACGGTCGGGACGTCAAAGCCACCTTCAACAGCGATATAGACCACGGACCCGCCTTGCAATGTCCCGACCTTGAGGGCCTCACCGCGAGCCAGCGTAAAACTCTCGTTCGGTGCGACGGGCTTGCTGATGACGGCGGCGGCATAGGGCAAACGCTCCAGTTTTGCCGGCGTACCAACGACAGCCATGCGGACCGAATAGGTCTCGGCAACCAGCGTCGGCCCCGTATAGGCCGCTTCAATCGCCACCATCGACGGCGGATTACCGACGAGAGAATTGGCGAGTTGCAGGCTGACGATGTCCAGCGCGCCGCTGACCGGAACGCCCTGCCTCTGGTAGCCTGGTCGACCAAGATCCTGGAGCGTGGTCGCCCAGCCGCTCTCGACAACACGCAAGACTCCACTCATCGGCACGCTCGATCAATTGTTTCAGGCGTTAGCTCAACATCCGGGTCGCTGAGCACGGCACGAATCCGGCCATAGTCGGGCACCGAGACCGGCTTGAACCGGACCTCGTCACAGGCCCGCAACAACGGCTCGCCCAGACGCCCCTGTTCCCACATGGGAACCGGACAACGCCCGATGATATGCCAGCCAGACGGCGTTTCCTGTGGAAAGACGCTTGTCATGCCCATGGCAATTGCAAGGGAGCCCATGGGCACCTTGAGACGCGGCGTTTCCCGGCGCGGCAGGCGCAATTCCTCGGGATTGTCGCCCATGTAGGCCATCCCGGGCAGGAAGCCGATCATGTAGATGTAATATGTCGTGGCGCTATGACACTCGATGAGTTGCGCGCGTGACAGCCGCGCCGCCTCTGCGACCATCGCGATGTCCGGCGCCATCGTATCGTCGTAACAGACGGGCAGAACCCAGGTTCGACCAACCTGCTGATCGGCAACAAGCCCGGATACGAGGTGGTTCACCCTCCTCACCAGGACCTCGAAGTCCAGTTGGTCCGGGTTATAATGAACCATCAGCGATCGAAACGTCGGCACTGTTTCGAGCACGCCGGGAATAGCCGATTTCAACAGGAGGCGATCGAGTGCCGCAACCCGACGACTCAGGTCGCGGTCAATTGTTTCGCCGAACTCGACGACGAGCGCTGTGTCACCAGCAGCCAAAATTCGGGGTACCATGCGCTGACCTGCCAGAATGCGTTCTTTTTCATCATTGAAATCATACGCATTTCTACATTTTTCGCCAACGTATATTAATTATGGCACCTCTTCTAATTGAAATGACCCTACCCCGCTAAGCCAATCCACCGGCATCGGCCACAACGCGCAGGTGATGCGGGGTATCGCCGAACATCATCTCGATCATGGTCAGTCGCCGGAAATAATGGGCGCCGAGATATTCCATCGTCATGCCGATCCCGCCATGCAGTTGCACAGCTTGCTGGGCGACAAACCGGGCGGAGCGGTTGATCTGCACCTTGGCTGCCGACATGGCCAGATCCCGCGCAACAGGATCCTCCGCCTCGGCCATCATCGCGGCATAGAGCTCCATCGAACGCGCCTGTTCGAGCGCAACCAGCATATCAACGGCGCGATGTTGCAAGACCTGGAAGGTCCCGATTGGCACACCAAACTGCTTGCGGGTTTTCAGATAGTCGACCGTCAGCGCGTTCAGCGCTTCCATGATACCGACCGCTTCTGCCGACAGGGCTGCGATCGCACCCGCGATGATCCGACTGATCACGGCAAATGCCTCGTCTTCCGTCCCAAGCAACGCGTCTTGCGGGACATGGACGCCGGACAATGTGATATCGGCAGCGCGCCCGCCGTCGTGGGTGCCATAGGAGTGCAGGCTGACACCCGATGCATCCGTCGGCACCAGGAAGAGGCTGATACCCGCGCGGTCGCGCTGTCCGCCTGCCGTTCGCGCGCTGACCACGAGCATGCCTGCGGTGTCGGCATTCAGGACGACCGATTTCTGGCCTTCAAGCACAAAGCCGCCGTCGATGCCGCGCGCCGTTGTTGCGACATCGGCCAGATCGTAGCGCGCCTGTCGTTCGCCGTGCGCGAATGCCAGACGCAGGCTCCCGTCGATCAGGCTGGGGATCAGCCGCTGACGCTGGTCTGAACTTGCGGCAAGCCTGATGGCTGCGCCACCCAGCACGACGCTGGCAAAATAGGGCTCAGGCACCAGTCCGCGACCCAAGGCCTCCATCGCCACGAGCGTTTCGGTCGGCCCGCCGCCAAATCCGCCGTCAGCCTCGCTGAAAGGGAGTGCGAGAAGGCCAAGGTCTGCCAATTGTAGCCATGCTGCCTCGCTGAACCCGAGCGGCGCCTTTCGGCTTGCCTCTATCTGGGCCAACGTGCCGTAGGTATCCGCGACCCAGCGGTCGACTGTTTCCTTCAAAAGGCTCTGTTCACTTGAAAGATCGAAATCCATTCGATTGCGTCCCTTAAAGCCCGAGGATCGCCTTGGCGATCACATTGTGCTGGATTTCGTTGGACCCGCCGTAGATCGAGACCTTGCGGGTATTGAAATAGGTTGGCGCAGCCGCATCGACCCAATCGAATTCGGCGTTGAGATCGTTGCGTAAATCGCCGGAGGCTGCGCCGATCAGCGCATTGGGACCAGCGAGTTCCAGCAACAGTTCCGTTGTTGCCTGCTGCAATTCCGAGCCACGGATCTTCAGGATCGAGGATGCCGGATCGGGCTTGCCGTCACTTCGCTTGGCCTGGGCCGCAACAACGCGCATCTGCGTGATTTCAAGCGCCTTCAGGTCGATCTCCACCGACGCCACCCGCGACCGAAAGTCCATGTCATCCCACATGCACCCCTGGCCAGCCGACGTCGTGCGTGCGAGCCGCTTGATCCGGGCGATCCGCTCCTTTGAAAGACCGATGCGAGCAATACCAGTCCGTTCGTTGGCGAGCAGGAATTTGGCGTAGTCCCAGCCCCTGTTCTCTTCACCGACGAGATTTTCCACCGGCACCCGGACCGCGTCGAAAAAGATCTCGTTGACCTCATGACGACCATCAATCGTGATGATCGGGCGAACCGTGATGCCGGGGGATTTCATGTCGATCAGAAGGAACGAAATCCCCGCCTGTTTCTTGGCATCGGGATCGGTGCGGACAAGGCAGAAGATCCAGTCCGCGTATTGTCCAAGCGTGGTCCAGGTCTTCTGTCCGTCGACGATATATTCATCACCATCGCGCACGGCCCGTGTCTTGAGCGAGGCAAGATCCGAGCCTGCTCCGGGTTCTGAAAATCCCTGACACCACCAGTCATCCAGATTGGCGATGCGCGGCAGAAAGCGCCGCTTCTGCTCGGATGAGCCGAACGCCGCAATCACGGGACCGATCATGTAGCAATTGAATTGCAGCGGCAGCGGGACCGCCGCCTGCATCAGTTCCTCGGTGAAGATGTAGCGCTGGATCGGCGTCCAGGGCTGGCCACCATGTTCAAGCGGCCAATGCGGAACAGCCCAGCCCTTGGTGTTCAGGATGCGTTGCGAGGTGACATAATCCTGTCGCGCCAGTGGGCGGCCCTCCGACACCTTTGCGCGGATATAGGCCGGGATTTCCGTTCGAAAGAAGGTCCGAACCTCCTCGCGAAAGGCGGTTTCTTCGGGTGTGAAACTGAGGTCCATCAGAGTGTTCCCTGGCTGATATCGCGGTGAATTGAACCCATTGCTAGACACGAACGGACGAAGCGGGCCTGTCTGCGGCTGCCTGTTCGGCGACCAGAACCTTGGCCAGCAGTTTGCCAGCCGGGCTGCGCGGCAGGCTATCGCGGAATTCGAGCGCACGCGGCATCTCGTGACGTCCAAGCCGGTCTGCGAGGAAGCCATTGAGATCTTCGAGCGTAAACGGCTCGGCACCCGGTTTCAGCGTGACAAATGCCTTGGCCGACTGACCGCGATAGGCGTCAGCAATGCCGATCACAATGACTTCAGACACATCGGGATGCTCGTAGATCGCACTCTCAATCGCTGCGGGATAGACGTTGTAGCCGCCTGAGATGATCATGTTCTTGCGGCGGTCGACGATCTCGAACAGGCCCATCTCGTCGACACGACCGATATCGCCGGTCAGGAAATACCCGTCGCAAAAGGCCGCGCTGGTCGCCTCAGGATCGTCGAGGTAGCCCTGAAAGACGTTGAGACCGCGAATGGCAATCTCGCCCACCGTATTGGCAGGGACTTGCCGCATGGGATCATCGAGCGACACAACGCGCAGGTCGATGCCCGGCAGTGGAATGCCGATCAGGCCTGGCCGTCTCGGCACCTTATGAGGAACGCGGGTACCGGCAGGCGCTGTCTCGGTCATCCCCCAGCCGTTGTTGAGATGCGTGCCCATGATGCGCTCAAGCCGCGCCTGAACATCGAACGGCAGCGGAGCTCCGCCGCTGACGCAAGATTTCAGCGAGGAAAAATCTACCGCTTCGACGCCGTCCCGATTGAGCAGCGCGACCCACATGGTCGGCACACCCGCAAATCCTGTCGCGCGGCCAACCTCGATATCCGCAATCAGCGTCTCGACATCAAAGCGCTGGCGCAGCAGCAATTCGTTGCCATCGCGCACATGCCTGAGCAGTAAGGTCGTGAGCGCATAGATGTGAAACAGCGGCAGCACCGCGATAATCCGCTCTGTGCCCGGAACAAGGATCACGCCATCCTGCCACGTGCGATACATGCTGACCGCTGCCGTCAGATTGCCGTGGCTCAGCATCGCGGCCTTCGGAACACCTGTCGTGCCGCCGGTAAACTGGAGCAAGGCGATGTCGTTGACCTCTGGTTCGGGCGCTGTCAGCGGCGCGTCACTGAAAATGGTCGCCAGATCCCTGACCCCCGACCGGACCGGAATCGGCATTGGCAGGACATCGCCAGTGCCCCACCGACCGTCATCGCCAACCAGAACCTCGGAAACCAGTCCGCTATCCAGTTGCGCCAGTGCCTGCGGCAGAAAACCGGGCAGATTCGTTGTGATCAGGATGCGCGCGCGGGTCGATGTCAGCTTGTGGGCGATCTCGCGGCTGGCATCCAGCGCCGACAGATGGGCGATGCGGGCACCGAGGCGCGTGACGGCAAAGAAAGTGATGGGGTGGAAGGGTGTATTTGGCAAGAGAAGAGCGACTGTATCGCCGCGACCGATGCCGATTGCCGCCAGACCGCTTGCCAGCCGCTCAACCTCGCTGCCGAGTTGGCGAAAACTGATCTTGTCCCCGCGAAAGTCAATCGCGGGCCTGTCGCCCCAGGCAGCGACAGCGCGAGCCAGCAATGCGTCAAGCGTCTCCATCTCCAAAGGTGCGTCCCAATTGCAGGCATCGGGAAAATGCTGCCGCCAGACGGGCTCGACGCTCATGGTCACAGTGCCTCCCGTGAACGAGCGGACCCAACCGCAATGAGCGCGGTCGCAGAGCCTCGGCGGATGATCATCGGCACTTGTCGCAGGGTCTGGTTTCCTGTCTTTTTGCAGAATAGATGTCTGCATATCGGAATGCTAATGATCCTGCCTTCCGGGATAGTCAATCATTTTTTGCGCCAATTGATCGCCTGACGTTGCTAACCAATTCCACTATGCAGAATTCATATCCAAAAAGATTGACGCGACTATGCTCCCATGGCATGAAATTCAGGATCGGCAAGTCCGCACCAGTTCAAAGCATTTGCGCGTCTCCCGCCCCCTTGAGAGGGACAGTTTGAATGACCCCCACCCCATCCGCAAGCCGATTGCCACCTGTGTTGCGCGGGACCCTGACCTTGCCGGTGATCGCGTCGCCGCTGTTCATCGTTTCAGGACCGGACCTTGTGATTGCCCAATGTCTGTCGGGGATCGTCGGCTCGTTTCCGGCGCTGAACGCCCGCGCCCCGGACACGCTTGATGGCTGGCTCACGCGGATCAAGGCAGAACTGGCTGCTGCGAGGGAACGCGATCCGAACCGTCGCATAGCCCCCTTTGCCGTCAATCAGATCGTCCACGCCTCCAACGACCGTCTGGCGCAGGACCTGCAGACCTGCGTCGACCACGAGGTCCCGATCATCATCACGTCACTGCGCGCGCCCGGCGAAGTCGTTGACCGTGTTCACAGCTATGGCGGTGTCGTATTTCACGATGTCACGACCATCCGCCATGCGGAAAAGGCCCTTGAAGCCGGTGTTGATGGATTGATTCTCGTGTGCGCGGGTGCAGGTGGTCATGCGGGAACGCTGAGCCCCTTCGCGCTCCTCGGAGAAGTTCGCCGGTTCTACAACGGTCCGGTGATCCTGTCGGGCGCGATCACGACGGGCAGTGCCATTCTCGCGGCGGAGGCCATGGGGGCTGATCTCGCCTATATGGGCACGCGCTTCATTGCCACAGCGGAGGCCAATGCAGCAGCGAAGTACAAGGAGATGATCACCACCTCGAGCGCTGCGGACATTCTCTATACGCCCTATTTCACCGGTGTTGCCGGCAATTATCTGAAACCAAGCGTCATTGCCTCGGGCCTTGATCCCGACGCCTTGCCGGTGGTCGACAAGAGCCAGATGAATTTTGGTTCAAGCCGGGTAAAGCCCTGGCGCGATGTCTGGGGGGCGGGCCAGGGCGTCGGAACGATTGCCGATGCCCCGCCGACAGCCGAGGTCGTTGCCCGGCTCGTCGCTGAATACCGGGCTGCCCGCGCCGATCTGATGGCCCGTTCCGGCTCCTATGGCCTGACCGAACACCTTGTGCTGAACGCCCAGGAAGGAAGCGCGGTCATGACGGAAACAGCGTTCTTCGCCCGATGACAGAGCAACCTGCGCCGCCACGTGACAACGCGTTTGACGAGGTTGCCGATCCGAGGGAGGACCGGCACTTTGTGACCGCGCTTGCGCGTGGCCTTGAGGTTCTCGGCTGCTTTCGACGCGGCGAAGCGCTCCTCGGCAATCAGGATATCGCGGAACGCTGCAATCTGCCGCGATCAACCGTCTCCCGCCTGACCCATACGCTGACCAGAACCGGCCATCTGCACTATGTGGAGGAGGTGGGCAAATACCGGCTGGGTAGCGCGCTGATGTCCCTGAGTACGACGGCGCTGGGCGGACTGGACGTGCGTCGCCTTGCACGACCCGCCATGCGTGACCTCGCGGATTTTGCCAAGGCGTCGGTTGGGCTTGGTATTCGTGAGCGATTGAGCATGTGTTATGTCGAATGCCAGCGCAGTTCGGCGGCCATCTCGCTCAACAATGATGTCGGCTCCCGCATCGCCATTGCCACAAGCGCCATGGGCCGCGCCTATTTTGCCGTCTGCACCTCGCATGAACGCGCGGAAATCTGCGATCAGTTGCAAGGCCTCGACAGCGTCGCTTGGCCCCGCCTGCGCGCCAGTCTGGACAGGGCGCTGGAGGAACATCAGAGCCTTGGTTGCTGCACATCCTTTGGTGACTGGCAGGAAACCGTCAGCGCAATTGCCATCGGGTTCAATCCCGGCGGGGGCCTGCCGCCGATGGCGATCAACTGCGGCGGTCCGACCATCATCACCGAACCCTCGTTTCTGCTGGATGAGGTGCGCCCGCGCCTCATGGAACTGGTGCGCAGCCTCGACGGTGTCATGGGGGCGTGACACGTCCGGTCGCCTTTTGGGAGCAATGTCATGACGGAAATCGACTCGTCCCTGCCCTTGGCGGGCATCCGCGTTCTCGATCTATCACGCGTTCTGGCAGGTCCCTGGTGCGGCATGGTCCTGGGCGATCTGGGGGCCGATGTCATCAAGGTCGAGCATCCCGTCCGCGGCGACGATACGCGCGATTGGGGCCTCAAAACCGGTCCGACCAATACATCCTATTTTGACAGCGTGAACCGCAACAAGCGCTCGATCGGCGTTGATCTCATCCACCCGGAGGGTCTCGCCTTCGTCAGGGCGCTGGCGCGCGAGAGCGACGTCCTGATCCAGAACTTCAAGGTCGGTGGCGCGGAAAAGCTGGGGCTTGGTTACGACCAGCTGAAACTGGACAACCCCCGCCTGATCTATTGCTCGATTTCCGGTTATGCCTCGGACGGCCCGGAAGCAACGCGGCCCGGCTATGATCTCGTCGTGCAGGGAGAAGCCGGACTGATGGCGATGAATGGCGAGGCGAACCAGCCGCCGCTGAAATTCGGCATCGCCGCCGTGGACCTTTTCACCGGCCAATATGCGGCACAAGCCGTGTTGGCCGCTCTCTTTGCACGCGAACGAACGGGTCAGGGTCGTCGTGTCGAACTCGCGCTCTTTGACTGCGGCCTCACCCTGACATCCTATTATGGGCTTGAGGCACTGGCGCAGCAGAGTGATCCGCCGCGTTATGGCAATTCGCACCCCTCCATCGTGCCCTATGGCGTCTTCGCCGCAGCCGATGGCCCCATCGTCCTGACCGTCGGTAACAATGCGCAGTTCCGACGCTTTTGCGAAGCCGTACTCGGGCGACCGGATCTGGCAACCAACCCACGCTTTGCGACGAATCTCGAGCGCGCCCGCAACCGCGCCGACCTGATCGCGATCATTGAAGCGGAACTGGCAAAACATGCTCGATCTACGCTCCTCGCCCAGCTTGAAGACCTCGGCATTCCCTGCGGCGAAGTGTTGGGCCTGCACGAGGCACTCACATCGGAGCGTGCCGAGGAGGCAGGCATGGTCGTCAGGCAAAAGACCGCCGATGGTCAGTCGCAGGTGCTTGCCCCGCCCTATCGGTTTGACGGAACCCGTGTACCGGTCCGTGCCATGCCGCCGTCGCTGGGTGCGCAAGGCCGCGCCATCCTGTCGGACCAGTCGGGTTATGCGCCAGCCGACTACGACCGCCTCATGACCGATGGTGTCGTCGCCCGGGTCGACTGATCAGTTGCCCCTGTCTGCCAAGATGGCCAAATCTGCCCCAGATAGCCCGGAACACGGTTGATCTGTGATTTTTTAGGCTATGGGGATTGGCTCGATTTCATGAAATTGGAATATGATTTCAACGATTTCGGCTTTTGAATGTCAAAACACCTACGTAAAATTACTTAATTTTTAAATATCAACGCAATCATTTCAAATGAAATGTATGATGTAAGCCACTGATTCGCGGATCGGCCCACCCTGACGCGCGCCTATATTTTGTTGTGTAATCAGGTGCTTAGCTTCAAAACTCGAAAGGCAACCCTATGCCACGCATGACTCCACTCTGGGTAATGGTTCTTGGTATCGCGGCGTTGCCGGTTGTTCCGGCAGCTGCCGCCGATCTCGGCGCGTCTGCAGCCAAGCCCACGCCATCGGTCGCGGATAACGCCTATCAATTGAACCTGCTCTATACCGGTGAAATCTGGGACAATGCCTCCGGCGGCTTGCGCCAGGGCGTCTCCTACATGAACAATATCGACGCCCAACTGAGTATCGACACCGGCAAGGCGTTCGGCTGGACCGGCGGTACCTTCGTGCTCGAGGGCTTCTATGCCAACGGCGTCTCGACCGGCAACAGCTACGTCGGCGCCCTCGATCAGCAGAGCCCCATCGATACGGCGGCAGGATCGCCCATGCTGCGGCTCTATCAGGTCTATTATGACCAGGTGTTCGGCAGCACCGATGTTCGGTTCGGTATCTATGACCTTGAAACCGAATTTTCGAACACCAAGCCGATGGCTCTGTTCCTGAGCAAGGACCTGACCTGGAACACGGCGCTCGACCAGTCGGGCCTCATGCCACAGAATGGAACCGTGGGTCCGGGCAATTATCCCTACACACCGCTTGCCCTGCGTGTCCGGCAGAATTTCGGCAATCAGTTCAGTGTTCAGGTCGCCGTAGCCGACGGTGCGGCCGACAATCCCAATCATCTGCCGCTGAACGGCGTCGAGTTCTCGTCGCATTACGGCGCGATGATCATGGCGGAAGCCGATTATACGCCCAGCAAGTTCGACAAGTTCATGGCTGGTGTCTGGACGCTGACCGCCAAGTTGCCGGTCTATGGGCAGCTTACGGGTGGCCTTCAGAAGATGACCTATGGTGAAACCGGCGCTTATGTCGGTGGCGCGATGCGGCTTTATGCGCAGACGCCCAAGCGCGGTCTTGACGGCTTCTTCACGGTCGGTGTGTCGCAGCCGCAGAGCACGAACGCCGCTGAATCCTTCAACGCTGGCTTTACCTATACCGGCCTGCTTGACAGCCGCCCGACGGACAAGGTTGGCATCTCCATGAATGCAAACTTTGCCAGTTCCTACTGGAAACAGGCTTCATTGCTCCAGGGTACACCTCTGAGCAGCACTGAAACCAGCTACGAAGTCACCTATCGCGCCAAGATCAACGAGTATCTGACGATGCAGCCCGACGTTCAGTACATCGTAAACCCGAACTACAGCCGCACAATAAAGAATGATTTGCTCGTGGGCCTGCACTTTGAGGTTGGTCACGTCTTTGAATGGTAATCAGTTCAAGGTCTGTCGCACCAACCCCTGAACCGGAAGGAACTCCATCCATGAGAAAGTCAATCGCCCTCGTCTTCTTCCTGCTGTCCTTGTTGACAGTGACTGAAGTCCTCGCTCGCGGCGGCCAGTCGGCTGACGATTGTCCGCCCGGCAGCAAGGATCCGGACTGCGCCGATGCCACCGGTGCTCCCAAGAAATAAGCGAAACGTGATGAAACTCTTTCAAGGTGCCAATGTCATGCTCAAGTTTAAGGACTTTGGAATCCTTTGGAAGTTTCTCTCCCTGATCGGTCTCTTGTCTCTCGTGACATTGGGCGGCACCGTTTATGCCACCTACGAGATGCGTTACATCGACAATTCCTATGGCGATCTGCTGGATGGCTTTGGCAAGGGCAATCTGGCCATGGCCCGCGCCAACCGGAACCTGGTCTATGTCAATCGCTCGATCTATCGGCTCCTGACGGAAACCACCGAAGACGGCAAGAAGGACGCCAACCAGGAAATCACCGATAACGTCGGGTACTTCCAGAAGCAGATCAAGGCTGCGATGCGGTCCTTGCCAGCCCAGAGCAAGCAGATCGCAGCCATCGGTGACAAGCTGACGGCCGTCATCGAGGGGGAATGCGCCGACGTCATCCAGCAGGGTAATTCACTTGCCCCCGGCGCGGCGAAAACGGCAATTGCCAAGATGCAGTCTACCTGCAATCCCGCGCTCAATACCGCAATGACCGATATCAGCGGCCTGACCAACCAGTTGCTGAAGCTGTCAGATGCCGCAGGTGACCAGACGCTGGCGCTGACCAATACGACGATCTTTGATTCCTATTTGTTCATTCTCAGCGGTCTGTCAGTTCTTGCCGGTTTTGCTGCCTATGTGACTCGCCAGAGCATTTCCAAGCCAATTACGGTGATCGCAGATCGATTGGAGAAGCTGTCGTTGGGTGACACGACAATCGATTTTCCGGGCGCAGATCGCAAGGACGAAGTGGGCGTGATTTCTCGCACCGCCGTCCGGTTTCGCGATCAACTGGCCGAAACCGAATTGCTCCGCGCCAATCAGGACAAAGCCGCTGCCGAAGAGGCAGAACGGACGGCACTCAATGCGCAGGAACGCGCCCGCGCGGCGGAAGAACAGGCCAGTGTCGTCCGGCAATTGGGCCATGGCCTGAAACGTCTGGCGGAAGGCGATCTCACTGTCCATCTCGATGAAGGCTTTACGGACGCCTATATCCAGATCCGCGATGACTTCAACGAAGCGATCGATCGCCTGAAGGAAGTTATCCAGTCCGTGATCAGCAGCGCCAACACCATCCAGGCCGGCACGGAAGACATCGAACACTCATCCGATGATCTCGCCCGCCGGACATCTCAACAAGCCTCGACGCTGGAAGAAACAGCCGCTGCACTGGATCAGATCACCGAGACGGTCAAGAAATCCGCCGCAGGTGCCACAAACGCCAGCACCGTTGTTGCGAGTGTGGATGGTGACGCCCGCAGCAGTGCCGTCGTGATGCGGCAGGCAATTGAGGCGATGGATTCGATCGCGAATTCCGGACGCGAGATCGCCCAGGTTATCGGCGTGATTGACGAAATCGCCTTCCAGACCAACCTGTTGGCCTTGAATGCGGGCGTAGAGGCAGCCCGGGCGGGTGATGCAGGTCGCGGATTTGCCGTCGTCGCGTCGGAAGTGCGCCTGCTGGCCCAGCGCTCGGCGGAAGCATCAAAGGAAATCAAGGGCTTGATTGCTACCTCGATCGAGCACGTCGATCGCGGGGTCGATCTCATCGCTGCCACCGGCAAGTCGCTGGAACGCATTACCCAGCGGATCGGCGAAATCAATACCATCGTGGCCGGAATCGCTGACGGGTCGCAGGACCAGGCTCATAGTCTGGTCGAGATCAATACCGCGATGACGCAGATGGATGAAGTGACCCAGGAAAACGCGGCGATGGTCGAGCAGTCGGCAGCCGCCAATTCCGCCTTGTCCAAGGAAGCGCTGGCCCTGGCTGAGTTGGTCAGCCGGTTCCAGGTTGACGAGGGCGACTATACCGACGTCGAAGACGACGCGAGTGAAGGCAACGCGGCTGCCTGAGCGGCAATACCAGCGCTAACCCCAAGTTTCGGGCCAGATCAGCGAGCCGCTTCTGGCCCGAAATGCTGATTGAGTGCCGCGATCGCCGCCTGAACACCCCCTGAACCGTGCGGAATGTTCAATGCATTGAGCGCAATCTCGGTGGCCCCGAGTGTCCCAAGTACCATCGGCGCATTGCAATAGCCCATGTGGGCAATCCGAAACGCCATACCCGTGAGTTCTCCGATACCGGAACCCAGGACAACACCGCAGTTCTTGCGCGCAAAATCGCGCAATTTTTGCGGATCAAATCCCGGCGTCAGGATCGTGGTCACCGACGGGGAACGCAGGGCCGGAGCGACGATATTGAATTCCATCGCGCCACCCTGCGCCCAAACGTCCACGGCAGCGTGAACAGCGGCGGCGAGCCCGCGATGCCGCGCCCAGGCCTGTTCCAGCCCTTCTTCAAACAGAAGCGCAAGGGATGCGCGCAGGCCAAACAACATATGTTCCGGCGGCGTGCCACAGAACTTTCGATAGCTTTCCGGCAGATCGCGCGCCGACCAATCCCAGTAGGAAGTGCGCAACCCGGCCTTCAGATGTGCCGCCTTGGCCTTGGGCGAGGCTGCCAGGAACGACAGGCCGGGTGTCATCATCAAGCCCTTTTGCGAGCAGGTGACCGCCACATCGATGGACCACCGATCCATCTCGAATTCCATGCATCCAACCGATGCAATCCCGTCGACCATGAACAGCGCCGGGTGTCTGGCCGCATCCATGATGGCCCGGATCGCGGGGATATCATTGACGACGCCGGACGCCGTGTCGATCTGGACGACGAGCACGGCCTTGATCTCGTGCGTCGTATCCGCTTTCATCCGCGCTTCAAACGCGGCCATGTCAACGGTTCCACGCCAATCACCGGGAATGCTCTCAACGGTCAATCCCAGCAGATCCCCCTGTTCGCCCCAACCTTTGGCGAAGCGCCCGCTTTCCAGAACGAGGATCCGGTCACCACGTGACAGCGTATTGGTCAGCGCCGCTTCCCAGGCGCCATGTCCGTTGGCGATGTAAATATAGGTCGACCCTTCAGTGCGAAAGACAGCCTTGAGATCGGTCAGCAACTGGTGGATCGTGTCGAGCAACTCCTCGGCATAGATGTCGACAGCTGGGCGATGCATCGCCTGCAAGACCATCTCAGGCACATTGGTCGGACCGGGGATCGACAGGAACTCGCGCCCCCGTGCAAGCGGCGTTGTTCCGGCTGACCTGACCGACGCGACCTGATTACCCGAATTGAATGATGTCTCAGTAAACATTTCAAAACCTTCGGTCTGCGCCCAGCCGGATGTGAGCATGTCGTTCCAAAAAGAGGCCTGACTTTAGTTGATGCGCTTCACAAGTCAAAGCGATCGATCCATCGGGTCCGCAGAGATAGGGATTATGACCGCCCTCGCCTCGGCTGACCGGTTTTCCGCGCCCCCAACAGAAACGGGCCACCCTTCCGGGTAGCCCGTGTCTCAATTGAACTGTGTCGATGAGATCAGCCAGCTGCGGCAACGGCCCGCTTGGCCAGAACCGAGACCAGATTGGCGCGATAGTCAGCGGAACCATGGATGTCCGACAGGACGCCTTCCGGCGAGATCGCAATGCTGCCAGCCGAATCAGCCGACCAGTTGGCGGCAAGCGCAGCTTCGATGGCCGATGCGCGGAAGACACCGCTTTCGCCCACGCCGGTCACCGCGACACGGACCGAACCATCGGCCAGCTTGGCGACAAACACGCCTGCCAGCGCGTAGCGCGAAGCCGGGTTCGGGAATTTCACGTAAGCTGCCTTTGCAGGGACAGGGAAGCTCACTGCGGTGATGATTTCACTGTCTTCGAGGGCCGTCGTGAACATGCCCTGAAAATAATCATCCGCCGAGATAGCCCGCTTGTTCGTGTGGATCGTCGCACCGAGCGCCAGCACAGCTGCCGGATAATCGGCGGACGGATCGTTATTGGCGAGCGATCCGCCAATCGTGCCCTGATAGCGAACAGCGGGATCACCGATGCCGCTGGCAAGGGCCGCAAGCGCCGGGATCGCCGACTTGACGCTGGCCGAGGAGGCCACGTCGTAATGGCGGGTGGCTGCACCGATCTTGACGGTGTTGCCGCTCACTTCGACGCCAGCCAGACCCGGAATCTTGGTCAGATCGACCAGATCCGTCGGCGCTGCAAGGCGCTGCTTCATGGTTGGGATCAGAGTCTGACCGCCGGCCAGATATTTGCCGTCGCTCGCACCTGCGAGCAAGCTTTCGGCCTCGGCTACGCTTGCGGCCTTATGGTAACTGGTGGAGTACATGGGGTGCTCCCTTTCGTGGGGTTTGCCCGTCCGGGCTTAAACGGTTTGCAGCGATCTTTTGCGACAAATGTCGGGTCCGGAGTTCAATCCGGACCCGACTGGTCACCTTATTCAGCAGCCATGCGGCTATGGATCGCATGCCAGACGCGATCCGGCGTCGCCGGCATCTCGATGTGATTGTGACCAAGCGCATCGGTGATGGCATTGATGATGGCTGGCGGCGATCCGATGGCTCCGGCCTCGCCGCAGCCCTTGATGCCGAGCGGATTGCCCGGACAAGGCGTGCAGGTGTGGTGGATATCGAAGGACGGCAGGTCATCGGCGCGCGGCATGGCATAATCCATGTAGGACGCCGTCAGCAACTGGCCGTCACCGGTATAAACCGTGCCTTCCAGCAGGGCCTGTCCGATACCCTGCGCAATGCCACCATGCACCTGACCTTCGACGATCATCGGGTTCATCAGGTTGCCGAAGTCGTCAGCAGCCGTGAAGTTGCAGACCGTGGTCTTGCCGGTGTCCGGATCGATCTCGACTTCAGCGATATAGCTGCCAGCCGGGAACGTGAAGTTCGTCGGGTCATAGAACGCGCCTTCCTTCAGGCCGGGTTCCATGCCGTCGGGCAGGTTATGGCCGGTATAGGCGGCCAGCGCGACCAGCGCCCAAGGCATCTTCTTGTCGGTACCGGCGACCTTGACCTCGCCACCTTCGATGACGATGTCGCCTTCAGCCGCTTCCATCAGATGGGCAGCGATCTTGCGGGCCTTGGCCTCGACCTTTTCGACAGCCTTGAGGATAGCCGACATGCCGACTGCGCCGGAACGCGAGCCGTAGGTGCCCATGCCGAACTGAACCTTGTCCGTATCGCCATGAATGATCTGCACCGTATCGATGCCGACGCCGAGACGGGTCGAGATCAGCTGGGCGAAGGTCGTTTCATGGCCCTGACCATGGCTGTGCGAACCGGTGAGAACTTCGACAGTGCCGACCGGATTGACCCGGACTTCTGCCGATTCCCAGAGGCCAACACCTGCGCCAAGCGAGCCGACAGCCTTGGATGGTGCGATGCCGCAGGCCTCGATATAGCAGGAGATGCCGATCCCACGCAGCTTGCCCTTGGCAGCAGAGGCTGCCTTGCGGGCCGGGAAGCCAGCGTAGTCGATCGCCTTCATGGCGGCATCGAGCGACGCGTTGAAGTCACCGGTGTCGTAGGTCATGATCACCGGCGTCTGGTGCGGGAACTGCGTGATGAAGTTCTTGCGACGCAGATCGGCAGGCGACATGCCGAACTGGCGGGCAGCTGTTTCCATGAGGCGTTCGATGAGGAACGCCGCCTCGGGACGGCCAGCGCCGCGATAGGCGTCAACCGGAACCGTGTTGGTGTAGACACCATCCACTTCGCAATAGATGTTCGGGATATTGTACTGACCCGACAGTAGCGTTGCGTAGAGGTAGGTTGGCACCGACGATGAGAACAGCGACATGTAGGCGCCGAAATTCGCGTAGGTGTGAACGCGCAAGCCAATGATCTTGTGATCGGCATCAAAGGCCAGTTCGGCCTTGGAGACGTGGTCGCGGCCATGGGCGTCTGTCAGGAAGGCTTCCGAGCGATCAGCCGTCCACTTGACCGGACGATCGATCTTGCGGGCAGCCCACAGGCAGACGATCTCTTCAGGATAGACATAGATCTTGGCGCCAAAGCCACCGCCGACGTCGGGGGCAATCACGCGAAGCTTGTTTTCCGGCGCAATATTGTAGAAGGCCGACAACAGAAGCCGCGCAACATGCGGGTTCTGCGACGTCGTCCACAGTGTCAGATGATCATCAGCCGAGTCATATTGGGCGACTGCCGAGCGTGGCTCCATCGGGTTCGGGACCAGACGGTTGTTCATGATGTCCATCGTCACGACATGCGCTGCGCCAGCAATGGCGGCATCCGTCGCCGACTGATCACCAATCGACCACTGATAGATCGTGTTGTTGGCGGCTTCCGGATGCAGCTGCGGTGCGCCCGGCTTGACCGCTTCGCGAACGTCAACAACGGCCTGAAGCTCCTCGTAATCGACGACTACGGCTTCGGCAGCATCGCGGGCGAGGTTCTTGGTTTCCGCGATGACGACAGCCACTGCCTGACCGACCCAGCGGACAGTCTCATTGGCCATCGCCGGGAAGGCGCCCATCTTCATCGGGCTGCCGTCCTTCGAATGGACCATCCAGCCGCAAATCAGATTGCCGATCTTGTCGCCAACGAGTTCCGAGCCGGTCAGAACTGCTACAACGCCCGGCATTGCCTTGGCCGCTGACGTATCGATCGACTTGATCCGCGCATGGGCATGAGGCGAACGCACGAAATGCGCCTGCGTCAAGCCCTGCAACTTGATATCGTCGGTGTATTTGCCCTTGCCGGTGATGAACCGCTTGTCTTCCTTGCGGACGACGCTCTGACCAATGCCTTCAACGCCCATGGTATCCTCCTGGTGACTCTCGTCACACTGACGTTTCCTGGTAAACCGTCCGGCGAGACCCCTCTTCGGCGGGGGTCAATCCACCAGGACGGCATTGAGTTTGAACCTGCTCACTCCGCAGCGGCAGATGTGGTCATGCGGCCTGCAGCATCGAGAACGGACTTCACGATGTTATGGTAGCCCGTGCAGCGGCAGATGTTGCCTTCGAGTTCGTGACGAACCGTGGCTTCATCCAGATGCGCACCATGCCGATTGATGATGTCGACCGACGTCATGATCATGCCGGGCGTGCAGAAACCGCACTGGAGGCCGTGATTGTCACGGAACGCAGCCTGCACCGGGTGCAGTTCACCACCAGACGACAGACCTTCGATGGTGGTCACAGCCGTGCCAGCTGCCTGAACCGCCAGCGTCGTGCAGGACTTGACAGCGCGTCCGTCGATATGAACGACGCAAGCGCCGCATTGCGAGGTGTCGCAGCCGACGTGGGTCCCGGTGAGGCCGAGCGTCTCGCGCAGGAACGAGACCAGCAAGGTACGATCTTCGACGTCCGCCGAGACAGTCTTGCCGTTTACAGTCATGGAAACAGTTGTCATGTAGTCCTCCCAATCCTTCTTGACGTCTCTGCCCCTGGATCACTCACCGGAACCGCCAGGCGGCCACATAGGCGTTCTGATCATGGGCAGTCATTCACTTCCATTAACGCTTGCCAGTCCAGACAGGCTGGGACGATACCGTCCCGGCCCAAGATCGTTCGCTCACAAGAGATACTTGCCGATGATCACGCCCACGACGAGCGTCACCAGCGGAATAACCCAGCCAGGCAATCCCGAACCGACGGAAATCGGTGCAGCACTTGCCCCTGAAGCAGCAGAGGCCGTTGCGCGCGGAGCGGTCTGAACGGGTGCTCCGCTTGACGCCGCGCTTGAAGCGTCGGCGACAGATTGCGGCTCGGCAGCCATCGGCCCACCGGCCTCAATCAGCGCGCGTTCGGTCACGACTGCGGAAAATTTCGCAAAAAACTGATCGGCCATCATCTTGGCCGTGGAATCGATCAGTCGTGACCCCAGTTGGGCCAGCTTGCCGCCGATCTGGGCACGGGCGGTGTAAGTCAAAACGGTCACCCCGTTATCGTCCGCCAGATGTACGTCGGCACCGCCCTTGGCGAAGCCTGCAACGCCACCCTGGCCCTCACCGGCAATGGTGTAGCTTTCGGGCGCGTTGATATTTTCCAGTTTCACCTTGCCTGTGAAGGTCGCTTTGACCGGGCCGATCTTGGCGACGACCTTGGCTGTCATCTCGGTGTCGGAGGTCATGTCCAGCGTTTCGCAGCCGGGAATGCTGATCTTCAGCACTTCCGGATCATTCAGCGCGGCCCAGACCTGGGCACGGGGTGCCGAAATCCGGTACTCACCGGTCATTTCCATCTGGCTACTCTCCCCACACACCGCAACGACCAGCCCGTTGACGGACTTGGTGCATCGACTTTGAAATCAACGCTCTCGTTGCGTACTTCGTTGACACCGCCGTATCGAAAAACGCAATTCGCAAATGCTACACCTAGGTAACGTCTACAGAACCAGCCCTTGACCGGACCATCTTTTCAGAGCCGTCAAGTTGCCCTTCACCACTCGCGAACGCAAGGGCTAAGATACCGGATAGTCGAGATTTTTTTGAGGCAATCGCAATATTTCAGTGAATATAACGCTGATCAAAACCATTGACGATCTGACCCAAGTCAGCAAAGTGGAGGGCATGATGATCGATCAGACAAAGCCTGTCTCCGCAGACCCAGCACGAGCGGCGCCCACGCCTAAGCTGCAATCCGCCTGGCCCGCCATCCTCGAAATGCGCGGCTGGGACGATTATTGCCTGCTTGACAGTGGACACGGTCGCAAGCTTGAGCGCTATGGCGACATTGTTGTTGTTCGCCCCGAAGAACAGGCGCTCTGGTCGCCGCGATTGCCTGACGCTGACTGGGACAAGGCCCAGGCCATCTTCACAGGTGACGTTGAGGAAGAAGGCCCCGGTCGCTGGCGATTTCCAAAGCCGGTCGGGGAAACCTGGCAAATGGCCTTCGGGCCGGTCAAATTCGTGTGCCGGTTCACGTCGTTCCGCCATGTCGGCGTCTTTGCCGAGCAGGCGGCCCACTGGAGCTGGATGGCTGATCGCATCCGCGCTGCCAAGACCGCCGGTCGTACGCCCAAGCTCCTCAATCTCTTCGGCTATACTGGCCTTGCCTCGCTGATCGCAGCCGAAGCGGGCGCTCATGTGACCCATGTCGATGCATCCAAGAAGGCGATTGCCTGGGCGCGGGAAAATCAGGCGCTCTCCGGCCTTGAAGCGTTGCCGATCCGCTGGATCTGTGAAGACGCCATGAAGTTCGTTCAACGCGAGGTCCGGCGCGGCAATACCTATGACGCAATCATTCTCGATCCGCCCAAATATGGGCGCGGCACCAATGGCGAAGTCTGGCAATTGTTCGAACATCTGCCCGAGATGCTGACCCTGTGCCGCGAGTTGACCGGGCCAAAGCCGATGTTCAACATCCTGACGGTCTACGCCATGCGGGCGTCATTTATCTCATTCCACGAGCTGTTTGCCGAGATTTTTGGCCCACGCGGCGGTTTGCTGGAATCGGGTGAACTGCTGATCGAAGAACAGTTCGGGCGAAAACTGGCAACATCGCTGTTCTGCCGCTGGCAACCGGAGGCGACGGCATGAGTCAGGACCCGCGCAGCCCGCAACTCTATCGTCGCTCCAAGCGTCCGTCCGCAAGGCCACCATCGTCGGCAATGGCATCACGACCCGAAGACGAGACGAAGCCAGCCATCCGCAAGATCACCAGCCTCGCCAATGACCTGATCAAGGATATGCGCGGCCTGCAATCCAAGAAGGAACGCGCCGAGACGGGCCTTTTCCTCGCTGAGGGACTGAAGCTCGTCACCGATGCTTTCGAAAGTGGTTGGCGCGTGACGACGCTGGCCTATTGTGACAGGGTCGGCCAGCAATCGATGGTCTCCCAGGCAGTTGCGACCGCCTTGCAGCGCGGAACCGATGTCGTTGAAGTCAGCGAGGCCGTGCTGGAGAAGATTTCCAGGCGCGACAATCCACAGATGGTCGTGTCGGTGATCGCACAACAGTATGCCGATCTGGCACCCGAGGCCATCAAGGGCACCTGGGTCGCGCTCGAAGGCATCAAGGACCCCGGCAACCTCGGCACGATCATCCGCACGGTCGATTCCGTCGGGGCCTCCGGCGTGATCCTGATCGATGAGACGACCGATCCGTTTGCGATTGAGGCCGTCCGGGCCACGATGGGATCCCTGTTCCACGTGCCGCTCGTCCGCATGAGCCGCGACGCGTTCGCCCGGTTCAACCACGCCGCCCGGGTGCCCGTCTATGCAACCCACCTGAAAGGCGCGGTCGATTATCGCTCGGTCAACTATCCAGAACCCGCTATCCTCTTGATGGGGAACGAACAATCTGGCCTCAACGACGCGTTTGTCGCGCTGGCAACAACCGTCATCAAGATCCCGATGGCCGGTCAGGCGGACTCGCTCAACCTGGCGATTGCAACCGCCGTCACGCTGTACGAGATGCGGCGATCGCGGCTGACCCTGTGATATCTCACCCCGAACCGAGACGCGCACCCCATTCAAACGGGCCACTCGTTGGCGCAGGTCCAACACGCGGCGGACGCGGCTTGGCAAAGATCAGGCACCAGTAGGCCTGATAGCGATCATCGGCGCGATAGGCTGATCCGATGCCAAATACGGTCGCTTCCGCGTCGCGCATGCCACGATCATGCGGCGGCGAATGGTGCCAGCCCTCGAAGGCGTCCTGGACGTCGGTATGGCCTTCACCGAGGTTTTCGCCGGCAACGAGATAGGAATAGCCCGCATCTTTCAGGCGCTTTTCCAGCCCGCCATAGGGTTGCAGCTCGTGGGTCATCTGGCCGGCGTCGGCGAGATGGCGGGCATAGGCAGTCGCAATCGCGGTCAGGCGGTCGTCAATACTCCACGGCGGCAGACCGTTCTGGGCACGATAGGCGTTGATGATCGGCGCAAAATCTTGCGGGCTGGCTGGCTTGTAGGGCCGCTTGGCCCGCATCTTTTCTTCGACGTCGGATTCCGGCGTCTGCATCGACGGCAGAAAGCTGCAGCCTGCGAGCGACCCTGTCACCAGCAAGCCCGAGACGGCCAAAAGCGACCGTCGAGACGTCACACCAACCCGCCCTGCCAGATCTGTCATTCCTCGTCCTCAGTCATCTCAGGCACATCGACCGGCTCAACCGTCAGCCGCTTTGCGAACGCCGCTGCCGCAGCCGCAGCAGCCGCTATATTGCCCGAGAGTGTGGCACCAGACAGGCCACGCGGACCAAAATCATGACTGCCGTCCTCGAGCCATACGATCTCCAGAGCTGGTGGTAGTTCAAGCGCTTCGACTTCGTACCGGTTGCCAAAATCATCGCGGTCGCCCTGGGCAATCAGTAGCGGCAACTTGCACGCATGCAATGGCTGCAGACGGAGCTTTTCCGGCTCTCCCGTTGGGTGGAAAGGATAGCCGAAACAGACGACCCCGGCGACGGGTCCGAGATCCGGCGGCGTCAGGTCCGTCGCCCCGGTCATGACGGCCACGCGTCCACCCAGCGATTTGCCAGCAATGATGAGCGGATGCACAAGATCCGGATCCTCCAGCAATTGCCGGATAGCAAAGCGATATTCAGCCACAAGTTTTTCGGCAGCCGTCGGGAGCGGCTTTTTCGGACCCAGCCGACGCTTGGCCATATAGGCAAATTCAAACCGCGCCACCGCGAAGCCTTCAGCGACAAGGGCATTGGTCATGCGCTCGAGGAATGGACTGTCCATGGGTGCGCCGGAACCATGCGCCAGAAGTATGGTTCCGATCTCCGTCCCGTCCGGGCGGGTCCAGAGGAAATCTGTCATCGGGGATTATCCTTTCAAGGTCGATCAGGTCTTTTGCTGTTCTGGCTGCGCAAGGGACCGGCGCAGGAACGTCGTTCCTGCGATCGGACTATCATAATAGGCTGATATCGTCTGAAAGCCGAGCTTTCGATAGAGCGCCTGTGCACTGACCATTGACGGCAGAGTGTCGAGGACAATCTCGCGATAGCCGATGGCCTCTGCGGTCGCAATGACGGCCTCAGCCAAAGCGCGACCAAGTCCCAACCCGCGACCCGCATCGCTGACATAAAGACGTTTCATCTCGCATCGGTCTGTCCCCAGCGATCTCAATGCGACGCAGCCGATTGGTTCATTTGCCAGATCACGCGCCAGAAACAACTCTCCTGCCGGAGGCGCATATTTTCCAGGCATTGTGGCCATCTCGCCTTCAAAATCCTGATAGCCAAGATCGATCGGCAAGGAGGCCGCATAGGTCCGAAACAGGTCGATTGTTGCTTGAAGATCAAGACGCGACCGAACGCGCTCGATGTGAAAGGGGGCGTCCGCCATGGCCAGGTACCCGGTTCTAGTAATACCCAAGCGGAAAATAGCGCAGGTAAAGTTCGCGTAACGTGCCGTTTTCATTGAGTTTACTGAGCGCGTAATCAAATTCCCGCTTCAGATGCCGATTGCCGCGCTGAAAGGCGATCTTGAAGCCATCACCGAAATAGCCAGTGTCGAGATAGGCATTACCGAGGAACGTGCAGCAATTCCGGCTCGCATCGCGCAGGAGCCAGAAACTGGACGTGATCGCATCCGAGAAATTGACGTCAACGATCCCATCACGCAGCGCATCGCGCGCTGCCTGATCCGTCGGGAAGGCAACAATTCGGCTGGCTTTAAAGAAATCGAGGACAAACGCTTCATGCGCCGATCCTGATACAACGGAGATCCAGCGCCCACTCAAACCCTCAGGCGTTGGCTCCAGCGGCGAGCCGAGGCGGGCGACGAAGCGGCCCGGCGTCGTGAGGTAGGGCCCGGTAAAATCGAGTTTGGTTGCCAGATCGGCACGGTCCTTGAGCCCCGCAATAATGGCATCGCCCCGCTTGTCGGTCAAAGCCGTTACCAGATCGGCAAAAGGTCGCATCTGCACGGTGCAGTTGGCCGCAAGCACGTCACAAATGGCCCGCGCGAGATCGACATTGTAGCCGGTCAATTGTCCCTTTGAATCCAGGAAATCGAACGGCGGGAAATCCCCCGACGTCAGAAAACGGATACTGCCTGCATCCCCGGCCGGCTTCTCAAGCCTATAAGCTGGATCCCGAAATGTCGGCACTTCAATTGACACGGGCACCGATTGGGCGACAGCCTCGTCTGGTCCGGACAGCACGAAGCTCGCACCCGCAAGGATCATCCAAAAAAACACGCGAGACGCGCATTTTGAAGACACGCACCAGCTGAACGATTTATTCAAAAAATTGCTCATTCTTGATGTAAAACCTGTGGTGACAAAACTTCTGATTTTGTCCTAGATTTTTACACATGCCCTTTGCACCCGGCTGCCCGTCGTCCGAAACGCGCAAACAGGACAACCGACCGCCAGACGCAAGAGGTAGCCGACTAGCCCGCAGAAAGCCAGAGCCCACCAAAGCCGCTGATCAACCCGGCGGACAATTGCTGGTTCCCGCATCAAGACCTTCCCGCGCGCCGATGCACAGCATTTGGTAGATCGCCGATGACCATATCAGCTTCGACATGGCCGTTGAACCCAGCATCCGGCTCAATGGACGAGATGATTGGGTGTTCCTTCGAAGTCAGGCTGCTTCTGGCGCTGGGCATTCGGAAGCGGGTTGTCGATGTCGCGGAACAGATTGCGGCAGCGCGTCGAACCTCCATCGCCGATGAATTGATCCGGCTCGGCTATCTTCCGCCAGATCTCTGGTGGCAGACGATCGCACGAACGCTTCAGGTTCGCTATTTCCCGTCCGTCGTTCTGGAGGATAAGGCTTTCAATGCCCGCCTGCCCGACGCCCGCTCATTTTACTGCATCCGTCAGGTCATGCATCGTACCTCGGATTCGGCAGTGCTGATCGTCGCCCCGCGTGGTGCAGAACTCGATCAATTAAATCGCGATATTCCGCTCGATCCGGACATGCGCCGACGCATTGCAATTGCATCGCCGCGCGCAATCCGCCTCGCCGTGCGCCGGGCCTTTGAACCACCGATGACCTATCAGGCCACGACGATCCTACGACTTAAAACGCCCGACATGTCGGCTGCCAACGCCAACGCGCTGATTCGCAGGATCATTGGCTGCCTTGCAATAATGGTCATCCTGGCCTTGCTTGCACCGCTCCAGACGCTCGCCATCTTCAATCTGTTCTTCCTCGCTGCTGGCGCAATACGGCTGGCGGCGTCCAGACAGCGACCGGCTCAACCCGCTCCCATGGACGAGACAGACGCTGACTTGCCCCAGTATGTGGTGCTGGTGCCGCTGTACCGGGAAGCGCGGATGATCGGCGATCTCATCAAGGCTTTGCAACGTCTGGACTATCCGCGCCATAAGCTGGCCATTCACCTTGTCGTGGAAGCCGATGATCGCCAGACGCTGAGCGCCGCATTGCGCGCGACCGAACGGACCTCCATCCAGGTGATCGCTGTCCCGCCCTCACATCCGCGCACCAAACCGAAGGCGCTTGTCTGGTCCTTGCCGTTGATTGCGGGCGATCTGCTCACCGTCTTTGACGCCGAAGATCGTCCCGAACCCGACCAGTTGCGCAAGGCCGCCGCCGCATTTGCCGACGCGCCGCCTGATCTTGCCTGCGTCCAGGCAGTTCTCGATACCGATCATGCGCGACCGTCGAACCACTGGCTCGTCCGACAATTCACCATGGAATATCGCGCGCTGTTTCGCACCCTGCTGCCCTGGCTTGCCCATCATAGCCTTTTCCTGCCCATCGGTGGCACATCGAACCATTTCCGTCTGTCCGCGCTGCGGGCCGTGGGGGCATGGGACCCATTCAATGTAACGGAGGATGCGGATCTGTCTGTCAGACTCTATCGGGCAGGTTGGCGGATCGGCGTGATTGCCTCTGTCACCTCGGAGGAAGCCCCGGTCACATGGCGCGCCTGGCATCTGCAGCGCACTCGCTGGATGAAGGGCTGGCTGCAAACCTGGCTCGTCCATACACGGCATCCGATCCGCCTCTGGCGCGACCTCGGCCCGGTTAACTTTTGCATGTTTCAGGTATTGATCCTCGGACAGATCCTATCGGTCTTTGGCTATCCATTTGGCGTTGCCCTGATCGGCTTTCATCTAGCTGGCCTCGAACCTTTGTTCGGAGATCGCTCCTTCGCGGACGATCTGATGCTGGTGCTTGACCTCGCATCGCTGTCGTGCGGGTGGCTGGGCGCGGTTTCGGCCATCACAGCCCGGCGGGGCACAAGCGGAGCAAAGCTCAGGATCTTCGATCTTCTGACCCTGCCGCTCTACTGGTTTCTCCTGTTTGCTGCGGCTGTCGCAGCCGTTGCCGAGCTCATCGTCGATCCGCATTACTGGAACAAGACCAGACATGGTCACGCAAAACGCGAAACCGCCTCCCCCATAGCCAACCCGGCAAATCCGCGTTAAAAGGCGCGCTTGTTTCATGCACGCCCCCGGATACTCAAATGCGGCAAGCCAGCATCACACGGACGACCAAAGAAACGGCGATCTCGGTCAGCGTCAATCTCGACGGGACCGGGCAATCCGATATTTCGACGGGCATCGGCTTCTTCGACCATATGCTGGATCAGGTGGCGCGGCATTCGCTGATCGACATCACAATCGTCGCCAAGGGCGATCTGCACATCGATTTCCACCACACGGTCGAAGACGTTGGCATTGCGCTGGGCCAGGCGATCCGTCAGGCTCTGGGTGACCGGGCAGGCATCACACGCTATGCCGATGTGCATCTGGCGATGGACGAAGCGCTTACCCGCGCGGCCATCGATATCTCCGGTCGACCGTTTCTGGTCTTCTCCGCCAATTTCACGCGGGACAAGGTTGGGGAATTCGACACCGAACTGTTCGAGGAATGGTTCCGCGCCTTCGCGATCAACGCTGGCATCACCCTGCACGTGACCAATCTCTATGGCTCCAACAATCATCACATTGCCGAAAGTGCCTTCAAGGCGCTGGCGCGCGTGCTCGGAGCCGCTGTTGCCATTGACCCGCGTCGGGTCGGTGTCATCCCCTCGACCAAGGGCACGCTGGCTGGCTGATCACACTGCCGGACGTTCGACTGAGGAGGCTGAAATGGCCATCTGGACTGTGCACGCTCCGCCTAGCCCCGGGATCTCCGCAGAACCGGAGGATGATTTTGTCTTCATCCGCGAAGGATTTTCGTGGTCTGCGCTACTGTTTGCGCCACTTTGGGCGCTCGCACACCGGCTCTGGCTGGCGTTTGCGATCTGGCTCGTGGCGATGATGCTGATCAGCCTCGTCAGCGCCAAACTTGCACCAACTGTCGGCGGCGTCCTGTCGATCGGCTTTTTGATCTGGTTTGCCTGCGAAGCGCGTGACTTCCGCCGGGCAGCACTTGAGCGACGCGACTGGCAGCTGATCGGCGTCGTCGATGCCCGCACGGCCAAACTGGCTGAACAGGCGTTTTTTACCAAGCGGGCCGCACAACGGGTTGAAGGCGGAAATACCCCCGCGGCAGCTCTGCCCGCCTCACCGCAACAACCACGCACGGGTGCCTTCCCGCCCGTCATCGGATTTCTGAGCGGTGACCGGCCATGACGATCGCGCTGGTTGATTATGGAGCCGGCAATCTGCGCTCGGCCGTCAAGGGGCTGGAACGCGTTGCACGTGAAATCGGCTATTCCGGCGATATTGTGCTGACGCGTGATCCGGACGTCGTTCGCCGCGCTGATCGGGTCGTGCTGCCCGGTGACGGAGCGTTTCCCTTCTGTCGGCGCGGCCTCTCGGCCATTGCCGGCATGGACGAAGCCCTGACCGAGTTTGTCGAGGTTCGTGCCAAACCCTTCCTCGGGATTTGTGTCGGCATGCAGCTGCTTGCCTCCAAGGGGATCGAGCACGAGGAGATCGACGGATTCGACTGGATTCCGGGTGTCGTCGGGCCGATCAACGCCGATGGCTCAGATGAATCCGGGCGTCCTCTCAAGGTCCCGCACATGGGCTGGAATACGATGCAGCTGATCAATCCGCACCCGGTGTTGAACGGATTGACGCTGGGTGACGACGGCTTGCACGCCTATTTCCTGCATTCCTTCGTGTTCGAAGTCGCCAATCGCGACCATCTGATCGCGACGTCGACCTATGGCGTGCCGCTGACGGCCATCGTCGCCCGTGACACCATCATCGGCACGCAATTCCACCCGGAGAAAAGCCAGACGCTCGGCCTGAAGCTTCTGGCCAATTTCCTGAAATGGGCGCCCTGAGCCCGTTTCTCTCCCCATCCGTTTCTGACCAACGAGCCGATATGATCCTGTTTCCTGCCATCGACCTCAAGGACGGCGCCTGCGTCAGGCTGAAGCTCGGCGACATGGCCGAAGCCACCGTCTACAACGACGATCCCGCAGCCCAGGCCCGCGCCTTTGCTGACATGGGCTTTGACTGGCTGCATGTCGTTGATCTCAACGGTGCCTTTGAGGGACGCTCGGTGAATGGCACGGCCGTGGAAGCCATTCTCGCTGCAACGGAGATGAAGGTTGAACTTGGTGGCGGTATCCGCGATCTCGCCGGTATCGAGTCCTGGCTGGCGAAAGGCGTGACCCGCGTCATTCTTGGCACGGTCGCGGTGCGCAATCCCGATCTGGTCCGGCAGGCCTGCGCCCGGTTTCCCGGTCGTATTGTCGTCGGCATCGATGCAAGGAGCGGGAAGGTCGCCGTTGAAGGCTGGGCCGAGGCCTCGGAACTGGCCGCCGTCGATCTGGCGAAAAAGTTCGAAGACGCAGGCGTTGCAGCGATTGTCTATACCGACATCGACCGCGACGGCATCCTGAAGGGCATCAATTTCGAGGCCACGCTTCAACTCGCCCATGCCGTTTCAATCCCCGTGATCGCCTCGGGTGGTCTTGCGTCGATCGCCGATATCGAGCGACTGATCCAGCCGGATTGCGCGATCCTCGAAGGCGCGATTTCTGGCCGCGCCATCTATGACGGACGGCTTGACCCCCGGGCTGCTCTTGCCCTGATCGCCCAATCCCGGGAGCCCGCGTGATGCTGAAGACCCGTCTCATCCCATGCCTTGACGTCAAGGATGGCCGCGTCGTCAAGGGCGTGAACTTTGTCGATCTGCGCGATGCCGGTGACCCCGTCGAAGCCGCCGAAGCCTATGACGCGGCTGGAGCCGATGAACTCTGTTTCCTCGACATAACCGCCAGCTACGAGAATCGCGGCATCATCCTCGATGTTGTTCGCCGGACGGCAGAAGTCTGCTTCATGCCGGTGACCGTCGGCGGTGGCATCCGAACCCATGAGGACATCCGCAATCTCATGGAAGCCGGGGCGGACAAGGTCTCGATCATGTCGGCAGCCGTGCGTGACCGGCAATTTGTCGCCGAAGCGGTCCGGCAAGTGGGCGGCCAATCGGTCGTGATCGCGATCGACGCCAAGCGGGTCTCGGAGCCGGGTGAGCCCCTGCGCTGGGAAGTCTTTACGCACGGCGGACGGACGCGGACCGGGATTGATGCAGTGCGTTATGCCGAGGAGGTGGTTGCGCTCGGGGCTGGCGAAATCCTGCTCACCTCGATGGATCGCGATGGCACCCGCGCTGGTTTCGATCTCGAATTGACCCGCACCATTTCCGACGCCGTGTCCGTTCCGGTGATCGCGTCCGGGGGCGTCGGCACGCTGGATCATCTGGTGGAAGGCATCGTCGAGGGCGGCGCCAGTGCGGTTCTGGCTGCCTCGATCTTCCATTTCGGGGAATTCACGATCCGTCAGGCCAAATTGCACATGCAGTCGGCGGGAATCCCTGTGCGACTGGATCCCTGATCCCCTTCACGAGAACCAGACGAGATCAGCCGAATGTCCAACTTCACTTTGTCCGATCTGGAGGCCATCGTCGCAACGCGTGCGGCCAGTGACGATGCGATGTCTTATACGCGCAAGCTTATCAGCAAGGGCATGTCGCGCGCGGCCAAGAAACTCGGCGAGGAGGCCGTCGAGGCTGCCTTGGCGGCAGTTGGTGGCGACAAGGCAGAACTGAAGGCAGAAGCAGCGGACGTGCTCTATCACCTGCTCGTCGTGCTGCACATGGCCGAGATTCCGCTGGACGCAGTCATGGCGGAATTGAAATCGCGCACCGGTCGGACGGGACTGGAAGAAAAGGCCGCCCGCCCGGCAGACTGAACCACCAGGGGCGCAAAATTGCCTGCTTGCAATTTATTCACCCCGCTGTGGTTTGCTGTTGAGACAGAAGCGAGTGTTGTCAATTGATCATCCTCGCATCCGTTGTTCGCACAGGAGGCCGGCTGCGGTGACCAATCCGATGCCCATCGACCCGCCGGTTCCGGCGGCTGCAAGTCCGATCCTGCCTGATCTCGGTGGTGAACTCTCGCCGTTCCTGCAGTTTACGCGCATGGAATGGTCGCGCTTGCGCGGCGGGGCTCCGCTGACCCTTGATGAGCAGGACCTCGCCCGTTTGCGTTCGCTGAACGATCCCATCCAGATTGATGAAGTCATCGAGATCTATCTGCCGCTGTCACGCATGCTATCGCTCTATGTCGAGGCCAAGCAGCAATTGTTTCGCGTCACAAAGCGGTTTCTCGGCGTCAATGACACCAAGGTTCCCTTCGTGATCGGGCTGGCTGGCTCGGTCGCCGTCGGCAAGTCGACAACAGCCCGTATCCTGCAGGCGCTCCTGTCACGCTGGTCGTCGAGCCCGAAGGTGGCTCTCGTCACCACGGATGGATTTCTCTTCCCCAATGCCGTCCTGCAACGCGAAGGCCTGATGCGGCGCAAGGGTTTCCCCGAAAGCTATGATATTGGCGCGCTCCTGCATTTCCTCTCGGCCATCAAGGCGGGCAAGGGGAGTGTTACGGCGCCGGTCTATTCTCACCTCGTCTATGACGTCGTACCCGGTCAGACGATCACCATTGACCAGCCCGACATCCTGATTCTGGAAGGCCTAAACGTCCTGCAAACCTCGAAAATGCCACGCGACGGCAGCGCCGTACCGTTCGTCTCGGATTTCTTCGATTTCTCGATCTATCTCGATGCGGACGAGGACCTGCTGACGCAATGGTATGTCGAGCGCTTCATGCGGCTGCGGAAAACCGCGTTTCTTAATCCGGACAGCTATTTCCATCGCTATTCCAAGATCACCGACGAGGAAGCGATCGCCTATGCGAATGACCTCTGGAGCAACATCAATCTGATTAACCTTCAGGAAACCATCTTTCCAACACGTCCGCGCGCTGACCTGATCATGAAAAAGGGTCGCAGCCATCGGATTGAGACGGTCCACCTGCGCAAATTGTGAGCAAAAGGGTTCGGAGAGCCCTATTTTGCTGCATTGCAATGTCGTTTTGTCGCCGTCCGAACAGCCGACCCACTATTTTTGCATTGATATTAGCCAGCTTAGACAAATTTATTGAGCAATTTTAACTAGACAGTCGTTTTTTGCATAGCTGGTTGGTTTTAAACCCCCTGACTAATTACGTCATCCGGGATTATGTATCTTCTCGACATTGCAGTGCAGCATTTCTTTCGCACTGCGCAGATTGCAGGAGACGCTCAAATGTCCCTTCCCCATATCGCCTACACACTGACCCAGCGTTGGATGAAGTTCCGCAACTATCGTGAAACCATCAACGAATTGCGTGCCCTTGATGATCGTGAACTGGCTGATCTCGGCATCGGTCGCAGCGACATCACGCGTCTGGCTCGCGAAGCCGTCGCAAACTGAGAATGATATTGGATTCGTATCGCCGGTGCCTGAACCACCTGCGATGCACTTGATCCCAAGCCTGACCGTAAAGACGAAAAGGGGAGCCCATCGCTCCCCTTTTTGCCGTTTTCCGTCATATCAAAGGCGGACTGGCTTGCCGCTGAAGCAGGATTCGGTGGCCGCATCAGCCAGGATCTGGGCCGCCAGCCCGTCTTCGCCGGTCGGATGCGGCGGACGCTTTTCGATGATCGCCGCGATGAAGGCGTCCATTTCAAGCCGATAGGCCTCTGCATAGCGCTCCAGGAAGAAATCCTGCACCGGATCGGCGTTGATGCCTGCGCCCGTTGCCACTTCAACCGTCGTGCGATGCACGTTGCCGGCGCGAATCATGCCCGCCGATCCATGCACTTCGATGCGTTGATCGTAGCCGTAGGTCGCCCGCCGCGAATTGGAGATCTGCGCAATCCGTCCCGAAGCCGTCTTCAACAGGACCGCTGCCGTATCGACATCGCCTTCGCGGCCGATCGCGGGATCGACGAGGCTTGAACCGACAGCATGGACTTCCGCGATGTCCTCGCCCATCAGGAAGCGCGCCATGTCGAGATCGTGGATCATCATATCCCGGAACAGGCCACCGCTTGAGGCGACATAGCCCGCATGCGGCGGGTTCGGATCGCGTGACAGCACCGTGACCAGTTCCACATTGCCAACGACTCCGGCATCAATGCGACGCTTCAGCTCGGCAAAATTCGGATCAAAGCGGCGGTTGAAGCCGATCATGAGCGGCGTGCCCGCTGCCTTCACCACGGCGAGGCAGGCGCGGATCCGGTCAGATGTGAGATCAATGGGCTTTTCACAGAAGACGGCCTTGCCAGCCTTGGCTGCGGCTTCGATAAAATCAGCGTGCGTCGTCGTCGGGGTGCAGATCAGGATCGCGTCAATATCGTCTGCGCCGATGATCGCCTCAGCAGACCTGACGGAAGCGCCTGTCTCCGCAGCCAGCGCTTCGGCGCTTGCGGCGAAGGGATCGGAGACCGCGACCAAGTGCGCCTTGGCGTGCTTGGCAGCATTGCCACCGTGGATCTTGCCGATACGTCCGGCCCCGAGACAGCCTATCCTGATCATGTCGTTTCCTCGAAACTTTTGATTTTCCGTCAACCGGATCGTCCGTTCTGTAATTGCAAAAGCGCGGAATGAAAAGTCCGTTCCCGTGGCAGGTGCCTTGCCCGGCGACCTCCTGCATGCGGGAGACCGGATAAATCGCGAGATCATTCAAATTTGATCGAATTTTCTCGGCGAACTTTCAGGTGTCTCTGCCACTCTTTGCGTCATGGAGCAATCTGCCTGTCACGGGAGTGAGCCGCATGACAATTCGCATCGGTGCCGGACCAGTCGGCTGGTTTGAAGATGATTTCAGCGCCTTTCGCAATGAGTCGGTCCGCGAAGCTCACCTCTATGCCGTTGCGCGGGCACGATTTGACGGCCTTTGCCTCAATCCGGGATCTGCCCGCGAGGTTGCGTGCGTTCAGGCATCGCTTGCGCGGCATCGGCTTCAGTTCATTGCGCCAACCCATGTGATCGACCTCAGCCATCGCAGCGCGCACCTGGTCTTCAACGAGATCGAACGCCACATTCGCGGCGCAAGGGCACTCGGCGCAACCGAGGTTTCGGTTTGCGAACAATCCCGCGCCGTCCTGTCAGAGCCGCACTGGGAGAGGTTCGGCGAACGACTCACGGCCCTCTCCAAACTCTTCGCGGACGCTGGCGTCCGGCTTGTCTATCGCCCGGCCAAAGGCACCATCATTTCATCCGCCAGGACCATCGATACCCTGTTCGCCCATGTGGATGGATCTGTCGCATTGATGCTGGATTCGTCGGTGCTGGGCGCTGACTCGATCACCATCGCCCGAAACTATAGCCCGCGCGTTGCCCTGATCGCCCCTGACACGGCAACGGACGCCATCATGGCCGAATTGCCCCGTTTCAGCGGCTGGACCATGATGAACGCGCGCCTTGATCAGGCTTCCGAGCACATCGACTCCATCGACGAAATGGCCAAAGCCGCATAAGCCCTGTTCCCCGGATCGCCGTTTGAGCCTACTCTGCCTTCAGTCAGGATCGCTTGGTCCGGTGCGGGACATAGTGGACAAGAACGGAGCCGGATCATGCAGTCGCAACAGCGGACAATCGAGGATCTCGGCCAGACGATTGCCGCCGGGCGTGGCGAGACCGAGGCCGATCTGGTCATCAAGAATGGCCGATTTCTGGACCTGACCACCGGTGACCTCAGCGAATCCGACGTTGCCATCGCCAATGGCCGCATCGTCGGCACGATGGCCGATTATCGCGGTCGAACAGAGATCGATGCGCGCGGGCAGATCATCGTTCCCGGCTTTATCGACACGCACCTGCATGTGGAATCCTCGCTTGTCACGCCGCACGAGTTTGATCGCTGCGTCCTGCCCCATGGCGTGACGACGGCCATTTGCGATCCGCATGAAATGGCGAATGTGCTGGGAACCCCGGCGTTTGACTATTTCCTTGCGTCTGCACGCGCGACCGTCATGGATCTTCGGGTCCAGCTCTCGTCATGCGTACCCGCAACGCATCTGGAAACAGCTGGCGCGCGCATCGAAGCCGATGATCTCGCGGCCTATATGGATGATGCCAAGGTCATCGGCCTCGCCGAATTCATGAATTTTCCCGGCGTCCTCCATCGCGATCCCCAGGTGCTGGCCAAGCTCGAACGGTTCAGCGGCCGCCACATCGATGGTCACGCACCGCTCGTGCGCGGTAGAGACCTCAACGGCTACCTGAGTGCCGGAATCCGCACCGAACATGAGTCGACGACGGCGGCTGAAGCGCTGGAAAAATTGCGGAAGGGCATGACGGTCCTGATCCGGGAGGGGTCCGTCTCAAAGGATCTGCATGCGCTTGCCGAAATCCTGACCGAGCGGACGTCGCCATTCCTCGCCTTCTGCACGGATGATCGCAATCCGCTCGATATCCATGAGGAAGGTCATCTCGATTTCATCATCCGGACCGCGATCCGGCTGGGCGCGCCGCCACTGGCCGCCTATCGCGCTGCCTCATGGTCGGCTGCCCGTGCGTTTGGGCTTCATGATCGCGGGCTGGTCGCCCCCGGCTATCGTGCTGATCTGGTCTTGCTGGATGATCTCGTTGATTGCCGCGTGGCCAAGGTATTGTCTGCCGGGCGACTGGTCGACGAGGCTCTGTTCGAGACGCGGCCGTCGGTGGCTCCCATTGGTCGCAACAGCATCAGGGCGCGCCGGGTCATACCTGAGGATTTCCGCACACCGGGGTCTGGACCGACGACAGCTGTCATGGGCGTCCTGCCGGGCAAGATCATCACGGAAAAGCTGATCCTCACCCTGCCCTATTCCGATGGTTGCCGCTCGGTCGATCTCGATCAGGATGTCGTCAGGGTCGCCGTTGTCGAGCGACACGGCAAGACGAGCGGCAACGCAGGGATCGGGCGCGGCTTCGTCAAGGGGTTCGGCCTGAAGCGTGGAGCCATTGCGTCATCGGTTGGCCACGACAGCCATAATATCACGGTGGTCGGTGCCGATGATGCCGACATGGCGGTTGCGGTCAACCGGCTGGCGGAGATCGAGGGTGGCTTCGTGGTGGCCGAGGGCGGACGCGTGCTCGCCGAAATCGCATTGCCAGTCGCAGGCTTGATGAGCCTTCTCAGCTTTGAAGGGGTCCATGCCGCGCTCGTTCCCTTGCGCGCCGCCGCCAAATCGCTCGGCGTCACACTTGCCGAACCCTTCCTGCAAGTCGCGTTCCTACCATTACCTGTGATCCCGCACCTGAAGATCACGGACAAGGGCATGGTCGATGTGGACAGGTTCGAGCTGATTGTCGATTAGGCCAACCGCTCAATAAAAATGTCGCGATGTCGCAGGTCAGTTCAAACTGTGGGGCTCTGGCGCATCGCCTTCTGGACGAAGCGCGCAACGTCGTCAACGGATGCCAATATCGGCTCGAAGCGCTCGCGACGCACATTCAGCGTGACGTGATACTGGCTTTCAAGCTCCATCAGCAACTGCGTCAATTCGAGGGAGTCGACGCCAGCCTGCTCAAATGTCGTTGCGCCGTTCCAACCTTCGCCAGCTACGCCAGCTTGCCGACGCATGAGATTCAAAATGTGATGAACGATGTCAACCGTCGTCGGTATCCGGTTCGTAACGATCACATTCATGATATCTCTCCGCTTTGAGCAGCGGTTCTATAATTGTCTATCGACAGTCGGCAAATTAATTTTCCGTTACAAGTGGCCATTTTTGGTTATTTAACGGAAATTATGCTGTTAAGAATACTTATTACTGTTAACAGGCACCCCGATTCCTTGAAGCAAATCGATTTTTATGCATATTAATGTCATAACTCACGAACATAATGACTGCCATTCATCCCAAGTGAGCACGTTCCGGAGCAGTGAGCCTCTCCTGTCCGCACCGATTTGGCCGGAACCATTGACAGAACCGCCCAAAACCGAGCATAGTCAAACACAGAGCTGCCGCCGCTAGGGCGGCATCAGTCGTTTTTGGACCCGGTATTGACGAGCGTGTTTGAAAATGCGCCGAAGAGACGGTCCGGCCCGATGGAAATGGTCACATGGTCAGGTTTTCGCGACGACGAGGCTAAGCTGGATCAGCATCGACATGATGCTGTAATCGGCGATGTAGATCCTGCCTGATCGCCACAGTCCCTCTGCTGCCTCGTATGACCGACCATTGGAGAACCTCCATGACCGACGATTCCCTGTTTTCAACATTCTCCCGCGCTCCTGTTGCCTTCAAGAAGGGCGAGGGCTGCTGGCTTTATACCGCCGATGGTGACGCCTATCTTGACGCGATGGCCGGTGTTGCCGTGACCTCTGTCGGACATGCCCATCCGCATGTCGTCGACGCCCTCAAGCGCCAGGGCGAGACCCTTTGGCATGTTTCAAACTGGTTCGAGATCCCCGAACAGGCCGCCATGGCCAGGCGGCTGACGGATATCACCTTCGCCGACAAGGTGTTTTTCTGCAATTCCGGTGCCGAGGCGCTGGAGTGTGCGATCAAGACGGCGCGGCGTTATCAATACGTCAATGGCCACCCGGAGCGTTACCGGATCATCACGTTTGAAGGCGCGTTCCACGGACGCACACTGGCGACGCTCGCCGCCGGTGGCCAGCCGAAATATCTCGAAGGCTTCGGCCCGGTCGTCGCAGGCTTCGATCAGGTTCCCTTCGGCGATCACGAAGCCCTGAAGGTCGCCATTGGCCCGGAAACCGCTGCGATCCTGATCGAACCCGTGCAAGGCGAAGGCGGTATTCGCCCGGTTCCGCCGATGTGCCTGCGTGGCTTGCGCGAATTGTGCGACGAGCATGGCATTCTCCTGATTTTTGACGAGGTCCAGACCGGCATGGGTCGGTCCGGCAAGCTGTTCGCGTATGAACTAACAGGCGTCGAGCCGGATATCATGGCCGTTGCCAAGGGCATTGGCGCGGGCTTCCCCTTGGGTGCCTGCCTTGCGACGGCCGAGGCAGCAAAAGGCATGACTCCCGGCACACATGGCTCGACGTTTGGCGGCAACATCCTCGCCATGGCGGTCGCAAGTGCCGTGCTTGACGTGCTGACGGCGCCCGGCTTTCTTGATGACGTTGCCCGCAAGGGCCTGCTGCTGAAGCAGAAACTGGCTGGCCTCGTTGATACGCATCCCACGATCTTCAAGTCTGTGCGTGGCGAAGGCCTGTTGCTCGGCGTTGAGTGCAAGCCCAACAACATGACCGTCAACGATGCCTTCCGCAAACACAAGCTGCTTGCCTGCCCGGCGGGCGGAAATGTCGTGCGGTTCATCCCGCCACTGGTCATTTCCGATGCGGAAATCGATGAACTGATCAGGCGGGCCGATGCCGCCGCCACCGAGCTTGAGCAATCGCTCGGTCAACAGGGAGCCGCAGCGTGACCCTCCTCCCCGATCAACGGCATTTTCTGGATCTGACCGAAGTCTCAAGCGCCGAATTGCGCCGGATTCTCGATGCCGCCCGCAAGCTGAAGTCTGAACGCAATGGCGCACATCGCGGCCAGGGTCCGCTCGCCGGCAAGGTCCTTGCGATGATTTTCGAGCGCCCGTCGACCCGGACGCGCGTCTCCTTCGATGTCGGCATGCGCGAACTCGGCGGCGAGACGCTGATGCTGACGGGCGAAGAAATGCAGCTCGGTCGCGGTGAGACGATTGCCGATACGGCGAAGGTCCTGTCACGCTATGTGGATGCGATCATGATCCGCATCCTGGACCATGACGCGCTCAATGAACTCGCGGCAAATGCCACCGTGCCCGTGATCAACGGCCTGACGAAGCAGACCCATCCCTGCCAGATCATGGCGGATGTTCTGACATTTGAAGAGCATCGCGGCCCGATCAAGGGCCGCACGGTTGCCTGGACGGGCGATACCAACAACGTCCTCGCCTCCTGGATCCATGCGGCGGCACGGTTCGACTTCAACTTGCGCGTTGCAACGCCGCCGGAGCTGGCACCGCGTGCGGAAATGGTCAACTGGGCCCGCAAGAACGGCGCAAGCGTTCATTTCACCGCCGACGCCTTCGAAGCCGTGGATGGCGTGGATTGTGTCGTCACCGATACCTGGGTTTCCATGGGTGATGACGGTTCGGAGCGTCGCCACAATCTCCTGAAGCCCTATCAGGTCAACGCGCGCCTCATGAAAGCCGCCCATCCCGATGCCATCTTCATGCATTGCCTGCCGGCACATCGCGAAGGAGAGGTGACATCCGAGGTCATTGACGGACCGCAGTCAGTCGTTTTCGACGAGGCTGAAAATCGGCTGCATGCGCAGAAGGGCATTCTCGCCTGGTGCATGGGCGCGATCGGGAGCTGAACAATCGTGACAGACAGTCTTGTTGAAGGTCGGCTGCCGCAGGCCGTTGCCGATGATCGTGTGCTGCCGTTTGCGGTGAATGCGCTGGATGTGCGTGGCCGCGTCGTCCATCTCGGGCCCGCGCTCGACCAGATCCTTGTGCGTCACGCCTACCCCGGCAAGGTCGCGAAGCTGCTGGGTGAAGCGATCACCTTGACGACCTTGCTTGGAACCTCCCTGAAATTCTCGGGCCGGTTCCTGCTGCAAACCAAGACCGATGGTCCCGTCTCGATGCTCGTTGTCGATTTCACGACACCGGACCGGATCCGCGCCTATGCCGCCTATGATGCAGCGGCAGTTGAAGCGGCAGAGCACGAAGGTCGCGCCAGCCCGCCGGAATTGCTCGGGCGCGGTCATCTGGCTTTGACCGTCGATCAGGGCACCGATGCCAGCCGCTATCAGGGCATCGTGTCGCTGGAAGGCCAGTCGCTCGAGGATGTCGCGCATACCTATTTCGACCAGTCGGAACAGATTCCGACGCGTATCCGGCTTGCCGTGGCGGAGATGCTGACGCGTGAACCCGGTCAAGCGCCCCGGCATACCTGGCGGGCGGGCGGATTGCTCGTGCAGTTCCTGCCGCAATCCGAAGATCGTCAACGCCGCCGCGATCTTGCGCCGGGCGATGCGCCTGAGGGTTCGCTGCCGTTGCCCGATGATGACGATGACGCCTGGGCAGAAGCCAAGAGCCTCGTCGACACCGTCGAGGATCTGGAACTGACCGATCCCGACGTCAGTCCGGAGCGGCTGCTGTTTCGTCTGTTTCACGAGCGCGGCGTGCGTGTGTTCGACGCCCAGCCGGTCCAGGACAAATGCCGCTGCAACCGCGAACGCGTCCTCGACATGCTGCATCAGTTCACGGCCGAGGATGTCACCGACATGACCGTTGACGGCAAAATTGTCGTGACCTGCGAGTTTTGCGGCGAAAAATACGATTTCGATCCCGATAATCTGACTTGAACCGGGGTCCGAAATTTCGGCAGGATTGACGCATTCAGGCCAGCCCCGCTGGTTTCCGGGCGTTTATCCTCGCGCTCCCGTGACCGTATTACCCGCAAGGCCCCGACCGATGATCGCAGCGATTGCTACACGTCTGAGGGCCGGTTTCGCGTCGGATTACCATTACGGCGTAGCAATCACGCTGTTCTCGGCGATCTGCTGGTCATCGACCGGGCTGTTCGTCCGGCTCATTCCGCTCGATGCCTGGACGCAACTCTACTGGCGCGGCTTCTTCGGCGGACTGACCGCACTCGCGTTCGTCGTGGCGCGCGACCGGAGTCGCATTCTCGGCACCTTCCGGGCGTTTGGCTGGCGCGGCTGGGCGTTTACCGCGACCAACACGATCGGCATGCTCACGTTCATTTCGGCCATGAAGCTGACGACTGTCGCCCACGTGACCATCATCTATTCGACGATGCCCCTTGCTGCTGCACTGTTTTCCTGGGTCTGGCTCAAGGAAAGGCCGAGCCGCTCAAGCGTGATCGCCAGTGTTTTTGCGATGTTTGGCGTCACGCTGACGGTGGTGGCAGGCGCTGGCGAAGGCGCGCTCTCCGGCGATCTCGTCGCCATCCTGATGACCGCATCCATGGTCGGATCGCTGTTGATCCAGCGGTCGGGCACGACGGTCGACCCCGTCGCAAGCGCGGCCATGTCAGGCTTTGCCTGCACGCTCTGCTCGGCGCCCTTTGCCCATGCCTTTGACCTGACCGCCGGCGACCTCGGGATGCTCGCTCTCTTCGGCATGGTCAATACCGGGTTCGGGTTCATCCTGTTTTTCGTCGGGGCCGGGTTTATTCCGGCAACCGTATCCGGCCTGATTGCAGCGCTTGACGCGCCGTTGTCGCCATTCTGGGTGTGGCTGGTCCTCGCCGAAACGCCGCGACTGACGACGATTTTGGGCGGTGCCATCGTCGTCGCGGCGGTAATCGGTCATATCATGTGGTCATCCCGGTCGGGATCCGAGACGCATCCCTAATATCAGTGCACCGAGACCATCAGCAGGTCGTGTTCGGCTGCATTTGCAATGGCGGCTTCGCGACTGTCTGAGATCAGGATTGGTCGACCATTCGCGTGGGACAGCGCCCAGAGCTTGAGGCCAGGCACGACGGGCGGTGCGTCCGGGAACAGACCGCTGAGATCTTCCGAGCGGATCTGCCGGACATAGGCGAGCTTGCCTTCACCGAGCCCCGCAAAGGTTTCGATTGGCAACGGCAACGGCACATGATGATTGGGCATTTGACTACTCCTTCACGCAACTTGACTTCGAATTCAGTCCCCGATGGCGATATCGATCCGGCGAATGATCCGCTCCGGCTCAGGTCGCGCCAGATCAACCGACAACAGCCCGTCCTTCAGCTCCGCGCCGATGACCTCAATTCCTTCCGCCAGCACGAACATGCGTTGGAACTGACGCGCAGCAATCCCGCGATGCAGGAACTGGCGCGTCTTGTCGTCATCGGATTGACGCCCGCGAATGACCAACTGGCTTTCTTCGATCGTGACTTCGAGCTGATCACGGGTGAAACCGGCAACCGCCAGCGTGATGCGCAGGATATCGCTGTTACGACCCGTGCGGAGCAATCGCTCGATATTGTAGGGCGGATAGCCGTCATTGGCGGCTTTGGAGACACGGTCGAGCACACGCTCGATTTCGTCAAATCCCAGCAGAAATGGGCTGGAAAAGCCCGGAATACGCGACATCGATGAAGGCCCTCATGAAAGCGACCTGAGACGATCACGCGTCATCATATGGAGCACGCGATCATCCCGAACAGACTGTCTGAATCCTATTAGGCATCCAGACGGGTTACCAAAACCCTACAGTGAATATGGGATGACAATGGGCCACATGCAAGAGCGGGTTCAAGGCGGAGATCTACCGCCTTGAACCCGCTCTTGGACATTGGTCAACGGTGTGTCAATCAGTCTTCTTCGACCTCTTTCGGCGCATTCATGCTCTTCAGCTTGGCGAAGATCTTGTCGGCATCCAGTTCGTCCGACTTGTCCTCAGTGCGGCCATAATCCTGCAGCGCATTGTCCGCCGTGGTTTCATCGACCGGCAACAGGATCGAAGCATTCGGATCATGCTCGTCGCGACGCGGCAGACCCTTCGAGGCCCGTTCGACTTCAAGATCAAGATCAAGCTGCGAGCACAGACCGAGCGTGACCGGGTCCATCGGAGCCAGATTGGCGGCATTCCAGTGGCTGCGTTCACGGATCTGCTGGATCGTGGTCTTCGTCGTGCCGACCAGCCGCATGATGGCCGCATCCTTCAGTTCCGGATGATTGCGCAGGATCCAGAGAATGGCGTTCGGACGATCCTGGCGACGCGAAACCGGCGTATAGCGCGGGCCACGACGCTTGGACTCCGGCACCTTCACCTTGCGATCCGCCAGTTTCAGACGATAGGCCGGCTCGCGCTGGGCGCGGTCGATTTCATCGCGCGTCAATTGGCCCGTCATGATCGGGTCCATGCCCTTGATGCCCTGCGCCGCTTCACCGTCAGCAATCGCCTTCACCTCGAGCGGATGCAGGCGACAGAAAGCCGCTATCTGCTCAAAACTGAGGGCGGTGTTCTCGACAAGCCAGACCGCCGTCGCCTTCGGCATCAGCGGCATATTCAGCGCAGTCGACATGACAGTCTCTCCTTGTTGCTTCGCCCGGGACTTCCGCCGGGGCGAGGCTGACCAAATCATCAATTAACGGGAATTGGTCCTTTTATAGCGCCTGCCGATCCTTTGCGCAATTCCTCAATGACGGTCGTGTGACGCAACGGGACGGTGCCTGTTCAGCACCACCCCCCTGTCACCGTATCAGCCGCGCAGGGTCGCCCCAGTCGCCTTTGTCACCGCTGCGATCACCTTCTGGCTGATCGCGTCAATTTCCTCGTCGGTCAGCGTCTTGTCCTTCGGCTGGATTGTGATCTCGATACCAACCGACTTGTTGCCCTCGCCGATGGCGGGACCCCGGAACACGTCGAACACATTCACCTCGGTGATGAGCGCCTTGTCGGCTCCCCGAACGGCTTTCAGGATCTTGTCGGCTTCGACGGAGTCCTTGACAACAAACGCGAAATCACGACTGACCGCCTGGAACTCCGAGACCTGCAACGCGCCCTTGGACCGCGTGGACCGCGCCTTCGGCTCTGCGAGCGCTTCGAGAAACACCTCGAAGCCGACGACGGGACCGGTCACATCCAGCGATCCCAGTGTCTTGGGATGCAATTCACCGAAATGCGCCAGAATTGCCTGCGGTCCGAGTTGAAGCGTCCCGGACCGTCCTGGATGGAACCATGCGGGCACGTTGCGCGTCAGTTGCAGCTTGTCGACCGGCGCGCCGATGGCTTCCAGAACGGCGAGCGCATCGGCCTTGGCGTCTTCCCAGGTAACGGATTTCGCTGGAGCCGACCAATGGCGGCCCGCGCCATTCAGACCCGCCGTGCCACGCCGAATGCCCGTTGCATTGGCCTTCTGGCCTTCCTGCGCATCCGACTTGAACACCTGGCCGACTTCGAACAGGGCGACGTCACCATGGCCGCGCGCGGCATTGCGCCCGCTTGCCGCGATCAGGCCGGGCAGCAGGCTTGGGCGCATGTCCGAGAGATCGGCAGCAATCGGATTGGCGAGCGCCAGCTCTGCCGAACCGCCGCCGAAATGCGTCGCCTGTGCCTTGGAAATGAACGACCAGGTCACGGCCTCAAGCATTCCACGCGCAGCCAGCTGACGACGGGCGCGCGACCGGCGCGACTGCGTCGTGGTCAGGACCTTGCCGTTCACCGTGCCCGTGGCCTCCAACGGCTTCAGGGGCACATGGCCGACGCCATGGATGCGCACGACCTCTTCGACGAGATCGGCGCTGCCGTGGATATCCGCCCGCCAGGACGGAACGGCCACGCGCCATGGGTCATTGTTGGCGACGACCAGAAAACCAAGGCGTTCCAGAATATGACGGATCTCGATCCGGTGCAGATCGAGGCCGGACAATCTGCGAACCTCGGACAGCGGGAATTCGATGACCCGCTCCAGATCCGGCGGCGTCCCGACGCGAACGGCATCGGATGGCGTGCCGCCGCACAGATCCAGCACCATCTGGGTCGCATAATCGAGGCCAGGCCCGACGAAGGCCGGATCAATGCCGCGTTCGAACCGATAGCGCGCGTCTGACACGATGCCGAGGCGACGCCCGGTTTCCGCGATCACCAACGGATCGAAATAGGCGCATTCAATGAAGACATCGGTTGTCTCGTCCGTGCAGCCCGAGGCTTCACCGCCCATGATGCCGCCAAGGCCAAGCGGCCCGGTGTCATCTGCGATGACGCACATTTTTTCATCAATGGCGTAAGTCTTGCCGTCCAGGGCCAGCAGGTTTTCACCCGTCTTGCCAAAGCGGGCATGGATGGTGCCGGTAATCTTCGCCGCATCAAACACATGCAAGGGACGCCCGCGATCCAGCGAGATAAAGTTCGTCATGTCAACGAGTGCGCTGATCGGACGCAGGCCCACATCCCGGAGCCGCTTTTGCAGCCATTCCGGGCTCGGGCCGTTTTTCACGCCCCGGATGTAGCGCCCGTAAAAGGCCGGACAGGCGACGGTCTCGCCAGGCGCAAAGCGTAGTTCGACGTTGATAGGCGAGGGATAGCTGCCCGGCAATGCGCGGATCAGATCGGGCTTCAGCGTGCCGATGTCGGCTGCCGCCAGATCCCGCGCCACACCCCGTACCCCGGTGCAATCTGCCCGGTTCGGCGTCAGATTGATGTCGATGACGGGATCGCCGATCCCGGCATAGTCGGTATAGGCCACGCCGACCGGCGCGTCGGCAGGCAGCTCGATGATGCCATCGTGATCATTCGACAGCTCCAGTTCCGCCGCCGAACATAGCATGCCGCGACTTTCGACGCCGCGAATGGACCCGACGCCAAGCGTGATGTTCTTGCCCGGAATATAGGTGCCCGGCGGCGAGAACACCGACTTCAGTCCCTCGCGCGCATTCGGCGCGCCGCAGACGACCTGGATCGGTTCGCCCTGCCCCACGTCGACCATGCAGACACGCAGGCGATCCGCATTGGGATGCTGGACCGCCGACACCACGCGCGCCGTGATGAAGGATTTCAGCGTCTTCGCCTTGTCCTCGACACCATCGACCTCAAGGCCGATCATGGTCAGCTTGTCCGTGATCTCGTCCAGCGTGGCCGAGGTGTCGAGATGATCTTTGAGCCAGGAGAGAGTGAATTTCATTGGACGCTCACGGGTGAGTAAAAGGTGTCTGATTTGAACTTCTCATCCGGCCGTTGGCCACCTTCTCCCGCAAGGGGAGAAGGCGACACATACGAACCGCTCTCGTCTGACCCTTCTCCCCTTGCGGGAGAAGGTGGCCAACGGCCGGATGAGGGGTCAGCAGCAATTCCAGAAGCTTCAAGCGGAAGTCCCTGTTCGATCAAGGCCAGATAGATACGATCCATGCAGGCCGAAAACTGCGAATTGATCTCAAAATTCCAGAAGCGCAGAACGCGATAACCGTCGTTCGTCAAATACACGTCACGGATTTCATCACGCTGGCGATGTTCGGTCTCATTGTGCTGGCCGCCATCGAGTTCGATGACCAGCTTTGCCGCGTTACATAGAAAATCGACGATGTAGGGACCAATCGGCACCTGTCGACGGAATTTGACCGACGCAAACCTCTGCGCTCGCAACGCATACCATAGCTTCCGCTCCACATCCGTCATTTCGCGACGCAGGCTGCGCGCGTTCTGACGTTGAAAAGATGGGACGGAGCGATGCGGCATTGGACGTCTTTCGCAGGAATTATGCGTCTATCGGTAGTTCGTTACCCCTCATCCGGCCGTTGGCCACCTTCTCCCGCAAGGGGAGAAGGGCCATAACGAGAGCGCTCGGTTTGTGTCGCCTTCTCCCCTTGCGGGAGAAGGTGGCCGAAGGCCGGATGAGGGGTCCCTTAGTCCAGACTATGTCTTAGTGGTTGCTCAGCCGCTCACGCCACCGAACAATGTCGGGACTTCGAGCGGGCGGAAGCCGTACTGCTTGATCCAGCGGACATCGGCATCGAAGAAGGCGCGCAGATCGTTCATGCCGTATTTCAGCATGGCAATGCGGTCGATACCCATGCCGAAGGCAAAGCCCTGATATTCGGCCGGATCAATGCCACTCATGCGCAAGACATTGGGATGCACCATGCCGCAGCCGAGGATTTCGAGCCAGTCGTTGCCTTCGCCGAACTTGATTTCCGGGCCAGAGCGATCACAGCGGATATCGCATTCGTAGGACGGTTCCGTGAACGGGAAAAATGACGGGCGGAACCGCATTTCAACCGACGGCACTTCAAAGAATGCCTTCAGGAATTCTTCCAGCACCCATTTCAGCGTGCCGATGGTCGACGTCTTGTCGATCACCAGCCCCTCAACCTGATGGAACATGGGCGTGTGCGTCTGGTCGCTGTCGCAGCGGTAGGTGCGGCCCGGACAAATGACCCGGATCGGCGGCTTTTGCGCCTGCATCGTGCGCACCTGAACCGGCGACGTATGCGTGCGCAACAAAAGACGGCTGCCATCTTCCTTCGGGTTGAAGAAGAACGTGTCGTGCATTTCGCGAGCCGGATGGCCGATCGGGAAATTCAGCGCCGTGAAATTGTAATAATCGGTCTCGACATCCGGGCCTTCCGCAACACCGAAGCCCATGTCGGCAAAGATCGCGGTCAGTTCGTCGATCACTTGCGCGATCGGGTGAATCCGGCCTTCGCTGGTCGGGTTGGGTCGCAGCGGCAACGTGATATCAACGGTTTCGCGCGCGAGCCGGGCCGTCAGGGCCGCGTCCTTCAGCACTTCGCGGCGGGCCGTCAGCGCATCACCGATCTTGTCCTTCAATCCATTGATGATCGGTCCGATGGTCTTGCGGTCCTCCGGACTCATGCTGCCCAGCAATTTCAGCTGTTCAGAAATCGATCCCTTCTTGCCGAGCGCGGCAATGCGGATCGCTTCCAATGCTGTTTCATCGCTGGCAGCCTCAATCTGGGCAAGGAGGTCGGTTTCAAGGCTCGTCAGATCGGACATGGATTGGGGTCCCGAATGGTGGCGCAGTGCCGGAAGTTGCGCCCTTTTAGCAGACTTTGACGTTCTCGCCAGTCACCTTGGCGCATGCTCAAATGCAAAAAGCCCCGCTTCATCGGCGGGGCTCTTGAAATGGGACGATAACCTGAAACTCAGGCCGTCGCAGCCTTTGCCAGAGCGCCCTTGGCGGCGTCGAACAGCGCCTTGAAAGCTTCCGGCTGGGTGATCGCGAGATCGGACATGACCTTGCGGTCGACTTCAATGCCAGCCTTCGTCAGACCGTCGATGAACCTGGAATAGTTCATGTTCCAGTCGAGTTCGCGCACGGCGGCGTTGATGCGCTGGATCCAGAGCGAACGGAAGTTCCGCTTCTTCACCTTGCGATCGCGATAGGCATACTGCATCGACTTGTCGACGGCAGCCTTGGCGGTACGGATGGTATTCTTGCGACGGCCGTAGAAGCCCTTGGCGGCCTCCAAAACCTTCTTATGCTTGGCGTGGGCGGTAACACCGCGTTTCACACGTGCCATTACGGTTCTCCTTTACGGGAAAATGGGGTTCAAGGTCCGGAAACTGCTAACGGCTCAAAGGCCGTTGGGCAGATAGAATTTCCGGATGTTGCGGCCGTCGGATTCACTCATCACAGTGGTTCCACGCGCATTGCGGATAAACTTCGCCGTGCGCTTGATCATCCCGTGACGTTTTCCGGCCTGCTGGACCTTGACCTTGCCGGTGGCCGTGAGCTTGAAACGCTTTTTTGCGCCGCTCTTGGTCTTAATCTTGGGCATTTTGCTCTCTCATCAGTTGCGGCAACGATGCAATCAGCGCGCAAGACCGAAATCCGGCGAACAGATCGCAACCCGCGAGACCGGATTTCGGTCCGCGTGAACCCTCGTCGCCATGGTGGCATCGAATTGATTGGGTTCGAGCATTCATGAACGGACACGGCAGCCCTTTTAGCCGGCCTGTTCGAAAGCTGGAGGGTCTATAGGGGAATTGTCACGAGATTGCAATACGGGCCGTCAGGATTCGCCCTCACGGCATTCCCACCCGACCCATGACGCAACCCGGTATCTGGATCTGGGTCAATCATCCTGACTATGTTCAAGTACATTGGTCATTCGCGCCCGCCAGTCTTTCCCAGCCACTAACTTGAAACGCGCAATCGTGTCCGGAGAAAGCCGCAGCGTGACGGCCTCACGCGGACTGATAGCTTTCGGTCGTCCTCGTGACCGCTTGATGGACGTCATCAAGTCCGGACACACTTCGGAAAATGGTCGCAAATGGGCGAGTTGCTCGTCAGTGAGTTGGGGGCTGTCATCATCGCGGGCAATCCCGGCCTGAATGCGGGATTCTTCTTCGTCCGACAACGGCTTGATCAAATTGCTCAGCACAGCCAGCTCCGTTCCTTGCGGCTTGCGGGCCGCATCGAGATCACAGACAAGGCCTCGGAACCGAGAGGCCGGAACACAACAACGATAATCACTTCGCCACGAAATCGCCCAACGGCAACAAAACGGCCATCACGCGTCGGCGCAACCAAGGCTTCTGCAAAGAACGTCGGGTCCAGTTCCGCGAAATCCATGGCATGCTTGGCCAGGTTCGTCTGGCGCTTAGCCTCGTCCCAGACGATCAATATCGTCATTTATGTACACGGAAATTCATTCCGTCAAGATTTTTCGTACACATAAATACGTCACGCCTGTTCCGCAATCGCCGCAACTTCAGCGGATCGATCCAGGACGAACCCATCCGCATCGAGCATCACCTCGCGCGCCGTGCCGCCTTCGGGTTCCAATCGATAGTGCTTGCCCGGCTCAATGGCTGTTACCTTGACCAGCACCTGCTTGACTTCCAGCGACGGGACATCGACAAGGATCATCGGCAGGTCCAGCGCTTTCTTCGCCTTCCAGGCTTGCCGCTTGACGGTCCCTGTAAAGGCAAGATGCGAGCCTTCCAGATGGAGATCGAGGCATTTGGCGAGATCGTCGCGCTTCTTGCCTTCGCCATCGGTCCAGTTGCCGTAGCCGTCATGCCGCAGGGCAACCGTCGCGCCGCCGAGTCTGGTGATGTGCAGGCTGCGCAAACCCGCCCATTCCGCGTCGAACACGATCCTGTACCGCAGTCCGTATTCGGCTTCGCCCGCTCCGCCAATGACAATGCCTTCGGCGGCAATATTGGCGGACCCGATCTTCACGACGCAGTGTTCAATGAGGTCGGGTGCAGTGCCGCCTTCTGCGACCTCTCGCCAGCGGATCGACCGCGTCACATCACTCATGGGCACTCACCTCGCGCAGACTGGGACGGCAACCTACAAGAGCAGACATGCAAAGGGCGGGAAACCCCGCCCTCCAAGATATCCAGAGATTTCAACGCCGCTGTTACCGACCAGCCAGAATCATGATCATCTGCTTGCCTTCGAAACGCGGCTCGGACTCCACCTTCGTCACATCGGACATGTCGGCCTTGACGCGATCCAGCAACTGATAGCCAAGATCCTGATGCGCCATTTCGCGACCGCGGAACCGGAGCGTTACCTTGACCTTGTCGCCTTCCTCAATGAACTGGCGCGACTGACGCATCTTCACGTCATAGTCATGGTCGTCGATATTCGGGCGGAGTTTGATCTCCTTGATTTCGACGATCTTCTGGTTCTTGCGTGCTTCGGCGGCTTTCTTCTGGGCTTGATACTTGTAGCGACCAAAGTCCAGAATCTTGCAGACCGGCGGTACGGACTGCGGAGCAATCTCGACGAGATCCAGTCCGGCTTCCTCCGCGCGGGTCAGCGCGTCAAAATAGCTGAGAACACCGAGGTTCTTGCCTTCGTCATCGATAAGCTGAACCTGGGGAACGCCACGGATCTCCCTGTTGATACGCGGCCCATCCTTGGTGGGCGGCGGCGCGCGAAACGGTCTGCGAATGGTGGTCTTCTCCTCTGTGATCCTGCGGTCTCAATCATGCATGACACGGAACCGTACCGACAGGCGCAATCTTTTTGCCCTGCCAGAACAGAAAGCCCCGAGCGCCAATGCGCCGGAGCGTCTGCCGTACGATCCGTCTCTGATCGACCGGTACGAAACAGACTCCGCTCTTTTTGGCAGAAAGTCAATGGTTTTGCACCCGCCAGATGGCAAATGGCTCGGCACCCTTTGACTTCTCTTAACTGATAACTAAAACGCACGCATGTCCTTGCCAAGCCTTCCCATTGATGCTGCCCTGCCGGAGCTTCGCGACGCGCTCGATGCCTGTCCGAATGTCGTGCTGGTCGCACCACCGGGCGCGGGCAAGACGACGCGGGTCCCGCTGGCCCTGCTGAATGTGCCATGGCGACAGGATGGTCGCATCATCATGATGGAGCCGCGCCGGCTCGCGGCACGCGCGGCGGCCGCGCGGATGGCGGCATCACTCGGCGAGGAGGTCGGCGAGACCGTCGGCTACCGGGTCCGGCTGGATAGTCGGGTCTCGAACCGCACGCGGATCGAAGTCGTCACTGAAGGCGTATTCACCCGCATGATTGCCGATGATCCCGCGCTCGAGGGAATTGCGGCGGTGATCTTTGACGAATTTCACGAACGCAGCCTCGACGGCGATCTCGGCCTGGCGCTGGCACTCGATGCCCAATCCGGCTTGCGGGAGGACCTGCGCATTCTCGTGATGTCGGCAACCATCGATGGTGCGCGCGTAGCCTCCATTCTCGGCGATGCACGTCAGGTGACCAGCGAAGGTCGTGCTTTTCCGATTGAGACACGCTATCTCGGGCGCACACAATCCGCGCACATCTCGGTTGAGGCCGCTTCCGCCGTGCGTCGGGCCCTGGTCGAGGAAACCGGCTCCATTCTGGTCTTTCTGCCGGGCCAGGGCGAAATCCGGCGACTGGCGAGCTTGCTGGGTGATCAGGTTGGCGAAGATGTTGATATCGCGCCGCTTTATGGTGCCTTGACCGGTGCCGAGCAGGATCGCGCCATTCGCCCCGCTGCTCCCGGTCGACGCAAGGTGGTGATCGCCACATCCATCGCCGAGACATCGCTGACGATTGAAGGTGTGCGGATTGTCATTGATTGCGGCCTGTCGCGGGTTCCTGTCTATGAGCCCGCGACCGGGTTGACGCGGCTGGAAACGGTCCGCGTCTCGCGGGCGTCAGCCGATCAGCGGCGTGGTCGCGCCGGTCGCATCGAACCCGGTATCTGTTACCGCCTCTGGCACGAACCCGAGACGAATGCGCTCAAGCCCTTCAATACGCCGGAAATTCTGGAGGCCGATCTGGCCGGCCTCGTGCTTGACCTCGCAAGCTGGGGCGTTTCGGACCCGTCTCAACTCGCGTTTCTCGATCCCCCGCCCCGTCCCGCGTGGCAGGAAGCTCAGAACCTTCTGCGCGATCTCCACGCCATCGACGCAGATGGGCGGCTGACATCGTCCGGACAGGCGTTGCGTCGGTTGCCGCTGCATCCGCGCCTCGGTCATATGATCGCCGCAGCGGCAGATCTTGGTGCCGCCCGCCTTGCGGCAGAGATTGCGGCCGTTATCGAAGAGCGCGGTTTGGGCGGCACGTCTGTCGATCTCGATGACCGCCTGCGCCGATTTCGCACCGACCGCACGCCCCAGGCGGCGGAAGCGCGGCGACAGGCTGAACGGTGGGCGCGAACCGTCGAACATGCACAGGAAGCATCAAGCTCGGACTCCCTATCCACGGGCTGCATATTGGCACTTGCCTATCCTGACCGGATAGCACAGGCGCGCGGCGCGCCAGGCGCATTCCGTCTGGCAAACGGGCGCGGTGCCCAGGTTGAGCCGCATGAATCGCTCGCCAGATCAGCGTTCATCGTTGTCGCCGACTTGCAGGGAGCGGCGCAGAATGCCCGCGTCTCACTGGCTGCTCCGATGACGCTCGAAGACATCGAAGCAACATTTGCCGACGATATTATCGAAGAAACGGAAGTCCGGTTTGATGCCGACAGCGACAGTGTTCGTGCCCGACGGGTTCGGCGGCTGGCAAAGCTGGTTCTGCACGAGCAGCCCGTCGAGAAACCGGACCCGGCTCTCGTCACCAAGGCGCTCCTGGCAGGCATCCGGTCGAAAGGACTTGCCTCACTGCCCTTTTCGAAAGCGGCGACCCAACTGCGCGCGCGCGCTGCCTTTGCCCGTCGCGGTAATCCCGATTGGCCGGACCTCTCGGACATGGCCCTGCTCGCCAATCTCGAACACTGGCTCGAGCCTCAGATCACCGGCAAGCGTTCTCTGTCGGCAATCACGGCCGCCGATATGGCTGAAGCACTTGATAGCCTGATCGACTGGTCGCTTCGCCAACGGCTCGACTCACTCGCACCCAGCCATTTCGCCGCACCGTCCGGCTCGTCGATCCCGATCGACTATGAGGCGGAGAATGGTCCCGTCCTGTCGATCCGGGTCCAGGAACTGTTTGGCCTCGACCGACATCCGACGGTGGCCAACGGCGAGGTGCCGCTCCTTCTGGAACTCCTGTCACCGGCGCATCGTCCGATCCAGCTCACACGCGATCTGCCCGGTTTCTGGCGCGGGTCCTGGCGGGATGTGAAGACGGAGTTGAAAGGCCGCTATCCCAAGCACCTCTGGCCGGATGATCCCGTTACGGCCACCGCAACGGCCCGAGCCAAGCCGCGCGGCACCTGACAAGGACTTAGCCAGATCAGGAGCCCGCTGGCCTCGCGCAAATTTTCCAACGTGCTAGACTTGCAACCAGCCAACCGCAGGCCCTCGACGGGCCCAGCATCTGATCCGGAGCCAACACCCGATGGAGGACCGTTCACTGCCGCCCTTTCCGCCGCCGTCCGGCACCCGGTTCGGTCGACTGCGGCTTGGACTGTCGACCAAACTCCTGATCTTGACGATCATCTTCGTCATGCTGGCCGAAATCGTCGTCTTTGTCCCAACCATCGCGAATTTTCGCACCAACTGGCTCCGTGACCGCCTGACGACGGCAGGCGTCGTGTCGATTTCCCTCAGTGAAATGACCGACGTCCCACGGACTGTTCAGGACAAGCTGCTGGCGGCAACGGGAGCCATGACGATTGCGGTCCGGGCGGGCCGGATGCGGCGACTGGTGGCCATGGCCGAAATGCCGCCGGATGTCAGCCTCCACGTGAACATGGCGGATATGGGGCTCGTCAATTCGATCTGGCAAGCAATCGATACGCTGCAATCCGGGAACGGACGCTTTATCCACGTGTTGGGAGCGCCCAATGAGCGCGGTGAAATCATCGAACTCGTGATGGCAGAAACCCCGCTCAGAACCGATATGATCAACCTTGTCGGCCGGATCCTGGGGCTTTCGGCGATTATTTCGGTGATCAGCGCCGCGTTGGTGTTCTTCAGCCTGCGCCGCCTGTTCCTCAGACCGATGCTGCAATTGCGCAAGGCGCTCGAGGTGTTCCGGGAACGCCCCGAAGATCCCGCAGCCATCATCGTTCCCTCGTCACGCGGCGACGAGATCGGTGAGGCCGAACGGCATCTCGCCGAAATCCAGCGCGAGCTGCAAAATACGCTTCAGCAAAAAAGCCATCTTGCCGATCTCGGCCTCGCCGTCTCGAAGATCAACCACGACCTGCGCAACATCCTGGCATCTGCGCAGTTGATGACCGAACGCCTGCTGCTGACATCGGATCCGACCGCGACCCGCTTCGCACCGAAGCTGATCGCCTCGCTGGATCGGGCGATTGGCTATAGTCAGGCCGTTCTCAACTATGGCAAGGCCCGTGAAGCCCCGCCTGAGCGTCGACTGGTTTCGCTGAATCGAGTCGTCGAAGATGTCAGTGACGTGCTCGGCCTCGCAAACCACCCGGTTATCGATTTTGAAGCGCGCGTCGGCCATGACATCGAGGTGGATGCCGACCCCGACCATCTGTTTCGCGTTCTGATGAACCTGTGCCGCAATGCCGTTCAGGCTCTTGAGGCCGATAGTGATCCTGCCATCGTGAAGCGCATTTCGCTTCTGGCCGAACGCAGCGGGTCCGTCGTGGTCATCCGCGTCGCCGACACGGGGCCGGGCGTGCCAGATCGCGCACGCGCAAATCTGTTCAAGGCCTTTCAGGGCGGCGTAAGACGCGGCGGAACCGGCCTCGGGCTGGCAATCTGCGCTGAACTCGTCAGGGTCCACGGTGGAACAATCGAGCTCATCGGGACAGGTCAGGGTGCGACGTTTGAACTTACAATCCCCGACCGGGTGATCGAACTGAAGCGGGGCCGCCGAACCGCATCTACTGCGGATCAGCCAAATGGTCTTCTCCGCTGATTGCAGACAGAACGTGTGGCCGGAATTCGGCTATGAAATCGTCAGCTCACGGATCTCAGCCTCGATGGCCGCACGCATTTCGTCTTCAAGGGCGACGAAGGCGACCCTGAGCAGATAGGTGGTCATCGGATACTCTGGCTCAGCAACCGCCTCGGCGGTACGGATCGCCTGCCGCAGCAGTCGATAGAGTGTCTCGCTATCGTCTTGGCTCCGTTTGATTTTTTTTGACATGCTCAACTCTTTCACTCGATGATCAGACGCATGGAAAGTCAAAATCAACGTGGGCGGGCTTGGCAGTCCGATTTCGGGATCGCAGACCATCCGTCTCGCGGGGCGACACCGGATACTCAGCTTGCGTAGGCCTGTCTGGGGATCTGCTCGGCCAACTGTCCACAAAACTCGACAACCGGGTACGGATGACCCCGGAATTCCCGGATCGTCGCCAGCGTCCGCTTGTCGAACGTGACCTCGGTCGCCACGATCTGCTGATCGCCGATCTTTTGCTGAAAGCCGAGCGGCCGGACCAGGAAACGCAACTGCATCGCCCGCAGCACCCACATCGGCTCGAATTCGAGAATCACGCGATTGACGCCACACGCCAGTCCCCATTCGACGAAGCCGGCGATCAGCTCGCTGCCAGCCGAGGACACGCCGCGCTTGCCCTCCCGATAGGCCGGTGCAACGCAGTAACGGGTCAATTCATAGCAATTGGCAGCTCTTGGCGGTGCGCCCTCGCACAGGTCCGGAAATACCTCAGACAGCAAATAGGGTCGCAAAGTCGGCAACATCCGGATGTAGCCAATGACCCGATCATTTCTCATACAAAAATGATGCACTGCGTAAGCATCATCAAATTGATCGCGCTCCCGGCCATCCGGACGACGCAGATCTTCCCATCCCATCTCTTCAACAAAGACCGAATGGCGAAGTATAGCTGCTTGCTCGAAGATGTCGGGGAAAACGCTTTCATCTGCTCCAGATATGACTTTAATCATGTGATACTCCCGATTCTGGTCGGGATTATCTGTCAAAGCCGTTCGGCCAAAAATGGCTCTATTCTGGTATTGAAATCACCTTATGATGCCGGATCGGATTGCATTGGCAATCGCTTGCACCCTGTTGACGGCCCCGAGCTTTGTCCGCGCATTATTCAGATGCTTTGCGGCCGTGTGTTCCGAGATCGACATGATCACGGAAATCTCCCATTCGGTTTTGCCGTCGGCCGCCCACCGCATGGCTTCGATTTCGCGGTGCGTGAGTGGTCGGTAAAGGGTCTGCTGTTTGGTGTTGTTGCGCAGCTGGATCGCCCGACCCATCGTATAGGTCGAGATCAGGCTCAACATGCCCTTCGCGCGCGGCGGCAATTCAATCCGCTGACCGCCCAATGAAATTGACGCAATGGATCCTTCGAGCGTCACAAACGGAATGGCAAACCCGGCACACAGGCCAAACTCGGTCGCCTCGCCAAACATGCGATTGGCATCGGTGGCCACTGCAGGATCAATACGCGCCTGATCCCAGGTAAACGCTGTCAGATCCGACTGCAGCTTTGTGGCGATCGGATCGATGAAAATATAGTTGCGCTCAAAATAGCGCTCGGCCCACCCCATCGGCCAACCGTTCAAAAAGACATTCTGATCGCGAATTTTCGAGGCCGTTTCGCGTGGACGGGGCAATGTTCCCGCCAAAAGACAGGTCAGTCCATATTGGGAACTCAGATTCAACAGTTGCTGGCAGACGGCGTCCGGCGTCGACGTCCGTTCGATTTCTTCAATCAGGCTCAAGGTGTCATCGAACTTGGACATTCAAAACCTGCTCGTCGATCTCGGTGGGACTGAAGACCCACGCTCGTTCTGGATCAGTGACGGATCAACCTGCACTCAAGGCTGCGCGATGGATGGTACACCCTCAAACGCATAGATAATCGAGTTGTGTCTCAGTGTATTGTATTATTTACGGTGAATCAACAGTTTCGCATTCACATCGAGAGATTGTATTAAATGTCTGAAGTAGCCAGAACAGAGACGTTCAATCCGCTGTTTCTCTAGTTATGATCTCGACTGTTTTATCCACAACTCCTAATTTTATTCAATGATGCCGTTTCAAATGCCATTCACGTCTCTTGCTGAGGCGTTATGTTCGTTCTATTTGATTCTTTTTACTGTTTTGAAAAAATTGGCAATAATGCTGGCTTTTTGACATCCTCTTCGTCGTTCAAGAGTCCTGATTTCCTTATAATATTTCACTGAATAGTAAAAAATATCAAATATTTGCGTGTCTTTTTTTCATGAATACTCTCTGATAATTTTGATTTGCTGCAGATTTATATAATTTCGTTTTTGATTATTTTCTGACCAAATAATTTTTGGAGATTATAAATTGAATTGAAGAGGTTAGCCCAATCAATTTATTTATTTTATAAATATGCTATCCATATTTGTTATGTTCTTGGTTCAATCATCGATAGAAATCCAGATTCAAAGGCGAGAAGGCCCTCCGGCAGCCGTGATCTCTACATAACCGCCGCTTCCCGTGTTTTGAACTAGGGTCAAACCCCCGCCACGCAGCTTCCGCCACCATCGACCGGTAACAGAACGCCGGTGATGAATTTCGCGTCATCGGACGCAAGGAAGACAGCCGCCGCCGCCACATCCCACGCTGTGCCCATCTTGCCCATCGGCACCAGCGCATCGCGCGCCGCGACCATCTCCGCCACCGAGCCATATTGGGATGAAATCTGCTTGTAAATCAGGGGTGTATCGATGAGGCCGGGGAGGATCGCGTTGGCCCGGATGCCGTGTCTGGCATATTGCAACGCGAGCGCCACCGTCGCCTGGTTGACCGCCGCCTTCGACGCGTAATAGGCAAAATACGGGTATCCGGTCCAGCGGACGCTGGCGAGCGACGAGATATTGACGATCGCGCCTTTCTTTTGGGCCAGAAACGTCGGTAGCACTACCTTTGCCGTGCGAAAGATCGACCCGACGTTCACATCGAGATTGCGCTGGAATGCAGCCTCATCAAGCTCGACGGGCCCGCCGTGCTCGACCACGCCGACGTTGTTATGAAGAATATCGATACGTCCCAATGTATCTAACGACAGGCGCACCGCTGCCTCGACCGCGTCGAGATCTGTAACGTCACAGCGGATGGCAATGGCCTTGCCGCCCTCGGATTCGATGATCCCGGCGGTTTCTTCCGCGGCTTCGAGTGATATGTCGATGGCGGCGATCCGCGCCCCTACGCGCGCATAGGCAACGGCTGTCGCCTTGCCGTTTCCCCAGCCGGGACCCGATGAGCCCGCACCAAACACCAGCGCCGTACGATCAAGCAACTTCATGACGGTTCGCCTTCAGTCTGGACTAGAGAAAGCCTGTCGAAATCCAGGGCACCGCTGCAACGACGATCAGGCCACCGACGAGCGCCAGCAGATAGGCCCAGATCGGCCGGATCGCCTCCGCCGGGTCCACCTTGCCAATGGCGCAGGCCGCATAGAAGCCGACGCCAAACGGCGGCGCAAACAGGCCAAGCCCCATCGAGAGCACGATCACCATGGCATAATGCACTTCGTTCAGTCCGACCGTTCGTGCAATCGGGAACAGCAGCGGCCCGAACAGCACGATCGCCGGGATACCCTCCAGAACGCTGCCAAGCACGATGAAGGCGACGATCGATACGGCCATGAAGCCGGCCCCGCCACCCGGCAAGTGTGTCATCGCCTCGGCGAGGGTGCGCGAAAAGCCGGATTGCGTCAGCCCCCAGGCCATGCCCGAGGCAGCGCCAATGATGATCAGGATCGCCCCGGACAGCGAGGCCGTATCGACAAGAACCGGCCCCAGTCGCCGCCAGTCGAATGTCCGGTAGACAAGTCCACCCACCACGAAGGAATAGACGATGCCAATCGTCGAGACCTCGGTCGCGGTGGCAACGCCCTTGACGACAGCCAGCCGGATCACGAATGGCAAGGCAAGTGCGGGCAAGGCGACGACGAATGTCCGGGCGATTTCGCCCAACGACGCGCGCTTGACGGCGCTCAGATCATCCGTTCGATAGCGTCGCGAGACGACAAACAGCAGGCCGATGGCGAGCACCAGTCCGGGCAGCAAGCCACCGGTGAACAGCGCCGAGATCGACACGCCTGTGACCGATCCAATGGTGATCAGCACGATGGATGGCGGGATCGTTTCGGTCTGCGCGCCGGTTGCCGCCAGCAAGGCGGCGAGATCGCCGGGTTTGGCACCGCGCGCCTTCATTTCCGGAAACAGGGCCGGTGCCACAGCCGCCATATCCGCTGCCTTGGCCCCGGAAATCCCTGATACAAGATACATCGCGCCGATCAGCACATAGGATAATCCGCCGCGCACATGGCCGAGCAGGGCGGCAAGAAACCGCACCATGGCCCGCGCCATGCCGGTCATTTCGATCAGCAGACCCAGAAACACAAACAGCGGCACGGCGAGAAGGATCAGGTGGCTCATCCCCTCATCCATCCGCCCAACGAGAACCGTCACCGGGGTCCGTGTTGTAAGGGCCAGATAGCCGAATGTGGCGAGCCCGAAGGAAAACACGATCGGCACGCCGGAAAAGACGCAGGCCGCGACAATGCCGACGAAAAAGATCAGCAGATTGAGGTTGCCAAGCCCCTTCAGCGTCGGCCCCATCACCCAGAGAGCGCTTGCCAGCCCGACAACCACTATCAGCGCCAAGAGTGCATGAAACCACGTCGTGCGCGTCGCCAGTCGCAGGATCGAGAACACCGCCATCAGCGCGGCACCAACCGGAAAGGCTGCTGCCCGCCACGCGTTCGATATTTCCAGAGCTGGCGTCGTAATGTCGATTTCGCCGCTCGCCCAGCGCGTCGCTGGCGGCAGGATCAGGACCAGAAACACCAGACCCGCTGCGACCGCCAGCGCATCACAAAAGCGTTGCCCGGCGAGGGGAAGCCGCGCGACCAGCGCTGTCATGCGCATGTGATCGCCACGCTGCATCGCGACGACGGCCCCGAGCATGGCGAGCCAGAGAAACAGGATCGACGCCAGTTCATCCGACCAGATCAAGGGCTGGCCGAACACGCCTCTGGCGACAATGCCTGCAAACAGGATGATAATTTCCGCCGCTACGAGCACAGCCGCCGGAATGGCGACAATCTGGCCCAGTACGCGATCAGCCAGCATCAGCCCGGCCATGCCGGGCCGGTTCATTGCTCGAAGATCCGCACCGGGTTCATGTGACGGCGACATGCAACGCTCAGCCGAGGCTGCCGACAGCCGCCTCCAGCGCGCCCCAGGCGTCGGCGCCGAACTTGCCCTTCCATTCCGAATAGAAGCCCGCCGACTTCAGCTTGTCGCGGAAAAGAGCTGCATCGACCGAATTGAACTTCAGGCCCTTGGCAATCAGGTCCGCCTTGACGGTCGCATTGAGTTTGGCCACATCGGCGCGCTCGTTGAGCGCGGCAGCATTGATGTGCTTGGAGACGATGGCCTGGATATCCACCGGAATCTGGTCCCAGTTGGCCTTGTTGGCGAGGAACCAGAACCCATCCCACATATGATTGGTCTCCGAGCAATAGCTCTGCACTTCATAGAGCTTGGACGTCGAAATGATCGCCAGCGGATTTTCCTGGCCATCGACGACCTTCGACTGCAGCGCCGAATAGACCTCGTTGAAATTGATTGTCGTCGGTGCCGAACCAAAGGCCTTGAACATCGACGTCCACAGTGCGGCGGGCGGGACGCGGATCTTGAAGTTGGCGAGATCGGCAGGTGACGAGATCGGCTTGGTCGACGACGTCGTCTGGCGGAACCCGTTGTCCCAGATCTTGTCGAAGGCGAAGATCGTCTTTGACTTGGCGATTTCGCCCTTCACGAAGTCACCAAGCTTGCCGTCCATCGCTCCGAAGGCCGTATCCGAATCCTTGAAGGCAAAGCCGACGCCATTGATCGCAGCGACGGGAATGAAGGTCGACAGGATCAGGCCGGACAGCGTGAAGAAATCAACTGCCCCCGAGCGCAACTGCCCGAGCGTGTCCGTGTCCGATCCCAGCTGGCTTGATGGAAACACCTGCAGCTCGAAACGACCGTTGGTTTCCTGCTTGATCTTGTCTGCCGCTTCCAGCGCCCGGATGTTCAGGGGATGACTGAGCTGGAGATTATTCGCGAATTTATAGGTGAATTCTGCCGCCCGTGCGCGTCCGATGGCGAATGTTGAAACACCAAGCGCTGCAGTACCGGCCGCAAATGCGCGGCGAGACAGGATCGTCATCTGGATTTCCTCCCCTAAGCCATTTTGGCTAAAGTGTCATTTCCCGAACGATTGTCGCAGTCCATTGATATTGTCAATGCACGGAACGGGATTGACGTGCGACGACATTAGCCAGATGCGCCGCATGCACTCCGGGCATTCGACCTGCGCCGAATTGCCTGTTGCGTGATGACGCGGCGAACGTCAAACTTGGGATAAGAATTCCGGTCGCCGGATACCTGCAACCGGGTCGATGAGGGAACGCGCTGCCAATTGGCAGCCTGGAGGAGAGATCAATGTCAAAGGCAGCAATCGTTGGCTGGGCGCATTCGCAGTTCGGCAAGCTGGAAGATCCCGATGTCGAGAGCCTGATGGGCCGCGTCGCAGCCGATGCGCTCGCTCATGCCGGTGTTGGTCCCGCCGATGTCGATGCAATCACGGTCGGTGTCTTCAACAATGGCTTCAACAAGCAGGGCTTTGAGGCATCGCTCCTCGCGCTCAGCATCCCGGAACTGGCCAATACGCCTGCGACGCATCTGGAAAACGCCTGCGCCACCGGATCTGCCGCGCTCTACAGCGCCCTCGATTTCATTGAAGCCGGTCGTGGCCGCATCGCGCTCGTCGTCGGTGCCGAAAAGATGACCGCCACGCCGACTGCCGAAGTCGGTGATATCCTGCTGAGCGCCTGCTATCGCAAGGAAGAGGCGGGCGTTGACGCAGGCTTTGCCGGTATCTTTGGCCGCATCGCCCAGAATTACTTCCAGCGCTATGGCGATCATTCCGAGGAACTCGCCATGATTGCCGCCAAGAACCACGTGAATGGTCTGGCAAATCCGCTTGCGCACATGCGCAAGGATTTCGGCTTCCAGTTCTGCAACACCGTGTCCGACAAGAACCCGCTCGTGGCCGGGCCACTGCGCCGCACTGACTGCTCGCTTGTCTCCGACGGCGCAGCTGCAATTGTGATTGCCGATGCGGAAACGGCAGCCACGCTGTCACGCGCGGTGTCGTTCCGTGCCCGCCAGCATGCCAATGACTTCCTGCCGCTATCACGCCGTGACCCGATCGCCTTTGAAGGGGCCCGCCGCGCCTGGGACAAGGCCCGCGCGGAAGCAGGCGTCACGATGGATGATCTCGACCTCGTCGAAAGCCACGACTGTTTCACCATCGCCGAGATGATCGAATATGAGGCGATGGGGCTTGCCGCTCCCGGCGAAGGCTGGAAGATCGCCCGCGAAGGCATTTCGAGCCGTGGCGGTCGCCTGCCGGTCAACCTGTCGGGCGGGCTGAAGTCGAAGGGCCATCCGATTGGCGCGACCGGCGTGTCGATGCACATCATGGCCGCGATGCAGGTCATGGGTGAGGCCGGTGCGATGCAGCTCGATGGTGCCCGGCTGGCTGGCGTCTTTAACATGGGCGGTGCTGCGGTCGCCAATTACGTCTCGATCCTGGAACGCACGAAATGACGTCAGCTTCAGGTATGGACGGGCAACCGCTTGGCGGCGTTGCGCGTTCGTCGCGGCGCGTGATGAACCTCGCCCATCTCCTGACGCAGAACCGTCGCCGGTTTGGTGGTCGCCCCGGCTTCATCTGGGGCGATCGCAGCTGGACCTGGAAGGAGATCGCGGAGGCGGTCGACGCCTTCGCGGTTGGCCTGAAATCGCTCGGCATCGGCAAGGGCGACCGCGTTCTCGTCCATTCCAGGAACTGCGACGAGATGTTTTTCTCGATGTTCGCGACCTTCAAGCTCGGTGCCGTCTGGGTGCCGACCAATTTCCGCCTGATGCCTGCGGAAGTCGCCGATCTCGCCGACGCCGCCCATGCCAAGGCCTTCCTGTGCCATGGTGATTTTCCCGAACACGCCGAGGCCGTCAAAGCCGCGATGCGTGACAGGGGACTGCAGTTCATCATGCGTCTGGGTGATGGTGATCTCGGAAACATATCCGCGAGGCGCATTATTTCGGACAATGCCGGTGCTACACTTGCCGATGCCGCCGTCGAGCATGACGATCCCTGCTGGTTTTTCTTCACCTCCGGCACCACGGGTCGCTCGAAGGCGTCAGTGCTGACCCATGGCCAGATGGCCTTTGTCGTCACCAATCATCTCTGCGACCTGATGCCGGGAACGACCGAGGACGACGTTTCCCTTGTCGTCGCGCCCTTGAGCCATGGGGCCGGTGTCCACCAGCTCGTACAGACTGCCCGTGGTGTTGCGACCATCCTGCTGCCGACCGAACGCTTTGACATCGACGAGGCCTTCCGGCTGATCGCCCGCTATCGCGTCACCAACATGTTCACGGTTCCCACGATCCTGAAGATGCTGGTCGAGCATCCGGCAGTGGATTTGCATGATCATTCGAGCCTGCGCTATATCATCTACGCTGGCGCACCCATGTACCGCGAGGATCAGAAGGCCGCGTTGAAGAAGCTCGGCAAGGTCATCGTGCAATATTTCGGGCTCGGCGAAGTTACTGGCAATATCACCGTCCTGCCAGCGGCGCTGCACGACGAGGAGGACGGTCCGGATGTCAAGCTTGGCACCTGCGGCTTCGAGCGCACCGGCATGCAGGTGTCCATTCAGGACGACGACGGGCGCGAGCTGCAACCCTTTGAAACAGGCGAGATTTGCGTGATCGGCCCGGCCGTCTTCGCGGGCTACTACGATAACCCGGAAGCCAATGCCAAGGCGTTCCGCAATGGCTGGTTCCGCACGGGTGACCTCGGCCATATGGACCGGGAGGGCTTCGTCTATATCACCGGGCGAGCCTCCGACATGTTCATCTCGGGCGGTTCCAACGTCTATCCCCGCGAGATCGAGGAGAAGATCCTCACGCAGGGCAGCGTCGCCGAAGTCGCCATCGTCGGGGTGCCCGATGCGCTCTGGGGCGAGGTTGGCTACGCCGTCTGCGTTGCCCGACCCGGCATGCACGTGACGGAAGCGGACTTGATCGACTTCCTCAACGGTAAGATCGCCAAATACAAGATGCCGAAGCGCTTCTTCTTCTGGGACGCCTTGCCGAAGTCGGGCTATGGCAAGGTACCCAAGCGTCTCGTCAAGGATGAACTCGCCGCGCGCGGATTGCTGCCGAAGCTCACGTCTGCGAAGGCGGACGCATGACCCCCCGCGCCAAGCGGCAGCCGGGCATGCCCGAACCGGAGCGCATCAAGTGGATCGAGGCTCGCGGTCGCTCGTTCGACTTCACCCTGACCCCCGGCATCCCGCTGCTGGAATCCGTCCGGCGTGGATTTACGGCTGAAGGCTTCGTCTCCGGCGCACTGGAGCTAGGTCCGACGGTCCTTGAACCATTTGCCTATGTGATCCCGTCACTCCCCCACTCCCCCGAGTTTGTCGCCTATTACAGCGAGACCTTCCGTCCGGCAGGACCAACCACGCTGATCGATGGCGCCATGACCTTCGGCACGCGCGACGGAGCACCATTCTTCCATTGCCATGCGCTGTGGCGTGAAGCCGATGGCATGCTGATGGGCGGCCATATCCTGCCGACCCCGGAAACTGTTGTCGCCGAGCCCACTCCCGTATCTGCCTTCGGCCTGGACGGTGCCATTTTCGACGGCAGTCCCTGTCGCGAAACCAATTTCAAGCTGTTTGAGCCGTTTGCAGCGACGGCAACAGCCGTGACAACGGACCGCCGCTGCTTCGCGATCCGGATGCGGCCAAATATCGATCTTTTGACCGGGCTTGAGGATTTCTGCCGCGCGCATGGCATTCGCCGCGCCCGCATTCGCGGCGGGGTTGGCTCGACCATCGAGGCCCGGTTTGATGATCGCCCGCCCACACAGAACTTTGCCACAGAAGTCTATATCCGCGACGGTCGGTTCGTACGGGATGCCTCGGGCGAACTATGCGCCCGAATTTCGGCAGCGCTCGTTGATTACACCGGGGCCACGGCTGAAGGCACGCTGACACGTGGTGACAATCCCGTGCTGATGACATTCGAACTCGTACTCGTGGAAGAGTGAGTTCAGGACCACTCAGACCCGCGAAAAATCCAGATAGGCTGGCACTCGGCCCTCGCGCAAGGCCTTGGCCTCATAGCGGGTTCCCGGCCAACCCGCCCAAGGACGCCGCCAGTGATCGGCGGATTGTGCCGTCCAGCAAAACCGGGGGTCCGGTGCGACCCGCTGCAGGGTCCAGTCGACATAATGCGCCCAGTCGCTGGCAAAGCGGAATTGCCCGCCTGATCGCAGGACACGCGCTATGCGCGTCATATTGTCGGGTCCGACAAACCGCCGCTTCCAGTGCCGCGCCTTGCGCCAGGGATCGGGATAGAGCAGATAAAATCGTCCGAGCGATGCGTCCGGCAGCCAATCGAGCAGGGGAACGGCATCGGCATGATGCAGCCGGATGCGACGACACAGGTCTGGCCGTCCGTCCAGTACCTGCAGCGCCTTGGCCATGCCATTCAGAAACGGTTCGGCAGCGATGAAGCCGATATCCGGGTTGGCCTCGGCGAGCGCGATCAGATGTTCGCCTCCGCCAAAGCCCGATTCCATCCAGACGTCGCGGACAGGATCTTCGAACAGATCCTCGATCCGCTCGGGCGCAGGTGTCTCCAGATCTAGGGCCAGCTTGGGAAGCAACGTCTCCATGACGTTGGCCTGGCCCTTGCGCAATGGCTTGCCCTTGCGCCGTCCGTAGAAGGCCGCCATGCGCGCGGTCGACTGGTCGATGTCATCGGTCATTCTGATGTCCACGCCAATCGCCGCGCAGCCAGCCTCACACGCCGAGGCTGGCCTTGAGAGCATCGACCAGATCGGTCTTTTCCCAGGAGAAACCGCCGTCTGCATCAGCGGCGCGGCCGAAGTGGCCATAGGCAGCAGTGCGTGCATAGATCGGCTTGTTGAGATCGAGATGTGTGCGAATACCGCGTGGCGTCAGCCGCATCACATCGCGCAAGGCCGTCTCGAGCCGGGCCTCATCGACCTGTCCGGTGCCGTGCAGATCCACATAGATCGCCAGCGGTTCGGACACGCCAATCGCATAGGCCAGTTGGATCGTGGCGCGGTCGGCGAGACCGGCGGCGACCACGTTCTTGGCCAGATAGCGGGCGGCATAGGCGGCAGAACGATCGACCTTGGTCGGATCCTTGCCGGAGAACGCGCCACCGCCGTGCGGAGCCGCACCGCCGTAGGTGTCCACGATGATCTTGCGCCCCGTCAGGCCGCTGTCGCCATCCGGACCGCCGATCTCGAACTTGCCGGTCGGATTGATGTGCCAGATCGTCTTGTCGTCGACCCAGCCTGCGGGCAGCGCCGCAATCGCATGGGGCTTGACGATTTCAGCAACCGCCGCCGAAGACAATCCCGGTGCGTGCTGGGTCGAAACCACGATCTGCGTTGCTCGGACCGGCTTGCCGTTTTCATAGGCAACCGTCACCTGGCTCTTGGCATCGGGTTCGAGCCGCTTGTCGCCTGACTTGCGGGCCGTTGCCAGATCGCGCAGGATCTTGTGCGCATAATAGATCGGCGCCGGCATCAGTTCCGGTGTTTCGCGGCAGGCATAGCCGAACATGATGCCCTGGTCGCCCGCGCCTTCATCCTTGTTGCCAGCCGCGTCAACGCCAACGGCAATGTCAGCGGACTGGGCATGCAGCAGCACGTCGATCTGGGCGGTCTCCCAATGGAAGCCTTCCTGCTCGTAGCCGATGTCACGGATGGCAAGGCGCGCCAGATGCGCGATCAGGTCCCGGGTGATCTGCTTGGGGCCGCGCGTCTCACCTGCGATCACGACGCGATTGGTTGTCGCCAACGTTTCGGCGGCGCAGCGGATGTCCCAGGGATTCCAGCCATGTTCCGGACCGAGCCTGAAAAACGCATCAACGATTTCGTCTGAAATCCGGTCGCAAACTTTATCAGGATGGCCTTCGGAAACGGATTCGCTGGTAAACAGATAGTTCGAACGGATCACTGAAGCCTCACACAACCGATTTGACAGGGAAATTCGATACCGGCAGGGTCGATATGAGCTGTACCGTCTATCAGCGGTATTGCGCGAAGGTCAAGCCTTTCGGCAAATCCGCGAAAGGCGGCCTCTTCGCCGGGTGGGTCGCATCGGTAGCGAATTCACAAACTTTGAAGCTTGTCCACGAACGAAATCCGCCCGCAGCAATCCCGCGACCGGACTGAACCGTTCAAATCCAGACTTCATCTACGGGCAGGCCGCGAGCAAAGCTCGCGGGCCAAATCCGTATTCAGTCACGTCTCCGGATCTCGCCGAGATCCCCGAGCGCTGCTCAGTCGTCGTCGCCTGCAATGGCGCGCACGAGATCGACGATCTTCTTGCGGGTCTTGGAATCCTTGATCCGAACAAAGGACTTGTTCAGAGACAGGCCTTCCGAGCTCGACAGGAAGTCAACGACATAGGACGCAGATTGCGGCTCGTCGAAGCCTTGATTGCCTGCAACCGGCATGACACCCGGCGCATCTTCGAAGAAGAAGGCTGGCGGAACGCTCAGAACACGGGCGATCGCCTGCAACCGGCTTGCGCCGATACGGTTCGTCCCTTTTTCATATTTCTGGATCTGCTGGAATGTAATGCCAAGGTGTTCGCCCAGCTTTTCCTGGCTCATGCCCAGCATCATACGGCGCAGACGCACGCGACTGCCCACATGAATATCGATTGGATTCGGGGATTTTTTACTAGCCATTTTGGCACCTGTGTTATTGATTGGAACTTCTGCAACGTGCTTAACGTGATCAGCAAAGCATCGTCGCAGACACGGGCTATTTTTGGTTTTTTTGCGAAAGTATCTGATGATAACGGTGCGGGTTGCATCCCTAATTCAGATAACTCTCGTTACTAGCCCGTCTGGTTGTAACATGATCTTGAGATATGTGACAAGTCAACATGTCGAACGTTTGCGACGGCGGTTTGCCCACAATATGTACAAAGCGATGATGATGAGTTCGGCGATTACACCGTTATCGCGGATTACTACGTAGAGTGTTGGTTCGAGACTGACCGGCAGGTCCGAATCAAATGTGCCGGCCTTTCCAAGTGGCAAAGGGGCAAAAGGGCGTCCGTAGGCATCGATAACAGCAGAAATACCGGCATTTGCCGAGCGGACCAGCGGCAGACCTTCTTCGACAGCCCTCAGGCGCGCCTGCTCGAGATGCTGGTAGGGGCCCGGCGACAGGCCAAACCAGGAATCGTCGGTCACATTGACGATCCACTTTGGCCGGTTGGCAGGATCCACGATTTTCCCGGGGAAGACGGCCTCGTAGCAAATCGACATCCCGGCAGGCGGTGCACCCGGAATATCCAGGGTGCGCGGCCCCGGACCCGTCGAGAAACCCGACTTGATCTGCGTCAGCTGTGTCAGTCCGATCAGATCAAACAGGGGTTTGAACGGAATATATTCGCCGAAGGGGACCAGATGGGTCTTGTCATAGGCGGCATTGATCTCGCCATCACTGCCGATGACATAGACTGAGTTATAATACCGTGGTCCTGTTTCGTTGCCATCGGGCGGTTCCGCGCGCACAGCCCCGGTGACCAGAACCGTTGGGCCTGTTTTTAGCAGGTCGGCAATCGATGCGAGAGCCCATTGCGTGCGTGCCAGCAGGAATGAGAATGGCGACTCCGGCCAGACCAGGACCGTTATGCCGCTTAATCCCGTCCGCAAGCCACTGGAATTATTCACTGAAAGATCGGCATATGTTGCCATCAGCTTTGCTGCGGATTCAGGTTGCCACTTCTGCCAGTCGGTGACCGCAGGCTGAATGACGCGCAATCTGACATCGGCAACATGATCGGTTGTTGCTGACTGAAGACGAACGATGCCAAACCCGATAATCCCGGCATACAGCAATGCGGCAGCGATCACGAACCTGCGGCCACCCCTGCCACCGTCAAGCGCGCCGGGTGCGGCAAAAATCAGGACAGCTGGCAGGGTCAATCCCGGTATGCCGACGAGCGAAGCGACCTGCATCAGGGTTGTATTGGCAGCGAGCGCGTAACCAAGATCATTCCAGGGAAAGCCCGTCAGGAAATGTCCGCGACCATATTCGGCGATGGTCCAGCAGACAGCCAAAACAGCGACCCTTGAGGGACCCCTGGGCCAGAATGCCCGCGCGGCAAGCGTTGCAAAACCGCTGAAGACGGCCAGAAAACCGGGCAAGAGAACGACCGCGAATGGCATGGCCCAGGCGTAGTGTTCAGCGTCAGCCAGGAACGCCTCGCCGATCCACCACAGCCCGCTCAGGAAATACCCGAAGCCGAAGACCCATCCGATCCGGAAGGCTGCCAGCAGACTGCTCGTCCGCGATCTCGCGCCCCCGTCGACACCGCCGTCGATCAGCCAGACGAGCACCGGCATCGATAGCCAGAGGACCGGAAAAGCGTGGTAAGGTGCCTGCGAAAACGCCGCGATCCCTCCGGCAAACAATGCGATGGCATACCGCCGCCATCCCCACTGCAGGGCAATCACACCCGCGATCCCTTGAAACACGCGATCAACCTTTCATGCGCCGCCAAGTGATCTACGAAGGCGGAGGAAATACGTTTGACAACCCAATGGTTTCGCGCCCAGCCACCCAGATTCCGAACGGCAGGAAAAAGCGGTCCGTTCACTCGTGCGAAGCGGGCGTCTCCGAAACCGGCGTGCTGTCCGGATCGTGTCGACGCAGACGCAATCGCCTGATCCGTCGACTGTCCGCATCCACCACTTCGAAGACGAGATCCGGCAGCAGATCGGTCGACAATTCTTCTCCCGGACGTGGAACGCGGCCAAACAGCGCAAAGGCGAGCCCGCCGAGCGTATCAACCTCTTCTTCAAGCCCCGCCGGCCCGAAATCGATACCCGTCAATTGGGTGACATCTTCGAGCACAACAGACCCATCGGCGATCCAGATATCCTTGCCGTCGGCCTGGATCGTGCCCTCGTCCTCACCGGTATCATGTTCATCCTCGATATCGCCGACAACGGTCTCGACGATATCCTCCAGGCTGACGAGCCCGTCGACGCCACCATATTCATCGATCACGAGCGCAATCTGGATGCGATTGGTCTGCATGCGCGCCAGAAGATCGGTCGCTGGCATCGAGGCGGGGACAAAAAGCACATTGCGCACCAGATCCGTGTCAGACAGCCTGATCGTGAGGTCGACACCGGCCAGCGTGACGGGTTGCAGCGGATCCGGCGCCGTTTCGCTGTCGATGGCCGGACCGGCGGCAGCGCGCGCGATCCAGTTCATGAGATCGCGGATATGGATCATGCCGAAGGCATCATCGAGTGTTTCGCGATAGACCGGCATGCGGCTGCGGCCCGTGCGCGAGAACATGATCATCAGATGCGCCAGATCGATATCGGCGGGAACCGCATCAATCGCCGAGCGGGTCAGCATCACGTCTTCGACACTGGTCTCTTTCAGGTGCAGGATCTTGCGGATCATCACGCGTTCGAGCGGTGAAAACACCGCATCAGCGTCATCTTCCGTTTCAAGAACGGTTTCCAGATTTTCGCGAATGTCGGCGGCGGACTGCTTGAGCCCGACCGCCAACAGCAATCGGTCGAACCAACTTTCGCCTGATCGATCAGATCCGTCCGGGGCTGAGACAGTCTCACCCCCGGACACGGTACTGGAAGCTTGCGTGTCGCTCATTTCACCTTCGTCTCGATTCCGTCCATCATCTGATTGCCAATCCCGTCTGGCAGGATGAACCGAATACATGTCATTCCTTTTTCAAGTGTGCCCTGATTGTGCCAGTTATCCGCCTGTGTCTCAAGCACTCAATCGGCGAGGGTGTGATACTGGCGTTCAAGTTCAATCTGCATAAGGGTCGGCAATTCCGAGACTGGCGAGGATGTCCGTCTCGATGCCCTCCATCTCGTCGGCCTCCGCGTCATCCTCATGGTCGTATCCCATGAGATGCATGAACCCATGCACGACGAGGTGACTGAAATGATCAGCGACGGACTTGCCTTCATCGTGGGCCTCACGAACGAGCGTTTCCCGCGCAATCACGATATCACCCAGAAGGATCGGCTGATCCGGGTCATCGTTTGACGGATCAGGCTCATCGCCATCGCTTGCGGGAAAGGACAAGACATTGGTTGCCTTGTCTTTTCCGCGCCAGGTCCGGTTCAGGTCGCGGATATGAGCGTCGTCGGTCAGGACCAGCGATACTTCTGCCGAAGGCGGCAAATCAAACCGACCGACCTCGATCGCGGCTGCGATAATCCGATCCACAGCGTCGGCAAGCCCCGTTTCATCGCCCCAGTCACCGGCTTCGATTGTCATCTGGATGGCAATCGGCCCCGCGTCAGGCGTCTCTATCACGCAGTGCCTCCTTCACGGGCAAAGCGTGCCGTGCGGGCGTCATGGGTCGCGCGTTCATTCGCCAGCCGGTCCCGCGACTGATCATCGTAGGCCTTGACGATGCGGCCGACGAGTTCATGACGGACAACGTCAGTCTCGTTGAAATGGACGCTGATGACACCCGGGATGTCTTTACAAACGTCGAGCGCATCGACGAGGCCCGAGCGCTGGCCGGGACCCAGATCGACCTGGGTCGGATCGCCCGTGACGATCATCTTGGAGTTTTCACCCAGTCGGGTCAGGAACATTTTCATCTGCATCGTCGTGCAGTTCTGCGCTTCGTCCAGAAGCACCACGGCATTGGCGAGGGTTCGGCCACGCATGAACGCGAGCGGGGCCACTTCGATCATGCCGGATTGCAGGCCACGCTCGACCTTTTCCGCAGGCATCATGTCATAAAGTGCGTCGTACAGCGGGCGCAGGTACGGATCGACCTTTTCCTTCATGTCGCCGGGCAGGAAGCCGAGACGTTCACCCGCTTCCACTGCCGGACGCGACAGGATCAGCCGGGTCGCCTCACCGCGTTCGATCAGCGCCGCCGCATAGGCAACTGCGAGATAGGTCTTGCCGGTTCCGGCTGGTCCAACGCCGAAAATCAGGTCGGCGCGGTCCATGGCGCGGATATAGGCGTCCTGACCCGGGGTTCGGGCAACGACCGTCTTGCGTCGTGTCGAAATCTGCGCTGCGGCTATGCGAGCCTTCGGCTCCAGCGTCGGCAGGGGCAATTGCGTACCCCGCGACCGTGCCATGCGGATCGCGCCGTCGACATCGCCAGCCTGCACCCGTTCACCGGCCGTCAGGCGATCATAGAGCCCTTCGAGCACGTCGCGCGCTTGTTCACAGGCCTCATGCACGCCCTTGATGGTGACCTGATTACCGCGCGCGACCAGCGTGACGCCAAGTCCACGTTCAATTTCCGCCAGATTTTGATCGAATTCGCCGTAGAGGTCGCCAACCATTCGATTATCGTCGAAGGCCAGCACCAGATGCGTCAGGTCCGACGCATGGGCCACCAGCGATGGCCCCACAGGTTTGCCTGTGATGAAGGCGGGAAGCGGCCTTGCCGCATGTGGGATCGGAGACTTCGGACGGCCCGTCTCGCTCACGCAGATCCTCCTTGAAGCAGGTATCGCAGGCCCTTCGGGGTCTGGCTACCGCGCAGTTTCGCCAGTGATTCGAATCGCTCTCCCAGTCGACGACCCTATCATCCCTGCTTCCGGGCGATCCGTCGAGAGTGCTTTGCCAAAAAGACTGAAACTCTCTGTCCGATCGACATTCACGCAACAGATCTGGCCGATGAGCGTCTCAGGTCCATCGAAATGCACAGGCTGCAGCCAGGGCGAACGACCGACCAATTGACCAGCGCGTTTGCCCCGCTTTTCGACAAGGACGTCCATGGTCCGACCGACGACACTGCGATTAAACGCGTAAGTCTCGTCGTTGATCAGCGCCTGGAGCCGTAGCAGACGTTCGGTTTTCAGGCCCTCGTCAACCTGGGTTGCCAGTGTCGCAGCCGGAGTGCCAGCGCGCGGCGAATATTTGAACGAGAAACAGGCGGCATAGCTGACTTCGCGGACAATCGACATCGTCGCCTCGAAGTCTTCATCGGTCTCACCTGGAAAGCCGACGATGAAATCTCCCGACATCGCGATATCCGGTCGCGCTGTCTTGATCCGCTCGATCAGTCGCAGATAGTCCGCGCGGGTATGCCGACGGTTCATAGCCGCCAGAATGCGGTCGGACCCCGACTGCACCGGCAGATGCAGATAGGGCATCAGTTGCGGAAGATCGGCGTGGGCCGCGATCAGGTCGTCGCCCATGTCACGGGGATGGCTGGTCGTGTAGCGCAAGCGGTCGAGACCGGGAATGTCAGCCAGGGCATAGAGTAACCGGGCCAGCGACCAGTTCGCCCCATCCGGCGCAAGTCCATGATAGGCATTGACATTCTGGCCGAGCAGCGTGACTTCCCGCACCCCGGCATCCGCCAGCCTGCGCGCTTCCGCCAGCACTTGGGTGACCGACCGCGAGATCTCGGCCCCGCGCGTGTAGGGGACGACGCAGAAGGTACAAAACTTGTCGCATCCTTCCTGAACGGTCAAAAACGCCGTGACGCCGCGCGCCCGCGTTGCTGCCCCTGACGCAGCAGGCAATTCCTCAAACTTTTCATCGGCTTCAAAGTCGGTCGCGATCGGGCGGGCCCCGAACCCTGCGGCGCGAGCCTCCGCCTGTCTGATCAGTTCGGGCAGCCGGTGATAGCTCTGCGGCCCGAAGACCATGTCGACGGTCGGTGCACGCCGCGTGATCTCGGCGCCCTCGGCCTGCGCGACGCAACCGGCGACGGCAATCATGGTCGACTGACCTGAACTCGCGCGCGTCTCCTTGATCTCGCGCATCCGCCCGATATCGGAATAGACCTTTTCTGCCGCCTTCTCGCGGATATGGCAGGTATTCAGGATCACCAGATCGGCGTCATCCGCAGTCTCGGTCGCGACAAAGCCTTGACCCGACAGCACATCCGTCATGCGCTCGGTATCATAGACATTCATCTGGCAGCCATAGGTCTTGATGAAGACCTTGCGGGTTGCTGGCTGATCTGGAGGCAAGGACTGGTCCGTCATTCTGGTCCGTTCATGTTCCGGGCACTGGATCAAGCCGATTGCTCTAGCATGGACCACGTTTGGCTGTCATCCGCCGGGATGATCTGCACGGATGATCGTTTCCGCGCGGCTTGACATCTGAAATCGTCACATCGCTGATGGACGCGTTTGCCCGTCATATAATTACGGGTGCCAGGGTTGCGGCAGCCTGAAACTGGCGGGCGCAGAGCTCGGCATAGAGCCCGCCGCTGGCGAGCAGCATCTCGTGGGTGCCGAACTGCACGATTTTCCCATCATCCAGCACATAGATCACATTGGCATCGCGAACCGTCGCGAGCCGATGGGCGATCACGAGCGTCGTGCGTCCTTCCATCAGCCGGTTCATGGCGGACTGAACCTCTGCCTCTGCCCGTGAATCCAGCGCGGATGTCGCCTCGTCCAGCAACAGGATGGGCGCATCGCGCAGAAGCGCCCGCGCAATCGCCAGTCGTTGCCGCTGGCCGCCTGAGAACATCTGGCCGCTATCGCCGACGCGCGCGTCAAATCCGTCGGGATTGGCCATGATGAAGTCATAGGCATTGGCGGCTCTGGCAGCGGCGATGATTTCCTCACGCGTGGCATCGGGGCGTCCATCGGCGATATTTGCGGCGATGGTTCCATCGAACAGGAACGTATCCTGCGTCACAAATGCGATATGCCGACGCAGACAGTCCAGCTTCAGATCCCGGATATCCGTGCCATTGATCTGGATGCTGCCCGAGGATGGATCATAGAAGCGCTCCAGCAGCGCAAACAGCGTGCTCTTGCCCGCCCCCGATGGCCCGACCAGCGCGATCACCTGTCCGGCCGGTGCCTCAATCGTGATGTCGTCAAGCACAGGACGGTCGCCATAGGCAAAGCTCACGCCCTCGAACCGCACTGAACAGGCATCAAACGTCACGTCGATGGCATCGGTCCGATCCGTCAGTTCCGGACGATGATCGAGAATCTCATACATCATCCGTACGCCGACGATGACCGCTTCGAGATCGACATGTAGTCGTGCCAGCCGCTTGGCCGGTTCATAGGCGAGCAGAAGGGCAGTGATGAACGAAAAGAACGCGCCCGGATCGCCGTTGTAGCGGATAACGCTCAGTCCGCCGAACAGGACCACGCCCGCAATGGCCAGCCCGCCGAGAAGCTCCATCAGCGGACTTGTCATCGCCGCCAGCCGACTCATACGGTTGGCTTGCGCTTCCACATCCCCGATCACCTGACCCGTCGCCCCGGTGAGCCGGTGTTCCAGCCCGAAGGCTTTGACGACGCGGATGCCGCGGACCGTTTCCTGAATGAGTGTGATGATCCGGCCGATGGAGGCGACCTCGCGCTGTGCTGCCGACCGCACCTGCTTCACGAGTCGCGCAATCGCGAACACTGCCAACGGCAGAATGACGAGCGCCGTCAAGGACAATAGCGGATTTTGCAGGACCATGATGGCCACAAGCGCAACCACCGTCGTTGCATCACGTCCGAACGCGATCACGGTTAAATCAAGCGCCTGCCGGGCCGATTGGGCATTTTGAGAGATGCGGGCAACCAGATCCCCTGCCGAATAACGCTCGAAATAGGCCACATCCTGCCGCAACAAATTCGCATACATGGCCCGCTGCATCGATGCGATGATGCTGTTGCCGATGGACGTCAGAATAATCGACGCAAAATAAGTCGATAAGCCCTTAACAAGATAAATAATTATAATCGCAAATGAAATCAGGAAAACAGTATTGATCTCTTTGTTGATGAAAACGCCATTGATGATGTTCTTGATGATGTAAGCACTTGCGGATGTGGTGACAGCAGTCAACCCCATCATCAGAAATGCGATCAGATAACGCTTACTGTAAAGACGCGCATTCGAATTGAACAATCGCACCAGCGGCGCGTATTTTCCCCAACGCAAATAAGGTGTTGTCACGATCTTATCACTGTCTGTCAAAATCACATCTCCAGGCCTCGCCGACGCAAAGGCTGGAGACCATCTGGCCCCAGATTTCACCACCGTGGAAGCATGCATATCCAGTCAACCCGGCCTTGCTCGGCGTCTAGGCCGCGAGCAACCGGTCAGAACCAGATACCTTGTCGGCAGCCTCAATACAGCCTGAAACGCAACTCGTCCATCTCAGAGCCTGAAGATTGCTCGGGCAAGGCCCTGCCCTGCGTCAGCTTTGGTTATTAGCCCCGCAGATGTCGCTGGCTCAACGTCGGTGAGTGCGATACTAAGGCGCTGCACATTGCTGCGCCTGCCGTGCGTCTCGCCGGTTCATGGCAAGCATGGCGGCTAACGCATTCAATCCCGCCATTAACATGCAACCAGGGTGTTTTTCGCTCGTGTCCATCCGTTCAAATTCGGCAGTTGATCGTCCGACGCTCTCGATCATCATCGTGCATTTCAACACGCCGGAAATCACTGGTGCCTGTGTTGCGTCACTTACCAATGTATTGGCGCAATCGCAGCTGGACGGAAGGTACGAAATCGTCGTTCTGGACAATCGATCCGAGATAAACAACTTCCAATTTTTGTCGGAAAATCTCTCCGAGATCGGCAATCCCAAGGTCAAACTCGTCCGCAATAGCCTGAATGCAGGATTTGGGCTCGGCTGCATGCTCGCCCTGAATTACTCTGCCGGCGAATTCGTCGCTTTCGTCAATAGCGACACCCAATTTGATGAAGACTGCTTTTTGCCGCTGATTGATTATCTGCGCGCCCATCCCAATGTTGGTGTCATCACGCCGCAACACCGCAATGTCGATGGATCGCCGCATCGCTCATTTGGCACATTCGATACGCTCACGGCCCGCTTGTTCGGACCGCGTTTGGCCGCCCGATTGACCGCCAAATCGACCACAGCGGACGTCGCGCCTGATCAGCCCCGTGACATCGACTTCCCCTTCGGCAGCTTCATGCTGTTCCGGCTGAGCGTCCTGGCGGAAGTCGGCGGATTCGATCCGAATATCTTCCTGTTTTATGAGGAGATGGATGTCTGCCTGCGGATGCGCAAACTTGGCTACTCCGCCGTATTCTATCCCGGGGTCGGCTTCCGTCACATCGGCCAGGCCAGTCTCGACAAGGCTGTGACAACCAAGCAGGAATCCGATCTGTCACTGCTGTATGTGATGCGTAAAAATCATAGCTATCCCTATTACCTCGCATTCTTCTTGCTGAAGTTTGTCTCCTACATGCTGAAGTCGATCTATTCGCCGAAATACCGCCCGCTGTTCCGGCAATTGCTGACGTCAGGTCCGCCGCAAGCGCACTCGGCGCGCACCCGTCAAAAATGCAATTACGATTACATAAATGACTGACATGCCCTCAAACTAGGACTGACCACGGCTCCGTCGAAAGCCCGCTGTTTGGTCTTCGCGAGCCACACCGGTACATCGGCCAATTGGCTTTACACGCAATGGTCTTGTCGCTAAATGTCGGCCCGGCGGGTTAAGCACTGACACAGGTCAGGAACCGGCGAACGCCTTGTCTTTCAAGTCCGGCCCTGGACCTGATTGGGATCATGATGCGCGGTCGTTACAAATGCCTCGGGGATGTTGATGATGTCTGGAGCGCGATTGTTTCAACCCCGCCGCTTCGTCGACGTCCGCGGCTGGTTCAGCGAAATCTCCAGTGATGCCAAGCTTGCGGCTGCTGGCATCGATGTTCACTTCGTTCAGGAAAATCAATCGCGGTCGCACGCAGCCGGAACCGTTCGCGGTCTCCACTTCCAGACCCCGCCGATGGCTCAGGCCAAACTGGTCCGTTGCGTTCGCGGTGCTCTCTATGATGTCGTGGTGGATGTCCGGTCAGGTTCTCCAACATTTGGCCGCTGGATTGGTGCCGAACTCAGCGCCGATAACGGGCTTCAGTTCTATATTCCGATCGGGTTCGCCCATGGTTTTGTAACGCTCGAACCGGAAACCGAAATTCTTTACCGGGTTTCAGCCCCTTATGCTCCCGCTTGCGATTTCGGCATCGCGTGGAACGATCCGGCACTCGGAATCAACTGGCGATTACCCGCAGGTCTCTCCCCCATCCTGTCCGACAAGGATCGTGGCCTGCCGCTTTTGCGTGATTTTGCATCACCCTTCGACTATGACGGGATACCGATGGTCCAGCCCGAACCGGAGATCCTCTGATGCGTATCCTGTTGACGGGCGGTGCCGGCTTCATCGGCTCGGCGGTGGCGCGTTATCTGATCAGCGAAGGCCACTCGGTGCTGGTGCTGGACAAACTGACCTATGCCGGCAATCTCGCCTCGCTTGCGCCGGTCGCTGGACACGCTGAGTTCCGCTTCCTGCGTGCCGACATAGCCGACGCCTCCGCCATGCAGGCCGCCTTTGCCGAATTCCGCCCGGACGGGGTCATGCACCTGGCGGCGGAGAGCCACGTCGATCGCTCAATCACCGGTGCTTCGGACTTTATCCAGACCAACATCGTCGGCAGCTACATCCTGCTCGATGCGGCCCGCGCCTACTGGCAGCAATTGCCGCCGGGCGAGCGTGACGTCTTTCGCTTCCTCCACGTTTCGACGGATGAGGTCTACGGCACTCTGGGTGCCGATGGACTGTTCTCTGAGTCCACGCGCTACGACCCTTCCTCACCCTATTCTGCCTCCAAGGCAGCCTCGGACCATCTGGCCAAGGCGTGGCAGCGAACCTATGGCCTGCCGGTCGTTGTCTCCAATTGCTCGAACAACTACGGGCCCTATCACTTCCCGGAAAAACTCATTCCGCTGACCATCCTGAACGCATTGCACGGGCGTGAACTGCCGGTTTATGGCGACGGAACCAACGTGCGTGACTGGCTCTATGTCGAGGATCACGCCCGCGCCCTTTACCTGATCCTGACCCGTGGCCTTCCGGGAGAAACCTATAACGTCGGCGGCCGCAACGAACGCCGCAATATCGATATCGTGCGCGAGATTTGCGCGTTGCTCGATGACTGGGCTCCGTCCGGGCACCCGCATGCAGACCTCATCCGCTTCGTGACGGATCGGCCCGGCCATGACCACCGCTACGCCATTGACGCCACGAAGCTTGAGACCGAACTGGGCTGGCGCGCCGAGGAAACCTTTGACACCGGCATCCGCAAGACCGTGCGCTGGTTCCTCGATAATGAAGCCTGGTGGCGACCTCTGCGCGACAAGGTCTATAAAGGCGAGCGCATTGGCCTGTTGGGTTCGGTGGCCGGATGAAGGTCCTCGTCATCGGCCGCAAGGGTCAGATCGCCCGCGCCCTGCAATCGATTGGGAGTGATGCTTTCCATGTCACCGCGCTTGGTAGCGACGATATGGATCTCGCTGGTCCGATCCACTCTGGGCAGATTGCCTCCCACGCACCGGATGTGATCATCAACACGGCAGCTTATACCGCCGTGGATCTGGCCGAACGGGAATCAGACCGCGCCTTCGCGATCAATGCCGAGGGCCCACGCCAGCTCGCAATGATCGCGCTGTCGATGAACGTGCCGCTGATCCACTTCTCCACGGACTATGTATTCGATGGTGCCCAGACCGTTCCCTGGCGCGAGGAAGACTCGCCCGCTCCGATCAATGTCTATGGTCTCTCCAAACTGGCTGGCGAACGCGAAATACGTGCCGTGGGCGGCAACCACGTGATCTTGCGTACAAGCTGGGTCTATTCCCCGTGGGGCAGCAATTTCCTGCGCACGATGCTGCGACTGGCCACGTCACGACCGGAACTCGGAATCGTGGCTGATCAATTCGGCACACCAAACAGCGCGCTCGATCTGGCCCTTGCCACCCGCCATGTGGCGCAGACGCTTGTTTCCGGGGCCAACCCGGACAAACTGCCCGGCATCTATCATCTCTCCGCGACAGCTGGCCCGATAAACTGGGCAGATTTCGCGCGCGCCATTTTCGCTTCTTCGGCGAAACTTTCAGGCCCCGTCGCGACTGTACGCGACATCACCACGGCGGATTACCCCACGCCCGCCCATCGCCCGGCCTATTCCTGTCTCGACACCACGAAATTCCGGACCGTCTTTCAATATGACCTCCCGCCGTGGCAGGATGGCATCGGACCTGCGGTGCAGGCGCTCAAGGAAGGAAACTGGTCATGAAGGGCATTATACTCGCCGGCGGCAGCGGAACCCGGCTGCATCCCATGACGCTTGCAGTATCAAAGCAATTGCTGCCGGTCTACGACAAGCCGATGATCTACTATCCATTGTCCGTTCTGATGCTGGCCGGGATACGCGAGATTCTGATCATAACGACACCCCACGATCTGCCGCTGTTTCGTCATCTGCTGGGCGATGGCAGCCAATGGGGCCTGCAATTGAGTTATATCGCCCAGCCGCGTCCGGAAGGACTGGCGCAAGCCTATATTCTGGGGGCTGATTTCATCGGCAATGAGCCATCCGCCCTCATTCTCGGCGATAACATCTTCTACGGCCACGGCCTGCCGGAGCTTTGCGCAAGGGCTGCCGCACGCCCGGCAGGTGCCACGGTTTTTGCCTACCGCGTGCAGGATCCCGAGCGCTATGGCGTCGTTGATTTTGACGCCACCGGTCGCGTGCTCTCCATCGAGGAAAAGCCGCAGAAGCCGAAATCGAAATTCGCCGTCACCGGCCTTTATTTCTACGATGCACAAGTGGTCGATATCGCCTGCAATCTGAAGCCGTCAGCTCGTGGCGAACTTGAAATCACCGACGTCAATCGTGCTTACCTCGAGCGCGGTCAACTGCACGTGGAGACACTCGGGCGCGGCTTCGCCTGGCTCGATACCGGCACGCCAGAAGCCATGATCGATGCGGCAACCTTCGTGCGCGCGCTGGAGAAGCGTCAGGGCGTTCGCATTTGCGCGCCAGAGGAAATCGCCTGGCGCAATGGCTTCATCTCCCGCGAAGCCCTGCTCGAACTCGCCGCCCGCCTCGGCAAGAGCAGCTACGGTGCCTATCTTCATGAAGTCGCAAGCGAGGGCATCTGAAGCCAATATCTGGCCAAAGTGCGCTTGCCCGGTGACGGGTTCGGCAAGACCAAAGGACTGCGTTGCATGGCTCAGATGGAGATTACCGAAACGTCAGACCACGACAGTCCCCCCGTCGCAAGGCTTCCGCGCCTGAGCGTGACCCGCCTCCAGTCCCTGCACGAGGCCCGAGCCCGCCCGGTCTTGCAGTTCGATGTGGTGGCCCCCAAGGGGACGACGACCTACCACCTTCTGAACGGTGTCGATGCAGCCTTCGTCCTGATCCCGCGGCTTTTGGGCTCACCCCATTTCCGCAGCAGCGATTTTCGGGTTGAGACGCTCGGGGTTTGGCAAAGTATCCAATGGCACATTGCAAATATCTTCGACCTCCGCCGCAAGACCTATTTGCGATTTCCCAAATTCACCCTCCGCTTCGATGGCCCAAAGCCAACCAGACGCCTGCAGATCTACCTGAACCGTTTGCTCACCCGGATTCGAAGCCGGCCCGATGATGCCGTCGTTCAAACCTATCCGCAATTGTTGACGGGCTGGACGGACGATCGAATGCCCGCGTCAGTACTCCCGCAAGCCATCAGCGCCGCGCCCCGGATCGTGATCGTCGCTCACGTCTATTACCCAGACTCCTGGCCGGAAATTGCGGCGATCCTGGCCAAAATGCCGGATGCAATCGACATCATCATCACCCTGCCTGATGGCCGGGATGAACTGGCCGCTCGGATCCAGTCCGACTGCCCACGCGCCATCACGCGCGCATTTGAAAACCGTGGCCGGGATGTTCGCCCGTTCATCCAGTTGCTTGAGGACGGGACGCTCTCGACCTACGATCTGATTTGCAAGATCCACGGCAAGAAGTCATTCGCCTGGGACCCCTCAGGTAATCTGGGCGATATCTGCCGCAGGCGCAGTTTTTTTGACCTGCTGGCTGGTCCTCGCGCCATCGAAAGGATCACCGCACGCTTTGCCGCAGATCCAGAGGTTGGCATGATCGGATCGCGATCCTTCCATCATCATCAGGGCCGGAAATCGCTCGATGTCTTCTGGAAGGGTGATCGGCACTATCTCGGTGTGCTCGCCTCCATGCTCGGTGTCGATATCGAGACCATCGAGCCAAATTTCTTCGAAGGCACAATGTTCTGGGTCCGCTACACCGCCATCCGGCGGCTAGGGGAGATTGAGTTGAGCCAGGCTTTCGGTCCCGAAAAAGGCGCGTCGGGAGGCGAACTGGAACATGCCGTGGAGCGCATTTTCGGGTCCGTCACCCGCCTTGCCGGCTATGTGATCGAAGATATTGATGCGATCGATGGATGAGATCCGCAAATTGACGCAGCATCGTGTAAGCGGGAAGTTGGCTCCCCACCGGGCCATCCAAGATCACTATCGCTCCAAGTCTAGAAGACGCTTCAAATGACGAGCCCAAGTCAAAGTCCGAGCCATCCCAAATATCGACCCGATATCGATGGATTGCGCGCCATTGCCGTCGTCTCGGTCGTTATATTTCATGCGTTTCCCAATGAGCTGCGTGGCGGCTTTATCGGTGTTGATATCTTCTTCGTCATTTCAGGTTTTCTGATTTCAACAATCATTTTTGAAAATCTCAATAAAGGTACATTTTCCTTCATTGATTTCTACGGCCGACGGATCAGACGCATCTTTCCTGCGCTTATCATGGTGCTGCTCTGCTGCCTTGCTGTCGGTTGGTTCGTCCTGCTTTCGGATGAATACAAGCAATTAGGCAAACATATTGAAGGCGGCGCAGGATTTGTCTCGAACTTTATACTTTGGCGCGAGGCCGGATATTTTGATACGTCCGCCGAAACCAAGCCCCTGTTGCATCTTTGGAGCCTTGGGATTGAAGAACAATTTTATCTTCTCTGGCCGCTCCTAAGCTGGGCGATCATAAAGCACAAGCTGAATCCGATCCTTGTGACGCTGCTGCTGGCTCTTGCGTCGTTTGCGGCGAATCTCTGGGCAGTCAATCACGACACTGTCGCCGCGTTCTATTTGCCACAGGCCCGGTTTTGGGAATTGCAGTGCGGTAGCCTGCTGGCACTTTCCAGACTCTCTGAATTTTGGCCACGCCCGCTCTTTGGTCGCCCAGTCAGTCCCATGGTCGCAGATCCGGGTCAGAGAGGCGCAGAGGCAGCTTCGAGCCAATTATCCCTGGATATTCTGGCCTTAACGGGTCTGTTGCTTTTGGCTTACGGATTTTGGGCCATCACCAGCGACCTCCGGTTTCCCGGCTATTGGGCCGTAATTCCAGTCGCAGGTACGGTACTGCTCATTGGAACCGGACCGAATACCCGGATCAGCCGCTACGTCCTGGCTAACCCGGTGCTCGTCTGGCTCGGCCTTGTCAGTTTCCCACTTTATCTCTGGCACTGGCCGATCTTGTCGTTTCTCCGCATTGTGGACGGGGATTCCGCCGGGGTGATGTATCGGATGCTGGCAGTCGCCGCTTCCGTGGCCTTGGCCTTACTCACTTACCGGCTTGTTGAACGGCCAATTCGCCTCGGTCGATCTGCCAATCTCAAGACATTGGTTCTGATAGGCGCGATGACGGCGATTTTTGGCGCCGGCAATATCGTTTCAAGCAACAACGGTCTTCAGTTCCGTCAGATCAATCAGGTGAACGATACAGCGTACGATTACGCAAGACACTGGGATGGCTGGCAAAAATGCGATTTTGTACCCCATCCGGATACAGGCAGTGGTGGGTGCGAAATACTGCATCCGGATAGGCCAGTGGATGTCCTGGTGATTGGTGATAGCCACGCCGGACACCTGGCTTCAGGTCTGCTGGCCCGGTTTACGTCCACGGACAAGAATGTTGCAATTATTTTGCACGCCGGGTGCTTCCCGGTTGTGCCAGTCACGTTCGGCGGATCGGCGCGCTTTCAATGTCCCGAAGACATGATCCGTCATGCCGTTGACTATGGACTGGCGACGCGGTCGATCCGAACAATCATCATGAGCGGCTATCCAGCCCTTCAGATCCAGACCCGTCGGCTTCACGAGGCCCAAATTCTCGATGACGCTGCAATGCGGCAAAATCTCGGCGCGCTCGATTCTGCACTGCAGGCTACGTTCAAACTGCTCGAAACGTCCGGCAAGGACATTATCTTCATCGTCGACAATCCGGAATTGCTGGTCGATCCGAAAGCCTGTGCGAAGCGGTTATTCGATCACGCTTGTCAAATTGACTTGCCGAAAGGCATTTACCTGCAAAGAAATGCTGGCTTTCTGAGCCTGATCGAAAAATATCGCGTCCTCTATCCAGCCTTCCACTTTGCCTACGCCTCTGACGCCCTTTGTGACGCAACGACTTGCTTCGGCTCAAGGGATGGCCGACTTCTGTACGCCACGCGCGATCATCTGACGCCGGACGGCAGCCGCTTCCTGATCAACGCCATTGATGCCATTCATCCATGATCCCTGCAATCGGCAGGAAGCTCGCGCCGCTCAGAGCTCTTGGCATCCGGGCCAACGCGCCAGAAACGCCATTGGCCGACGTCACGTATCAGCCGGTACAACACGCGCCAAATCCTTGAGCGCACTTCGTATTGTCTCGGGACTGTTCCACATCATGACATCAAGAATCGACAGGTTTGGAATGAACTCCATACCTCGCGTCGAATAGACAAAATCCGAAAACGTCAGAAACTCCAGAGTTATGCCTCGGCTGTCGAAGGCATGACGGTTGAACAGGTCCCGGCCACCATACGGATTGACATACGTCGTTGCGCCAACCAGCCCCGAAATGGTCGGGGCCCAGTCTCCTGCGCCCAGATCATCTGGCAGTCCAAGTGCCAGATCCGAACAGATTCGTCTGCGGAACGGAATGCCAAGATAGGCGCAGACCGCATCGAGACTCGACACATTGAGATCAACAAGCGAGTTGCGACTTCCCGCGCCCGCAAAAGCAGCCCTGACAACATCTTCCACCTGACGGGCAAATGGTGCGCGCCGGCGATAGTGGCTTAATTTGCCGAGTGTCGATTGCTCGGCGGCTGCAAGATCGAGCACCCGCGCTTCGTGTATCTTGATGGAAATGCTTGAATTGGCGAGCGGTACGCTGACCCAGTTCGTTCCCTGACTTGGGTGGAGCACCCGGTTCCTGCTGATCCAGCTCTTCGGTGTATATTGGGTGATGTCAAACACCACCCATTCATCGACGTTGTATATCAGCGCGAAATGTCCCGGATAAGGAAAGAAATACGGCTGCATGATCCCAAGGCGCATTTCAACTTTCCAATGCTTTCCGCACGTCCAGTGCCTTTTCGGAAATCATTTTCAAAAGTTCACCGATTTTGCGGACATGCTCATCTGAAATAAGTGCGCCTGAAGGAAGCTGCATCACCCGTTCGCAAAGAGATTCTGTAATCGGAAGTGAATACCCGCTCGTTAGATTTTGTTCACGCCAAGGTGGACACCTGTGAGCACCAGGATAGAAATATCGCCTCGCTATTATATTCTCTGCTTTAAGCGCCTGGACCAGATGGTCGCGCGAAACACCAAAGACTTCAGCATCCACATCGACAACTATGTACTGATAATTCGTCTTGCTGACATTCATAGGTTCCAACAAGCTCAATCCGGGGATCTGTCTGATACAAGCCTGATAAGCGCTGAAAATCTCTTTATTGCGAACAACTAAGTTCGGGAAGTCATCTAGGCTCATTAATCCAATAGCAGCCTGTGCTTCGGACATGCGCCCATTACTCGTCTTGGTAACCGATATCGGAGCACCTGCACCATAACTACTTCTAATGTTCCGAAGACGCATAGCAACTTCGTCGTTGTTTGTGGTCAAGCAACCACCTTCGGCTGAGCTGAATACTTTCGTCGCATGGAAAGAAAATACTTCGACATCTCCGAACCCACCCACCGGAACACCACCTACCTCACAACCAAACGAATGAGCAGAGTCAAAAAACAGCTTAACTCCACTTTTCTCCGCGAATGCTTGCAGCGTCGCAGGATCACAGCTTCCGTTCCAGAGATTCACAGCTAGGATCGCCGATACCTCTGCATCCAAATGTGGTTCTATTGTTTCTGGAGTCACACAGTGAGTTAGGGGATCAACGTCACAAAAAACGGGTTGAACATTTGCCCATTCGAGTGACTGAGCAGTTGCAATAAAAGTGAACGCTGGCGTGATCACTTTTCCCTTCAGACCGAGACTTTCTGCGGCCATGATAAGGCCGATCGTAGCGTTGGTTACGCAGATGACATGTTTAACTCCAAAGAAAACCTCCAAACGCCGCTCAAGTTCTTGTACTAGGGGCCCATGGTTGGTGTAATATTGACGAGCAAATATATCTCTGAAGCGTGCCTCGTAGGCATCCCACGAAGGAAAATAAAGCTGGCCGACAGGTAGTGGCTGCTCGAATGCTGGAGCGCCGCCTAATACTGCAAGTTTCTTCGAATCCAGGGCATTCATGGTTGTAGTTGCTCCATAATCCCATTAGCGTTGTCTTGCATAAATACGAACAGATCACAGAGCCGATCTATATCTTCAGTCGTCACAAAATGTCCGCAAGGCAGCAATAAAAATTTGTCAGCCAATTGTTCAGTAACCGGAAGTTCGGCCGGAATATAAGGGTAACTCATATTCTTCTTGTGAAGAGGTGGCGAATAATAAGGGCGAGCCAAAACGCCCTCGGCATGCAATATCTCCAAAGTCAGCTTACGACTTAAGGGCCATGCTGCCGTAATTTCAACGACGATATTCTTGTAGCTGGTTCTATTACTTTCATCGAATTCAAGCAATCGAAGGCCTGGGATCTTTTGTAAAGAATCTCTGTAGCGATAATATCTCATACGATTGCGTATAACTTGGTCTTCTAGGTCATCAAGACATGCTAACGCCATGCAAGCATGCGGCTCACAGAGCTTGGCGTTTAGTCCAAGCTCCACAATCGTATCTTGCCCAATAAAACCGAACCCCCTCATGTGCATCAACCTACGGGCTAAATCGCCGTCGTTTGTCGTGACGTACCCCCCCTCAAATCCATTAACAAGTTTACTGGCATGGAGCGAAAAACATTCAGCGTTTCCGAAAGAACCTATTTTGCCCCCGGCAACACTTTCGTAGACTGATTCTACCGAGTCGAAAACCGTAGGTATCCCAGCCCTCAGCCCTACGGAGGCAATTGCTTCAGCGTCGCAACAATTTACAATAGGATGGGCGGCGAGGATGGCAGCTGTTTGGTCGTTGATACAATTAGTGACGGTTTCAGCAGTAATGGACAGAGTATGCTCGTCAACCTCACAAAATCGCGGCACAAGTCGAAGCCACGCAGTTATGTCAGCCAGCCGACGATATGTAAGTGACGGAATAACAATTTCTGTCTTTCCAGGTAGCGCCAAAGCCTTTAACGTCAGCACGATTGCCCAGAACCCATTCGCAAACGCGATACAATGTTTTGCTTGATGAAACTGCGCTAGCCTCGATTCGAGCAGGCGAACATTCGGTCCGTTATTCGTATAATGTTTCGCTTCGTAGAATTTCCTGGAATAGGCGAGAAAGTTATCGATATCAGGTTGAGGCAAATTGGAGGTTGATATCGGCGTTAGAAAAGCGCGTGGGCCGTTGAAAATCGCCAGGTCGCCAATGTCTCGCTTTTCCATTTACGTTTCCTAACTCTGTCCCATTACCGACCCGTTTATTCAACGTCCGCGTCGCTCTGTAAAGGCTGACGCTTCAACTTCGTTTTAAAGCGCACGGGTACCAATCAAATCGAGCAACTCTAATTTGCATGATGCGGGATACATATTCTGTCTGATCACCATGCCGAATTTACATCTAACCGTTTGGCATACCGAATGAAGCACGCGGCCTCGACGGAATGTTCAAACTCAAAGGCGCCGAATATTGACCCCTCAAAGGTTGACTTGACGAAGGTCAACCGTTTAGCGTCGATGGAAGTCAAAACTGAAAAATGCTTTCGCGCGCCGAAGGAGCGCTTATTGATTTCGTTTGATGAAACCTGGTCGTTGAAGAGGTTCGTTCTGTCATGAAACTTATTCGAAAGCTTCTTTTCAAAATTCGCAGACATTTCTTCCCCCGTAGAGAAGAAGTTCGCTTTCCACCACCAGACATTTTACATAAAATGTCATGGGGCTACCGGGATTTATATAAATTATGGGGCATTCGAATGCCCTTCTTTTATTTTTTCGAGGTACATTTGTTTGATTTGATAAATGGAACGGACACCCATACGGCACTGCCGCAAGGAAAATATCTCGACAAACCTGAAAATTTTGATCGAGGCACTTTTTATATGGCGACAGGGACCAACGAGTTGAAAAACTCGTTTAAGGTTGTCCAATTCGCCTTAGGAGAAAATTTTTCAAAATATAGCTTTGTCGATCTTGGATGCGGCAAAGGAAAAGCCATGCTTGTTTGGCAAAATGAATTAAACAAGCGAAAGATCCCATCCCCTGTTATCGGGATTGAATATTATGCCCCGCTCGTCGAAATAGCGCGTCAAAACTATCAAAAAGTCTTCCATCAAAACTGCGATATTCATACGGTTGACGCAACAAATTTTGATTTTTCTGTCCTTGGTCAATACCTGATGGTATACATGTTTAACCCCTTCGACGCACAGCTCTTGGATCGAGTCCTGTCTAATATTGCAAATTCCCACTCCGCTCTTGTTTTTATTTACCTTAACCCAATTCATTCCTCTGTCCTTGTGGATCACGGCTACAAATTAATTTATGAGAAAAAAGGATGGAACAATACGCTTTGGACAATGATTTTCTGTAACGACGCTGCAATTCAGAATTTAATTCTGTCATTTAGACTAGAAAGCACAAATTAGATATAATTTATATTATGAATACATATCAAAAACTATTGGTCAAAGAAACTAATTTGATAACGTTTTATTCCATAATAATTTTTAAATACATATTATGTCATATATTATTCTCTTTTTAGAAAATACCTTCCTAATTATTCTTTGTTTGCGGTTTGGTCGCCACCATTGTATAGCGGCAGGCTGAGAAGTAGGTTTATTGTTGCTAACGAAGGGGTTCCCGCGTGCCATTGGTCTCAATTCTGATTCCCGTGATCCGAACTGAATGGCTCAACCAAGCGATCCGGAGCGCCGTCAATCAAACATGCAAAGATATTGAAATCATTATCAGCGATGACACGCCTGGAGATAGCGTGGAGAAAGTCGTTTCGGTCTGGCGAGACGCTCGCATAAAGTATTTTAAAAACCCCAAGCAAGGTCAATCTGGAACAAATCGCGATTATATAATAAGCTTGGCTCAAGGGGAGTACATAAAGCATCTATTCGACGACGATTTCTTGTATCCACATTCAGTCGAAATGCTTTTGGCGATGCTTAGAGGAACACCGTTTAAATTAGCCTTCCACAGTAGAGATGTTGTAAACTCGGATGGTCAAATTATTGGTCGCCCACGGTTTCGCATCGAAGACGGCAATGGTTTGATCAAAAAGCTGCAACGAAAATCAACCCAACTATTGGAAAGGCTGCTTCCCTTCCGTCATTCCACCTATAGCCAGAAAGATTTTCTAACCGTCTCACCAGAATATTTTTATGCTAACATGATCGCACAATTAGCAAATCACGTAGGTGAACCAACCAATATCATGTTTCATAGTGAAACATTCCGAGGAATGGCCGACCCCTATTCAGTAAACGGCGTCCCAATGCGATTTTTATCGGACGTAGCACTCTACGCGACTTTTGTGAACGCGGGGCACGGCATTATCGGGACTTCAAAGGTGGGTTCAGCGTATCGAAAACACGACCAGCAAACCTCAAATGAATCGAGCCCGAGATTTTCCGCAGGCTTATTCGAGTGGGAGGTAAATGCCCGGCACGCCTGTGATCTCGGTTATCTCTCACTTGACCAACTGAGTGGACTGCGGGAAAGGCTTTTGGCTCTTTATCAGCAATATGTTCAGGCATTTCCGGAACTGCAGGTTTTTATCGATCTCCCCCCCGTCACCCCCGGAATGCTTTCGCTCGATGAACCGACGCGCCTCGCGGTGAGGTACGCCCATGAACTGATCGATCAAAGAATAGCTGAACGTAGATTGAAGCCAAAGTCATGAATTTAGATTTCTTCGTCAACGACAAGCGGAAAAGATGTGGGATTCTTCGCCCTGTCAGACTTAAGAGTCGAACGCATCCGTCGAAGTCGCGATGCTACACGATTTAACAGCGTATTCTTGAATAACAACACCTCAACCTCGCCTGCCTTATCGGTACAAAACCAGCTTTTGTATGGATAGTCATCAGGAACGACACCGAAAGATAATGTATTAGGGCAATTAAATGAAAATAGATCCTTAATAATCAACTGTAACATCACCTTCCCAGGTGAAAACTGAGAAAAATTTTGATCGTAGCCAGTATCATACAAGCAGAAGATATTGTTAATCTGAAATCCGGTCCAATAACCGACGGGTTCATCACCAATAGAAAGCAAATAGCTCCTCATGACATTTTGATTGCATGCCTCGCACAAAATTTTACTGATGTTAACCTCATCGACGAGATCGACATTTCGGCCAACAAACTGCCTCTGCCAAGATTTTTTGGCCAAAGGTAATGCTATTTTCACGTAATGATCGATCTCTTCAGCATGTGTTATACGCTCGAAATTTATTTTTCCGTGCTGCTCAATTTTCTTCAACTCGCGATCAAGATTATATCTTTGCTTCTTCTTGAACCTGCCCCAATAGGCTTCTTCTCCCATTCTCAGGTCAATCCACTGATAATCCCTGCTTTTGAATTCAACCTTGTCGACAATCCATGCATCGTTCTTGCTATTTGATAAGTATTTGACGAGTTTATCTTGGGTCGACAAATAACATCTAAAAAATTTAACGCCGCGCTTCGCAAAAATTTCCTTAAAAAACTTCTCATAATCCTGTTCAGTTTCAGGTATTAACAACCCCGCACCATAATTGACATACCCCCGCAATCTCTTTCCTATTCCCAAAATACGGATTTTCTCACGATCCTCTTTTAATGGGGTAATAAATTCATGTGCGACATTGTTTTCCCGCATAGCAGCGAGAACCACTCCGTGTTCGATATCATGCCTGATGTTGCACCACTCGCGCCCCAAATAAACAGAACGTATATCGGACGAGTCCCGAACTGATTGACGCCAAATTTTAATTATTTCCGGACTTTGATCCGGATGATAGGGGAGAAACTCCATCAAATTGCCCATTCTTACTCACCTTATTATTTAAACACAGCTAAACACTATCTCAAAATTTATTATACATTGGAATTTTAATATTATATTCTGATCCGATCATACGTCTCATAGCTCCTATAATTATTATAGAGGTCTAGCCACAACATTTCACAGGTCCCAAAATCCAAATCGCTCGCTTGATTTAACGAGAGATTACGACAGATTCCAATTCACTCTCCAAGTTTTTGGTTCTATAGGCTTCGAAGCGAGTTTAGGCAAGAATTTGGAGTTTGGTGAATGCTGAGGAAATTTCGCAAGAAGATCAGGACCTTCAATTTGAAGGTTAAACAGATCGCATTCGGCCAAACGGCATCGAACTTTGAATGTGTGATTTGTAAAAGGCCTGTCGCGGGGTGGCGGCCGTATCGGTCGGAGGGCGGGCCTTCGCCCTTCATCCGCCGGCTTGCGACAGTTGGGTCCAATGCGGAGCGGTTCGCCTGCGAGGGTTGCCATTCAAACGATCGCGAGCGGCATCTGATGTTGTTTTTCAACAAGCTTGACCTTTGGAAGGGGCTTGAGGGGAAAGCTATCCTGCATTTTGCCCCGGAACGCCACATCGCGGACGCAATCATGACGGCGCAACCGGCGAATTACGTCAGGGGCGATCTATTTCCGGCAAATGAGTCGATCCAGAAGATCAACATAGAAGCGATTCCCTACCCGGATGCGGCATTCGATCTTGTCATCTGCAATCATATTCTGGAGCATGTCTCCAACGTTGAAGCAGCTCTGGCGGAGGTTCGACGTGTTCTGAAGGTCGGCGGTCGCTTCATCTGTCAGACCCCCTATTCATCCAAACTGAGCCGCACTTTTGAGGAACCAGCCCTCCAGGATACAGACGATCGCCTGTTCTTTTACGGTCAGAATGATCACGTCCGCCTGTTTGGTACCGATATCGAGGCGCGCCTGCATGCTGCGGGTTTCGCCGGGCGGCTCGTTCCGCATGATGAAATCCTGCCGCAGATTGATCCGGTCCGTTGGGGGGTGAATGAGCGCGAACCGTTCTTCGATTTTGTTCGCATCTGATTCCTCAACATCTACCGGGTCTTAGCGGACTCTCTTGTCGGCTTCGGCATGACTGCCGCGCCACTGGGTGGGTCTTATCACTACGGGACGCCTGTTCATGTCGCTCAGCACAGGAGCCCGGAACCTTAGCCCTGCGCCATGATTTCTGGCACTGCCGGTTGCGTGGCCCCTTCAAGCCGTTTGAACACCGGGCGATTGACGCGTTCGACCGGACGGTCCGGGCGGGCAAATTCATGCACGGCCTGACCGAAATCGCGCATGCAGGGTCACGCCACTGCGGATCGGCACCAGCCTTTGGCGGATGGCGCAACCGTCTACATCCATGCCTCTCAAACGGATCGACCTTCCCCGGCCACCATCTCGCTGACCCTTTGCTGCAACTCGACAGACAGTCGCTTGCGATCAAAATCGCCTGTCAAGTCAACGGGCTCGCCCCAGATGATCTCGACGTCGATTGCCCGAAGCAAGAAAACGCCGAGCAGGTGCGGGACAAGGTCCATATCGCCGTACCAGGCGATGCGCGGGCGGTCATAGCGGCCGACCGGCAGACCTTGCAGGCGTTTGTAGAGGATTGCAACCGGCTGGACCCGGACAATCGAGGCGTCAGTGCCCCGGATTGCCGCCGTCGCCGCGCCGAGCAGGGCAGACCGGAACGGCAGGACTTCGTTACCATCGCTCGATGTCCCCTCGGGAAACAGCACCATCGCATCACCGGCGACCAACCGGTCGGCCAGTTCCGTGGTCGTCGCACCGGTTCGTGCCCGCCGTTCGCGTTCAACGAAGACGCAGCGCTGCAATCGCGCAAAAAGCCCGAAAATTGGCCATTTCGCCACCTCCGACTTGGCTACGAAGGACAAGGGCATCCGGCTGCCGAGGATCGGAATATCGAGCCATGAACTATGGTTGGCAGTGATCAGCAACGGACGATCCTGGCAAGGCGTCCCGGTCTCGCGGATCCGGACGCCGAGCCGCGACAGCGCGAACCCGTGCCACCAGACCGGCAGACGGCGGGCCAGCGGCCAGTCAAGTCGATCCGCCAGCATCTGAACGGGTAACAACAGCAGTGTCACTGCGACAAGCAACAGCCCTGAGATGAAAGCACTGATGCGCTGCATGCAATGATCCCGTGCTGCTCTCTCAGGTCAAAACAGGTTAGAGGTCCAGTCGCATGACCAGCGCTGTTGCTTTTTCACCTGATGCTGTCTGGTAATAGCCTTTGCGAACACCAACCCGGACAAATCCAAGCCGCTGATACAGCGCAACCGCCGACGAATTACCTTCATCCACTTCCAGAAACAGGGAGGCGACGCCGCGCCTGACCAGCCGCTCGATCCCCGCGAGCATGAGCTGCCGACCATAGCCGCGTCCCCGGCGACGTGGATCAATGGCAATCGTCAGGACCTCGGCTTCGTCGACAGCGACCCGCAGCAAAAGGAAGCCGACCGGACGCCGGGTCCCGAACCCGTTTGCCCGCTTTGCCACCAGGCAGAGAACATTTGGTTCACCGATGAGCGAGGCCAGTTCATCGACGCTCCAGTCATGTGCAAAGGACGCCGCGTGCACTGCCTGGAGCGCCGGCGTGTCGTCCGGGCGCGCCATCTCGAAGCTCACGGGGGCCGGAGGGAACATCCAGCCGAACATCAACCGAAACGCTGGAGGTGGTGCATAAGTCACGTCAGTCTCCCCGCCGTTCGACCACGCCGCGCGTTTGCGGCTTTGCGTCGGGCGCGCGCAAGTAAAGCGGCTTCGGTGGTTCCGATTGGGCAGCAGTAACCGCAGTTATGCGCGCCACGTTTTCGATATCCGGATAGGCTGTCAGGCCTAAAACCTGAATAGTGGCAGAGGGTTGAGCTTCCGCCAGCAGCGGCGCGCCGGAGCCGAAGACCTGCGGCTTAAGAGCAGCAGTAAGCGCAGTTGTGGCTTCCGCAATGGTGAGAAGCTGCGGATCCGATATTGCTGAATGATTTCCATCATATAGCTGCGTATAAAGTTCGCCGCGCCGGGCATCGAGCGCCACCATGAATGGCTTGTCGGTCGATGCTTCGCGCGCGATCGCTTCCAGCGTCGAAACCCCGACGACGGGCTTGCCAGCCGCCAGGGCCAGTCCACGCGCCGTCGCAAGTCCGACCCGTATCCCGGTAAAACTCCCCGGCCCCACAGTCACGCCGATCCTGTCGATTGCATTGAAATCGACAGAAGCCTTTGTCATGACAGCGGAAATCATCGCCATCAGCCGTTCCGCGTGCCCCTTGCCGATGACCTCGGTCTCCACGGCGACGACGCGATTGGCCTCGCTGTCGAAGAGGGCGGCAGAACAGGCGTCGAGGGCAGTATCGATGGCAAGGATCAACATGCTGTCGACTTAGCTTGCCTCGAAACGCCTGTCGAGTCCGGCTTTCGGATCAGGCCGCCTGTACCTCTTTGACATCCGGCAGGAAGTGCTTGAAAAGGTTCTGGATTCCGTGACGCAGCGTCGCCGTTGACGACGGACATCCGGAGCAGGCCCCCTTCATGGTGAGATAGACGATGCCATCCCGGAAGCCCTTGAAGGTGATATCGCCACCATCATTGGCAACCGCCGGACGAATCCGCGTTTCCAGCAATTCCTTAATGGTTGCAACGGTTTCGCTATCCTCGGAGTCAAAGAACTCGTCCTCGACCTGAACGACCTGCTCGCCCCGGAACAGCGGTGCCCCGGAAACGAAATGCTCCATGATGGCACCCAGTATCGCCGGCTTCAGGTGCTGCCAATCGGCGTCCGATTTCGTAACGGTGACAAAGTCATAGCCAAAGAAAACGCTTTTGACACCCTTCACGTCGAACAGCGCGGCGGCCAGCGGCGATTCGCTTGCATCTTCGGCAGTGAGATACTCGCGGGTATCATTGGCGAGCACGACCTTGCCCGGCAGGAACTTCAGGGTTTCAGGATTGGGCGTCGCTTCGGTCTGGATGAACATCTTGATCTCCTCTGCCGGGTTCAAGGCCCGGGGGCGAAAGTGTGACTGTATACCGTGAGAAAGATAAGCCGAATCCAGCGTCAATCAAGCTGAATCCGGTCGGATGTGTCAGCAAAACCCGCAGATCTGGGGTGCGAACTTTTCAGGCTTTATCGCAGAAAACCAACGATATCCTTGACATCATTCATGACGGGAGCAGCAATAGCCGTCGCGCGGTCGCCACCATCCCTGAGGACTGAGTCAATATAGGCCTGATCAGCGGCAAATTGTTTCATGCGTTGACCAATCGGCCCGAGCTTGTCGACCGCCAGATCCGTCAGGGCTTCCTTGAAGACACGGAACTGACCGCCACCGAACTCGGTCAGGATCGACGCCTTTGTCCGCCCGGACAGGGCAGCGTGGATACCAACGAGGTTATCCGCTTCAGGACGACCTTCAAGGCCCTTTTCTTCCGATGGCAACGGTTCCGGATCGGTCTTGGCCTTCTTGAACTTCTGGGCGATCGTATCGGCGTCGTCCGACAGATTGATGCGGCTGTAATCGGAAGGATCCGACTTCGACATCTTCTTGGTGCCGTCCCGCAAGGACATCACGCGAGTTGCCGGACCCTGGATGATCGGCTCACACGATGGGAAGAACCCGTTTGCCTCACCGACTCCGAGGTGCAAGTCGCTGATCCGGCTCCCGAAATCATTGTTGAACTTTTGCGCGATGTCACGTGCCAGTTCAAGATGTTGCTTTTGGTCCTCACCGACGGGAACATGGGTGGCACGATAGACGAGAATGTCAGCCGCCATCAGATTCGGGTAGCCGAACAGACCGACCGACACATTTTCCCGGTCCTTGCCAGCCTTTTCCTTGAACTGCGTCATGCGGTTCAACCAGCCCATGCGCGCAACGCATGAAAAGACCCAGGCCAATTCTGCGTGCTCATGTACACGCGACTGGTTGAAGACAATATGCTTCCTGGGATCGATCCCGGACGCAAGATAGGCCGCCGTCAATTCACGGATCGATTTCGTCAGTTCGGCCGGATCCTGCCAGACGGTGATCGCATGCAGATCGACGATGCAGTAGATGCAATCCATCACATCCTGCAATTTCACGAAATTCGCGATTGCGCCCAGATAATTACCCAGATGCAGGTTTCCCGATGGCTGAATGCCGGAAAAGACCAGGGGCTTGAATCCCTGGGTTGCGGGAGCGATTGCATAATCCATCGATCTGGCCTTTCGGATCAAACTGTCTGCGTGCCGCCGACTATTGGCTGGTACCGCCAACAAGGCTGCTCGGTCTGCCGGATGTCGCTCGGGACGATGATCGACACCCAAGCTTTCCGCCGTTGCGGGCTTATGCGCGATCCCGGCGCACCGGTCAATCCGATACAACGCGCAAGAGCGGATCATCGGCAATTTCGGGATCGCTTTTGAATCCGGCCCGGATTGAGTCGACGTCGATGCCACCCAGGATGATTCCGATCAGGACAAAGACGCCGAGCCCGGTTCCGACCAGACCTGCGAGCGCGCCAACCTTGATCAGCACGATGTTCTCGGCTCCCAGCCAACGATCAAGCGCCGTCCGCAGGATCCACACGACCAGGCCCATAGCGGCGCTCGCCAGGGCCAGACGCGGCAATCGGTGCTCCAGAGGCCCATCTATGCGCCACAGGCGACGATGAAACAGAACAGCCCACAGGATCAGTGCGTTGACCCATCCGGCTATGCTCGTGGCAATCGCAATGCCAGTGCCGCCAAATTGCTCGAACAGGATGATCGAGAGGACGAGATTGACCACCACGGCGGCGATCCCGGCCCACATCGGGGTCCGGAGATCAAGGCGGGCAAAGAATGTCGCAGACAGGACCTTTACAGCGACAAACGCAGGTAACCCCAACGCGAACCCCTGCAAGGCGAGGGCTGTCATGTCGGTATCGCGTGGACCAAAAGCGCCACGTTCGAACAAGACTTCGACAATGGGATGAGCTGCAATCAAAAGCCCGACCGACGCTGGCAATGTCAGGGCCAACGCCATTTCCAGGCTGCGATTTTGCGTATCGATGGCGAGATCTTCGCGGTCTATCCGAATGCGATGCAGCAGTTCCGGCAGCAGGACGACACCAATCGCGATCCCGATAACCCCCAGTGGCAGCTGATAGATGCGATCGGCGTAATAAAGATCTGAGACAGTCCCGGCCTTCATCGAGGCAATCGCCGTGCCGATCACGATGTTGATCTGGGTCATGCCACCGCCAACCACAGCCGGGACTGAATTGCCAAACAGCCGACGGATGGATGGCGAAACCGTGGGGCGAAGCAGCCTGAAACCAAATCCACCGCGCCAGACGGCCATCAAGATCAAGGCCAGTTGACTGAGTCCGGCTATGGCAACCCCGATCGAGAGGATGTAACCGGCTTCAACGGATCGCACGTAACCAAACAGATAGATGAAGACCAGCACGGCAATCAGCACGATGTTCAATAGGACAGGTGCCATTGCGGTAGCCACATATCGACGATGCGCCGAGAGGATACCGCCCAGAAATCCGATGAGTGACATGCATGGCAGATAGAGGAGACAGAACCGGGTCAGGGTGATCGTCAAGGCGAATTTCTGCGGATCATTGGAAAAGCCGAACGCCAGCAGATCAACAAGCAGGGGCGTAAAGACAAAGCCGAGGCTTGTCACGATGATCAGCAGACCGATGAGACCGGACGCAATCTCGCCGGCAAACCGGGCTGCACCTGCCTCCCCTTCTTCCGTCAGCGCGCGGGAATAGAGCGGAACGAAGGCTGAGTTGAAGACGCCCTCGGCAAAGAGCCGCCGAAACAGATTGGGTAGCCGGAATGCCACGACGAAGGCATCGGCAACCGGTCCAGCCCCCAGACTGCCGGCGATCATCGCGTCGCGTAAAAAACCCAAGATGCGGCTGAGGATGGTCGCGGACCCGACTTTTGCAAAGCTTTTCCAGATGGCCATGGGTCCCTGTCGCTCGTGGATCGCTCGCGCGATGCGTGGCTTGCCGTGATATCAAAGGCCTGCCGTTTTTGATAGCGGCCAGCTACGCGCTGGCACCATCAAATGCCTTGATCAGCTTTTCGCGGATCGTCCGTTCCCGGCTGCGCGTTTCAACCTTGAGCCCGAAGAGATCCGTGACATAGAAGACGTCGACGGCCCGCTCGCCAAAGGTGGCGACATGCGCCGAGGCGATGTTCAGCGACAGATCCGAGATCGCCCGGGTCAAGTCATAGAGCAGACCGTGCCGGTCAAGGCCCGATACTTCGATGACCGTGAACCGGTCCGACCAGGAATTGTTGACGATCACATCCGTCGGCAATTGAAAGGCCTTCAGGCGCGGTTTGGTCAGCGCCTTGCGCTCGATCTGTTCCGGCAAGCGCTCCCGTCCGGCCAAGGTCTTCTCAATGAGGCTGGAGACACGCGAACCGCGCCGCTCCTCGTCGAGATCATCGGTGAATTCGCGACTGACAAAGATGGTGTCGAGCGCCAGGCCGTCCATCGTCGTGTAGATCTGCGCGTCGACGATATTGGCACCGGCCACCGCGCATGCCCCTGCAATGGTCGACAGCAGCCTTGGATGGTCATTGGCCAGCACCGTGATTTCCGTCACGCCCTCAAAGGCGCGCGGTGTGACGCTCGTCGCCAGTTGCTGGGACTTTGCATCGAGCGTGCGGATGAAATTGGCGTGTGCAATCTTGCGCGGCAGGTCAACCCGCAGCCAGTAGGGCGCATAATGCCGCTCGATATAGGCGTCGAGTTCGGCTTTTTTCCAGCCCTTCAGGCTTTCCGCCAATTCGCGCTTGGCAGCGGCGACGCGCTGGTCACGCGAGATCTGGCTGTGGCCACCGGCCAGATAGGGCTCTGTTTCGTAATAGAGCGTGCGCAACAATTGGCCTTTCCAGCCATTGAAGACGCCCGGCCCGACGGCCCGGATATCCGCAACCGTCAGCAAGAGAAGCAGTTTCAGGCGTTCCGGGCTTTGCACGATTTCTGCGAAGTCTCGGATCGTCTTGCGATCATTGAGATCGCGGCTGGTCGCAATCACGCTCATCGTGAGATGCTGCTCGATCAGCCAGACGACTGTATCGGTTTCGGCGGGCGTCAGGCCGAAACGCGGACACAGCTTGCGGGCAATCCGCGCCCCGACAATCGAATGATCCTCAGCCCGACCCTTGCCGATATCGTGCAGAAACAGCGAGACGAACAGCACGCGCCGGTTCTGGATGCCGGGCAGGATCGAGGTTGCGAGCGGTAGTTCAGATCCGCGTCGTCCCTTTTCGATGGCCGAGATTTCGCCGAGCGTGCGGATCAGATGTTCGTCGACGGTATAGTGATGATACATGTTGAACTGCATCATCGCCACGACCTTGCCGAATTCGGGCACAAACCGCCCCAGCACGCCGGTCTCGTTCATCCGCCGAAGCACCGTCTCCGGCTCGTTCCTGGATGTCAGGATTTCCAGAAACAGCCGATTGGCTTCCTTGTCCTCGCGGATCTCGTCCGTAATCAGCTTCAGCGACCGCGAGATCATCTGCAGGGCTTGCGGGTGCAAGCCGACGTTTTCCTTGTCGGCCAGCTGAAAAATGCGAATGAGATTGACGGGATCGCGGACAAAAACGGATTCGTCAGCGACATTGATGCGGCTGGTTTCAAGGACAAAGTCCGAGGCGCCACTGACCTCCCGATGCTTCTTCCGGGTAAAGCGCTTCAACAGGCGGTTCAGAACCGGGACCTGCTTGACGTGCTGTTCCTCAAGCGCGGCACAGATGATCAACGTGAGATCGCCGACATCCTTGGCCATGAGGAAATAATGCTTCATGAACCGCTCGACCGACCGCATCCCGGCCCGATCATCATAGCCAAGCCGGGCAGCAATCTCGCGCTGCAGGTCAAAGGACAGGCGTTCCTCCGACCGGCCCGTCAGAAAATGCATGTGGCACCGGATCGCCCACAGGAAGTCGTCGCATCGCTTGAAGCGTGCGTACTCGGCCTTCGAGAACACACCAATCTCGATGAGATCGACGGGGTTTTTCACTTGATAGAAGTATTTCGCGATCCAGTAGAGCGTCTGCAAATCGCGCAGGCCGCCCTTGCCTTCCTTGATATTGGGTTCCACGAGATAGCGGGACCCACCCTGCCGACGATGGCGCTCGTCGCGTTCGGCCAGTTTGGTCGCGATAAACTCGGCACCGCTACCTTTGACCACCTCTTGATCAAAGCGCTGGGCCAATTCGTCAAACAGCGGTCGCTCGCCCCAGAGATAACGCGCCTCAAGGATTGCGGTGCGGATCGTCACATCACTGAGCGACAGGCGGATACATTCGTCGACGTTGCGGCTGGCATGCCCGACCTTGAAGCCAAGATCCCAAAGCATATAGAGGATATATTCGATGACGCTCTCGCCCCATGGCGTCTGCTTGTAGGGCAGCAGAAACAGGAGATCGATGTCGGATCCGGGAGCCAGCGTCGATCGACCATAGCCACCGACGGCGACAACCGTCATCCGCTCAGCCGACGAGGGATTCTTGACCGGGTAGACATGGGCGACCGCGAAGTCATAGATCACGCGGATGATCTGGTCCTGCACGAATGAGAGCCGCTCGGCGCAGCGCGAACCGGATTTCTCGACCCGCAGCAAGGCTTCCACGGAACTGCGCGACTCGGCCTTCACCGCTTTCAGAATGCCCAGAACTTGTGAGCGGATCGCCGGGCTACCGCCGGTCTCACCCTCGGCGACCAGATCAAACAGCTGACGCCTGAGGGCATCCACGTCAATCAAACTATCCATGCGCAAGGGCGCGTTCATCTCGCGGGCGTCTCCGGGCCAATGGGCAAGCGAACGGCTGAAAACCGCCGCGCTTGCGTTGTCATGGGCTCGTTATAAAGCAAAACCCCTGCTGAATCATGAGCGGATCAGCCGGTATTTTGGGGCTGGCGATGTTTTCACGTGAAACAAAGATGTGGATAAAACAAGAAAGGTGCCGGGCGCCGGCACCTACTGTTTTGGACCATACACCCCTCACGCGTTCACATTATACGCAGCGATCGCTGCCATGTTGACGATGTCGCTGTCGCGCGACCCGAGCGAGACGATCTGGACGGACTTCGCCAGTCCGACAACCAGCGGACCGATCACGGTCGCGCCGCCGAGTTCCTGCAGCATCCGGGTCGAGATGGCCGCAGAATGCAGCGCGGGCATCACGAGCACGTTGGCTGGACCCGTCAGGCGACAGAAGGGATGCGCGGCCATCTTGGCGGCATCGAGAGCAACGTCCGCTGACATTTCGCCATCATATTCAAAGTCCACGCCGCGCTGGTCGAGGATCGCGACGGCTTCCTGAACCTTGGCTGCCCGTTCGCCCGGCGGCTGGCCGAAGGTGGAATAGGCGACCAGCGCCACCCGTGGCGTCATGCCGAGACGGCGGGCAGCCGCAGCCGCTTCAATCGCGATTTCCGCGAGATCGGGACCATCGGGCATTTCGGTGATCACGGTATCGGCGACGAGCACCGTATGCCCACGTGACAGGACGAGCGAAACACCGATCACGCGATGCCCGGGCTTGGCATCGATGACGCGCCGGACATCGCCCAGCACGCTGGCCGTATGGCGTGTCACGCCGGAGACCATCGCGTCCGCATCGCCATGTGCGACCATGAGGGCGGCGAAATAATTGCGCTCGGTGTTGACGAGGCGCTGGCAGTCACGCAGCAGAAAGCCTTTTCTCTGCAAGCGTTTGTAGAGGAACTCAGTGTAGGTCGCGTTCTTGACCGACAGCGACGCATTGTGGATCTCGATCGAGGATTTGAGTTCAATCCCGGCATTCGCTGCCGATTGGCGTACGCGGTCTTCTCGACCGATCAGGATCGGCGTGCCGAGGCCCTGCGCATCGAATGAGACGGCTGCGCGGATGACCTGTTCCTCCTCGCCTTCGGCAAACACCACCCGGCGCGGCTGCTCGCGCAACTGCGTGAAGATACCGCCAAGCGTTCCGGCAATCGGATCGCGGCGCGCCGACAGGGACCTTGCATAGGCTTCCAGATCATCGATCCGGCGACGGGCCACGCCGGACTCCATTGCCGCAGCCGCGACGGCTGGCGGGATCGCCGACAGGAGCCGGGGATCGAAGGGAACCGGAATGATATAGTTCGGGCCGAACTTTGGACGCGCGCCGCCATAGGCGGCGACCACCGCATCTGGCACGTCCTCGCGGGCGAGCGCGGCAAGCGCCTTGGCAGCGGCGACCTTCATGCCTTCGTCGATCTGGCTTGCCCGCACATCGAGCGCACCCCGGAATATATAGGGGAAGCCGAGCACATTGTTGATCTGGTTGGGATAATCGGACCGCCCGGTTGCCATGATCGCGTCATCGCGAATTTCAGCCACCTCTTCCGGCGTGATTTCCGGATCGGGATTGGCCATGGCAAAGATGATCGGCTGGGCGGCCATCGACCGGACCATATCCGGGGTCAGCGCACCCTTGATCGACAGCCCCAGGAAAACATCTGCCCCATCAAGCGCATCAGCCAGCGAACGCTTGCCGGTTTCCACCGCATGGGCGGATTTCCACTGGTTCATGCCCTCAGTGCGGCCCTTGAAGACCACGCCCTTGGTATCGCAGAGGATGACGTTTTCGTGCGGAACGCCGAAAGCCTTGATCAGCTCGATACAGGCGATGCCAGCCGCACCAGCACCATTGCAGACGAATTTCGTAGTCGCGACATCGCGTCCGGTCAGATGCAGGGCGTTGATGATGCCAGCGGTCGCGATGATCGCGGTTCCGTGCTGGTCATCATGGAAAACCGGGATATCCATCAGTTCGCGCAGGCGGCTCTCAATGATGAAACACTCAGGCGCCTTGATATCTTCAAGATTGATGCCGCCAAACGACGGTCCAAGGTGACGCACCGCGGCGATGAAGGCGTCAGCATCTTCCGTATCGATTTCCAGATCGATCGAATCAACGTCGGCAAACCGCTTGAACAGGACGGCCTTGCCTTCCATGACCGGCTTGGAGGCGAGCGCACCGAGATTGCCTAGCCCGAGGATAGCCGTGCCATTGGAGATCACGGCAACCAGATTGCCCCGGCTCGTGTAGTCATAGGAGAGGGAGGGATCGCGGGCGATTTCGCGAACGGGAACTGCAACACCCGGCGAATAGGCCAGCGACAGATCGCGCTGGGTCGCCATTGGCTTGGTCGGTACGATCTCAAGCTTGCCCGGCTTGCCGCGCGAATGGAAATCCAGTGCTTCCTGATCGGTCACGGAAACACGGGTTTTTCCCCCAGCTGGCTTCTTGGGTGTATCAGACATGCGTAACCTCCCTGAAGGCAGTCTTTCCCCAAAGGGGCAGGCCGCTCTTTTATCCTGTTGCTCATCTGCTTTATCGGTCCAGTGCCCGTGTCTCAAGCCTGACCTTCGTGCCAGCCGAATAAAATCGATTGGATCACGCTGTCAGACGACAAAATGGGCGGATCAGAACGCGTTTTCCCCCGATCTTGGCCCGTCAGACTGTGTTCGACGGTTCAACTTTGACCACCCTTGCTATAGTTTGACCGGCCATGACCGAAACGCCCGTGCCCGAAATCGATGCTTCCCTCCAGCGCGCCACGCCGGTGATGGAGCAATATATCGAGATCAAGACAGCCAATCCCGACAGTCTCCTGTTCTACCGGATGGGGGACTTCTTCGAGCTGTTCTTTGACGATGCCGTCGAGGCGTCACGCGCGCTCGGGATTACCCTGACAAAGCGCGGCAAGCACATGGGACAAGACATCCCGATGTGTGGCGTCCCTGTCAGCCGATCAGATGAATATCTGCAAAGATTGATCGCGCTCGGATTTCGCGTTGCCGTCTGCGAACAGCTCGAAGATCCGGCGGAAGCCCGCAAACGCGGTTCCAAGGCTGTGGTGCGGCGGGACGTCACTCGCCTCGTGACCCCCGGCACCATTACCGAGGACACGCTCCTCGACCCCGCCCGCGCCAATCACCTGCTCGTCGTCGCCCGCGTCAAAGCGGCCGCAGACGACGCAGCAACATTCGGTTTGGCCTGGATCGACATGTCGACGGGGTCGTTCCGGATCGGCGAATGTGCACTCACCGGGCTTGGTGCTGAACTGGCCCGCATCGACGCCAGCGAAATCGTCGTGCCGGATCGCCTGTTCGACGACCCGGACCTGAAACCGCTCTGGCGCGGTTACAAGGCCGTCACTCCGATGCCGCCAGCGATCTTCGATGTGGCAACGGCTGCAGACCGGATTGCGCATTATTTCGAGGTGGCAACCGTCGACGGGTTCGGCCAGATGACCCGCGCCGAACTGGCGGCGGCGTCCGGCATCATCGCCTACATCGAGAAAACCCAGTTCGGCAAGAAGGCCCGCCTGCAACCACCCACCCGCGACGATGCCAGCCGGATCATGGCGATTGATGCCTCCACGCGGGTCAATCTGGAAATCACGCGGTCGCTGACCGGCGACCGGCGGGCCAGCCTGCTCGCCGCTGTTGATCGCACCGTGACCGGCCCGGGACAACGGCTTCTGGCCGAGCGGTTGGCCGGACCCTCAACCGAGCCTGCCGAAATTATCGCGCGACTGGACGCTGTCGGCTTCCTGCTCAATGAACCCCTCTTGCGGGCACGTTTGCGCGATTTTTTGAAATCGGCCCCGGACATGGCGCGACCGCTTGGCCGCTTGGGACTTGATCGTGCTGGTCCGCGTGATCTCGGCGCCATTGCGTCGGGTCTGATCGGTGCTGCCATGATCGGCGAGCAATTGTCCGGCATCTCCGACCTGCCGGACGCCTTGCGGAACGCAGCCAGGCGTTTGATCGACGCGCCCGCCGATCTCGCCGCCGTCTTGCAGGCAGCATTGGCCGATGATCTGCCACTCAACAAGCGCGACGGTGGCTTTGTCAGATCGGGCTATTCCGCCAATCTCGATGACACGCGCGGGCTCAGTGCCAATTCCAGACGGACGATTGCCGAGCTGGAAACCGCCTATGCCGCCGAGACCGGCATCAGATTGCTGAAAATCAAATACAACAATGTGCTCGGCTATTTCATCGACGTGTCGCAGCAAAATGGCGAGAAATTGCTGGCTGCCCCCCATGTCGGTCGCTTCATCCATCGCCAGACGCTTGCCAATGCGATGCGGTTCACAACCACCGAACTTGCCGACATCGAAGCACGGATAGCCTCTGCCGGTGATCGGTCGATTGGGCTGGAACTGGAGATCTTTGCCGATCTCGGCCAGCGCGTGCTCGATGAGGGCGACCGGATTCTGGCGGCAGCCGACGCGCTGGCGGCCATCGACGTGACGGCCGGTCTGGCCGAATTGGCTGATGCCGAGGGTTACACCCGCCCGCATGTCGATCAATCCCTCGATTTTGCCATTGAAGGCGGTCGCCATCCCGTCGTTGAACAGGTGCTGAGGCGTGAGGGTGGCGAAGCCTTTGTCGCCAATGCCTGCGACCTCGGCCCCCTGCCGAGCCTCAGTGCCAACACAAAGCCCGATGGCCGCCTGATCATTGTCACCGGCCCGAACATGGGCGGCAAATCGACCTTCCTGCGCCAGAACGCCCTGATCGCCATTCTTGCCCAGGCGGGCAGCTTCGTACCCGCGGCCTCGGCGCGCATTGGCATTGTCGACCGCCTGTTCAGTCGTGTCGGGGCCGCCGATGATCTGGCGCGCGGTCGATCGACCTTCATGGTCGAGATGGTCGAGACAGCGGCGATCCTGAACCAGGCCACCCGCCGATCGCTCGTCATTCTCGATGAAATCGGTCGGGGAACCGCCACGTTCGACGGGCTGTCGATTGCCTGGGGCACCATCGAACATCTGAACGCGGTCAATCGATGCCGGGCGCTGTTTGCCACGCATTATCACGAGCTGACGACTCTCGCCGACCGCCTGCCACGCGTCGCAAATGTGACGGTCAAGGTACGCGAATGGCGCGGTGACGTGGTCTTCCTGCATGAAATTGTGCCCGGTGCCGCAGATCGGTCCTATGGCATCCAGGTGGCGCGGCTGGCGGGATTGCCCGGACAGGTCATCGAGCGTGCCAAGCAGGTGCTGAAACAGCTGGAAGAGCACGACCGGAAACGGCCAGCTGCCGCACTGATTGATGATTTGCCGCTGTTTTCAACGGGTCGCCCTGCCCCATCGACACAGGCACCAATGGTAAGATCCGTTGTGCCGGACGAGGTCAAAGGCTTCATCGAAGAGCTTCAGTCGATTGTGCCCGACGATTTCTCGCCGCGTGAAGCCCTGCAACTCATCTATGATCTCAAGGCAAAAGCACGTGCGCTGTCATTGGATTGATGGCGGGCTATCACGGGTCGGTTCCGGCTGGGGGCGGAATGACACCTTAAGACTGGTGACTCTGCGAATACGCTCAAAAAACGGCTATTCGGGATGCTCCGCCAATACCAATAGTAAGAAAGCGCCGAGATCGCGCCATCGTCTAAATCGTGGAACCGCCTCGCATGCCTTATCCGTCGGTTGGGGCTCCTCAATCCGTTTTATACGGAAACCGGCGGTTACAACCGCATTAAGATAGTCGCTGATCGTCCTCGGAAAACGAGGCACGGCAAATGGCTCCACGTTTTCATGCTTTGGTCTGTCACCGAATTTCCAGTTTTCGGTAAAGCTGGCGCCATCAAAATAGCGCGCGACGCGCAAGCCAATCGTCTGACCGTTCTCATCCTTTTGCCACTGCAGTCCCGGAGTTATAAAACACGGATGGATAATGCTGAATGCAACGAAGCCCCCTGGGCGAACAAGGCGAAAAGCTTCGTGCATTGCGCCTTGGAAATCAGGGCCGTCCATTAACGCCATTGTGGAGATGACGGCGTCAAAGGACGCCTTGGGGAATCCCGTATCAGAACTATACGATGCAATCTTATAGTATATGCCGGCAGGATCATCCTTCTCGACTTGGCGAGCAAGATCGATCATGCGCTCCGAAATATCGATGCCGGTCATACGCGCACCCATCAGCGCTAGGCGGCGGGTATTAGAGCCTTCACCGCAACCGAAATCCATAACGTCGAGGCCTTCCAATGTCGGCAAAAACTGGAGGAAGGCAGGGAACGTAAATAGATCGCGGTAGACGTCGTACCCATTGCGAACATCACTAGTCCATTGGTGGGCATTCTCATTCCAGCGCGCCGCTACATCAGCATGGGCTTGATCGGTCACTTCATTTCTCCGGAACCATGTCTTCCAGGGTACAGGTGTTGACACGCTGACGCCGGACAACCTCATTGACGGTGTTCTTGCTGATACCGAGATCACGGGCGATTCAGCGGTAGCTTCGGCCTTCGGCGACCGATGCCATGACCTTCGGTGCGAGCCTGTCTGATTTAGGGCGTTCCCCTGTTTGGCGGCCCAGCCTCTTGCCCCGTGCCTTTGCGGCGGCCATGCCTGATTTCACTCGCTCGCTGATGAGGTCGCGTTCAAATTCCGCGATGTCGGAGACAAACGTCGCCAGCATACGGCCATGCGGCAACGACAAATCGAATGCCATGCCGTTCATGGCAATCACCGAAACCTTCCAGCTTTCCAGCTCTCGTAAGGTATTGAGGAGGTCGATCGTTGAGCGCCCCCACCGCGAAAGCTCGATCACCAGGATCATATCAATCTGCCGTTCCTGTGCAAGCGCCATGATTTTGCGGCGCTCGGCCCGCTCGAGTTTTGCGCCGGAACCCGTCTCCTTGAATTTTCCCACCACCTCGTTACCGGCGCGACCGGCAAACGCCGTCAGGTCGCGCTCTTGTCGCTCGCATGACTGGTCGGCGGTCGAAACGCGGCAATAAATGGCGGCGCGCTGTCCCAATTGAACCCTCGTGGATTTTGGTGCCGGAAAGCCTTGATTTGTGCAGGGCGATTGTTGTCCAAAACAGACTATTCTTCGATAGGGACAATTGGAATGCCGCGACGACATTTTCTCACCGAGCGGCGAAACGAAGGACATGATGTCCCGCCCGAGCTTCTTGCGCATATCTCGCCGTTGGGCTGGGCGCATATATTATTGACCGGCGAATATCTGTGGCCCAAGGGAGCAACCGCTTAGGGTGTCATTCCGCCCCCAACCGGAACCGACCCCTATCAGGCAGGCTCAAGCGATTTCGTCATGCCCTCTGGCGCTTTGCGCCGGCCAGCATCTGCACCGTAAAAGTCGATGTAACGCTGCGCGATATTGGCGACCGGCAGGACCATGCAGACATCCGTCGTACCAAACTGGACGTCGACGACCGCGCCGTCGCCGATTGTTGCGCCAAGGCGCAAGTAACCCTTGATCAAGGGCGGCAACGAATGCAGCGCTTGCCGGACGTCGATGGCCTCCTTGGCCATCCGGTTCATCTCGACATGACGTTCGGCGCGCGCCTTGACGAGCCAATCCTGCGGAGAGCGGGCGTGATGATGCAGGAAAGACAGGGGCAAGGCCAGCCGATGCGGGTCGGTTCCTTCCAGGCTGGCGCAACCGATCATCACATCGATCCCGTGCATCAGCACATAGGCCCAGACCCCCTGCCAAAGAAGTTCGACCGTCCGCTTGCCGCGATAGGCCGGAAGCACGCACGAGCGACCGAGTTCCAGAAACCGAAGGTCCCGGCGGTCGGCCAGCAGCCGGTCAATGTCGAACTCGTGACTGGTGTAAAACCCGCCATGCCGATCCGCGATGTCCTGCCGCAACAGCCGGTACGTCCCGACAATCGGCGCATGCTTGCCACCGAAAGGGCCATGCGTGATCGCCGCATGGTCGATGACGAGGATATGATCACAGATCGCATCGAATTCGTCAGCGTCACGACGGGTGATCAGGGCCCTTGCGTCTGGAATGGCAGACATTTCCTCATAAAACACCCGGTAGCGCAGCGCCTGCGCCTGCTTGACCTCGCCAACGGTCCGCGCCAGCCGCACTTCAAGCGAGCCTATCCGCCCCAACGATGCCGTGCGCGATGCGCCGGCGAGCCGCCCAAGGGGTAATTTGATCGGCAATCCCGGAAGAAACGAGACGCGGCCCGGCGGTAGCATCCGTCCCGGCAGAAATGTCGACAGAAGCTTTTGCGAACCTCGCACGACCCCGTTTCGACCAAAATTGACGGCTCGGGATTTTGATTTGGCAGCCGAATCAGCTTTTTCGCGAACAGCCATCGTCGCTTACCCCTGGATCTGCAGTTGCAGCCCGTCTTCAGGCTTTCTCGTTCGCCGATCGTCAACAAATCCCATTGCCACGAATAACGAGACTGGGCCATGGCGAATTGCCTGAAGAATCGGCGTCAGACCTGAAGGGATGACCAGATTTGCGCGACAATACTATGACGGATGGCTGACAGGCTACCCCCTCGGGTCGCCAGATGGAGCGTGTGTACAACCTGGGGATTTGAAAGACATTGGCTGGCCGAGCGTGGACCAGTCAGGCGTCTCGCGCGACTTCGCGCGGTGCAAACCGCTCCAGAATGTCACGCAACTCGGCCTGGCCAAACGGCTTGACGAGCGTGTGATCGGCACCGGCTTCCAGTGCGCGCCTCGACGTGTCCGGAGTTGAATCAGCCGTCAGCGCAATGATTTGACTCCGATGCAAGCCCGTTTGTTCCATGTCCCGGATCGCCCTTGTTGCCTCAAAGCCATCGACATCAGGCATGTGCAGATCCATGAGAATGATATCAAACGGCGATGCACTGGCGTTTGCCGCCTGGACCATGGCGATTGCCTTGTTCCCGTCGCTGGCCGTCTCGCAACCGTAACCCAGGGATTGCAACACAGTTGTGCCCAGCAAAACATTGATTTCATTATCATCCACGAGCAAAATTCGGAGCGCTTGTTCCTTCTTGCGGTCAACGGTTTCACGAACCTTTGCTGGCGTCGGTTCGGACCTTGATGAGAGACTTTGGCCGGCCAGCAGCGCCACTCCCACCTTGATCAGCGACTGTGTCCGAATTGGTTTGACCAAATGGGCACGAATGCCGCGTTGCCGCCATTGGTCCAATCCGGAGCGCTCCGCCGGTGCCACCAGAACCGCAACCGGCGGCAATGGTTCAGCTGCGTGATCCATGAAAGCCGCGATATCGAGGGCATCGCCGTGGTCAAACAGGATCGCATCAAACTGCCCAGGCTCTGATAGACGCTTGTGCGCGGCCTCAAGGGAACACACAAGTTCCACGGACGCCCCAAGATCGAACAGGCGTCGCATCAGGACCGGTGGTTCGATCATCTTGTCGGAAATCAGCAGCAGATGACGCGACAGGAAGGGTTGTTGCAGGGTCTGTGTTGGCAGAACGACGGGCAATTCAAGGCTTAATGTGAAGACAGAACCGTGCCCCGGCACGCTTTCCAGCGAAATATCCCCACCCATGGCACGAGCCATGGCGCGCGAAATCGCCAAACCAAGCCCAGTACCTCCGGGGTGCGGACTTGAACCGGTTGACGCCTGTTCATATTCACCGAAGATGCGCGTCTGATCCGCGCTCGCTATCCCGATGCCGGTATCGCGAACGCAAATCAGAATCCGGGCAAACTCTGCGTCCCGCTGCGTGCTCGTCACATCAATCGCCACGCCACCCTTTTCGGTAAACTTGATGGCGTTGCCGGTCAGGTTCATCAGGATTCGGGTCAATTGGTCAGGATCCACCCTGACCGATGCAGGCAACTGACGCGAGACATGGGCTGCGAGTTCGAGACCCTTTTTCTGTGCCCGTGGTGCCAGCAGTTCCACAACTTCTTCGATCAGCGGCTCCAGCGACACCGAGCGTTCGTCAAGGTGCCAATAGCCGGCAGCGATCTTGCCAGCATCCAGCATGTTGTCGACAAGGGTCAGCAAGGCCTTTGCCGAGGAATCGATCGCCCGGACGTAGCTCGTCTGCTCCGGTGACAATTGCGTTTTCATGAGCAGATCGGCCATGCCGAGCACACCATTCAACGGCGTCCGCAACTCGTGACTCGTCAACGCGACGGAGCGGGTCTTTTCGGCAAGAGCGTTTTCAGCAATCGCCAACCGGTCAACCAGCCGGTCGACGTCCAGTTGGGAATCCCTGCTCCACATCTTCTCAGGTCGGCCAAACAAGGCTGGTAATCGGCTAAAATGCCAAAGCCGCGCCAGCAAGCCTCCTGCTTGACCCGTTGGGCCAGACAAACGCTCTGATGAACCGCTGCCAGTTGCCGACGAGCCTGCCTCGGGCGCGATCCCGTGAAGGCCGATAAGATGCGTGTCGGCTGATATGTCCGAAGTGATCGAGTCCTGTGTCATGGCACGACATTCGCACAGCGATATTACAAAAGACTTTAATGGAAATCGTTAATATCTCTTAAATACTCGCGAGCATCCGGTTTTCGCCGGGCATCCTGTAGCTGAGCGCCTCGGCAAGATGAATTCGGCCCACCTTTGTCTCACCATCGAGATCCGCGAGGGTACGGGCAACCTTCAAGACTCGATGATAACCGCGCGCTGACAAACGCAAGGTTTCAGCGGCGTCGCGCAAAAGCTTGCTGCCACTCGCGTCAGGTGCGGCCATTTCGTCGATCATGGCCGCAGTCGATTGGGCATTGGTCGCAATCGTGTCGATCCCCATCGCCTCAAAGCGCTTCGCCTGCAGGTTCCTGGCGCGCGCAACCCGGCTGGCGACTTCCTGCGATCCCTCAGATGGCGGTGGTAAAATCAGATCCGCTGCCGTGACGGCTCCCACCTCGACGCGCAAATCGATCCGATCGAGGAACGGTCCGGAGACGCGCGCCTGGTAATCATCGACGCATGCGCGGCCCCGACGGCAGACATGCCCGGGAGATCCCGCCATCCCGCATTTGCAAGGATTCATGGCCGCGACCAGCTGAATGCGGGCTGGATACTGAACCCGGTGATTGGCCCGCGCGATGACAACGGAGCCTGTCTCCAGGGGTTGGCGAAGGGAATCAAGGACCTGCGGATTAAATTCCGGCAGTTCGTCGAGAAACAAGACGCCGTTGTGGGCCAGCGAGATTTCACCGGGCTTGGCCCGCAGGCCCCCGCCGACCAATGCCGCCATCGACGCGGAATGATGCGGCTCACGAAACGGACGCCTGTCTGTCAATTTGCCATCCGCCAATTGCCCGGCAATCGAAGAGATGATCGAGACTTCCAGCAGTTCCCGTGGTGTCAGGGGTGGCAAAATCGAAGGCAAACGGCTCGCCAGCATCGATTTGCCCGATCCCGGTGGCCCGATGAAGAGAAGATGATGTCCGCCCGCCGCCGCAATTTCCAACGCCCGCTTGGCCGTCTCCTGACCCTTGACATCGCGCAGATCGGGCAAGGCCCCGGTCATCTCGCGGATCTTTGGTTCAGGCCGCGATATGATCTGGGTTCCCTTGAAATGATTAGCGAGCTGGATCAGGCTGCGACCTGCAACGATATCGAGATCCGGACTGGCCCAGGCGGCCTCAGATCCACAGCCGACGGGACAGATCAGGCCCCGATCCATCTCGTTTGCGGCCATGGCCGCTGGCAAGACGCCAGCGACTTCCGCAATGGTTCCATCCAGCGCAAGTTCGCCCAAGGCGACAAAACCCGCCAGTTGCTCGCCGGGAAGCGCCCCGATCGCCGCCAGTATGCCAAGCGCAATCGGCAGGTCATAATGGCTGCCTTCCTTCGGCAGGTCCGCAGGTGCCAGATTGACGACGATGCGCTTGGACGGCAGCGATAGGCCGGACGCCAGCAAGGCTGACCGGATCCGTTCACGGCTCTCTGCGACGGTCTTGTCCGGCAGGCCGACAATGGTGAAATTCGGTTGGCCACCCGTCAGCTGGACCTGAACGTCCACCGGCAAGGCTTCCACACCCTGGAACGATACGGTCGTGACATGAGCGACCATCTGCAACCCCTGCTAGCTGGCTTTGACCTGCATGTCTAGAACAGAGTCAGAACACTGGCAAGAGGTTACAACTCAGGAATGTTTTATTGAAATCAATGCATATTTGATCGGCGCCAGTTTCACTGTCCGACGAGATCGAGACGGGTGAAGGTTTCGAACCCGGTGTAGACGACTTCCGGACTCTTCTTGCCGCTTTTCAACGCGACCAGCAAGTCCGCGATCCGCGCGCCCATATCTGTTGGCCTCTGTCCGACCAGAACATGGCCAAGCCCTTGTCGAACCAGATCTTTCTGTTCGGGCAGGGCATCGGCCACGACAAGGACGACATCTGCCTTGTCCACTCGCTCCTTGAATCGCGCCATAAGTTCGCGCCAGTTATCGGTATCGAGCATCGGCCACGCGCCGACGGAAATGATCGCATCGACGTCGTAATAGGAGCTCAGCAGGTGATCGATCCGGTCGATCGCGTCCTTGTAAGCACCGGTTGTAACCGCCGGTGACTCCGTGATCTCCGACCATTCCGGCCCGAGGACATCGCGCACGCCAAAGATGCGTTCGGCGATCGCAGGCTGCGCGGGGTCCGTCGAAACAATGGCATATTTGCCGCCTTTCGGTTTCCAGCGTTTCAGGCTGGCACCCAGCGCGCGACCGAAGTCGCGTGCATTTGTGCCCACGAACGCGGCTCGGCCACTTTCAGGCGCGTCGGCATCGAAGGTAATCACCGGGATGCCAGCCTTGACAGCGGTCGTAATGGCTGACGCTACCGCCGGATCACCGGATGGAGAAACGGCTATGCCATCGACGCGAGCCGCAGCAAAATCAAGGATGATTTGCGCCTGGGACCGTGAATCCGTCTTTACGTGAAGGTCTGTCGGCTGGGCGTCAGGTGTAGCTGCGGTTCCCGCATCTCCCGAGGGTTGCTCGGGAGCGGCCAGTGCAAACCCTGGTCCGCCATACAGACAGGTGATCGTGATCTTGTCGGCGCGTTGCCTGGCTCGCGCATCGCAACCCGACTGCACCGCGTCAAAAAACGTGCTCCCGGCCACCGGCGCAACAATGGCAATGCGCAGGTCATCCGCAAATGCGGCCCCCGTCATCGGCGCAAGCAGCAGGCACGTCACCGGAACGATCTTGCACCTGTTCAAAAAGCGATGCAGCGCCATGGGAGTCCCTGCCAAATCACTGAAACGGCCAATCAAGCCGGGAGATTAGCGCAACGCTTCGATCTTGTCCCAGATCCGGGGTGCGATGTCAGGCCCGCCCAGCCGCTTGATGGCGCGCAACCCGGTCGGGGCCGTCACATTGATCTCGGTCAGGAAATCGCCGATCACATCGATGCCCACCATCAGCAACCCTCGATCCCGCAGGGTTGGCCCGATTCGGGCGATGATCTCGCGCTCACGCGGGCTCAGGTCCGTCTCGGCGGCCTGTCCACCGCGCACCATGTTGGAGCGCAGGTCATTGGGAGCGGGAACACGGTTGACGGCTCCGGCGAATTCGCCATCCACGAGGATGATCCGCTTGTCGCCATTACGGACTTCGTGGCGGTATTGCTGGATGACCCATGGCTCGCGAAATGTCGCGGAGAACATGTCCATCAGGGACCCGAAGTTCTCGTCATCTTCCCGCATCCGGAAGACCGATGCGCCACCGTGCCCGTACAGCGGCTTCATGACGATGTCCTTGTATTCCTTGCGGAACAGCGCGATTTCTGCGGGGTCGCGGGAGATCAAGGTCGGCGGCATCAGGTCCGGGAACTGCATGACCAGGATTTTTTCCGGCGCATTGCGGACATGGAACGGATTATTGACCACCAGCGTCTTGGGGTGGATGAGTTCGAGGAGATGGGTCGCCGTGATGTAATGCAGGTCGAACGGCGGATCCTGCCGCATGAGCACGACATCCATCGTCGACAGCTCAACGCGCCGTTTCTCACCGAGCGTGAAATGATCACCTTCGATGTCGCGAACTTGCAGCGGCTCCAGCGTCGAATAGACCGTCCCGTTGGTCAGGGCCAACTGGTCGGGCGTGTAATGCCAGAGCCGGTGCCCCCTCGCCTGCGCCTCCAGCAGCAGCGCGAAGGCGCTGTCGCCGCGAATGCGGATCGTGGAAATGTGGTCCATCTGAACGGCAACATCGAGCGGCATCGGAAGCTCCGGGTAAACTGGCCGGTTGGATCGGCGGAAGGCACGTCAGCGAGGCGTCGGGACAGGCGATGCCAAAACGCTCGCCTCTATCTAGCGTTCCGATCGGGGCCACACAATGCCACTCCCCGGCTATTCGCTGCATCAGTCCTGAGGGATGAACGCTGCAACATGATGACGCGGCCAGCGACGAGGCATCATGACGATGATGTCGTAGCGCCAGTCAAACGACAGATAACGCGGATATTTCTGTCCCCAACTGTCGGCAGCAGCGATGATCCGGCGTTGTGATCGCGGCCCGACCGCCTCAAGCGCAGCGTGCTCCTCGGCCCGCGCTTTCACCTCGACAAAGACAAGCGTGCGGTGCTTCAGTGCCACCAGATCGATTTCGCCGCGCGCCACCTTGAAGCGCCTGGCGAGAATTCGGTAACCCTTGAGGCGCAGATACCACGCCGCTCCCGTTTCAGCCGACAGACCCCAGCGATAGGCCCGCTGGCGTCTTTGGCTCGAAGGGGCGATCGGGTCAGGCTCCGGCATCAGCGCGATCTCTTGGTCTCATCCGCCGATGGTGATTTCAGCGCCAGAACCCGCTCATAGAGCGCCTTGCGATCACGACCGGTCAGGCGTGCGACTTCTGCGGCGGCTTTGCCGGGTGCCGCGTGCTGCAAGGCTGCGATCAGCAGCCGATCAACATCATCATCCGTTGTCTCTTCCTCAGGCGCGGGTGCGACGACGATGACGATTTCGCCTTTGGGCTTCTGTTCGGCATACCGCGCGGCCAAATCGGCCAAAGTTCCCCGAACAAGCTCTTCAAACGTCTTGGTCAGCTCGCGCGCCACCACGGCCTGACGGCTACCGCCCATGATCGCGGCAAGATCCCGGAGCGTATCGCCGAGCCGGTGTGGCGATTCGTAGAAAATCGTGGTCGCGGCAAGCGGCGCGAGTTCTTCGATCCGCTGCCGTCGGGCCTCATCGCGCGACGACAGGAAACCTGCAAACAGGAAGGCATCGGTCGGCAGGCCAGCGCCGACCAGTGCGGCCAGCAAGGCCGATGCCCCGGGAATCGGTATGACCCTGTAGCCCGCCTCCACGGCAGCCGTGACGAGCTTGAAACCGGGATCTGACACGAGCGGCGTCCCGGCATCTGACACAAGCGCCACGGCCTTTCCCTCAGCCAAGGCGGCTAGGATTTTCGGGCGAGCCTGCTCGGCATTATGATCGTGATAGGCATGCAAGGGCGTCCGGATCTGATAGCGATCGAGCAGCACGCGGGTGACACGCGTGTCTTCGCACGCAATCATCTCCGCACCCGACAGCGTCTCAAGCGCCCGGATCGTGATGTCGGCCAAATGGCCTATTGGCGTTGCAACAACATAGAGCGCCGGATCGAGCCTCGGCGCGTGGATGCGATTGACCCCGATCGAGTAGCCGCGCTTGACGACCGGCTGGGCTTCGTCCTCGATCGGTTGGTCAAAACTCATGCCTGGGTTCCCTGTAGGTCTGGCGCGCGTCAGCCGCCACCAGAGGCGCTGCCGAAGTGTTGACCAAGACAGGGTTTACCGTCGATGGCAAGAGCTGTCAGGCGTTGCCCTGTTGCCAACATTGCGCGCATACGCCAAAAGCTCTATTCAGGCTGGGAATAAGTCCGACATGTGTCGTTTGGCTGCGCTGAACGCCATGGTCGTGACACATTGATTTCCGCTAGGTAATCAATCTGAATCGGTGAGGAGACGTCGCAGTGTTGTCCAAAACGAAGCGGTCAATGACCCGGCGTCATCTGATGCTCGGCGCGACACCTTTGATTGCCTTGCCGCTTGTCGGCTGCGAGTCCGGTCATTCGACCCGGACAGGGTTCGGCGACCTGTTTTCGAATCCGGTGCCAAACGCGCCTGCCTTGCCGACAACGACACCAACAGCAAACGCCGATACGATCGGCATCGGGACGGTCAAGGTCGCGCTGATCCTGCCAAAATCGGCAGGCGGTCAATCTGGCGCGATTGCGGATCAATTGCGCAACGCTGCCACCTTGGCCCTGAAGAATTATACCGGTGCCAACCTCCAGATCCTCGTCAAGGACGACGCCGGAACCACCGAAGGCGGAGCCAAGGCGGCCGCTGAGGCCATTGCGGACGGTGTTCAGCTGATCATTGGTCCGCTCTTGGCGGTTTCGGCGCGGGGTGTCGCCGGGCCTGCCCGACAGGCCGGCATTCCGGTTGTCACATTCACGACGGACACATCGGTCGGAACGCGCGGTGTTTATCTGATCAGCTTCCTGCCGGCCAATGACGTCGAGCGGATCGTGAGCTTCGCCGCCAGTCAGAACCGCCGCTCTGTCGCGGCCCTGATCCCCCAGGATGCCTTTGGTGCCATCGCCGAAGCGGCGCTCAGAACATCGGCGGCCAATCACGGCATCAGGGTTCTGTCACTGGAGCACTACACCGACCAGACCTCGATGCTGGCGAGCGCCCAGACCATCGGCAAGCTATCCAACCAGATCGATACAGTCTTTGTGCCTGATATGGCCAGCAATGCCGCGCAAGCCGTCGACGCAATGGTGGCGGCGGGTCTCGATACCAAGCGTGTGAAGGTGCTCGGTACAGGACGGTGGAATGATCCGTCGGCCTTTTCGCTGGCCAGCCTGAATGGGGCCTGGTTTCCAGCCGTCGACCCGGATCTTTCTGCGGCGTTCCGGACTGAATATCGGACAGCCTATGGCACGGATCCAGGACCGCTTGCTGTTCTGGGTTACGAGGCTGCCTATCTGGCCGCCGGTTTGGAAAACAAGGTCGGCAAAGACCCGTTCCGCGAAGAGGTCATGCTGCTACGCAAGGGCTTCATTGGGCGAACCGGCGTATTCCGCTTCAACCCGGACGGCACCAGCGAGCGCGGTCTTGCTGTTTTGGAAATCAACACAGGCACGGCCCGTGTCGTCTCGCGCGCGCCGACAGGGTTCGAGACTTAAGCCGCCAGATCGGCAACGAGCGCATCGAGGACAGCAAATCCGGCTGGCGTCGCCCGCACCCGCCGATCCGGTGTGACTTCAGCCAGTCCATGGCCGATCAGGTCAGCAAGCCGTGTGGGATCAAGGGTCCGTCCCGAAATGGTCTCATAACGGGCGAGATCAATGCCCTCCTTCAGCCGCAGGCCCATCAGCAGGTATTCATCGCCCTGCTCTTCCAGCGTCAGCACGTCGTCGACGATCATGCCATGGCCATCGGCTTCAACGCTTGCGAGCCAGCGTTCAGGGTGTTTTTCCGTCGCCGTTGCGTGACGGCCGTCGGGAAGCGCCAGACGACCGTGCGCACCCGGTCCAACACCCACGTATTCGCCATAGCGCCAATAGACGAGATTATGCTGGCATTCCGCCCCTGGGGCAGCATGGTTGGAAATCTCGTAGGCCGGCATGCCGTGGGCAGCGCCGACGCCTTGCGTGATTTCATAGAGTTCGGCTGCCGTATCTTCGTCGGGCACGGTCAATTTTCCAGCCTTCCAGAGATCCTCAAACCGGGTTTCAGCCTCAATGGTCAACTGGTAGACCGAGAGATGATCGGCGGCCAGATCGAGGGCCTGGCGCAATTCCTGTTCCCAGGCATCCGGTGTCTGGCCCGGACGCGCATAGATCAGATCAAAGGAGATGCGCGGAAATGTCGCGCGTGCAATTTCGATGGCCGTCATCGCTTCAGCCACGCTGTGCAGACGGCCAAGGAAACGGAGATCCGTATCGTTGAGCGCCTGCACGCCGAGGGAAACACGATTGACACCTGCGGCGCGATAACCCCTGAACCGGCCTGCTTCGACACTGGACGGATTGGCCTCCAGCGTAACTTCCACGCCTGCGGGCACGGACCAGTGCTTGCCGATCGCGTCGAGGATCGCGCCAACGGTGCCTGGTTCCATCAGGGATGGGGTGCCGCCGCCGAAGAAGATCGACGAGACCGTGCGGCCCGGCACCATGTCAGCCATGGTTGCGATTTCGCGTTCAAAGGCGGCCACGAATCGCGCCTGATCCGGCGGCTGATGCCGGACGTGGCTGTTGAAATCACAATAGGGACATTTCGAGGCACAAAACGGCCAGTGCACATACACACCAAACCCCGGCTCCGGGATCAGGATCGACTGTGACGAGGGACTTGGCGTCATTTTCGGTTCACCGGGGATCTGGAATGGGTGATCGAACGACCCTTATCCTCATCCTGCCAACGCGTCAGACCACGCCAGATCGGCGCGATGAGAAGAAGACCGGAGACGACAAGGACCCAAGGACGATCAAAGGCTGGCTTGAAGCGGGGAGATGGCTCTCACCCCGAATCACTCAGGCGAGCATATCACCGGCGAACAGTTTGAAGGCGCGCGCGCGATGGGAAAGCGCGACCTCATCGCCCGGCCGCCAGCCGTGCTTCTCATCTGCCGTCATCTCGCCAAAGGTCCGCGTGTGACCATCAGGCTGGAACATCGGATCATAGCCAAAGCCTGCCGCACCACGTGGTGGCCAGACCAGATCTCCGTGGACTTCGCCTCGCCAAAGTCGGGTTGACCCATCCGGCTGCGCCAGACAGAGGACCGCGACGAAATAGGCGCGACGATCCCCAGGCTTCGTGGCACCGGATGCCTGCAGGCGTTCTTCGATGTTGCGCATGGCGCGCGCGAAGTCCTTGTCCGGACCAGCCCAGCGCGCCGAGTAGATACCGGGTTCGCCGCCGAGCGCTTCCACACAAATGCCGCTGTCATCGGCAAGCGCAAGAAGACCGGTTGCCCGGGCAGCAGCGAGCGCTTTCAGTTCGGCATTTGCCTCAAATGTCGAGCCGGTTTCATCGGGTTCGGCAAGACCAAGTTCGCCTGCCGATACCACCTGCAAGCCAAAAGGCTCCAGCAAGTCGCGGAATTCGGCGAGCTTGCCTGAATTATGTGTGGCAATGACCAGTTTGCCCTTCAGCAGCTGTGACATCCGCGTTATTCCCTCAGGCAATCGCCATCTTCTGCAATTCGACGAGCCGACCAATGCCGAGTTTTGCAACGCTCATGAGCTGCGCGAATTGATCTTCGCTAAACGGCGCACCTTCGGCGGTGCCCTGCACTTCCACGAGGCCACCCTTGCCGGTGATGACGAAATTCGCATCCGTGTCGGCCGCTGAATCCTCGGCATAGTCGAGATCAAGCACCGGCGTGCCGCGATAAATCCCGCAGGAGATCGCAGCGATATGGTCCTTCAGCACGTCCTTCTTGACCATCTCACGCGTCTTCATCCACTCGATGCAGTCATGCAGTGCGACCCAGGCACCGGTGATCGATGCCGTGCGCGTGCCGCCGTCCGCCTGGATGACATCGCAATCGACCGTGATTTGCCGTTCACCGAGCGCTTCCAGGTCAACCACGGCCCGCAGCGACCGACCGATCAGCCGCTGGATCTCGTGCGTGCGTCCACCGATCTTGCCGGAGGTCGCCTCGCGCCGGTTGCGATCATGCGTAGCGCGCGGCAACATCCCGTATTCTGCCGTGACCCAGCCCCGCTTTTGCCCCCGCAACCATGGCGGCACGCTGTCTTCGAGACTGGCCGTGCAGAGAACATGGGTATCGCCAAACTTGACGAGGCAGGAGCCCTCCGCGTGTTTCGACACGGCGCGTTCGAGCGTGACGGGACGCAATTCATCGGGCGCGCGTTTTGACGGACGGTTCAAGGCAATACCTCTCGAAAAGTGGTTTGATGCAGATCGATGCAGGTCCAACTGCATCATTTCAGTGCCGATTGCCTACTCTGTTGCCCGGCTCCCGTAAAGCCGTCTTGCATCGAACATCATTCTGAGTCTCGATAGGGACAGGTCAATCTGGAGAGATCAGGATCGCGATGGCTCATTCCGCAGGAACGATTCCAACGAACTTGCAGCAGATCAACGAACGGTCCCGTGAAATTTTCAAGCGGATCGTGGAAAGCTATCTGGAAACCGGCGAACCAGTCGGATCACGCAATCTGTCGCGCGTGCTGCCGATGACGCTTTCCCCCGCCAGCATCCGCAACGTCATGCAGGATCTGGAGGAATTGGGGCTTGTTTATGCGCCGCATACCTCGGCAGGGCGGTTGCCCACCGATATCGGACTCCGCTTCTTTGTCGATGCCATGCTCGAAATCGGCGACCTGACGAAGGAAGAGCGCACGCGCATTGAAGCCGAGGTTAAGGCAGGTGGTGCCCAGCGGACAACCGAACAGGTGCTGACCGAAGCCTCGCAGCTTCTCTCCGGCCTGTCGCGCGGGGCCGGCGTGGTCCTCACCCATAAGTCCGACATGCGGTTGAAACACATCGAATTCGTTCGCCTTGAAGCAACCAAGGGCATCGTTGTGCTTGTCGGTGAGGACGGGTCCGTCGAGAATCGCATCGTGGATCTTCCCGTTGGCCTGCCCGCTTCGGCGCTGGTGGAGGCGTCGAATTTTCTCAATTCCAAGATTCGCGGTAGGTCTTTGACCGAAGCGCGCAGTGAACTCGAACGCCTTGCCAACGAACGCCAGACTGAACTGGACGTTTTGACTCAAGGGCTTGTCGAGACCGGCCTGGCAACCTGGGCAGGCACTGGTTCGGGGCGGCCTGCGCAGTTGATCGTGCGCGGTCGCGCCAACCTGCTGGAGGATCTCAAGGCCGCCGAAGATCTCGAACGCATCCGGCTGCTGTTCGACGACCTCGAACGCAACCGGGACCTGGTGCAATTGCTGGGTCTGGCCGAACGCGGCGAAGGCGTCAAAATTTTCATCGGCTCGGAAAACAAGCTGTTCTCGCTTTCTGGCTCATCACTGGTGGTCTCACCCTACCGCGACAAGGACCAGCAGATCATCGGGGCCATTGGTGTCATTGGTCCCACCCGCCTGAACTATGCGCGGATTGTTCCAATGGTCGACTTTACGGCCAAGCTCGTCGGTCGGATACTTGGCTGACCGAAGGCTGCGCACTTGCTTTCCGATCAAGGCAATCTTGGTTCCAAATCCATGCCCGGAGGCGACTGGGATCACGTTGCCATTTGCATCCGGCAAATCCCTGCCTACATGAGCACTCTGATCCAGTACCCAGAGTCCATCGGAGCACCCATGTCCTCATCCAATGATCCGGCTTCAGCCCCATACCAATCCTGGCATGGCACGACCATCCTGACCGTCCGAAAGGGCGGCAAGGTCGTCATTGCTGGTGATGGACAGGTGACGCTCGGACAAACGGTCTTGAAATCCACGGCCCGCAAGGTTCGTCGCCTCTCGAAAGGCGATGTGATTGGCGGGTTTGCAGGTGCAACCGCAGACGCCTTCACCCTGTTCGAGCGACTGGAAGCCAAGCTTGATCAATATCCCGGGCAATTGATGCGCGCGTCCGTCGAACTGGCCAAGGATTGGCGGACCGACCGCTACCTGCGTCGCCTGGAGGCCATGATGCTTGTTGCCGATGCGAAGGTCAGTCTGGTCCTCACCGGCACCGGTGACGTGCTCGACCCGGAAGGCGGGGTCATGGGGATCGGCTCCGGCGGCAATTATGCGCTCGCCGCAGCCCGCGCCCTGATCGATCTCGATCTCGATGCGGAAGACATTGCCCGCCGCGCCATGAAGATCGCCGGTGATATCTGCGTCTACACCAATCACAACCTGGTCGTGGAAAGTCTTGCAACGGACTGATCCACGACTTCGCCCGGCCGTGGCAAGTGCACGATAGAGCGCGGCAGTGTCGGGTTGCGTCCTTGGATCGCTCGCGGTCCACCGAGCCCGGCAAAGCCGCCAGCGTCTTGATGTTTCACGTGAATCGTCTTTAGGATTTGGTAACCATGACTGAACTTTCGCCGCGCGAGATTGTCTCCGAACTCGATCGCTATATTGTCGGACAAGGCGATGCTAAACGCGCGGTTGCCATCGCCTTGCGCAATCGCTGGCGTCGGCAGCAACTCGAAGGCTCTCTCCGCGAAGAGGTGATGCCCAAGAACATCCTGATGATCGGACCAACCGGTGTCGGCAAGACCGAAATCTCACGCCGGCTGGCGCGGCTGGCCAACGCCCCCTTCCTGAAGGTGGAAGCGACGAAATTCACCGAGGTCGGCTATGTCGGTCGCGATGTCGAGAGCATCGTACGCGATCTCGTCGAAGTCGGAATTGGGCTGGTTCGATCAGCCAAACGCGCCAGCGTCGAGGCCAAGGCGGAGATCGGTGTTGAAGAGCGGATTCTCGATGCACTCGTCGGCAAGGCCGCGAGTCCTGCGACCCGCGAAAGCTTCCGCGCCAAATTGCGGGCGGGCGAACTGGCCGACAAGGAAATCGAGATCGAAGTGGCAAGCGGTCAGTCCCAGATGCCGAGCTTTGAAGTTCCGGGCATGCCCGGCGCATCCATCGGCGTGATGAACATCGGCGACATGCTCGGCAAGGCCTTCGGTGGCCAGAAGAAGACCCGCCGCGTCAAGGTGTCCGAATCCTATGCCCTTCTGGCGGTGGAGGAATCCGACAAGCTTGTCGATCAGGATCAGGTCGTCCAGGAAGCCATCCGGGCCGTTGAGGAAAACGGCATCGTGTTCCTCGATGAAATCGACAAGATCTGCGCGCGGAATGGTCGGTCGGGGGCCGATGTCAGCCGCGAAGGCGTGCAGCGCGATCTGCTGCCCCTGATCGAAGGCACGACGGTTGCGACCAAATACGGGCCGGTCAAGACCGATCACGTCCTGTTCATTGCCTCGGGTGCCTTCCACGTGGCGACGCCGGCCGACCTGTTGCCGGAACTTCAGGGTCGTCTGCCGATCCGGGTCGAATTGCAGCCGCTGACCAAGTCCGATTTCCGCCGCATCCTCACCGAGACGGAGGCCAGCCTGATCAAGCAGACCATCGCGCTGATGGCAACCGAAGGTGTCACGATCGCATTCACGGATGATGCGCTTGACGAAATTGCCAGCGTCGCCGTCGAGATCAACTCATCCGTCGAGAATATCGGTGCGCGGCGGTTGCAGACGGTGATGGAACGGATCCTGGACGATATCTCGTTTACGGCCACGGACCGGTCGGGAGAAACCGTGACCATCGACGCTGCCTATGTTCAGGCCCACATCGGCGATCTCGCGAAAAATGCTGACCTCAGCCGGTTTATCCTCTAAGGCTCAAACCCGATCCCTGGCGGCAACCGAGCGCAATTTCAGTGTCAGTTCTTCCAGTGATTTGCGCGACAGGCCGCGGATCTTGACGCTGAGCAGGTTGGCAAGTTCAGTCGCCGTGGGATCGAGCCCTGACGTATCGATCGTGATGCGGGGGTCGGAGATTTCGGCAAGGCGTTGCAGCTCCTCGGCGTCGTCCCAGATGACGTTGAAATGCGCGATGATGCGTTGAACCATGTACCACGTCGGAACCCCGCGTTTTCCGTGTTCAAGCGCAGACAGGTAAGCCGCCGAAACGTCGAGCGCCTCCGCCATGGCCTTGAGTGTTTCGCCACGCTGCTGGCGGAGTGACCGTACTTTCGCGCCAAAAGGCGTCATCTCTCATCCCCGGAAGAAGCAGAACGGGCGGATTTCAGTGCCCGCAGCCGAACATAGAGTGCACCAGCGCCGCCGTGTGCAACATGCGCTTCCTCAAATCCCACCACATAATCACGCATATCCGGTAAACTCAGCCATTGCGGCACGAGGCGACGCAAAACGCCGCGTTCGCCTGGTGAAAAAACGTCATGGCTGGGAAGTTCGCCCGAGGGGCGGCGGCCCTTGCCGGTAATGACGAGGACGACCTTCAGCCCGCGCAGACGTGCGCCCGCGATGAAGCCTCTGAGCGCCATATAGGCATCGTGCTGCGTCAGGCCGTGCAGATCGATGCGCTCCTCGATGGGCACCGAACCGCGAGCAATCTTGCGCTTGGTTCGCGTGTCGATGGGAGCGAGCGGCGTGAGCGCGGGCTTTATGACGGGTTTGGCTGGTTGAGGCGGTACATGCCTCGTCCGGTGCGGCTTCTTCGGTGGCGGTGGCGGGTTCGGGGCTGCAGCCTCCGATACAAGGGTGGACTGGGTTTCGCTACTCGGAACCTTGCCGTCAGCTTCTGGCTTGGCGCTTTTGCGGCGCGAGCGTTTCAGAGGCTCGATGCTCTCGGCAACCTTTTGCCAGAGGGCGCGCTCCTCGTCGCTCAACGTTCTTTTGCGCCGTCCGACAGACATTGTCTGTTCCTATATCGGTTTGAGCATGACAAACGTGCGCGGGATGTGCCGGATGCATCCGGCACGCTTTCCAGCCGAAGCGCCAAGCCCACAAAACAGGTCCCCCCGCGCCGCGCCGACGATGGCAGATCCGGTATCCTGCGCGATCAACAGGCGATGGACACGGATCAACTGACCCGTATCGCCGATTGGTAAGTCCGCCTCGATCCAGACCGGCGTCCCATAGGCGTGAAGCCGATGATCCACAGCCAGCGATCGCCCTGGCGTTATCTGCACACCGGCTGCCGCAATTGCCCCGAGGTCAGGGTCCAGACCCGCCTGGTCAAGCTCTCGGAAAAAGACATAGGACCGGTTTAGCCGCATCAGCCGGGCCCCGTCGTCCGGATGGTCTTTCAACCAGCGTCGCAAGCTGTCAAGGGTCATGGTCTCGGGCGTGGCAAGGCCTTGTTCGATCAAGCGCTTGCCGATCGATGTATAGGGATGGCCAGCCTTGGCGGCGTAGGCGACACGCATGCGCCTGTCCGCAAGCCGGATCGTGGCGGATCCCTGCACATGGATGAAGAACACATCCACTGGATCAGCGAGATAGACGAGTTCGAGTCCGCGACCAGCGAGCGCGCCGTCTTCGATTTCACTGCGATCAAAATAGGGCCTAAGTCCATCGCCCGTTGCTCTGGCAAACATGTAGGCGGCATCGAACCCTTCGGGACGATTGGCGTCGGTCACGTCTACCAGATCCGCTGGTCGCTTGAACAAGGGATAGCGGAAATGATCTGACGGGGTCAGCGAGCCCCCGACTTCCGGCTCGAAATAGCCCGTCAGAAAAGGCTGCTCGGCACGCGGCAGCACCGACACCGGCTGAAACCAGGTTTCAAAGAATTGCCGGGCTTTCAATGGATCCTTCGCGCCATCAAGGACGAGCGCAGCCCGAGCTATCCGCTGCAAATCCCTCCCATGAACGCCAAGCCAACCATCCCTGGGGGGTTGCTGAACCATTTGACGGGCAGATCGCAGGAATGCGGCGAACGCACTGGCGTGGTCATCCGTTTCCCAGCCCGGCAAAGCCGAGAATTCCAACGGTCGCAAGTCACCTTCGAACGCGGTTTCAGCTGACATCCTGCCCCCGCCACGCTATCTGCGATCAACCGTTGTCGGTCGACACCAGATGCCAGTTCGGATCGTTCGACGAGACTTCCCGGGCGAACGTCCAGACATCAACAACATCACTCACCCGGTTCGCATCGCCATCAACGACATTCGACTCGCGATCGAGGGTAACGGTGATCAATTGGCTCACGAAGCGCACAGTCACTTCAGCCAGGCCACCCTTCAGGCGCGCCTCGATAATTTCAGCCCGATCAATCCCGACAAATTTCGTTTCGACAATGTGACCAAGGTGTTCGCGCTGGTCAAGCGATGCAGAGAAACTCTCGAACACCTCCCTGGATAGAAGGGGTTTCAACGTCTTCCGATCACCCGTTGCAAAGGCTGTCACGATCATCTCATAGGCCGCCTTTGCGCCTGCGAGGAAATGAGTCTGGTCGAAGCTGCGGTCTGCCCGCGCAATCAGACGGAGTGCGTCGTCGAGCGCTGAAGTCGTACCAGCTTCTTCCTCCTGTTCGGGTTCGACGACGGTGACACCAAGCTGAGCTGCACTGCTTGGTCGCGTGAGCGGCACGACATTGTCAACGCCCGACTTCAAACTTGGACGGCTTCGTTCAAACGGCGGCTTTTCTGTGCCGGATCTGGTCCCAAGCACAGATCTCAGTTTCCAGAAGATGACCACGGCGATGACAAGAAAGATGAGAGAGTAGATGTCCAAAAAGCCCATGCCAAATCCCCGGTAGGCCCCTCAACTGAACACACATCCATCGCATCACAGGCCTGTCGGAGATATAAGCTATCCCAAGCGTGTTTCCACTGAATATCGAACGAAGGGCCGGACAATCTCTCGCATGCGCCGATTAACAGGCCGATAAGCGGCTAAAATCAAGAAATCCGGTGATTTGCCGATACCCTGCCCTTTCGCACGGGAAATTCCGTGCCTATCTGGTTTTAGTGAGCCAACTGGGTTCGACCTGGGTTATGACCTGTCGGGCAGCAACAGCTGGACGTCTGGAGGCTTTGATGCCAGTCATTCTGTTATTGATCCTGTGTTGGCCTTTCATCGAAATTGCCGGCTTCATCTATGTCGGGGAGCACATCGGCATTCTGCCGACAATCGCCCTCACGCTCCTGTCAACGGCTATCGGTGCGATGTTACTCCGCTCGCAGGGACTTGCGGTGCTGCGCAAGATGCAGGCGGAGTTGCGGTCCGGCGTCGTTCCGGCCGCTCAACTCGGCCACGCCGCCCTGATCGCCTTTGCGGGCCTGTGCCTTTTCGTGCCGGGATTCGTCAGTGACATCATCGGCCTCTTGCTGTTTCTACCGCCTGTCCGTTCGCTCATTCTCAGTCTGCTGGCTCGCAATATGCGGATTGTCGTTCGCACCTCGACGCGGAGTGAAACGATCGTCGATCTCGACCGGGAAGATTGGCAGGATGTGTCCGGGTCCCACGTGCCGCCATCAGCTGAAACCCCACCGCAGCAACCCCGGTTAATCGGACCGGCTGACTGAGGCAGAAATTTTAAGCCTGTCAGCACAACCTGACGCCTATCGCCGGGTGCATCGCTTGTGTCGCGCGAATGTCCTGTGGTAGAGGCAATGTCGGTTAATTGGCGCGATTTTCTCGCCTGTTCTCCGCGACTTCAACACCCGGTGAATATGACTGGTGCCATCGATCAAGCGCCTGTCACTTCGTCAATAATAGTCCATCAGCCGTCTTTATCGCTTGGGCGAACCCTGGAGCGAAACCCCGGCAAACCTCAAGGATTCTGATCCATGGCTAATGACAACGGCGGCGAACCCGCAGCTCCCGCCGCCGCCTCGGCCCTGCCGCAGATGAATGTTCTGGTGCAGTATATTCGTGATCTCTCGTTTGAGAACCCGAATGCACCGAACTCGCTCAGCCCGCGCGATACCGGTCCGCAACTGAACATCAATGTGAGCGTCAATGCAAAGCCTCTGACGCAGGCTGACTTTGAAGTTTCGCTGACGCTGACGGCGCGTGCCTCACATGGTTCAGATATCGTCTTTAATGTTGAACTGGTCTACGGCGGCATCTTCCGGGTTCAGAACGTTGCTGAAGAGCATCTGCATCCCTACGTGATGATCGAGTGCCCACGTATCCTGTTCCCGTTTGCGCGCAAGATCATTGCTGATGCAACGGCCGGCGGCGGTTTCCCGCCTCTGCTGATTGACCCGATCGATTTTGTTGCCCTGTATCAGACGAACATGGCGCAACAGGGCCAGCCGAACTGATTTTCAAGCGATCAAGAACCCATGACGCCTGGTTAAGACCTGATCAGGCGTCATATTTGCGCCAGATGGCTGACTCGCCCATTTTTGCGATCAGCGCATCATGAGCCGCCCGTTCGTCTTCATGGAAACGCGGCGGTAGCGGCCTAGGGCGTTGCCGAATTTGTGCCTTCGGGGTCATGGTCGTGGCGCGGCCATTGCGGGAGCCGCCGCCATTGTCCATCAAGGAAAGTGCGGCCTGTTTACCGCCGATCAGTTCAATGTAGACCTCGGCTAGAAGTTCTGCGTCGAGCAACGCGCCATGGCGCGTCCGTTTCGAATTGTCGATCCCGTAGCGTGAACACAGGGCGTCCAGGCTGTTCGGGCCGGCTGGATGTCGGCGGCGGGCCAATTGCAGGGTGTCAACCACGACGTCGGGCGAGATTGGCGGAATATTCAACCGCGCAAATTCCGCGTTGAGGAATCCGACGTCAAAGCTCGCATTGTGAATGACAAGGCGACCCCCCTCGATGAATTTCGCGAAGTCGCGGCCAATGTCTCGAAACTTGGGTTTGTCTCGCAGAAAGTCATCCGAGAGGCCATGCACGTCAAAGGCTCCACGTGGCATGGTTCGTTCCGGGTTGATATAGACGTGATAGGTTTGCCCTGTCGGGATGTGGTTGATCAGTTCAACGCATCCGATTTCGACGACACGATCGCCGCCAAGCGCTTCAAGGCCGGTGGTCTCCGTATCAAGCACGATTTCCCGCATGGTGATCCTAACCTCTCTCGGGGGTGAGAGAATCACACCAGCCTCATGCAATCAATCAAATCGCACCGTCTTTCCCCGGCAAAGCGTCCAGTCGCTGCAGGATCGCCAGAACCTGCGCTCGTGCCGAGTCCAGCCCCTGGCTGGTGTCCACAATGAAATCAGCCCGGGCGCGTTTTTGCGAATCCGGCATCTGGCGCGAGCGGATCTGCTCGAGGCGTTCCGCCGTGACACCCCGCGCCAGAACCCGCTCGGTCTGGGTCGACTCCGGCGCGGTAACGACAACGATCTTGTTCACCCGGCTTTCCGCACCTGTTTCAAACAGCAACGGAATATCGAGAACGACGACAGGACGGCCCTGCGCATTCGCTTCGGCGACGAAAGCGCGTTCTGCCTGCTGCACGAGTGGGTGGATGATTCCTTCAAGGCGCTTGATCTCGGCAGGTTGACCAAACACCCGCTGTCCCAATCGCTCGCGCGACACTTCCCCATCAACTGTCGTGCCCGGAAAGGCCGCCTCGATCAGCGGAACCGCTGGGCCACGATAGAGCGCGTGAACCGTTGCATCCGAATCATGCACCGGCACACCAAGATCCGAAAACATCTTGGCCGTCGTTGACTTGCCCATACCAATCGATCCGGTCAGTCCCAGGATGATCATGTCCATGCTCCCGAAAGATCAAATGGGTTTACGCGGCAACAAGGCTTCCATGGCGATTAATTCGCTTCATGCATCCAGCGCTCCCAAATCACGCAAGGCCGCCAACAGCGGAAGCAGCGGTAATCCAAGGATCGTGAAATAATCGCCGTCGATGCGTTCGAACAACTGGATGCCCGGTCCTTCAAGCTGATAGCAGCCAACCGATGTCAGAACCTTGCTGCCCGCAATGGTCAGGTAGCGATCCAGGAACGCGTCGGAAAAGGATCGCATGGTCATATCGGCTGCTGACACATGGCTGAAGAGAATCCGGCTCCCTTGCGCGATTGCGACGCCGGAATTGAGCCGATGAGTTGCGCCTCGCAATGCCATCAGCTGAGTTCGCGCGTCATCTGGTGTTGCAGGCTTGTGAAAGGACCGAGTGCCAAGGCCAAGTGTCTGATCAGCCCCGATGACCAGGGCGTACGGATATCGCGACGATACAGCAAGCGCTTTTGCCTCTGACAATCGCCTTGCAACCATCGCCGGATCAGCGTCGATCAACTCGGCCTCAAGGCCGCGTTCGTCGATATCAGCCGCTTCCGCTGAAAACGTGATACCGGCTCCGCGCAACAACGATTGTCGGGAAAAACTGGTCGAAGCGAGGATGATGGCTGTTTGGCTCTTATCTTCGGTCACTGCTTACGCGCCCTTTGCAAAGCGATGATGGCCGCTGCGGTTTCTTCGATGGACCGGCGAGTGACATCGATCATCGGCCATCCATGATCTGAACACAGTCGGCGCATGTGGGCCAGTTCCTGCGCGATGGATTGCCGATCGACATAGTCATTATCGAAGGTCTTGCCGGGATCAAGCGCAAGAATCCGGTTTTCGCGGATCTGGGCAATGCGTTCCGGACTTGCCACCAGGCCGACAATTAATGGACGCGTCGCCTCATAAACGCTTTGCGGCAAGGGAACGCCGGGAACGATGGGCACATTGGACGTGCGCACGCCGCGATTGGCCAGATAGATCGAGGTCGGTGTTTTTGACGTTCGGGAAATGCCGAGCAAGATGACTTCGGACTCGTCGATATCGTCCGTCTGTTGTCCGTCGTCATGCGCCATCGTGAAATTCAGCGCCTCGATCCGCTTGAAATAACCGGCATCGAGATCATGCTGCGCACCGACCCGATAGGTCTGTGCCACGTTGAGATAAGTTCGAAACACGTCAAAGATGGGCGCAAGGACGGAAATGCAGGGCAGGCCCTGTTCCCGACAGAAGCGTTCCAGCCGATCCGAGAGATCCTTCGAGACAATCGTATAAAGAACGATACCCGGAGAATTCTCCAGTTCGATGAGCGTCCGATCCAACTGTCGTTCCGTGCGGATCAGCGGGTGCATGTGTTCGATCGGGGTATAGTCACCATATTGGGCCGCAGCGGCACGACCGACGTTCAGCAAGGTTTCCCCGGTCGAGTCCGAAATCAGGTGTAAATGGAAATAGTTCGGTTTGATTGTCACAGGTTTATCCCCATATCGACCCATCACCGGGGATAACTCATCGCCAACCGTGCCGCCGAAAGAAGTTATGCCAGTCCGCCAAAATCAATCAACAGGCTAGCAGGCTGGGGATAAATTTTGGTGCACGATAGCTGGAATCGAATGGTCTTTTTTATCACGCGATTGTCCCGGATTTTTGCACAGGCTGCCGTGCAGGTGTCCGACTTTAACCTTTTGTTAAAGTGGGTTAATTAAAAATTAACGCGTCGCTCTGTCGAGGTCTCTTGTTTGGACGTTTTTGGCGAGGCTTGTGTGAGGTTTCACGTGAATCATTGTGGATTGTCGTTAATAGCGCTAATCCACTGTCTAAGAGTCATAACAATAAGAGTCTCTCTAACTCTTAAGTAAGACAAGGGGTGGTGAACAAGGTGAGCAAAGCGACAGACCGGACGATCCTGAAGGTGCTTGACGGAGCAACCATTTTTCCACCTCCGATCTGGATGATGCGGCAGGCTGGTCGATACCTCCCGGAATACCGCGCCACGCGCCAGAGGGCAGGCGGATTTCTCGATCTGTGCTACAATCCGGATCTGGCAACCGAAGTGACCTTGCAGCCAATCGACCGCTACGGCTTCGATGCAGCCATTCTCTTTTCAGACATCCTGGTGATCCCCGATGCACTGGGTCAAAAGGTCGAGTTCTCGCAAGGCGAGGGGCCTTTGCTTCCCGAATTGGATCTCGATAAGATCGCCAGCGTCGATCCACGGGTGGTTCTGGACCGTTTACGCCCCGTATTTGATGCCGTAAGCCAGATCCGGCGGTCGCTCCCGGATGAAACAACGCTGCTTGGCTTCTGTGGCGCACCATGGACCGTGGCGACCTACATGGTGGCAGGACGGGGCACTTCTGACCAGGGACCGGCACGTAAAGCTGCGCTTACCGATCCTGAACGGTTCTCTCGGCTGATCGACGTGATCGTCGCAGCCTCGATCGAATATCTCTCGGAGCAATTCCGGTCAGGTGCAGACGCCGTCCAGATCTTCGACACCTGGGCCGGTGTACTCGATGCCGCGCAGTTCCAGCGCTGGGTAATCGAGCCGACGCGAAGGATTGTTGCCGGTGTGCGCCAGCTGATCCCCGGTGCGCGCATCATCGGGTTTCCAAAGGGTTCCTATGGTTTCCTGCAGCGATTTGCAGCCGAGACGGGTGTGAATGCAGTCGGGCTTGACTGGACCGTCCCTCTCGATCGGGTTCGGTCAATCCTGCCGGCAGGCATGGCGGTTCAAGGCGCGCTTGACCCGATGCGCGTGGTAACCGGGGGGCAGTGCCTTGATGATGGCGTCGACGCGATTTTGCGCGACCTCGGACAGGGTCCGCTGATCTTCAATCTTGGTCACGGCATCACCCCAGATGCAAATCCTGATCATGTCGCCCAAATGATCCAGCGTGTCCGGGCAGCTACCCTGGTCAACCCATGACAGACGCGGTTGCGCCGAAAGAATCCAGGAGCCCTGTCGGAGTGCGAGCGCTCGTTGCGTTGCTGGTGACGTTGGCCGGGTTTGGTCTGGCTGCACTCTATGCGCCAGAAGGCGCTTATCTCTGGATCAAATCGCTGCATATCCTCGCCGTGATTTCCTGGATGGCGGGCCTGCTCTATTTGCCGCGTCTGTTTATCAATCATGTCGGTTTGGCGTCTGGATCGACGGAATCGAAGATGCTCGCTGGTATGGAGCAACGTTTGCTCCGTATCATCATGACGCCTGCTATGGTGCTGACGTGGGTGGCGGGACTCTGGCTGGCGTGGGAAGGCTTCCAATTCCATGGGGCATGGTTGCATGCCAAGATTGCCTGCGTCATTCTGATGACCGGTGCGCACATCTTTTTTGCCCAGGCGGTTTCCCGGTTTGCCCGCGATGACAATCGCTACAGTTCCAGGTTCTGGCGTATTGCAAATGAGGTGCCAGCGCTTTTGATGATCGCCATTGTCATTCTGGTAGTGGTAAAGCCGTTTTGAGCTTCCACGTTGGTTTATTTCGGTGGCGCTTTATGCGGGTTTTGGAGCTTGGGGGCTTGTGAGTCAGTCACAGAAGGACTAGGTTATCGTCCAGAAGATTGCTTCGGCATTCGCTCACGCGGAATCGTATCCGCTTTTGATGGGCCCTCTCCTCCCTCCCCGGTCCCCATCGTTTGTCTTCCTTATTCATCATTTTCCAAAGGCCGCGTTGGTTTATGGACGCGGTTCAACATCACCAAGTCAGGCTGATCAACACACATGACGTCCGAAATCACCCCTCCCGCACAGCAATTGAAACTTCAAGATCTCAAATCGAAGTCACCCACCGAGCTCTTGGCATTTGCAGATGAGCTGGAAGTGGAAAATGCATCGACGATGCGCAAGCAGGAATTGATGTTTGCGATCCTGAAGCAGCTTGCGGCTCAGGATGTCGAGATTATCGGTGAGGGTGTTGTTGAAGTCTTGCAGGATGGGTTCGGATTTCTGCGTTCAGCTGATGCGAACTATCTCGCGGGCCCCGACGATATCTATGTATCACCGTCGCAGATCCGGCGGTTTTTGCTCAAGACAGGTGACACTGTTGAGGGCCAGATCAGGAGCCCGAAGGAAGGCGAGCGGTATTTCGCCCTTCTCAAGGTCAATACGATCAATTTCGAAGATCCCGAGAAGGCCAAGCATAAGGTTCATTTCGACAATCTGACCCCGCTGTACCCCGACCAGCGCTTCAAGATGGAGCTGGAGGAATCGACCGGCAAGGATATGTCTGCGCGCATTATCGATATTGTCGCGCCGCTCGGTAAGGGCCAGCGCGCCCTGATCGTTGCACCACCTCGCACCGGCAAGACGGTTCTGTTGCAGAATATCGCCAGGTCGATCACGACGAATCATCCGGAATGCTTTCTCATCGTGCTGCTCATCGATGAGCGGCCTGAAGAAGTGACCGACATGCAACGGACCGTGAAGGGTGAAGTTGTCTCGTCGACCTTTGACGAGCCTGCGACCCGGCATGTAGCGGTGGCCGAGATGGTCATAGAGAAAGCCAAGCGGCTTGTCGAACACGGGCGCGATGTCGTTATTCTGCTCGATTCGATCACGCGTCTCGGTCGCGCCTATAACACCGTTGTCCCTTCTTCCGGCAAGGTTTTGACGGGCGGTGTCGACGCGAATGCGCTTCAGCGTCCAAAGCGGTTCTTCGGTGCAGCGCGTAACATTGAAGGCGGTGGATCACTGACGATCATCGCGACGGCCTTGATCGATACGGGCAGCCGCATGGACGAAGTGATCTTCGAAGAGTTCAAGGGCACCGGTAACTCCGAAATCATCCTTGACCGTAAGGTTGCGGACAAGCGGACGTTCCCGGCGCTCGATATCACGCGGTCCGGTACGCGTAAGGAAGAGCTGCTGGTGGCGTCCGATATGCTCAAGAAGACATATGTCTTGCGCCGGATCCTGACGCCGATGGGAACGGTCGATGCGATCGAATTCCTGCTCGACAAGTTCCGGCAGACGAAAACCAATGCGGATTTCTTCGACTCGATGAATACCTGAGGCGGGCTCGGGTTATCGTCCGACGATCGCCTGTTTCACGTGAATCCGGTCTGTCACCGGACGTGAGCAGCTTTGGCCGCGACAGATGTAGAGCGTTGGCTGGCCGGAAATCGTCTGTTTGCCAAAGGCCGGGTGGCTCTCGGGAAGGTTGGTCGAGGCCTTGAGGATTGACACCATGATTCTCGGGTCCGCCAGGTCAAACACGGCTTCGAGAAGGTCATGATGGGTCTGGTTCGCGTCGATGATGATGACGGCATGGACCGGTTCAAGCAGCGTATCAAAGCCAGCCAGTAATGAGCATGATGCGAACAGATTGGTCGCGATGCTGCGAGACAGCGATTGCAGCAATTCTGTCGCTCGTTGCCGGTATCGATCCTCCCCGGTCAATATCCAGAGCCGGGTCAGACATTCTGCCATTGTGCCATTTGCCGAGGGAATTGCTTCATCGGCGTTTGCCTTCATCCTCAGGATGAGCGCCTCGGCGTCATCTGCGGACACAAAATACGCTGCGCCCTCGTCATCCCAGTAGTGCCTATTCAGCGTTCCGGTCCAACGTTCGGCGTCGTCTAGAAACACGTGTTCGCCCGTCAATTCATGGAGTGTCAGCGCCGCGCGGATCATGGCAGCATGATCATTGGCAAAACCGGGAAAGACGAGCTTGCCCGCCCGGTAGCTATGCCCGAATCGGTCGTGTCGCATCATCGTGGTTGAGATGAACCGATAAGCATCGAGGGCCAGCTGAAGCCATTCAGGACGCCTCAGGATGATCGACGCACGCGCCAGCGCACTTATCGTGAGCGCGTTCCAATCCGCGAGGATCTTGTCATCCCGATCGGGTCGTACGCGTTTGGCTCGTGCCTGCAGGAGCATTGCACGTTCTTCTGCGAAATCGGCCGGGATTGCATCTGTCTGCGCAATGAGCTTGCTCCGGTTGAGGATCGTGTGGCCTTCCCAGTTTCCACCCTCGGAGACGTCATAGTGGGCTGAAAAGGCCGCAGCCCGCTCGCCGAGAACGGCTTCGATCTCCGCCTTGGTCCAGACATAGAACCTGCCTTCCTCTCCCTCCGAGTCGGCATCGAGACTGGAGGCAAAAGCGCCCTCTGGCAGCAACATTTCGCGGGTGAGCCAGCCAATTGTTTCCTCGATGCGGGTCGCAAAGAGCGGTGCTCGGGTAACGGCGTAGGCCTTGCTGAGTAGGTCGATCAATTGAGCATTGTCGTAAAGCATCTTTTCGAAATGCGGCACGAGCCAGCGATCATCGACTGAATAGCGGGAAAATCCGCCACCGAGGTGATCATAGATGCCGCCTTCGCACATCTGCGTCAGACTGAGGAGGACGAGGTCGCGGCTGGTTTCATTGCCTGATCTGACACTGTGCCGCCAGAGGAGGTCAAGAAGACTTGTTTGCGGGAACTTCGGCGCGCCGCGAATACCGCCGAGTTCCGTGTCCATAAGGCTCGCCAATTGCTCTGAGGCCGCATCAAGCAAGCCCGGCGTGAGCACCTGGCTGCTGTCTTGAGGGGTCGCCAGGCGACGCTTCAAGGCATCGCGGCTGGCGATGATGCGATTAGGCGCGTGGGAAAACGTCGTTGAAATCGACTGCAGGACCTCTGGAAATCCTGGTCTTCCCCATCGGCTTTCCGGCGGAAAATAGGTGCCGCCCCAAAAGGGTTCGCCATCGGGTGTCAGGAACATGGTCAGCGGCCACCCACCTTGCTGGCCGAGGGCGTGGAGCGCTGCCATGTAGATCTGGTCAATATCTGGTCGCTCTTCCCGGTCAACCTTGATGTTGATGAAGAGCGCATTCATCAAGGCTGCAATCTCTTCATTCTCGAAGGATTCATGTGCCATGACGTGGCACCAGTGGCAGGCCGCATAGCCGATTGATAGAAGGATCGGGCGGTTGGTTTCCTTGGCCAGCGCAAGGGCTTCGGGCCCCCAGGGATGCCAGTCGACCGGATTTCCGGCGTGTTGAAGGAGGTAAGGGCTTGTCTCATGGGCAAGGGCATTGCGTGTTGCGCCCGAGTGGGACGGTTCATTTGACATTGGTGCCCGTTTCCATGTTGGTTATCCGCTGGAATAAGCACGTAAGCTGCATCACCAGAAAGTCAAACAGATAGGACGTCAATTGCCGACTGATGAGACGATCTATGCGCTGTCGAGCGGCGCCCTTCCTGCTGGCGTTGCTGTCATACGCGTGAGTGGTCCGAAGGCAGCGGACGTGTGCAGGCTGTTCTTTGGTCGTTTTCCGTCCCCGCGAGTCGCTGCCTATGGCGCGATTGGGCCTGATCGTGGCGATCCGATCGACCGTGGACTGGTCGTCTGGTTTCCGGGGCCGGCGAGTTTTACAGGCGAAGATAGCGTTGAATTCCATCTTCACGGTGGTCGAGCGGTTGTGGCTGCATTCCTCGCGGCATGTGCCGAGATCCCGGGTTTGCGCCCTGCTGAGGCGGGCGAGTTCACCCGTCGTGCTTTTGACAACAATCGGCTCGATCTGACGGCCGTCGAGGGCCTTGCGGATCTGATCAGTGCGGAGACAGAAGCCCAGCGACGATTGGCGCTCAGACAATCCGACGGGGCGATTTATGAGATCCTGGACGGTTGGCGAACCCGGCTGATCCGTTGCCGTGCGCTCATCGAAGCTGATCTCGATTTTGCCGACGAAGAGGATGTGCCGGGGTCTGTGGCGGATCAGGTCTGGTCAATGTGCGGCGACCTCGCGGAGGAAATGCAACAGCATCTGTCGAGTGCTGATCGCGGCGAGCGTCTCCGGTCGGGCTTCGAGGTTATCTTGCTCGGCGCACCGAATGCCGGAAAGTCCAGTCTGCTGAATGCATTGGCCAGACGTCCGGCAGCCATTGTCACGCCCGAGGCTGGCACGACGCGGGACTTGATCGAGGTGCGTCTTGATCTCAAGGGCTATCCGGTGACGATCATCGATACTGCCGGGTTGCGCGACGCTGCCGGTATGATCGAGGCCGAAGGCATCGCGAGGGCGCGGAACAGGGCGGCGCAAGCCGATCTTATTCTGTGGCTCGAAGCGCCTGACATTGAGCGTCGGGCGATTGAGATTGACGGAGCAACTGTCTGGCGAATTGCTACGAAGGTGGATTTAGCCAAGCCGACAGGTGAGGTCGATCATCGGATCTCCACAACGACAGGCGAGGGACTATCCGCGCTCGAGGACGCAATCGGCTCCCACGTGGCAAACCACATTGGTGATATTGAGGATATTGTCATTACGCGGGCCCGACATCAGGACGGGCTTGCCAAGTGCGTCCGGCATCTTCGCGCTGCAATCACCAACCAAGCTGCGGGGCTTGAATTGCGGGCAGAAGACCTGCGATCCGCTGCTGATGCGCTGGGCCGTCTGACAGGAAAAATCGATGTCGAGGATCTTCTCGACGTTATTTTCCGCGATTTTTGCATCGGAAAATGACGCCGCTTTTGACGGAACGGGGCAAAACCGCTAAAACGACCGCTCCGGCAGACTTGCCGATGTTGGATCAAGTACATGTTGAAATATGATGTCATTATCGTCGGTGGCGGTCACGCCGGTACCGAGGCGGCTGCCGCGTCGGCTCGCATGGGTGCGGTGACGGCATTGATCACCCATCGCCGCGACACAATTGGCGCGATGAGCTGTAATCCCGCCATTGGTGGCTTGGGAAAGGGCCACCTCGTGCGTGAGATTGATGGGCTCGACGGGTTGATGGGCCGTGTTGCCGACGAAGGTGGCATCCAGTTCCGCATGCTGAACCAGCGCAAAGGGCCCGCAGTGCGTGGACCGAGGGCGCAGGCCGATCGCAAGCTCTATGCGGCAGCGATGCAGCGCGCCATTGCCCAGACCGCTAACCTGACTGTGATCGAAGGGGAAGTGGATGATCTGACGTTGGAGTCAGGGGTAGTCTCTGGTCTTGTGCTCGTTGACGGGCGGGCGTTTTCGTGCGGCGCTGTCGTCCTCACCACTGGCACATTTCTCCGTGGGCTGATCCATATCGGCGAAAAGCGGACGCCAGCCGGTCGCATGGGGGAGGGTCCAGCACTTGGGCTGTCGGGTACGCTCGAACGTGCCGGATTTGCGTTGGGCCGTTTGAAGACGGGTACTCCACCACGCCTTGACGGTACGACGATCGACTGGGCATCGATTGAAATGCAGCCCGGCGATGACGAACCGGTGCCATTCTCGGCGCTGACAAAGGTGCTGCCAAACCGCCAGATTTCGTGCGGGATCACCCGGACGACCGAAGCAACTCACCAGGTTATTCGCGACAATCTGCATCGCTCTGCCATGTATGGCGGTTTCATAGATAGTCGTGGTCCCCGGTATTGCCCGTCGATTGAAGACAAGATTGTGCGTTTTGGTGACCGTGATGGGCATCAGATCTTTCTCGAACCAGAAGGTCTGGATGATTCCACGGTGTATCCGAATGGTATTTCGACGTCACTTCCTGAGGACGCACAGCTGGATCTTTTAAAGACGATACCGGGACTTGAGAGGGTCCGTATGGTCCGTCCGGGCTATGCCATTGAATATGATCATATTGATCCCCGGGAATTGACGCCGTCACTGGAGACGAAGCGGCTTCCAGGCTTGTTTCTGGCGGGCCAGATCAATGGCACAACGGGCTATGAGGAAGCTGCCGGGCAAGGACTTGTCGCCGGTCTGAACGCAGCGCTGAAGGTGGCCGGTTCGGAGCCCGTGAGTATCAGCAGGTCGCAAGGATATCTGGGCGTGATGATCGATGATCTCATCACACGCGGGATCACCGAACCTTATCGCATGTTTACGTCGCGCGCCGAATATCGTCTGACACTGCGCTGCGACAATGCCGATCAGCGGCTTACACCGCTGGGGCTGTCGCTCGGTCTGGTGGGATCTGAACGGGCCGCAATTTTCGGCGACAAGATGCAGCGACTCGATGTGGCTAGGGCGCAGGTTGGAGCCTTGACACTCAGTCCAACCGAGGCGATCCGACACGGCTTGCAGGTCAACCGGGACGGCATTCGTCGCAGCGCGTTTGATTTGCTGGCGTACCCGGAGGTAACAATCGGTCGTCTTGCAGACATTTGGCCGGAGCTGTCGCAGATTTCGCCGGATATTTCAGAGCAGATCGAGATTGATGCAAAATATGCCGTCTATCTTGATCGTCAATCGGTCGATATTGCGGCGGTGCGGCGAGACGATGGTCTCAAGATCCCGTCGGATTTTGACTATGCAACCCTGTCTGGTCTGTCCAATGAGATGCGTCACAAGCTTGAGATGATCCGGCCTGCAACGATTGGTCAGGCCAGTCGCATTGAGGGTGTCACACCGGCGGCGCTGACGTTGGTTTTGGGCACCATTCGCCGAGAACAGCGCCGGGCAGGGTAACTTGGCTGGATTGTGGGTCTGAGGGATGAGGCAAGTTTGAGTGCCTTTGTTGGTCGATCTGGCGTCTGCGGCAGGTCAACTGAAACGAATTGAGTTATACATGTCTCATCCACTGCCAAATTCACCTGAGGCTCTTGACAGGATTCTACAGGTTTCACGTGAAACGAAAGATCGACTGAAGATTTATGTGGCCCTGCTCGAGAAATGGCAAAAGAGCCAAAATCTCGTGGCCCCTAGTACGCTTGGTTCAATCTGGTCGCGCCATATAGCTGATTCCGCTCAGGCCCTCGCGGCGCTGCCGGATGCACGACGTTGGGCCGATCTCGGGTCGGGTGCCGGTTTTCCAGGGCTCGTTACAGCCATCCTGTTGGCCGATGAACCGGGCTCTGTTGTTCATCTGGTTGAGAGCAATACCGGCAAGGCCGCATTTCTGAGGACGGTGGCGAGAGAGACGGGCGCGCCGGCTCAAATTCACCCGGTTCGTATAGACGCTTTTACAGCCGTTTTTGCGGGCGAGCTGGATGCGATATCGGCGCGCGCGCTCGCGCCGTTCTCCGATCTCCTGAGACTCGCTGAGCCGCTATTCATGCGCGGTGCTCGCGGCGTTTTCCACAAGGGTCAAGATTTTGTGTCTGAACTTGAAATTGCTACTCAATATTGGGGTCTGGATCTGGTAGAGTATCCGAGTCGCATTGAGGTTGGCAGTCGAATTGTCGTCGTCAATCGACTGACCCGCCTTTAGCGGCGAAGAGCTTTTGGGCCGATATGGCCTCGCACAGCAATTCAGAATGGGAGCATCGTTGTATGAGCTCGATGTCCAAATCGCCCCGCATCCTTGCCTTGGCAAATCAAAAGGGTGGCGTTGGCAAGACCACGACTGCGATCAATCTCGGCACGGCGCTCGCGGCAATCGGTGAGCGGGTTCTGATCGTTGATCTTGACCCGCAGGGCAATGCGTCGACCGGTCTCGGGATCGATCACAAGTCTCGCAAGCGCTCAACCTATGACGTTCTTGTGGGAGATGCGACGCTTGATCAGGTTTTGGTCGAGACGTCGGTTCCTCGATTGTGGGTGGCTCCGTCCACGCTTGATTTGCTGGGTGTCGAGCTTGAGATAGCCTCGTCCAGTGATCGGGCTTTCCGTCTGAAACAGGCTGTCCGTGCCTATATGGCCGCCGCCGCCGCCTTCAATGGTGATCGCGAAGACATGCCACAATTCAGCTATATCCTGGTTGATTGCCCGCCGTCCCTCAATCTCTTGACCATTAACGCGATGGCGGCAGCCAATTCGGTTCTAGTGCCCTTGCAATGTGAATTCTTTGCGCTTGAGGGCCTGTCGCAGTTGCTGTCGACCGTTGATCAGGTCAAGGCGACCCTCAATCCTGGGCTGTCGATCCATGGCATCGTGCTGACGATGTATGATCCGCGCAATAATCTGTCAGGTCAGGTGGTTGCGGATGTTCGCGAACATATGGGTGATGCCGTTTACGATACCGTCATTCCTCGCAATGTGCGCATGTCCGAGGCTCCGTCCTACGGCAAGCCAGCCTTGCTTTATGACCTCAAATGTTCGGGAAGCCAGGCGTATCTGAAGCTGGCTTCAGAGGTGATCCAGCGCGAACGCCGTATCCGTCCGGAAGCGGCCTGACGTTTTTTCAGCGACAGGTCTCTTGGCCGAGATTGCTGTGTCGCAGTTCAACTTTCGAAGGGAATAGTCATGGCTGATGATCGCAGGCGGTTGGGACGCGGATTGGCGGCGCTGCTGGGTGATATTGCAGAACCGGATCAATTGCCCGATCGGGTCGTGGCGTCTGGTGGTATCCGCCGCGTTCCCATCGAGTTCATTCGCCCAAACCCGCGCAATCCACGCAAGTCATTCGCCGAGGCCGATCTGGTGGATTTGACGAATTCGGTCAAGGAGCGTGGCATTGTCCAGCCCGTTCTTGTCCGAACCTCGAAGGCTGCGTCCAATCAATATGAGATCATTGCCGGTGAACGGCGCTGGCGGGCCGCCCAGCGCGCCGGGTTGCATGAGGTTCCGATCATTGTCCAGGAAGTCTCCGACAAGGAAGCGCTGGAACTGGCAATCATCGAGAATGTTCAGCGTGCTGATCTGAATGCTCTGGAAGAAGCCAATGGCTACGAGCAGCTGATTATCGAATTCTCTTATACACAACAGGATCTTGCCCAAGTCATTGGCAAGAGCCGCAGCCACGTGGCCAATACGCTGCGTCTCATGAAGCTGCCGGAGAAGGTGAAGGCGCTGGTAAGCGAGGGCAAGTTGACCGCTGGCCATGCCCGTGCGCTGGTGGGGTCGGAAGACCCGGAAGGTCTTGCACAACGGATCGTGGACGAGGGTTTGACGGTTCGGGATGCTGAAGCCCTGGCACAAGCACCGAAGCCGGTCGACGCGTCCAAGGGTGGCCGACCGAAGCGTGAAAAGGATGCAGACACGCAAGCCCTCGAGAAGCTGTTAACGGACATGCTGGGTCTGGCGGTAGTCATTGACCACAGGGACGGTGGTGCAGGCGAATTGAAGGTACGTTACCGCAATCTGGAACAGCTCGACGAGATTGTACGCCGTCTGAAAAATTGACGTCATATGCCTGAACCCGGTCATGGGCTGGCGATTTGCCAGCCCTTTTTTGTGTTCGCTGTCAGTTCCTTGCGGCAGCCCGCGCGGCGCGTGCAATCTGCATGAAGGCGTCCGCCACAATCGGCTTGGCGAGCGTTGGCTTGACGCGGGATTTAAGCATCGCCTCATCAAGGATCGTCAGCGCTCGGTCAATCCTTTGGATCGTCCACAGGCCCAATTGCCGTGTCAGAATGGGCTTGCGCCGGAAAAAGACCGCCGGCTTGATGCGCTCGACGACGTCTGCAGCCTTGGAGCCGGCGTCCACATCAAGCCGCAGCCTCTGCAGCGACTGAAAATGCCGGATCAAAGCTCCAATGGCGACAGAGACATGTGTTCCGGCAGCGGCCAGCTTGCCGTCGATCGAATCGGTCATTGTGATATCACCGCTAGCGATAGCATCGACGAGCTCGTCCATCGCAAGAGCTGATGCATCGCCGACGATAGCTATGACATCTTCCACACTGATGAGCGTCTGACCCCGGACATAGAGAAGCAGCTTCTGGATTTCACCCCGGGACGCCAGACGATCGCCACCAATCAGACTCTCGAGGAGATCGCGCGCGTCTGGGTCAATCGTGACGCCGTTGGCGCGGGTTTCCGTTTCGATGAGACGCCGCAGATCCTCGGCACTGTCGGCGTAGCAAATGATCGCGGTCGCTGTTCTGTGATCTTCGATTCGCTTTCGCAGGGCGACGGTTTTCTTGAGATCCCCGGCTTCAAGGACGACCAGACTGCGTTGCTCCGGATGATCCAGAAGCCCCTCAACGGCTGACAGACATGATTTCGGCTCCACGTCCTGAACCCAGACAACACGACGTGTACCGAACATCGAAATCGTCAGAGCCTCGTCCACCAGGCGGGCTGGATCACTTGCAAGATCGTTGCCCTTCAATCGGACCAGCGAGAAAGGATCATCGACGCCGTTGGTCGCGCTCTTGACGATGGACTTCGCACGTTCGGCGACGAGTCCATCGTCAGGTCCAAACACCAGCACGACAGTGGCCTGGTCATTGGGACGTGAACAAAACCGCTCGATCTCGTTCGGTCTGAGTGCGACCATTTTGGCTCCCGCAGGTCGGTACGTCAGGCTCAGCTGTGAATGGCCATTTCGTCGTGGCAGAGGGACTATATTCGGGACGTCAATGTTTTTCCTGAAATTATCCACTGTTTCACGTGGAACATCCCCGGTATTCACAGCTATCAAAGATCTTTACGCTGTTCTGTTCAGGGCCTTGTGGCAAAAAAGGCCGCCAGCTTTGTGTGAATATCGTCTGCTATCACGACACCCGCTCTTTCCTGTGCGTCGCGCTGCGCCCTGACGTTCGCAAACCGTTGATCTGATGCATCGTATGATGCGTTTGCGAAACTTGTGCCATTCAAGACTGTCTTTTGTGTTGCCAGTTCTGTCAGGGTGAAGCTGGCATTCAACTGCTCGAGATAGGCAGATGGCAAGTCGACAAACTTCTCTTCACCAACAGCGACATTGCTTTCATTGACCCGGACCGAAAGCTTGTAACCGGGCTTGGGATCAGGTGATCCTTCACCACCGTACAGGTCGAAAATCAATTCGTTGCGGACGATCTGACTGAGGCGACTCTTCGCGACCTCAATGTCAACCTGTCGAAGATGCGTCAACACGCCATTACCGTTTGTTGATCCGATCGACCCGTAAAGCGGCTGGACACTCGTACAGCCACCCAAAAGCCCGCCGGCGACGACGAGACTGATCAAACCCAGAGCCAACTTGCGGTGACCGGGAGCACCTTCAAGCCACGACATTGATGATCCTTTGCGGAACGACGATGATCTTTTTCGGCGGACGACCTTCAAGCACCTGTTTGACGACTTCGAGTTCGAGGACGGCAGCCTGGATCTCACTGTCACTCATTTGCCTCGAGACAGTCAACTCTGCCCGCTTCTTGCCGTTTATCTGGACGGGCAACGTCAGCGTATCATCGACGATCAGGGATCGATCAACCAATGGCCAAGCGGAAGTCGCAAGCACACCGTCCCGTCCGAGCGTCGACCAGCATTCCTCAGCCAGATGTGGCATCATCGGTTGAATGATCTGGAGCAGGACATCGAAGGCCTCGGAAACCGCGCCCGGCATTGAGTCATCCGATGCCATGTCAGCGTCAGCCAGGATCTTGAAAATGGCGTTCACCAGTTCATAGATACGGGCGACCGCGCGGTTGAAGGCCAGTCGTTCAATATCGTCCTCGACCGCTGCAAGCGTCTTGTGCACCTGTTTGCGCAGGGTCATGGCTGCAGCCGTTGGCGTCTCGACAAGCGCCGGTCCCGATATGCCGCTGATGAAGGGCGCTGCTTCATTTACGAGCCGCCAGATGCGCTGCACGAAGCGATGGGAGCCCTCGACGCCCGATTCCGTCCAGATGACGTCGCGATCAGGCGGACTGTCGGACAGCATGAACCAGCGGGCCGTGTCTGCGCCCCAATTGGCGATGATCTCGTCGGGATCAACGACGTTTTTCTTCGATTTCGACATTTTTTCGATGGAGCCGATCTCGATCTTCGTCCCATCGGCTTTCAGCCGGGCAACGCGCGTTCCCTCGATCTCGTCAATCACGACATCGGCTGGGGTTACCCATTGACCAGTATTGTCGCGATAGGTCTCGTGAACCACCATGCCCTGTGTGAACAGCCCGGCAAAGGGTTCATCGAGGCCCGCGTGACCCGTTGCCTTCATGGCGCGTGCAAAGAAGCGCGAATAGAGCAGATGCAGGATCGCGTGCTCGATGCCGCCAATATACTGGTTCACGGGCAACCAGCTATCGACCGCTGACCGGGTTGTCGGATCAGTCTCATTCCAGGGATCGGTGAACCGGGCGAAATACCACGACGAGTCCACAAATGTGTCCATCGTATCGGTTTCACGTGTCGCCGGCCGATTACAATTCGGACAGGCGACATGCTTCCAGGTCGGATGGCGCGCAAGCGGATTGCCGGGTGCATCAAATGTTGCGTCGTCCGGCAAGAGGACCGGCAACTGATCAGCCGGGACGGGAACAACGCCGCAATCGTCGCAGTGGATCATCGGGATCGGGCAACCCCAATACCGCTGACGCGAGATCAGCCAGTCACGCAAACGATAATTGACCTGCCGCGCACCTTGCGGGGCAACATCTACCATCGTGGTTTCCAGCCGTTTGGCCACGGCCTCCTTGGCCGCGTCGACTGTCAAGCCGTTCAGGAAATCCGAATTGAAAATCGTGCCGTCGTCCACGTAAGGCGCGGTGCCGAGCGAATAGGTCGTCGCAGCAGCATCTGGCGGCAAGACCACGGGAATGATCGACAGCTTGTATTTCGTCGCGAAGTCCCAGTCGCGCTGATCATGCGCCGGGCAGCCGAAAATCGCGCCCGTGCCGTAATCCATCAGCACGAAATTCGCAACGTAAACCGGGACGGTGGCACCAGCAATGAACGGATGCTTTACCGTCAAGCCGGTATCAAACCCTTCCTTTTCTGCCGTTTCGAGCGCTGCGGCCGAGGTGCCCATCTGATGGCACTTCTCTCGGAATGCACCGAGAGCCGGATTGCCGTTTGCAGCCGCGATGGCCACGGGATGATCAGCGGACAGCGCCAGGAATGATGCGCCGAACAGTGTATCCGGGCGGGTGGTGAAGATCTCGATCGTCTTTTCGCCAGTTGGCGATGGCGTCTCAAACTCGAAGCGAACGCGCAGACCCTCGGACCGACCGATCCAGTTGCGCTGCATCAGGCGCACCTTGTCCGGCCACCGATCCAGAGTATCGAGCGACGTCAACAGATCCTCGGAGTAATCCGTAATCCGGAAATTCCACTGCTCCAGCTCGCGCTGTTCAACAATCGCACCCGACCGCCAGCCGCGACCGTCGATGACTTGCTCATTCGCGAGCACCGTATTATCGATCGGATCCCAGTTTACCTTTGATTTCCGACGGTATACCAAGCCCTTTTTGAAGAAATCGGTAAACATCTTTTGCTGATGTTTATAGTAATTCGGGCTGCATGTTGCTATCTCTCTGGCCCAATCAAGCGACAGACCCATCGATTTCAACTGGGCACGCATCGTCGCTATATTTTCATAAGTCCATTTTGCGGGATGGACCTTGTTCTGGATAGCCGCGTTTTCAGCCGGTAGACCAAACGCGTCCCATCCCATGGGATGCAGGACGTTGAAACCACGCGCCCGCTTGTAGCGCGCCACGACGTCACCCATCGTGTAATTGCGGACATGGCCCATGTGGATGCGGCCTGACGGATAGGGAAACATTTCAAGCACATAGTACTTGGGGCGCGGGTCCTCGTTCTTGGTCGCGAAGACGTCAGCCTCTGCCCAGATGTCCTGCCACTTCCGTTCCGCCACGCGGGCGTTGTACCGTTCGATTGCCATGTCGTCCCGTCGATGTCCTTGAGCGCGGATCACTGCCGATGCGCTGCCTGAATGAAACTCAAGAGCCGCGTCACCCGCGCCACGCCGATGTGGGCACGCTCTTGATCTGAAATGACCTTCAACCGAAATCAGCGCTTCGGTCAATGGTCAGTTGGGCTGGAAACGCCGCTGTCGCCGCTTTAGCGCCTGGCAGGCCTGACAAGCGTCGCCAGCACGGCCAGAACCGCCACCAAGCCGGAGATGATGGCGTTCCATCCGGCGAAGGACAGGCCGAGAAATCGCCAGGTCACTTCCGTACAACTGACGACCTTGACCTTGTCGAGCGATGACAGGAGATCCTTGGCGGATGCGGGCAGGGCAGTGCCGTTGCCGCTGCACGCCGTCGGACCCTGCCAGTAGCCCCATTGGGCGCCCGATTGATAGATGCCCAGCCCGGCATTGTAGACAAACGAGACGGCCACGAGGGCGAGAGCCAAGCGCACGATCCACTTTGGCGCGCCAATGACGTCCGCAATCAGGGCCAGCGCTGCAATTGGCAAGCCCACATAGTATGGCGTCCGCTGCTGCAGGCACAATTCGCACGGAATATAGCCGCCGATCAGTTCGAAGCCCCAGGCAGCGACGATGGCTGCAAGCCCGATCACGAAAAGCAAACCAATCAGGTCCTGGCGGGGGTTCGGACGGGAGATCTCGAGCATGCGATCCTCAACTGGCTGTTTCAATGCGCGAATTTGACGATCACATAAAGCGCGATGATTGCGGCAGCCGCGAGGCCGGCGACCAGCCCGAGCCGATGTTCGAGGAAATGCCGGATCGGCTCGCCCCACCGCTTCAACGCCCAGCCAAGCGCATAGAAGCGCGCACCACGGGCGAGGATCGCCGAGCCGATGAACAGCCAGATATCGACATGTACGACACCCGAGAGGATCGTTACCACCTTGATCGGCGGCAAATGGGCGAGGCCGGATGTGACAAGCAAGAGCAGCACACTGTCACCCCAGGCCGTCTTCAGGTGCTCGAAGGCCTCCAGGCCGTTATAGAACTTGAGCACGGGCAGGGCGATGGCTTCAAAGGCATAATAGCCGATCATCCAGCCCGCGATGCCACCAGCCACTGAGGCGACTGTCGCGATGAGGGCATAGCGATAGGCTCGTTCCGGCCGGGCAATTGCCATCGGGATGAACAGAACGTCTGCAGGGATCAGGAATACCGAGCTTTCGACAAAGGCGATGGCCGCCAGCCACCATTCCGCCGCCCGCGAACGCGCCAGCGACAGGGTCCAGTCATAAAGGCGTTGCAACATGATGCGGACTGCTTTCTGAAAAATCGGTTGCCATCAACGGTCTTCCAATAGCCGAGACAGCGGCTTCTGCCAATTCCTGTCTGGGTAGCCCGGCTTTTTGATGGTTTGCATGGCGACTGTACCCCTGACGCTCCCCCTTGAAGGGGGGTAGGCTTGGAGATACCTCCGGACCGAAAGCAATGAATCACGCGGCGGGACCTCAACACGAAACAAGAGAAACCGGCCACCTCAGGATTTCAGGCGGGTTCTTCTCCGACAACAATCCTCATATGTCATCCCGGCGAAGGCCGGGATCCAAAAAATAAGTATGCATCTGATTTATAAGCAGAAATCCTATGTCCAAGCGCCAAAATGAGACTGGATCCCGGCCTGCGCCGGGATGACAACCTATTCTATGTCTTTGCCGCTACAGACGCCTCTCAACACCGCGAGATGGTCCTTTCAGTCCTGAGGACCCCCGGTGACTTCATACGCTTGCCCCGGAAATTATGCCGCTGCCGGTTGACGCGCCCGCGTGCAACGGTAATATGCGCGCCGCTGACGAGGTGCGCCTCGGGCAGATTTGTGCGGGCGTGGTGAAACTGGTAGACGCGCTGGACTCAAAATCCAGTTCCGAGAGGAGTGTCGGTTCGACCCCGACCGCCCGCACCAAATTTGAAGAGCATTTCCCGGAATTGATAGATGACTGAGTGCAGGCTCGGTCGTGAATTACGGATGCCGAGCGATTACACTAGGTTGGTTTCTTCGGAACGTGGGCGGACGCAAGGGATTTGAAAGCGCGCTTACGCCCGGCTTAATTTATAAAGAACGTGCCGCCGTAATGGATCTGGATCCGGGTGATGAGGATGATCAAACTGGAACGCTTGAATCATGCCCAGCCGCTCCATGACCTTGATCGAAGCCAGATTAGACAAAGCAGCCATTGAGACAATTTCTTTCAATCCCATGCGATTGAAGCCGTCGGTTACGGCTGCTTGTGCGGCTTCGGTCGCGTAGCCATGTCCCCAGTATCGCTGCTTTAGTCGCCAGGCTACTTCGATTGCTGGAGTGAACTCGGCCTCGAACTTCACATAAGTCAGACCTACAGCCCCGATAAATGAGCACACTCCTGGTGCTTCGACTGCCCATTTGCAAAAGCCGTGTTTGGCCAAATGATCTCGCGCTGCAGCAACGTAGGTATCGCTTTCCTGCCTTGTAAGGGTTCCCGTTATAAACTGCATAACAAGTGGATCGGCGTTCTGCTCCGCGAATAGAGACAGATCGCTCTCCCGCCAAGGGCGTAGGATTAGCCTCGGAGTTGTAATCGAAAAATTTGTGCCACTTATAGACATATCGGTAGACTTAAACCCAAAATTTTCCCACTATAGTAAGATACAAATTATTATTGCAACATAAAAGCGCAATAGGTCTGATCAGTATGAGTCTGCCGACACTCGCATTGACATAGCTATAAATTGCCGGGTTCTACCTTTCCATCAAACCAATTCAATCCGGATCGTCCGACCAACGGCGCTGGCGGCGCGGCTCAACGTGTCGAGTGTCACTGAAGGATTTTTTGGGTCAAGCAGGCGATCAAGTTGTCGGCGGCTTGTGCGCATCCGCTCGGCCATGACACTTTTCGTCAGGCCTTGTTCTTTCATGGCATCAGAGAGTTGTTCGGCGAGAAGTTCCTTGATTGCATGAGTTTCGCATGCCTCGAGGATGCCTTCGGACGCCAGAAAGTCGTCGAACGTCTCTTCGCTGATACGCCCTTTTTGCTGCTCCGACATCAGGTCACCTCGCTCTTTCGTACCCGCGCCAAGTCTATATCGGCCTGCGCAATCTTCTGTGTTTTCTTAATAAACGCGTGAAGCAATATCATCTGACCGTCACCCATGCAGAAGATCACGCGTGCGGTCCTGTTACTGCCAAGTTGGCTTCGGATCTCCCATAGGCCATTTCCCAAGGGCGCGCAGTGCGGGCGACCGATCGGCCATCCAAATTCTACTTTTTGAATATCTTTGCCAACTATCGTCCGTTCAGCAGGAATTAACTCCAGCAGCCACTCTCGAACCGGATTTCGTCCAGCTTGGTTCAGATAGAACCGCGCTGGCAGTTTCTTGGAACGGTCGATCATCAACGCATATTGTGCCAAAATTGGCACGATTGGGCAAGTCAAATCATATCAAATTAAGAGTTAAGCGTAGTTTATTCTCTCAATGCGCGAATTCGGGCTGCTGGCGGCTCAGGATGCGGCGGACGCTGTTAAGGTGCATGCGGGCGCTGACGGGATCGCCTTCGCGCATCTGGGTGGCGGTCATGTCTGCGATCTCTGCGGGGATCGGGACGAGCGGACGGCCCGTGGCCATGGCCTTCAGCTGCACTTCGGCAGCGCGTTCCAGATAATAGAGATCGTCCCAGGCCTCCGCGATCGTGGGACCGACCACCATGACCCCGTGGTTCCTCATGAACACGATATCGGCATCGCCCATGGCGGCGGCGATCCGGTCGCCTTCCGCCTCGTCAAGCGCAAGGCCATTGTAATGAGTGTCGACGGCCGTCCGGCCATAGAATTTCAGCGCGGTTTGGCCAGCGAAGACAAGCGGATCGCCCTCGACCATGGTCAGCGCCGTTGCGTTCGGCATATGTGTGTGGAAGGCCGCGCGGGCACGTGGCATCTTCATGTGCAATCGGGCATGAATGAAGAAGGCGGTCGCCTCGGGCTTGCCGCTGCCCGCCACAACATGGCCTTCAAAGCTGCAGATGAGCAGGCTTGACGCTGTGATCTCCTCAAACGCAAGCCCATAGGGATTGACGAGGAACAGATCGTCGCGGCCCGGCACCATGGCCGAGAAGTGATTGCAGATGCCTTCCTGCAGGCCGAGTTTGGCGGCCATCCGCAGGCTGGCTGCGAGATCAAGCCGCGCTTCCTGCACCGCATTGGCGTCAAGATCGGAATTGCGCAGGATGGCAGGTGCGGCAACGGGTGTGAAATCATGGGCCATGGCGGTCTCGTCTCGTTCGGGCAGGAGCTATGCGGCTAAATTGGCAGAGATTTCGCCGGAGGTCATGTCCTCAAATGCGGCGCGCGCGCCTAAATGTGCAGCGTTGACGCGATAGGGCGCATTGTTGCCTGCCAGCCTTGAATTTTACCGGCATACCAACGATATCGAGGCATGCGTTGCGCTTCAACGTGTCCGTCACGATGAGTGCTGATTTCCACCCGCCCGACAACCATGAAACGATGTGTCTGCCATGACGTCTGAGTCCACGACCCATGCCCCCGAATCCCACGTATTCCAGGCCGAGGTTGCGCGCCTCCTGCACCTGATGGTGCATTCCGTCTATTCGAACAAGGACATCTACCTGCGCGAACTCGTCTCCAATGCCGCTGACGCCTGCGAAAAGCTCAGGTGGCGCGCGTTGACGGAAGCCGGTCTGATGGCCGAGGGTACGCGCCTTGCCATCACGATCACGCCAAAGCACGGTACGCTGACCGTCGCCGACAATGGCATCGGCATGGATCGCGACGAGCTGATCCAGAACCTCGGCACCATCGCCAAATCCGGCACCAAGGCCTTCATCGACGAAATCGCTGACAAGTCGGAAGGCTCCCGTCTGATCGGCCAGTTCGGCGTCGGCTTTTACTCCGCCTTCATGGTCGCCGATACCGTCGACGTGATCAGCCGCAAGGCTGGTTCAGCGGAAGCCTGGAAATGGCGCTCCGACGGGCTCGGCACGTTCAATATCGAGCCGGTCGCGTTGGATGATGCACCGGTGCATGGCACCCGCGTGATCCTGATGCTGAAGGATGATGCCAAGACATTCGGCGAGACCGACACCATCGAACGCATCATCCGCGAATATTCCGCGCATGTGCCTGTGCCGATCGAGCTGGTTGTCCCCGCCGCCGAGGGCGGAGAGGGCGGTCCGAAGGAACTGACTGATGGGTCAGCGCTCTGGACCAAGTCAAAATCCGATGTCTCGAAAGAGGATTACACGGACTTTTATCGGAACGTAGCCGGTGCCTGGGATGAACCGGCGTTGACGCTGCATTACCGCGCAGAAGGTCGGCACGAATATTCGGTGCTGCTGTTCGTGCCGTCGATGAAGCCGTTTGATCTCTTCGATCCCGACCGCAAGGGTAAGGTGAAGCTCTACGTCAGGCGGGTTTTCATCGCCGATGACGTTGAACTCCTGCCCGCCTGGGCGCGTTTCGTGCGCGGTGTGATCGATTCCGAGGATCTGCCGCTCAATCTGTCGCGCGAAATGCTGCAATCGAATCCGGTGCTGGAGGCCATCCGCAAGGCGGTCACGACCCGTATCCTGTCCGAACTGACCAAGCTCGCCGAAAATGATGCCGAGACCTTCGCCAAGGTCTGGGACGCCTTTGGTCCGGTGATCAAGGAGGGCCTCTATGAGGCGGCTGACCGGCGCGACGACCTGTTCAAGTTGGTCCGTTTCAAGACCACCAAGTCCGGCGACGGAACACGCTCGCTGGCTGAATACGTGAAGGATCTCAAGGAGAACCAGACCCGCATCTTCTATGTGCTGGCGGATACGCCTGAACGGGCCGTCGCCAGCCCGCATCTGGAAGGCTTCAAGTCACGCGATGTCGAGGTGCTTTTGCTGACCGATCCGGTGGACGCCTTCTGGGTCCGTACCGCGCTTGGCTATGACGGCAAGCCGTTCCAGTCGGTAACCCAAGGCTCAAGTGATCTCGATGCGATCCCCTTGCCGGAAAATGCCGAAAAGCCAGCAGATTCGGCGCCCGAAAAGACCGCCGGAGTGATTGCTTACCTGAAGGACCAGCTTGGCGACCGCGTCGGTGACGTCCGTGCGTCGAGCCGACTTGCAGAAAGCCCGGCCTGTCTCGTCGCGCCCGATTTCGGCCCTGACAAGCAATTCGAAAAGATCATGGCCCGCCACGAGGGAATGAACGCCCGCTCCACGAAACCCATCCTGGAGATCAATCCAACCCACGCCCAGATCGTCGCCTTTGCCAGCCAGATCGAGTCCGGAGCGAAGTCCGATCTAGAGGACGCTGCGATCATCCTCTTCGGTCAGGCCAAGATCCTGGACGGCGAAGCGCCCGATGATCCCGCCGATTTTGCCAAGCGTCTTGGTCGAGTGATGACGAAGGCGATGGCCTGATTCCTGCCTTGGGCTGAGTTTCGTCTGACGGTACTCAGCCCTCGCTTGCGAGTTCAGAGCGGATGCGGTTCAGTTCCGGCTCCATGCTGGCAAGTTGTTCGGCGATCTTCGTCTGCATCTTGACCGCAATCTCGGGGTATTCCGTGAGAATGCGCCTGAATGTCGATTGTCGGATCTGCATGACGCGCGATCGTCCAACGGAGACCGCACGCGAACTGCGTGTCGTATCGATGATGAGGGCGAGTTCGCCGATCAGGCTTGATGGCCCGAGCGACATCAACAGTCGATGCTGGCCACTCTCCGTGCGGGTCAGATCGATACGTCCGGAAATCACGACGAAACCACTGTCGGCCATGTCGCCTTCATCGAACAGGACGGCCCGATCCGCATACTCGCGACTTTCCGCGCTGAAGGCGAGCAGCCGCAGCGGGTCCGGTTGGAATTCGTGGAAGAATTCAACCTTGCGCAAGATTTCGATGTCGGTTTCGAGTGTCATTGCTCGCGCGTGCGCGGCCCCCGGTTCAAGTTCAATCTGCTCGTACAATGTGGCGGCAAAGCATTAACAAGGTCGCCAAGAAAGGGAAAGCTGTTCCAGTCCAGCTTTTTCTTCAGCGACCAACCTGGTTCGATCAGGGAACGAGCTTGTAACCACCTGCTTCAGTCACGAGCAGCTCCGCAGTTGACGGATCCTTTTCGATCTTCTGCCGCAGGCGGTAAATATGTGTTTCCAGCGTGTGGGTCGTCACACCGGAATTATAGCCCCAGACCTCGTGCAGAAGCACATCCCGCGAAACGGGTTTTTCCCCTGCCCGGTACAGGAACTTGAGGATCGCCGTTTCCTTTTCGGTCAGGCGGACCTTTGAGCCCCGCTCATCAACCAGCAACTTGGATGACGGCTTGAACTGGTATCGACCGATGACGAAGGTCGCATCTTCGGTCTGTTCGTGCTGGCGCAGATGGGCGCGAATGCGGGCGAGCAGGACAGCGAACTTGAACGGCTTGACGACATAGTCATTTGCGCCTGCTTCGAGCCCGAGTACCGTATCACTGTCGGTATCGTGGCCCGTCAACATGATGATCGGGGCCTTGAAGGCGCCCTTGCGCAGGAGCTTGACGGCTTCGCGACCATCCATGTCCGGCAGACCGACGTCCATGATCAAGAGATCGATCTGGTCGTTGCGGGCCAGTGCGATGCCTTTTGTCGCTGTATCGGTCTGAACGGTTTCGAATTCTTCGTAGAGTGACAGCTGTTCGACGAGCGCTTCGCGCAGGTCATTGTCGTCGTCACAGATGAGAATCTTTCGCGCCGTCATGAATCGCGCCCCTTTGGATGATTGTTCTGTTCACGCGCAAGCTCGACTGCGTTCGATTCTCGCCAAGGTCAGATTTACCGCATATTGTCGGCGAATCAAATCAGCACACGTGCATCCCAAGACCAAAATGCTCTTGGGAGGAGACAAATTCATGCGGGCATTACGGTCGAAGCCGCAGATGATTCGCGTCACACGCAAGCCGGGTAGCGTTCATGACGGCTTGCTGACAATCGATGGTCAGACATTGCCCTGCCAGCTTGGCCGAACCGGGACAACGCATGTCAAACGTGAGGGTGACGGGGCGACACCATGTGCGCCCATGCGATTGGTCTCTCTCTGGTACCGTGCTGACAGGATCAATCGACCGCCCGGCTGGTTCGGACGCACTGCCGTCCCTATCCGCCAGCATGACGGATGGTGCGATGATGTCAACGACAGTCGTTACAATCGACCCGTTACTTTGCCGATCTGTGCGTCGCACGAGGTGCTATCGCGCGATGATCACCTCTATGACATCGTCGGTGTGCTTGACTGGAATCTGCACCCGCGATCCCTGGCACGAGGCAGCGCGATCTTCCTGCATTGCGCCCGCCCTGATGCAGGTCCGACGGCTGGATGCATCGCTCTGCAATTGGATGACCTGAGATTGCTTTTGCGAAAGCTGCAGCCAGATGCTGTCTTCACGGTGGTTTGAAAAGCTGTTGCCGATTGCTGCGCATTAGCGAGTCACTGGCGGGGGAAAATTTGGGCTGAGGTTTGGTTCGGATCGATGCCGATTTGGCCGTCTGTGAGTCTCCAGATCAATCTATTCTTACGCGAACTTATTTCGAAATTCATGTTATACGTGTCTTGCTTGTACCCCGGTAAAAGTTGACCGTCCAACGGACGTCCTCTTCCCCAATCTACGCCGGATAATCCCGCTTGCCAAAAATCGCGCTGCCGACACGGACGTAGGTTGCGCCGAAGGCGATCGCCGTTTCGAAATCACCGGACATGCCCATGGAGAGCTCGGCGAGCCCAAGGTCTCGAGCAAGCTTGGCGAGCAGGGCAAAATGCGGACCGGGTGATTCGTCGGCGGGTGGAATGCACATGAGGCCCGAAATCGACAATCCATGATGCTCGCGACAGCGTGCAACAAAGTCGGCGGTCTCGCGGGGATCAATGCCAGCCTTTTGCGGTTCAAGTCCGGTATTGACCTGAACGAGCAGCTTTGGCGTTCTCGACAGGGCGCGCATTTCGGTCGCCAGTGCGGCAGCGATCTTGTCGCGATCAACGGTATGGATCACATCGAACAGTTCGACAGCCTCGCGCGCCTTGTTCGACTGCAACGGGCCGATCAGGTGGAGTTCGATATCCGGCGCTGTCTCGCGCAGGGCCGGCCATTTGGACTTGGCTTCCTGCACCCGATTTTCGCCAAACAGTCGCTGGTCCGACTGGATGACTGGCAGAATATCGCTTCCCTCAAAGGTCTTTGATACGGCGATCAGTTTTGTCGAACCGGCAGCACGACCGGCGGCGCTCTCGGCCTCAGAAATCTGCGAGCGGATTTGGGCAAGACGATCAGCTGCTGACACGTTGGACACCTCTTCCAGAAAAAGATGCCGGAACGTCTAGCACGGTTCGAGGGACTGAAGAACTGACGCCAGTGTCATGGCTCCAGTTCTGTATCCCAATAGAGATAGTCGAGCCAGGAACGGTGCAGATAGTTCGGTGGGAACATGCGACCGTTATTGTGCAGATCATGGACGCTGGGGCGATAGGGCAATTGCATCGGTGCCATGCCCGCTTCACGCGGCGTCTTGGAGCCCTTGCGCAAATTGCAGGGCGAACAGGCGGTCAGCACATTTTCCCAAGTCGTTGTGCCGCCCTTGCAACGCGGAACCAGGTGATCGAAGGTCAGATCATCGCGCTCGCCACAATATTGGCACGAAAAACGATCCCGGAGAAACACATTGAAGCGGGTAAAAGCCGGGTTCCGGGCGGGTTTGACATAGGTCTTGAGCGAGACGACCGACGGCAACCGCATCGCAAAACGCGATGAGTGCACGGACACATCGTAGGTCGAGACGATATTCACGCGGTCAAGAAAAACCGCCTTGATCGCATCCTGCCAGGACCAGACCGACAACGCATAGTAGCTCAGCGGACGAAAATCCGCATTCAAGACAAGGGCTGGATGCGCTTCCGGTGAGACGTGGACAGTCAAAATAACGCTCCTCGTGCACGGCCATCTGAAAGGCCAGCCGCTGGAACGACCCCGAATCACACGTAGAGCGATCAGAGAACCGCGCCGGCGAACGTCTGCATTATTCTATAAGGCGTATGTCGTTCTTGTGAAGCCCGATCGACGACTGATTGATATTTCTTGGTCCAGAACGAACAAATATCAGATGGGCAAGCTGTTTCGTCCGTCGCGACAGGCTTTGTAATAGGCCCAGAACAGCCTTGCTGCGACGCTGCGCCAGGGTGTCCAGACTTCAGCGATCGATCGGCACAATTTTTCGCCGGGCCGAATATCGAGGCTGAAGGCGTCGGCGACAGCCTGTTGGAGCGCGAGATCTCCGGCAGGCCAGATGTCCGGATGGCCAGCGCAGAAAAGCAGAAATATATCAGCCGTCCAGGGACCTATGCCATGAAGAGCGGTCATCGCCTGATGCGCCTCGACCGGTGTCAGGTCGGCAATTGCCTCAAGATCGATCGTGCCGTCGGCAATCGCCCGTGAGACTGCGAGCAGCGTTTTCAGCTTCGGCGCCGACAGGCCAGCCGCCTTCAGATCCGCCTCAGGGGTGGCCAAGATCCTGTCGGCTGTGAAGGGCGCAACGCGCTCGGAAAGGCGCTTCCAGATGGCATCAGCAGACGCCACGGACACCTGTTGCGAGATGACAATGCGAATCAGTCCCTCAAAACCCGGTGGGCGTCTACGCAAGGGAATGTCGCCTGACACCTCGATGATTCGCGCCAGGCGGGGATCAAGGTCCGCCAGTGCCTTTAATCCAAGGTCAATATCCTGCGAGGTTTCGATCCGCTGCACGGGCTTGTCCTTGGCTGCGACTGACGGCACGATGAGGACGCAACTTTTGTCATCCGTCAAGCAGCAGCAGAAAAGAACGAGCCTTTCCGTCCATGCATCAGTCGCCGCCGGTCTTCCGGTTTGCTCCCAGCCCCAACGGACTGCTGCACCTTGGCCATGCACGCTCGGCGCTTCTGGCGCATGGCATGGCACGTCAGGCTGGTAGACAATTTCTCATCCGGATCGAAGATATTGATCTTGCGCGCTGCACGCCGGCCTATGAGGAGGCCATTCTCGATGATCTCGCGCGGCTTGGAATTCGGTCGGACGCGCCAATCCGGCGGCAATCCGAACATTTCGCTGACTATACGGCAGCACTTGATCATCTGACGCGAATGGGGCTCGTTTACCCTGCATTTCTGTCGCGCGCCGAGATCAAGGCCAGGGTTTCGGCACTTGAGGAAGCTGGGACGCCATGGCCGAGGGATCCCGATGGCGCGCCGATCTATCCCGGTAATGATCGGATGCTTGCGCCGGAAATCGCCCACGCCCGTATTTCCCGTGGTGATCAGGTCATCTGGCGTCTCGATATGCAAAAGGCCATGGAACGGGTCGGTGATCTCTCGTGGAACGAATCGGGCGATGTTGACCCGGATCCGCAGATTGATCTCGACGCTCTGGATGGTGTCAGACGGTTTCGGGCGGTTAGCGCTGAACCCGCACGTTGGGGCGACACGATTCTGGCCCGCGCCGACGTGCCGACAAGTTACCATCTTTCAGTGGTAATCGATGATGCCTTGCAAGGTGTGACCGACGTTGTACGGGGAGCCGATCTTTTTCACGCGACCTCGGTTCATCGCCTTTTGCAGACGCTTTTGGGTCTGCCGGAACCCCGGTATCATCATCATCGATTGGTGCGGGATTCCAATGGGCGGAAACTCGCCAAAAGTGACGGAGATGCAGGTCTGCGAATGCTCCTCGATCAGGGCCTGAGCATGGACGCGCTATACCACCTCGTCGGGCTTTCACGGGATGACGCCCTAAAAGATTTGTGAGGACCCCGATATCGTGGAGATCTCTTTGCGAGTCAGAATGACTTTCGCTCGCAAGATCGAGAGCAAACGACCTTGTTCTGGTTCCGGTCACGAACCAATAGATCGTCGTTTAGATTTACTATTAATCACATTTTATGAAGTGATAACTTGTAATTTACAGATATTATGGCACCTTTAGATCGCACAGTATGTAATCGTCAGTTCAGGATGCTGCTGCGATCCAGTTTCAAGGTGTTGTGATGCGTGTTTTTGCCTTGTTGATGTTGGTCTTGGGTTGGGCACTCATTGGTACGCAGAGTGCCAGTGCAAGCATAGAGGCCCGGATTGATACCAAGGCCCAAAAGATGCAGGTCCTTGTTGACGGGGTGCAGACCTACGAATGGCGCGTATCAACAGCCCGCAAGGGATACGTCACTCCCAAGGGCGTTTATCATCCGCAAGACATGTACAAGCGGTATTTTTCGCACAAATATCATAACTCACCAATGCCTTATGCCATTTTCTACAACGGCGGCTACGCCGTTCACGGCACAAATGCGGTGGCTGAACTTGGCCGACCTGCGTCTCATGGGTGCATCCGATTGGATACCGCAAATGCGGCGACGCTTTATGATCTTGTGAATCAACATGGCAGAACAAATACAAAGATTGTCATCGTTCAGTAGGCCATACGCTCGCCTGAGACCTATTCCCAGTTTTTCATGGCGTCTTCGGCCGCTGCATTTGCCCGGGCGCACTCCCGGAACAACCGACGAATGACCTTGCCGGATGTCGTGAGCGGGATGTCATCGACAAACGTCACTTCGCGCGGATATTCATGTGCGGACAGGCGTTGGCGGACGTAATCGCTCAAGGTAGCCTTGAGCTGATCAGATCCCGTCACTCCTTCTTTCAGCTTGACGAACGCACTGACGATCTCTGTCCGCAGCACGTTTGGCTTGCCGACCACGACGGCGAGCGAAACGGCGGGATGACTGCCGAGACAATCCTCGATCTCAGCGGGACCAATCCGATAACCCGATGAAGTGATCACATCATCGTCTCGCCCGACGAATTGCACATAGCCTTCATCGTCCATCTGCCCCATGTCGCCGGTGATCATCCAGTCGCCGACGTATTTTTCAACTGTTGCAGCTGGATTGTTCCAATATTCCAGGAACATAACGGGATCTGGTGATTTCACGGCAATCTGGCCAAGGCGTCCGTTTGGCAAAACATTGCCGTCGGCGTCGATGATCGCAACCTCATGACCCGGAATGGTCTTGCCGATGGCTCCAGCCTTGGCTACGCCGATCCCATTATTGGAGCCGATCACCGCGTTGCACTCGGTCTGGCCATAGAACTCGTTGATCGTCAGGCCGAGATTTGCACGTGCCCACTCGAATGTGTCAGATCCCAGGGCTTCACCTGCCGAACCGATGGTGCGCAGGTCGAGATCATAGCGCTGCCGAGGATTCTCGATCGTCCGCATCAGCCGGAGCGCCGTAGGCGGGATGAACGCATTGCGAACCCGGTAGTTTTGCATCAACCAATAGGCAAAGTCTGGATCGAATTTTTCGAACCGTCCGGCCAGGACCGGCACGCCGAATTTGAGCGCTGGCAGCAGGAGATTGAGCAGTCCGCCTGCCCAGGCCCAATCCGCAGGGGTCCAGGCGACATCGCCGGGTTGCGGGAAGCCTTCATGGGCGAACTGGATGCCAGGCAGATGCCCCAGCAGGACACGGTGTCCGTGCAGCGCGCCCTTTGGCGGGCCTGTCGTGCCCGATGTATAGATCATCAGGGCCGGGTCATTCGGACCGGTTGGTTCTGTTTCAAACCGGTCCGAGGCCAGCGCCAACTGTTGATGGAAATCGAGCGAGCCAAGTTGACCTGTCAGCGCGACTCCGCGCGGTGGCGTGTCTACGGTGATGATCACGGCCAGATCCGGCAATCGGTCGCGGATCTCGTCAAGGCGCTCCAATCCGGCCATTGTTGTCACAATGGCCTTAACCCCTGCGTTTTCAAGCCGATAGGCAAGCGCATCAACGCCGAACAGGGTTGACAGCGGGAGGGCAATGGCCGCGAGCTTGTAGGCCGCCAGATGGGTCAGCGCCGCTTCAGGGCTCTGGGGAAGCAGGATTCCGACTCGGTCACCGCGTTTCAGGCCATGGCCACGCAGGGCATTCGCCAGCTGGTTCGACGCGGACTCAAGCCGCCGATAGCTCCAACGGTCGTCCGATCCGCGTGCATCTCGAAAGACCAGAGCCAGTCTATCCGGGTCAGACTGAGCCCAGACACTGCAAATTTCTGTCGCGATGTTATAGCGATCAGGTAACGACCATCTGAAGGTTCGCATCAGATCGCTGTACGCCGTATTCCGGTCTGGCATGATCAGCCTGCAGTTCATGCGATTCGCTGATCGCATATCAAATTTTGAAACTCTCAATAGTCAGACAAAACGGTTTCATCCGTATAGTCGACAGCGTCGACCGTCTTCATGATCGTCTGGCCACAGATCATCTGCCCTTTCGCCGCATCGAAGGCGAGGGTGGGGGGCCCTGCGAGCACCCAGCCGCGATTGAGCTGCGCCGTAACGCGTTTGCAGAACGCGACGGTATCAGGGCCGGTCAGATAGCGATAAAGAATCATGGCATTAACTCATGTGTGTTTGGGCGGCCTGACGAGCCGCGATTGCGTCCGCAATCGCCACGGTCCGGGCAGCCATATCGGCGTGAAGTCGTTCAACCATTTTGCCTTCGAGCGAAATCACGCCCTTCGATTCATTCTCCGGCAGATTGAACGCGGCGAGGATCTTGGTCGCCCAGGCGATTTCGGCTGGTGTCGGGGAAAACACCGCGTTGGCGATCTCAATCTGCTTGGGGTGAATGAGTGTTTTGCCATCCATGCCCAGCTCAAGACCCTGTCGGCATTCTGCCCTTAATGCCTCAAGGTCTTCAAGCTCATTGCAAACGCCGTCAATGACATCGAGGCTATGCGCGCGTGCCGCCAGCACCGCCAAAGAGAGCGCAGTCAGCATCGGTTGACGCCCCGGAACCAGACGGGCGCGGGTTTCCTTCGCCAGATCATTTGTGCCGAGCACAAGGCAGGACAATCGCCGTCCGGCAGCTTCATGTCGGGTTGCTGCTATCGCCCCAGCATGGAGAAACGCGGCGGGTGTCTCCATCATGGCCCAGACGGCAGTATGATTTGGTGCGCCGAGCTGGTCCAGTTGAGTGCCGATCTCGGTCATGTGTGCAGCAGTGCCAATCTTTGGAATGAGGATACCGTCCGGTCCGGCAGATGCCGCAGCGGCCAGGTCTGCTTCACCCCAGGGAGACGACAAAGCATTGACGCGAATGATGATTTCCCGATCAGCAAAACCGCCCGCCCTAACGGCGGCAACGACCTGATCGCGCGCAATGGATTTGGCCTCCGGCGCAACCGAATCCTCGAGATCAAGAATGAGCGCGTCCGCCGGAACGGTCCTGGCCTTTTCAAGCGCGCGAAGATTGCTGCCGGGCATATACAGAACGCTACGGCGTGGCCGAATGGTCATTGTCTGGATCTCTGGAACGGACGATGGTGAAAGAGTAATCTGGCTAAGTTGATACCGCAATGCACAATTCGAAGGAGATCGATTTGTGACGCGAGAGACGACAGCAGTCGCGTCTCGACGCGGATTAAGGACTATGCGAAGGTCGATCGTCTGGCGAACACAAGGGTTGGAGCATCCACAATGTCGATTGAATTCCATATGGTTGCGGCGGCGCCCGAACCGGTCGCCACGTTCAGCCATGCGACCGAAATTGATGGTTGGGTCTTCGTCACCGGCCAGATGCCGACGGTTCCGGGTGCCCCGAACGCCCCATTGGTCAGCGGTATTGAGGCGCAGGCGCATCAGGTCATGCGCAATCTTGCCGCGGTGCTCGAAGGTGTCGGATTGACACTCGCCCATGTGACGATGGCGCGCGCCTATCTGACGCACTTTGAACGCGATTATGCGGCCTTTAATGCGGTCTACAAAAGCTACTTCGCGGAGGGCAAATTACCTGCCCGGACCTGTATCGGTGTCACGGCTCTGGCCAAGGATGCCTTGGTCGAGGTTGATCTTGTCGCGCGCCGCTTTTGAAGGCCGCATTTGTCGGGGACTCGAATGGGACGCGGATAATCTGGAGCTGTCAGGACATGCCGATCGAACCGTCTTCCAGATCTTCCGAAGATATGCGGCGTCAGGAGGAGGCAGCTGCCGTCCTGCGGCGCGTCCAGATGGATTCTGCAGCGATCGGCGGTTCATCGCTGGCGCAACATGATCGCGTTGAAACCGATCCGGATGATCGTATCGAGGTTTTGGGAAAACGGATCGGGCGCATACTGGGTGGATTGGCCGTGATGGTCATCCTCTGGCAGCTCGTGTCAGTCCTGTTTGCGGCGAGATAACGCACCCCTTGAGATCCATAAAAAAATCCCCGGACAACTTTCGTTATCCGGGGTGAAAGTGCCGCCGCAAGCAACCTGTCGGGAGATACAGGGTACCCGTCTGATCGACGGCTTTGGATCAGAGTGGTCAACCGAGAGCGATCAACCGGATGGAGGGATTGGGCTGAGGTTGAATTCAGCCCAATCAGGTTCAGTTGTAGGCGCGCTCGCCATGCGAGGTGACGTCGAGGCCTTCGCGCTCGGCAGCTTCCGATGGACGGACACCGAAGATCACCTTGATCAGCAGCATTGCGACCAGAGCCACAACACCCGAGACGACGATCGATGTGCCAACTGCCCACAGTTGAGCAATGACCTGATCGTGCAGGCTGAAGTCAGCGATGGTCGAGGTGGTTGCGTCGGTCGTTGCGTAGTTGGTGATGCCCGTGCCGCCCAGATGCGGATCGACAAACACGCCGGTCAGGATCGCACCGATGATGCCGCCCACACCGTGAACGCCGAACACGTCAAGCGCGTCGTCGTAGCCGAAGGTGGACTTCAGCGTCGCGACAGCTGCGAAGCAGACAACGCCAGCTGCGATACCGATCACGAAGTCGCCGTAGACACCGACGTAACCGGAAGCAGGCGTGATGGCGACGAGACCGGCAACTGCACCGGAGATCGCGCCGAGGACGCTGGCATGGCCACGGATGATGGCTTCAGCAGCGGTCCAGGCGAGAGCAGCAACAGCCGTTGCAAGCGTCGTGTTCAGGAAGGCGAGAGCTGCACCGCTGGTGGCTTCGAGATTCGAGCCAGCGTTGAAGCCGTACCAGCCAACCCACAGAAGGCAGGCGCCGATGACGCTGATCACGAGGTTGTGAGGCGCCATGTTTTCCTTGCCGAGGCCGACACGTGGTCCGAGCACAATGGCGCAGATCAGGCCAGCGATACCGGCGTTGATGTGAACGACCGTGCCGCCGGCGAAGTCGATGGCACCCTTGGCATTGAGCCAGCCGCCGGTGTTTGCGGCAATCGTGCCCCAGTCGCCGAGGATCGCGTCAATCTTGGCCTTGTCCGTACCGGCAGCCTTGAGCTTCTCAAGGAACGGCTTGGCAAGATCAAGGTACTGCTTGGCGGTGTCGTCGCCATAAGCGGCCTTCAGCCAGGCAGCGTTGGTGTCGTTCAGGGTGAAGAAGTCGGGGCCCGACCAGAACCAGACCATGTGGGCGATCGGCAGGTAAGCGAACGTGAACCACAGGGCGAGGAACACCATGACAGCCGTGAACTTCATGCGTTCGGCGAAGGCACCGACGATGAGGGCTGGCGTGATGGCAGCAAAGGTCAGCTGGAACAGCACATAAACCAGCTCAGGCAACACGACGCCCTTTGAGAAGGTCGACGTGTTCGAGAAGTTGATGCCCTGCGCAACACCATTGGTGAAGCTCTGGTCAAGCACGCCGGCAAGCATCACCTTGTCGAAACTGCCGAAGTATGGGTTGAGCGCGTCGGAGTGGTTGCCGGTGAAGGCGACCGAATAGCCGTAGATCACCCAGAGGATTGTGATCAGCGAGAAACCGGCAAACACCTGCATCAAAACTGACAGCACGTTCTTGGAGCGAACGAGACCACCGTAGAACAGGGCAAGACCCGGGATCGACATCATCACGACGAAGGCGGTCGAGACAAGCATCCAGGCAACGTCGCCCTTGTTGGCGGCAACGGTGATTGCGGCAGCGGCTGCCGGTGCAGCGGCTGCTGCGTCTGCGGGGGGAGTAGCAGGTGCTGTTTGGGCCAAGGCGGCAACAGCTGTTGCAGCCAACAGGCCAAGCGCGACCGACCCGACGGTCGCCAAACGCGCATATGGTTTGCTGATGGTCATTTCACATTCACTCCTGAAATGGTGCTCAAAGCGCCTCAACGTCGGTTTCACCGGTCCGGATGCGGACCGCCTGATCGATGCCGTAGACAAAAATCTTGCCGTCACCGATTTGGCCGGTTTTGGCCGCTGCGGTGATGGATTGAACGACCTTGTCGACCTGATCGGATGAAACAGCGACTTCGATCTTGATTTTCGGCAGGAAGCTCACGGCATATTCTGTGCCGCGATAGATCTCCGTGTGACCCTTTTGACGGCCGTAGCCCTTCACTTCGGTCACTGTGAGACCCTGCACGCCAATTGCCGTGAGGGCATCGCGCACCTCGTCCAGCTTGAACGGCTTGATAATGGCCACCACGATTTTCATGCGCTGGTTTCCGTTTCCTAATAAGCCCGCAACGAGCGGGTTGTGACGATACGAATGGTTTCGCCAGCAATTCCGACGACCCCCGTCATCTCCTTTTCAAGCTCCGTGCCAATTTGCGGAATCGAGCAGAAAACAACGCTTACGCGGCCAAGACTGTGTGAGAGCCGCCCGACTCGGGAGAGTTGTCCCAACAAATCGATTAAAAAATAGGCATTCGAACGAGATCACCGTAAATTGATTGCTAAATATTACATCTTACGAACAAAAATTAAGCAGACTTGACTCATTTCACAGCGTTTCTGCCGTCTTCTTGCGACGGATAACCCCTTCTTGTGTGGTGGATGCGACGAGGACGCCGGATTGGGAATAGATTGAACCGCGCGTGAATCCGCGCGCACCGAAGGACGTCGGGCTGTCCTGCGCATAAAGCAGCCATTCGTCGGCCCGAAAGGGCCGATGAAACCAGATGGCGTGGTCGAGGCTGGCCAGTTGCAGATCGCGATCAAAGACGGACTTGCCATGCGCGAACAGGGCCGTATCCAGCAGCGTCATGTCGGATGCATAGGCAAGGACCGCCGCATGGATCGCTGGATCATCGGGCAAAGTGTCTGTTGCCTTGAGCCAGACGTTTTGGTGCGGGGGCAAGGTTTCGCGCGTAACGTAATGACGGAAATCAACCGGGCGCAATTCAAGCGCGCGTTGCCGTTCCCAATACCGTTTGACCGCATCCGGTGCCCGATCGCTGAAGGCATCCTTGAGTTCGGTCTGGCTCGGCAGGCTTTCAGGCTGGGGAACATCTGGCATTGTCACCTGATGAACGAGGCTATCGGGCTCAGGAGCATGGAAGGAGGCGCTCATGGAAAAGATCGCGCGCCCGTGCTGGATGGCAACGACCCGACGCGTTACATAACTCTTGCCATCCCTGATCCGGTCGACCTCGAAAATGATCGGAACAGTCGGATCGCCACCCACGAGGAAATAACCATGCAGGGAATGGACAGGAAGGTCTTGGACAGTTCGCGTTGCCGCCACGAGCGCCTGAGCAACGACCTGGCCTCCAAACACCCGCTGCCAGCCAACCTGGGGCGATCGACCCCGGAACAGATTGACCTCAAGCTGTTCGAGATCAAGCGTTTCCAGCAGAATGTTGATTTGGGAGGTCATACGGTCATCTCCTTCTGTCCGTCGAACTGATCCGACCGCAAAACAGTCTGGTCCTTCTGGACGATGTCAGGGATGCCGTTACGTAAGTCAACTCGTGAACTGCCAAGAAAAGTCGCCGGTGGTGTCGAGGCCTGTTCCGGCGTAAGAAGTATTGAATTGGCGATGATGGGAACCAGTGCCATGTCGGATCGTTTTGACGTTATCATTGCAGGCGGCGGTTATATCGGCATGACGCTGGCCTGCGCACTTCGTGATGCAGACGAGTCAATCGCGGTTGCTGTCATTGATCCGAGACCAATGGACTCGGCCCTGCGTGATGGTCGCGCATCTGCCATCGCCGCGGCGGCCCGGCGCATGTATGTGCATCTTGGCGTCTGGCCCGAGATGGAACCGGCGGCCCAGGCCATCAACGAGATGATCGTAACGGATTCCCGACTGGGTGACAGTCTGCGTCCCGTCTATTTGACCTTCGCAGGTGCAATCCGAGATGGCGAGCCTTTCGCCCACATGGTGCCAAACGGCATCATGGTCAAAGCGTTGGCCCGACGGGCGGCAGACTTGGGTGTGGCGATCCTGCCTCCGGCAGCTGTTTCCGATTTCAAGGTTGAGCCCGGAGAGGTGAAGGCTCAACTCTCAACGGGACAATCCCTGTCCTGTCGTTTGCTGGTCGCGGCTGATGGTGTGAAGTCCCGGCTTCGCGCGCTGGCGGGTATCCGGACCGTCGACTGGGATTACGGCCAGTCAGGCATTGTCACGACAGTCCGGCACGAGCGTCCGCACGATGGGCGAGCCGAGGAGCATTTTCTACCGGCGGGTCCATTTGCCATCCTGCCGCTCGCCGACGATGCCGAAGGGCGTCATCGCTCGTCACTGGTATGGACGGAACGGACCAAGACAGCTGAAAAGATCATCTCCTTTGATGACTTTACGTTCCGGCTCGAACTGGAGCGGCGGTTTGGTCACCATCTCGGGGATCTTGAGGTTGCCGGTCCGCGCAACGCTTATCCCCTCGGTCTGAAGCTCGCCCGTGACTGGGTCAAACCGCGGTTCGCGCTTGCCGGTGACGCGGCGCACGGCATCCATCCAATCGCGGGACAGGGCCTGAATCTTGGCCTGCGTGATGTCGCTGCCCTGGCGCAGGTGCTGGTTGAGGCCAGGCGTCTCGGTCTCGATATCGGCGCCCTCGATGTACTTGAGCGATACCAGACCTGGCGCCGATTTGACGCCTTCGAGATGGGTGTCGTCACCGATACTTTGAACCGGCTGTTTTCAAATGATTTTACGCCGCTGCGCGCCCTGCGGGACCTGGGGCTCGGCATCGTTGATCGCTTGCCGTCGCTGAAACAGCGCTTTATCGGGGAAGCGGCCGGGTCGGGTGGCGGGTTACCGAGGCTGCTGCGGGGGGAAGCAATCTGAAAAGCTGCGTTTCAAAGGACGATGTGTCATCCTATACGCAAAGTCGCGGGCGACATGCATGGTCGTTATTGGAGACAGGACACGTTTACAATCGCACTTATATCCTACAATATGAATGAATTCTGCACGCAAGCCTCAGGCAAAGTTCACAAAAACCGGGCTATGATCCACCTGTAAATGCAATGTATGACCCTGATCGGGCTGGCGTAAAAGAGTGTGGTTCCGACACATGTCGATGGATCTGCTCGCTTTACACGGATCATGGTCGAGAAGTTGCCCGGATCAGGAAACATCGCAGCTCGAATTCGCTTAAAAGGGAAGGATACCATCATGTTGAAGAAGACCGCACTCGCCCTCGCCACAACAGTTACACTCGGCCTTTCGGCTCTTGCCGTTGCCACGCCTGCCCAGGCCGGTTTCTGGCTCGATGGCGTTTATGTCCAGGATGACCGCGGCTGGGAGCGTCATCATTGCCATTGGGAAGTTCGCCGTGTTCAGGTTTGGGATCACGGCTGGCCGCACTGGGTTCGCGAGCAGGTTCGCGTCTGTCATCATTTCTGATTTTAACGGGATTTGCGGTTTGATCGAGCCGCAACAACCAACAAGCCGGGTGTTTCGACGCCCGGCTTTTTTAGTTGCCGAGCCGGTTCAGATGCTCTGTTGAGGCTGCGATCTTTGCATTTGATTAACCATGTTGGCCTAGCTATGGAAATGAGACGTTATGATAAATCTGCAGCCAAATAGTGCCTAACCCAACCCTGTGATTGCCACTCCGCGGACATGTTTCCAAGTCAAACTTGCGTCTGGAATGATTGATCGAACCTTGCCGGAGTGAGTCGCGGAGCTTCATTGGCCAAGAGTGTCAGGCGCGAATCAAACCAAACGAGTACTGAATGGTCGGTGAAGTTGATCCTGATGGTGCTCAAGTGAACTCTGTCTGTGTGTGGCCCGTCTTACCTAACGGAGTTGGAACAATGTTTAATCGACTGGCGGTTACGTCCCGGTTGCTCGTGCTGGTGTTCGGTGTCGCATTGAGTTTTGGATCGGCAGCGACTGCTCAGATGAAATTGCCGGTTCCAACGCCGCGTCCGGAAGCCGCGCCGCCGCTGCCGCTTGACCTGAACGGAGCTGTTCAACCCGGCAAACTGGCACCTGTCCAGAAGGAAGCCCTCGACGGAATCAATGGCTATTTCAATGGCGTTCGCACCTTGACCGGATCATTCGTCCAGTTTGGTCCCGAAGGACAGCGTACGGAAGGCGACTTCTATCTGTCGAAGCCTGGCAAGATCCATTTCATCTACGCTGCACCATCGACGCTTGAAGTTGTGTCCAATGGCACAGACGTCGTCGTGAAGGACCGCAAGAACCAGACGCAGGACCTCTATCCGCTGTCGCAGACACCGTTGAAATTCCTGCTCGCAGATCAGATCGATCTGACTACGGCGGCGAATGTGACCAAGGTCTCGGTTGAACCCGATCTGGTCACGGTTGTTGTTTCCCAGAAGTCGATGGTGGGCGATGGTCGACTGACTCTCGTCTTTGATCGCAAGACCTACGAATTGAAGCAGTGGACGGTCACCGACGCGCAGGGCTACGATACCTCTGTGGCGATTTATGGTGTGGCGGCCAATGTTGTCGTCGATAATGACCAGTTCAAGATAGATGAGCTTCAGCTGCAGAATCGCGACAAGGGTCACTGAGCTGACGTTGAGGGAAGCGCTGGCGTATGCTTGAGATCGTTCGCAAGGCGGCGGATCGAATTGGCGGTGTCCCCACTCTGGCACTGCGTCTCGGGGTCACCCGGCAAGCAATCTATCAATGGCGCGAAGTGCCTGCCGAGCGAGTTGGCGAGATCTGCCAGGCAACCGGCATTGCGCGCGCGGAATTGCGACCAGACCTCTTCGACCTAAGCCTGGATGAGGCGCGTTGGCGGCAAGATGCCATCGACGAGGGTTTGGCAGCACCAGATTTCAGTGCCTTGCGCGAAGATCGTCTTGCCTGGATCAGGGAGCAGGTATCAGCCCTGACAGATAAGCGTACCGCCGATCTCGATTTCGGCCATCTCCTGCAATTGCTTCAATCCCTTGAGAGAGATGCTATCCTCGATATCGAGCGGCGATTGCAGGTCATTCTCGTTCGGCTGCTGAAATGGCGCTACCGACCGGGGCAGCGGTCGCTGTCGACGATCGGCGTGATCAATGCGGAGCGAGCCCGTGTTCTTTCCCGGTTTGCCGCATCTCCAACGCTCCGATTGCACGCATCGCAGGCGTTGTCGGGCATCTATGCGAACGCCCTGATCCAGATAATCGATGAAACAGGACTTGCTCGCGACGCATTTCCGGTCGATTGTCCCGTCAGTTTTGACGAGCTGGTGGATCCGGCGTACATGCCTGTGGCACAGTCCGATCCATTGGCTGGTTGATCACATCTGCGACAATGCGGTCAGAAAGTGGCTGCAAACCTGGCGGGCAACTCATGATTCGATCCTCAAAAACTTTGAAAGCCGGCAGTTTTGATGCGACGCGGGCCGTTGACTCCGTCGAATTGGACTTTGAAGATCGTCGCAGGCGTCGGGCAACCTTCACCGGAGCCAAGGGCACCGAATTTCATGTCGATCTGGCTGACGCTCCGACGCTGCTTGAAGGCGATGCGTTTGAGCTTGAAACCGGCGATCTGGTGCTTGTCTCGGGGAAGCCGGAGCGTCTCGTCGAGTTCCGGTCGGCGGATTCGCATGTGATTACGCGCGTCGCCTGGCATCTGGGCAACCGTCACACACCCACACAGTTGCTTGAGAATGCTCTGCGCATCCGCGATGACTATGTATTGGTTGAACTCGTCAAGAAACTCGGCGCGGAGGTCAGCTTCGTGATGGAAGCGTTCCAGCCCGAGGGTGGTGCTTACGGTCTGGGCACAGTGACCGGCCATGACCACGGCCATGGTCATGATCACCATAAGCATGATCACGATCATTCGCACGATCATCACGCGCACAAGCACGAGCATGCCGCGGCACCGGCCATGTCCGAGGAAGATCGGCTGATGGCAGAGACGATTGCCCGTCGCGAAGCGCGTCGCGCTGCACGCGCTGAAAATGTGCACGTGCACGGGCCTGATTGCGGCCACGATCATCATGATCATGCGCACCACGACCACCATGGACATGATCACGCAAAGCATGATCACCACGATCATGACCACGGTCACACCCATGCGCATGGGGATCATGACCATCATCATTGACGATCTGCCACGTGCGCAGCGTGATCCATCATCTGCCGGAGCGTTGGCAGATGATGGCGTGCTCAAGTTGGCCGTCTGGCTGTCACCGGCGTTTCCCGTGGGTGGCTTCACCTATAGCCATGGTCTTGAATGGGCCATTGAAGACGGGTCTGTGACAACGGCGGATCAGCTTCAGGCCTGGATTGACGACATCCTGTCCCATGGCGCAGGTCGCAATGACGCGATCCTCTTCGCCCATGTCTGGCGCTGTGTCCTGCACCGCAGGATCGACGACCTGATTTCTGTGGTCGAGCTGGCAGATGCCTTTCAGCCAACCCGCGAGCGACGGCTGGAAGCGGGAGCGCAAGGCGCTGCCTTTGCCAAGGCCATTGGTGATACGTGGTCGAATCCCGTCTATGACGCGATTAACGCCGACCTGACGGCGCATTTTGGCACGATCCCGTGGACCTATGCGACGGCGGTGGCAACTGCGGCTGCCTGTCATGGCCTCAGCCTGCGTCCCTCTCTCGGCAGTTATCTGCAAGCCTTTGTTGCAACCATCATTTCTGCCGGCGTGCGGGCTATCCCGCTCGGCCAGACCGAGGGTCTGAAAATCCTCGCCCGCGTGACTCCGCGCCTGTTTGCCATTACGGATGAGGCAATGGCGGCGTCGCTGGATGATCTGGGCGGCGCGGCTATCCGAGCCGATATCGCATCCATGCGCCATGAGACCCAATACACGAGGCTGTTCCGATCATGACCGCTCCTTCGCCTGTACCTCAAACAACCCGTCGCAAATCGCCCAATGGTCCGCTCCGCGTCGGCGTTGGTGGCCCGGTTGGATCCGGCAAGACCGCGTTGATGGATGTTCTCTGCAAGGCCTTGCGCGATGACTTCGATCTCGCAGCGATCACCAATGATATCTACACAAAGTGGGATGCCGATTATCTCGTTCGCTCGGGCGCATTGGCACCGGACCGCATCATGGGTGTCGAGACCGGTGGTTGCCCGCATACCGCCATTCGCGAGGACGCGTCGATCAACCTTGCCGCCATCGCCGAAATGCGCGCCCGGTTTCCGGCCCTTGACCTGATTCTGATCGAATCGGGCGGCGACAATCTGGCTGCGACCTTTTCGCCTGAACTGGCTGATCTCACGATCTATGTGATCGATGTTGCCGCTGGCGAAAAGATCCCGTCAAAAGGTGGTCCGGGCATCACGCGATCGGATCTGCTGGTGATCAACAAGATCGACCTCGCCCCCCTCGTCGGTGCCTCGCTTGAGAACATGGAGCGGGATACGCTCAAGATGCGCGGCAAGAAGCCGTTCGTGTTCACCAATATAAAGACAGGAACCGGGGTTTCCGAGGTCGCAGCCTTCGTTCGCAAGGCAGGCGGATTAGACTGACGCGGGGCGTGGCTTGATCCGGTAGTGATAACCCCCGATGCGCTCGAACCCTAGTTTCGAATAAAGCCGAATGGCCGGGTCATTGCTGGCTGCGACGCTGAGGATGGCTGTTTCAGTTCCTTGCAACTGGCCCCACGCCAGCAGGCTCGTCACGATTTTTCCACCAAGTCCACGACCGCGTACGGCCGGATCGACGGCGATCGACTGAATTTCCATTGCCTTGCGATCAATGACAGCCATGCCGGTGGCGACAATCGAGCCATTCTGCAGCAATCGCGCAAATCCGGTCTTGAGGACAAGGCGATCGAGGATCGCGGCCATCGCTTCAACGGTAAAATCCGCGCGGCCATTCAAGCGGCCAAAGGCCTCGATCCAATCGGCTGAAGACTGCTCTGCAATTGTCACGGACTCATCGATCCTTTGATTGGGACCAACGTCCATCCCGCGAAATTCGCTCGCATTCTGTGCCTGATACCCATGGGTCTCAAGCCTTGCTTCCAGATCGTCGGCCACGAATTCGGTGATGCGGATCGATGTTGGCAGCTTGTGTCTCGTGTAAATGGCTTCAATCTCATGAAGATCTCGCGCGTCGAGGTTGGCACCGCGCTTGGTCGCAGTGAGCGAGTTTGCGCGTCCTGTAAATCCTGCCGCCAGCCGCACGCGCCAGCCATTCCTGTTGACGCTGAGCAGATCCGGCCAGGCGTTGAGCTCAAGCTCCTGAATCACTTCAAATGGCAGTCGCAGCATGGGTCATCTCGTTCCGAATTTCAGTGATTTGGTCAGAAGAACTCAATTAGACCAATTTAGGCAAATTTTTCTGAGAAAATTCTGCCGGGTAACCCAATTTGACACAGGTCGAAAGAATTCCTTTACCTCGACTTGCGAGATTAGGCGTCGCGGGGGACGACAGTGTTGAGTGCACCCCGTATCTACTTCCTCCCGCCCAGAAGTATAAGTCAATTCGACTGCAGGAATAGATCGATAAAAATTCGTAAATTTTTCGCACTATTACATCAAAAGAACCCGGTACGTCTGCAAATTTACTGACAGGCACAGAGACCATGGATCCCACTTCGATCGCAACCAGTATCGTTTCAATGCAAGCGCAATCGCTGCAGTCGACGATTGGTATCAGCATCGAGAAAAGCAATATCGATAGTCAGAAGCAGATCGCCCAATTGCTTGCGACATCTGTCCAGACAAGTGCACCTCTCGCCCCCGGCGTTGGTACAAGGCTCGACGTAACAGCCTGACCTGTTCGACTCATCGCCCGATTACGACGTCTTATCGCCTGTATGCCGCAATCGCCGCGAGCTTTGGCATGCTCGGGGCCGCAGCCAATGGGTAGGCTTCCTCAATGATGTAGGGACCGCCGCCTCGTGATGCTTTCGATGAAAACAGCACGAATCGGTCAGCCTTGAACGACCCGGCGGTAAAACCGCCCCGAATTGTCAGCCATTCAATGACGTCGCGCTGCGTTGATCCCTTGGTCCGCGCAATCGTGACGTGCGGCGTATATTTGCGGCCCTCTGGCGGAAAACCGAGCCTTTGCAGGATGCGCTCCTGTTCGGCTTGCAGTTCCATAAGACCTGCACATGGTTCGACCCTTGCGAAGACCGAATGGGGACGAGGTCCGCCAAATGAGTCGATCCCGCTCAAAACCACGTCAAACGGCCTTCTGCGGATACGGGATAGCGCGTCGGCAACCTCGTCAGCCGACCGCTCGTCAATATCGCCAATGAACCGGAGGGTAATATGATAACTTTCCTGATCAATCCACACGGCCCGGTGGAGGCCTCCGCGCAGGAAAGCAAGGCGTTGCGCGGTTTCAGCAGGAATTTCGAGACCGGTGAAAAGGCGTGGCATCTGAGTGTCCTCCGGTCAATTGGCGCTTCTTGAAAGCACCTGGAAGGGTTTCAGCTTTGGCCTGACGACCAGCCCCTCGGGGCTGGCACAAACCAATTGAATTGGCCTATCTAATCATTCTCATTCAATATCTTGATCCGCGTTTCATTGCGGTTTGGTCAGACCTCCAGCTTGACGATGACGGGGACATGATCCGATGGGCGATCCCAGCCGCGGGCTTCGCGCAGGATCTCCATCGACGTGAATTTCGGCTTCAGGCCGGGGGATGCCCAGACGTGATCGAGACGGCGTCCCTTGTCTGCGGCAGACCAGTCAGCTGCCCGATAGCTCCACCACGTATAAAGCTTTTCCGGGACAGGGACGAAATCGCGCATGACATCGAGCCAGGCACCGTCGCGACGAATTTTCTCGAATGTCTCGGTTTCAATCGGTGTGTGGCTGACGACATCGAGCAGTTTCTTGTGCGACCAGACATCGTCTGGCAAGGGCGCAATGTTCAAGTCGCCAACAATGACGGCAGCATCAGCGCCTGAACCCAGGCCAAGCCAGGCTTCCAATTCCGCGAGGAATGCCAGCTTATGGGCGAATTTTTCGTTTGCGACCGGATCCGGCTCGTCCCCGCCAGCCGGCACATAGAGATTGTGCACGAACAATCCTGTCTCGGCCAGGCTGGTACCGGCGAGGTCCAGTTTCACGCCGATATGCCGTGAATCCTGCTTGCCGCAGAAATTGCGCGCGCCTGTTTCGGAAAACGGGATGCGGGACAGGATGGCAACACCATGATAGCCCTTCTGGCCATTCATCGCGATGTGCTCATAGCCAAGCTTGGTCAATGAGGATGACGGGAAATTGGCATCAGGGCACTTTGTTTCCTGCAAACAAATGACGTCAGGTGCCCAGCCGGCAATCAGATGCTCCACGAGGGGCAAACGCAGCCGAACCGAATTGATGTTCCAGGTCGCGAGGGTCAGGGTGCGTGTCATCTGGCTCATTCAGGTCATCAAGACGGCATTCGCACCGACGAATCACATTTTAATGCGCGAGCCGGAGTCGTGTGAAGCGAATTCAAGCAGCTTTTTGACAGGTCGCGAAAAATGCAACGTTGGTGCGCTATTTGAGCACAGCTCAGCGAGGCCTGTCCGGTGATCGAAGGTGCCGGACCTCCCGTATATCTTGCAACTGGTCACGGAATTCCGGAGTTGAAGTGAACCCCGGGTATCGACGGTAAATGCCCCGGACCAGTTGACCCTTCAAGCTTGCAACCGAGATCCACACTTTGGTTTGGCGTGCTGATTTGAGGGGCTTGGATGGCATTTCGACCATGGGAGCGTTGCATGTCCACAGCACACAATCCGAGGCGTCAATTCGTCAAGACCGCGATGAATGCTCCGTTCTTGACGCGAGAAGAAGAGCACGAGCTTGCCGTGAGTTGGAAAGTCGATGGTGACGAGTCCGCGCTCCACCAACTCGCATCGGCCCACATGCGACTGGTCATCGCGATTGCATCACGGTTCAGGCATTTCGGACTGCCTGCCAACGAACTCATCCAGGAAGGCCATATCGGGCTTCTGGAAGCTGCCGCTCGCTTTGATCCCTACCGGGAAATCCGGTTTTCGACCTATGCCACCTGGTGGATCAGGGCGTCCATTCAGGACTTCGTCCTGCGGAACTGGTCGATTGTTCGTGGCGGGACAAGTTCAGCCCAAAAGGCCTTGTTCTTCAATCTGCGTCGGTTGCGCGCCCAGTTGAGCAAGGGCACCACGCGGATGACGGAAGATGCGATGTTCGCCGAGATCGCCGGGGCAGTCGGCGTCGCGATTGAGGACGTGCGCACCATGAACACGCGGCTTTCGGGTTCCGATACCTCACTCAATGCGCCACTCAGCGACGAGGGAGAAGGCGCGGAACGCCAGGATTTCCTCGTCGCCACAGACCCCTTGCCGGATGAAATCGTCGGTGAGTCCATTGATGGTGACCGTCGCCTGAACTGGTTGACCGAGGCCCTGAAAGTGCTGTCCGAGCGCGAGTTGACGATCGTCCGTGCCCGACGCCTTGAAGACGAGGCGGCAACACTTGAAGCCATCGGTCAAAGTCTGGGGATCAGCAAGGAGCGTGTCCGCCAGATCGAGTCCCGTGCCATGGAAAAACTGAAATCAGCCCTGTTATCTGTCCATCCCGACGCGATGATGACCCACTGATACCTGTTATTGGTCGGTCACGATCTTCACGAGTCGACCCACTTCGACCGTATCTTGTGCGTCGAGACCGTTCAGCACGCGAAAGGTTTCCTGACGCCGCTCGATGCCTTGCATGAGGCCTGCCAGCTGATCGATGCCTTCTCCGGATTTGACCCGATGGATCCGGATATGCAGCGGCCTCAAGCGAGCGGATTCGGTCGGGTTGAGCTTGTGAAAGCTGTTAAACGTCTCCACGAATGCCTGGTCAAACTGGGGCACCGGATTTTGGACCGCGAAAATGAACCGATAGACCGTTCGCCCGGAACGTAACACGCCGATGCGGAAGGACCAGCCATCTGCCGTGGCCTTGGCCGTCGCGGCTTCGAACTCTCCAACGTCGCTCGTCGCGATCGATTGGCTGTCTAGGCCGTTGATCCAGCCCGATGTCAGGTAATCGGTGAGTGACGTTTCCGGTGCCACGGCCACACCGTCGAACCGCATCGCTGTACCGGCTGTGTCTGTTGCCAGAACCGCCTTTGACGTATTTTCCAGATTGTAGCCTTGTGGCACCGAAAACTGGATCCCGAGCGACTTGTGCAGGAACGTGTGGCCGCGCACGAAGCCTTCCGATGGATCATCTCCGAACACCATGCCATCGAGTTCGGACAGATACTCTTCCCGTTCCTGTTCCGCGCCGCCAGGGGCCGCGACTTCGCGCGCCTCGCGGATCGCAAAATCAATGCGCTCGGGTGTTGACGGGTGCGTTGAAAGAAAATCAGGCTTGCTCGATGATGCGTTGGGTCTTTGGGCCCGATATTCCGCATAACGCGCCATCGACGACAGGAACCGCGAGGCTGCGAAGGGATCAAAACCGGCTTTGGCGAGCGTCTTGATGCCAATCGCGTCAGCTTCCAGCTCCTGCACCTGACTGAAGCGGGCGAGCGACACCTGGGTTGCAGCGAGTGCAAGTCGCTGTTGATCCGCATCCTGCAAAACGCCCGCCACTGACTTGTTCAGCTCCTGCGCCGCCTCCGCTCGTCGTTGTCGCGCAACAGCGTGTTTCGCGGTCACATGCGCCATCTCGTGCGCAATGACGGCTGCGACCTCCGAGGTGTCGTTTGCAAGCGCGAGCAGGCCTCGCGTGACATAGAGATTGCCGCTTGGCAGCGCAAATGCGTTGACGACCTGCGAATTCAATAGCGTGATCCGATAGCTTTGGGTCGGATCGTCCGACGCTGCGACCAGCCTTCCAACGGCGCGTGCAATTGCCCTTGCCGCGTTGGCGTCATTATACTGGCCGCCATAGGATGCCACGATGCGCGCGTGTTCGGATTCGTCCTGGGGCGGTGTGATCCCGGGTGAGTTGATCGTAACCGGCGACTGAACCGTTGAATCAACGGTTGAAAGCGACGCGCAACTCCCGAGCCAGATCAGACCGGCCAGAATAGTCGACAGCGTGCCGACGGCCTTGCTTGCGCGCGCGATTGACCGGTAACGCCGATGCTCTGAGTTACCGAACATATCCAGACGTTCCGAGCCGACAAGATCCCTGGAAGCCTCTAGTTTTGGACTTGCACCCATTCAATCTCCTCGGGGAGGGACGGCAAAATCAGCCCGCCACCGCCTCTGGTCAAAATTCCGCGTACCCTGATACGCTTGCCGTCGACACCTGGTCCAAAAAAACCGTCATCCTGAAATCTGTCTGCGCTCCGCTGCGTCTTGTCACGACGCGCGACCGTCCCCTTATCGACGAGCAGAATAGCAAAGTCACGACCGAAATTGTCCCCGAAATTGAGATATCGTCGTGCGCCACTTGCCCGGTGGGACAAGACCTTTCCTTCAATCAGCACATAGTGACCGCTCCAGCGCTTGCGATGAGCGTCGTCCGCTGCAATGACGGCAAATTCCGGTAAGGCCCACAGGCCCGCGTCGGCTGCGCGCGCCTGGCTCTCGATTTCCTCGAGTTCACGAGCGCAATCATGGTCATCTCGAAGCGGTTCCACGCGTGCGAGGCCTGTACGCACCAATTCAGCCTCCACCCAGAGCCCGTCCGACACCCGTTCGACGTTGGCCCGAATGCGGCCATAGCGATCGCGTGTTGGTCCCGTCGGGTACAGCCTGACTGTCTGGCGGAGCAACGAGGTGTCGAGCGTCTGACGCGCGCTTTCGAGCGGATCAAAAGCGTCTTCGATGGGCCGACTGTCGCCCGGACCAGAGGGGTCGTCGGCTGGATCGTCAACATCGGGTGCGACGTCAGGCATGGGGGGCAGGGCAAAGCGATGCGGGGTTGCGATTCCCGCCAGTCTGATCTCCTGCCCATCCGAGGTCAGAAAGGCATTGGCACCTGTCGCCCGCACAAAGGTGGTCGTCAGCACTTGACCGGTTCGTGCTGTGACGCATCGGCCGACGGGCAGCGACCATGCCTGGCTGGCGAAGAGCGTTGCAAGCAGTGGAATAAGCAAGATGAGGCTGACCGGTTTTGACTTGTCTTCAACGTCCGGAGAATGATTGCTGCGTTTCGTTCGGTTTGCTGATTTGAACCAGAGCGACAGCCTGTCACTGATACGGATTTCCGGACATCTTGTGTGCGTTGACAATGGCTGCCTGCAAGATTGAAAACGCGGGACACGACCAATATTAACTCATGGTTGCATTTTATGACGTGTTCATTCAATGTCAAATGCGATCCACGAAATTCCCATATCTCCCCTGCTGCATCGCGCCGCAAATCATGCTAAGCGGATCGCAGATACGCCAATCATAAGCGTCGTCCCGGTAGCTCAGCAGGATAGAGCACAGGTTTCCTAAACCTGGGGTCAGGGGTTCGAATCCCTTCCGGGACACCAATCAAAATACTGTTTAATATAAATATTTCGTCGAACGTGTTGAGACTTGTTTGTCTGAGAGCTATCACGTCGCCCGAGGCGCGTTACTGCCTCAGCGCATTGTCTTTCAGGCGGCGGATGGGTTTCAGGATCGTCATGAGAACGCTCTGATTTTCGCCGATAACGTCGACATCCGCGCTCATGCCCGGCAGGATCGGGTGATTGGGGCCAAGTCCTGCCGGATCGGCTTCAAGTCGTACGCGGAAATAGGCATTGCCGCGTTCGTCCTGCAGCGCGTCGGGCGAGATGTCGGTCACCTTTGCGCCAAGCCCGCCGAACGTCGAGAATTCATAGGCGCTGACTTTGACAATCGCCCGCTGGCCAGGCCAAACGTCGGCGCGATCATTCGGTGCCAGCTTCATTTCGACGCTGATCGACGTATCGGAGGGGACGATTTCGGCCAAGGACTCGCCTGGTTTCACCACGCCACCAACGGTCGAGACGTTCAGCTTGTTGATCACACCTGCGACCGGCGCGACCACGTCCGAGCGACGAATGCGATCACTCATCGCCAGAACGCTTTCATTCAGCTTGTTGAGATCGACTGTCGTCTGCGACCGTTCCTTTTCTGCGTCCGCTTCAAACCGGGAGGTGGCCTCAAGCTTGCGCTGTCCAATTTCGGCCAGCGCGGCTTCCGCGCGCGGAATGTCGTGACTGAGATCCGACAGGCGGGCAATTGTTTCCTGCAAGACCCGTTCGGCCTCGAGAGCGTCATTGTTGGAGGCGGCGCCGGCGGACGCCAACTTGCGCATGCTCGCCATCCGTTCCTCTGAAATCTGCTTTTCCCTGAGGAGTGCGGGCTGTCGTGAATGAAGCTCGGAGAGTTCGATTTCCTTTTGTCGTGACTGCTGTGTCAGGATTGACAGCTGCTCATCAAGATTTTTGCGCCGCCGCTGGAACAGTTCGGTCTCGTTCTGAACGGCCTGGGGAATGGTGTTTACAAGTTCGGCCGGAAATTCGATCGTGGATTCCCCGGCAGTTTCAGCATCCAGTCGGATCAGCCTGACTTTCTTTGCGGCAATTTCGATGGCCGCCTGGGCAAGCTCTGACCGGAAGAAACTGTTTTCAATCCGCATCAGCGGCTGTCCTTGCGCGACCCTATCGCCTTCCTTGACATAGATGTCGGAAATGATGCCGCCTTCCAGATGCTGGACTTCCTGTTTGTGCTGCTCGGGAATCACATGCCCGGATCCGCGAGTGACCTTGTCGATCGTCGTCAGGCTGGCCCACACAAAGGCCAAAAACATCGAAACGGCTAAAACCTTGATGAAACGTCCGTGCGCATCCGTTGCGATGCTCTGGATCTTTTGGGGATATGGCGCCAGTGCGGGTAACTCCGTAGCCGGTTTCACCGCAGTGACAGCTTGTCCGGGAAATGCCAATTTTGCTTCTGATTTCAATAGTTTCATGATCATCTCGCCTGAGTCGACGCGTCCATTAGAGGCGAAAAATATTTACGATATATTAACGTTATTAATTTCTTAATAAGACCAACGACAGGTGACCGGCGCGTTCGGCTGGGCCGACAGGGACTGTAGGAAGACATGCTGCAAAAGTTTCAGCTGCCGCGCCGCTTGAAGATGTTGTTCGAGGCAAAGGCAAACACAAACCCGTCGTCAGACGAATTGCAAGCGACGACCCCCGAGGCTGTCGCCTCTCGTCCATCACCAGAGCCAATCGCCCGGCTTCTCGCGATCCTGGGTTCGCGGTGGAATTCGGCTGACCCAAAGACAGGCAACACACCGTTCGTCGATGAACCCTCCGGTGGCAGCGAGACCTTGGCGACAATTGCTGCCGCGCATGGTGTCGAGGTCACACTTGAGAGCCGCACAGTCGCATCCCTGAGATTGGCTGACCTGCCAGCCGTGCTTCTGATCAAGACAGGGACAGGTCGATTGATCCTTTCGCGGACAGATCGAACCTTCGAACTGCTCGCAAATGGTCTGACATACCAGATGGGACTGGAAGACCTTCAACGCGAAGAGAGCGGTACTGTCTTCCTTGTTCGTCCAAAGCAATTCGCAACGGTCGATGATGAGAAGCTCGCGGCAGATTTACGCGCCAATCCCGTGCGCGGAATTGTTGCTCATATGCTGGCGACCAAGAGATCATTGCTGGCGCAGCTTCTGATCGTTGCCGCTTTTTCCAACTTGATGCTGCTGGCGTTGCCGATTTACTCGGGGCTTGTGTTTGACCGGGTTATTCCTCATTCGGCTTTTGATACGCTCTGGGCTTTGTCGATCGGTGTCATGCTCGCGCTGGCGATTGATCTGGCGGTCAAATGGGTTCGGATCAAATTGCAGGATGCTCTGGCGACAGCCACCAGCGCGTCACTTCAGGCCAAAGTCGTTCGCAGTCTGGTCGAAGTCAAAATGATTGAGGCGCCCCAGTCCTCGGGTGCCGTCATAGAAAAGCTAAGACAGATCGATGGTCTGACGCAGCTGGTGCCGCAGTATATTATCGGCATCATGATTGACGCACCATTTCTTGTTATTGTGTTTGCCCTGATCTGGGTGAACGGCGGTCCGGTTGTCTTGGCCCCGATCGCAGGCATGACTATTCTGTTTGTAATTTACCACTATGCCGGTCAGGAGGCGAAATCGGGCCAGATGCGTCAGATGCGTCTGAACCAGATCCAGACCAATCAAATGATCGAAACCGTCGAGGGTCTTGAAACGGTCAAGACGACGTGCACGGAACGACGGGTTCTCGGCCGTTTCGAACGTCTGTTCGATGAATACGCCTATGCTGCCCATGGTGCGCGTCTCTGGCATACGATCGCAAGTTACGCCAACATGTCGATCGGTCAGGCCATGATTGTATTGGTGACCATGATCGGCGTCTACGAGATCTCGATCGGTGCGATGACGGTCGGATCCCTCAGCGCTTGCAATCTGTTGGCAGGCCGCGTGATTTCACCGATTGGCCAACTCGTCATGACCTTGAGCAAGATGCACGAGAGCAAGGCGGCGCTGAAGGCGATTTCTGAAGATACGTCCGGATCTGCCGAAACGTCGGGTGATGACAGCGAGCTGAGACCAAGACCACGATTTGGGGCCCTGCGGCTTCAGAACGTCGGGTTTTCCTATCCTGGCCAGACGCGGAAGCAACTCGAAAATATCTCCCTGTCGATCGCTCCCGGCGAGAAAGTGGCCATTATCGGTCGCTCCGGATCGGGCAAGAGCACGCTCATGAAGCTGCTGCCAAGATTACTTGAGCCCGACAGCGGTACGGTGATCGTCGATGATTTCGATGCCCGGCAGTACGATCCGACCGAACTTCGGCGCGTACTCGGATATCTCGGCCAATCACCAAATCTGACGAATGATACGCTTGCAGCCAATCTGACGGTCGGAGCCAGGTCGATTGACCAGGAAAGGTTAAATTCTGTCGCGAAATTGACGGGAGTTGCCGATTTTGCGTCACAGCACCCTCGTGGCCTGTCATTGCCTGTAGGACCGCGCGGCGAACGCCTGTCGGGGGGCGAGCGTCAATCCGTTGCGCTTGCGCGGATCTTGCTCGCAAATCCCAAGGTTTTGATCCTCGATGAGCCAACAGCCTCGATGGATACAATGCTTGAAATGCGAATTGTCAAGGATTTGAAGCCTCTCCTGGCTGATCGAACCCTTGTGCTGGCCACCCACCGCGCACCGCTCCTTGACCTTGTCGACAGGCTCATCTGGATTGATGGCGGGCGGGTTATCGCTGATGGACCGAAAGCGGAGGTCTTGAGGCGAATGGCCGGAAACGCCGCATAGGCTCCGGCTTCCCTCTGCCAATTGGTATTTAGTTAACCATTCGCGTTTACCGTGACCGATAAGGCAATCTTATAGTCGGTAAGGTCAAGTAGCGCGCAAATGGCACATGGATCCGAGGAAAGCGAAGACTATTGGCCAGGTTACGTCGATGCCTTGACATCGATGGTGCAGGTGCTCGCATTCGTGATGATGCTGCTTGCAATGGCAGTGTTCGTTTTGTCTCAGAATGTGTCCAAAAACGCCGTCCAGGCCATTGCAAAAGCGGCAAAGATCGATGTGCCCGGTAACGCCAGCATCAAGGAATTGACGGCGAAGGTTGCCGAGGAAGTTGCCAAGGCTCAGGCAAAGATCGAAGCGAGTGAAGCGACGGCAGCGTCGGGCGCGGCCAAGAGTACGCAGGCTGACAGTCAGTCAGGCGCGGCAACGGCTCCAGCGGAGAAATCCGCGGACCAAATTGCAGCAAGCAGTTCGGCAAAGTCAGAGGTGAGTTCCCCGCCTTCCGGTACGACGCCAGATCAGGCTCAACAGGTCGCCGGCCTCAAGCCGTCTGAGCAGTCTCAATCAACCGAAGGGGCCAAGGCGGCATCCGAGTCACCCGTCAAAAATGACGGTGCAGCGGAAAAACCCGCCGACGCAGGTGCGAAAACGGCGGCTGGTGCCCAGAATTCTGCCGCATCGACTGTCCGCGCAGATCATGGCGCAGCGACGGTCGAAGCAGCCTCTGATAAGCCTGCTGTCCAATTACACTTCGTGACCCACAGTTACAAGATGGATCAAGCCGGACTGAATGATCTGACGGGCTTTACCACGTCCAAGGACGTTGTTGAAAAGAAGCCAAAGGTGATCATCAGAGCCTATGCCTCCACCAAGGATGGATCTTTGAGCGATGCGCGGCGCATTGCCTATTACCGGGCCATGTACGTTCGGGGGGAAATGCAGAAGCAGAAGCTCAACCCTGCGGATATCAGCGTCAAGGTGTTTGACACCACAACCGATGAAATGGGCAACACTGTCGATATTTTCGTCGGTAAATAAAGAATGTTTTCGGTACGAATTCAATCTCTGTGACAAGGCTTTGAGTAATGGAAAAACAGGTTGCTCGTATTCGAAACAAAATGATCGGAGTCATATCCGTCATTGCACTGCTTGCACTTTGGCAGAGAGAATTTATCGCCGAAGGCGTCATGGCACACGTTTATATGAACGTGACCATTCTGGGCACCTTTGGCTTTGGTATTGTTATGTCGTTCATTTTCATAGCCAAGCTGAAAAATGAACTGATTGCGTTCAATGCGCTGAAGGAAATGTGGGATGACATCCGTATTGGCCGGATCGAGGGAACGCGCGACCCTTTATGGCGGCATTATCGCTGCGCACAGCCCGGTCGCCTGTTCGTACGCCCGCGTATTCTGGGACATGCCTATGATCTCGTGACTGACGAGTTGGCCAGGACCAAGAAAATCCGTGTTTCCGTTGAGACCATGAATACGCTCGTCCACAAGATTGCCGAGACAATCAGCGATGAGAAGTCGTTGCTGGTCTACATGTCGGGTCTGCTCGTGTTCATGGGACTGATCGGCACGTTTATCGGCCTCTTGCACATGGTCGGCGCCATGGGCGGAATTATCGGTGGTCTCGCCAATTCGGCTGGTGGTGCTGAAGCCTCAGGTGCCTTCCAGGAACTATTAGGAGCTCTGCAAGAACCGTTGAAGGGTATGGCTTCGGGTTTCGCCTCGTCTCTGTTCGGTCTTTTCGGATCGCTTGTGGTCGGTTTGCTGGGCCGCTTCGCGGGCCAGGCAGCTGGCGTTCTGAAGCACGAGTTTGAGGCCTGGCTCGCCGGTGTCGTGCAGATTGGAGAAGATGAAGGCGAGAGAGCCGTTGCGCATGCGCCGGTGTCAGTTCACGGGTCTGACGTCGAACCGGCGCTCGTCCGCATGGTCAGCAGCATCCTGTCGGATTACACGAAGGTAGCCGGTAGTTTCGATCTGACCGCTCGCCTGTTTCAGGACATGCGCAATGCCCAGGTGGGGCAATCGGAAATCGTGGAGCGATTGGTCGCCCAGCAGGGCGAAATGATTGGGCACCAGACGGCGATCCTGAATGAAATCAGGGCACTGGGTCCGATCGGACCGGCCTTGTCGGATCTGGGAACCAGCCTGGATGCCCTTGGCACGACCGTATCCAGGCGGATTGAGGTCGAGGTTGCAACGTTGAGAGCTTTGATTCACGCCATGGATCAAAGCCATGCGCAGACACTGCGAACGCTGTCCTCGGTTCAGTTGCAAACGACGACCCAGATGGCGACTGCCGTGGACCAGTTGTCAGCCGATATTGACCGGCGCATGACAACTCCCTCACCGGCTCTTCTGGAGGCAACGCTGGAGCAAAGTGTTCGTCACGGACTGACTGAAGTTGGTCGCGCGCTGATGACACAGTCTGAACGGGCTGAGGCACGGATTGCGCAGATTGTGACGTCGCAAGCGCAGGCCGTCAATGAACTTGCGCGCCAGGCCCGTACGGAGTCGGTTGACGGGGCACATGCGCGGACCTCAGCCATGTTGAATCAGTCCCTGTCGAATGGCTTTGCTCAGATAAACCAGACGCTTGAAAACGCCTTTTCGGCCTATTCCAGTTTGCTTCATGTTGCGATCGGCTCGATGGAGCGTGCAGCGCAATTGGCGGCTGAGCGGGACATGCCCAAACAGACAGAGACTGTGGAGCGCCCGGACAACAACGATCAACGCTTCACGCGCGCCATAACGGAACTTCAGGATCTCGTGGAAACTTTCCGCCATCGCGCCGGATCCAACGGTTGAAGTGCTGAGCGCGCACCTGCCAATTAGTCGAGGACACGTAAAATGTCACAGCAAGCAAGCAGTTCCACGGGTTTCAACCTGAAGTCAATTCCTCAGATGTTCCGCTTTGGACGTCAGAAGAAGGGATTCGAACGCCGTCACCAGCGGTTTGACTGCACGATGGTTGGCCAGATGAATCTGGTTGAAATTGGCGCAACATTTGACGGCATGATTCTTGAAATCTCGTGTGGAGGTTGTGTTTTCCGACCTGCAAGCATGTTTATCCTTGACCGTAACAACGAGGTCGTGATCATCCAGACGGAGTATTTTTCCGTTGAAGGAAGAATTAGGGCGTCAAGAGTGTCTGGATATGGTATTCAATTCTTTCATGAAATTGATCAGTCTGTTGTTGACGATATAGTTAATTTAAATGGGGTCAAAATTGAAGACTCGATATTTGCTCGAAAGCTTTAATGATATTGCATAAAGTTTTGTCCAATAATTTATACGTTTATTTAAGCTCGTAATACATACGGTATTATGTGTATTTCGATCGTAAATAAATTTTTAACCAAATTTAATCAGAATCAGAAAGCCCTTGGAGTCGCTTGACCGATACCTGACCGATTTACGTCGAGCGCTTCCAATCGGGATGTAAATTTTGCTAGCAGGAAGCGGCGAAGACATTATGGCGGAATCGTCACCAAAAACACCTGGCAGCTCGGCTGTGGCGCTCGCAAGTCCGCCGTCAGCAGGTGCGGATTCCCTTGTCGTTCATCGGCCGCCAGCGGGCAGCATTGCGGTCTTTGACGCGCCACCGGGCGCCCATCTGAAACTCGACTTCAAGACCAGCGAAGCCAAGGCCGTTCTTCTTGACGTTGATCTGGTCCTGCTGTTTCCCGATGGGGGCAAGACCATCATCCCGGGCTACGCGATGAACCTTGTCACTGAACAAGGTGAAGCAACATTTTCAGACAAGACGATCTCTTACCAGGAGCTGTTGGCTCTCGTCGGCGACGTGAAACTGATGGATGATTCCATCGTTCAGCTGGCTTCAACCGACGCAGCTGCTGCCGAAGGCAAGAACGATACGGCCAAGGAGAAGGCACCAGAGGAACCGCCGCCGAGCAGTACACCCATTCCGGCTGATCCTGTCATCAAGATGACGGGGGTCGCGGACTTCGACAAGCCGCCCGAAGATGCTGCGGTCTTGCCGCCTGTTCAGGTCGATAACCAGGCCGTCCCTGGCTCGTCTGGTACCCCGCCAACACAAACGAACACCAATACATCGGACAATACCGGAAACATCCTGGCTGCCAAGCTCGCAATCACCTTGCTTGGCGTGTCCGGTGATATTGTGACGCCTTTGCCGAGCGGCGGTGAAACCATTCGTGGCGCGGCATCGGTTGTCCCTGCAACGACCGATCCGACCTTTTCGGTTCAGCAGCAGACAAAGTCGATCGTTGGCACAAACAATGGCGACGTCGTCTATATCGCCGATCCCAATCAGATGCCGTCAGGCACGACGGAGCGGCTTATCGACGTCAAGGTGACGTTTCCGGCAGCTGGTGTCGTTGCGAAGACCGCGACCATCACCAATCTGCCAACCGGATACGCGATCGAGAATGCAACTCATACCGGGAATAACTGGGTGGTCCAGCTGGATCCGCTCGATCCCAATCATTTTCAACTCCAACTTGAATACGTGTTGCCATCACTGACGGCAAAGCCGGACGCAAACGGCTTTCTTGGCAATTTCAGTCTCGATATCCTCTTCAGCGCAACGGGATCAGGTCAACTCTATCAGGGTAGCCAGACCTTTGCGATCAAGGATGTCCAGAGTGCTGCGGACGCAACGATCGTTTCGACGGACGGCCAATCGACGATCTATGGCCTGAACGCGACTCCGCCCGGCACCAATGTCATGGAAGGGGCCGGGAATGACACGGTCTACTCCGGACCCGGAGCCGACACCATCGACGGTGGCGGCGGCAATAATCTGATTTCATACGCCTATTCCAATGCAGGCGTAACCGTCAATCTGGCGACCGGCGTCGGAACCGGCGGCTATGCCCAGGGTGATATCCTCAAGCACTTCAATCAGATCGAAGGCTCGTCATACGCAGATTATCTCGTCGGCACGGGTGGTAACACCACCTTCTACGGCAGCGGTGGCGGTGATACGATGGTCGGTAACGGTGGCAATGACACCGTCGACTATTCGAAATCAACCGCCGGTGTATCGGTCAACCTGTCCACAGGTGTCGGTGTCGGCGGACTGGCCAATGGGGATGAACTCGTCGGCATCGCCAATGTGGTTGGCTCGGCTACCGGCAACAATAATCTGATCGGAACATCCGGCATCAATATCATTACGGGTGGGTCCGGCAATGATACGATTGATGGCGGCGGCGGCGCAGACGTCATCAAGGCTGGTGCTGGCAACGACGTTGTCAGCTTTCATGGCACAGAAGCGTCGATTGACGGTGGGTCGGGCAACAACACGCTTGTCCTGTTGACGGCAAACAACATCGACCTGGCGGCGGCCAATGAGGCTGTAAATTCTCAGACGCTTGTCACAAACTTTGAAAACGTCGACGCTTCGGCGCTTACGACGGGCATTTCCATAATCGGAACCTCCGGGGCGAATAGCATCCTCGCCGGTGGCGGCGGTGACACGATTGACGGCGGCGGCGGCGCTGACGTCATCACCGGCGGCGCAGGCAATGATGTCATCGACTTCTACGGGTCGGAGACCTCCATCAACGGCGGCGGTGGAAACAATACGCTCGTCATGTTGGCGCAAGCCAATGTCAACCTGTCTGCGGCGGATCAGGTCTCTGGCGTCAACACGGTTGTCAGCAACTTCGAAAACGTCGATGCATCAGCGCTCACGACACCGATTTCCATCACCGGAACGTCGGGAGCCAACACAATCGTTGGCGGCGGCGGTGGCGATACCATTGATGGCGGTGGCGGTGCTGATTCGATCCTGGGCGGACCTGGTAATGATTCAGTCTCTTACCACGGGACCGAAAATGCCATCGACGGCGGCGCTGGAACGAACACTCTTGTCCTCCAAGCCACTGCTACGGTCAATCTTGGGCTTGCCGACCAAACTGTGGGCGATCGGACTGTCGTCACAAACTTTGAAAATGTTGACGCGTCTGCACTGACGACCGGCGCGTCGATCACTGGCTCGGCAGGGGTCAATGTCATTACCGGTGGTTCCGGCAGTGATACGATCGACGGCGGTGGCGGCGCAGACGTCATCAAGGCGGGCGCCGGTGACGATACCGTTGCCTATCATGGTTCGGAAACCTCCATTGACGGTGGAACGGGCAATAATACGCTCGTGATCGTCACCTCTGGCGGAACGACTGAAGTCAATCTGTCGGTCAATGCTGGAGCAGACGAAACCATCGGCGACCATGTTGCCGTGACGAATTTTGAGAATGTCGATGCCAGTGCGCTGACGTCTGCCTTGACGGTTATCGGCAATGCTTCGGGCAGCGTGATCACCACTGGCTCAGGTGACGATACGATCGATGGCAACGGGGGTCGCGATATCATTTCGGCGGGTGCCGGTGATGATTCTGTTTATTACTACGGATCGGAAATCTCGATCGATGGCGGTGTCGGCAATAATACGCTGGTTCTGAAGACGGTTGCGACTGTCAATCTGGGTTATCTGGATCAAACGGTCAATGATCAGACACGGGTCAGCAATTTCGAAAATGTCGACGCCTCGCAGCTTGGTTCGCTTGAGGCGGTGTCGATTACGGGCTCGAGCGGCAATAATACGCTGATTGGCGGTGCAGGAAACGACACGATTGATGGCGGCGGCGGCGCAGACGTCATAACAGCCGGTGCTGGTGATGATACCGTTGCCTACCACGGCTCCGAAGTCTCGATTGACGGTGGCACCGGCAACAATACGCTGCAACTGAAGACTGCGGTGACCGTCGATCTGTCAGCGGCGGATCAGACCGTCAACGACCAGACGATCGTCACGAACTTCGAAAACGTCGATGCGTCTCTCCTGACGACAGGCGTGTCGATCACCGGATCGACCGGCATCAACGTGCTGACTGGTAGCGCTGGCAATGACACCATCGACGGCGGCGGCGGCGCAGACGTCATTAATGCAGGCGCTGGCGACGATACGGTCTATTACCACGGCACCGAAGCATTCATCGACGGTGGATCCGGCAATAATACACTTGAGATTGTGGCCTTCACGAACCTGACCGCCATCAATCTGGCTGCTGGCCCGGGTGAGGACGAAACGCTGGGTGATTCCGTCACGGTCACCGATTTCGAGAACGTGAATGCCAGTATCCTGACCCAGGGTATCAATGTTATCGGCTCCGCCTATGCCAATGTGATCACCACCGGTTCCGGTAACGATACCATCGACGGCGGCGGCGGCGCGGACATCATCGCGGCTGGTGCCGGCGATGACCGCGTCGCTTTCTATGGCACGGAAGTGTCTGTTGACGGCGGTACCGGCAACAATACGCTCGTTCTGAAAGTTGCAGGAGCGATTGATCTTGCAAACGCCAATCAATCCGGCATCGGCCAGAGCGTCGTTACGAACTTTGAAAATATCGATGCGTCTTCACTGAGTTATGGCGCATCGCTGACCGGCACGTCAGGCAACAACACGATCACCGGTGGTGCCGGTAACGACACCATCGACGGCGGTGGCGGCGCGGATGTCATCGCAGCGGGTGCGGGCAACGATACTGTTGCCTATCATGGCACGGAAACCTCCATAGACGGCGGTACCGGCAGTAACACGCTGGTCATGACGACGTCCGGGGGAATAACCGCAGTCAATCTGTCGGTTGCCGCCGGAGCAGATGAAACCATCGGTGACCATGTTGCCGTGACGAATTTCGAGAATGTCGATGCCAGCGCGCTTACGACGGCGTTGAATGTCATTGGCAGCGCTTCGGGTAGTGTGATCACCACTGGCTCGGGTAATGATACTATTGACGGCGATGGTGGCCGAAGTGCCATTTCGGCGGGTGCCGGTGATGACACTGTCTATTATTACGGATCCGAAACCTCGATCGATGGCGGTGTCGGCAATAATACGCTGGTTCTGAAGACGGTTGCGACTGTCAATCTGAGCTATATTGATCAGACCTTTGGTGATCAGACGACCGTCACCAACTTTGAGAATGTCGACGCCTCGCAACTTGGTGCCCTCCAGGGAACGTCGATTACGGGCTCCAGCGGCAATAATACGCTGATCGGCGGTGCAGGCAACGACACGATTGACGGCGGCGGCGGCGCAGACGTCATAACGGCCGGTGCTGGTGATGATACCGTCGCCTACCACGGCTCCGAAGTCTCGATTGACGGTGGTACCGGCAACAACACGCTGCAACTGAAGACTGCCGTGACCGTCGATTTGTCGGCGGCGGATCAGACCGTCAACGACCATACGATCGTGACGAACTTCGAAAACGTCGATGCGTCCCTCCTGACGACAGGCGTGTCGATCACCGGTTCGACCGGCATCAACGTCCTGACGGGTGGCGCTGGCAATGACACCATTGATGGCGGCGGCGGCGCAGACGTCATTAATGGCGGTGGCGGCGACAATACGATTTATTACCACGGCACCGAAGCGTCGATAAACGGCGGAAGCGGCAATAACACTCTTGAAATCGTGGCCTTCACCACCCTGACCGCCATCAATCTGGCTGCTGGCCCGGGTGCGGACGAAACGCTGGGTGATTCCGTAACGGTCACCAGTTTCGAGAACGTGAATGGCAGTATCCTGACCCAGGGTATCAATGTCATTGGCTCTGCCTTTGCCAATGTGATCACCACCGGTTCTGGTAACGACACCATCGACGGCGGCGGCGGCGCCGACATCATCGAGGCTGGTGCTGGTAATAACCGCGTTGCATTCTACGGCACGGAAGTGTCGATTGACGGCGGTACCGGCAACAATACGCTCGTTCTGAAAGTTGCGGGAACGATTGATCTTGCAAACGCCAATCAATCCGGCATTGGCCAGACTGTCGTTACGAACTTTGAAAATATCGATGCGTCGGCTCTCAGTTATGGCGCATTGCTGACCGGCACGTCAGGCAACAATACGATTACCGGCGGTGCCGGTAACGACACCATCGACGGTGGTGGCGGGCACGATGTCATCGCCGCCGGAGCGGGCGATGATACCGTCTTGTATCATGGTTCCGAAGCCTCGATTGATGGTGGAACCGGCAGTAACACGCTTGTCATGGAGACCACGGCCGGAATCAGCGAGATCAATCTTGCGGTTTCTGCAGGTACAGACCAGCTTGTCGGCGGGACAGTCAACGTTACGAACTTTGAGAATGTTGACGCATCGGTAGCGACAGGTTCAATCTTGGCGGTCGGTACGTCTGGTGCCAATACCATTTTGACGGGCTCCGGCAACGATACGATTGATGGCGGCGGTGGCCACGACAGCATCAGTGCCGGCGCGGGTGATGACTCAGTCTATTTCTACGGCACCGAAGCATCGGTCGATGGTGGCGCGGGCAACAACACGCTCGTTCTCCAGTCCGCAGTCGATATCAATCTGACCAAGCCGGATCAGGCAATCGGCGTCGCATCCAATGTAACCAATTTCGAAAACGTGGACGCCAGTGCGCTTGGAAGCGGGCAGGGCGTGGTTATAACCGGGACTGGCACGGCCAACGTCATTACTGGCGGCGGTGGCAATGACACGATTGATGGTGGCGGTGGCCTCGATGTCATCAATGCCGGAGCAGGCGATGACACTGTCTATTATCATGGGACAGAAACGTCGATTAACGGCGGTACGGGCGCCAACACACTCGTTCTCGATGTCGTTGCGACTGTCAATCTGGCGGCAGCGGACCAGACGGTAGGCGATAACACACTTGTTTCGAACTTCGAGAATGTTGACGCCTCGGCGCTGAATGCTGCGCAGGGCGTTACCATTACAGGCTCCACTGGTGCCAATTTCATTACTGGTGGTGCGGGTAATGATACCATTGACGGCGGCAGCGGTTCCGACGTTATCAATGCGGGCGCAGGCAATGATACCGTTTATTACCACGGGACTGAAACATCCATCGATGGCGGCACCGGCGTCAATACGCTGATCCTTTCCGCATCGGGCGGGATTACACGCGTTGATTTTAATGTTGCCCAAGGTGCCGACGAAACCAGCGGCGATACGGTATTCGTTACCGATTTCCAGAATCTGGACGCGAGTATTCTCGGCGCGACCCAAGGCATCAGCGTTATTGCCTCGGCTTCAACAAGCAGTATCATCACTGGAGCAGGCAATGACACGATTGATGGTGTCGGAGGCATTGAAGTCATATCGGCAGGCGCCGGAGATGACACCGTCAGCTACTACGGAACCGAAGTCTCCATTGATGGTGGAAGCGGCGTCAATACGCTGATCCTGAAGACAGCTGTATCGGTCAATCTGTCTCTGACTGATGAAACGCTCAACGACAACACGGTCGTCACCAACTTTGAAAACGTCGATGCATCCGCGCTGTCGACCGGTGTGAACCTGACCGGTTCCACCAATGCGAATAGCATCAAGGGCGGTGCGGGCAATGATACGATCGATGGCGGCGGCGGCACGGACGTTATTGCTGCTGGTGCTGGTGATGACACGGTCACATATCACGGATCCGAAACGTCGATTGACGGCGGTACGGGCAATAATACACTTATTCTCGCTGTATCAGGCGGCATAACAGCGGTTGATTTCTCTGTTGCCGCCGGACGTGATCAGACGACAGGCGACACTGTTCTTGTTACCAACTTCGAGAACCTCGACGCGAGTGCACTTTCCACATCGATGACGATTACCGGTTCAGCCGGTTCGAACGTCATCATTACCGGTTCCGGCAATAATACCGTGCACGGCGGCGGTGGTTCCGACGTGATCACGGCCGGCGCTGGCAATGATACGATTGACTACTGGGGATCGGAAATCTCCATCAATGGCGGTGGCGGCGACAACACGCTTGTCCTGAAGGCCGTTGCCCAGGTCGACTTGAGCGCACCCGACCAGACGGTCGGTGATTTCACGACCGTGAGCAACTTCGAAAATGTCGATGCATCCAGTCTCGGCGTCACACAGGGCGCCAATATTACCGGCGATACCGCGGCAAATATCATAACGGGTGGTTCTGGAAACGACACGATTGACGGCGGCGGTGGTGCTGATGTCATTGCCGCCGGTGCCGGAAATGACACCGTTACCTATCATGGAACAGAAGTCTCGATCGATGGCGGGACGGGCACAAACAACCTGATCCTGGCTGCCGATGGCGGAATCACGGCCGTTGATCTGTCGGTTGCCGCTGGCACCGACGAAACGATCGGCGACCATGTATCCGTTACGAACTTTGAGAGCGTCGATGCGAGCGCGCTGGCGAACAACCTGACCCTGACTGGTTCAGGCGGCGCAAACACGATTATCGCCGGCAGCGGCAATGATACGATCAATGGCGGTGGCGGCAGTGACTCCATCAATGCCGGTGCTGGTAATGATACAGTTTATTATCACGGGTCGGAGTCCTCGATCGATGGCGGAACTGGCACGAATACGCTGGTCTTGCTTGCCCCGACCACGGTCAATCTCGGAAACGCCGACCAGACGACGGGCGATCTCACGCTCGTTACAAACTTCCAGTGGGTCGATGCATCCAATCTGACGACGGGCGTCTCAATCACCGGTTCAACAGGCGCAAACTGGATCAAGTCTGGTTCTGGCAACGATACGATCGATGGCGGCGGTGGGTCTGATACGATCATCGGCGGCAGCGGCAATGATATGATCTATTATCATGGGACCGAGGGCTCGATTACCGGGGGAGTTGGAAACAATACTCTCGTCCTCGCCGCGTCGACCACGGTCAACCTGTCCAGTACGATCAATGAGACCAGTGGTAGTACAGTCGTTACCGGTTTTGAAAATGTCGATGCGAGCCCAATCTCGACCGGTGTTTCAATTACTGGTTCGTCTGTTGGTAATAAAATTACGGGCGGCGCAGGCAATGATACAATTGATGGCGGCGGTGGCGCTGACGTTATCAACGCAGGAGCTGGTGACGACACCGTTGATTACTATGGTACTGAAACGTCGATCGATGGTGGAACCGGCAATAACACACTTGTTTTGATCAATGCCGGAGGCATTACTGCGGTCAATTTCGCGGTCGCGCCAGGGTCGGACGAAACAACCGGCGATCACGTCAGCGTCACCGATTTCCAGAATCTGAATGCTGCCATCCTGACGACCGGCATCAATGTGACTGGTTCGAGCCAGGCCAACGTGATCACCACGGGCTCGGGCAACGACACGATTGATGGCGGTGGCGGCAACGATGTGATCGAAGCGGGTGCTGGCGACGACACTGTCTTCTACCACGGAGCCGAAGTCTCGATCGATGGCGGTACCGGCAACAACACCCTGGTTCTCGAAGCCGCCGTTACGGTCAATCTCGCCAATACCGCCGACCAGACCTCCGGCGACAATACCACCGTCACAAACTTCGAAAACGTCAATGCCTCTGCGCTGGTAACCGGCGTCAACATCACCGGTACGACAAGCAACAATATCATCTATGGTGGTGCTGGCAACGACTGGATCGATGGCAACAATGGCAATGACACCGTCTATGCCGGCGGTGGTGACGATACGGTTGTCTATCATGGTACCGAAGGCATCATTGACGGCGGAACCGGCAACAATACGTTGGTCATGCTTGCCTCAGGCGGCACAACCGCGATCAATTTCGCCGTTACGGCCGGACAGGACCAAACCACTGGCGATAATGTCAACGTCACCAATTTTGAGAATGTCGATGCCAGTGCGCTCACAACCGCTCTGACCGTAACGGGAACCGTCGGTGCCAATTCCATTCTGACGGGTTCAGGCAACGATACAATTCACGGCGGCGGCGGCGCTGATATCATCAATGCCGGAGCTGGTGACGACACGGTCGACTATTGGGGATCGGAAATCTCGATCGACGGCGGTTCTGGCAACAACACGCTGGTCTTGAAGGCGCAGGCGGTCGTCAATCTCTCGAATGCGGACCAGACATCGGGCGACCTGACCGCTGTCTCCAACTTTGAAAACGTGGACGGATCCGGGCTCACAGCCTTGCAGCCGATCCAGGTCACCGGCTCTGCTGGCGCAAATACGATCTACGGCGGCTCAGGCAATGACACGATCGATGGCAACAGCGGTCTGGATGTTATCGCTGCGGGTGGCGGTGATGATACCGTAACCTATCATGGTTCCGAAGTGTCTATCGATGGTGGCAGCGGCAATAACACGCTGGTCATGGCAGCGTCTGGTAGTACCACCGCGGTCAATCTGTCTGTTGTTGCGGGCGTGGATGAAACGACCGGCGATACAGTTGCCGTCACGAACTTTGAGAATGTCAACGCATCTGCGGTCAACACCAGCCTCACCGTAACAGGTTCAGCTGCCGCGAACGTGATCACTGTTGGCAATGGCAACGATACCGTTGATGGCGACGGCGGCAGCGATATCATCACGCTCGGGACCGGCAACAACACCGTCTATTATCATGGCACCGAAACCTCCATTTCAGCTGGTTCCGGCAATAACACCCTCATTCTGGAAGCACAAACGGACGTCAACCTGACGCGCGTCGACCAGACTGTCGGCGACGGAGTGGCAGTCAGCGGCTTCACAAATGTTGACGCCAGCGCGCTGGGAGCGGGCCAGGGAATCAGCGTAACCGGCTCAGCCGCTGCCAACAAACTCGTTGGCGGTGCGGGCAATGACACAATTGATGGCGGTGGCGGTCACGACACGATCCTCGGTGGTGGTGGTAACAACACCGTCGACTATTATGGTTCGGAAGGGTCAATCGACGGCGGTTCGGGTAATAATACCCTGGCGCTAAAGACGGCCGTCAGCGTCAATCTGGGTGCTGCTGACCAGACGCTCCTGGACTCCGTCACGGTCACGAATTTCGAGAATGTCGATGCATCTGCCCTGACGACGGGCGTTTCGCTGACGGGGTCGAGCGCGACCAACATCCTGATCGGTGGTTCGGGCAATGACACGATCGACGGTGGCGGTGGAACCGGCGATGTGATTTCTGCCGGGGCTGGCAATGACACTGTGACCTATCACGGCACGGAAACCTCGATTGATGGCGGATCAGGTGTCAACACGCTGATCATGGCCGCATCCGGCGGCACATCGGTCGTTAATCTGTCGGTTGCCCCCGGTGCTGACGAAACCTCCGGCGATAACGTTCAGGTTACAAATTTCGAGAATGTCGATGCGAGTGCCCTGTCCAACAGCCTGACCATCATTGGTTCGGCGTCGGCCAATACGATTATTGCCGGGTCTGGTAACAATACCATCGACGGCGGCGGTGGTGGCGACTCGATTCTGGCCGGGTCTGGTAATGATACGATTTCGTATTATGGCACTGAAGTTGCGATCAATGGCGGTGCAGGTAACAATACGCTTGTCCTGAAGGCGGCTACGACCGTCAATCTCGGGAATGCTGACCAGGTCAGTAATCCGACGACAAATGTTACCAATTTCGAAAACGTCGATGCGTCAGCGCTGACGACCGGCGTGTCCATCACCGGCACGGGCAATAACGAGACGCTGACCGGCGGTAGCGGCAATGACACAATTGATGGCGGCGGCGGTCAGGATATCGTTTATTCCGGTGCCGGCGACGATACAGTCACCTATCACGGATCGGAAACCTATATCGATGGCGGAGCCGGCAATAACACCCTGATCCTTGCCGCTTCAGGCGGGACAACGGCCATCAATCTGGCAGTATCTGGCGGTCTTGACGAGACAACGGGCGATAATACCTACGTTGCCAACTTCGAAAATATCAATGCGAGCGCACTGACGACAGCCCTGACGGTCACGGGCGGGTCTGGCGCGAATACAATCATCACCGGATCTGGCAACGATACGATCGATGGCGGTGGCGGCTCGGATGTCATCCAGGCCGGAGGCGGCAATGATACCGTTGCCTATTACGGCACGGAACTTTCGATTGATGGCGGCACCGGCAATAATACGCTCGAACTGAAGGTGTCGGCGGTCGTTAATCTTGCAAGTGCGGGATCACAGATATCCGGTCCGTTCGAAACAGTCACGAATTTTGAGAATGTCGACGCAAGCGCCCTGAATTCGAGCCAGTGGGCCAATATTCTGGGATCGACAGGCAACAATACGCTGATCGGCGGCGCCGGCAACGACACGATCGATGGCAATGGCGGTCATGATGTGATCGCGGGCGGCGGCGGCAACAACTCGATCTATTACCACGGCGCTGAAGCCTCGATTGACGGCGGCTCGGGAATTAATACGCTTATCCTCGATGCGACAGGCGGCATTACGTCGATCAATCTTGCCGTTTCCGCCGGTGCCGATCAGACGACTGGCGATACCGTTCTGGTGACCAACTTTGAGAATGTAAACGCCAGCGCCATCAGTACGGGTCTGTCCATGACAGGCTCGGCTTCGGCGAACGTCCTCACGGGAGGTGCGGGCAACGACACAATCGATGGCGGCGGTGGTCTGGACGTCATTGCGGCCGGTGCAGGCGATGACACTGTCTATTATTGGGGAACGGAAACCTCCATTGACGGCGGTCTGGGTAACAATACCCTGGTCCTGCACACGTCGGGTGGTATCACGGCGATTAATCTGGGTGTTGCCGCCGGTGTCGACCAGACGAGTGGCGACAGTGTCACCGTCACCAATTTTGAAAACGTCGATGCTTCCGGATTGACGGCATCTCAGGGCATCTCGATCACGGGATCGTCCGGGGTCAACGATATAACCGGTGGTGCGGGTAACGATACAATTGACGGCGGCGGGGGCCTGGACGTCATCGCGGCCGGTGCAGGCGATGATACGGTCTACTATCACGGCACGGAACTCTCGATTGACGGTGGGTCTGGCAACAACACACTCATCTTGTCAGCCGCAGGTGGTATCACGGCGATCAACCTGGCTGCGGCTGCAGGCGTTGATCAGACAACGGGCGACAATGTCACCGTAACCAACTTCGAGAACGTCAATGCAGCCGTTCTGACAACTGGCGTCAGCGTTGTCGGATCGTCCAGTACAAGCCTCATCGTGACGGGCAGTGGTAACGACACAATCGACGGTGGTGGTGGCAGTGGCAGCGAATCCATTTCTGCCGGAGCGGGCAATGACACGGTTGATTACTACGGAACCGAGCACGCGATCGATGGCGGGTCCGGCAACAATACGCTTGTTCTGAAATCGTCGGTTACAATCAATCTGTCCATGCAGGATCAGACGGTCAATGATGCGACAACCGTCACGAATTTCCAGAACGTCGATGCATCACAACTGGCCACCGGGATTTCCATAACGGGCTCCGGCACGGCGAACGTCATTACCGGCAGTTTGGGAAATGATACGATTGACGGCGGTGGCGGTTCGGACGTCATTGCTGCGGGCGCGGGAAACGATACCGTCGATTATCACGGCTCGGAAACATCGATTGACGGTGGTTCTGGCTTGAATACGCTGGTTCTGTTGTCAAGCGCGACATTGACGGGAGTCAATTTCGGGGTTGCCGTCGGCTCGGATCAGACGATCGGCGACACTGTTACCGTCACCAATTTCGAGAACCTCGATGCAAGTGCCCTTGGTTATGGCCTGACTGTTACCGGCGGGACCGGACCCAGCACGCTGATTTTGGGCAGCGGCAATGATACCATCAATGGCGGCGGCGGGGCAGACAGTATCAATGCCGGAGCTGGCAACGATACCGTCTATTACTATGGTGCCGAACAGTCGATTGACGGCGGTAGCGGCGTTAACACGCTGATTCTGAAAGCCGGTGTGACCGTAAACCTCGGCTTTGCCGATCAGACGATTGGCGATGGCGTCAACGTCTCCAATTTTGAAAATGTCGATGCGTCGCTGCTGACCACGGGTGTGTCTCTCACAGGTGCCTCTGGCGCGAATATCCTGACTGGCGGTTCGGGCAACGACACGATCGATGGCGGTGGCGGCTATGACGTCATCGCTGGCGGTGGCGGCAATAACACAATTGACTACCGTGGCGGTGAACATTCGATCGATGGCGGAGCAGGGAATAATACACTCGTCCTGCTGACCGGGGCGACCGTCAATCTGTCAGCCGCCGATCAAACGGTCGGTGATTCCGTTACCGTGACCAACTTCGAAAACGTCGACGCATCACAACTCGCGACCGGTGTCGTGCTGACAGGGTCGACCCTGGCAAATGTGATTACGGGTGGATCGGGCAACGACACGATCGACGGCGGAACCGGTGCGGATATCATCAATGCCGGTGCTGGCGATGACACGGTGACGTATCACGGTACGGAAGCGTCGATCGAGGGTGGCAGCGGCAATAATACGCTGATTTTTGCCGCTTCTGGCGGGACCACGGCGATTGACCTCGCGCTTGCCGGCGCCGACCAGACGACCGGCGATAACGTCAACGTCACCAATTTTGAAAACGTCAATGCAAGTGTCTTCACGACCGGATTGTCCGTTATTGGTTCAGCCGGTGCCAATATCATTACAACCGGATCCGGCAACGACACGATTGACGGCGGCGGCGGCGCCGATGTGATCAATGGCGGGGGCGGCAACAACACAATTTCCTATTACGGCACCGAGACCTCGATCAACGGTGGCATCGGTGGCTACAACACGCTCGTTCTGGATGCACCCGTCACTGTCAATCTTGCGAATATTGATCAAACCACGGGTGATAATGTCACTGTCACAAATTTTGAGGCGGTGGATGCTTCTGCATTGTCGTCTGCTCAGGCGGTTTCCATCACAGGAAATGCAGCTGGCAATGTGCTCACCGGCGGCAGTGGCAATGATACGATCAACGGCGGTGGCGGCAGCGATTCAATCTATGGCGGAGCCGGCGATGACACGGTGACGGAATGGGGCACCGAAGGCATCATTGACGGCGGCAGTGGCAATAACACACTCATCATCAAGGCAGCGGCCGGACTGACCGGAATCAATCTGGGCGTGCTTGCCGGATCAGACCAGACGACGGGCGATACGCCCGCGGTTGCCAATTTCGAAAATGTCGACGCCTCTGCCCTGTCGACGGGACTGACGATCTCTGGATCGAACGCCGCAAATGCGATAACCGGCACATCCGGTAACGATACCATCGACGGCGGCGGCGGGAATGATACAATTCTGGCAGGTGCAGGCAATGACACCGTCAGTTACTGGGGAACGGAAGGGACCATTGATGGCGGCACCGGTACAAACACGCTTATTCTGAAAGCGGCTGTCACGGTCAATCTTGCGGCAGCAGATCAGACCATCGGTGATCATACGGCTGTTACGAATTTTGAGAATGTCGATGCTTCAGCGCTCGCCAGTCCGATCTCGATCACAGGGTCCAGCAGCGCAAATATCCTGACAGGCGGTTCAGGCAATGACACGATTGATGGTGGTGGTGGGTCCGACATTATCGCGGCCGGTGCCGGTGACGATAGCGTCACATACCATGGCACTGAAATCTCGATCGATGGCGGAAGCGGTAACAACACGCTCGTTCTCGCTGCATCAGGCAGTATCACCGCGATCAATTTCAGTGTGGCAGCTGGAACGGACCAGACAACAGGCGACAACGTCACTGTCACCAATTTTGAAAATGTTGACGCAAGTGTTCTGACCACTGGCATCACGATCACCGGGTCTTCTGCCCAGAATGTGATTACGGCAGGATCAGGCAATGATACGATCCACGGTGGCGGTGGCTCGGATATCATCGCTGCCGGTGCCGGTGATGATACGGTCGATTACTGGGGGGCTGAACAATCGATTGACGGCGGAGCTGGCAATAATACGCTTGTTCTCAAATCGTCGATTTCCATCAATCTGTCGCTCGCCAATCAGGATGCCCAGGGCAGTACCGTTGTCACCAACTTCGAAAATGTTGATGCGTCAGGGCTCACAGCGGCGCAAGGCGTCTCGATTACAGGCTCGTCGATAGCGAATGTGATCACGGGCGGCGCGGGCAATGATACCATTGATGGCGGTGGTGGCGCTGACATCATCGCTGGCGGAGCTGGCAATAATACCGTTATCTATGAAGGTACTGAAGCCTCGATCGATGGCGGTTCCGGTAATAACACCCTCATTCTTGCTGCGTCGGGCGGCATCACGGCGATCAATCTCTCTGTTGCGGCGGGCGTCGACCAGACAACGGGCGACCATGTCACCGTTACAAATTTTGAAAACGTGAACGCCAGCGTGATGACAACGGCTGTCACGGTGACGGCCTCGTCCCTTGACAATGCGATCACCACCGGGTCCGGCAATGACACAATTGACGGCGGCGGGGGCCATGATTCCATCTCAGCCGGGTCCGGCAACGACACCGTCTACTACTACGGCACAGAAGGTACAATCGACGGCGGTACCGGCACCAACACGTTGGTTCTGAAGGCCGCAGTAACTGTCAATCTGACAAACGCCGACGAGACGACCGGCGATATCGTCACCGTTACCAACTTTGAAAACGTCGATGCCAGCCAGATTTCGACTGGTGTTTCAATCACCGGCTCTTCCGGCGTCAACGTCATCACCGGTAGCGCCGGCAATGATACGATCGATGGCGGCGGGGGACTGGACGTGATCGCGGCCGGGGCTGGCAACGATACCGTCTATTACGAAGGAACCGAGACCTCCATCGATGGCGGGACCGGGACGAACACGCTTGTTCTGAAAACCTCGGTCACCGTCAATCTCGGAAATGCCGATCAGACGGTCGGTGACAGCACGAATGTGACGAACTTCGAAAATGTCGATGCAAGCTTGTTGGCCACAGGCGTGTCTCTGACCGGTTCGACCGGCATCAATACGATCACCGGCTCTGCAGGCAATGATACGATTGATGGTGGCGGCGGTGCCGACATCATTGCGGCCGGTGCCGGGAATGACACCGTCTACTACCATGGCACGGAAGCTTCGATTGATGGTGGAGCGGGTGCCAACACATTGATCATGCTCGTGTCCGGTAGCACGACGGCAGTGAACTTCGCTGTTTCGTCCGGTCTCGACCAGACCACGGGCGACAATACCACCGTCACCAATTTCGAAAACCTGAACGCCGCTGCGCTGACCACGGCGCTGACCGTCACCGGTTCAAGCCAGGCGAATACGATCACCACCGGATCGGGCAATGACACGATCCACGGCGGCGGCGGTCTCGATATCATCGCTGCAGGCGCGGGCGATGATACCGTCGACTTCTGGGGTACGGAACAATCGATCGACGGCGGCACGGGCAACAATACGCTGGTCATGCTTGCTGCCGCGACGGTCAATCTGGCCAACGCCAATCAGGTTTCAGGCGTTGGGCTGACGACCACGGTCGTGAACTTCGAGAATGTCAACGCCACGGCGGTCACGACTGGCATCAGCATCACCGGCACATCGACAGGCAATGTCATCCTGGGTGGATTCGGCAATGATACGATCGATGGCGGCGGCGGCACCGATGTCATTGCAGCCGGGGCTGGCGACGACACGGTCACCTATCACGGCTCTGAAACGTCGATTGACGGCGGTACCGGCAATAATACGCTTATCCTGGCAGCGTCAGGGGGCATAACGGCTGTCGATTTCTCGGTCGCCGCAGGGGCTGACCAGACGACAGGTGACAATGTCACGGTCACCAATTTCGAGAATATCAACGCCAGCATTCTGACGACGGGCATCGTCATCACCGGCTCATCCAGCACGAATGTCATTACAGCCGGATCAGGCAATGACACGATCCACGGCGGCGGCGGCGCGGACGTCATCCAGGCTGGCGCCGGCAATGACTCCGTCGACTACTGGGGCTCCGAACAGTCGATCGATGGTGGTACGGGTACCAATACCCTGGTGCTGAAAAACGTTGCCCAGGTTGATCTGGCCAATGCCAATCAGGTGACCAGCCTGACCACGACGGTGACCAATTTCGAAAACGTCGATGCGTCGGGTCTTGGTACCCTGCAGGGTGTCATCATCACGGGCTCGACAGGAGCCAACGTCCTGACAGGTGGCGCTGGCAGTGACACGATCGATGGTGGTGGCGGCACCGGTGACGTGATCGCTGCCGGGGCAGGCAATGACATCGTCTATTATCACGGCGCCGAAACCTCGATTGATGGCGGCGCCGGACTGGATACGATCGTCCTGACGGCTCAGGCTGGCATTACGGCGGTCAATCTGTCGGTTGCAGCCGGTGCTGATCAGACCGTCGGCGACAACGTCCTGGTCACCAACTTCGAGAACGTTGACGCAAGTGCGCTGACAACCGGAATTACCATCACCGGTTCAAGCGGTGCCAATACGATCTATGGCACGAGCGGTGGCGATTCCATCGACGGGCTCGGCGGCTCAGATGTCATCATTGGCGGCAGCGGACAGAACACGATCCGCTACTACGGGTCGGAAACCTCCGTTAATGGCGGATCTGGCGGTAACAATACGCTGGTCCTCGAGACGGGCGTCACCATCGATCTTGCCACCCAGGACCAGACGGTCGGCGACCTCGTGGCGGTCTCACACTTTGCCAACGTCGACGCGAGGGCAGTTGCCACCAACGAAATGATCACGGGTTCGAGCGGGGCCAATGTCATCTATGGTGGCACGGGCAATAATACCATCGATGGCGGTGGCGGCGCAGACACGATCTTTGGCGATGGCGGCAACAACACGATCTATTATTATGGCTCCGAGGGAACAATCAACGGCGGACTCGGCAATGACACGCTGAAGCTTGTGAATGTGACGACTGTCAATCTTGCCAATACGGCGGATCAGACAGTCGGTGATCATACGACAGTCATCAATTTCCAGAATGTTGATGCCTCCAGCCTGACTGCGTCGCAGGGTGTATCGATCACCAGCTCGGCGTCCCTGGCAAGCACGATTGTGGGTGGTGCCGGTAACGATACGATTGATGGCGGCGGCGGTACCGACAGCATCAACGGTGGTGGCGGTAACGACACGGTCTATTACTATGGCACGGAGTCGTCGATTGACGGCGGCGCTGGCACGAACACGCTGATCCTGAAGGCTCAGGGTGGTATCACCGCGATCTACATGAACGTCTCCGCCGGTTCGGATGAAACGGTTGGCGACAGCGCCAATGTGACGGATTTCCAGAATCTCGATGCCAGTATCCTGACCTCGGGCCAGGGGATCACCATCGTCGGATCGGCGGCAGCCAATGTTATTACCGCAGGCGCGGGCAATGATACGATTGACGGCGGCGGCGGGCCGGACGTCATCAATGCAGGCGCAGGGAATGATACTGTTTCCTTCTACGGCACCGAAATCTCGATCGACGGCGGCAGCGGCACGAATACGCTGATCCTGAGAGCTGGCGGAACCTTCAACCTGTCGCTGGCAGATCAGCTCGTCAGCGCCGGTCCTACCGTAGCCAATTTCGAAAACCTCGATGCCTCCAATCTGGCCGTCGGTGTATCGGTCACCGGTGCGTCGAATACCGGCTACATCTATGGCGGTGCTGGCAACGACACGATTGACGGTAATGGTGGCAATGAGACCATTGCTGCCGGCGGTGGTGATGACACCGTTTATTACCGCGGTACGGAAAGCTCGATTGATGGCGGCGCAGGCAATAATACGCTGATCCTGGACGCACTTGGCGGGATCACCTCGATCAACCTCGGCGTCGCCGCCGGACTTGACCAGACCATCGGTGACACCGTCACTGTGACCAATTTCGAGAATGTCAATGCCAGCGCTCTGTCGACGGGACTGCTCATCCTGGGCTCGGCGTCAGCAAATGTCATCACCGGCAGCTCGGGCGATGATACGATCCACGGCGGCGGCGGTGCTGATTACATCTATGGCGGCGGCGGCAATGACACGATCGATTTCTACGGCAACGAAACCCTCCTCGATGGCGGGACAGGCGTCAATACGCTGAAGGTGCTGAACGGCGGCACCTATAATCTGAAAAATGTCAACGAGATCAATAGCGCAACCCAGACAGTGACAAATTTCGAGGTCATTGATGCCTCCGGTTCGTCATTGGCGGTAAACATCACGGGAACGTCCGGCGCAGACACGATTATCGGTGATCCGAATGCGCCCAATTATATCGATGGCGGTGGCGGCCAGGACGTCATCACTGATGGCGGCAGCTTTAATTCGACCGTCGTCTACCACGGGTCCGAGGTGTCGATCCAGGGCGGAGGAATTCTCTCATTTGCGGCGACGGGCGGTACGACGGCGATTAACCTGTCTTCGGCGACCGACCAGACCACTGGCGACAATGTGACGGTTCAGGGCTTCACCAGCGTGAATGCCAGCGTCTTTACGACAGGCATCTCTATCACCGGCACGTCAGGTCAAAACAACATAACGGGCGGGTCTGGAAACGACACGATCGATGGCGGCGGCGGCTACGATATCGTTAACGCTGGTGCCGGGAATGACACGGTTGATTTCTATGGCTCGGAACTTGCCCTCGACGGTGGCTCAGGTATCAACACGCTGGTTTTGAAAACTGCCGTCACCGTCATCATGTACAATGCCGATGAGGTCTCGGGCAGCGCGACCAGTGTCGTCAATTTCGAGAGTGTTGATGCGTCGTATCTGACGACTGGTATCTCGATCACCGGTAGCTCAACTGCCGTCAGCATTATCGGTTCGCAAGGCAATGACGCTATCGACGGCTGTGGCGGCAGCGAAAGTATTTCAGCTGGCGCCGGGGATGATACAATTTATTATCATGGCACCGAAAAGTCGATTGACGGTGGCACCGGCAACAATACGCTGAAACTCTATAACTTATCCACGATACCGACCATCAATCTCGGGAATGCCGCCGACCAGACATCCGGCGACAGCACGGTCGTGACCAATATCGAGAATGTTGATGCCTCATGGCTGACCTCGGGCGGGATCTCGATCACGGGCTCATCGACCATCACGAGCACGCTCATCGGCGGTTCGGGCAATGATACGATTGACGGCGCAGGTGGTGTTGACATTATCCAGGCTGGTGGTGGCAATAATACCGTTTATTACCATGGCTCCGAAACATCGATCGATGGCGGCACCGGTAACGACACACTGATCCTGTCGGCGCAAGGGGGTATCACGGCGATCAACATGTCGGTCACCGTCGGCACGGATCAGACGACCGGTGATACCGTCACGGTTACCAACTTCGAGAATGTGAATGCGGCTGTTGCCACGACCGGGATCTACATCACCGGAACCTTCGGGGCAAACACGATCACGGGTGGCTCCGGCAATGACACCATCACAGGCAATGGCGGCGGCGATGTCATCTACGCCGGTGCGGGTGATGATAGAGTCGATGATCATTCCAACGACGTGTTGATCGACGGTGGCACTGGCAACAATACGCTGAATATAGATACGACGGGCAACCTGACCGCCGTCAATCTGTCGGTGGCGGCCGGTGTCGATCAGACAACCGGCGACAGCACTCTGGTCTACAACTTCGAAAACGTGAACGCGTCCTACATCGGGAATTCGGTCTATTTTACCGGCACCAGCGGCGCGAATACTATCATCGGCGGTACCGGTAATGATACGATTGACGGCGGTGGTGGTGCCGATAGCCTCAATGGCGGCGGAGCAGGTGTCGGCAACACAATCTATTACTATGGTTCGGAAACCACCATCGATGGCGGCAGTGGTGGTGTTATATGGGACAAGCTGGTCCTGAAGTCTGCGCTAAGTGGACTGACAGCGTTCAACATGTCTGTTGCCGCAGGAACCGATGAAAGCATCGGCGATTCCGTCAACGTCAAGAACATCGAGTCGCTCGATTCCTCGGCGCTGAGCAACGCCCTGACCATTACAGGCAGCACGATCGCAAATTCAATCAACGCTGGTTCCGGCAATGACACTATTGACGGGAAAGGCGGGTTTGATACAATCAATGGTAACGCCGGTAACGACACGATCTATTACTACGGCACTGAGGCCAGCATTGATGGCGGCGCAGGCACCGATACGCTCGTGATGAAGGCGGCAGGAACCGTTAACCTGTCCAATACGGATCAGGTGACCGGCGGTACGGCGACTGTCTTCAACTTCGAGAATGTAGACGCGTCGGCATTGACAACAGGCATTTCGATTACCGGTTCCAGCGGCACGAATGTGCTCACCGGCGGCTCCGGCAACGATACGATCGACGGTGGCGGTGGCACCGGTGACGTGATCGCCGCAGGTGCGGGCAATGATACCGTTTATTATCACGGTGGCGAAACATCGATTGATGGTGGCACGGGCGTCAATACCCTCGTCCTGATGACGGCGGTAACGGTCAATCTTGCCGCCTCTGACCAGACGACCGGCGACAGTGTCACCGTCACCAACTTCGAAAGCGTCGATGCGTCAAACCTGACGACCGGTGTGTCGATTACCGGCAGCTCCTCGGCGGTGACGCTTATCGGATCGCAGGGCAATGACACCATCGATGGTGGTGGTGGCGCTGAATCCATTAATGGCGGTGCAGGCAACGATACGATCTATTACCATGGTACGGAGTCCACGATTGACGGCGCTGCTGGCACCAACACGCTCATCCTGAGCGCCCTCGGCGGCATCACGTCGATCAATCTGAACAGCACGACTGACCAGACGATTGGCGATAACGTCACCGTCCTCAACATAGAGAATATCAACGCATCTGCCCTTTCGACCGGCCTTTTGATCACCGGCACAAACACTCCGAATACGATCATTGCCACGTCGGGCAATGACACGATTGACGGAGGTGGCGGCTATGACGTCATCCAGGCCGGTGCTGGCAATGACATCGTCAACTTCTACGGCTCTGAATACTCGATCGACGGTGGTACGGGCACTAACACGCTGGTCCTGAAAGCGTCGGCTGTCATCAATCTCGGCAACGCCAACCAGTCGTCCTTCGGTGGCACGACTGTCACGAACTTTGAAAATGTCGACGGCAGCGGATTGACGTCAGGTCAGGCCGTGTCCATTACCGGCTCGTCCTCGATCACGAGTACGCTGCTCGGCGGCGCTGGCGCTGACACGATCGACGGTGCCGGTGGTGCCGATAGTATTGGTGCAGGCGCAGGCAATGATACGGTCTATTATCACGGAACCGAAACCGCCATCGATGGTGGTGCCGGTGTCGATACCCTGATCCTGAGCGCCCAGGGCGGCGTAACCGCCATCAATCTGTCTGTGTCCGCCGGGACCGATGAAACGACTGGCGACACCGTAGCTGTCACCAACTTCGAGAACATCAACGCGTCGGCCCTGTCCACCGGCATCTCGATCACTGCCGGTTCTGCAACGACGTCCATCATTGCCACGAGTGGTAGTGACACGATTGATGGAAACGGCTATGCGGTGACGATCACGGCAGGCGCAGGCAATGATACCGTCTACTACCATGGCACGGAAGCCGCGATTGATGGCGGCATTGGCACCGATACGCTGATCTTTTCGGCAACGGGCAGCACGACCGCGATCAACCTGTCGGTCTCGGCGGGCGTCGACCAGACGAGTGGCGATGGCGTTGCCGTCACCAACTTCGAGAACATTACGGCGAGCATCTTCACGACCGCTCTGACCGTCACAGGTTCGTCCAGCGCCAATACGATCATCACCGGGTCTGGCAACGACACGATCGATGGTGGCGGTGGTGCCGACATCATCCAGGCGGGTGCTGGCAATGACACCGTCTATTACCACGGCGGCGAAACCTCGATCGATGGTGGCACCGGCACAAATACGCTTGTCGTTCAGACGACGGCCGTTTTCAACCTCGGCAATGCCAACCAGCTGACGGGTGGCACCACGATCACCAATTTCGAGAACATCAATGCCAGCGGATTGTCATCCGCCCAGACGGTGACCATCACCGGCACATCAGCCTATGCCAGCGTTCTGCAAGGCGGTGCGGGCGCCGATACGATCGATGGCAACAGCGGTGCCGACAGCATTGCGGCTGGCGCGGGCAATGACACGGTCTATTATCACGGTGTTGAAACCGCGATTGACGGTGGAGCCGGCGTCGATACGCTGGTCTTGAGCGCGCAAGGTGGCATCACGGCGGTCAACTTCTCAGTCGCCGCCGGCACGGATCAGACAACTGGCGACAGTATCACCGTCACCAACTTCGAGAACCTGAACGCATCGGCGGTCTCGACCGGTATCTCCATCACGGGTGCGTCCACAACCACCTCGATCATCGCCACATCCGGCAATGATACGATCGACGACGGCAACAGTTCAGCGGCCATCAGTGCGGGTGCCGGTAACGATACGGTCAACTATTACGGCAACGAAACCTCAATCGATGGCGGCACGGGCACGGATACGCTTGTGCTCAAGGTCGGGGCCGTGATGAATCTCGGCAACTCCGACCAGTTGACCTCGGGTACGACGAATATCTCGAATTTTGAGAATGTGAACGCCAGTGGTCTGTCGTCTGCCCAGACATTGAACATTGTGGGATCTGCTTCCTTCGCCAGTACCATCACCGGCGGCGCAGGCAATGATACGATTGACAGCAACGGCAGCGCGGATGTCATCGCTTCTGGCGCGGGTAATGACACTGTCTACTACCACGGCACCGAAACCTCGATTGACGGCGGTACGGGCGTCGACACGTTGGTTTTGAGTGCGGCAAGCAGTCTCACGGCGGTCAATCTCTCCGTCACTTCGGGCACCGACCAGACGACTGGCGACAGCGTCGGCGTCACGAACTTCGAGAACGTCAATGCATCCGCCCTGTCGACAGGACTCACGATCACCGGTGGTTCATTGACAACGTCGATTATCGGCACAGCCGGCAATGACACAATCGATGGCAATAGTGCGGCTACCTCGATCGTTGCTGGCGGTGGTGACGATACTGTCTCCTACCACGGCACGGAAACCTCGATTGATGGCGGAACTGGTAACGATACGCTGGTCATGAGCGCCAGCGGCGGGACCTATGCGGTCAATTTCTCGGTTTCGGCTGGGACGGACCAGACATCTGGTGACAGCGTCACGGTCACGAATTTCGAGAATCTGACCGCATCTTCGCTGACGAACAGCCTGACCGTCACCGGATCAACGGCAGCCAACACGATTACCACCGGCTCCGGCAACGACACGATCGATGGTAATGGCGGTGCCGACGTCATCAGTGCCGGTGCCGGCAACAACACCGTCTACTATCATGGTGGCGAAACCTCGATCAACGGTGGTAGCGGCGGGCTCAATACGCTGATCCTGAGTTCGGCGACGACACTGACCGGGATCAACCTGTCGGTCACAGCCGGAACCGATCAGACGACTGGCGATGGTGTCACGGTTACCAACTTTGAAAACGTCAATGCTTCAGCGCTTGGCACCGGCCTGACCATCACGGGCGGATCGGCAACGACGTTGATCACTGCCACATCCGGCAATGACACGATCGATGGCAACGCAGCAGCGGTCACCATTGCTGCCGGTGCAGGCAATGACACCGTCTATTACCATGGTACCGAACCGTCGATTGATGGTGGCGCGGGCGTCGATACGCTCATCCTGGACACCCAGAACGGCATCACCGCAGTCAATTTCTCCGTCTCGGCAGGAACGGATCAAACGACAGGCGATGGCGTTGCGGTCACGAACTTCGAGAACGTCAATGCATCGGCCTTGTCGACGGGCATTACGATTACAGGTGCAACGACATCGACATCGCTGATCGGCACGTCTGGTGGTGATACGATTGATGGCAATGGGTCGTCAGCCGTGATCGCCGCAGGTGCGGGCAATGATACCGTCTATTACCACGGCACGGAAACCTCGATCGATGGCGGAACAGGTGTCAACACGCTGAAGCTGAGTGCGGCCACGACACTCACGGCGGTCAATCTTTCAGTCTCCGCAGGGTCTGATCAGACCACCGGCGACAGCGTCAATGTGACCAACTTTGAAAACGTCAACGCCTCCTCGCTGAGCACCGGTTTGACGATCACCGGCGGCTCCACGACGACCTCGATCATCGCCACGTCCGGGAACGATACAATTGACGGCAACGGGTCGACTGTTGTCATCGCGGCGGGGGCTGGCAACGACACAGTCACATATCACGGAACCGAGACGTCCATTGACGGCGGCGCCGGGGTTGACACGCTGGTTCTGAGTACTCAAAGCGGGATTACGGCTGTCAATTTCTCGGTCTCGGCGGGAACCGACCAGACCACCGGTGATAGCGTCACCGTCACAAACTTTGAAAACGTCAACGCCTCTGCGCTATCAACGGGTATAACGATCACGGGCGGGTCAACGTCGACATCGCTGATCGGAACGTCCGGGAATGATACCATCGATGGCAATAGCTCGTCTGCTGCCATTTCAGCGGGCGCTGGTAATGACACTGTCTATTACCACGGTACCGAAACCTCGATCGATGGCGGTTCGGGAACGGATACATTGATCCTGAGCGCATCAGGGGGCATAACGGTTGTCAACTTTTCGGTTTCGTCCGGAACGGGCCAGACCGTCGGCAGCACTGTCGCGATCACGAACTTCGAGAACATCAACGCGTCGGCACTTTCAACCGGGATAACCATCGTCGGTGGGGCAGGGACGACGTCGCTGATCGGTACGTCAGGCAATGATATCATTGATGGATACGGTTCTTCCGCCGCGATCAGTGCCGGTGCCGGTAATGATACGGTTTATTATCACGGAACCGAAGCCTCGATTGATGGTGGAACGGGTGTCGATACCCTGGTGCTGAGCGCTCTCGGCAGCATCAGCGCGGTCAACCTATCGGTATCTGCGGGAACGGATGAGACAACCGGCGACAGTGTCAGTGTCACGAACTTCGAGAATATCGACGCGTCGGCCGTATCGACCGGGATTTCGATCATGGGTGGATCCACGACAACATCGATCATCGGCACATCCGGTAACGATACAATCGACGGCAATGGCGCAAGTGCTGTCATAGCAGCGGGTGCCGGCAATGATACCGTCCATTATCATGGCACGGAAACCTCGATTGACGGCGGAGCTGGTGTCGACACGCTGATCCTTGACACCCAGAACGGAATTACGGCAGTCAATCTCTCCGTCACTGGGTCGGTAACGGATCAGACGACGGGCGATGGCGTAACTGTCAGAAACTTCGAGAACGTCAACGCATCTGCGCTCACGACCGGTATCACGATCACCGGTGCATCCACATCGACATCACTGATCGGCACGTCCGGCAATGATACGATCAACAGTAATAATGCTTCGGCTGTGATCGCAGCTGGCGCCGGTAACGACACCGTCTATTACCACGGCACTGAAATCTCCATTGATGGCAGTACCGGTCTGAATACATTGATCCTGAGCTCGGCAACGACACTCAGCGCAGTCGATCTTTCCGTATCAGCTGGCACCGACCAGACGAACGGGGACAGTGTCAACGTCACAAATTTCGAGAACATCGACGCCTCGGCCCTGTCGACGGGGATCTCCATTACCGGTGGATCGGCGACCACGTCAATCACGGGCACGTCCGGCAACGACACCATCGATGATAACAACGCGTCTGCCGCGATTCATGCCGGCGCCGGCAATGACACCGTCCAATACCATGGCCATGAAACCTCGATCGATGGTGGAACCGGCGTCGACACGCTTGTCCTCGATACCCAGAACGGGATCACGGCTGTCAACTTCTCGGTGTCGGCCGGAACAGACCAGACGACGGGTGACAGTATCTCGGTGACCAACTTCGAGAACGTCGATGCGTCCGCGCTCTCGACTGGCATCACCATTACGGGCGCATCGACCTCGACGTCTCTGACCGGCACATCCGGTAACGACACAATTGACGGCAACAGTTCATCTGCCGTCATCGCGGCAGGTGCAGGCAATGATACCGTCTATTATCACGGAACCGAAAGTTCGATTGATGGCGGTTCGGGTCTGAATACGCTCGTTCTGAGCTCGGCAAGCGGTCTCAGCGCCGTTAATCTGTCGGTCGCAGCCGGTACAGACCAGACAACCGGTGACAGTGTCACGGTAACCAACTTCGAGAATATCAATGCGTCGGCGCTGAGCACCGGCCTGACGATTATTGGTGGAGCCTCAACAACCTCGATTACTGGTACATCGGGCAATGACACGATCACGGGCGGGAGCGGTGTTGACTCGCTTTATGGCGGCGCTGGCAATGATACGTTCAAGCTTGACGAAACGTCGTTGAGCCTGGCCCCACATATCGATGGCGGTACTGGCAGCAATACGCTCCTGATGTCTGCCGGTCCGGGCACTGTTACCGATTCGCAGCTTGTCGCCTCCTTGACGAACATCCAGACGATCGACTTTGCGACAAACAGTGTTGCTGCAAATCTGAATTTGTCAGGAGCGCAAATTGCCCAGATGGATGGTGGTGCAGCCAACATGCTGACCATAAACTTCTCGGCAGCAGCGGGTGAAAGTCTGACGATTACAGACCCCGGCGCAAACGTGGCTGTTTCGACAGCTGGATCGACGTCTGTCTATACAATCTACGACGGAACGACCCATACGCCTGCACATATCATCGCGCAGCTGACCGCTCATATGTAATTAATATTTGTTATTAATAATATTAATATTTAATTAACCATGACACTGCAATGTCCCGGAATGGATCAACCGGGCAGAGCATTTGCCCGTTTGATCCGACCAGCATCATGTCGTTCGGCAGTTTCACTGCTTGCCGGGCGATGGGCAAGGCGGCGGCTGTTGCATTTGAACCAGTCCGGCCGCACGAAAATCGGGAAAGTGATCCCCATGAGTGCATTGCGGTCAATGAAACCGATCTCCGACGTTCTTGAGTTTGTCAAATCTGCTCTGGAACTCAACGACCACGAGCTCACAGAAATCCGCCTTAACGAGGCCTTGGGTCTGGTTGGGGGTCACATGATCGCCGACGCTGATGCCATGCTCGAACTGGGATCAATGTTGCTGAATGCCCGGCGATATCCTGAAGCCGAGAAGCTTATGCGTCGCGCCCTGACGCGAAACACGAAATCAAGCCAGCTTTATCTTCTTTTGGGTCGGATCCTGCGCGCCGCCGGAAAATCAAGGGACGCGCTGCAGGTGCTCAAGGAGGCGTCCCGGCTCGACCGCACGGCCTTTCTTCCGCTGATCCATTATGGTCTTGTCCAACTTGATTTGAAATTACACAGCGAAGCAAGGGCGACCTTCTCACGCGTGGTCGAAATGTCGCCCGATATCAGCGAACATCATCGTCTCCTGGCCGTCGCCCTCCGCATGGCGGATGATTTCGAAAAGGCCGGTGTGCATTTTGAACAAGCCGTCAAGCTCGCCCCGCGTGATCCCCTGGGTTGGGTCAACCTGGCCAATTTCCGGGAAGAGCAGAATCGCCCGGAAGAGACGATTCCGATCCTGGACCAGGGCATTGCCGCCGTTGGTGCCCATCGTCGTCTTGTCGAAGCGCGCATCGCGGCCCTGCGCCGTCGTGGACGCTATGACGAAGCAGCCCAGTGGATCGGTCTGCTGCTCCGCGATAATCCGAATGTCGATTGGCTCCATTACCAGATGGGCATGACCCTCCAGCAGTCGGACCGGGAGCGCGCCAATATCCATTTCGAGCGTGCCTATGGTCTCCAACCCAGTGATACGCGCAACCTCATGGCCTTTGCCGAAAGCCTGAACCGGACGCGTGGACCGAGGGAAGCCGAGTTTATCGACGCGGCCTACAAGCTGGCAAAACGCAGGCTTGATCTGAAGGGTGACCTGCGTCCGGATGCCCGGGCGATGATCAACATACTGACGCGCGTCGGAGATTACGCGGCGACCGACCAACTCGGCAGTTTTGAGGAGTTGGGCGAATACTTTGTCAAAAATGGCTCGGAAACGGCACTGCATCTCATGCTGACCCGTGCTCGACTGCCCGAACATCGCGCAGATCTGGTTGAATGGCACCAGACTTGTTGCGAGCGGATGATAAAGACGGCGGTCCTGTCGCCACTTCCGGAGAGTCCGGCTCCGGCGATCATCGGGCGCGCCAAGATCCGCGTTGGCTACATGTCGTCTGATCTCAGAAATCACCCGGTTGGCAACTTTGTCGTTCCGATCATTCGCCATTATGACCGCAGCAGATTCGAAGTATTTGCGTACTCCTGGTACGCGCGCGACCCCGACGAAACCCAAGACTGGATCGCGGAGCGGATCGATGGTTTCCGACACGAACGATCCATTTCGGATCGCGACGCCGCAGCCTTGATCAAAAATGACCGGCTGGATGTCCTGTTCGATCTCGGAGGATCAACGGACATGAACAAGCTGGCGACGCTGGCCTGGCGTCCGGCGCCGCGGATCGTCAGCTGGCTTGGCTATCCCCATTCGGCTGGTCTGACGACCATCGACCGGATTCTGACCGATCCCTATCTTGAACCGGAAGATCCGAATCTGCTGATCGAGAAGCCATTCCGCCTCGCCAATTCATGGGTGGCCTATGAGCGACCGGGGCTTCGTGTCGAGGTTCCCATCAATCCGCAGGTGCCGGAAGAGCGCAATGGCATCGTCACATTTGGAACGATGAATAATCCGCTCAAGTTCAATCCGGAAACAATCGCCGTCTGGGCACGGTGCATGCTTGGAGTGCCGGGCTCGCGCTTCCTGTTTGTCCGACCCGAGTCAGCGGTTCCGTCGTTCCGGGGCAATATGATTGCGCAGTTTGAGGAAAATGGCATCGAACCGAATCGTCTCGCCTTCGTGGCTGTTCGCGGCCAGCATCTGCCGTTTTACAACGAAATTGACATCGCTCTTGATACATTTCCGCAAACCGGCGGCACCACGACCTGTGAAACTCTCTGGATGGGCGTTCCGGTCATCTCTCTCATCGGACCGGGCATGTTCGAGCGCTTGTCCTATTCGAATCTCTCCAATGCGGGACTTGGACATCTCGCGGTTCGCACCCACGACGCTTTTGTCGAACAGGCAGTCAGCCTGGCAGCTGACAGGACCTGGCGGACCTGGTTCCGCCAGACCATACGTGCGCGGCTTCCCGAGCTCAATCTCGGCAACAGTCAGCAGTTCGTCTCAGAGATCGAGGGCAACCTGACGGACTGGGTGGGTTAGGTGCCATCGTAATAACGATCAAGCGCGGTGACGAAAAACTGCTCAAGTGCCCGAATGGGCGAGAGGTCGTCGAACAATTTGTGCTTGTTGAGCTGAATTTCAGCGACCGCTGTCGCGCGATAGCTGTGATCTGACAGCTTGACGGCCAGATCGACGTATTGTTTGCGGTCTCTTGCACAATAGTGTTGGAGTCCCATGATCTTCAGGATTGCGTCGGTGTGCCGTCCCCGCATCGCGCCCATCGGCAGTGTCACGACAGGCAGGTCACAGGCGATGGCTTCAAGCGTCGTGTTGCATCCCGACCAGCCGATGCTGTCAAGAAATAGATCACCGATCCGCAGGAAGGACGGAAACTTCTCGTAAGGGATGGGTTTGACGAAAAGGATGAACCTGTCTGGCTCTAGACCGAAACGTCTGAATGCAGCATCAAGCCTTGATTTGAACGTGTGTGTGTAGGGTTTCGAGGGGTCAGCGATAAAGAGGAATTTCGCGTTCTTCACCCGGCGTGCAATCTCGGGAAAGACATCATCATGTCTTGGTAAATATTTGAAAATCGATTGACAGCAGATATAGACGTAACTTGAGCCGTCGAGACCATAAGATGCTCGGGTGATATCTCCCCGGTCGGCAGGCAACTGGCTATAGGATACGGACAGGTGCGGTAGTCTGATGAGCGTCTCGGTATAATAATCTTGCCCGTCCTCCGGCTCCATTGGATCGCTTGACAGAAAATAGTCGATGCTGGCCAAGCCGGATGTCTGCGGGTGCCCCCAGGTCGAACATTGGACGGGCGCAAGCCGCATGGCGGCCAGATGCAGCGTCGTCTGGTCCATCCCGATTTCGAGATAGACGATAATATGGGGGTCGGCAGCCTCGATCGATCCGATCCAGTCAGGAATTGATTTCGGTCCCTGGACAAACTGGTCGGCCGCTTCTCTGACCCGAGCCGTCATGTCATCCTGGTTTGACCCGAGATGGAACACAGCGATCTCGTAACGCGAGCGGTCGAGTTTCTCGATCCAGCTCATGCACATCTTGATGACCGAATGAGTAAAGAAATAGAAGCTGACGAACGCGACCCGGATCTTGGCGTCACCTCTGGCAGGCAGCGTCCGTTGAAAGCCGGGATGGGCGGCTGCGACAAGTCTGGTGACGATATCGCCGTAGACCGCTTGAAGATAGCGATCGTTCATCCCTTGGTAGGCGAGGAAAAAGGGCTTGGCGACACCGACGACCTCGCTTGCGCGTGCAAGGTCTTCCGGCAGCGATGTTCGGACCAGATGCGAGGTGTCAAGAAGCAGGTCAGTGTATTCCTGCCGACGCATTTTGATATCCAGATCGGAGTCATGAACGATGGCCAATGACGCCATCGCCTTGCTCAGGGATATCGCGATATCGCGTGCGCCGGCGCTGGATGGTATGGCCAAAAGGCGTTTCGACAGGTCCTGTCGACCTTCGATGCGCAAGAGATTGCTCAACAGGATGAGGTTGTTGGGCGGGCGATCAATCAGCTCCAATATCCGGATACAATTGTCGAGCAGGCTGGATTTGCGTGATTTGATTGCATTTCCGACCAAGGTCGCGAGACAGTCCACATAGATGGCAATTCGTCCGCTATTGCTGATGGCACTGGCAATCGCTCCGGGCAGAACGTCATCTTCAAACCGCGCATCCAGCACTGATTCCATCTTTGAAAGAATGGTGCTGGCATCCTCTGCCCCCAGAAGCGCCTCGACTGCCTGCATCTGCAGGCTACGGGCATCCGGACCCAAGGCGGGCGTCGGTTGCTCCGTGGCGAGTATTGGGCTGGTTTCATGAGCCAGGGGTGATAAATCGATGCGCTTCATCGAGGATGGTTGGTTGGTATAGGGGCAGTCATTGCACGCATATGGTGCGTGATCCTGAAAGCGGCTAAGCCACTCTGATCGCGCAGTTAAACTATTCAGCTGCGCTTCCAACGGCCTGAGCAGCGAAATCCCCCCGAAAGGGTTGTTATCCGGCATAAATTGGCAAGGAAGAATGGAGCCATCGACGTCTACCGTACATGTCAGGTACGGGCGTTTGCAGCTGATTGGTTGTTTTGCAAGCGCCGGCGCGCCGAACAGGGAGCGTCCGGGAAATTGTTTCGATATGCTTGTCAGTTGGTCAAATAACAGGCGTTTGTCTTCGTGCGACAGCGTCCAACCAGACTGGGCCGAGTTCAACGATTTCAACAGTGTAACTTCAACGATATTGAGTCCATGTTCGAATATTGTTCGAATGATGTTACTGATTTCATGCAGATTATGTTTATTTGTATTTACAAGTGCAGTGGCTCTTGGATATAGAGTGACAATATTTCCGATTATATCAATTAGTTTTTTATCGTCTGCCATTGGGCGAATTGTTTGAATTATATCTGGATCGAAACGATCGATCGAAAGTGTAATGTGATCGAGTCCATGTTCTTTCAGCTTGATAAAGTCATGACTTTGCAGGACCGTTCCATTTGTCTTCAGGCTGACAAGGTTGAATTTACCTGATTGTTTGGCGAGACGGATCATCAAGGGCAAATCAGGGTGGAGCGTCGGCTCGCCGTTTCCGTGAAACGCCAGCACCTGAGCCTTCGGAGCGTTTGACAGAAAATCTTTGTATTGCGCAATTGTCATTGTCTTCCGCAAATTCGATATATTATCTTCTGTAAAAGAACAAATACAGGTAGCGCATTTTGTCTTACACGCTCGTGTAATCTCTAGTTCAATTCGTTCAAAGGACGATGGAAAATCTGTCATAAACGTATCTTTGCGTTATTTATAATTTTCATTATCCTGAATTAGTTTTTCGAAGCTCCTGCAAACGTCAGGCTATCTTTGTGATTCGGCGACGAAGTGTGTCCAAAAGTTGGTGCGTTCGAGTGGCTGGTGTCGGTTGATATCGTGCTTTTGGGGATTGCAGACGGAGGTCTTTGGGCATGGACGGTGAACTCCAGACATTTGAATATCTGTATTCCGATGGGTTTTGATCGTCGCTCCACGATGGCGCGCGGCACATCGTGGTTAACAGTTTAAGCCCGTTCATCACGATTCCAAACTAGCGGAACCCACTTTTCCCGTAATCTATGAAGAAAGCAAATAATATAAGTAAATTTCTATTAATAGTCGTTAAAAATATGTAAAAATGCAATGTTTGATGATTAAAACAGAGTTATAATTAAAAATTAATGAATAATTTAATAAAATTACTAATAACTAAATATTAACGAATGGTTAATACGATGCCATAATTCGAGATCAACATTTTTTTGCGAATTATGCTTAACAGATTGACAAAATTCTACAGTCAGATGCTTATTATAGTTGATGGTAATGAAGTATGTGATTCGAGAATGAGTGTGCTCGCAGGCGTCTGACAAACAGGTAGGCACCTGGATAGAGCAAATTTGGAGAGTACTCCGTGAAAGACGGAATCGAACTGGCACAGTCCGTAACAGGAAAGGCGACTATGCAAGCGGTTGCATGGCGCGCCATTCTTCTTGTGTCGGCATTGCTGGTTGCAGGTTGTACGGTCACCCCATCGGTCACGGCCGACAAGTCACAATGCAACGATTCAAACGGGGCAATTTGCAAGCCATCTGGCAGTGATCCGAACAAGGAAATCGCGACCGGGTCGATCGATCCAAACACGAACAAGCCCTTGTCGCTTGGTCCCGATAAAGTGGCTGACGAGGCACCTCAGGTCGGCGGCATCAAGCCGGAAACGGCCGATCGGAGTAGCGTTTATCCGCAACTTGCGAGCACAGATCCCAATGTTGCGAGCGGACTTGCACCGCTTGGCATGCCAAATGTCGATATCTCGTCTCGTGTTGCTCCAAAGGCTAGGGAAAGCGCCCATCGCGTCACCGTGAAACAGCTGTCGATCCGCGATGCCGTCGCCTATGCTGTACTGAGCCATCCGTTGATGGGTGTTCAGGTGGCCAAGCTCCAGGCAGCCGGCACAGACGTGAAGTTTTCGGAAAGCGCCCTTTTGCCAAGTCTCGCAGTTTCCGCAGGAACGGGTATCAGCGATTTCGGGACGTATTCGGATTATCCCCGGTTCATGGGATCCGCCAACTTGCCCGGAACCATGCGAACGGATGTCGGATTTACCTTCAAGCAGCTCGTCTTCGATTTCGGCGCTGCGAAAAGCGAGGTTGAGCGCAACAAGGCGCTGGTTGATTCCGAGCGTTTGAAGCTGGTCGATGAGGCAGAAGACATCGCGCTGCGTACCGTCAATTCCTACATGAACATTCTTGAGAAAAAAGAGATCCTGGCTGCTCTTGATAGCACGATTGCCAATTCTCAGAAGCTCGCCGAACTGGTCTCCGTCAATTTGTCCAATGGCAATGGGACCAAGGCGGACGTTGATCGCATCCAGGGCAAGATCATCGAGATCCAGGGCCTGAGGAGTGACATAAACTCATCGTATCATATTGATCTGGATGATTTTTATCGCTTGACGAAGCTTGAGCCGATGCAGGTCAAGAAGCCGCGATCGATCACGAATGAGCTGCCGAAGTCGCTGGATGCCGCCATCAAGGAGGCCCAGCTGTCGAATCCCTCGGTTCTGGCCTTGAGATCGACGAGCACGTCCATTTCGCATGCATTGGCCGGAGCCCAGGCCCAGAAGATGCCGCGCATGGACCTGATGAGCGACGCAACGGTCAAGGACTACGAAGGCAACCACGCGGCAAGCCAGGGTCTGGTCGACTCCCGTCTCATGCTGGTCATGTCCTACAAGATTTTTGATGGCGGCATGCTGCAGGCCCAGATCGACAAGATCAGCGCAGGCAAACTCGAAACGAATTACAAGACGCTTGACCAGGAAGAAACGGTAGAGCTCAATCTCCGCCGGCTCTACGAGTCCTTGAGCGCCAGTCACGCCAAGCGCATGGCGGCAGCCCAGGCGGTGTCGACCGCGGAGAACGTGAACAAGCTCTATATCGAGCAGTTCAAGGCAGGCAAAAGGACAATCTTCGAGCTGATCGACAGCAATATGTCGATTTTCCAGCTCAAGAAGAACGCGATCAGCAGTGAGTATGAAGAATTGCGGTCGCAGTACGGCATCCTGCGCAATGTTGGCCATCTGAACGATACGATGGCGCGCAACTGATCGAACGAGCCGGATTGCCGGTTATCTGACGTCGCCGGCTCATGGCAGCACTGACGTTGACCGCCACGCCCGTCGTTGAACCGAACGATCCCGTCACACTCATTTGTTTGGCCTTCGACAGGATGCCTGTTCGTTCCAGCCCACGCCGGTTTCGGGTGGTGAAAGAGAAGCCCGGCTCCTCATGGTCCCCATGCCATTGTCGACCGGACTGACATCGCTGTTTAGCCTGAATGTGCGACTGTTCATTGGCTCCTAGCTGAAAAGCCGGAACCGGTTATCGGTCGTGGCCTCATCGCGTGCCGTTTGGGCCGGACCCGGGTCATCGGGGGCATGTTCGAGGGGAAACGCAACAGGTCTTGATGCGCGACTCCGTGGCTGCGCAACCGGTTGTGCCGCGTTTGCGACCGGCTTTTCAACCGGCGTTGACGAAACCGTCGCCGCCTCGGCGGCAGGCAAGATGATAGTTTCTGGCTGTGCTTCTGCTTGAACGGTCTGGGAGGCGGTCGGGCCAGTTGGTTCTGACGGCGCCGGTCCGGCTGGAATCTGGGGTGCAGCAGTCGGGGCGGTCACGTCAATCTGGGCCACAGGCTGCGAAGGCCCAGGCTCCTGGATCATCATCGGCAATGCCTTGACGTCTTCAGGCGGGACCTTCCACTCAAAGGCATCGAGACGTCCGGTCACCGGCGAAACCGGGGCCCAGTGATCCGATACGAAGCCATCCGCGACCCAGGTTGCGTCACGTGGTGCGCGGACTGCGCGCGACAGCCATTCGCGGATCTTGCCTTCGTCATTGTGCTCGGCTTCTTCAATGTCAGCCATGAAGAGGCACGCGCGTCGCGTCGCACCTTGGGCCAGCAAAGGCTGCATGGCAGAGCGGGCAGCAGCAAAATCTCCTGCATCCAAGGCGGCATTGGCAATCGCGAATGAACACTCGGCATGATGCGCCCGTACCCGTACCAGATCCTTGACGCGGTTCAGCCGATCAAGTGTGGAATCCCCCGGTCTGACATGGGCATAGGCCTCGGCGATCTCCGGATGCGGATTGAGTTTCCAGGTTGCTTCGAGGACGCGCGCTGAGCGCTTGATGTCACCGTTTCGGGTCAGCAGTCGGCCTGCCACGATCGCCGCCGGGACCAGATCCGGAGCCAGTGAGTGCGCTTCGACGGCGATGGCGCGGGCCAGTTCAGGTTCGCCCTGCTCGATGGCCATCGCGCGGGCCGTCATCAGCACAGCCCGCAGACGCTTGGACTGCGTCCGGTCAATGACCTTGTTGCGGGTGTTACGGTCCAGCGTTTCAAGGGCTCCGACCCAATCCTGGGCCTGCGCCTGGAATTCCATGAGGGCCTGTCCTGCCCAGGCGACCTTTGGCGCTGCCCGGTTCGCCTCGGCGGCAAAATGCCTGGCTGCCGTAGTGTCCCCATAGCGTTGTGCTTCAATGAACAGGCCGCGCAATCCCAGCAGCCGGGTGTCCGGACTGAGCAGCATGTCTTCAAACGCTTGTCTTGCGGCGGCACGGTTGCCGCTCAGCTGGGCGGATTGGGCCTCAAGCAGCAAGGCCAGCGGCTCTCCGCCGAGGATTTTCCGGGCTTCATTGGCGAGTTTCGAGGTGGTGGTCGGATCACCCGCTCCTGCGGCGATCATCCCCTGGCTGAGTGCCCGCCAGCCGCGCTCGCGGCGGCGACGCGAAAAGAACGAGCTGATCGCGGATGGCGTTTTCAGAATTGAGCCGATGAGCCAGGTCACGAGGAGGGCGGCGATCAGCAGCGCGCCCAGGCCGACAATGACCGTGATCAGATCGGTTTCGATCCGTTGTCCTTGCCAGACCAGGGTCACTTCGCCGGGACGATCAGCCAGCCAGGCAAACCCGAACGCGATGGCAACAAGAATGGCGATGTAGATGAGCAACCGGATCATGACATCACCCTTTATTGACTGACCGAGGTCAATTTTGCACTTATCTTGTCGGAGATTGTGGCCATGGTCATCATGCCATCTACGTGCCGTTTCAGCGCTGTTCCCCAATCGTTTGATGCCGTTTGGGCCGCTTCAGGCAGGGCTTGCCACTCGCCGAGTGCTCCGGCCAGATCATGGCCTGCCAGCTTTGCGTTGATGCGCGAAATCCGCTCTGCCACGCCGTCGCCTGCTGCAGCATTGACCGGCGTGACTTTGACCGACCCGGCTGCATGAGACAACAGGGTTCCCAGGATGCCGTGTGCGTCAGAGGTCTGAACCTGCGTATCCGCAATCCGGCGTGCCGCCGCGTCGAAGCCTTCGATGAGTTTGGTCTCTGAAATCAGACCTTTGGCAGCGTAGGCATCAAGGGCGGACAGATCGAATGCATCCCCTGCCACGGCCTTTGCAGCCTTGAGTTCATTGGCAAAGGGTGCCCCGCTGTCGGTAGCTGTTTTGAGGTTCGCGACAGCAATGGCAACGACAGCGTCCTTGCGGGCTTCCAGCCCTTGTTTGGCATAGCCGTCAAGTCCGGCGATCTTGCTTTCCACCGGTGCGACGCGGGACTGCAAGGCTGTCACCAGCTTGCTGTCGGCGTCGATGGCCGCCTTCAGCGTATCAATTTCCGTGAGCCTCGCCTGAATCGTTGCCATGCGCTGGTCCATGACCCAGAGGCTGGCGGCAACGCCATCGGCAGCTTTCTTGGCGTCGTCGGCCGTGCTGAGCTTGGCAGTCTGTTGCGCGAGGATGGCTTTCACATCGTCGACAGCGCCGATCCGCGCGCCGAGCCCGTCCACGGCCTTTTTGATATCGTCGATCGGTCCGATTTGCGTTTGCAGCTTCCCAAGCCGATCCTGCTCGTCTGTCAATAACTTGCGCGTTGCGGCCAGATCCGAATTGACGGTTTCGATTGACGTTTCCGATTTGGCGGTGCGTTCGCTGATTTCGTGGGTTGTTCCACGCAAGACCGCGAGATCGGCTGCGGTGCGGGTATCAAGCTCCGTCAAACGAGCGCCAAGGGACTGGATCGTTGCAGAGAAATCCGACTTTGCGGCGGCTGTCTGGTCCGTCACCTTCCTGTCGAGCGTCGCAATCGCCGACTCGATCTTCTCGATCTGGGCCTTCAGCTGGCTGACCTGGGCCACTGCGTCTGACGTAGCGGCTGCAAGACCTGACATCTTGGTTGTGACATCGGCGAACCCGGCCTTGGCTTCACCACGCACGATCGCCTGCTCGCCAGCGATCTTGCGATCGATGTCATCCATATGGGCGACGGCAGCGGCCGTCTTGGCCGTAAACGGATCGAGGATCTTTTCGACGTCGGAAATCGTCACGCCCGGAATGGAGGGCAATGATTTCAGGTGTGCCAGCTCGGCTGCAAGGTCGCCATTTGGACCAACCTTGGATTCTGTTGCAGCCAATCGCGATTCCAGGGCTGCCAATTGCGCGGTTGTGACCGTGTTGCCGCTGCCGGGCCAGAGACCGAGGCTCGCCAGTCCGTAAGCCGCGATGAGGCCGATGGCACCGCCCAACAGGCTGGCTGCAATAAGCGAGCTTGACGGTTTTGCTGTTGAGACGGTGTTTGACACTGGTGCCTCGTCTGTCGATTTTGCCGCTGGATGATCGTCCGGGTTGGCAGCGTGCGCCTCAGTTACCGGCTCGGTCGTCGGGGCTTCGGGTTCGACGGTGTTCGTCTCCGTCGTCGGCACTGGTTCAGGTGTTGTTTCGGCCGTCCGATCGCCCGCTGCCGGTGTTTCGATCCGAACCGTGCTTGCTTCCAGATCAATGGTGATGGGCTTTGGTTTGCGCCGCTGCGAAGAACCCGGAATGGCACGTTGATCGTCGGTCGTGCTCTCGACCGATTCCGGTGCCGTTACATCCTCGTTCGCTGTCATGCGGATCTCCTGCGGCAACTGTTGCGCCAAGGTTGGGTAACCTGCCAAGTCTTTGGCGAGTGTTAACGCTCCAATGTGTCGAGCAATTCGGCGGCATCAGGGCGAAGCGCTACAATAACAGACTGAAAGCCAGCCGAATGGACCGGAGCGGCAGCCTGCATGGATATAGCATGGATTGGCACGCTGAGGGATACCGCCAAAAGATCAGCGCGGCCAAGAACGAAAACAAGCGTTTCGGCGGTTCGCGCAGAAAAGATCAGGATACGATCAATTCGCGAGTTCCGCAGGTCGTCCTCGATGCTGTCCGGCAAGCGATCGATCGGGACCGCGCGATAGATCTCCACGAGATCAACGCGATGGCCTGACACATCCAATTGTCCAGCGATATCGCCGGTGCGATCGGCTCCGGCTGCATACAGGAACCGCGCGGGATCCTTCATATCAGCCACGATGCGATCAATCACATCCGCCGCACTGCCTTGACCGGGGCGGACGTCCTGAAAGCCCAGCTGTGCTGCAAGACGTGCACTGGAATCGCCGACGACAAACAGCGGCAGCTTGCGCAAATCTTCAAGGTCCGGATGCGTGCCGAGGCCGCGTAGACCGTTCAGGCTGGTTGCAATCAGCGCGTCCGGTCGCGGCAAGTCAGCGAATTCGCCCCAATCCGTGAATTGGGTTGTCAGCAGCGACGCGATGACCGGCTCATGTCCTCGACGACGCAGGTCGGCTGCCGTTGTGTCAGCATCCGGTTGCGGTCGCGTAACGAGGACGCGCATTGTCCTAGTGACCGGTCGCGGCGAAGTAGTCGGGGCCAGCCGCCAGTTTCAGCCGCTGACCGGCCTCAAGGCCGATGGCTTCAGCGTCGCTGATCGCGCCGGAAAGTGCGATATCCAGCGCTGCGGATCCGTCCGGCTTCAGGATCAGCCCTTTGAATTCAAGGCTGTTGTCGCCAATTCGGGCCAGCCCGGCAATTGGCGTCTTGCACGAACCATCGAGCACGCCGAGGAACGCGCGTTCCGTCGTGAGCGCTATGCCGGTCTTTTCATCGTGGATGTGCGCGAGAAGGGCGCTGGTCTCCGCGTCATCCAGCCGCTGCTCGATCCCGATGGCACCCTGGCCCACCGCTGGCAGGAAAATCTCGGAATCGATCACGCTTGTCACGACATCCGCCAGCCCCAGACGGCGCAATCCGGCATAGGCCAGCAACGTTGCGTCGACTTCGCCTGCTTCCAGTTTGCGCAGGCGTGTCTCGACGTTGCCACGGAACATGACGACGGAAATATCCGGCCTGAGCCGCTTGATCATCGCCTGCCGACGCAGCGACGACGACCCGACAACTGCGCCGTGCGGCAACTCGAGCAAGGTCTTGGCTTTCGGCGAGATGAAGGCGTCGCGCACATCTTCACGCGGCAGATAGGTCGTCAGTCCAAGACCGTCCGGCAGAACCGTGGGCATATCCTTGGACGAGTTGACGGAAAAATCGATCTCGCCTGCCAGCATGGCGTCTTCGATTTCCTTGGTGAACAGCCCCTTGCCGCCCACTTCCGACAAGGGTCGATCCTGGATCTTGTCGCCGGATGTGCGGATGACCACCACCTCGAACCGCTCCGGCGCAAGGCCGGTTGCTGCGGCCAGCCTGGCCCGGGTCTCATGCGCCTGGGCGAGCGCAAGCGGACTTCCGCGCGTGCCAATTCGCCAGGTACGATCACTGTTCAATCGATGGGAAGATTGCACGGAGCCACATCCGAGTGTTAGAGCCATGGTGCCAACCGAGGTTGGTCGATCCGTTTTAACGGAACGCGCTTTCATCCGCTACTGTGCTGACCCAAACTTTCGCATCTAACGAAAGGGGTTTGGCCTGATTGGCATCATTTGGCATTTCGCTTCGCATGTCGCAGTCGCAGACCATCGTCCTCGGGATTGAAACCAGCTGTGATGAAACCGCAGCTTCCGTGGTCGTTCGGGATGGGGCCGGACATGGTCGGATCCTGTCGAATGTGGTGCGGTCGCAGGTCGAGGAACACGCGGCCTATGGTGGGGTTGTCCCGGAAATCGCCGCACGCGCGCATGTCGAGCTGCTGGACGGGATCATTGTCCGGGCGCTCGCTGATGCCGGTTTAGGCTTTGCCGATCTTGATGCTGTCGCCGCAACTGCCGGGCCGGGATTGATTGGCGGCGTGATGGTCGGGCTGATGACGGCCAAGGCCATTGCCATGGTGCATGGCCTTCCCGTGATCGCAGTCAATCACCTCGAAGGCCACGCCCTGACGGCTCGGCTCACGGACGGTGTCGCATTTCCCTATCTCTTGTTGCTCGTGTCAGGCGGACACTCGCAGTTTCTGGCTGTCGAAGGGGTCGGGACCTACCGGCGGCTCGGCACGACGATTGATGACGCGCTCGGCGAAGCCTTTGACAAGACAGCCAAGCTCCTCGGGTTGCCAAATCCCGGTGGCCCGAATGTCGAACGCGCCGCGCTGGCGGGTGATGCAACTCGATTCGCCTTTCCAAGGCCCATGCTGGGCAAGGGTCGCCTGGATTTTTCATTTTCAGGACTGAAGACCGCCGTCCGTAACGCCGCAGAGGCGATTGCGCCTTTGCGCGACGTCGATGTCGCTGATCTCGCAGCTTCCTTTCAGGCAGCAGTCACCGACATCATCGCCCAGAAATCAGCCACCGCTCTTGCAGACTTCGCACGTGATACCGGCCAGCAAGCGCCAACGCTGGTGGTGGCAGGTGGTGTTGCCGCCAACAAGGCGATCCGATCCGCGTTGACGGCAACCACGGAGGCCTTCGGCGCGGACCTCGTGGTGCCTCCGATCGCCCTTTGCACGGACAATGGGGCGATGATTGCCTGGGCGGGCCTCGAACGACTGGCAACAGGCGACATCAGCGGGCAAGGCGACATGGATATGCCGGCTCGCGCCCGCTGGCCGCTTGACGCCAGCGCTTCGCCAAAGCTTGGCTCCGGTCGGTTGGGAACAAAGGCATGAACAGCCCAAATCATGCCCGACGCATTGTTGTCCTTGGCGGCGGCGCCTGGGGGACGGCGCTTGCCCTTGTTGCTGCACGCGCTGGCAATGAGGCCTGTCTGTGGGCACGGGATCGCGTGGTCGTCGATGCGATCAACGGTCTGCGCTCCAATCCGATGTATCTGCCGGATGTGACCTGGTCTGAACGGATTGTCGCCATGACCGATCCGGCGATTGTCGCGTCAGCCGATATTGTGATTGCGTCGGTCCCGGCCCAATCGATGCGGGGCGTCTTGGTGGACATGCAGCCTTTCATTCGACCGGGCACACCCATTGTGTCGGCAGCGAAGGGGCTTGAGCGCGGCACGCGCGCAACCATGAGCCGGGTGATCGCCGAGGTGGTTCCTCAATCGCCGGCCGGAGCCCTGTCGGGTCCAAGTTTTGCCAGTGACGTGGCCCGTGGCCTGCCAACAGCCCTGACCATCGCGGCCTATGATCCTGAACTCGCTGATGATCTCGCACAATCGCTGGCGTCGGCAAGCTTCAGGCCCTATGCGTCAACCGACGTTGTTGGTGTCGAATTGGGCGGTGCACTGAAAAACGTGATCGCGATTGCTGCGGGCATTGTTGCCGGAGCCCGGCTTGGTGCCAGTGCCCAGGCGGCACTGACGGCGCGCGGCTTTGCCGAACTCTCCCGACTGGGCCTGCGTCTTGGGGCAAACCCGTCGACGCTGATGGGGTTGTCAGGCCTCGGAGATCTGGTTCTGTCGACCGGTTCGACGCAATCGCGCAACTTTTCACTCGGTCACGCCATCGGCGAGGGGGGGGACGTGACCTCCCTGACCGGACGAGGGTCAAAGCTCGCCGAGGGTGCCTTCACAGCCTCGGTCGCCATTGAACTCGGTCGTTCGGCAGAAATGGAGTTGCCGATTGCGGAGGCGGTTTCTGAGGTTTTGGCTGGCGTTCTCGCCGTTGATGAAGCCGTGGAGCGGCTCATGACACGACCGCTCCGGTCCGAAAGCTGATGCCAGATCGCGCAGGTGAGACCTGCTGCGAAACAATGTGACATTGGTCGCCCACCTGCGCTAGGATCAACTCAGGCTTCCGATTTTGAGACGTGTTGTGACATGATTGCCTTGTTTCGCCTTGGCGCATTTATGGCGCTCCTGATCCTCTGCCTTGCTCCCCCATTTGAGGCGCTCGCTGCGACGGGGCCTGGCAAGTCAGTTGAGGTTGAGCAACCACCTGACGTCACCGAGCAGCTGACCCCGCAGGAAATAGATCTCAAACCACAAACCGTTGCGTTTCTGGAAGATGATGGCGACTGGGATGACTCGGCAGATATGCTGAATGGTGCCTTCAAAACCATTTATGCGTCATTGGCCAAGGCAAACATCCATGCCACCGGCGCGCCGCTGGTCGAATACGTCGAAAGCGATGACACCAAATTCTCGTTTCGCGCCATGGTCCCGATTGAAAAACCGACGGTGACGATCACGCTTGGATCAGATGTTGAAATCGGCGAAGGCCCCTCTGGCAAGGCCTTGAAATTTGTTCATCGCGGTTCGTTCGATGAACTCGATCAGGTCTACAACCGGATTGATGACTATCTGTCCGCAAAGGGTCTCGAGATGCAGCGGGTGGTCGAGGAATATGTGACTGACCAGACCGTGACGTCACCCGACAGCAATATCACCTCGATTTATATTTTTACCGAGTGACTTGAGCTGCTTTCGTGTTTGATGCTCAATCCGATCGTCTCACACAAGGCCGCGATCCCTCGCTCGCCGTCCGATGATCGCTGCGATGGCATCCATCGTGGGTGTCTCGATCCCGGCTGCCCGGGCAAAGGCAAGCGGAGCATCGACGATGACGGCGAGTTCCATCGGTCTGCCCCGTTCGAAATCCTGCAGCAGCGACGGCTTGTGATCCAGCTGATTGGCCAGCAAGGTCTCCGGAATGACGGTCTTGTCGAGATCGTACCCGGCTGCCCGCGCAATCGCCAGCCCCTCACGCACCGTGCGCAGATAGACCGTGCTCAGCGCGGGATCGGTGCGCAGGCTCGCGCTCTTGCCCTCAATCGCCAGTGCGAGCGCGGAACCGCTCATGTTACTCATCAGCTTCGTCCAGATGACGGAGCGAATATCGTCAATATCGGGTGACAGGATATTGGCTGAAATGAGGGCAGACCGGATCTCGGCCAACCTCGCTTCCGCGCCTGACGCAATCAACCCCAGCGACAGGGCATTGCGATGCGGGGAGGTGTTCTTGATCACGCCGGGTTCAATGACTTCATTCCCGGAATAGATTGAGCCGCCAAGGATGCGCTCTGGCGGCAAAAACCGGGCAAAGCGTTCGCCGAGACGGAAAATCGGCAGGTCAGGCGGCGTCAATTTGTCCGCTGGCAGTCCCAGCGGATACCACCAGCTCATGCCGTTCTGCGGAAAGGCGACCAGCGTCTCCGGTCCGACCAGCGTTGCCAGATCATCGATGATATCCGGCAACGCCGTTGCCTTCACGGCCACGACAACGAGGTCCTGTGGGCCGAGCGTGGCTGGCTTTTCGGTCGCATCGACCTTTGCCCTCAGCGCGCTATCGCCAGACAGGAGTGTCAGCCCGTTGTGCATGATGGCGAGCAGATGCGACCCACGTGCAACGACGGACACATCATGACCGGCGTTTGAAAGCTTGACCGCGAAATGCCCGCCGGTCGCGCCAGCGCCATAGATACAGATTCGCAAAGGTTTTCCCTCCAGCCGATGGTCATGCGATCAATCGAATCGCGCAGCGCAAAAGAATTGACGCCTGCTCTAGCCGACTTTTGTGTCCGCGTCGGTTGTGCCGTCGCGATGCCCGGCGATATGGGCCTTCACATTGGTCTTGATCGCCTCCAGGAGCGCAGTGAACGGCCCAAGATCCTGCGAGGCGATGCCTGCAAAGAGTTCTTCGGCAATCTCCTGCGCCAGAGGCGAGAAGGCATCCATGGCGAGCAATCCGTTTTCGGTGATGAAAACGCAGTTGGCGCGCCGGTCACTCGGGTGCGGCTGGCGAACGACAAGACCCTGATCGGCCAGACGATCAACGAGACGCGTCAGGGAAATTGGCTGGATCTCAAGGATTTCAGCCAGTTCAGCTTGCGTCAGTCCCGGTTGACGGGCGAGACGCGACATCAGCGCCCATTGCGCACGCGTCGTCCCGATCGCGCGGGCGCGCATGTCTATATAGGTCCTCACCAGACGTGAAACGTCATTCATATGCTTGAGCGACTCAAGCCTTGGGTCGGTGCTGACGTGCGTAACGGCCTCATTATTCATAAGCTTATTATAAGCATGCTTATGAAAAAGGCAACATCCGATTGGCTGCGATGTCAGGCCTTCTGGCGGCCGAAGTCTGGCGCATCCGTATCTTGGCCGACATCGATGATCGACCGCCGGATCGCTCGGGTCCGGGTGAAGAGATCGAACAATTCGTCACCCTCGCCGAACCGGATCGCACGTTGCAGCGCGAAGAGGTCCTCGATGAACCGCCCTAACATTTCGATGACGGCTTCCTTGTTATGCAGAAACACGTCCCGCCACATGGTTGGATCTGATGCGGCGATACGGGTGAAGTCGCGGAAACCACCTGCGGAAAACTTGATGACTTCCGAGGCAGTCACCTCTTCCAGATGGGCTGCCGTGCCGACGATATTATAGGCGATGAGATGCGGAATATGGCTCGTGATTGCCAGCACCATGTCGTGATGCTCGGGGGTCATGACCTCGATCTTTGACCCGCACGCCTGCCAGAATGCGACCATCCTGGCTGTTGCGGCTTCATCCGCGCCTTCGGGCGGCGTGATGATGCACCAGCGCCCCTTGAAGAGATCAGGGAAGCCCGCGTCGGGACCGGATTGCTCGGTGCCGGCGACCGGGTGCGCCGGGATGAAATGCACACCTGCCGGAATATGGGGCTGCATCTGCCGGACGACATCGCCCTTGACCGAGCCGACGTCCGAGACAATGGCCCCCTGCTTCAAGGCAGGTGCGATGGCCTCGGCGATCGCGCCTGATGATCCGACGGGCGCGCAGAGGATGACACAATCCGCATCACGCACGGCCTCGGCGGGATCGAGTGAGTAGGTATCGCCGAGACCAAGTTCCCGCGCGCGATTCAACGTCTCAACCCGCCGGGTCGAAATCGCGATCTCGCCTGCAATCCCGTCTCGTCTGACGACCCTGGCGATCGATCCGCCGATCAGCCCAATGCCAATAAATGCGATCTTGCCGAAAATCGGCGTAGTCCCGGCTGTCATTTCATGAACTCACGTAAGGCAGCGATGGTGGCCAGATTGGCCTCTGGTGTCCCGATTGTCATCCGCAACGAATTGTTCAGACCATAGGCCTCGAGACGTCGCACGATAATGCCCCTGTCCTGCAGGAAGGCATCGGCATCGATGGCACGCTTGCCGTCCACATCGGGGAAATGGATCAGGATGAAGTTGCAGACCGATGGCGTGACGTCGAGGCCCGTTGCCCGGATGGCATCCGACAGCTTGGGCAGCCATTCCTCGTTGTAGTCGGCGGCCTTGCTGATGAACTCACGATCCTCGATCGAAGCGACACCCGCTGCCAGACCCGCACCTGCCAGATTGAACGGTCCCCGGATCCGGTTGAGCACATCGACGACGTGATCGGGTCCGTACATCCAGCCGATGCGCAGATTGGCCAACCCGTGAATCTTTGAGAACGTCCGCGTCATCACGACGTTATCGGATGTCGAGACCAGTTCGATCCCGCTCTCGTAATCATTGTTGCGCACATATTCCGCATAGGCCGCATCCAGAACGAGAAGGACATTCGACGGAAGCGCCTTGTGCAGCCGCTTCACCTCGTCAAATGGCAGATAGGTGCCGGTGGGATTGCTCGGATTGGCCAGAAACACGATGCGGGTCTTCGGCGTGATGCGCGCAATCATTGCATCGACATCAACCGTGTAATTGACCTCGGGCGCGACCACGGGCGTGGCGCCGAAGCTCTTGATCGCAATCGGATAGACGAGGAAGCCGTATTGCGAATAGAGGCCTTCGTCCCCCGCGCCAAGATACCCCATTGCGAGCAGATGCAGCAGTTCATCAGAGCCGCAACCGCACACGATGCGATCCGGTGACAGGCCGTAAGCCTTGCCGATGGCCTCGCGCAAGGCAGTCGCGCCGCCATCAGGATAAAGTTCGAGCTGGCTGGAGATGGCATTGGCTGCCGCAACCGCCTTCGGATTGGCCCCGAGCGGCGATTCATTGGACGACAGCTTGTAGACCTTGCCGCCGCCCTTTGCCGTCGATTTGCCACCGACGTAAGGCGCGATCTCAAGAATGCCGGGACGCGGAACAGGACGACTTGCTAGGGATGTGCTCATGGCCAATATCATTTCCCGATCGTGAAGCTTTCGCTAGATAGACCATCAACACAGCAAATTGCAAAAGGTTCTGTTCTTCTGACCGCAAGAATTGCGGCATGAACGGTTTTGCGTGTCGACACTTGACTCAAAACGGAAAGAGCGTATCTCTGCCGTTGTGGTCATTTGAGCCGGTCGGCTTGCCGCCACGTTAAACAAAGCGCTAAAAAGGCCGGGGTCGAGCGCACCCGGTCTTTGCTGAGAAGCAGGCCGGGTTTTGTTTTGAGACGATCGCGCTCCCGGGAAAAGACTTCGGACATGACTGGAACAACCAACCCGGATCAGGTCGATGACGCGCTGGAACTGGCGCGCCGACGTGAGGCCGAAACACCCTCAAGTCGCGTCGAACGCTTTGGTCCTGATCGCGCCCTGATGCTGGATTGCGGCGATGTGCTCGACCACTGGCAGATCGCCTATCAGACCTATGGAACCCTGAACGCTGACAAGTCGAACGCTGTCCTGATCTGTCATGCCTTGACCGGTGACCAACATGTTCACAATACCCATCCGGTCACGGCCAAGCCTGGCTGGTGGAACCTGATGGTTGGCCCCGGCAAACCGATTGATACCGACCGGTTCTTCGTCATTTGCGCCAATGTGCTCGGCGGCTGCCTGGGTACAACGGGTCCGGCATCGATCAATCCCGCCACGGGTCGGGTCTATGGGCTTGATTTTCCGGTTGTGACGATCCCGGACATGGTGCGCAGCCAGGTCGCGCTGGTCGATCATCTCGGCATCAAGCAGCTGTTTCTCGTCATCGGCGGGTCGATGGGCGGCATGCAGGTGCTCGACTGGGCTGCCCATTGGCCGGACAAGGTGTTCGCCGCCATGCCGATTGCGACGGGTGCGCGCCACTCCTCTCAGAATATTGCCTTTCATGAGGTCGGGCGTCAGGCTGTCATGGCAGATCCCGACTGGCGCGGTGGACGCTATGACGAGGCTGGCATCTCGCCGAAAAAGGGTCTCGCCGTCGCCCGCATGGCTGCCCATATCACCTATATGTCCGAACTCTCGCTGCACCAGAAATTCGGTCGTCGTCTCCAGGACCGCGAGGCGATCACCTTTGGCTTTGACAGCGATTTCCAGATCGAGAGCTACCTGCGCCATCAGGGCACCAGCTTCGTCGATCGGTTTGACGCCAATTCCTACCTCTACGTGACGCGCGCCATGGATTATTTTGATCTCGCGGCGGAGCATGGCGGCGTGCTGGCCAAAGCCTTTGCGGGCACGAAAACCCGCTTTTGCGTGATGTCCTTCACGTCCGACTGGCTGTTTCCCACCGTCCAGTCGCGCGAAGTCGTCCATGCCCTGAATGCGGCGGGCGCGAGCGTGTCCTTCTCCGAGATCGTCTCGGATTTCGGCCACGATGCGTTCCTGCTTGATGAGCCGGAAATGCTGGCGATTGCGCGCGGTTTCATCAATTCCGCCGCGCGGGCACGTGGACTGGGGGCGACGCCATGACGGTAGCGGCTGATCCAAGACTAACCATCCATCCTGCTTCTGACAGCAACACGCGCGTCGATCTGGAAGTCATTGCGCAACTGGTCGAGCCGGGCAGTCGCGTGCTCGACGTTGGCTGCGGCAATGGCGAGCTGCTGCAATTGCTGGCGGAAACCCGGGGCGTTGACGGGCGGGGCATCGAGCTGAGCCAGAAGGGCGTCAATGGCTGCGTGGCGCGCGGGCTATCCGTCATCCAGGGCGACGCTGACCGCGACCTCGTCTATTACACCGACCAGAGCTTCGATTATGTGATCCTGAGCCAGACGCTGCAAGCGACGCAGGCGCCGAAGGAAGTGATCAAGCACCTGCTGCGCATCGGCCGACGGGTGATCATTTCGCTGCCCAATTTCGGCCATTACGGCTTCCGCCTGCAGATCCTGTTCCGGGGTCGAATGCCCGTCAGCAAGTTCCTGTCATACAGTTGGTACGACACGCCCAACATCCATTTCTGCACGATCCGCGACTTTATCGAGCTGACCAAGGAACCGGATGTGAACGCCGAAATGGAAAAGGCCATGGCGCTGAACGCCTGGGGTCAGAAGATGTGGCTGAATGCCCCCTGGTGGTTCTGGAACCTGTTCGGCGAACAGGCTGTGTTTGTGCTCAAGGGTCGGTTGTCTCATCCGGCGTCTTCCGGTTGAGACCCGGCACCAGAACCGGTGCGAACACTGGCATCCGGCGCGTTCGGCTGATGGCGGGAAGGCCGTGGTAGAGCTGCTTGGTTGCCTCGACGATGGTGACGCCAGAGAGCGCAGGCCAGAGGGTTCCGCCGATGCGCTCAAATGCGGGCGCGGATTTGATGAGGAAGCGGCGTGACAGGGGGGCCGTGTAGAGCGCGCCCTGCCAGTCGATCGGCGAAAACAGCGATTCCTTCAGCAATTTATCGAGCTGGCCGCGTGAAAAGGGACGACCGACACCGAATGGCGTTGATTCCACCCGCGCCCAGACACCGGTCCGGTTCGGGACGACGGCGATCAGCCGCCCGCCCGGTGCCATGACTCGCCAGATTTCGCGCAGCGTTTCAGCGGGATTGTCGACCATTTCCAGCAGGTGCACGAGCAACACGCGGTCGATGGACGAGGTCGGTAGCGGCAAGTTCGTGTCGTCCACGAGCGCCGTTGCCGATGGTCCCTCGGCGGGCCAATTGACGACGCCTTGTCGTGCAGGCATCAGCCCGAACACCCGCTCGGCCTCGTTGCGAAAGGGGCGCAGGTAGGGGGTGGCATAGCCGATCCCGGCCAGTCGATCCCCGGCCACCTGCGGCCACATCGCCCGCAATCGCCGCCTGAGCAACATGCGCACGATACGTCCGAGCGGCTCGCCGTAGAAATTCCTGAGATCGACGACATCAAGGTTCATGCAGGTGTCCAGCTCTGGGTCAAGGCGCGTCAAGCGCTTCTGTCATACGCATCCTGTGACTGGCGACTATAGCCTAACGGTGTTAGGCAATTGCAAAGAGAATGTCGCGGCCTGCCTGTGCCGATGCAAGCCGATTGAAGCGAGGACCTATGAGCGCACTTCAGATTCACCAATTCCCGTGTCTTTCCGATAACTTCGGCGTTCTGGTGCATGATCCGGCCACCGGCTCGACAGTCGCCATTGATGCGCCGGAAGAGGCTGCCGTCCAGGCCGCGCTGACGGAAACCGGCTGGCATCTGACCGATATTTTCATCACGCACCACCATGCCGATCATGTCGACGGCGTTGCTGGTCTGAAGGCCGCCTTCAAGCCGCGCATCGTCGGTCCGCGTGCTGAAGCCCACAAGATTGCCAATCTCGACGTGCTGGTCTCGGAAGGCGATCATCTGGAATTCGCAGGACACAAGGTCGATATCATCGATACACCCGGCCACACGCTCGGCCATATCGCCTATGTCATTCAATCGCACCCGGTTGTTTTCGCAGGTGATACGCTGTTTGCGCTGGGCTCCGGACGCATCATCGAAGGCACCGCCGAGCAGATGTGGTCCTCCCTCCTCAAGCTCGCCAGCCTCGCGCCTGAGACCATCGTCTATTGCGGTCATGAATATACGCTGGCCAATGGCCGCTTTGCGATGTCTGTCGATCAGGACAATGCCCACCTGTTGCAACGCATGACCCATATCCAGGACTTGCGAGCCGGTGGCAAACCTACGCTGCCGACGACGATCCGCGAGGAACGCGCGACCAATCCGTTCCTGCGTGCGACCGCTCCCGAGGTGAAGGCAGCGATTGGCATGGCGGGCGAAAGTGATCTCGCCGTTTTTGCCAAGCTGCGCCAGATGAAGAACGACTTCCGGGGTTGAGATGTCCGATCTGACGCCGGATGCCATCATCGAGCTGCTTGGGATGCAGCCGCATCCTGAGGGCGGCTGGTATGTCGAGACCTGGCGTGACCCGCAGATGCTCACCGATCCCGCAACCGGTGAAGGTCGGTCGGCATCGACGGCGATCTATTTCCTGTTGGTGGCGGGTCAGGTGTCGCACTGGCACCGGGTCGATGCCGTTGAAATCTGGCACTGGCACGCCGGCAGTCCGTTGCACTTGTCGCTGGCAGCGACCGACAGCGATGAGCCGAGGTCGATGGTTCTGGGGCGGGATCTCGCCGCAGGAGAGCGTCCGCAGGGGATAGTTCCCTGGGGATACTGGCAAAGTGCGGCCAGTCTTGGTGCCTGGACGCTGGTTGGCTGTACGGTTGCGCCCGGTTTCCGCTTTGAGGGATTCGAACTGGCCCCAGAAGGCTGGGCACCCGGTCAGACGTGACTGGCTAGGGCGCAGTCGTCACGACCTTCGGTTTCAGGAACAGATCCTTGGAGGCAATCAGGGCACCGGCCGTGATCAGCAACGCCGCGCCACCGATCGCCCATTCAAATTGCCCATAACCGGCGAGGATCAGGAACAGGGTGGAGAGCAGTGGCGAGAGATAGCTTGCCGCTCCCAGGATCTGGATGTCACCTCGTTTCACGCCGTAATCCCAGACGAAAAAGGCAGCCCCAAGCGGCAGCGCGCCCAATCCGACGACTGCTATCCATTGCGTCGCGTCGACAGGCCAGATCGCCGGTTCAAGCAGCGCATGACACAGTCCCGACAGGATGGCCGTGGCGAGACAAAACCCGGCGACAGCCGCCGTTGGCACGTCTGCCAGTCGTCTGGAAATGACCGAATAGGTTGACCAGATCAGCGCCGAGAGGATGGCCGCGCCATATCCAAGCAGATGTTCCGGTGCAATGGTCAAACTGCGGCCCTTGGTGACGATCAGCGCCGCACCTGCCAGACCCAGAACCGTCCCGATGATGTGATGTGCCCGAAGTTTTTCACCGGGTAACAGGCCGGAAAACAGAACGATCAGGAGCGGCCACGTATAGTTGATCAGGTTTGCCTCGACCGGCGGGGCCGTTTTCAACGACGTGAAATAGAAGAAATGAAATCCGAACAATCCGCCGACGCCGACGATCCAGACAATGACCGGTTGCCTGAGGCTGGCAAGCTGACCGCGCATCGCAAGGGTGATAATCGCTGCTAAGCCCGACAACCCGAAGGCGAGTGCGTTCAGCAGGAACGGCGGCATCTTGCCTGTCGCTGCGCCCATCAGGCCGAGCAGCGACCACATGCCGATAGCCGTCAGTCCGATGAGGGTCGCCGTGGTCTTGCTGTTGCGCATCGATGAGGCCTTCTTGGCGTCGAGCCGGAGTGGCATGGGTTTTCGGTCGTGATGACTGCTGGTCAATAAAGCAGGGCATATGTTCATGCGGCGGGCCGCTGATGCACTTGTCTATTTCCACAGAGGGCCTACAAATTATCCTGTTGCTTCGCAAGCCGTTACATCCTGGTGTCAAACGACAGCAACCAAACATTATCGGACCCAGTATGTCGTTGGACGTCGAATATCAGTTTTAGATAAGTAACCAAATACAAAGCAAAGATTGACGACTTTAGAAATTGTACGACCCCTTTATGAGTGTTCAATCGCAACCAGAAAACTTGAGAAACCTTGATGACAGATGTGATCCGTTCAGTTCTCTTTGTTGATTTCGACAATGTCTTTTTCTCCCTGCAAAGCGCCGACAAGGCTGCTGCGAAAAGCTTTGCCGATGATCCGCGACGCTGGCTGGATGCAATCGAATCGGGTGCGTTGATCGAGAACATGCCGGGCGCACCGCACGAGGGTCGCCGCCGTATCCTGATGCGTCGCTGCTATGCGAATCCGGCTGTCATGCGCTATTTCCGCAGCTATTTCACGCGCTCGGGCTTCCAGATCGTCGATTGTCCGCCCCTGACCGGTCGTGGCAAGAATTCGGCCGACATCTACATGGTTGTCGACATGCTCGATGCCCTGAAGCATGAGACCCGGTTCGACGAGTTCATCATCCTGTCGGGCGATGCCGATTTCACGCCCGTGCTGTTGCGGCTGCGCGCCTATGATCGCTCAAGCATCATTTATTCCAATGCTGTGACGGCTGCGGCCTATAAATCGCTGTGCGATGGCATGATCACCGAGGAACGGCTGATTGACCTGACCAGCACCGAGTCCGAATATGAGGATGGCAACGGCGCGCTTGCCCCTGCGGCCAATCCGCCGATCGTCGCGGCATCTGCGCCTCTTCCCACCCCTGCCCCGCGCATATCGTCCACTCGACCAGTCGAGCGCAGCCATGACCGTGCGCCGGAGCGGCCACAGGATCGCGGTCCCGATCTAGCCCCGGATCGTCGGACGGATCGCAGTCGGACGTCTGAACAACGCCAACCGCCGATCAGACCAGCCATAAATGAGCCTGTCGACAGCACCCCGCTCATCGATCATCTGGGACGACCCATCAGGATCGCTCCGGAGTTGGCGCCGCTCGCCCGACGTGTCAATGCCGCCACGAATGTGCCGATGTTTGCCAGCGAAATCTATGCGGCCCTGTTCCGGACAATTGCGGCGGAAGTTCGCGAAAACGGTTTCAGTTTCAATCGGACCATCAACACGGTCATTCGCCGCCTGAGTGACGCGGGGCTCAGGCTCAAGCCGCAGCATGTGGCTTTTGTCATCAAGGGGTTGATGCTGAGCGGCCACGCCTTTGTCGACGTTGATACGCCGGCGACGCTCGCCAAGGGGTTCCGTCGTCAGGTGCTCTATCTCTGCGCCAGCGAAGATCTCAACCTGTCCGAGGCCGAACGCGGCCAGATCGGCATGTGGATCGTCGGCGGTCTGAAAAACCTGACCGAGAGCGAAATTCTGATGTCCGAGCCGATTACCTCCGATGCGTCGGTGGCGGCGGAGGTTGCCGGTGTGGATCCGGACGCCGACCCGCATCACGCTGAGGCGCTTGGCGACGAACCTGACACAGTCCTGTCAGACCTGGACAGTGACGACGATTTTGGTGGCCCCGAGACGCTCGCTGCCGATCAGGAGTCTGGTGAGATCGAGGCGTCTGACGACGAACGCGACGACGCCCGTGTTGAACCGGTCAACGAACCAGCAAAGCCAGCACCTGATATCGGCGGCTTGCTCGCACGGATACGCTCGTCACCCAAGGCTTGATGGCCAGGGGTAGCGCTTGATCAGTGCCGGAAATGGCGCATCTTGGTGAAGACCATGGCCAGGTCAGCTGAATCCGCGGCTGCGATGACTTCGTCGTCACGCATGGAGCCGCCCGGCTGGATGACCGCCGTTGCCCCGGCGGCAACAAGCGCTTCCAATCCGTCCGCGAAGGGGAAGAAGGCATCCGAGGCCGCGACTGACCCGACAGTCAGGCTTTCGCTCAATCCGGCTGCCTTGGCCGCGTCAGCCGCCTTGCGGGCGGCGGTGATCGCCGAATCAACGCGGCTCATCTGCCCCGCACCTATGCCGACCGTTGCCCGGTTCTTCACAAACACGATGGCGTTCGATTTCACGTGCTTGACGATCCGGAACGCAAATTCGAGGTCAAGCTCTTCGGCGCGCGAGGGTTGTCGCTTTGTCACCGTCTGTAAGTCCAGCGCGTCAACCGTCCCGAAGTCGCGGGTCTGAACCAGAAGGCCGCCAGCGACGGATTTCGCCGTGATTTCCTGGGTGGAAGGTTCCGGCAAGCCACCGGCGACGAGAAGGCGCAGGTTCTTCTTCGCGCCGACAATGGCTCGGGCCTCCGGTGTGGCATCTGGCGCGATGATGACTTCGGTGAAGATCTTGACGATCTCTTCCGCTGCGTCGGCATCAAGTGTCTGGTTGAGAGCGACAATTCCGCCAAATGCTGAAACCGGATCGCAGGCGAGCGCCTTCAGGTAGGCGTCCTTCAGGGTTGCGCCTTCTGCCACGCCGCAGGGGTTGGCATGCTTGATGATCGCGACAGCTGCCGTCCGCTTTGGATCAAACTCCGCGACAAGCTCATAGGCGGCGTCGGTATCATTGATGTTGTTGTAGGAGAGTTCCTTGCCCTGGACCTGTGTTGCCGTCGTGACGCCGAAGCGCGGCTGGCCCGACCGGTAAAGCGCGGCATTCTGATGCGGGTTCTCGCCATAGCGCATCGACTGGATCAGCGGCCCGCCAACGGCGCGATAGGAGGGGGTTATCTCGCCGAACTGCTCTGCCATCCAGTTCGAGATCGCGGCATCATAGGTCGAGGTCCGGCCGAACGCCTTCAGGCACAGGGACTTGCGCGTTGCAAGCGTTGTGGCCCCGGCGTGGGTCTGCATCTCCTTGAGTACGAGGGCGTAATCGGCGGGATCGACGACGACAGTGACATAAGCATGATTTTTAGACGCCGCCCGGATCATGGCTGGCCCGCCGATGTCGATATTCTCCACGATCGTTGCTTCATCGGCGCCGCTGGCAACCGTCTGCTCGAACGGGTAGAGATTGGAGACCAGCAGGTCGATCGCGCCTATGGAATGCGCCTTCAGCGCTGCCAAATGGCTTTCGTCGCCCCGGATCGCCAGAAGTCCACCGTGCACGCCGGGGTGCAAGGTCTTGACCCGTCCGTCGAGAATTTCAGGAAAGCCCGTCACATCCGAGACATCAATGACGGCCAGACCCGCCGCCTTCAGGGCACTCGCCGTGCCACCGGTCGAAAGCAGTTCGACACCGTGCCGCACGAGGGCGCTCGCAAATTCCACCAGCCCCGTCTTGTCATAGACGGACAGGAGTGCGCGTCTGATCTTCACGTGATCAGGGGCGGGAATATGCTTGGATGAAATCGACATCGGCGGGCCTCAACACTGTCTGACCTGTTGTTCGAGTGCCGCGCGATAGCATGTCTGGTGCCGGGTGGAAAGCGAAAGGCTCAATGAGCTGGTCTGGTCTCGCCCTGAACTGGCCCGCGCCGTTGCACGAGGCTCCAGCGTAATTCGGTTGTTTCCGGCAGGGATCCGGTCAGGACAATCTGGCGCGTGGGAATCGGGCCGCGCGTATCAGAAAGACAAACGGATGCTTCCAGCTCTGGCACCCTATCTTCGGCATGAAACTCCCAGGCTTCACCGTCTGGGGCAATCAGCATGACGACGCCGCTTGTCAACAGGACAGGCTCGATCAACGGGCCAAGATGAAATCGTGCAACAAAGTCAATCCCTTGCACGCCACTATCCTCGGCAGGCATCAGGAGATCGCGGCCATCCAGTCTGCCACCGTTGGCAGCCATCCTGAGCGTCCGTTCGTGGATCAGGTTGTGGGTCCGCGCATAGCCGTCATGGCTGGCGACGACCGCAATCACACCTGCATGTTCACGACGATCCACCAGAACCTGGCGCGGACCACCCACGAGCGTCTTGCCGAACAGAAGCGCCAGACTGCCAGTTTCGATAGGGTTCGCCGATGATTTTCCAGCCAGGATCAATGTCGAATGCGCAGCCGTGGCACGGGCTGCCGCGCGCCATTCGGGTCGCGCATTTGGCGTCGTCCCGCAATTGATGACAAAACGGTTTGCCCCGCTGCAAAGCTCGAACGACAGCGTGCCTGCGTGCGCGACCTGCCTGAAGTCGTAGGGGGGCGGCATCCCGCTATCCAGTATCACGATGGTCGAACCGGCGTTGAGGCGCTGGTACCCGGAGTGAGCCGCATTCCCGTGCGGCGATCCGCCTGCATCATCGGCGGACAGGACTGCCGCCAGCAGATCCGGTGCCTCCGGCTCCGTCCCGTTGAATTGCGCCAGCGTGCCGTCTGCGCCCAGAAAGTAGCGGACCATCGGCAACATGCGGTCGATGGCGTTCATCATGGTCGTCGAGGCCGGGACACCTGCATGGATCAGAGCATCCCGCAATGGCAGGATTTCTGCCAAGAGCGCGACGATTTCGCTGGGGCAGCGGCTGATATGCCCGCCGTCCGGCAGGACCTGGCACCTGAGTTCCTTGTCCAGCCGCTTTGAGGCCATGGGCAGCATGCTGCGGAAAGCGGGCACGGCGATCGCTGCCGCGATGAGGCTGACGGCGACACGGATGGCTTCGATCCCGCGCTGCGGCTTGCTCCGGCGCAACAACCGGACATCCCGCGTGAAGGCTGTGAGGAGGCCAGCGCGCACCGGATGCGGCAATACGCGCATCAACCAGTCCGCATGGACAAGCCAGGACATCACACGCTCGGCGATGACCGACGGCTCGAAGGCGTCTGGCGGATAGGCATGGTTTTCTCCGCGCTGAAGCCAGTCAGCCAGCAGCGCCGCCGCATTGAGGCGCGCGAGCGGCGCGTCTGTCTCGGCGAATGCTTCGAACCAGGCAAAACCATGCAGCTTCCGCGTGAAAGCGCGGCTCGGCATCGGCTGTTCAAAGATCAGGCGTCCCTGTGCCCGCACCGTGCTGCCGGCAAGCGTGAACGTCCCGGCGTAAAGATCGAGCGCCGTTCCGGCATCAACCCGCCCGAACCGGGTGATCCTGATCTGGATAGTGTCGGCAACGGGGTCCAGTGGTTCGATCAAACGGCGACCGAGGGATGCCAGTCCGCGCGTCGCGCTCTCGACAGCATTCGCCAGCGTGGGCCGCCCAAAATCCAAAAATGGCGCGCAGAATCCGACACTTGTCCGCAAAAGGCTTTTGAAGCCGTCAGAGGGTGGCCGGATTCGGTCGAAAAGACGACTGGCAGGTCTCTGGATGACGCTACGCATGGCTCACTCAAACGCAATCAGCGGATTGATCAAGGATTGAGTGAGCCACACGTATGGTAAAGTGTCTGTAAATGACCTGACAAAAATCGCTACACGCGTTCAAAACGGGCGATAAAAAACCCGTCCAGCCCGCCAAGTCTCGCGTCCTCATGTGGCAGCAGGCACGGAAGTGTCCGGATCATTCCGTCCGGGGTCAACGCAGCACCAAGGCCACCAATTTCATTGGCCGTGACTGGCACGAGTCGAAAATCCGGATGCCGGGCCAGAAATGCGCTGGCCTGCAATTCGCCCTCTTCCGGTTCAAGGCTGCAGGTGCAGAAGATCAACTTGCCGCCGGGCTTGACCCAGTCCGTCACGCGATCGAGTAATTGGGCCTGCAAACGCGCCAGATCCGCGATCAGCTCCGGCGATTTGGCGAGCGCCACATCCGGGTGGCGGCGGATGGTTCCGGTCGCCGAACAGGGCGCATCGAGGAGGACGGCATCAAATTGCTTGCCTGGTTCCCATTTGGTGAGGTCGGCAGCAACGGTTTCGACTGATTTCAGCTTAAGGCGCGCCAGATTTCCGGCCATCCGCTTCAGGCGGTCCGGCGAAATATCGACCGCCGTCACATGGGCCCCGCCAGAGGCGAGTGCTGCCGTCTTGCCGCCCGGCGCAGCGCAGAGATCCGCCACATCCTGTCCCGCGACATTTCCGAGCAATTTCACCGGCAGGCTGGCCGCCGTGTCCTGCACCCACCAGGCACCCTCGGTGAAGCCGGGCAGTTTTTCCACCGCGCCTGCACCTTCCAGGCGGATTGACCCGGTCGGCAACAACAGTCCGCCGAGTTCTGCCGCCCAATGCCCCGGATCGGATTTGACGGAAATGTCGAGATATGGTTCGACCAGATGCGCATTGGCGATGGCCCGCGCCGTGTCCTCGCCATAGGCAGACACCCAGCGCTGCCAGAGCCAGTCCGGCGTGTTTAGGATTGCCGGGTCACGGCCCTCGAGGATCTCGTCGCGTGCGCGTGCCAGGGTTCGCAGCACCCCGTTGACCAGACCCTTCCAGCCACGCGCGATGCGATCCATGTCGGCGAGCTCGACGGCAATCGACACAGCCGCATGATCCGGCACGTCGAGAAAGAGCAGCTGGGCCGCACCGACCCGCAGGATATGGCGGATGCGCGCCGCCTTCTCCGGCAGGGGACGCGCCATCAGCTCATCCAGCACATCATCGATCTCGCCCAGACGGCGCAATGTCATGCCGACGATGGCCCGCATGAGGCCACGATCCTTGGCTTCCAGATCGCGGAACGCAGGCGTCTGTGCTCGCGCATCCAGTTCGTGGTCGAGCGGGCGACCCTTTTCCAGCACGCTGGCGATAACATCAACCGCCATGCGACGCGTCGCCAGGCCAGGCACGCGATGGGTGCGCGACGGGATGCCGGCTGTATCGGCGTGCGGGCGATTGCGGGTCTGGGGTGGCTTTGGTGGCTGGGGCATCACGGTCTTTCGGCTAAGGCAAGGCGCGAGGGATACACGAACAGGCCGAAGCGTTCTATATGTATCTCTTGAAGTCAGGTTCATTCACCGGCATGACACGCCAGCTTAGTCCGGTCGTCGTTCCTTTTGGTGCCCCTTCTTTGTCTCACGCCGTTCAATGGGGGAGAAGATGCCTGGGGGCGCTGACCCCGGCAACTTTCGTCCTCTCCCCCCTTGAGGGGGGAGAGGTGGGTGACTGGCCATGGACCTGAGGCTTTATAACGTTGACCAGTGATCTATAAGGCTGAGATCGCTTGGTCATTGTCGCAGACGCAACAACGTTTCTCATTTGAGGACCAGTTCATGACGACCGATGATTCCGCTGCTGCTGTCGCCCCCGAACAACCGGCCCGTCCGCGCTTTGAGGATCTGCCGCCGGCTGCCCAACGGGCACTGAAGGAAGCCGAGGAACGCCGCAGGCTTGCCGCTGCGGAAGCCGCCTTGCCCAAGGAATTGCAAGGTCGTGGTGGTCCCGAGCCCGTTCGCTACGGCGACTGGGAAATCAAGGGAATCGCCTGCGATTTCTGACGCAGGGACCGCGTGTCTTACTCCCCGATCCCGGCGATCGCCTTGGCAAAATCGCTGGCTTCGAAGGGTTCGAGATCATCGATACCTTCGCCGACACCGATGAAATGGACGGGCAGGCCGAACTTGGCGGCAATGGCGACAAGGATGCCGCCGCGGGCTGTCCCGTCGAGCTTGGTCATCACGAGGCCGGTGACGCCAGCAACCCGGCCGAAGATCTCGACCTGATTGAGCGCGTTCTGGCCAGTTGTTGCGTCGAGCGTCAACAGCACCGTATGCGGCGCGGTCGGGTCCTGCTTCTTGATGACGCGGATGACCTTTTCCAGTTCCGCCATCAGTTCGGCCTTGTTCTGCAGGCGGCCAGCGGTATCGATGATCAGGATTTCGGTACCTGCGTCCTTTGCCTGCCGCATCGCTTCGAATGCCAGCCCCGAGGCGTCGGCACCCTGCTCGCCCGCAACGACCGGCGCACCGACACGACCACCCCAGATCTTCAGCTGCTCAATGGCTGCTGCGCGGAACGTATCGCCCGCCGCCAGCATCACGGAGCGGCCTTCACGTGTCAGCTTGGCCGATAATTTGCCGATCGTCGTTGTCTTGCCGGTTCCGTTGACGCCAACGACAAGCACCACGTGCGGCTGGTGATCGCTGCCGATATCAAGCGGACGCGCCACCGGGCCAAGCACTTTTTCGACCTCTGCCGCCAGCACCTTGCGGATTTCATCGTCCGAAATATCGGTCTCGAACCGTTCGCGCTTCAAGGTCGCGACGATGGCTGATGCCGTCGTCATGCCGAGGTCCGCCTGGATCAGCAGATCCTCGAGGTCCTCAAGGGTCGCGGCATCCAGCTTGCGCTTGGTCAGCAGCGCCGCAATGCCGGTGGTCAACTGGGAGGATGTGCGCGAAAGACCCGTCTTGAGCTTTTGCCACCACGACAGCTTCGCCGTCTCGGCGGCTGCCTCGGCAACGTGGGCGTCAGACTTCCCGGTAAACAGCCGCTTGAAAAATCCCGGCTTTTCCGTTTCGCTCATTCAGGCCGCCTCCGTGCCCACGACCGTTTCGGCGATGAGGGCGCGATGTGTATGACCGGTAATCCGCGTCATGACAATGTCGCCGGGCTTGACGGTGAGCGTTTCGGGCAATTCGACAAGCGTGAACTGCTCGGTTCGGCCGAGCCCGGCCTTTTCAACGAGAACAGACCGCTGCTTGCCGACTTCGCTGGCCAGATAGGCTCGCAGTTTCGCCTCGCCCTTGTCGCGCAACCGGCTGGCGCGCTCCTTGACGATTTTCGGCGCAACGGGCGGAATACGCGCCGCTGGCGTGCCAGGACGCGGTGAGAACGGAAACACATGCAGATGTGTCAATCCGCAGTCATCGACCAGCCGCAGCGAATTCTCGAACATCTCCTCGGTCTCGGTCGGAAATCCGGCAATGATGTCAGCACCATAGACAACATCTGGTCGGAGCGCCCGGACGCGCTCGCAAAAGGCGATGGCATCGTCGCGCAGGTGCCGACGCTTCATCCGCTTGAGGATCATGTCGTCACCGGCCTGCAACGACAGATGAAAATGCGGCATCAGTCGCGGTTGCCCGCCGATTTGCTCGATGAGCTGTTCGTCGGCTTCCACCGAATCGATCGATGAAATCCGGAGCCGCTTCAGATCCGGTACATGCGTCAGAATGCGTTCTACGAGCCGTCCCAGCTTCGGCGTCCCCGGCAGATCCTGCCCCCAGGACGTGATATCGACGCCGGTCAGCACCACTTCACCATAGCCGTTTCCGACCAGTCGCTTGACCTGCTCGACTGCGTCGCCGGTTGGCACCGAGCGCGAATTGCCGCGACCATAGGGAATGATACAGAAGGTGCAGCGATGATCGCAGCCGTTCTGGACCTGCACGAATGCCCGCGTGCGACCCTCAAGCCCCTCGATCATGTGCCCGGCGGTTTCACGGACCGAAAAAATATCGTTGACGCGCACCTTTTCGGTCGCATCGATACCGAAATCAGCGGCCAGTCCCGCATAGCTCTCCGGCTTCAGCTTGGCATCATTGCCGATGACGAGATCAACCTCGGCCATGTCGCCAAAGGTGCCTGGTTCCACCTGCGCGGCGCAACCTGTCACCAGGATTTTGGCATCGGGGTTTTCGCGTCGCGCCCGGCGAATGGCCTGTTTTGCCTGCCGAACCGCTTCACCCGTCACGGCGCAGGTATTGACCAGGATGACGTCCTCAAGCCCTGCCGCCAGGGCGTGCCGCTTCATCGTCTCGGATTCGACGGTGTTCAGCCGGCAACCAAAAGTGAGGACGTCAACGGCCACGATCAGGCCGCTCCCTGCGACGGGCGGTCCGTGATCCGCCAGGTGAGAGTTGTCCGGTCAATCACGCCCCGGAATTCGGTCTCGACCGGCCCGGTCATCATCACGTGATCGTCTTCTTCGCGCCAGTTGATGGTCAATACGCCGCCCGGCAGCGAGATCCGCGTCAGTCGCCCGGTGCGCTTGGTGCGCGCAGCCGCCACGCCAACTGCGCAGGCAGCCGTTCCGCAGGCCCGCGTCAGGCCGACGCCGCGTTCCCAGACCTTGAGATTGATGGTTTCGCGGTCAACGACATGGGCAAGCGAGATATTGGCGCGTTCGGGAAAGATAGGATGATTTTCGAGCAGCGGCCCGATCCGTTCGAGATCATAGGCCTCGACATCGTCAACCCAGAAAATCGCATGCGGATTGCCCATGCTGACCACCGACGGCGAATGCAGGATCGGCGCGTCAATCGGCCCGATCTGCAATTCGATGGCGCGGGTGTCATGGAAGGGTTCCGCAAGCGGGATCTCGTTCCACTTGAACTTCGGCGTGCCCATGTCGACGGTCACCAGTTCAGGCTCACCCGCGTCGGAGGCATAGAGCAACCCGGCACGTGTCTCGATGACGGCCTTCTCGTAACCCTTTTCCTGCATCAGCAGCCAGCCGATGCAGCGCGTCGCATTGCCGCAGGCCGAGACTTCCCCGCCGTCGGCATTATCGATGCGCATGAATACGTCCGCGCCCGCCGGTGATCCCTCGAGCGTGATCATCTGGTCAAAGCCGATGCCGGTTGCGCGATCACCGATGCGGGCGATCTCGTGTTCCTTCAGGCGGATCGGCGTGGCACGGCTGTCAATCACGACAAAATCATTGCCGAGGCCGTTCATCTTGATGAAGGGGATCGAAGTCGAGGACATGGTTTAAGCTCATCCGTGCCGCCCACCTCGGCAGCATCTCGCTCCTATATGGCGAATATCCCGCAAAATTGCCAGTCAAACCGTGTGGGAGGAATAATGAGGGAGGCGAAACGACCTATTGGATCCGGTTACTAGACTCTAGCTGTTCTGGCTGGGTCCACCCCTCATCCGGCCCTTGGCCACCTTCTCCCGCAAGGGGAGAAGGGTCAGACGGGAGCGCATCGTATGTGTCGCCTTCTCCCCTTGCGGGAGAAGGTGCCCGGAGGGCGGATGAGGGGTCACCACTTGCAGTCAACGACTGCTCACCCCTCCTGACAATCCTCCAGCGTGCGCAGGCCGGTGCGGGGTGCCGACACCAGAACCGCCATATTGCCGGGGGCGTGCTGGTTCTTCCACATCTTGGTGTGCGCAGCCGGGATCTGGTCCCAGCCGAAGACCTCCGACATGCAAGGGTCGATGCGCCGATCGAGAACGAAGCGATTGGCAGCAGCGGCCTGCTTCAGATGGGCGAAATGCGAGCCTTGAATGCGCTTCTGGTGCATCCAGACATAGCGGGCGTCGAAGGTGATGTTGAAGCCGGTCGTTCCGGCGCAGAAAACTACCATGCCGCCGCGCTTGACGACGAAGGTCGAGGTCGGGAACGTCGATTCACCCGGGTGCTCGAACACCATGTCGACATTGTTGCCCTTGCCAGTGATGTCCCAGATCGCCTTGCCGAACTTGCGGACCTCACCGAACCAGGTGTCGTATTCCGGTGATCCGACTTTCGGCAACTGACCCCAGCAATTGAACTCCTTGCGATTGATCACGCCGCGCGCGCCAAGGCTCATGACGTAATCGCGCTTGGTCTCATCTGAGATGACGCCGATCGCATTTGCCCCGGCAGCTGCCGCCAACTGGATGCCAAACACGCCAAGGCCACCCGAGGCGCCCCACACGAGCACATTCATGCCCGGCTTCAGTTCATGCGGTTCGTGGCCGAACAACATCCGATAGGCAGTAGCCAGCGTCAGCGTATAGCAGGCGCTTTCTTCCCAGGTCAGGTGCTTGGGGCGCGGCAGCAACTGGCGGGCCTGAACCCGGCAGAACTGCGCAAATGACCCGTCCGGCGTCTCATAGCCCCAGATACGCTGGGAGGGCGACAGCATGGGATCACCGCCATTGCATTCGGCGTCGTCACCGTCGTCCTGATTGCAATGCACGACGACTTCGTCGCCGACCTTCCAGGCCTTGACCTTGGAGCCGACCTTCCAGACGATCCCCGACGCATCAGAACCGGCGATATGATAGGGTTGCTTGTGGACATCGAAGACCGAAATCGGCTTGCCGAGGCCTGCCCAGACGCCGTTGTAGTTGACGCCAGCCGCCATGACGAGCACGAGCACTTCGTTGGAGTCGATCTCCCAGGTAGGGACGACCTCCAGCTTCATCGCATCTTCCGGCGCGCCGTGACGCTCCTTGCGGATGGCCCAGGCGTACATTTTCGCGGGCACGTGGCCAAGTGGCGGGATCTCGCCAATCTCGTAAAGGTCCTTCGCCTTACTGGACATGTCTGATGCAGGCGTTTGCAGTGCTGAGTTTGACATCATTCCTCTCCTTCAACACGCGATGCGATCTTGACGATTGATGGATGTAGCCCGGTCCATCAGCCACTATTTGCACTTGTTATTTACGTCAAGCGGATTGCTCTGGTTTACGGCCTTACTGGCGGTGCAAGCACCGATCATTCGTCAAGAGCGCGACGCCAGCAATGGTACATCGCATTAAGCCAGTCTTTCCGTCTCGAATCTATTCGACCAAAGAGCGGTTTTGCGAAGGACTGAGTGTGGAATGGCTGGACCGCTCATCGCGTCGGCACATGCTCCCTCAATACATGCACAAAATTGAAGCATGCAAAATAAGCGATTTTAAACCGGTTTCGTGCAAGATTGGTGCTCCAGAGTTGCGAGAAAACAATGTTTGACGATCTGACGACGGAATCATGGGCTTTCCTCATGCTGGCGATTGGGGTGGTCAGTTTGGGATCCTCCTGGGCTATAGATGCGATTTTAGGCAAGCGTGGTTTTGGTCTGTTCAAGACGTTGATCATCGCCGAAGGCGGTGCCTATCTGGGCCTGCAACTGACAGATTGGGCCATCCGGCAGCACAAGATTCCGCCAATGTATCAATCGCCGCATATTTATGCGTTTGGTTCGATCATCACCGCGACGCTGTTATTTCTCGTGGCGTCGATTGTCCGGCGGTTGGTCCGGAAAGCGTGAGAGCACGCGCAACATGCGCGATGATGGTTGGTCATGTTGACTGATTGTCTGGCCCCTCAGGGTATGTCCGAGCCAAATGAGACCATTGGCCCATGCCTGGCCTCTTGACGTAAACGGCAGGGATGGCGAAGGCTAGCAGCTACCGTTCCCTGTGCCGGAGACTGCCTGATGCCGCTCGCTACGCCAGACAAGCCCTGGATCTTCCGCACTTATGCGGGCCACTCGACTGCTGCGGCCTCCAACGCGCTCTATCGCTCGAACCTGGCGAAGGGACAGACCGGTCTTTCGGTCGCCTTCGATCTGCCGACCCAGACCGGATATGATCCCGATCATCCCCTGTCGCGCGGTGAGGTCGGCAAGGTAGGCGTGCCCGTCGCCCATCTCGGCGATATGCGGACCCTGTTTCAGGACATCCCGCTGGAACGCATGAATACCTCGATGACCATCAATGCGACGGCACCCTGGCTGCTGGCGCTCTATGTGGCGGCGGCGGACGAGCAAGGCGCGGACCGTGCCGCACTCGCGGGCACGACCCAGAACGACATCATCAAGGAATATCTGTCGCGCGGAACCTATGTCTTTCCGCCGGCACCCTCATTGCGGCTGACCAACGACGTCATCGCTTGGACCTATTCGGCCATGCCGAAGTGGAATCCGATGAATGTCTGTTCCTATCATCTGCAGGAAGCGGGCGCGACGCCGGTGCAGGAACTCGCCTTTGCGCTCGCGACCGCTATCGCGGTGCTTGATGCCATGCGAGCGTCGAAGGCCGTGCCCGAAGCAGAATTTGGCGAGGCCGTCAGCCGGATCTCTTTCTTCGTAAACGCTGGCATGCGGTTCATCACCGAAATCTGCAAGATGCGCGCCTTCAATCGCCTCTGGGATGAAATCACCCGGGATCGCTACGGTGTGACGGACCCGAGACATCGTCGGTTCCGCTATGGCGTGCAGGTGAATTCGCTCGGGTTGACCGAAAGCCAGCCGGAAAACAACGTCTATCGCATCCTCATCGAAATGCTGGCGGTCACGCTCTCCAAAGACGCCCGCGCCCGTGCCGTGCAATTGCCCGCCTGGAACGAAGCCCTCGGTCTGCCGCGTCCGTGGGATCAGCAATGGTCGCTGCGCATGCAGCAGATCCTGGCTTACGAGTCCGATCTGCTGGAATTCGGCGACATCTTCGACGGCAGCCACGAAATCGAAGCCAAGGTTTCTGAACTCTGCGCCGAGGCGCGTGAAGAACTGGCGCGTATCGATGCCATGGGTGGGGCCATCGCGGCCGTTGAATCCAGCTACATGAAGCAGAAACTGGTGGAATCGAACACCAGGCGTCTTGAGGGCATCGAGGCCGGTGCCTCCACCGTCATCGGCGTGAACCGGTTCCGCGAGACTGAACCCTCACCGCTGACCGGTGGTGATGGGTCGATCCTGACTGTGCCGGAGCATGTCGAGGCCGAGGCTATCGAACGCTTGCATGCATGGCGCGCATCACGTGATGCAAGGGCAGTTGCAGAATGCATTGCACAGCTGAAATCCGCAGCCTCTGAAGGCCGCAACATCATGGAGCCCTCGATTGCTGCCGCCAAGGCGGGGGTGACGACAGGCGAATGGGGCGAAGCGCTTCGGTCCGTCTTCGGTGAATATCGTGCGCCGACTGGCGTGGGCCGCGCGCAGCGCGATACCGGCGGGGATCTCGCCGCCGTCCGCGCCGCCGTCGAAGCAGTCTCAAAAAAGCTTGGTCGGCGGTTGAAATTCCTGGTCGGCAAGCCTGGTCTCGATGGTCATTCGAATGGCGCTGAACAGATCGCGGTCCGCGCCCGCGATTGCGGCATGGAAGTCGTCTACGAGGGGATCCGCCTGACACCTGCCCAGATCGTCAATGCCGCATTGGAGGAAGGCGTCCATGTGATCGGCCTATCAATCCTGTCCGGCTCGCATCTCGCCCTCGTCGGCGATGTCATGGCTCGTCTGAAGGCATCCGGCCTTGAGGATATTCCCGTCGTGGTTGGCGGCATCATCCCGCCCGAAGACGAACGTCAACTGAAAGCTTTGGGTGTCGCGGCTGTCTATACGCCGAAGAACTTCCAACTCACCGATATCATGGCCGATCTCGTCAGGATCGTGGGGGAACGGAACTGACGTCGCTCAGTAAGCCGGGACCAGACGTCAACCGATTATCCTGATTGCTTGCGTTTTAGCCCCTCTCCCCTTGTGGGAGAGGGTGCCCGACAGGGCGGGAGAGGGGTTAGCCAGCCGCCAAAGCCCGCTTCAGTTTGCTCTGCGAAACGTGTTCATATCGTCTGATTATACGCCCCGACCTCCGGGTTCTCCCGCAATACCGCATCGACCGCCTTGAACATCTCGTGCAGCCGGGCTTCCGAAACCGGGCTTTCAATGACGACGACGAGTTGTGGCGTATTGGATGAGGCGCGAACCAGTCCCCAGGTGCCGTCGGTTGTCGTGATCCGGACGCCATTGACGGTCACGAGATCGACGATGGGTTGGCCCGCAACAAGCTCGCCCCTGGCATGGATCTCCTTGAACCGCTCGATCACCCTGGCAACAACGCCATATTTGACCTCGTCGGCGCAATGCGGCGACATCGTCGGCGAACCCCATGTCTTGGGCAGCGCATTCTTGAGATCGGCCATGGACTTGGCGGGATTGCGGTCGAGCATGTCGAGAATGGCGATGGCTGAGACAAGGCCATCGTCATAGCCGCGTCCGATCGGCGTGTTGAAGAAATAATGGCCCGACTTCTCGAATCCTGCGACGGCATTCAACTCATTGACGCGCCGCTTGATGTAGGAATGGCCGGTTTTCCAGTAGTCGGTCTTGACGCCATTGGCGATCAGCACGGGATCGCTGGCAAACAGGCCTGTTGATTTGACGTCGACGACGAAGGTTGCGCCCGGTTGCAGGCTTGAGATGTCGCGGGCCAGCATGACGCCGACCTTATCCGCGAAAATCTCGTGGCCCTCGTTGTCGATGACGCCGCAGCGGTCGCCGTCGCCATCGAATCCGAGGCCGACGTCGGCTCCCGTCCGCAGCACCTCGTCGCGGATCGCGTGCAGCATCTCCATGTCTTCCGGGTTCGGATTGTAACGCGGGAATGTATGGTCGAGCTCGACGTCAAGCGGGATGACGTCGACGCCAAGCGCCTCCAGCACCTTCGGCGCGAAGGCACCCGCCGTGCCATTCCCGCAGGCGACGACGGCCTTGATCCTGTTCTTCAATTTCGGGCGATTGGTGAGATCCGCCATATAGCGCTCGGCAAATCCCGGCACGAACTGATAGGAGCCGCCCCTGATGAGATCGAACTTTGCCGCCAGCACGATCTCCTTCAGCCGACCCATTTCATCGGGTCCAAAGGTCAGGGGCCGCTGACAACCCATCTTGACGCCGGTCCAGCCGTTCTCGTTGTGCGAAGCGGTCACCATCGCGCAGGCCACGACATCCAGATCAAATTGCGCGAAATAGGCCATCGGCGTGACTGCCAGCCCGATGTCGTGCACCTTGCAACCCGCCGCCATCAGGCCTGTCACCAGCGCCAGCTTGATCGACGCCGAATAACCACGGAAGTCATGTCCCGTGACGATCTCGCGTGGCTTGCCAAGCTCTCCCAGCAGCGTGCCAAGCCCCATGCCGAGCGCCTGAACGCCCATCAGGTTGATTTCCTTGCCAAAAAGCCAGCGGGCATCATATTCGCGGAAGCCGGTTGGCTTGACCATCGGCTCGGATTCATAGGCATAGGTATTGGGGACGAGAAGCGGCTTTGGCGTCGGAAACATGTGATGGGCCTTTGATCAAAAACAGAAATTACGCGATGATAGAGCCAATATGCTTTCAGTTCGGTTTAGGCAGGACGTTTGGACAGGTCCTGATCTGGAAATATCAAAATGGCAGATCGGCAATGACATCTCGAACCCTTGACTTGCGCGGCTTGAAATGTCCGTTGCCGGTGCTGCGAACGCGCAAGGCGTTGGCGCAGATGGGGGCGGGCGCGGAAATCAGGGTGACTTCGACCGATCCCATGTCGGCGATTGATATTCCGCATATGTGTCACGAGGATGGACATGCCCTCCTGTCGAGTGAGCGCATCGATGAGCGGACGCTGGAATTTGTCATTCGGGCCAGATCAGGTGAACCGACCGGAAAAGCCTGAAATGCTGAGCGGATTGTCTTCAACGGCGGCCCGGTCCGGGGTGTCGATCACCGGTTCGCCCATAAATGCCGAGAACATCCGGCTGACAAATCCCTCATCAAGATCCCGTGTGATGAAGACCAGCCTGGTTCGGTGATCGCTATCCGGCCAACGCGGCAGGCGGGCGGGTGGATGCAAGACGTGTTGAACGGCGTGCAGGACCAGCGGGCGTTCCGCGTCTTCAACCAGTTGAACAATCCCCTTCATTCGCAATAGCTTGGGGCCATGAGCCGAACGCAGTAGTTCCATAAACAGGTCGATGGTCGCAATGGAAACCGGCTTGTCGGTTGTCAGGCAAAAGGCGCGGATATGCGCGTCATGCCGGTTACGGTCGTGATGGTGACCATCGTCGCCATGCGTGAGGTGTCCCGGTACTCCTGCACCATGGGCATGCGGAACACAAATGTCGGTTGATGCCTGATCGGTCGCCAACAGATTGAGTCCAAATCGCTTTTCCAGCCTGTGCCGCTCGGCCTCGCGGTCTCTGAGCGCTTCTTCGGCCAGCCAGCGTGCGACATCAATCTGCTTTGCCGCCGGGTTCCAGAGCCCTGCTTCCAGCAAGGCTGTCGGTGTTGCCTCGCCGTTGGCGGCATCCAGAATCTGTGCCCCTGGGTTGAGGTCATGCAGCCGCAGGACGAGCCGGGAAAGCGTTGCCTGACGCTCTGGATCTAAACAGAGGTCCGTCTTGGTCAGCACCAGCCGATCGGCGATTGCTGCCTGCTTGACCGCCTCGGGCTGGGCATCCAGTGTTGCGTCGCCATTGACCGCGTCAACCAAAGTCACAACACCATCAAGACGATAGCGCTGAAGAAGATAGGGCTGGCGCATGATGGTGTGCAGAATGGGCGCAGGGTCCGCGAGCCCGGTCGTCTCGATCACCACCCGCGCCAGACGGGCGATGCGGCCATCGTCGGCGCGCGCGACGAGATCTTCCAGCGTGGCGACGAGATCACCCCGGATCGTACAGCAAAGACAGCCGGACGACAGCTCCACAATCCCGTCGTCTGCCCGTTCAACCAGCATGTGGTCAATGCCGATTTCGCCAAATTCGTTAATGATAACAGCGGTATCCGCCATCGCCGGGTCTGGCAGCAGCCGGTTGAGCAGCGTTGTCTTGCCAGCGCCCAGAAAGCCGGTGATCACGGTGACCGGGATCGGGTTCAGAGGTCCATCGGTCATTGGCTTGGCGACGTCTCCGGATCGGGTTTGACGGGCTTTTTCCTGGGCTTGGCAGGCTTGGCCGGGGACTTTGCCTCGGACGCCCCGGTCGACTGAGGCCGCGCAGGTGGTGTCGGCAGGCCAGCGGTCTTTCGGGTGGCGGGTGGCTGCGGCAGGGTTGCTGCGCGTACGTTTGACGAGGCTCTCGGCTCGGCTGGCGCAGCCGTGTCCGTCGTGCCTTCGGGTTGCGGCACCAGACTGGCGGGACGGTTAGGCGGGGTCTCGGGCTTGGCGACCGGCGGGGATTGATCGACAATCTGGTCACCGGGGGCAGGGACTGGAGCGGGTTGGGCGGTGGGTCCGACAGTTGCCGCAGGCAGAGGCATGATCGCACCGGGCGCACGCACGCGAGGGGCAGCAGGAACCGCAGTTGTGCGCTTCGGTGCCAATACGATGGGGGCGGTCTGAACAGGCTGTTGTTGGGGTGCTTGCACTGGCATTCCGACAGTTGCCGCGCCACCAGCCGAGAGCGAATCTGCCCCGCCCAGCCAGACTTTAACCGGCGGACCAATGTCAAAATGCGGTGACAGCAGTTCGGCTCGGGCGACGTGTTGTGCCCCCGGTGGAACAAGATTTCCGGGATGATTGCTGTTCGCGCCAGAGGCAGCAGTTTCCGCAGTTTCGTCCAGCGATTCGTCTGAGCCGGTATCGCGTTTTCCACCACAAATCTCAGCGTGTATATCGCGAACCGGTTGCCCGGCTTCCGGTCCGAACTGGTAATGGTCCAGATTTTCAGCTGTTGCGCCAAATGCAAAGAGCGGCGGCGATGTCACTCGTTCAAAGGCATGATTGAAGAGATCTGCGGCAAGTTCTGCGCGGGGTCTTGCACCATGTGATCCCAGAATGACGGCAATCATGCGATGACCATTGCGCGTCGCGGATGCAACCACGTTATAGCCTGACGCGCAAATATACCCGGTCTTCATGCCATCGGTGCCGGGATAATGGTCCATCAGGTGATTGTGGTTGCGGATGATTCGATTGCCGAGCTGAATGCCGGGTAGCCGGTAGTAAAAATCATACTCGGGGAACTCGCGCAGCAGCGCTCGGGCCAGCAGTCCCATGTCATGGGCGGTCGTCATCTGGTTGGGATCTGGCAAGCCGTTCGGATTGTCCCACACGGTCCCGGTCATGCCAATACGGCGGGCATAGTCATTCATCAGCGCGACGAACGCATCCTTCGATCCGCCGACCGATTCACCCAAGGCCCAGGCCATGTCATTGGCAGACTTCACCATAATCATTTTCAGGGCGTTATCGATCGTCACGACCGTGCCGACCGGAAACCCCATCTTGCTCGGCGGCTGGGATGCCGCCCTGGCACTCATGACAACCGGCGAATTCAGGGTCAGCCGCCCGGACTTGATCATCTGGAAGGTGACATAGGCCGTCATCAGCTTGGTGATGGAGGCCGGATACCAGGCCTGATCGGCATTATGCCGGGCGAAAATCTCACCAGATGCGGCATCGAAGACAATGTAGGCACCGGTCTCCGCCATGGCCGGGGCAGTCACCGCGCCAAGAAAAGTGACGCAAGCTATTGTACGAAAGAGGTTTTTGACACGTTTCATCCAGGACCCAAGCCTGCTTTCGGAGACGCCCGAGGACCCTGAACCGGTCGAGGCAGATCGCTTCTTGATACGTTCGTCGCTGATCATCGGCACCGGCGATCCACCTCTTGGCTTCTTCCTCGAATAGACGATTTGCGGCCAAGCGCAAAGGGACAGAGTTGATCCGATAGCGTCTTTATTGAGCGCGATCACGGATTTTGGTGAAAGGCCGCAAGTTCCCATGCAGTCTTCGGGCTCGCTTCTGTGGCAATTGCCTAAAGAATGGGCTGTCGGGAATTGCGGCGCTGTGATCATCTTCGCCGCCACAATGCGGAACATTGGGTCGGCAATGTGGCCAAGGGATTGAACGGGCCGCTTGGCTGTCTGGCCTGATCGGGTTTTCAACCGGGTTTCTCCGAATGCAAGGACTGAAAGTCGATCATTTGCTGTCCGTTGATGGACCCGATGCCCGTCCGGCTCCGATGCAGCGCGCCTTCGGCAGGGCTGAAGTGACGTTCCGCCTTGACGACGGTATGACCCGGCTGGACCGCCTCTACCAGGAGGGGCAGGCCAAGATCCGCTTGCCAAAAACCCATGGTGATCAGCCGGTTGCGGTCTTCCTCAACACGGCGGGTGGTGTGACGGGCGGTGATCTCCTGCAATCCCGCGTCGACTGGGGCGCGGGGACGCGCGCAACGGCGACGAGCCAGGCCGCCGAACGGATCTATCGGGCCAGTGACCAGGCAGCGGGCGTCATCGAGACACAATTGGTTTTAGGTGCCGATGCGAAAGCGGAATGGTTGCCGCAAGAAACCATTCTTTTCGACAGGTCCCGACTCTTGCGGCGGATTTCCGTCGATCTGGCTGAAAATGCTGCGCTTTTGATGTTGGAAACGACCGTATTTGGGCGCTCGGCCATGGGTGAAACGGTGCGCCAGTGCGCTTTGGCAGACCACTGGCGCGTCCGGCGGAACGGTAAGCTGATTTATGCCGACAGCTTCAAGGTAGGGTCATCGCGTCCAGAGATGAACGGCTATGGTGACGCCGTCGAGATCATGGCCGGAACGGCGACCGGGGCCGGAGCAACGGCGATGGCCACAATCTTGCTTGCTGCTCCTGATGCGGAAATGCGGCTTTCGGACTTGCGCGACATATTCGAAACCGTAAGCTCGGAAGCCGGGGCAAGCAGCTGGAACGGGCTGCTCGTGGCACGGATGATATCGACCTCGGCGCGGGATCTGCGCGGGGATCTGGTGCATGTGTTGCAGGAATTTCGGGGGCGGGATCTGCCGCGTCCGTGGTACATATAAAGATATGCAAGTGATCGCAGAGGGACGAACGCATGAATCTGACACCGCGCGAAAAGGACAAGCTTTTGATCGCGATGGCCGCGATCGTGGCGCGCAAGCGGCTTGAACGGGGCGTCAAGCTCAATCATCCCGAAGCGATTGCTTTGATTACAGATTTTGTGGTCGAAGGGGCGCGCGATGGTCGGACCGTCGCTGATCTGATGGAGGCAGGCGCGCATGTCATTCGTCGTGACCAGTGCATGCCGGGCATCGCCGAGATGATCCACGACATCCAGGTCGAGGCAACTTTCCCGGATGGTACGAAGCTCGTGACCGTTCATCATCCAATTCGCTAGAGGGCCGAACCATGATTCCGGGTGAAATCATCACACGCGCTGGAGACATCGAACTGAATGCGGGCCTTCCGACCGTGACAGTCGAGGTGTCAAACTCCGGCGACCGACCCATTCAGGTCGGCTCGCACTACCATTTTGCCGAGACCAATCCCGGTCTGAAGTTTGATCGCGCGACGGCGCGAGGACATCGCCTCGATATTCCGGCTGGTACTGCGGTTCGGTTTGAACCGGGCCAGACCCGTAGCGTCACGCTTGTGCCCTTTCAGGGAAAGCGGGAGGTTTATGGCTTCCGGGGCGATGTCATGGGCAAGCTGTGAGGATGATTGCCGTGTTGAAGCGCGTGATCTGCTGCATCGGGCTTGTCGTGAGCATGGCATCCATTGCCAGGGCTGAGGATTGCGCGCAAGCGCCGAACCAGACAGCCATGAACATTTGCGCGGATGAAGCCTACAAGGCGGCAGATCGTGCGTTGAACGCGCAATATGCGGCAACGCGCAAGGCTGTTCTGGCCTATGACCCCGAGGGCGACAAGCTGCTGATCGCAGCGCAACGCGCCTGGGTTCCGTTCCGGGATGCCCATTGTGCCGCGTCAAGCTTTGCCTTCAAGGGTGGCACAATGGAGCCTTTTGTCCGGGGAATGTGCCTAGCCAGGACAACGACAGAGCGGACGACCGAACTGAAACGCATGCTCGACGACTACGCTCATTGATGGCGAAGTTTCTGGAAGTTCAATTGAATTTGCCCCTCCATTGAAAGGGAAGCTCCATGTCCTATCGCATTTCCCGCGCCTCCTATGCCGATATGTTCGGCCCGACTGTCGGTGATCGTGTCCGTCTGGCGGATACGGACCTGATCATCGAAGTCGAGAAGGATTTCACGACCTATGGCGAGGAAGTGAAATTTGGCGGCGGCAAGGTGATCCGCGATGGCATGGGGCAGAGCCAGGTGACGCGGGCGGCGGGTGCCGTGGATACCGTCATCACCAATGCCCTGATCGTTGATGCCAGGACCGGGATCATCAAGGCGGATGTGGGTCTCAAGGACGGCAAGATCGTCGCCATCGGCAAGGCCGGAAACCCCGACGTTCAGGCGGGATTTGGCAACAATGATCCCGCAACGACGATCATCGTTGGTCCGGGAACTGACGTGATTGCCGGTGAAGGCAAGATCCTGACCGCTGGCGGCATTGATACGCATATTCACTTCATTGCCCCGCAACAGATCGACGATGCGCTGTATTCCGGCGTTACGACAATGCTGGGCGGCGGTACAGGACCGTCATCGGGTACGTCGGCCACGACCTGTACGCCGGGGGCCTGGCATCTGATGCGGATGATGGGGGCTGCAGAAGCCTTCCCGATGAACCTCGCCTTCACCGGCAAGGGCAACGCGTCCTTGCCTGCCGCGCTCGAAGAACAGGTCCTGGCGGGTGCCTGTGGACTGAAGCTGCATGAGGATTGGGGTACGACTCCCGAAGCGATCCGCAACTGCATGACGGTCGCTGACCGGTTCGATGTCCAGGTGACCCTGCACACGGATACACTGAATGAATCCGGCTTTGTCGAAGACACGATTGACGCCTTTGAAGGTCGCACCATCCACGCCTATCACACCGAAGGCGCAGGCGGCGGCCACGCGCCGGATATCATCAAGATCGCGGGCTTGCCCAATGTGATCCCGTCGTCGACCAACCCGACCCGGCCCTATACCCGCAACACACTCGACGAACATCTCGACATGCTGATGGTCTGCCACCATCTCGACCCCTCCATTGTCGAAGACGTCGCCTTTGCCGAAAGCCGCATCCGCCGCGAAACCATTGCAGCCGAAGACATCCTGCATGACATGGGTGCGATGTCGATTATTTCCTCGGACAGTCAGGCCATGGGCCGCGTCGGCGAGGTCATCATCCGGACGCTGCAAACCGCCCACAAGATGAAGGTGCAGCGCGGTGCCCTGCCCGAAGACAAGGGCAAGGACAACGACAATACCCGCGTCAAGCGCTATATCGCCAAGGTCACGATCAACCCGGCGATTGCGCACGGTATGTCGAAATATATTGGTTCGGTGGAAGTCGGAAAGTTTGCAGATCTTGTCCTGTGGTCGCCAGCCTTTTTCGGCGTGAAGCCGGATCTTGTGATCAAGATGGGAACAATTGCAGCCGCTCCGATGGGCGATCCCAACGCATCAATCCCGACCCCGCAGCCCGTCCATTACCGTCCGATGTTCGGCGCTTTTGGCAAGTCACTGACGGCTTCAAGCGTCACATTCGCATCGAAAGCCGCCATCGACGCTGGTATTGTCGCACGCTATCACCTGGACCGGCTGGTCTTGCCCGTCGAGGACTGCCGGTCGATCGGCAAGAAGGATATGGTGCTCAACGATGCCATGCCGGTCATTGAGGTTGACCCGGAGACCTACGAGGTCCGCGCAGATGGTGAGTTGCTCACCTGCGAACCCGCGACGGAACTGCCGATGGCGCAACGCTATTTCCTGTTCTGATTTGCGTTGCCGGAAACAGTCCCGATGAATGGTCGCCTTCGTCGGGTCCAGATCGTGTCGATACTGGCCATCACCCAGCTGATCGGGTGGGGAACCAGTAGCGACCTTCTAGGGGTGCTTGGCAGGATCATTGCGCGTGATCTGCATGTTCCCAATGAGATCGCGTTCCTCGGGCTGGCTGTATCGCTGATTTGCAGCGGCTTTCTCGGTCCACAGGTTGGCGCCTGGTTGCGCCGGTTCAAGGCCGGGCCAGTCTTGTCAGGCGGTTCGATCTGTCTGTCTACCGGGCTTGTCATCCTGGCTTCGGCGCATGACGTGATGGTCTATTTTCTGGCCTGGCTCGTTCTGGGACTTGGCGCGGCGCTTGGATTATCTGCTGGTGCTTACGCTGCCATCGTTGAACGTGAAGGCGTTGACTCCAAACGTGTCATTGGCACGTTGATGATCATGACGGGCTTATCCAGCGCGATCTTCTGGCCGCTTCTGAGTGAACTGACCGAGTTTTTCGGCTGGCGGATGACCTGCCTGATTGCCGCGTCGGCCCATATCGTCATCTGCCTGCCCTTGCATCTGCTGGCCCTGCCGAAACCGCTGGTACATCGTGAGGAGGGTCAGGCGCTGGTTGACCGGCCACCCCTCGATCTGTCGCCTGCGCAGCATAAATGGGTTTTTATCCTGATTGCCTTCGCGACGACGATCTTCAGTTTCACCGGCCTCGGGATGTCGGCTTCGGTCATTGAATTGTTGCATCGCTCAGGTGCAACGCAAGCCTTTGCCATTCAATTGGGCTCGACGCGCAGTGTGCTGGCAATTCTGGCACGCTTGGCGGATCTGTCCCTTGGCAAGCGCAGCACGCCGGTCAGGACGTCGATCGCAGCCTGTGTGCTGATCATGACGGGATCAGCGGTCCTGCTGCTGTTCAACGGCGCGACGCCCGTGCTCATCGCCTTCATTGTCCTGAACGGATTCGGTGCTGGGATCGCGAGCCTCGCCCGCGTCCTGTTGCCATTGAGCTTTTTTGCGGTGAGTGATTATGGACGTCAGGCCAGTCGCCTGATGTTGCCGCAAAACTTTGCCAATGCCGCCGCGCCCGTCATTTTTAATGCGTTACTGGATCACGGCGGCGTTTCGAGTGTCCTGTCAACGTTGCTGGCCTTGGCTCTTGCCGCTTTGGCCTGCTTCATGACTCTTGCGTCAATCGAGCGTCGTGCACGCATGCACTGTGAAAGTCCGCCTGTCTGATCAGCGGCAGACGTCTCAGCAGGCGATCTCTGCCGGAAATGGCGCAAGAACGCGCGTCACGGCTGCGCGAATCTCAGCGAGCGTGAAGGGCTTGGGCACGATATCACGCACCAACTGATCCAGACCATGGGCGCGTTCCCGCTGGTCGGCGTAGCCTGTCATTAACAGGATCGGCAGATCGGGGAACGTTTTGGCGACATTGAGCGCAAGTGCAATTCCGTCCATCACCGGCATCTTGATGTCGGACAGGAGAAGATCAAAGCCATCGCTGGTATCTTCGAGGATTTCCAGTGCGAGTGCACCGTCTTCGGCAGCGGTGACCGAATGCCCATCAAGTTCCAGCGCCCGTTTGACAAAAGCACGAACGGAATCATCGTCTTCAGCCAACAGGATTTTAGCCATCGATCTCTCCGGTGGGTGACGGTTGCCTGTTTAATATGGTTAATGCACCCTGACTTGCAATGAGTATAAGGCCAAATAGTTGCAAACCGATGTGCGGGTTACCTTAACAAGATCTGAAATATCCGGGTTGGGCCTGCCGTCGATATCAATTTCGGCGTCAATCAGCGCCTACGACATATCCGATAAACGGAAGCTCGCGGAAGGCATGGCCCATATCCATGCCGTAGCCAACGACGAATTTGTCAGGGCAGTTGAAGCCGACGAATTCCGCGTCGATCTCCGCAACCCGTTTGCCCGGCTTGTCGAGCAGCACAACAACAGCCGCACGCCTTGCGCCGCGCTTCAGGACAAGATCCCGCGCAAAGGCAAGGGTTCGACCGGATTCCAGGATATCATCGACAAGGAGCACATCACGTCCGGCGACATCGGTTTCCAGATCGCGAAGGACCGTGACCGTGCCAGACGATGTTGTGCCGGCGCGATAGCTGGACAAGGAAATGAAATCGACTTGTGGCGATACGCCAGCATAATGCAAGGCGCGGATCAGGTCGGCTGCAAAGACAAAACTGCCTTTCAAGACCGCGACAACCAGAACATTTTCATTAAATCCGGCCAAGCGGATTTCGTCGGCCAGGTGCCGGGTCCGCGCAGCGATCTCCTCGGCAGTAAACAGGCTGCCGATCTCGATCTTTTTGTTTTGGTCACTCATGCAAGGCGGCCTGCTGGTTCCGGCGGTCAATCATCCGGACCTGTATATCCGCCGCCTGCTCCAGTGGCGAGGCCAATCTGGTGCGAAACCGCATTGATGCGCCCGGTGTCAACATCGTTGTCTTGGGTTCGATCGACCAGGCGTAAATCTCCTGCGCATCATCGCCTCGCAATGAGAAGCGGATCGCGGGAACAATACGTTCGGCAGCGGTCGTATTGGTCAGTTCGCCCTCGACAACGAGCACGGGTTGCGCATTTTCAACCTCGCGCAGCATCTGCACATTGGCGATTTCAAGCCCGCGCAGGTTTACCGGCATTCCGGCGAGTTGGTAGAGCGAGGCAAGTCCGGGAAACGCCGCGACAAGATAGGTGCGCAGGACAATAGCCAGCGTGACGCAGGTGATTGCAAAGGCCAGAACGAGCGCACCAAGCACCGGACGGGCTTGCACCAGAAACCGGTCGAGGTCGAACTTGATCGATTTGCGGACCTTGGGCGGTTTTGATTTGCTGACCTTGATTTTCGGCTTCTTGGCGAAGGACTCGATGTCTTTGGGCTTCGACCGGTCTTCCTGAGCGGGCGGGGAAGCGCTGTCCGATGCTTCTGCGTCAGCCCAGGGATCGACTTCCGACATGGCTGTATCCGGCGCGGCGGCCCGGCCGTTGCCGTCGACGGCTGGCATCGCATCAGAAACACGAGCGCTGGAGACATCGGTCGCTACTTCGTCGAACGGATCGGCTGCGCCTGTCTTGATCACGGCTGCGGGCGTCTGTGCCGCTTCCGAATCCCCCAACGACACAAACCACTTTGTCTGGCAGCTGGTACACTGGACAGAACGGCCTTTGGCCCCGATCTTGTCATCGGGGATGGTATAGGACGTAGAGCAGGATGGGCAGGTGATTCGCATTTTTGGGGTCACACCGAGACAATTGGAAGCACCATGACGGATCGTGCTGAACGAGCGGTAAACGTCGGCTATAAATTGCGACATGATGTCGCTTTCGCGCCATTTTTGATGGCCAGACTGCCTGCTGAGAGCTCAAACACGGCCATTTGACACTGGCCAGGAGGTTGATTGACAGGTGATCCGGTTTGAAAACGTCGGCTTGCGATACGGCATGGGCCCTGAGGTTCTGCGTGATCTCTCGTTCGAGATCGGTCCGCGGACATTCCAGTTTTTGACTGGACCTTCCGGTGCCGGGAAGACGAGCCTGATCCGCTTGATCTTCCTGTCCCTGCGACCGACGCGGGGGCTGGTCTACGCCTTTGGCAAGGATACGTCGCGCCTTGGCCGTACCCAGTTGCCGGCGCTGCGTCGCAGGATCGGGGTTGTTTTCCAGGATTTCAGATTGCTCGACCATCTGACCACCTATGAAAATGTCGCCCTGCCATTGCGTGTTCTGGGCCGTGAGGAGACGAGTTACCGAGCCGATGTTGTGGATCTGCTGAAGTGGGTTGGTCTGGGAGATCGCATGCATGTGCTGCCGCCAGTCCTGTCGGGTGGCGAAAAGCAACGGGCTGCCATCGCACGCGCCTTGATCACCAAGCCGGAACTTCTGCTGGCCGATGAACCGACCGGAAATGTCGATCCACCCCTGGCGAAGCGCCTTCTGCGGCTGTTTATCGAACTGAATCGACTTGGCACATCCGTGGTCATCGCGACGCATGATTATGCGCTGATGGACCAGATCGATGCACGCAGGCTCATCCTGTCGGATGGTCGTGTCGAGATCCAGGATTGAGGTGAACCGTGGCGCGGGACATGGATCAATCGGGACGCCGTGACGCAGGAGATCGCACCGAGAGCGGTGCTGGTCGACGTATCGGCAGGGTGCCCGAACCACGGCCTGCGCCGGAAACGCTGGGCAAAAGTGTCTTGCTGTCGCGTCATCGCCCTGAAATCCACAGTGCCGTTGCCAGCGAAGTGCAGGCTGTGGACCCGGAACCCGAATTTGAGAGCGGTGAGTTCTCTGGGAACAACGATCAGGTCGCGTTGCCGGAACCGGAATTCGATAGGGAAGACCCGGATCAAGATCTCTATGCCGACGCTGACCCTGAACCCGATGTGCGGCTTAACGCCGACGTCACGGACCGGGATCACAGCCGGCGCACTCTCGACCCTCCGAGATCTGGCCCCCAGGGTCGTCGGTCACCCGACGTGCGGCAACAGGCACCAAGCCATACACCCAGTCCGGTTGTCCCGTCGCAGTCGGTGGCCGGACGGGCGTTGATGCTGGTTGTCGGCATCATGTGTTTTCTGGCCTGCCTAGCTGTCGGCGCGCTCGTGCTTGTCAATGACGCGGCGCGAGACTGGCAGCTGGATGTGTCGCGCGAAGTGACAATCCAGATCAAACCGGTCGATGGCAAGCAGATTGAACCGATGCTCGAGCAGGCGATGTCGCTGGCGCGCGCGACGCAGGGTGTGCAAAGCGTCCGGCTCATGTCCGAGCGCGATAGCGAAGGCTTGCTCGAACCCTGGCTAGGCAGCAACTTTGATTATTCGAAGCTGCCGGTCCCGCGACTGGTGCTAATCGAATTGGCGGATCCCACCAGCGTTGATCTCAAAGGTTTGGCTCAAAGCCTGAAGGCAAATCTGCCCAATGCCGAACTGGATGACCACAGCATCTGGACCAAGCGGTTGCGGACCATGGCAGGCACCATGGTGGCGGCCAGTGTGGTGGTTCTGTTTCTGGTCCTGACAGCTATGGTTCTTTCGGTCATTTTTGCCACGCGGGCAGCCATGGCCGGAAATCGCGATGTCGTTCAGGTGCTGCATTTTGTCGGTGCAGAAGATTCCTTCATTGCCGGCGAATTTCAGCACCACTTTCTCATCCTCGGATTCAAGGGCGGCATTGGCGGTGGGCTCGCCGCAGTGCTTGCGTTTCTGCTGACGGGTTGGGTGACTGGCGAGGCAAATGGATTGGCGGCGGCAGATCAGGCGCATGCCTTGTTCGGCGGGTTTTCGGTCGGTTTGAACGGATATCTGGGGGTAGCCGGGATCGTTCTGCTGGTTGCTGGACTGACTGCTGTGACGTCACGTTTGACGGTCAGAAGTTATCTCAATCAACTGGATTGAGGAGCGCTTACCTGTGCCGCAGCCGACTGTTTCGCCTGATCAGGTCGCCATCCAGATGCCCCGTTCGAGAACTGGCTGGCTTGGCGCGCTCGGGTTCCTCTGCCAGACAGGATTGGCGATCTGGTTGGGTGGCTTTCTGGCATTTGCGTCCTGGGTCGGCGAGATGCGGCCTGTCGATGTTGGCCCTGCTGATGGAATCGTTGTCCTGACCGGTGGCAGGGAACGCATTCACGGGGCAATCGAGTTGCTGAGAGGCGGCAAAGCCAAACGGCTGCTGATCACCGGTGTCTATCACAATACAAGATCTGAGGATCTGGCGCGACTTGGCCAGGTATCGGAAGATCTGTTGCGCTGTTGTATCGACCTCGGCTTTGCCGCCGAAACCACGATCGGCAATGCGCGCGAGGCGGCAGACTGGACCCGCGCGCACGGATTTTCGTCGCTGATCGTGGTAACCAGCGCTTACCATCTGCCGCGATCCCTGATCGAGTTTCGATCCTTGATGCCGGAGATCGCCTTGACGCCTTACCCCGTTCATCATGCCGATCTCGATCTGCCGCATTGGTACACAAACCAGGACGCTGCCAAGCTTCTCTTTGTCGAATACCTAAAGTATAGCTTTGCGCGAACGCGAGCCGCCCTGTTGCCTGCATTGCCCGGCTGGTCGGGCTCGAATTAGGTCATGGTTCAGACCGGTGAGTGACAGGATGTCTGACGCATGCTTTTTTTGAGATCGACCGCGTTCAACGTGTTCTTCCATCTGAACATCTCGATCTGGATGCTTGCCGCCTCTCCCTTGTTGCTCGTGAGCGGTGACACGCTCTGGAGTGTCGTTTTTGCCTGGTCGCGCCTCAATCTCTTTGCGCTCAAGTGGCTGGCGGGAATCGATGTCGAACTGCGGGGGCTTGAAAACCTTCCCGCCACGCCCTGCATCATTGCAGCCAAGCACCAGTCGGCCTTTGAGACCGTCTCATTGCTGCATCTGTTCCGGCGGCCTGCCTTCATCCTCAAGAAGGAACTCATGCGCATCCCGCTGTTCGGATGGTATGCTTCAAAGCTGGTCATGGTTCCGGTCGATCGGGGCGGCGGCCAGAAGACGCTGCGTGCCATGCTGGACGACGCGCGGCAGGTGCTGAATACCGGACGACAGATCATCATTTTTCCCGAGGGAACCCGCGTACCTCCCGGGTCGCCACCGGCCTACAAATACGGGATCATCTCGCTCTACAAGGCTCTCGGTGTTCCGGTGGTTCCGGTGGCGCTGAACTCCGGCCTGCACTGGCCACGCAGGGGCTTTTCCCGATATCCCGGCAAGATCGTGGTTGAATTTCTTCCACCCATCGCGCCCGGCCTCGACGGCACGGAATTCATGGACTCCCTGATAGACGCGATTGAGTCAAAGAGCGACCAGCTGTTGCTGGAAGCCGCCGGGTAGCTCAAGCGGCGGGCCTCTTCGCCCTGTCGGGAAGGCATTTCATCTCAAATATCACGCAGTCGTGAGTCCGATCCGGATTGCGCCGCACGTGCGCCATTCTTCGGTCACATCTTCCCGGGAGACTGCAAGCTCGACGGGTTGTCGTATGGCCGTTTGCGTGGTTACAGAAAACCGGATTGACCATCGGCCGATTTTGTTCTATTTTTGTTCTTGTCCGGCGTATGGACCGAGCCGCGTGTTGCGCTCGTGGTTGTGGATGCTGGCCTGCGTTATCAGGTATCGGGATGTTGGACATGCTTGGGCTTAACAGTGGACGGGTCGCGAAATCGGCGCAGGACATCGGACTTGGTGACCAGTTCCGGTACTGGCGCGGAGCGTCCGGGCGCCGCTACCTGTTTTCCCTCATACGAAATCCGGATCTCTGCGATTTGCAGAATGGCGTTGTGCTTGAGGCGACCATGAAAGGCAGCGAGCCGGTTCCGGTTTGGCTTGGCGAGGTGGATGCCGAGGGCACCAAGCGCGGATTTTCGATCGGCCAAGCAAGTTCGACAAAACGCCGTGTCTTCGCGCATTTCCTGGCTGGCGACGACAACGCGCGATCTGCCGTCATGCGCGATCTGGTGGCAGCAAGCGCCTGATCAGGCTTGACTTTTTGGCGTGTTTTTGAGGCGTCGAGCCAGCTCGTACAGGCGCACGTCGGGGATGCCGCTCTCGATCATATGGTCGACCGTTGCGATCACATAATCCGGGTTTGCGCCAGAACCACCGACGCCCTGCCGGACAAAATGTTCGAGCTGATCAAGTGGAAGGTGTCCGGCATATTGTGGCTGGGTCCGGTCGGCCACATAGGTCAGCGCTGAGACGTTACGATCGGACCCATCGAGCAGGTGGATTCGGGTTGTGATTTCCCGATAGACGGAGGTTACCTGTTCGCGTTTGCGCAAGTAGGCAATCGTTTCTTGCACGTCATCGGGCCTGACGAGATAGGCCATGCCCCGGCAACTGCCGCCGCGATCTAGCCCGAGTACGAGGCCCGGTTTTTCCGGTGTGCCGCGATGCACCCAGGAATAGATGCATAACTCGCGATGCCAGCCATGGATTCGTGCCGGTGTCTTTTCCGCAAAGGGAAATCCGGGATTCCACATGAGCGATCCATACCCGAATACCCAGAGTTCCTGCATCCCCGCCACTATTCCTTCATCATTCATCAACTACGGTCGTTCCGGATGAGCCGCCCACCCCGATCCATCCATACAAGTGTTCGCAAAATCGGCAATATTGCGCTAGAGACGCGACGGATAAATTTCGGCATTTCGACCCTGTGGACGGAACGCTTTTCAAAACTCGGGTTTGTGAGACAGGGAACAGACGATGGACGATGCCGCACCCGCCAGTACCATAGGCCGCAAACTCACCATCCTGATGCTCGTGCTGGCTGTGGTTGTCATCGGATGGACAGGTGGCTGGTTCTGGCTGAAGGGTGAAGTGGCCCGCCGCATGGATGACCAGATCTCCCGGCTGGATGGTCGCGGACTGATCGTGCGCTGTCTTGACCGGACGGTCAGTGGCTGGCCCTTCCGCATCGATATCGACTGTTCAGATCCATCGCTTACCCAAAAAGCTGGATCAGCCGCCCTGTCCTTCAAGCATTTGAGGGTGACGACGCTTGTTTATAATCCCACACTCGTCATCGCCGAGTTCGATGGCCCACTGCAGGTGACAGGTCAGACGGGCGAGACGGCGTCGGTCACCTGGACGCAGCTTCGGGCCAGTCTGGGGCTGACCCTATTGCCGACGCCGAAGCCAGGCAGGCTGGCCATTGCCGGCGATGGTCTTGTTGCCAACGTCATGCGTCCCGGCAGCCCTGAGGCAAAGCTCGAGGCAACCCACGTCGAACTCCATGCACGGCAATCGCCGGATGCGGCGCCCGGATCAAATGATGTCGACCTGGTCGTGACCCTGTCTGCGGCAAAGCTGTCAGTGGCCAATCACAGTCTGGGGCCTGAAATAGCCGACTACGGCCTGGATTCTGTTGCGCGCGGATTGCCATCTGAGCGCGGCGAGGGTGGTTTCATGAAGGCGTGGCTCGGATCAGGCGGCTCGCTGGTCGTGCGCAAGGGACGCATGTCGGTCGGTGGATTTTCGATCGACGCAAGCGGCCCTGTAACTGCCAACGCCGACGGCTCGGTCAATGCGCCGCTCAAGCTGATTGCATCGGGTTTTGCGACCCTGATGCAGCCGCCTGCTGCAACAATGAAGGGGCGGAACGAGCTGATGGGTCTGGCGACGGTTTTCACCTTGTTTGGCAAGTCTGTGCCGGAGGCGGATGGTATTCCGGCAGGCAGCCGTAGTGTGGATCTGACGATCGAGCAGGGCCGGATCAAATTCGGTCCGACCGGCGTCGGTCATCTGCCACCTGTTTTTTGAAATAGATCTCTTAAATGAAATAAATTGCATGATTGATCTGGTATTTTTTGCAGAAAAATGTACCTATGATAGTCAGCCCAGGGCTCAAGAGCAGCACGAAACAGGTATGGGAGACGCAGCATGGCATCGAAACTGGATCAGTTGAAGGCGATGACGACCGTTGTTGCAGACAGCGGTGACATGGATGCCGTCAAAGCATTCAAGCCGGTCGATTGCACGACGAACCCGACGCTGGTTTTAAAGGCCGTTGCGTCGCCCGCCGGAGAAACGCTCGTCACGGAGGCGGTTGCCTGGGGACGCAAACTTCCCCAGGGCTCTGACACTGTCACAGCCGTGGCTGACCGGATCGCCATATCGGTTGGTGCCGCACTGGCCGGCATTGTTCCGGGACGGGTGTCTACCGAGGTTGACGCAGACCTGTCGTTCGATACCGCAGCGACGATTGCCAAGGCGCAACAGATCATCGCCGCCTATGCCGAGCGCGGCATCGACAAGTCGCGGATCCTCATCAAGATTGCGGCGACCTGGGAAGGCATCCAGGCGGCAAAGGTCCTGCAAAGCCAGGGTATTGACTGCAATCTGACACTGATCTTCTCGCTCGCCCAGGCCATTGCCTGTGCCGACGCCGGGGTATTCCTGATTTCGCCCTTCGTCGGTCGAATTCTCGATTGGCACGTCAAGGCCGAAGGGCGCAGCTTCCAGCCCGATGAAGATCCGGGCGTTCTCTCGGTCCGCGCGATCTACGACTACTACAAGAGCCACGGGATCAAGACGATTGTCATGGCAGCGTCGTTCCGCTCGACCGGTGAAGTCGAGGCGCTGGCCGGTTGTGATCGGGTGACGGTCGCTCCGCCGCTTCTGAAGGCTCTCGCCGAGGATGACGGTGACCTTCCCCGCCGCCTGTCGCCAGAAGGTGTTACGTCGAAGCCGGAGACCCTTCGCATGGACGAGAAATCGTTCCGCTGGGCCATGAACGAGAATGCGATGGCGACCGAAAAGCTGGCTGAAGGCATCCGCGCGTTTGCCAAGGACCTGAGGGAACTGTGCCGGATCGTGGCCGAGCGGCTGAACTGATCGGTCACCGTCGAAATGCGCAAAATCCGTCTGTCGATTGCCATCATGGCGCAAGACGGAGCGGATTTTGCGTGATATCTCTGTGTGACATTCAATTTCCTGCCAATTCGAGATTCCATGGCCCGAAATCGTCGCGACGAAGAGATGATCCTGCGTATCGCCCGCATGCGGTACGACCAGCGCCTGCCGCAGAACGAAATTGCACGGATGCTGGCCTTGTCGGAATCGACAGTCAGTCGCTTCCTGAAGGCTGCGATGGATCTGGGGTTTGTGGAAATCCAGATCACCTCATTCGGTCTGCGGGATTTCGAACTGGAGCGTCGCCTGACCTCTGCCTTTGGGCTTGATCTCGCCATCGTCGTTCAACCGCGTGCCAGTTCCGTCTCCACCTACGAAGTTCTGGGCCGGGCGGTTGCGAGCGTCATCGAAGAGCGGATGGCAGCCGGCATGGTGCTCGGCGTATCAGACGGCGATACGGTTGCTGCCGTTGCCGCAGGCATCCGGCGCGCCAAGTCATCCGAGATCGATGTTGTTTCGCTGATCGGCGGTGTTGGTGCGCCGCAGGTTCCAACCCATTCGAGCGAAGTTTGTCGCGTTCTGGCCAATGGTCTGGGTGCCCGAGCCTGGCAACTGCCTGTTCCAGCCATTGTCGATGACATGGTTGCTGCCAAGGTATTGCTTGAGACCGCGACGGTGCGCTCGGTCTTCGATCTCATTCGCCGCATGTCCATTGCACTGGTCGGCATCGGATCGATTTCGCCGCGTGCAACCGTGTTCCGGCATGGCGTGATTGACATGTCCTACATCGAAACGATCCGCGCCAAGGGGGCGGCCGGGACGATCTGCGGGCGCTTCTACGGGGCCGATGGCAAGCCATTCCCGACCGAATTCGATGATCGCACCCTGTCGGTCACGCTCGATGATCTGCGCCGCGCTCCGCTGAGGATTGGTGCTGCGGTCGGTGAAGCCAAGGTTCCGGCAATTGCTGCGGCCCTCAAGGGGGGCCTCTTGAATGCAATTGCGCTGGATGCGGAAACAGCGCGACGACTGTTGCAGTAAAATGCTCGGCGTGCATTTCCTGTCAGGAAATCATGCCAATCTGGGCATATCCGCCATAGGGTCGCCGAAATACGCACGTCCTTCCGGTCGCTGTAGCCAGTGATCTCAATTCGGATTGAAGCTCCTGTCGCGGCGTGACATGGAACAGTCCGAGCCAGCCGTGCAGCAAGGCGCGGAAGGCCCCGCCCAGTCCCTCGCAAAATCCGAAATCGACCACGGCAAAACGCCCGCTTGGTCCGGTCAGCGCCAGACCTTGCGCAAGTGCGGCTTGCCAGGGCGGGATCATCGACAGTGCATAGGAAAAATAGACACGGTCAAACGCGCCAATGCCAAAAGCCGCTTTGGCATCAAACTGTGTTGCATCGCCCTGCGCCAGATGGATGCGATCTGTCAGCCCTGCCTTTGCGACAGATGCTCGTGCCGTTTTCAGCATCTCCTCGGAAATGTCGAAACCATAGAGCATCGCCGAGGGATAGGCGCGCGCAGCTGCGATCAGATTGCGACCTGTCCCGCAGCCCATCTCCAGGATTGTGCCGCCGGCGTCCGGCCCCAGGCTGGCGATGAGCTCGTCCCGGCCAAGCAGATAGGGCTTGCGCGTCAGGTCATAAATGTGCCGCGTGAAGCGATACATCGAATCCATGGCGGACGCGTGCGATCCCGCATCAATGCTGTTCATCGCCTGATCAGCCGTTCAGTTGATAGAGATGGAAACCGCCGTAGATCGATGAGCGATCCTTGGCGACATAGGCGCGGCAAGCTTCGGGGTCATATGACCAACGCTGCCGGATCTCTGCGGGCAAGGCTGCCTCGAGCGGGCTTTCGTCGCCAGCGGTGCGGAAGATCACGCGGGCACCGGGCTTGGCGGTCCGGGTGATTTCGGCCCAAAGCTCCGTCATTTGCGCATGCGACATCCAGTCCTGGGCATCGAGCAACACATAGCCATCAAAGCTTTCGCCGGATTCACGTGCCAGTCGTGTCGTGAATGAAGCGTGTTCAACTTCGACGCGGTCGGCATTGGCCTTCACGGTCTCATAATGGTGGCGTGCCAGATAACGCGGGACTGCGACGCGATCTGCCCTGTCATAGCCACGCCCGAACGCCTGCCAGGCGAAGTAATTGTCTTCCATCGGGAAATCACAGGCAAGGCGCTCAAGGCGAGCGCGTAACAGGCCAGCAACGTTGCCCCCGGCCTGTGCATTCAGATAGGCAAACTGGGCCGGCGGGATGCCAAGACCATAGAGCGATACTGGCATGCGGCAGAGCCAGCGCACGAGCTTGGTATCGAACATGGGTGCCAGCGTTTCATTGAACAGGCGGCGCTGCTCGTCAAGGCTCGTTGCCGTCAGCATCTTGCGCGGGTTCTTGCCATAGGCGCGGGCGAGGACATGGACCGTACCGATGAAGCGACCAAGCAGACCGTAGCGATAGACATTGCGGGCAAAGAGATTAATCCGACGACCCGTGCCAAACCGCTTTGACTCCCAGTAGGCCCGCGTTGTTTCATCCAGGTTGTCGCGGATATAGCGGTCGTAGAAATGGGTGTTGGCCTTTTCGTCAGCATAGCCGAAGAAGCGGAAGAAGGATTCGTAGTCGGGCAGATGCTTGATCGCGGCGATCTTCAGTTTCAAGAGCGCCACATGGGCGGGATTGAGATCGACGGCGCTGATCTGGGCAGGCGAAACGGTCAGATAGCTCATCACGTTGCAGCCACCCGATGCAATAGTGAGAATGCGCTTGTCGGGGCCGAGTTCCAGCGCGGCCATGTCAACTTCCGGGTCTTCCCAGATCTGCGGATAGACAAGCCCCGAGAAGGCGAACGTGAACAGGCGCTCGAGCATGCCCTGCTTTGACGTCAGGGCATTGGCGTGAACAGCATCTTTCAGAAGCTGGTTGGTCATGTGGCGGCTCCTGTTTCCGTCGAAGGCTTGAGGGTTGCGCTCCCGGTGCTCCACCGGTGCAACTGATTTGTGCGAGCGCAATTTGGTTGTCCGACTAACCACGTCGAGATGACGTAATTACGACGAACAATGTCGGATTAGCCCCAGTCTAGTCCAATCCGTTTTAGTCTCAAAGCGACAAACAGGTCGTATTTTGTGCAAATTGTTGAATGAACGAAAAAATCCCGCTGGACGGCCGTCCAGCGGGATTGCAGTTGATCATGATCTTGTGATCCGGTCAGGATCAGCCTTTGCGTACGAACTCAGGCGAGCGTATAGGCGGTTTTGACGGTGGTGTAGAACTCCTTGGCATAGGCGCCCTGTTCGCGCGGGCCATAGGACGAGCCTTTGCGACCGCCAAACGGCACATGATAGTCGACGCCTGCGGTGGGCAGATTGACCATGACCATGCCAGCCTCGGAATTGCGCTTGTAGTGCGTTGCATATTTGAGGCTCGTCGTGCAGATGCCGGAGGACAAGCCGAACTCCGTATCATTGGCGACCGCAAGCGCTTCATCATAATCCTTGACGCGTGTGACACTGGCCACCGGTCCGAAGATTTCTTCGCGTGCAATCGTGGCGGAGTTCGGAACGTCCGTGAAGAGAGCAGGCGACAGATAGAAGCCGGGTGTGTCGCGTGTGAGCACTTCGCCACCGAAGACGAGATTTCCGCCTTCACGCTTGCCGGTCTCGATGTATTTCAGATCCGTTTCCAACTGATTCCGGTCAACGACAGGTCCGATATGCGTGCCTGCCTTCAAGGCGTCATCGACAGTGATGCCCTTCAAGCGCTCAATCATCGCTGCGACGAAGCGATCATGGATGCCTTCGGTCACGATGATGCGCGAGGAAGCCGTGCAACGCTGGCCGGTGGAGAAGAATGCACCGTTTACGGCACATTCGACCGCAATCTTGAGATCCGCGTCATCCAGCACAACGAGCGGGTTCTTGCCACCCATTTCGAGCTGGACCTTTTTCATCGGGCTTGCTTCGACGGCTGCCAGCGCGACACGGCGGCCGGTATTGACGCTGCCCGTGAACGAGATCGCCTGCACGTCCTTGTGCCGTAACAGCGTCTCGCCGACGACAGTGCCGCGTCCGTTGACGAGATTGAAGACACCCGATGGAATGCCTGATTTCGCGATGATTTCCGACAGAAGATGGGCTGTTCCGGGGACAAGATCAGCTGGCTTGAAGACCACGCAATTGCCATGTGTCAGAGCAGGTGCAATCTTCCAGGCTGGAATGGCAACCGGGAAATTCCACGGCGTGATCAGGCCGACGACGCCGACGGCTTCGCGGGTCATTTCGACGCCGACACCCGGACGGACTGACGGAACTGTCTCACCCATCAGGCGCAGGGCTTCGCCGGCGAAGAAAGCAAAGATCTGACCAGCGCGGACCGTCTCGCCAATGCCTTCAGCGAGTGTCTTGCCTTCCTCGCGCGACAGCATGCGACCGATTTCTTCGCGCCGGGCGAGAATTTCGATCGAGATCTTGTTCATGATCTCATAGCGTTCCTGCGGCGTTGACCGTGACCATGCCGGGAAGGCTGCCTTGGCTGCGGCAATGGCGCTCTCTGTATCGGCAACACTGGCGCGCGGATAAAGTCCGATGACGTCATTCGTATTGGAGGGATTGATGTCCTGTGTTGCATCGGTTGCACCGACCCATTCGCCGGCGATGAAATTGCGGAGTGCTTCGGTCATGAGACTGTTCCCTCGGATATGGTTGTCGGACAATTGGGCCGATTTGTAAGTCTTTCGCTGGAAGAATGCCAGAGACATTTAAGCGCGGCATGACCGCGTATTGCGCAGTCACCCAATTTGCGAGCAAGTCTGCGGATTTTTACCCTGCCATGCCTTTTTCGCACATCATCGGAGCTATACCGGAACAGGCAATCTGCGTCACGCCCCGCCAGATCATGTCGATTGCGACAAAGACGATGATGGCCAGGCCTGCGTAGGTCAGCCATCGCCAACGGGTCAGATAGTTGGCAATCAACGAGGCTGCCGTCCCCATCAGGCCGATCGACAGCACCAGTCCGACGACGAGAGCAACAAGGTGGTCGTTTGCTGCCCCCGCCACTGCCAGGACATTGTCGAGCGACATGGAGACATCGGCGATGATCAGGTGGGTGATGGCTTGCCGAATGCTTTTGCGCGGCGCGGAGTTGGGGCCGCCCGCATTGTCCGTGTCCGGGCTTGGCGCATTCGATCGGATTTCCCGATAGAGCTTCCAGGCAACCCATAACAGGAGAAGTCCACCGGCGAATGTCAGTCCGACCAGAGCCAGCATCCGGGTCGCAACCAGTGCAAAACCGATCCGCAAGAGCACCGCGATCCCGACACCGTAAAAGATCACGCGGTTTTTCGAGGCTGCCGCAACACCCGTAACCGCCATTGCAACGACAATCGCATTGTCGCCTGCCAGGATCACATCGATCAGGATGACTTTTGCGAGCGCCCATGTTTCGCTCGCGACATCAAAGTTCATCAGAGTGGATGGCATGACGGTTGTCCTTCTCACGCACGTGAGGTGGATGCGGGCATTTTTTGACGGCAAGGCGACAGCGGTTCTAATTACCGGGGACCTCGATCACGTCAACCGCGACACGCATGATCTGCTGGCCAGAGGTAAACACGACGCCATCGATGGGCGAAACATCGGAATAGTCGCGACCGATCGCAACAATCACATGACTGCTGCCTGCCATGATTCCGTTGGTCGGATCGAAGCCGAGCCAGCCGACATCATTGCCGCACCAGACCGCGACCCAGGCATGCATGGCATCTGCACCTTCCAGACGCTGTTGACCCGGTGGCGGCACTGTCCGCAGGTAACCACTGACGTAGGCTGCGGGTACGCCAAGCGACCGCAGCCCCGAAATCATCAGGTGCGCGAAGTCCTGACATACGCCGCGCCTTTGGGCAAAGACCTCGGCGAGTGGCGTGGAAATCGTGGTGGCGGTCGAATCATAGGCGAATTCACGCTTGATCTGTTTGGCCAGCGCCAGCGCCGCCGGTGCAATTGGCTTGCCCTGGGGCAGGCTCTGCGACGCAAAGGTCATGACTGGATCAAGCAGCGGCACATAGCGGCTGGCAAACAGGAAGTTGACAGGGGCAAGGCCGTTCATTCGCCGATCGGCCAGGACTGTATCTGTCAAGGTCTGCCAGGACGGTGTTTGCTCCAGCCTGACATCTTCCGTTTGTGCCTTCAAGACTTCCACCCGCGACAGTGCCCGGATCGTCAACTGCTTGTGTGGCAGGTGGAACGCGATCCGTGTCAGCTGATTTCCGAGCGAATCGATCCGCTCGTCGCATTCGTCAGGCACCGGGTCGAATTCGAGTTTTGCGGTCAGAACACGCTGACCCGGACGGTCGACCGGTAACAGGCGGATCGTGCAGCGCGCAGAGGGCGTTGCGAAGCGGTAGTCGTAGGTTGTCACATGACGGATGTCATACGTCGTTGTCTCGACCGGCATCAGGAACTCCAGGTGACGGTCGATGATTGACCCTGCGTGTTGGCGCTTCCGGAGCCGTCACGATCTTCATCTGACGACAAGGCACTAGGATCATCAGCGCCGGTCGGCAACCCAGCCAGATACGTCTGGGTGATCGCGTCCGAGATCGCCATCAGGCTCTGTTCGCAAGACAGAAACCAACCAGAATGACAGGCTGCCGGCGCAGAGGCGCGAAGTGTCGCGCACAGCGTGTTGGCCTGCTTCTCGGCTGACTCGATCAATTGACCAGGCGCAAGCTGGGCAATCTTGCCGAGGTGGTCCCTGATTTTCTGAACCTGAAAGGCAAGGGAACGCGGGTGCGTGTCGTCTAGCAACACGAGGTCCAGGACCGGGTTGCGCGCAGGCCCTGTCAGGTAGCGGGATCTATAGGTGATCTGGGCATCCGCAAGGTCCAGCAATGATCCGAGGCTGCCCGTTTCCATGGCAAGCGAGCTGCCGGGTGTCGCCTCTGTCAGAATGCGGGCAAACCGCGCAATCGAAATCGCACGCTCAACCCGGATACCCAGATCGAGGAATTGCCAGCCACCGCTCCGGTTCATGTTTTCATGCGCCAAACCGGCAAGTGCTGACAGGGTTCGCAGACCGAGATCGATCTTTCCGACGCTATCGTCCGCATCTGGGTCAGCGTGCACGTCTGTCAGCTGGCTTGACGCTGTTGGCCGGTTGGCGAAAATGCCCTTCAGTGTGTTCAGGTTCCGCCATGCATCAGGCGATACGCGATCACGTATGGCAGAGGCGGTCTGATAGGCATGGTCGATGACTTCAGGCACAGCGCCGAGCAGTCTCGAATTCACGGCGCTTTCGACGGCTTCAAGGATTGAACAACCGGTCGTCTCGATGGCTCCCCAGAGAACAAGGATTGCCAGCAGCCGATCCGAGGCGGAATCCTCGGCGTCACTGACGCCTGAGTCTTGCCCCGATCCAATCACGCAACGGACAACCCGCAAGACGGCATCCGCGCGTTCGAGGTAGCGACCGAGCCAGAAGAGATTATCGGCAGCGCGACTGGGCAGCATGCCTGTATTGCGATTGATTTCGACATCTTCAGGGTTGGGCACCAGAACCGTCATCTCGGGTGGGCGCTCGCCTGTCACCCAGACATCGGCGGACCGACCGCCCCGTTGCATCGAGAGTTCGCGGGCATCGGCGCGGTCCGAAATGCGGCATAATCCACCCGGCATGACATTCCAGCCGTCAGGACCCAGCGAGGCGAAGACGCGAATAGCGTAGGGTCTGGGCTGGAGGCGGCCCTTGTCCCAGACCGGCGTCGTGGCCAGATGGACGGGTTCCTGGCCGATGAAATCGAGGCCCCGTCGTTCAATAAGGCCGACAATTTTGGCTCTGTCCGATGCGGACAGCGTTTGGCCGAGGACACCGTTGTTGTCCATCTGGCCCTTGAGGGTGCGCCCGAACGCTGGAAGGATTGCCTTCTCCCCAAGCGTTCCAAGCACGTCGCGCCGCGCATTGCGATCGCCGCACCACCAGGTCGCCAGATTGGGGAGCAGCAGGTCCTCGCCGATCAGTCGTCGTGAAAGTCCTTGCAGATAACCGGCCATGGCTGGCGCTTCGCACAGTCCCGAGCCGAGCGCGTTGGCCAATACGATATTCCCCGCACGCACGGCTTCGACGAGGCCCGGAACCCCGAGCCGCGACGCTGCGTTAAGTTCCAGCGGATCGGCGAAGTCGGAATCGATGCGCCGCACGATGGCATCTATGCGTTTGGGGCCTTCGATCGTGCGGACGTAGACAATATCGTTGTGAACCGTGAGATCTCCGCCCTCGACCAGCAGGAACCCCAGGCACCGGGCGAGATAGGCGTGCTCGAAGTAGGTCTCGTTGAGGGGACCCGGGGTCAGGAGCGCGATCCGGGGATCCGACACGCCGGTGCGGGCAGCAAGCGCTGACCGAAATTGCTGATAGAACCCGGCAAGGCGCTCGACACACAAGGTTTTGAAGAGGTCAGACAGCGACCGCGACAGGGCGATCCTGTTTTCGATCGCATAGCCAAGCCCTGAGGGTGCCTGCGTGCGATCACTCAGGACCCACCAGCGCCCGTCAGGGCCGCGACTGACGTCGGCTGCATAAATATGAAGGAAACGTCCGCCCGAGGGCTGCACGCCGCCCAATGGTCGCAGGAATTCCGTGTTTCCGGCAACAAGGGCAGCCGGAAGCAACCCTTCGGCAATGGTATTCTGCGGGCCGTAGAGATCAGCCAGCAGGGCTTCATGCAAGCGTGCGCGCTGAGCGATGCCCTGAGCCAGACTCCGCCAGTCCTCGGGCGGGATCACCAGCGGCAGATGCGATAGCGGCCACGGACGCTCAACGTTTCCGGTATCGTCATAGACACGATGGACCACGCCTGCATCGCGCATGTGGCGATCGGCGCTGGCAAACACGCGCCGGGTCTCATCAGGCCCCAATCGCGCCAGATGTTCGAGAACCGGATGCCAGTGCGACCTGATTTCGCCTTTGGAATCAACGAGTTCATCATAGACATCGGGGTCATGGCGATAGCTTGCAACAAGGGCAGCGAGCTCCGGTTGGAGCCCGCCTTCGAAGCGCATGTCCAGTTCGAGCTGAGCCGCTTTCGACACGCCCGGTCCATCCCCGTTTGGCCCATTCGACATCTCGTCGAAAGGCTCGCTTGCAACTGCTGGCATCAGCTCCCGCGATGATCACGGGAGCCTTAGTTCAAGTGCGCCGGCCGCCGCAAATCGAGTGTCAGAGGGAACTCTCTGGAGCGTTCCTCGGGAGGCGCCGTCAACTTGCCCGGCGTATGCCCGTAGTCGGAGAAGCGCGCAAGACGCCGCGCCTCTGCTTCGTAGGAATTGACCGGGAAGGTTTCGTAGCTTCTGCCGCCGGGATGCGCAACATGATAGACGCATCCGCCAAGCGATCTCCCCGTCCATGTGTCGATAATATCAAACGTCAGGGGGGCCTGCGGCGGCAACAGCGGATGGATGCCAGACGCAGGATTCCAGGCCTTGAAGCGGACGCCTGCGACCACTTCACCGGATCGGCCTGTGCTGGTCAGGGGTATGCGACGGCCATTGCAGGCGATGACATGGCGACCTTCGGTCAAGCCGCTGGCCCTGACCTGCATGCGTTCTACCGAGGAGTCCACATAGCGGACTGTTCCGCCCGCCGATCCTTCCTCGCCCGTCACATGCCATGGCTCCAACGCCTGCCGCAATTCCAGCCTGACGCCGTGGTGTTCAACTTGTCCGCAGAACGGGAAGCGGAATTCGCGTTGAGCTTCAAACCACTCAGGATCCATCGCAAATCCGGCGTCCTTGAGGTCGGCGAGGACATCAAGGAAATCCTCCCAGACAAAATGTTCCAGCATGAAGCGGTCATGCAGGGATGTGCCCCACCGAACGAGATTGCCTTCGATCGGCTTGTTCCAGAGCATCGCGATGATGGCCCTGATCAAGAGCTGCTGCGCCAGACTCATGCGCGGGTCCGGCGGCATCTCAAACGAGCGGAACTCGACAAGTCCGAGTCGACCCGTGGGACCATCGGGCGAAAAAAGCTTGTCGATGCAGATTTCGGTACGGTGTGTGTTGCCGGATGTATCCGTCAGCAAATTCCGGAATAGCCGATCCGTGACCCACGGCAGGGGTTGCATCAGGCCTGACCCATACTGCGGGATATTGGCCATGGCGATTTCGAGTTCATAGAGCGCGTCGTGACGGGCCTCGTCGATGCGTGGTGCCTGGCTGGTCGGGCCGATGAACAGCCCGGAGAACAGATACGACAGGCTGGGATGCCGCTGCCAGTAGATCACAACGCTTCGCAACAGGTCGGGACGCCGCAGGAACGGGCTGTCCGTCGGCCAGCTCGCGCCAACAACGACATGGTTGCCGCCGCCAGTGCCCGTATGCCGGCCATCGACCATGAATTTCTCTGTGCCGAGCCGCGACAGGCGGGCTTCTTCATAGAGCCCGAGCGTGATGTCGACACATTCATCCCAATTTGAAGCGGGATGGACATTCACCTCGATCACGCCCGGATCGGGCGTAACCTTGATGACGCCAAGGCGCGGGTCCCACGGCGGGGGATAGCCCTCGATATGAACCGGTGTCTTCGTGGCTTCAGCCGTCGCTTCAATCGCGGCGAGAAGTTCGAGATAATCATCGAGAACGGCGACCGGCGGCATGAAGATGTTGATGATTCCGTCTCTTGGTTCAACGGACAATGCAGTGCGTACTTGGTCGGCCCCGATCTCCTCGACCCAGCGCTGTGTCTCGCGTTTGACCGGCTCCGTGCGTCGATAGATCTGGGCGAGTTCGTCGGGGTCGGGCAGCGGACCGCGTTCGGCAAACGGATCCAGTTCATTGGTGTAGGGGTAACTTGAGGGCGGAATATAGGTGAGTGATCCGATCGGCAGCCGGTAGCCTACCGGGCTGTCGCCTGGAATGAGGAACAGTTTCTCACGACGCAGGCGCCATTTCTCCGAATACCAGCCCGTTCCGGCAGCTGCATTCCAGCGCTGGACAGGCAGCACGTGGCCGGTTGCCTTGGTCAGCCCGCGATCAAAGACCCGTGCAATCCGGTGGCGATCCTCGGGATTGGCCAATTTGGAGTTTTCAGGGTCCACATTGACGGGAAGTTCGGCTTCCTTGACCAGCCAGACGGCAGGGTCTTCGTAGGCGGTAATGACATAGTCACTGCCGATATCCAGCCGCTCGGCGATCCCTTTGGCGATGGCTTCAGATTGGTCGATCCCTGCGTCCTGCGGCTCGGCTTCCTTGGCGATGAGGCTCGGATTGCGCCAGATCGGCTTGCCGTCCTTGCGCCAGTAAAGACCAAATGCCCAGCGCGGCAGGCTCTCGCCGGGATACCATTTACCCTGCCCGTAGTGCAGGAAACCACCGGGGGCGAAACGTTTGCGCAACCGACGAATCAACTCGTCGGCATGTTGACGCTTGGTCGGACCAACTGCGGCAGTGTTCCATTCGGCGGATTGATAGTCGTCGATGGCCACAAATGTCGGCTCGCCGCCCATCGTCAGACGCACGTCGCCGTCTTCGAGCGCCTTGTCGACCTTGCGTCCAAGCGCATCGAGGGCGGCCCAACTTGCATCCGAGAAGGGCAGGGTTACGCGCGGCGCTTCGGCAACACGGGTGACTTCCATATCGAAGTCGAAATGCACTTCTGCGGGTTCCACGAGGCCACTGATCGGCGCAGCAGAGGAATAATGCGGCGTGGCTGCGAGCGGAATATGACCTTCACCGGCAAACAGACCCGATGTTGCGTCCAGGCCAACCCAACCGGCACCGGGCAGATAGACCTCGCACCAGGCATGCAAATCCGTAAAATCGTGGTCGGTGCCTGACGGGCCGTCGAGCGCGGCAATATCCGGTTTCAGCTGGATGAGATAGCCAGAGACGAACCGGGCCGCCAGACCCAGGCGGCGCAACAATTGGACCAGAAGCCAGCCGGTATCCCGGCATGAACCGGAGGCTTTCTTCAATGTGTCTTCAGGTTCCTGAACACCCGGCTCCATCCGGATGACATAGCGGATTTCCTGCGAAAGCCGCTGGTTGATCGCAACCAGAAAATCGATGATCGGCGTCTTCGTCAGCGGAACCGTTTTCAGGAACGCGTCGACATAAGGTGTTGGCGGCTCCGTCACAAGATAGGGGGCCAGTTCGACCTTCAGTTCCTCTGTATAGGCAAACGGAAAGTCCGTCGCATAGGATTCCACGAAGAAATCGAACGGATTGAACACCGCCATTTCGGCGACGAGATCAACGGAAATCTTGAATTCCGTTGTCCGTTCCGGGAACACAAAGCGCGCCAGCCAGTTGCCGAAGGGATCCTGCTGCCAGTTGATGAAATGCGGCTCGGGCAGGACCTTGAGTGAATAGCTCTTGATCGGCGTGCGTGCATGCGGTGCGGGTCTCAGGCGGATGACCTGTGGCCCCAGCATGATGGGACGATCATACGTATAGGACGTGACGTGATGGAGAGCTGTCAGAATGGCCAAGCGGATCACCGGTTCTTTTGTCGCGTCAACGATGACGATTTCAAGAGTTAGCCCATAGGAGGAGGAGCCTAGAGCTTGGGCAGCGTCAAGGAAAGCATGCAAATAATGCAGTGATTGTCCAAACAATGTGCAATCATGCCTAACGCCCGAAAATTTAGCCGCGAAATTCGGCGCATTCAGGAGCCTTGCTGGCACCCTAGCGTATTTTGATGAAAATTTCCGTCACAAGGATGTTGCAATGCGTCTGCGCATGGTGCATAGAAGCGCCCGTCCGGCGGTGCCGGGCCTTACCCACTATCGGATGCGGGAGTAGCTCAGGGGTAGAGCATAACCTTGCCAAGGTTAGGGTCGAGGGTTCGAATCCCTTCTCCCGCTCCAATTTTTCAAGTTAACTCTTTGAAATGTTGGCACAGTCGACTAGTCGGTGAGATCTGGTGGCACCGTCAGGTGTTGCAGAGGGTCGATACCCGTCGATGACTGAATTGACCCACGCAGAACAAAGACAGACGATGCTTGGCATCGGTCATGCGCTTGCCGGGTTCAGCATTTTTTCGCTCCAGGATGCAACGGTCAAATGGCTCGTCACAGGTCTGCCGATCTGGGAAATCCTGTTTCTGCGCAGCATCGTGATCATCTTGCTTGTTCTGGCCGTAGCCGGTGCCAGAAACATGCGCGGCATTATCGTCAACCCCAATCGTTGGACGCTGCTCATGCGCGGTGGCCTGATCCTGGCAGCCTGGCTGGCGTATTTTACGGCAGCGAAATCGTTGCATCTGGCTGAACTGGTCACTTTGTATTTTTCAACGCCAGTCTTTGTCGTGATCTTTTCGATGATCCTGCTGCGCGAGCGTGTCAGCGCCTTGCGCTGGGCCGCCACGATCGCAGGCTTCATCGGGGTTGTGATTGCCGCCAATCCTGGTCCGACGATGGATTTCATGGCGGTGGGGCTGACCTTGTTTGCCGCGATCTGCTGGGCGCTGACCAATATTCTCGTGCGTCTGATCAGCCGGACTGAGACAACGCTCAATCTGATGGTGGCGAGCAGTGCAATGTTCGTCGTGGTCTGCGGGGTGACACTGCCCTTCACCTGGATCACGCCGGATCTCTTCAGCCTCGCCCTGATCGTTGGCCTTGGCTGCATCGGCGGGCTTGGCCAATATCTCCTCTTCGAAGGCTACCGACTGGCACCTGCATCGGCCGTCGCCCCATTTGAATATGTCACCTTGGTCTGGGCCTTCACCTGGGGCTTCGTGATCTGGGGCGACGTTCCGGTACCGGCGGTTTTTGCCGGTGCCGGATTGATCATGGTGAGCGGGATCGGCATGATCATCGTTGAGAAACGCGCGCTCAACCGGTTGAAGCGTGGCTGATCTCAAGCCACTTTCACAAGCAGCTTGCCGAAGTTCTTGCCCTCGAGCAGGCCGATAAACGCCTCTGGTGCGTTTTCCAGTCCGTCAACGATATCCTCGCGGTAGCGCACCTTGCCCTCGCGGATCCAGGTGCTCATATCAGCCAAGAACGCCGGGCGCTGGCTGATGAATTCGCTCTGGATGAAGCCGCGGATCGTCAGGCTGCGGGTGAGGACATTGCGCATGATGGCAGGCGTCCGATCCGGGCCTGCAGGGAGGCTCGTCGCATTATACTGGGCGATCAGTCCGCAGACCGGGACCCGGGCATAGGTGTTGAGCAGCGGAAACACCGCGTCCCAGACCGCGCCACCGACATTCTCGAAGTAGATATCGACCCCGTTCGGGCATGCCGCCTTCAATTGCGCGACAAATTCGGGATCGCGATGGTCGAGACAGGCGTCAAAACCGAGCGTCTCCTGCATGTAGCGGCGTTTTTCCTCGCCACCGGCGATGCCGACCACGCGCGCGCCTTTGATCCGGGCGATTTGTCCGACGGTCGCACCGACCGGACCGGTTGCTGCGGCGACAACGAGGGTCTCGCCGGGCTTGGGTTGGCCGATCGTCAAAAGGCCTGCATAAGCCGTAAAGCCAGGCATGCCGAGAACGCCAAGCGCTGTGGAGACAGGCGCAAGTTGGGGGTCAAGCTTGGTCAGGTGCTTGGCCTTCGCAATGGCATGTGTCTGCCAGCCCGAGAACGACAGGACGATATCGCCCGGCGCGAGAGAGGGATCGTTTGAGGTGATCACCTCGGCGACCGTTCCGCCTTCCATGACCGCGTCAACCTCGACCGGGGCGGCGTATGACTTCGCGGCACTCATCCGGCCTCGCATGTAGGGATCGAGCGAGAGATAGAGCACACGCAGGAGGACTTCACCGGCGCCCGGTTGGGGTATCTCGATGGGTTCGAGCCGAAAATTGCCCGGGTTTGGTCGGCCTTCCGGCCGTGATGCGAGAGCGATCCGCAGTCCGCGTGTTTCGGTCATTATTTTCTCCCTTTATGAATTATATGTTCTTGATTGCTTCGGTGCGCTTCCGGTTGGTCTGCATTTCAACACATTTTTAACGCTACGGCTTCACGGTCCGTTCCAATGCCACTAGGGCAACAGCCATTTGTCTGATCCAGGGATTTTCCATGCGCCGATTTCTCATGCCCATTGCCAGCCTTGTCGGACTATCCCTCGGTTTTCTCGCGGGATGTTCGTCCGTGCATGAGGCTGGACCAACGCCGCCGTTTTACGAAAGGCTCGATCTGACGGGTCGCCAGGTGGACGGGCCTTCGTCACTCGGGATGATCAATCAATACCGCGGCAACAACGGGCTTCGACCGCTCAGCTTCAGCCCCGTATTGGAACAGGTCGCAAAGCTCGCGGCAAGCCGGATGGCATCCGAAGGCAAGGTCCTCTCCGCCGACGAGGTCCATCTTGCGGAGTCCCTGACCCAATCCGGGTATCGCTACAAGACCTATGTCGCCAATCTCTCGGCGGGCTATCGCACCTTTGCCGAAGCCTTCTCCGGCTGGCGCGAGTTGAAGGAAAACAATGCCCATATGCTGGATGGTCGCACGACCCAGATCGGTCTGGCCACTGCTTTTGTACCGGGCTCGAAGTATCAGGTCTACTGGGCACTCGTGCTCGCAGAGCCGATGTGACTTGAGCGTCAGTGACTGAGCGAAATCGCCTGCTTGGAGGCCGTTTGGCCAGCCCATTTCTCTGGTCCGGCATTGGTCAGGGTTGCAACAACTGCCCCATCTCCACTCTTGAGATTAACCTGCCGTCCGACAAGATCCCAGGCGGTGATCCGCTGCATTTCGGCGGAATTGCAGCCTTTCGTCGACGCTCGAGCGCCGCCTGACCAGGTCGTCAGCGTGAGGAACAATTGGCAATTGTCCGCACTTGAAGCAATGCGCCAGGCACCGGCCAATTCGCCGCGACCGATGGCCGGTCCCTTGTCGTTTGCGACAGGCTCAGGTGTTCTGGCCGGCGTGTTCGAGGCAAGCGGAATGCCAGCGGCTGTGCCAGCCGGTGGCGTCGTCGCCTGGGCCGGATCCACGGCGGTCCCGCCGGCAGGGGCCGTTACCGTTGGCGCGGCAACGACGGGCGGTGGAGGCAGCGCGGAGGTTGTCACAGACGCAGCCGGCGCTGCAGGCAGCGGTTCATAGGTTGTTTCGCGCTGCGTACTGGGCGCCAGTGGGTCGTTAAGGCCAATCCGACCGCACGCCGACAGCGCGAGGGCCATGAAGACACAGACAGTGGCCTTGCCGATCGTCCTGCGAGGAGCGGTTTGCGTTGAGAATGCTGCCATTGTGGTGGTCGTCATGTGAATTGAACTCCAGATCGGTCGTCGTCTACGAAAGCTTGATGCTCCAGACCGCCCCAGATTCGACCCGTGCTCTCCATTTCGGCAAGCTGTCGTCAGCTGGGAGTGGACGGCTGCGCCTGTCAGCGCGTCGAAGCACCTCTATCAGTCAAAGTCCTGTGCATCCTTTGGCAGATTGCAGGCAAATTTTCTACCTGAGAAAGCCTCAACGCCGACAATTGCTGGCATTGATGGCTATTTTCAGCCCATTGTGATGGTTTTGATCGGGTACCTTCAGGGTCTCGAATGTAAGCGCATAGCTCCTATGTCTCTGGATTACATGATAATTTCGCCTGAATATTGCATTGCAGCAATGTGGGCCCCATATTGTGGAGGCAATAAAGCGTCGTTGCGTTGCTCAACCGATTTGCCGTGAACCGCCTGAACCGGTTCGACTGGCCACGAAAAGGGCACCGCAGCTATTCAAAACATTGGTGGGAAAAGTCACAAGGGTCACGTCAAACCGACGGGTTACCGGTGAGGATTTGTTGTCTCTGCAAAGCCGGTCCATACCCATGAAACTGGAGACCAAGATGGCACATGCTATGCCTTTAGGTCACATTCGCAAGCTCTGGCCAACTGACAAGTCGGCCTTTCTCGACCATCTCCTGCGCCTTGATCCCGACAGTCGCCGCAAGCGATTTGCCATGTTTGCGTCCGATGAGTTCATCGAACGCTATGTCGCTACCTGCTTTCAGACTGATTCGATCATTCACGGCTATGTGGTGGATGGAATCGTTCGTGGGGTCGGCGAATTGCGGCTTCTTGATTCCGGCAACAAGCAGGCTGAGGCGGCCTTCAGTGTTGAGGAAGCCTGGCAGGGGTCCGGGATCGGATCAGATCTCATGCAACACACGTTGCTGACAGCGCGCAATCGCGGCATCGAGAAAGTGTTCATGAACTGCCTTGCTTCCAACCGCTCGATGCAGCGGATGGCGCGCGCTGCAGGTGCGGCCCTCGAATTTGAATCCGGGGAGGTTGTCGGTCTTGTCCTGCCGCCCCATGCGTCGCCGACGTCCTATGCGCGCGAAGTCATGTGGGACAGCGAAGGGTGGGCAACTGCCGTCGTCGACATGCAGAAGCGTTATTTCATGCGGCGCTGGGCCGGGCATCTCAACCGTTCGAGTGCGTGATCGTGAGCGATCCGGGTTGCAGTTCAGATGCCGCGACCCGTGATTTGCCAACTGTAGATTGACCCTGCCTGTCAAGAAGAGCTTGTCATCGAGGTCTTCCTGACGATTTGCTGACGGATTTTGGCTGTTTAAGATCACAGGAAACATGGCTGACAGAAATTGCATTTCAGTGCCAAGTTTTGCATGGTCTGAATGAGAGTCTTCATTTTGATCAGGTTCATACCATGTTGCTGTCACGTCTTCGTCGCCTGAGCCTGTTCGCATCATTGATTTGCGGGGCTTGTACGTCGGCTTTTGCCGCCGATGTGAACGACGAGATGATTGATCATCTCATTTCGCAGATGACGATCGAGGAAAAGGTCGGTCAGCTCACGATGGCGTCAGCCGACAGCCAATTTGATTGGCCTGCTCTGGCGCGCGGCGAAATCGGCTCGGTGCTGAATTATGCGACGCCTTATGCGGCTGCCGACGTGCTTTCGCGAGCAAAGTCTCGGCTCGGCATCCCGCTTCTGGTGGCACTCGATGTCATTCACGGCTATCGCACGATTTTTCCGGTTCCGCTCGCCGATGCAGCGAGCTTTGATCCCGACGTGACCTATCGATCGGCGAGGATTTCCGCCGAAGAGGCGCGATCTGTCGGCATTGCCTTGACATTCGCGCCAATGGTCGATCTGGCGCGCGATCCGCGCTGGGGTCGCATGGTTGAAGGGTCGGGTGAAGACCCGACGCTCGCCTCGATCTTTTCGGCCGCGCGAGTGCGCGGCTTCCGCGATGGTGGATTGGGGACGACAGTCAAGCATTTTGCCGGCTATGGAGCCGCTGAAGCCGGGCGCGATTATAACAGTGTCGAGATGTCCGAAGCCCAGCTACGCGACCTCTATCTGCCCAGCTACCACGCCGCAATTGATGCCGGAGCCGAAATGGTCATGACGGCGTTTGTTGCAGTTGGCGGTATTCCGGCCACGGCGAACCAGCATCTCTTGCGCGACATCCTGCGGCGGGATTGGGGCTTTGACGGCGTCGTCGTCTCCGACCTGCATGCCATTCGCGAAATGCTCTATCACGGCACGGTTCGCGATGAACATGAAGCGATGTTGCAGGCCTTTCGGGCTGGTGTCGACATCGACATGGATGATGGCATTTACCAGAAGTACCTGCCTGAGGCTGTGCGCACCGGCGAAATAGCCATGAGTGCCGTCGATCAATCCGTCCGACGTGTCCTTCAACTGAAGGCACGGCTTGGCCTGTTCCGTCAGCAGCCAATTGATCCGGCAGCCGCTGACGCAAAGCTCCTGTCCCCCGGCGCACGTCAGGCCGCGCGTGAATTGGCGCGCAAGACATTCGTTTTATTGCAGAATCAATCCAGCACGCTGCCGATATCGCCATCTGTCAAAAAGATCGCCGTCATCGGCGGGTTGGCCGCCAGTCGACCCGATCAACACGGGCCCGATGCCGCCGACGGGCATAATCTCGATGCGATCACGCTGGTTGAGGGGTTGCAGGCGCGTTACAAGGGCAAGGCTGAGGTCGCTTATGCCGAGGCGTGCGAAATGCACTGCCATCGCATCGAAGGCTTTGATGCGGCAATCGAACTGGCGCGTCAATCCGATTATATTGTGCTGGCACTCGGTGAACCCCGTGACATGACGGGAGAAGCCGGATCACGCGCCGATCTGCGTTTGCCCGGGCATCAGACCGAACTGGTTGAGTTGCTTGCCAAGCTCGGCAAGCCGATCGCCCTGGTCCTCTTCAACGGCCGCGCCCTTGCGCTGGAAGACGTGCCGTCGCATGTCGGTGCGATCCTGATTGCCTGGTATCCAGGTTCGGAAGGCGGTAATGCGCTGGCCGACGTTTTGTCCGGAGACGTTTCGCCGTCGGGCAAATTGCCGGTCAGCTTCCCCAAGACCACCGGACAGGTGCCGATCACCTATAACCACCTGCCGACGGGCCGTCCGGCCATGGCGAACGACTTTTTCACGTCCAAATATGTCGATACGCAGATCGGCCCGCTCTATGCCTTCGGTTTCGGCATGAGCTATTCCGATTTCAAGCTGGGACTGCCCAAACTGGCGAATGATCGTGTTGGCCCCGATGATGTGCTCACCTTTTCGATCGATGTCACCAACACCGGCGACATGGCGGCTGACGAGGTCATTCAACTCTACACGCATCAGCAGATCGGGATGCGGAGCCGACCGGTTCGGGAGTTGAAGGCCTTCCAACGCGTTGCCTTGAAGCCCGGTGAAACAAAGCAGGTGACGCTGAAATTACCGGTCCAGGATCTGTCGTACACCGATCAGGATGGCAGCCGCATTCTGGAAGCCGGGACCTTTGATTTCTGGGTTGGTGACAGTTCTGAAGCCACTGACGGGGGGCAGTTTGTTGTCACCGACGGTCGGCATGTCATGGCTGTCAAATAACTGGGTCGATCTCAGGGCGTGCTGACCCGTGTCGCTCCTCGGGTATGGCGTCGTGACACTGTGGGCAGGATGCACTCAATCCGCCGAGAGCGTGCCCGTCAGGCTCAAGGCTGCTGCCGCCATGATCTTGGCTGATGCGATCATGTCATCGATGTCAACATACTCATCCGGCTGGTGCGCCAGATCCAGAATGCCTGGCCCAAACGCCACGCAATCGAGCACCTGCCCGAAACGAGTGATGTGTTTCTGGTCATATGTGCCCGGCGAGGCGATATGGCGGGCCGGTTTGCCGAGGATCTTGTGAATCCAGTGATCAAGCGTGGTAACGACTTCCGCATCGGGCGGCGTCATCGTTGGCTGGAAGGTCATCAATTCGCGAACGCGATAATCAAGCCCCGGCCGTCGCGATTTCATCTTGTCGAGCAGCGCTATGATTTCCGATTTCACGGCGTCAAAATCTTCCTCGATCAGATAGCGTCGATCGAGTACGAGGCGGCAACTGTCGGCGACGAGCGGCGATGGAAGACCGCTGAAACGCTCGTCCAGTCCGCCGTGGATCGAGTTGAAATTCAAGGTCGCCGTCCGGGCACCGGGTGGCTCGCACGGCATTTGTGTCCGGCGTTGATCGAGTTGCGGATAGAGTTCCTGCTCGACCAGCGCCAGAAAATCGCCCATGCCCCTGATCGCCGAAACACCCAGAAACGGCATGGATCCGTGGCCGATGTGCCCGGTGACTTCCACCTCCGCCCACCAGACGCCGCGATGCCCCAGACAGACGCGATCAACATCGAGGGGTTCCGGGATGATGACGTGATGAACTCGCGGTGCATCAAAATAGCCGCGTCTGGCAAGATAGCCTACGCCACCAAATCCGCCGGATTCCTCATCGACAGTACCGGAGATCTCGAGTCCACCAGCGAAATCAAGCCCTTCTGCGGCGATCGCCTCAACAGCTATCATGGAAGCTGCAATCCCGCCTTTCATGTCGCAAGCGCCACGACCATAGACCCGACCGTCTTTCACGACGCCCTCAAATGGGTCCATCGTCCAGCCATTGCCGGCTTCGACGACGTCGATATGACCGTTGAAATGGACGGTTTTCCCCGGTCGGCTACCCTCCAGGCGGGCAATCACGTTGGTCCTCGGATAGCGGTCGCTGTCGCCGGGCGTCGCTTCGCCCCGAACATAGTCCACGGAAAATCCGCTGCGAGCCATCCGGTTGCCGATGAATTCAGCGCAGGGCGTGTAGGCTTCGCCGGGCGGGTTGAGGGTCGGAAAGCGGATGAGATCGCGTGTGAGGGTCACCAGATCGTCCCGCGCGGCATCAATCCGATTGAAGACACCCGCAAGCCTGCGACTTGCCGGTTTGAATGGTATTGTCGTCATCTCCGGCGTCCCGTGTTTTCAGTCCGCAAACCTGCGCTTGGTCCCCGCCAAGAACAGTTCAAAAGTCCAGCATCGTCAATCCTTCGATCACACCGATTCGCCGGATTGATTTTTAGAGAAAAATTAACGAATTGAGCGATCACTTGTGAGGACTGGGTCGTGTGTTCGAGTTGCCAGGCCAGTTGTTCTGCGGCGAAGCGAATTTCGAGGGGGCTTTTCCAAAATCTTGCTCCAAACGAAACGGTTCCCCATTGATCTGGCATGACAATTGAATGCATTCTCGCGTTACGACAATGACATCAGGCGTGCTTTGAGACACGACGCCTGAGGCGGGTTGATACCAATGGCTGAACAGGTACTCATCGTTCTTCATCAGGAACACTCGACGCCGGGCAGGGTTGGTCGTCTGCTGCGCGAGCGGGGCTTTCATCTCGACATACGCCGCCCCGCACTTGGTGACCACTTACCCGACACTTTGGCAGATCACACAGGTGCCGTGATTTTCGGCGGCCCGATGAGTGTCAATGATGATTTGCCGTATATCAGAACGGAAATCGACTGGATTGACGTTCCCTTGCGCGAGGAAAAGCCGTTCCTCGGCATTTGCTTGGGCGCGCAGATGCTGGCCCGCAATCTGGGCGGAGCGGTCAGGCGACATCCGCAGGGCCTTGTCGAGGTGGGCTATTATCCGATCAAGCCGACCGAGGCGGGCCGGGACCTGATGCAATGGCCGGAACACGTCTATCAGTGGCACAATGAGGGGTTCGAAGTCGATCGCTGCGGGACCCTGCTGGCGGAAGGCCGCGATTTTCCAAACCAGGCCTTTGTCTACGGGAATAACGCCTTCGGTATCCAGTTTCACCCCGAGGTCACGCTTGCGATGCAACATCGCTGGACCGTGAAGGGCTGTGCTCGCTGCGAGTTGCCGGGTGCGCGTCCGCCGCACGAGCACATCGAGGGCAGGACGCTCTATGACGCCGCCGTCTGCAACTGGCTGGAAAACTTTATCGACCTCTGGCTTGAGACCGGCAAGCAAAAAGGTCAGTCCCACCCTGAAAGCCTGCTCGCTGCTGAATAATGCGCTCGGCTGGCATCGACGCAGGGCGATCATGCGAATGCTCTTGCAGGCAGTGGCTTCAGACGCCGATTGGTGCCAGCGACCGTCGGGCTTGGGGGGCAAAACGGACCGGCCAAAGGCACTGACCAGGCATCTGAAGCCACGCCACCATTCTCCGTCAGAGGATGGCAAGTTCGTGGTTTGAATGTGGAGAATTGCGGGCAGACTTCACGTTGCCGCGATTGACGATACTGATTGAAGCGCCATGTGTGAGTTCGTGCGGGGTCATCGGCAGTTCGCAGCGAAGACCATGGCGATATCAGGATGGGCACGTCGGAAATAGATGATCTGGCTGACATTCCCGTTGGCTCTAATGCAATTAGCCCTTGTCAGCGTTTCGGTTCCCCGTAATCATGAAGGTCTGATGACAATTGGGAGGTGTCGTTGAGCGAACGCGAGGATAGCCTGACAGGCGACAACCGGTCTCAGACAGGCGTGATCACCTTCCCCGGCGTCGAAAGGGACGTTCGACGGGTCGCCTTTGACCGAACCGAGCTGTTTGAAATCCTGAAACTCTATGGTCGCAAGGTCGCTGAAGGGGAATGGCGCGATTATGCGATCGATCATCTGGATACGATCGCGGTATTCTCGATTTTCCGCCGAACCGCCGAGGCACCGCTTTACCGGATTGAAAAGAACCCGAAACTTGCCAATAAACAGGGGCTTTATGCCGTCGTTGCTCAGGGCGGACTTGTGCTCAAACGCGGTCAGGACCTGTCGCGCGTTCTCGCCGTCATCGACCGTAAGCCAAAACTTGTGGAGGTTTGAGCGTCAGTAAGCCTTGCCGTCATCCAGAACGGTGGCCCCGAGGATCGGACCTGGCCTGCCGTTGACGTCAGTCTGCAGCAACAGCGCATAGCCGCTATTCCGGCTGTTGGTCATGGAATTGCGCGGCAGTTCCAGCGTCATGGCCTGCCCCTTCCACATGCCGACAGGCTGCATGTCGGTCACGACATTGGTATATGTCACGCTATGACCGCTATTTTCGCCGCGCCCGATGGCGACAGTCTGTTCGTGCCCATATTTGACCAGCCAGACCGTTGCCTTGGCCTCATTGCTGCGGACCGCACTCCCGATATGCGCGGTAACGACATCGCCTGCCATCTCCACGCTCACGCGGACCGAAAGAGCACCTGAATCCGAGAGGCTTGTGATCGACCTGTTGATTCCTTCGGCGTCACTGCCGACCTCATGGGTCCGCCCGTCGATGACCGCCTGAGGGGTATAGACCTCGTTGTCGCCTCGCACGTTCGCATAGTCGTGCTGGCGAACGGAGTAGTCGTGTTTCGAGAATGTATCTTTCCAGCCGAGATAATCCCAGTAATCGACGGGGAAAGACAGGATCACAAGCGTCGGATCCTTCGCCATTTTCTGCATCAGCGCATCAGCCGGGGGGCAGGACGAACAGCCTTGGCTGGTGAAGAGTTCAACGACGGCGCGCGTGTTCCGGTCGAGCGCAAATGCACTCTTGCCGTCGAGACCGACGCTGCCTGCGCCGATCAATCCCAAACTTGCCAGAACGATCCATCTTGATCGCGTCACGATAGTTATCCTCGCTTCACCCATGAGATTGACCCACGGCTACAGGCGACAGTCTTACGGCCATTACCGCTCAAGTGCGAGTCACGAAGGAGTGAGGGATTTCCTGACATTCCCTGACAAAAATATGATGCCTGCGATCTGTAACCAATTGCTTTCGGGTTGTGGAATTTCGGCTCGCTGTGAGTGAAAACCATGATCGAAACGAAGTTATAGGCAAACGCGCGTCCAAACGCCTTGATCACATGCAGACCCGAGGCCAGCACATATAAAAACCGCCGGTCTGATTTCCCACACCGGCGGCTTGATCGTTCACCCGTGATGACAAAGTGTCTCAGGCCGCGTTGACGAGGTTACGCAGCACGTAGGGCAGGATGCCGCCGTGATTGTAGTAGTCGATCTCGTCGAGCGTATCGATGCGGACGAGCAGCGGCACTTCGATCATCGAGCCGTCGGCCCGCGTGATCTTGGCGTTGAGCATCTGGCGCGGCTTGACGGTGGCAATACCTTCCAGCGTGACGGTTTCCGCACCGGTGAGGCCCAGCGTCGTCCAGGATGTGCCTTCCTCGAACGTCAGCGGGACAATGCCCATGCCGACGAGGTTCGAGCGATGGATGCGCTCGAACGACTGGGCGATCACAGCCTTGACGCCGAGCAGGTTGGTGCCCTTGGCAGCCCAGTCGCGGCTCGAACCGTTGCCATATTCGATGCCGGCGAAGATGACCAGCGGTACGCCTTCGGCCTTGTAGCGCTCTGCGGCGTCATAGATGTACATCTTGTCGCCGGAGGGCTGGTGGATGGTCCAGCCACCTTCGATGGTGTTGCCCGAGGCATCCTTGACCATGTTGTTCTTGATGCGGATGTTGGCAAACGTGCCGCGCATCATGACTTCATGGTTGCCGCGACGGGTACCATACTGGTTGAAGTCCTGCTGGCGGACCTGATGTTCGGTCAGATACTGGCCAGCCGGGCTCGCGACCTTGATGGAACCGGCGGGCGAGATATGGTCGGTGGTGATCTTGTCGCCGAAGAGACCGAGGATACGCGCGCCGACGATGTCGGTCACCGGCTTCGGCGTCATGGTCATGCCCTCGAAGTAGGGCGGGTTCTGGACGTAGGTCGAGCCGGGGTTCCAGTTGTAGGTCTGGCCGGTGGATGTCTCGACCGCGCCCCAGCGTGCGTCGCCCTTGAACACATCGGCGTATTTGGCCTTGAACAGGTCCGGCGTGATGTATTTGGCGATTTCGGCGGCGATTTCCTCGTTTGTCGGCCAGACGTCCTTCAGGAACACCGGTTTGCCGTCCGTTGACGTGCCGAGCGGCTCGGTTGTCAGGTCGATCTGGGTCGAACCGGCGAGCGCATAGGCTACGACCAGCGGCGGCGATGCGAGGTAGTTCGCCTGCACGTCCGGCGAGACGCGGCCTTCGAAGTTGCGGTTGCCTGAAAGCACCGCCGAGGCAATGATGCCGTTCTTGTTGATGGCTTCCGAGATTTCCGGAGCTAGCGGGCCGGAATTGCCGATACAGGTCGTGCAGCCATAGCCGACGAGGTTGAAGCCGATGGCGTCCAGATCGTCCTGCAGGCCCGAGTTCTTCAGGTATTCGCCGACGACCTGGCTTCCGGGGGCCAGCGAGGTCTTGACCCAGGGCTTCGGCGTGATGCCGAGTGCGCGAGCCTTGCGGGCGACGAGACCGGCAGCGACCAGAACGCTCGGGTTGGAGGTATTCGTGCAGGAGGTGATCGCCGCGATGGCAACATCACCGTGGCCGATATCGAAGGGCTTGCCTTCGACGGCGACGCGCTTGGCCAGTTCGCCCGGCTTCTTGTATTCGGTCGCAAGTGATGTCTCGAACCCGGACTTGATGTCGGTGAGGGCAACGCGGCCTTCCGGACGCTTCGGACCGGCCAGTGACGGCACAACGGTCGAGAGATCCAGTTCCAGTGTATCGGTGAACACCGGATCGGCTGACTCTGGCGTGCGATACATGCCCTGCGCCTTGGCATAGGCTTCAACGAGGGCGATGCGCTCGTCCGTGCGACCGGAGAAGGTCAGGTAGCGGATCGTCTCGGCATCAACGGGGAAGAAGCCGCAGGTCGCGCCGTATTCCGGACCCATGTTGGCGATGGTCGAGCGGTCGGCGAGCGACAGCGCATCAAGGCCCGGGCCGAAATATTCGACGAACTTGCCGACGACGCCCTTCTTGCGCAGCATCTGCGTGACGGTGAGCACGACGTCGGTTGCGGTAACGCCTTCCTTCGGCTTGCCGGTGAGGCGGAAGCCGACGACTTCCGGGATCAGCATCGAGACCGGCTGGCCAAGCATGGCTGCTTCGGCTTCAATGCCACCCACGCCCCAGCCGAGAACGGCAAGACCATTCACCATCGTCGTGTGGCTGTCGGTACCGACGCAGGTGTCGGGATAGGCAACGACGGTGCCGTCAGCTTCGGTCTTGGTCCAGACGGTCTGGGCGAGATATTCGACGTTGACCTGATGGCAGATGCCGGTGCCCGGCGGGACGACGCGGAAATTGTCAAACGCGTTCTGGCCCCACTTGAGGAAGTTGTAGCGCTCGATGTTCTGCTCGTATTCGCGCCCGACGTTCTGGGCCAGCGAAGACGCCGTGCCGAAGAAATCGACAACAACCGAGTGGTCGATCACGAGATCGACCGGCACCAGCGGATTGATCTTTTCCGGGTCGCCGCCAAGGTTCTTCATGGCGTCGCGCAATGCGGCCAAATCGACGACTGCCGGAACGCCGGTGAAGTCCTGCATCAGCACGCGGGCCGGGCGGTAGGCAATCTCGCGATCAACCTTGCCCTTGTTGACGAGCCATTCGGCAATGGCCTTGATATCGTCCGCCTTGACCGAGCGCCCGTCTTCGAAGCGCAGCAGGTTTTCCAGAATCACCTTGAGCGAATAGGGGAGCGCCGAAACGCCCGCGAGCCCATTCTTCTCGGCTTCGATCAGGCTGAAATATTCATAGGACTTAGAGCCAACCTTGAGAGTTTGCCGGGCCTTGAAGCTGTCGAGCGAAGATGTTGTCACGGGGAGGGATCCTTCCTTGGAAGAGCGGGCCTGAGACGGGTGTACAATGTGCCTGCGGATTTGCAATTCGGCGGTGTCGCGCGCAATCAGGGTGGCGGAGCCATCGAAAACAGCGTGAAATGCGATACCTCTGGCGACGCAATATCGCAGCCGTGTGCTTCGCACAATGATCTTTAAGATGAATAAAGATAAGAAAGCTGCATGGATACTTTCTCTGGTAGCTGACGTCACGTCGTACCCGGACTATAGCTCCAGTCCAGGAGATCGAGCACTCGTGATCCAGCGCATTGCAAACCGTCAGTGATCCGTGGTTTTCAGATCAGGACAGACACTCTTTCAAGGGAATCCGGCCTTGCAGCTGACCGTAGACTACGTGACGATCGAACGCGGTGGCCGACTGGTCATCGACAGTTTGTCGTTTCGGGCGAAGGCAGGCGTGGCACTTGTGATCACCGGGCCGAATGGCATTGGCAAATCGACCTTGCTGCGGGCAATCGCTGGACTTGTCCATGTGGCGTCGGGCACTCTCCGGCTCGACGGCGGCGAGCCTGAGCGTACGTTGCCGGAATCATGCCATTACTTCGGCCATCTCGACGGGCTCAAGTCTGCGTTGTCGGTGCAGGAAAATGTGGCGTTCTGGCAAGCCTTTTATGGCGCGACCGCAGGGCAGGCGAGCGTTCTGGACGCCTTGAACCAGGTCAGCCTCGATCATCTCGCCGATCTGCCCGCTGCCTATCTCTCGGCCGGGCAGCGGCGGCGCTTGTCGCTGGCGCGGCTGCTCGTCTCCCACCGGCCCGTCTGGCTGCTTGATGAGCCGACGTCAGCGCTGGACGCTGCCTCCGAAGCGCGTCTGGTCGACCTTGTGAACGCGCATCTGGCGCAAGGTGGTCTGGTGATCGCTGCGACGCATGCCCCCTTGGCATTTCATACGCTCGAAACGCTGGATCTCAGCAATCGGGTGTCCGCATGAAGCCGTTGATCGCGTTATTCGCACGGGAATGGCGACTGTCGATCCGCGTCGGTGGCGGCGCGCTCATGGGGGCGCTGTTCTTTCTGATCGTCGTGACCGTCATTCCATTCGGCGTTGGCCCGGATCTGGCGCTGCTGGCGCGGATCGGACCGGCGATCCTCTGGATCGGTGCCCTGCTGTCGACGCTACTGACCCTTGATCGCTTGTTTCAAGGAGATCGCGATGATGGTGCGCTTGACCTTCTCCTGATGGGTGACACTGCGCTTGAACTCGTCGTTTTCATCAAGTGCCTCGCCCATTGGTCCGCAACAGGACTTCCATTGGTCATCGTCGCGCCCTGCCTGGCCCTCTTCATGAACATGGACCCGCAGGCTATTCTGGCAACGGTTCTGACCTTGCTGGTTGGCACGCCTGCGTTGACGTTTCTTGGCAGCATCGGCGCTGCCTTGACCGTCTCGCTGCGGCGTGGAGGGGTTCTTTCGGCGATCCTGATCCTGCCGCTGACGATCCCGGTCCTGATCTTCGGCGTTTCCGCCGCGTCTTCCCTGCTGAGTGGCCCCGCTGGCTTCATGACGCCGTTCCTGATCCTGTGCGGACTTGCGCTGTTTTCGCTGGTCGTCGGGTCAGTTGCCAGCGCGCAAGCCCTGCGGCTCGCGGCGGAGTAAGGCGTCGATCAATTAATGCAATCTCTGATATTTGTAGATCTATAAAAACACTCTATAATATATTGCTGACCACTGTTCTGTTAGGCCTTTCCAATGCCACTGAGCGGTTTCGAACGATGTCCGGGCGTCCAGAACTGAAAAAGGCACCCCGTTCAGGAGTGCCTTTTTAATTGGGAAGTCAGGAATCCGTTACCCTAAGATAACTGCCGATTTAGCCCCGACTTTTCGCTAATAATTATAGTGCTTGAGGGAAGCCAAGTCAATGCTTTTGGAGGACGCCGACATTATCACGATCGGCTTGCTTCTCTCGCAAGAGAGGCTGGCCGCACTGCAGAACCTTACAGGATCGACCCGAATCGCAATTGAGTTACATCAAGCGACATTGAGCCTTAACGCCGATCTCATGAACGTGATCGCTAGCATCGAGTTGGCTTTACGTAATACGGTTTATGATAACTTGACGGTCTATTTCCGTGGTCCAGATTGGTTGGTCCGACCGAGGGCCCCCTTTAAATGGAAGAAAACCGAAAACACGAACGTTAAGAAGGCCCTGGATAGCGCGCAACGGGCGGAATACGCGAAAATGACGCAAGCCCAGAAAGGTGCCCTCGACACATTGGCTTATCCGCATGGGCGTCCGCCAAACTCGTCTCCATACAATCGCGCCGTTGATCGCCGTCGACAGATCGATGTCTCCGACGGCAAGATCATCGCCGAAACAACATTATATTTCTGGAAACGCCTTTTTGGCCCGGATTATGAGCAGACCCTCTGGCGCACGACGTTGAAAAAGACATTTCCGAATAAATTGCTCAAGCGGTCGGATGTCGCAGATAAACTTGAGGACATCTATCAGGCACGAAATAGGCTCGCACATCACGAGCCCGTTCTGCACAAGCGGTTTCGCGATACGCTAGCGGCAATTGAATTCATCGCAGAGAATTTAGGTAGGCCATCTCCCTCGAAGGACTCGCCGCTTTTCAAGCTCATTGCTGATGATCTCAGAGCAACCAAGCACAAGGCAGAGGCTCTGCACGATCGTCTTGCGACCTTCCGAAAAGCTTGAGTTCCATCATTGCCGATCAAGGGCCGCCGCCTTAAAAGAAGCTGGTAGGACGCCAACCCGAAAGAGCGCACATGGCCCTGGTTGATTTTGCCAATCCGACGCGATTTGTCGCGCTCACAGCGCGCGTGACGCCGTGGCTGATTGCCCTCACGATCGCATTATTCGCTGTCGGGCTCTACGGAACCGCTCTTGCGCCCGATGACTACCAGCAGGGCGCTACCGTCAAGATCATGTTCATCCATGTGCCGTGTGCATGGTTGTCGATGTTTGTATACGCGACGATGGCCATTTCCAGCCTTGGTACGCTGGTCTGGCGGCATCCCCTCGCAGATGTGGCAGCGCGCGCTGGTGCACCGCTTGGTGCTGCGTTCACATTCGTCTGTCTGGCGACAGGCTCGCTCTGGGGCAAGCCGATGTGGGGAACCTACTGGGTCTGGGACGCCCGACTGACGTCAGAACTCGTGCTGCTTATCATGTACCTCGGCCTGATCGCGCTCTGGCAAACGATCGAAGATCCCCTGAAGGCAGCGCGTGCGGTTGCCGTACTGACACTCGTGGGCGTCATAAATCTGCCGATCATCAAGTTTTCCGTGGACTGGTGGAATACGCTGCATCAACCCGCCGCCGTATTCCGCATGGATGGTCCGACGATCGATCCATCGATGCTTTGGCCGCTCTTGGTCATGGCGCTCGCCGCGACCTGTCTGTTCCTGACGTTGCACCTTCTGGCCATGCGCAACGAAATCCTCCGCCGACGCGTCCGTACGCTGCGGCTCATGGAAGCCGCCCGCCCCGGTGTCGGCTCGGAGCGCAGCGCATGAACGTCTTGGATCTCGGTGCCCACGCGGGTTTCATTATCGCGTCCTACGCGATCTTTGTGTTGGTCGTTGCCGGCTTGATCGCCTGGATCTGGCTTGATGGTATCGCACAGAGACGGGCGCTGGCTGCACTTGAAGCCCGCGGTATCCGGCGGCGGTCGGACGTCACGACGTCGGAACCCGTCGCCAAGATCGAGCCCGGCGACGTCAGGGGTGTCAGATGAGTGTCGACAAGTCCGAGACCAACGAGACCGATGTTCGGCAAAAGCGCCGCTTCCCGTGGCTGGTTTTACTACCGCTTGTTCTGTTCGCGGCTCTTGCGGGCGTTTTTTACAAGCAATTGCTGAGTGGCGTTGATCCCGCGCAGATCCCGTCAGTCATGGTGGGCAAGAAAGCGCCGCAGTTCAAAGCCGCTGCGCTGGAGGGCCTGCTTCGGGATGGCCAGCCACTGTCAGGGCTGGCAACGGCGGATTTCGCGGGGAAGGTCACGATTGTCAACGTCTTCGCGTCCTGGTGCGTACCCTGCCGCGAGGAACATCCGACGCTCCTGAAACTGGCCGAAGACAAACGCATTCGCCTCGTCGGCATCAATTACAAGGATGACCCGGCCAATGCGCGCCGGTTTCTCGGCCAGATCGGCAATCCCTACGACGCCGTCGGCGTTGATCCATCCGGCCGCATCGGCATCGACTGGGGCGTCTATGGCGTGCCCGAAAGCTTCGTGATCGCGCCGGATGGTACGATTGCCTACAAGTTCATAGGCCCGATGACCGACGAAACCATGCAGACTGTATTGATGCCGCAAGTGGAGAAGGTACTGGCGCGCAAGTGACGCCAATCAACCGACAAACCGCCAGACCCTGGTTGCCTTGACGAGCGAATCCTCCAGCGCACGGGTGGTCGTGACCTGATACTCTGCCAGCATTTCCAGTCGCGATTTCGGCAGATAGGACCGTCCGGGATCTCCGACCAGCGCCAGACCGCCCTTCGCGACGAATCGTGCTGCCATGTCAGCGACCTGATCGGCCATCGGCTGCTCGAAAAACACGTCTCCAAGCAGCAGGATATCGGTATCCGGCACGTCGCCCTGCAACAGATCGGTGTCCGAAATCTTGAAGCTCACGCCATTGGCGGCCATGTTGATGGCGAGCGCTGCCCGCGCAAACGGATCAATTTCGGTCGCAATCACATGTGATGCGCCGCGCTTGGCGGCTGCGATTGCCTCCAGCCCTGCGCCTGCGGCAAAGACGGTCACGCGTTTGCCGGTGACGAGGCCCGCAGTATCGAGCACATAGCGCGCCAGGGCTTGCCCGCCTGCCCAGGCAAAGGCCCAGAACGGCAAGGGTAGGCCGGATTCGGTCAGTTCATCCTCGGTCTTCTGCCAGAGGGGCAACGCTTCGTCGGCCAGATGCAATTGGATTTCCGGCACATGCGGCGGCGGCTGCAAGAGGGTATTGGCCAGAATGAACTCATGCGCGGCGTCCGCGCCGATGAGGGAAGCGGTCAAAGCCCGCCCAGCCTGCGAATATGATCCCATTCAGCATCACTGACCGGCTGCACCGACAGGCGCGAATTCTTGACCAGAACCATCTCGGCAAGCGCCGGATCCGCCTTGATTTCCGCCAGTGTTACCGGCCTTGGCATCGCTTCGACTGCGCGGATCGTGACGGCCCCGAACTTGCCCTTTTCGTCATTGGGATCGGGCGTCCAGAGCTTGATGACTTCGACGACGCCGACGACGGCCTTGCCTTCATTGGAATGGTAGAAGAACCCCTGTTCGCCAACCTGCATTGCCTTCATGTGCATGTTGGCCAACGGGTTGCGCACGCCTTCCCAATAGGTGCCAGCCTCGCCGCTCGCGACCTGCTGATCCCATGACCAGGTATCGGGTTCGGATTTATAGAGCCAATGTGGCATCTTGGGTCCTTCGCTTGGTGGATGTCAGGCGGTCGGCGCGCCAATGACCCAGCGCCACGGACGAATCTCGACCTCGGCAAACAAGCCTGCAACCGCATAGGGGTCCTTGTCGAGCACAGCCTTGGCGGCTTCGAGCGACTCGGTCTCCAGAATCAGCATCGAGCCGCGCGGCTCGCCTGTCGCTTCGTCGAGATAAGGCCCCGCAACCTTGATCGTGGCGGCATTGTCAGCGAGATAGGCCACATGGGCAGGCCGATTTTCAAGCCGGACCGACAGCGCACCCGGCTTGTCGCGACCGATGAAGAGAATGTGCATGGAATGAAGCCTCGATTATCTGGAACTGGGCGGCCACTGTATGCGGCGGTTCGGGCATGGGCAAGGGATCGGGGTGGTCTGCCGCCACCATTGACACAGGGAACAAGGCCGCATTCCAGCCACGCTATCCCAATGTCTTCCATTCGCCATGGAGTTGCGGCATTTTCGCGGGCCTTGAAGCACGGCATCGCTTGCCGCAATCTGGATTGGGCCGATGTTCGCGCTGTTTGAATCCCTCATTCAACCGACCGCCCGCAACACGCCGGGTGAACCCCCAAAGGGGCTGTTGCGCTTCTATCGCTTCTTCCTCACGCAGGTGAAGTGGTATTTCCTCGCACTGCTGCTAATCGGTCTGGCGCAGGCTGCTGCGGATACGGCCATCCCGATCTTCATTGGGCGGATCATCCAGTTAATCTCTCACAGCGAACCCGCTCGGTTTTTTGGCGACACATGGCCGTTGCTCGTCTGGATGCTTGCAGTCATCCTGATTGTGCGGCCGGTGGTCATGCTGATCCAGGGAGTCCTGTTGCACCAGATCATCATGCCGGGCTTGACCAATCTGATCCGTTGGCAAAGTCACTGGCATGTCGTCCGGCAAAGCCTGACGTTCTTCCAGAATGATTTTGCCGGGCGGATTGGCAGCCGCGTGATGGAGACCGGCTATGCGCTTCGGCAATCGGCTGTGTCGATCGTCTCGGTTGTCTGGTATCTGCTCGCGCTCGGGCTGACGGGAGCAGCTGTCATGGCGCGTGCCAATCTGTGGCTGCTGGTGCCAATTGTGATCTGGTCGATCTCGTATGTGGCGATGCTGATCTACATTGTGCCGCGCATTCGCGATGCCTCGCGAGCCATTGCCTATGCCCGTTCAGGGCTCGTTGGCCGGATTGTCGACAGCTATACCAATATTGCCACCGTGAAGCTCTTTGCGCGTTCAGAGCTGGAAGATGCCTACGTGCGGGAAGCCGTCGATTTTCACACCGCGCGCATGCAGGAGCAGTTGCGACTATTCACGCAGCTCGGGACCGGCCTGACCCTGTTGACTGGCTCGCTCATTGTCGGGACGGGAGCCGTTGCGTTGACCCTTTGGACTCATGGCGCAATCGGACTGGAAACCGTTGCGACCGTCTTGCCACTGTGCCTCCAGATCAGCAGCACCTCCGGTCGCGTTGCCTACGAAGTCACGGGTATTTCCGAACAGTTTGGCACCGTGCACGAAGGCATGGAGACGGTCGCGCACAAGATTGCGCTCAGTGATCGCGAGGACGCCAAACCGTTGATCGTCACGCATGGCGCGGTCTCGTTCGATGACATCTCGTTTCATTATGGCAAGTCGAAAGGCGTCATTGAACATCTCTCGCTTGCTATCAAGCCGGGCGAGAAGATCGGCCTGGTCGGGCGCTCGGGGGCGGGCAAATCCACGCTCGTGAACCTATTGCTGCGGTTCTACGATCTTGAGAGTGGCCGCATCACCATCGACGGCGTGGATATCGCGGATGTCACGCAGGAGAGCCTGCGCGAGAATATCTCGATGGTGACCCAGGATACGTCGCTGTTGCATCGCTCGATCCTGGAAAATATCCGCTATGGCAAACCGGAGGCCACGTTTGAGGAGGTGGTTGCTGCGGCTGAAATGGCGCACGCCCATGAGTTCATCCTCGGGCTTGAAGATTGGCAGGGTCGCAAGGGCTACGACGCCCACGTCGGTGAGCGCGGCGTGAAGCTCTCGGGCGGGCAGCGCCAGCGGATCGCGATTGCCCGCGTGATCCTGAAAAATGCGCGGATCCTGATCCTTGACGAGGCAACTTCGGCGCTTGATTCGGAAGTCGAGGCCGCAATCCAGTCGAGCCTTGATGATCTGATGGGCGACAAGACCGTCATCGCCATCGCGCACCGTCTGTCGACGATTGCCCGTATGGACAGGCTCGTGATCCTGGAACACGGGGCCATTGTCGAGCAGGGTAGCCACGCCGAACTGCTGGCCATGGGCGGGCATTATGCCAAGCTCTGGGCGCGTCAGTCCGGCGGCTTTCTGGCGGATGACATCGAGGACCAGAGCACGGCGGACTGATCAGCCTGGTGACGTGTCCGACGTCGGTTGACCAGCATTTCTGTGAAAGGCGAAGCGGTAATAGGCTCCGACCCCAAGTGCCGCGAATCCGGCGGCTGCACCGACACCCATCGACCAGCGTGCTCCGAAGACGTCAGCGACCCATCCGACAATTGGCGCACCAATGAAGGTTCCGCCCATGAGCATGGCAATCAGGATCGCCATCACACGCCCGCGCATGGCGGGTTCGGTCGCGATCTGCACATAGGCATTGGTCGATGTCGTAAACGTCTGCGCGGCAATGCCAATTCCGGTCAGGGTGATAGCGAACAGCCAGTAATTCGGCATGAGGGCGGCCAAAGCGCAACCGATGCCGAAGATCGCTGAGCCGATAAGCAGGATCTCGATGCGCGCCTTTTCCCGTGCGGCGGCCAGCAGCGCTCCGATGACGGAGCCGACCGCCATGAAGGATGTCAGGAAACCATATTCACCCGAGCCCGCATGAAAGACGCTGACGGCCATCGTCGAGATATAGATCGGGAAGTTGAGCCCGAAGGTGCCGATGATGAACAGCATCGTCAAAACGGTCACCAGGTCTGGCCGCTTCCACACGTATCGAAATCCGTCGACGAAACTGCCGGGTTTGCTGCCCTTGCGCTGGCTGCTGCGCAGGTCGGAGGTGCGCAGGAGGGCGAGCGCGATCAGCATGGCGACAAAGGAAATCGCATTGAGGATGAACACCCAGCCTGACCCGACCGCCAGGATCATGACGCCCGCCACCGCCGGGCCGATCATGCGGGCCGAATTGAAGGAGGCGGCGTTGAGTGCAACAGCGTTTTGAACATTGTCTTCATCGACGACATCGGAGACAAAACTTTGCCGCGCAGGTGCATCGAATGCCGCGACAATTCCGAGCGCGAGCGCAAAACCATAGACATGCCAGAGTTGAACGAGGCCGGTAATCGTCAACAACCCCAACCCGAGCGCCAGAACACCCATCAGCGACTGTGTGACAATCAGAAGCTTTCGCTTGTCGAAATAGTCAGCCGCATACCCTGTCACCGCCATGAGGAAAACCTGCGGGCCGAACTGCAAGGCCATGACAATGCCAACAGCGGTCGCATTGTTATGCGTCAGATCTGTCAGCACGACCCAATCTTGCCCAACCCGTTGCATCCACGTGCCGATGTTGGACACAAACGCCCCTATCGCCCAGAGGCGATAATTATAGATCTTCATCGACCGGAACGTCTGGGTGAGATCCATGTCAGCGGCTGCTGGACGCGAGCATTGCAATCAACTCGTCCGTGCTGCCGCGTTCGCCCATGCGCGGGAAGATCCGCTCGATGGAATTGACATGCGCTTCAGCGTTCAGGTCGGTCATGGCGTCAATGGCAAAACTGACGTTGAAGCCCAGTTCATAGGCCTGACGGGCCGTTGACTCCACGCCAATGCTGGTCGCGATACCGGTGAGGACGACTTGGCTGACCTCAAGCGCGCGCAATTGAGCCTCCAGATCCGTGTGCATGAAGGCACCCCACGTCCGTTTGGAAATCAGAATATCGGTCGGTTGGCGATCAAGTTCGGGAACGAGGTCTGCCCAATCGGGCGGCAAATCGGTCAGGCGGCGCGACTGTTCGGCCCGCCCGGGAGCTCCTCCAGTCACGTTCACGAGAACGACGGGAAGAGCCGCTTGCCTGAAAGTGGATGCCAGCCGGGCGGACTTGCTGACGACGGGCCCCGTCGGATGCGCGGTTGGCAGTCCGACGATGCCTTTTTGCAGGTCAATCACGATAAGTGCCGTCTTGGGATCAAGGGTCGTCAATGGCATGTCGGTCTCCGCAGGCAGGATGAGTGAGCCAGTGCTATCGCCTGACGCCTGACATGAGCCTGACCGGCGACAGGTTTTCCGGCGCTTGTGACGCTCAAGCCTTCAGCAACCACTCATGTTCGACGGCATTGTGAAACTTCCACGTCCGCCTGGGGCCAGCCATCACGTTGAGATAATAAAGGTCATAGCCATGGATCGTGGCGCAGGGGTGATAGCCGCGCGGCACCAGTGTCACGTCGCCATCTTCCACTGCCATGGCTTCATCGAGGCTGCGGTCATCGGTGTAAACACGTTGAAAGGCAAACCCCTGTGGTGGATTAAGCCGATGGTAATAGGTCTCTTCCAGCGCCGATTCATGCGGCAGATTGTCCTGATCATGTTTGTGCGGCGGATAGCTGGATGTATTGCCGCCGGGCGTGATGACTTCGACCACCAGAAGCGAACTCGCTGGCTCCCATTCCGGCAGGATGTTGGTGACGTGGCGTACATTGCTGCCCTTGCCGCGCGTTTCCTGATGCAGGTCGCTCGGTGCGATGACCCGCGCTGGCAACGCTTTTGACGCGTCGGGTGCCGAGCAGACCGCCAGCGTCAGCTCCGTTTCAGCGGTAACGCGCCAATCCGACCCACCAGGCACATAAACCGACCACGGCTTTCCCTCGAACGGTGACATCCGCTCGCCAATCACGCCGGTATCAAGCGTGCCTGACGTTACCCGTCCCTTGCCCGCGACAAGCACAAGGCAAACCTCACGATCCCCGGTTTCAGCCGAAAGCGTCGCGCCGGGGGCCAGTTGGTGCAAGCCAAACCCGACATAGGTCCAGCCAGCAGAGTGTGGCGTCACGTCAATCCTGTGGGAATGATCGGACGGCTTGACGAGCAGGTTGGGCATGGCGGGTTCCTCTTTCGGGTCTGATTCAGAGTTGGGCCGTTTGTATCAGTCGAGCAAGGAATTGAAATCCTGTTTTCTCTGGCCGGACGCGCTACGGCGAGCATGCCTGAGAGGCTGATTACGGCGTCTCTGGCAGATCCAGGATACCCTCTGCCGGGAAATCAAATGGCGAAATCGACAACGGGCTGATGCTGCGATGAGATTTTAAGACGATCAGGTCGCGTAAAGACATCTGGCGCCATTGTCCTGAGCTGCGCTAGGGTCTCAAGATTGCTCCCTAAGGCGTTACACAGGTCCCATGATTGCATCCTTGCCTATGTATCCCGCTGATCGCGACGCCGTCGGTGCCCTCTGGGACGCCCTGTCGTCCATCCTGATCGATATGGGTGTTTCAGGTGTCCCGACTCAACTCCTGTGGCCCGACGATCTCCACCCGCACTGGCGTCGACCGGACCTGCTCTTGAGCCAGACCTGCGGCTATCCGCTTGTCACAGGGCTGGCCGACGATGTGAACGTCATCGGAACCTTCAACTATTCGGCCCCCCACTGCGAGGGAGCGAACTATCGCAGCGTCATCATCGCCAGGGCCGATGACGGACGCGAGGACTTGCGATCGTTTCGCGGTTGCCGGGTGGCCTATAACAGTCGGGATTCGCAATCCGGCTACAACGGTTTTCGGGCACTCGTCGCACAACTGGCGATCAATGGCCGCTTTTTCGGCGAGGCGACCGCGACCGGCTCCCATCATGCCTCGATGCAGGCTGTGGCCAAAGGAGACGCAGATATCGCGGCGGTGGATTGCATCAGCTTTGCGGCGATTGGCAGGCAAGAACTGGGGCTTGCTGCTGCCCTCAAGGTGATCGGCTTGACCGAACTGGCCCCCGGCTTGCCGCTGGTCACGCATAAATCAAATGGCGAAGGTCTGGTGAGCGTCTTGCGGGCTGCCCTGAGACAGCTAGTTGCCGATCCCGGGCTTGCTGACATCAGGCAACGCCTGATGATCTCGAGGTTCACCCTGCTTGAGTTTGCCGATTATGCCCCCATCCGCAGGATGGAGCGGGCGGCATTCGCGGCAGGCTATGCAGATCTCGCGTGACAAGGTCTGACCGGCTCGCGTTACTTGGTCGGCTCTTCCTCGCTCCGAAGCTCGGTGCTTTCCTCTGACTTGAGCTGTTGCGCAATGAGTGCCGACAGACCCTCGATTTCGCGGATGCGCACATCGCGTTGCGCAGCAGGAATGTCGATCCCTTCCTTGCGCAACCGCTTGAGGATGGTCATCCGCAGGTCGCTCTGCACGTTCCAGACGTCATTCACATTGGCAACCGTGCACACAAGCTGAAACTCGATCGCGTGCGGGCCAAACTCTGACAGCAACACGTTCGGGCCGGGGAAGGTCTGGACGAGCCGATGCGCCTTGGCTGCCGACAGCAGGATATCGCGGACCTGATCGAGATCGGACTCATAGGCGACCCCGATGGTGATCAGGCAGCGGCCTGATGGGTCCCGGTGCATCCAGTTCTTGACCAGCCCCGAGATCAGTGTCGAATTCGGGACGATCAGGCTCGCACGATCAAAGGTTTCGATCTCGGTGGATCGAACGTTGATCTTGCGGACATAGCCTTTTTCGGTGCCGATCTCGACAAGGTCGCCTGACTTTATCGGGCGCTCCGCGAGCAGAATGAGACCCGAGACAAAGTTGTTGACGATGGATTGCAGACCAAAGCCGATACCGACGGATAGTGCGCCAGCGACGAGCGCGACATTTTCAAGTCCGATTCCAACAGCCGAGAAGGCAAACACCGCTGCGACAACGTAACCGGCGTAGCTGATGCCGGTGCTGATGGAATTCTTCAGGCCGAGGTCAAGTCTGGTTCGGGGCAGAAAATGATTGTCGAGCCACCGCTGGACGGTTCTGGTGATGGCCACGCCGACAGCGAATGTGATCAGTGCGATCGCCAGTGTCGACGGCGAGAAGGTGAAATTGCCGATCTTGAACCCGAAGAAGGCGCTGCGGATGCTTGCGAGGACATCGGATGAATTGTCTGCCCATGGCGGTCGGACGAAATAAAAGGCGATGAAGATCGCCAGCAACCGACCAACGCCTGACAGGATGACGCCGATCTGTTCAACCGTCTCCGAACTCAGGGCGAGCGCGCGGCCAAGCGTCGAACTGCCCATGAACGAGGCAGTGATGGCTTCATCAATCAACTGCAATCCGATGAAAAGTGTGGCCAATACCACGCCAAACCAGATCAGCTCCTGCCCGAGAAAGCGTGCCAGCGCGATATAGCCGAGCAACGCCGCGCCCAGGCATGTCACCGCTGCGATCCATGCGAGTGCCAGCACCCAACGCCAGATGATGCTTGAACCCGATGTCTCCTCCGGGGCCGATTCCGCCGAATTGGCGGGGTCAACGACGAAGGCCCGCGAGACGATGTGCAGCACCAGCATGGAAAAAACAGCATCGACGATCGCAAATCCGCCGGTTGCCGTGAAGACCAGCGCTATGGAGGTCGACAGGATATCGAGCAGGCGCGTGATCAGGAACGCGATGCCTGTTGTCAGCGCCAATCCTGCGAAGAGCCGCCGTAACAGGACCGCTGCGTGTTCCGGGATCGAGACGAGCCGCCATTGCGGCCGACCAGGCGCTAGGATTGCGACTGCAAGCCCATAAACACCATTCCCAAGTGCAACTGCTTCGATAAAGGCAACGAAGGCCAGATCCATCCGGTCACGGCTGAGATCGAGGGCCTGAAGCGCGAGGAATAGTCCGATCAATCCAAGCGACGGCGCGCCCACTTGAATCGAAGCCACGCCAGCCGCTGCCGCAATCTTGCGCAGCTTTGCCGGTGGTTCCGCGTCTTCATCGCGCGCGACCAGCTGAAACAGTCGACGACGCAGCGGCAGAATGACAATCAACAGAATTGCACAAAGGACGGCAAGAAAGGCGACTGCAACTTCGCCGCCATGCAAGGCGACCAATGTCGCCCAGTCTGTCACCAATATGGTCAGTGTGGACAAGGCGACCGGCAATGCCACGATTGCTTCGACCCACAGGCCGGGATCGAGAACCGAGCGCGTGCGTTCGGTCAAAGTCTCGGCAAATCGCGCACGTCGGCGTTCTCCGACGGTCTTGATGACTTCGTCTGCCTGCAGGCTGATCACTTTCGCCTGCTTGATGATGCCGTCGATCTGGGCGATCGACTTGGACTGTGCGTCTCGCTCCTGCTTGACCGCGTCCGCTTCTATCGGGGTGGAGTCACCTGCAATCGGTTGGGGAGCGGGACCCAGTTGCTTCAGCCGGGCATTGGCAGCTTCCAGGTCCGGAGTTTGTTCGGTGACGACCGCTTCGGCTTTGATCTTGATGGCGTCCGCATTGGAGCGAAATGTCGCGAGAACCTTGTCCGTCAGTTCCTGATGCTGAAGGCCTGCTGAAATCTGGTCGATTTCTGTTTTCAATCCGTCGATGGTGGTCTGTGCAAGATCGGCTTTCGTGGCCAGGATCATCTGCGACGGCGCGGTTGAAACACCCTTGCCTGGCGGGTTTGATTGCCCGATCGCCTGTGTTGGCAGCCACAGGACGACGGTCAGCAGCGCCAGATACAGCCCGAAGGACCGGATACGCTGTCGGATCGGCGAATGGCGTTTCAGGTTTGCAGAGCTGACTGAGGTCACGTGTCCAATCCCGGATGTTAGATGCGAATGCGATGAATGCGTGAAAGAACCTGTATCGAACGGTTTTATGCAGATACCAGACGTCAGTGACGTCTGCACAAGGCAAATCGGATCAGAACGGGATCGGACTCGCCAAACTCAACCCTATAGCAAACTCTCAACCTGCAAAACGGCATTGCAAACGCAGGCTTGCTCAATTGATCATCTGTTTTGGACGGCTACTGCTCAAATGTCAGCGCAGTGTTCTATGGTGACAAATGTGGCTGCAAATCGGCGTTGCACTTGTTTATCGATGCCGAGTCCCCAATTTAGGGTCCGTGCGACGGGTTAGCCTCTCAGTCACGGCCCTTGCTGCAAGCCTTCGATATCGCTAACAGTCCAGACGGACTCTTCATGGCGGGTTCACCAATCCTGATGAACGACTCTCGACGCGAATACGCAACGACCATGTCCGTTCTGGCCAGCGAGGATGCAGTTGGAACGGTTACCCCTGAGACGAAGAATGCGATGGTTTCGGTCATGCTAGGCTCCGTCAAACGAGGCTTTGCGATTGTTTGGGACGCCCTTTACTGGGGCTTGCTCCGTAACGAATCCTTTGCTCACGCCTCCAACATTGCATTCGCAATCCTGTTTTCGCTGTTTCCCTTCATGATCCTGGTTACGGGTCTTGCTGGCCTGTGGGGCGGGGCGGATCTTGCGCGTGCCGCCGAACAGGGGACGGGCGGGATATTCTCGGTGCTGCCCAATGAGATCGGCAACATCCTTCGCCCCGAAGTGTCGGCGGTTCTGACGGGGTCGCAGACGCGCGTTGTCACGGTCGGCTCGGTGCTGCTTGTTGTGATCGTCACCGGTCTGGTCGAAGCCCTGCGGATGGGGCTGAACTATGCTTATCGCTCGTTCGATACGCGGAACATCTTTATCCGCCGCCTCGAGGGCACATTCTTCATGCTTGTTGGCGGTGTTGTCATTCTCGGGCTCGGATTTCTGGTCGTTGTCCTGCCGGTTGTCTGGGAGTTTCTCTTGCCACATGCGCCGGAAATCGAGCGCTATTACGATTACTTCAACCGCCTGCCGTTGTTGTTTTTCACCCTGGGTGTTCTGTTTTTCCTGCTTGCTGCCCACGTCTGGCTTCCGGCACGGAAGCAAACCATCGGCGGTGTCATGCCAGGTGTGATTGTCACCATGTGCCTGTGGTTTTCGGCGGGCTGGGTGTTTTCCTATTACATGTCGCATTTTTCCGGCTACGCCCGCACTTATGCCGGGCTGGCGGGCGTCATCGCCTCGATGATCTTCTTCTATATCGTCGGCCTGATCTTCCTGTTCGGTGCAGAACTGAACCATTCGATCCTGAAAGCGCGCGAAATGGCGCAGCCCGTTGAAGGGTCCTGACCACTCAGGAAGTGCCGTCAGAAGGCCCGGGTTGCGATAAATCGGGCGACTGTCCTCAGTTCGTGTCCGTCTCGGCCTAATTCCGCAAGACAATCCTCCGCTTTCGCCGTGAGACGGTCCAGTTCAGCTCTGGCCTCGGCAATACCTTTCAGGCTGACGAGTGTCGCCTTGCCCTTGGCGGCATCCTTGCCGGTTGCCTTGCCCGCCGTGGCCGGGGCGCTTTCCACATCGATGAGATCGTCGGCAATCTGGAACGCCTGCCCGATGATCTGGCCAAACAACGCCATTTTAGATCGGACGTCTGGCGCACTCCGTACGTAAATGGCTCCGGCCTCGCAGGCGAACCGAAGCAATGCCCCTGTTTTCATGGACTGGAGTTGGCGGATCTGCTGCTCGGAGAGCTGGAGCTGTGCCTGATCAGGGGAATGCCTGCCTTCGGCTGCCAGATCCAGCATTTGTCCGCCGACCATGCCGCCCGCTCCAGCGGCTCGCGCCAATCCGGTGATCAGGTCAAGCCGGACCTGAGCGTCTGCCGAAGTTGCGGGATCAGCCAAGAGGTCGAACGCCATCGTCAGAAGCGCGTCACCGGCGAGGATTGCAGTTGCCTCGTCGAAGGCCTTGTGCACCGTTGGCTGGCCGCGCCGCAGGTCATCGTCATCCATGGACGGAAGATCATCATGCACCAGACTGTAGCAGTGGACGAGTTCCAAGGCTGTCGCTGCCCGGATCAATCCCGCGCGATTCTGGCGCGCAAAGTCTGGGTCGAGCATGTCAGCGCAGGCGACGACGAGATAGGGGCGCAATCGCTTGCCGCCGTTCAGGGTGCCATGGCGCATTGCCTCAAGCAGGCGATCCGGTCGGGTAATCTCGAGGGGGAGGGGTGCAGAGGAGAGCGCACGGCGAATTTCGCCCTCGACCTCACCCGCGATCTGGGCCAATCGTGCCTGGAAAAGATCCGGGTTCGTGCTTGCGTCTGGGGCCGATGCCGCCGTCATGGGAGGGACTGCTCCGGAAGGTTGGTCAATCTCTCATGGTGGTAACGCAAATGCCGGACGAGGTCGAGTGCCCTGAGGCCGGGTGGATGATGCGCGTGGAGCCGTTTCTTAAGGCTTCCGATGACAAATTGTCTTATGCGGCCGCGCAATTTTTGCAAAACCTCTGGTCAAACCGCGTGGACTTCTGTATAAGCCCCGCCATTCCGCCGAATTCGACGCTTTTGGCCGGCATGATCCGGATCGAACGCGCGTCGCCATGAGGCATGATTCAACTGATTCCGGCGGCTGGCCTTCGCAAGGGCTTTTGGCCCCGCGACGGAGCTGATCCCGCAAGGATATTGGCTTCGAGTTATAGAGGGAGTTACTCCGATGGCCGTTCCAAAAAGAAAAACGTCGCCGATGAAGCGCGGTTTCCGCCGTTCCGCTGACGCACTCAAGTCCCCGACCTACACCGAAGACAAGGACTCCGGCGAACTGCGTCGCCCGCACCACATCGACCTGAAGACAGGCATGTACCGCGGCAAGCAGGTTCTCGAGCCGAAGTCTGACGCCTGATCTGGCGTCGACGCTGGTCTGTCCGGTTCTCTTGGCATTCACGCGTAAATCTCATGCGTTATTCGGCCGGCAATCCCATTGCCGGCCTTTTTCGTTTTCGCCCGCGATTTCAGTGCGTGGCGGCTTTTGCCAATGAACCAGGTACTGTAATGTCCGCCAACGCCGTCATGGCGGAGCGCGCGACGCCGTGACGCAGCTTGGCGCAGCTTCGCCCGCTTGCAGGTCTTAATTCGGACTCATCCAAAGGCACAGATATCCGCCAGATCAACGTGATACGAAGGACATTGCCATGAGCAAACATCTTGCGACCGTTCCCATGACCATCATTCCGCTTGTTTTGTATCTGGTTGTTGCAGGCATTTTCGGGGGTGTTTCGGAAGGCCATCCCGAGGTTTGGGGCCGGATTGCTTTCAGTGTGACGTTACTGTCTGGCGGCGTTTTCACGATGGCAAACGAGCATCTGATCCTGATTGTCGGATTGATCTGTCTCTTCTTTGAAATCTGGAAGTCGACCCGCCAGACGAGCCAGGAAATGGTCGATCAGGTTTTCTCGATGCTGGTCTTCATTGCCTACCTTGTGCTGTTCATCACCGTCTCCCGCTGTTCGATGGCCGTTTTCTTCCTTCTGATGCTGATCTCGTTGATCGATGTGATCGCCGGCTTCCTTGTGTCGCTGCGCACAGCCAGGCGTTCGCTTGCGGTCGAGAACAATCTTGGCGCATGATCGGTTCGTGAGAAAAAGCTGACCCTTACCGTGAAGCACCTATGGCGGTGCTTCACCTTTTTAAGACGAGATATCCATGCGTGATTTGCAATTTCCCGGTCGCTCGCCCGTACTTGCCATGAACGGCATGGCGGCAACGTCGCATCCTCTGGCGACTTCCGCCGCAGTTGATTGCCTGCGGCGCGGTGGCAATGCGGTTGATGCGGCGGTGACCGCTGCCGGTGTTCTGGCGGTTGTTGAGCCGGCCATGACAGGTCTCGGCGGGGACTGCTTTGCGATCATCGGAACGCCGGATGGCAAGCTGCATGGCATCAATGGCTCGGGGCGCGCTGCGAGGGCGATTTCGACCGACTGGTGTCTGAGCGAGGATATCAAGACGATTTCACTGACTTCGCCGCATGCGGTGACGGTGCCAGGTGCAATTGCCGGGTTTGACCGGATGTTGCGACTTTACGGTACTCGGGATTTTGCCGAGGTGCTGGCACCTGCCATCCGCTACGCCGAGGAAGGCCATCCGATTGCACCACGCGTCGCATATGACTGGGCGGGAGAGGCTGCGCGACTGGCGCGCAATCCCGGCGCTGCCCGCCACTATCTGAAAAATGGCGGTGCTCCGGTTGTCGGCGATGTCATGCGTTATCCGGCGTTGGGCGCTACCCTTCGTCAAATCGCCACCAAGGGTGCCGCCGGGTTTTATACCGGCGAAGTCGCCGAAGATATGGTTGCCACCTTGCGGGCAAACGGTAGTCTTCTGACACTTGATGATTTTGCGGCGATGGAGGCGACGGATTTTGCCCCGGTCTCGGCTGGCTATCGCGGTCTTGATATCTGGGAGCTGCCGCCGAACGGGCAGGGCATCGCAGCGCTGATCATCACCAATATCCTCAAGCAGTTTGATCTGGCGCGGCTTGATCCGAACGGGCCGCAACGCCTGCATCTGGAAATGGAGGCCTCGCGACTGGCCTATGCCTGCCGAGATGCATTCATTTCCGATCCGGCGACGATGCGAGCGTCCGTCGACACGCTCATCTCCGATGCCTACGCCCAGAAGCTCGCCAGCCGGATTGATCCAAACCGGCGCATCGACGACGTGACGCCTGAACCTGTGCCAAATTCGGACACCGTCTATCTGACGATCGTCGATAAGGACCGGATGGCAGTTTCGCTGATCTTTTCGATCTATTCGACCTTTGCCAGCGGGATCGCGACCGAGAAGACGGGTGTCTTGTTCCAGAATCGCGGGGCCTGCTTCGTCGTCAATCCCGGACATCCCAACACGATCGAGGGCGGCAAGCGCCCGATGCACACGATCATTCCGGCATTTGCCACGAAGAATGGTCGTCCATTCATGCCGTTCGGCGTCATGGGCGGGGCCTATCAGGCCGCAGGCCACGCGCATGTCGTGACCAACATGGTCGATTTCGGGATGGACGTGCAGGAAGCGATCGATGCGCCGCGTCTGTTCTGGGCGGATGATCGTGTCACGCTCAGGGCCGAGCGGAGCCTGCCGGAAGCAACCTTGGCTGGACTGGTAGCACTTGGGCACAAGGTGGAGCGGTCACCGGGGCCAATCGGCGGATCGCAGGCAATTCAGATCGATGAGGCGCGTGGCGTGCTGATTGCGGGATCAGACCCGCGCAAGGACGGCGGCGCGCTGGGCTATTGATGGCCCACCCGCATTTGCCTTTCAGGCGGAGCGGGAGATCAGGAAGCCTGTCGGCAAATCGGTCAGGCAATGCTGGGTGATGAGATAGGCAATCGCCCCCTGACCCGGGGTAGCCGATGCGCTGTTGTCGTTGGCAAGCGCCTGCGCCACAAACGGCGCATGGTTGCCCGACGCTGATGCCCGATGCGCGGCATGGGCACCCTGTGCTGCATAAGTCGTCCGGGATGCGAAATGGGATCCGCGCTGATCTGCGCCCGTATCGCGTGACTGATGCGCCGGATTGATAATCCGGAGCGCATTGATCGTCTTTGTGCCGGAGACTGCCCCGATGCCGCTCATGTCCGCTGCTTTCCACCTGAGTGTCCCAATTCGGGACGACGATTAAGAGTTCGTCAGGTGCTTCGCAGGAAGCGGGCCAGATCTTCGCGGCGGAAATGAGTCGGATTAAGAAATCGTTAACAGGAATAGAGAAAGGCGAGAAATCCCTCAGGATTGCCTCGCCGCGCTTGGCTTCATGAAAAAAGAAAGGCCTGCGTCTCACGCGCCGGGCTGCGGTCCGTCATAGCCCTCGATGATCACGAGGTCCCCGTTTGAGACAGGTGACTGTCGCAAGCTGATCGCCTTCGCATACTCAGGGGAGTGGTAGCACGCCTTGGCCGAGGCCAGATCGGGGAATTCGATCACGACATGACGTGATTTCAGAGCCCCTTCGACCACTTCATTGGCACCATTTCGGACCAGAAACCGCGCCCCATATTTGGCAAAGGCTTCGGCATTGGCAGCGATATAGGCCTTGTACCCCTCGGCGTCAGCGACGTCGACATGGGCAATCCAGTAGGCTTTGGGCATGGGAATATCCACTTATGTGATGAGGCCTGAGACGGGTTCGTTGGCGGGCCAGATCAGCATGGTCGCGAAGCCCAGGCAAGGCCAAATGCATCCGATGAACCGCCGAGATGCCGCGACCTTCCAAATGCCATCAGTCCGAGCGCGAACTGGCGCGTCGGGGCGAACCGTTTAACCCCCGCCGACCAGGATCTCGCGCTTGCCCTGCTGGTTCGGCGCAGAAAGGATGCCTTCCTTTTCCATCCGCTCGATGAGGCTGGCAGCGCGGTTGTAGCCGATCTGCAGGCGACGCTGGACATAGCTGGTCGACGGCTTCTTGTCGCGCAGGACGACCGCGACCGCCTTGTCATAGAGATCGCTCGATTCATCAAGGCCGCCGGCATCGCCTTCGCTTTGCGCGTCGTCCTCATCACCTGCCGTAATGGCATCAAGATACTGCGGCGCGCCCTGCTTCTTCAGATGCGCGACGACCTTCTCGACCTCATCATCGGAGACAAATGGCCCGTGAACGCGCTGGATACGTCCGCCGCCCGCCATATAGAGCATGTCGCCTTGACCAAGCAGCTGCTCCGCACCCTGTTCGGCGAGGATGGTCCGGCTGTCGATCTTGGACGTGACCTGGAATGAGATACGGGTCGGGAAGTTGGCCTTGATCGTACCGGTAATGACGTCGACGGAGGGTCGCTGCGTCGCCATGACGATATGGATACCGGCTGCACGTGCCATCTGCGCGAGACGCTGGATAGCCCCTTCGATCTCCTTGCCAGCAACGAGCATCAGATCGGCCATTTCGTCGACGATGACGACGATATAGGGCAGTGGCTCCAGCGCCAGTTCTTCCTGCTCGAAGATCGGTTCACCGGTCAGTCGGTGGAAACCGGTCTGAACCTCGCGCGTCAGGATCTCGCCGCGCGCATTGGCCTCGGAAACGCGGGCATTGAAGCCGTCGATGTTGCGCACACCGAGTTTCGACATCTTCTTGTAGCGGTCTTCCATCTCGCGCACCGACCATTTCAGCGCGACAACAGCCTTCTTCGGATCGGTGACGACCGGGCACAGCAGATGTGGAATATTGTCGTAGACGCTGAGTTCCAGCATCTTCGGATCAATCATGATGAGTTTGCACTGCTGCGGCGTCAGCCGGTACAGCAGCGACAGGATCATCGTGTTGATGGCGACCGATTTGCCTGACCCCGTCGTGCCTGCGACAAGCAGATGCGGCATGCGGGCGAGATCGACGATGACGGGTTCACCGCCGATGGTCTTGCCGAGACAGAGCGCCAGCTTGTGCTTGGTGGCACCGAATTCGGTGCTGGCGAGCAATTCGCGCAAATAGACGGTTTCGCGGCGCTGGTTCGGTAACTCGATGCCGATCACGTTGCGACCGGGCACAACGGCGACGCGGGCTGAAATGGCGCTCATCGAACGGGCGATATCGTCGGCAAGGCCAATCACGCGTGAGGATTTGACACCAGCTGCCGGTTCTAGCTCGTAAAGGGTGACCACTGGTCCTGGACGGACGTGGCAGATTTCACCCTTGATGCCGAAATCATCAAGCACACCCTCGAGCACGCCTGCGTTTCCCTCAAGGACTTCTTCCGACAGTTCTTCGTTCGGACCAAGCCGGCGAGGCTCTGACAGAAAGCCGAGCGACGGCATCTGGTAGCCATGCGGTGCGCTGCCCTGCACTTCCATTCGACCGCCGGGGCGTTTTTCCTGAAGGATCGGCTTCGGCTGTGCACCAACCGCTATACGGCGCTGATCAGAGCCGACCATCCCGCCAGTTGGTTCCTGCCGTGTCGGCTGCGCGACGCGGGACGGACGCTCGGGCATCGGCTCAAAATCCGGCACGATCTCTTCATAGTCGTTCGGCGGCATGTAATCCGGGTCGAATTCCGGCTCCCGCCGTGGTTCGCGAACAGGTGGTGACTTCGTTGGCGCATAGGACGAAGGCACTTCTGCCGCCAAATAGTCGTCGTCGTCCTCTTCGTCCTCATGCACGACCGGTGGCGTCGCGACACGAACGCGCGCCTGTGGTCGATCAAAACCGGGTTCCTGCCGCCCGCGAACGACCACACGACGTGCGGGCGTTGCGAACTCATCGTCATCGAGCGACGCCCTGTCCGAGGCTGCACGGCGGCTGCGTCCGCCACTCATGCCGTAGGGACGGGCATCAAACGAGGACCCGCGCAGACCCAACAAGCGCAGCAGATTAGCCCGACCGACGAGGATCCAGTGATGCAGGATCGCCATCGGCAGCGCAAACATGCCGCCCTCCTCGGCGTCCCTTTCACTGAAGGACTCCGCGTCGATACGGCCTGGCTGTTCATCATCGTCATGGTCGCTTGAAGCGCCAGCGCCAACCGCCGTCAGCAGGGCGAAAAACGCGAGTGCGCCAAATGCCAGCCCGCCGATCAGTCGGCCCGTATCCTGATTGCCCATCAACGCGATTGGCATGCGCATGATCATGTCGCCAATGACGCCGCCCAACCCGACTGGAAGTGGCCAACCTGCCGGCAAGGAGAAGCTGGCCAGAGCCGTTGCTGCCGACAATGTGCCGACCGCCCACCAGATCAGTCGCCATTGCGTGATGCCGTGGCGTCCCTTCATCAGCATCCGCCATCCCGTCGCCATCGCAGGTAACAGGGCGATTGCCGAGGCAAGCCCGATCAGTTGCATGGCGAGATCGGCAATGACTGCACCCGCGTAGCCGAGCCGGTTGTGCGCGGTTGCGCTTGTCGCATGGCTCAGGCTTGGGTCGGCCACCGACCAGGTTGCCAGCGCGATTGTGATGCATGCGACCGCGAGCAGCACCGCGATACCGGCCACGCCCATCGCATTGCGCGCGATCATCCGGCGGATATCGGGAGCAGGTGCAAATCCGGGTGCAGTGGCAAGGCGTGATTGACGCATCAGACGTCGTCCTTTTGACTCGAAAATGGACTTAAGACAGTGTGTTTGCCAGACGGCTCAGGCCTTCACGGGTCGTTTCAGCGGTTTCAACAAGGGCAATGCGAATGAAGGGATCGCCGGGGTTCTGACCGTCGTCTGACGTCGCAAGGAAGCCGCCGGGGATCACCCGTAAACCGGTTTCGCGCCACAGCCGCAGCGCCACGGCCTCACCGCCGCCGAACCGCCCGACATCGAGCCAGAGAAAGAAGCCGCCTTCGGGTACGACCGCGCCAAAGATTGGCCGCAGGAGCTCGTCCGCAATGGCGAATTTCTCGTTATAAAGACGCCTGTTTTCAATGACATGGACTTCGTCCCGATAGGCCTCTGCGGCAACGGCCTGAAGCGGTAGCGGTACTTGCGGCGCAGCCATATTGCGAAACGTTGTCCACCGCGTCAGGAAGGCCGGATCACCAGCCACGAACCCGACCCGCATGCCCGGCAGATTGGAGCGCTTGGAGAGCGAATTGAAACTCAGCACATGGCTGAAGGAGCCGTCGAGCCTGTAGGCCGCTTCAAGAACACCGGCGGGCGGCGTGGACCGATAAATCTCCGAATAGCATTCGTCGGCCAGAAGGACGAAGTCGTGCTGGCGAGCCAGCCTGACGACTGACTGCCAGCCTTCAAGCGAGGCAACGGCTCCTTGCGGATTGGCCGGCGAGGCGAAGAAACACGCGACCGTCCGATCAAGAACGTCTGCGGGGAGAGAGGCGATATCGGGCAGGAATCCGGTCGAAGCATCGGCTCGCACCATCTGTGCCTCGCAGCCGCTGGCGATGGTTCCGGCTGCATAGGCCTGATAAAATGGATTGGGAATGAGGATGACCGGATTGCTGATCTTTTTGCGCGTCGCCATGCGGGCTTCAATTGCCGCATAGAAGATGCCCTCGCGCGATCCGTTCAGCGGCAAGATCATGCTGCTGGCGTCAACACCGCCGGTCAATCCGTAGCGCCGCTCCAGCCAGGCCGCAATCGAAGCCCGAAAATCGTCAGATCCCTTGATGGGCGGGTATTTGCCGAAATCCGTCAGGTTCCGAGCGATGACGTCACCCACAAATGAGGGCACGGCGTGACGGGGCTCGCCGATCGTCATGTTGATCGGCGAATTTCCGGGTGCGAGTCCCTCAAGCATCTGGTTGAGCCGCGCGAATGGCGAGCTGAAACCCTGCAAGCCCGCTGGCTTTGGCTGGGATTGGGTTTGATGGTTCGACAAGACGTTTTCCCTTCTAGCAGGCAGAAGATAGAGGCTGGGGGTTAAGGGGCTGTTAACCAAGCAATTTTTTGCGGTTTGGTCCGGGCGTATATTTTGAGCGCCGCGCCCGCCTTTCCCCGGCTTTTGTCCTAAGCGTTTCGCCAGTCTCTAAAAATAGCCTCTTCTTGCGGCATTCGACTGGTTGTAAGCGCGGCCACACTCGGTATGATCGTCGCAGCGCAGCAAATTCGGAGACTGGACCGACATGACAACCGAGACCACTGCCCCGGCCGAAGCGGCCTTGCCCCTCGCGGGTGTTGATGATGTCGCTGCTTACCGGGCTCTGGTCCTGCGCAAACTGACCTATGCCGTAGGCAAGACCATTCAGGCAGCCAGTGATCGGGACTGGTTTATCGCGACCGCGTTGGCGACGCGCGATCATATCGTTGATCGCTGGATGGCATCGACCAAGGAAACTTATGCCAAGGATCAGAAGCGGGTCTATTATCTGAGCCTTGAGTTTCTGATTGGTCGGCTCCTGTCGGATAGCCTGAACAATCTCGAACTGACCGGGACAGCCCGCGCAGCCCTGTCGAGCTTCGGCGTGGATCTGGATCGACTGCGCACTGTTGAACCGGACGCTGCTCTCGGCAATGGCGGTCTCGGGCGCCTGGCCGCCTGTTACATGGAATCAATGGCCACGCTGTCGATCGCGGCCTATGGCTACGGTATCCGTTATGACCACGGGCTGTTTCGCCAGCGCATCAAGGATGGCTGGCAGCTCGAATACCCCGAAGACTGGCTGTCGTTTGGCACGCCGTGGGAGTTTCCGCGTGCTGAAGTCGATTACACGATTGGCTTCGGCGGTCACGTCGAGGCTATCCAGCAGCCCGACGGCACCATGGATCATGTCTGGCGTCCCGCCGAAAGCGTTGAGGCCGTGGCCTATGACACGCCGATCACCGGCTGGCGCGGCGCGCATGTGAACACGCTACGGCTCTGGTCGGCGCGAGCTGCCGACCCGATCCGCTTGGATGCATTCAACCAGGGCGATTTTGTCGGCGCGCTTGCTGCCCGCGTCAATGCCGAAGCCATCTCGAAGGTGCTCTATCCCTCGGACTCGACTCCGGCTGGACAAGAACTGCGCCTGCGCCAGGAATACTTCTTTGCCTCGGCATCCCTGCAGGATCTGATCCGACGCCACTTCCAGGCGCATTCCGATATTCGCAGCTTGCCCGACAAGGTCGCGATCCAGCTGAATGACACGCATCCCGCCATCGCGGTCATTGAGCTGATGCGGCTGCTCGTCGATCAGTATGACGTTGAATGGGCCGAGGCCTGGGATATCACCAACCGGACGTTCTCCTATACCAACCATACGCTCCTGCCGGAAGCGCTGGAAACCTGGCCGGTCCCGCTGATGGAACGCCTGTTACCGCGCCACATGCAAATCATTTATCTGATCAATGCCTTGCATCTGGATCGGGTTCGGGCGGGCGGTGTGACCGAAGGCTCGGAGCTTTCGGCGGTGTCGCTCATCGACGAAGCCAATGGTCGCCGCGTGCGTATGGGGCATCTGGCGTTCCTCGGGTCACATCGGGTGAACGGTGTCTCTGCATTGCATTCCGACCTGATGACGACGACCGTTTTCCGCGATCTGCACAAATTGTTCCCGAACCGGATCACCAACAAGACCAACGGCATTACCTTCCGGCGCTGGCTCCATCAGGCCAATCGCGGGCTGACGCGGGCCTTGGTTGATGTGATCGGACCACGGGTTCTCGATGATCCCAACGAATTGACCAAACTGATACCGCTGGCTGATGATGGGGCCTTTCAGGCCCGCCTGGCCGAAGTGCGTCGCCGTAACAAGGTCGCGCTTAGTCAGCTGATCCTCGATCGTGTTGGCATCAAGGTGGACCCGGATGCGCTCTTCGACGTGCAGATCAAGCGCATTCACGAGTACAAACGGCAGCTGCTCAATATCCTTGAAACCATTGCTGTCTATGAGGAAATACGCTCGCAGCCAACGCGGGACTGGTTGCCGCGCGTGAAGATTTTTGCCGGCAAGGCGGCAGCAAGCTACCACCAAGCGAAACTGATCATCAAGCTGGCCAATGACGTGGCCAGGGTGGTGAACTCGGATCCGACTGTGCGCGGACTGCTGAAGGTCGTGTTTCTGCCGAATTATAACGTCAGCTTGGCCGAGACGATCATTCCGGCCGCCGATCTCAGCGAGCAGATCTCGACCGCGGGCATGGAAGCCTCCGGCACCGGTAACATGAAGTTTGCCCTCAATGGTGCCCTCACCATTGGCACGCTGGATGGTGCCAACGTCGAGATCCGGGATCACGTCGGTGCCGATAATATCTTCATCTTCGGGCTGACAGCGGAAGAGGTCGAGGCCAAGCGCAAGCTCGGAATTGATGGGCGCGCGAATATTGCCGCCTCGCCGCGCCTGAAGGACGTGCTCGACGCCGTTTCGTCGGGCGTGTTCTCGCCCGGCGAGCCGGATCGGTTCAAGGGCTTGACCGATGCCCTGACCTATAATGACTATTTCATGGTAACGTCGGATTTCGATTCCTATTATGCGGCGCAACGGTCTGTCTTCAAGCTCTGGCGATCGAAGCATTCCTGGTGGAAGTCGAGCATCCTGAATACGGCGAATTGCGCGTATTTCTCGTCTGACCGGGCAATATCGGAATATGCTGACGACATCTGGCACGTGCCAGTGACGTGGCCAAAATAAGGTCCCGAATGGGGCTTTTGGGGAGGAAGCATGGGTCTCGCGGTCTTGACGACGGCGGAAGATATCGCGGCTATTCTCGGCGCGCGGCACGCGGACCCCTTTTCCGTGCTGGGGATGCACAAGGTCGGGTCTCAACTGGTCATCCGGGCCTTCGTGCCTGGCGCAGAAGCGCTGGTTGCAGTTGCAGACGACGGCCTTGAGCTCGCACTCACATGCGTTGCAGTAGACGGGTTTTTCGAGGGGCTTGTCCCGAAGCGCGTCGAGCCATTTGCCTACACGTTGAAAGCCAGCAATCAGGGCGGGGCTTGGGCGTTGCGGGATCCCTACGCATTCGGCCCGGTCCTTGGTCCCGTTGATGATTACCTGCTGGTAGAAGGCACACATACCGCGCTGTACGAGCGGCTTGGCGCACACCTCATCGAGCATGAAGGCGTCGCTGGCGTCCATTTCGCGGTCTGGGCACCAAATGCCTCGCGCGTCTCAGTCGTCGGCGATTTCAACGCTTGGGACGGGCGTCGCCACACGATGCGCAAACGGCTGGATTCCGGGCTCTGGGAGATTTTCGCGCCCGGTGTCGGCGAAGGCGCAGCCTACAAGTTTGAAATCATTTCCCGGCACGGTACCCTCTTGCCACTGAAGGCCGATCCCTTCGGCTTTGGCGCTGAGCTAAGGCCCTCGACGGCCTCCGTTGTCACCCGGATCGACAATTTCGAATGGGCCGATGACGCACACAGGTCTGCACACGCCGGGATCAATCCGCGCCGCGCGCCAATGGCGGCCTATGAGGTTCATCTGGGTTCCTGGATGCGCGGCGAGGGTGGCCGTTTCCTCAGTTGGGATGAATTGGCTGACAAACTGGTCAGTTATGCGGTTGATCTCGGCTTTACGCATCTGGAACTGCTACCGGTATCGGAACATCCGCTCGATGCCTCGTGGGGATATCAGCCAATCGGTCTCTTCGCGCCATCGCGCCGGTTCGGTGATCCCAAGGGATTTGCGCGGTTTGTCGATCACGCCCACCGCGCCGGGCTTAGCGTCATCCTCGACTGGGTGCCAGCGCATTTTCCGACGGATATTCACGGACTTGCCTATTTCGATGGCGAAGCCCTCTACGAACACCCCGACCCGCGCAAGGGGTTCCATCCCGATTGGAACACAGCGATCTTTGATTTCGGTCGTCGCGAGGTTGCCAATATCCTGGCGGCCAATGCGCTTTTCTGGCTGGATCGCTATCACATTGATGCCTTGCGGGTCGATGCGGTCGCCTCGATGCTCTATCTCGACTATTCCCGCAAGCCCGGTGAATGGCTGCCGAACTGGGATGGCACGAACGACAATCGCGATGCTGTCGCCTTTCTGCGGCGCGTCAATGAACTCGTCTATGGAACGCAACCCGGCATCATGACCATTGCCGAGGAATCAACGGCCTGGCCGGGGGTGTCCTCGCCGGTTGACGCGGGTGGTCTTGGCTTCGGCTTCAAGTGGAACATGGGCTGGATGCATGACACACTCGACTACATGTCGCGTGAACCGATCCATCGCAAGCATCACCACAACGAGATGACGTTCGGGCTGCTCTATGCCTTCACAGAAAACTTCGTGTTGCCGCTGAGCCATGACGAGGTCGTGCACGGCAAGGGGTCGCTGCTCGGCAAGATGCCGGGGGACGACTGGCAGAAATTTGCCAACCTGCGCGCCTACTACGGCTTCATGTGGGGTCATCCCGGCAAGAAGCTTCTGTTCATGGGGCAGGAGTTTGGCCAACGAGCAGAATGGAATTTCGATCAGAGCCTTGATTGGCACTTGCTCGCTGAAGCCTCACATCGCGGTGTGCAGACCCTCATCCGCGATCTAAACCGCGTTTACCGCAACACACCTGCGCTTTACGCCCGCGATTGTGAATCCGACGGCTTCCAGTGGATCGTCGGCGGCGATGCGGAACAGTCGGTATTTGCCTGGCTTCGGTTCGGAGCGCCGGGTGATCAGCCCGTTGCCGTCATCTCAAATATGACACCTGTGCCGCGATCCTCCTATCGGATCGGTCTGCCAACGGCTGGACGCTGGATCGAAATCCTGAATTCGGATGCGTCGGTCTACGGTGGCTCCGGGTTAGGCAACGGTGGTGACGTGCTCGCGACCGATGTCCCGTCACATGGTTTTCCGGCGTCGGCGGAATTGAGCCTGCCACCGCTGGCAACACTCTATATCCGGCTTGCGTAAACTCGTCAGGAATGGCGAGATAGCGAACACGAACACGTCAATGGAACCGGCGCTTCGCCGAGGGGGGAACAGAGATGGACAAGGATTTCTCCGCAAGCGGCCCTCTCGCGCGTAATGCGATGGCCTACGTCCTGGCTGGTGGTCGCGGTTCGCGGCTGATGGAATTGACCGACCGCCGCGCCAAACCGGCTGTCTATTTCGGCGGCAAGTCACGCATCATCGATTTTGCGCTCTCCAATGCGCTCAACTCCGGTATACGCCGCATCGGTGTCGCGACGCAGTACAAGGCCCATAGCCTGATCCGGCATCTGCAACGTGGCTGGAACTTCTTTCGACCAGAGCGAAATGAAAGTTTCGATATTCTCCCGGCCAGCCAGCGTGTCTCGGAAGATCACTGGTACGAAGGCACGGCTGACGCTGTTTATCAGAACATTGATATCATTCGGGATTATGAGCCGAAGCATATCGTGGTGCTCGCCGGCGACCATATCTACAAGATGGACTACGAACTCATGCTGCAGCAGCACGTCGACCAGGGGGCCGATGTGACAATTGGCTGTCTCGAAGTCACGCGCGAGGAAGCCAAGGGCTTCGGTGTCATGCATGTGGATGACAAGGATCTGATCATCGACTTTGTCGAAAAGCCGCCGGAGCCACCGGAAATGCCGGGCAAGCCCGGCGTTTGCCTCGCCAGCATGGGCATCTACGTCTTTGATACGAAATTCCTGTTCGATGTCCTGGAGCGTGATGCAAATCTGGCGGGATCGACGCGTGATTTTGGCAAGGACATCATTCCCTACATCGTGAAACACGGGAAAGCGGTCGCGCATCATTTCTCGCGATCCTGTGTGCGATCGACGAAGGAGTCCGGTGCCTATTGGCGGGATGTGGGTACGGTCGATGCCTATTGGGAAGCCAATATCGATCTCACCGATGTCGTGCCCGACCTCGATCTCTATGAACGTGAGTGGCCAATCTGGACGTACGGCGAAATCACGCCGCCCGCCAAATTCGTGCATGACGTCGATGGACGACGCGGTCAGGCCATCTCTTCGCTGGTGTCGGGTGGCTGCATCGTATCGGGTGCGTCACTCAAGCGCTCGCTGCTCTTCACCGGTGTACGGATCAATTCATTCTCGACCGTCGAGAATGCCGTGATCCTGCCTTATGTGGAGATCGCCCGCTCGTGCCGGTTGACGAATGTTGTCGTCGATCGTGGCGTCAAGATCCCGGATGGCCTCGTCGTTGGCGAAGATCCGGAACTGGATGCCAAGCGCTTCCGTCGGTCCGCCAAGGGCATCACGCTGATCACTCAGCCCATGATAGACAGGCTCGACCTCTAGGATCTCATTACCCCTTGTGTGTTGAGGCGACGCGCTCCGGGAGCCGTCGTTCAGCAGAATCTGGAGACTACCCCATGAAAGTCCTGTCGGTCGTGTCGGAGGTCTATCCACTGATCAAAACCGGCGGATTGGCCGATGTCGCGGGTGCACTGCCCGGCGCACTGAAGGCCGAGGGTGTCGAGGTTGTAACGCTCGTGCCCGGCTATCCCGCCGTCATGGCCGTGCTGGAGAATGCGTCGCCCGTCTACTGGATGGATGAATTGTTCGGCGGACCCGCGACAATCCTGTCGGCGGATGTCGATGGGCTGGACCTCTTCGTTATTGAAGCCAAGCATCTCTATGATCGCCCCGGTGGACCCTATGCCGGTCCGACGGGTGAATGGGCCGATAATCCCTTTCGCTTTGCGGCGCTTTCGCGCGTCGCGGCCCAGATAGCCTATGGTGAAGTGCCTGGCTTCGTGCCGGATGTCCTGCACGCGCACGATTGGCAGGCTGGTCTTTTGCCGGCTTATCTGCGCTATGACGGACGCCGCCACGCTCCCAGCGTGATCACAATCCACAATCTCGCCTTTCAGGGCCAATACGCCCCGACGCTTCTTCCGCTGCTCGGCCTGCCGCCGGATGCTTACGCCATCGATGGCGTCGAGTACTACGGCACGATTGGCTATCTCAAGGCCGGTATCGCCATTGCCGACAAGGTCACGACGGTCTCGCCGACCTATGCGAATGAAATCCTGACAGACGAAGGCGGCATGGGCTTGTCGGGCTTGCTCAGGGTACGTGGCCAGGATCTGGTTGGCATCCTGAACGGGATCGATACCAGCGTCTGGGACCCCGCCGCTGATCCCCTGCTCGCAAATTGCTTTGCATTGGACACGCTTGGTGAGAGAAGCCTCAACAAGGAAGCGCTCCAGCGCAGTCTTGGGCTTGAGCCCAATCGCGATCGATTGCTGTTCGGGGTTGTCAGCCGTCTTTCCTGGCAGAAGGGGCTTGATCTCCTCGCTGGGGCCTTGCCAAAGTTGCGGCAGTTGGGCGCACAGTTGGCCCTTGTCGGAACCGGTGAACCCGAATTGCAGGATGCATTTGCGTCTGCTGCCAGGCATTTCCCGCGCGATATCGCTACCGTAATCGGCTACGACGAGAAACTCGCCCACCAGGTTCAGGCTGGTGTCGATGCCTTGCTGGTGCCGTCGCGGTTTGAGCCGTGCGGGCTGACCCAATTATGTGCCCTGCGTTATGGCGCGCTTCCGGTGGTCTCTCGCGTTGGCGGTCTGGCGGACACGGTGCGCGACGTCGATATCGAGGCAGGTGCCGCAACCGGGATCCAGTTTTCGCCACCGTCTGTCGAGCAGTTGGAAGGCGCGTTGCAGCGAACAGCTGATCTCTGGCAGGACAAATCGATGTGGCAGACGTTGCAACGCAACGCGATGCGGCAGGATGTCTCCTGGGCCCAGCCTGCCGCAAAATATGCTGCCCTTTACCGGGAAATCGCGGGCAGGCGATCTTAGGTTGCTTCACATCCGATTCAGGGCAATATGACAGCTCCTGCAATCGGATATGACCAATGACCCGACTGATCGGCCATGGCTCGCCTGAACCTCTCGGGGTAACACCTGTCGAAGGTCCCGGTACTACGACAGCCTTGCGCGGTGTGAATGTCGCTGTTCACGCCCCGAATGCCGAGGCAATCGAATTTTGCCTGTTCGATGCGACCGGCAACGTGGAAATCGATGCAATCCGTCTACCAGCTCGTACCGGCGACGTCGTTCACGGGTTTATCGCCGATGTTGGCCCCGGTGATCGTTACGGCTTGCGGGCTTTTGGGCCATTTGCCCCAAATTCCGGCCATCGCTACAATCCGTCAAAGCTATTGGTCGATCCCTTTGCAACGCGTCTGGATCGACGCTTCAGCCTTGATCCCGCGCTGTTCGACCAGCGAATCCATGGCCGGGATCGGGACGATATCGACAGCGCCTTTGTTGTGCCGAAAGCCATTGTCGAAGCGCCCGTCGTTGCGCCACCGAGAAAGCCGCTGCGCAATTGGCGCGACCTCGTCATCTACGAACTGCATGTGAAGGGGTTTACGGCCCAACACCCTGAAATTCCGCCGGATATCCGGGGAACCTTCGCGGGACTTGCGCATCCCGCTGCCATTCGCCATCTCGTCGATCTCGGCATTACGGCGGTTGAACTCATGCCGGTCGCGGCCTCGCTTGACGAGCGTCACCTGCCGCCGCTGGGGCTTACAAATTACTGGGGCTACAATCCGATCACGCATATGGCTCCCGATCCGCGTCTCGCGCCCGGCGGCTGGGACGAAATAGCGGCAACGGTTGAGGCCTTGCATGCGGCAGGAATCGCCGTCCTGCTGGATGCCGTGCTCAACCATACCGGCGAAGGTGACCACCTCGGACCGACCGTCTCGATGCGCGGTCTCGATAACGCAACCTGGTACCGTCTGAACGACGCGGATCGATCCCGCTATATCGATGATGCCGGCTGCGGCAATGCGCTTGCTGCCGAGCGTCCTGTCGCTGTCCGCCTCATGCTGGATGTCCTTCGACACTGGGAGATGCGGGCCGGGCTGGATGGCTTCCGATTCGATCTTGCGACAACGCTCGCCAGGGGTCCGAATGGATTCGATCCGAACCATCCGTTTCTCCTCGCTATCTCGCAGGATCCGCATCTGCGCGACCTGATCCTGATCGCCGAACCCTGGGATATCGGTCTGGGCGGCTACCAGCTTGGAAATTTCCCGCCGCTCTGGGGCGAGTGGAATGATCGCAGCCGCGATGTGATCCGCCGGTTCTGGCGCGGCGATGGCAGGTTGATCGGCGATTTCACCACGATCTTTGCAGGGTCTGCCGATGTTTTCGCGGGAAGGCGCAGGCCGCTCTCGCGCGGTATCAATTTTGTGACCGCGCATGACGGCTTTACGCTCAACGATCTGGTGAGTTACGGTCACAAGCACAATGAGGCAAATGGCGAAAACAACCGGGATGGGACCGACGGAAACAATTCCTGGAACCACGGCATCGAGGGACCGACCGATAATCCGGCCATCATCGCTGCCCGCAAGCGCGACATCCGTGGGATACTGGCGACCCTGATACTCTCGCGTGGCACGCCGATGCTCACAATGGGGGACGAACTGGGGCGGACCCAGTCCGGCAATAACAATGCCTATGCGCAGGATAATCCGCTGTCTTGGATTGACTGGACACACGCGGACAAGGATCTTGCGGCCTATGTCGCCCGTTTGATCCGACTCCGACGCCAGCATCCGGCATTGAGTGCCGAGACACGACTGACGGGCCTTCCCATTGAACCGGGCGGTGCTCCGGATGTCGTCTGGCTGTCAGCTTCTGGCCAGCCGATGGGTCCTGACGACTGGAACAGTGGCGTAAATCGCTTCTTTGCCGGGCTCTATGCGGAGGGACGGACCGGCCGGGTTCTTGTTGCCATCAATGTCGATTGGCAGGATCTGTCGTTCATGCCCCCGGAGCCAGGTGATGGCCTTGGCTGGTTTATCGACCTTGACAGTGCGGCACCGGAACGGAGCGGACCCATCGGCTTTGATGTGTATGCGGTTGTCATGGCACGCTCGGTTCTGGTCCTGCGTGAGGCGCTGCATGCCGGTCATGTCCGCAAGATGTCAACCTCGGAAGATCCCACGCTGCTTGACACATTGGCTGAAGCCGCCGGTATCCAGCGGGATTGGTGGGATATTTCCGGAAAGCATGTTTTCGTCTCGGGCGAGACCAAGCGGGCCATCCTGAGAAGCATGGGATATGCCGTTGAAACGGCTGCCGATTTGAAGGCCAGCCTGCAAATCCTGACGCAGGAACGGTTCGGTCGACCCCTTCCGCAGACGATTGTGGCCCGCGAACATCAGCCCGTGATCGTGACGCTGGGTGGTCTGCTGGCCCGGGCCTCGACGAAGATCAGCCTCTTCCTGAAACGGGAGGACGGCTCGACGGATCTGATCGAGGTTCATTCGCGCTCCGGGACTGATCAGAGCTTGACCGGCCCCGACGGATCGCTCCAGCAGGTGCGCCGGATCAGCCTTCCGACACAACCGCTCGGCCGACATCGCATCAGCCTGACGGATCAACCCGATGTGGTCTGCGATCTGATTGTTGCGCCTGCGACATGCTATCTGCCGGATAAATTGGCGCGTGGCGAGCGCGTACTGGGCGTTGCCGCGCACCTCTACACCTTGCGTCGATCAGGTGATCAGGGCATTGGCGATTTCACGACCTTGTCGCGTCTCTCAGAACTCGCCAGCGGGCAGGGTGCCGAGATCCTCGGCCTCAATCCGCTGCACGCGATGTTCCCCGGCGATCGTGATCGCGTCAGCCCCTATCATGCCTCGGATCGACGGTTCATCGACCCGATCTACATCGATGTCACGCAGTTACCGGTCCCGCTGCGGGGTGATGCAGTTCGCGCCGCGATCTGGTCCGAAACCCGTGCCACGGCAGCCCTCACGGCCCTGCCGGACGTTGATTATGCCCGGGTCTGGCAGTCCAAGAAGAAAGTCCTCGATCTCGCATTCAAATCCTTTGAGCGCATGCTGGCAGGCCCTGCTGCTACGCCGTTGGCGCAGGATTTCGACGCCTTTGTGGATTCGCGTGGACTGGAGCTGCAGCGGTTTGCCGAGTTTCATGCGATTGCCGAGGAGATCGGCCAGACCCAATGGCGTGACTGGCCGACTGACGTCCGGACGATCATCCGACGGGATCGCCTGGAAATCGCCATGCGCTATCAGATGTTCCTGCAATGGCTGGCGGATCGGCAGTTGGCAGAGGCCGCGCGTGCGGCAGCGGTGGCTGGCCTGAAGCTCGGGTTTTATCGTGATCTTGCCGTAGGCAGTGCACCGGATGGCGCGGAAAGCTGGGGTGATCGGCAGCGACTTTTGATCGGGCATTCCGTGGGTGCGCCGCCTGATCCCTTTTCCGCCGCGGGTCAGGTCTGGAACCTGCCGCCACCCAATCCGCGCTTCATGGCAGAGGGTGGGTATGCCGGTTTCGCCAGCTTGATCGCATCCAACATGGCCCACGCGGGTGCGCTCAGGATCGACCACGCAATGGGGCTGCGGCGTCTTTTCGTTGTGCCAGATGGCATGACAGGTGCAGACGGTGCCTACGTCGACATGCCCTTCGATGATCTGCTCGGCGTTCTCGCGCTCGAGAGCCATCGCGCGCGCTGTGCCGTTGTCGGCGAGGATCTGGGCACCGTCCCGGAAGGGTTCCGGGAGAAGCTGACGGCCTCGAATGTCCTTGCCTATCGGGTGTTGTGGTTCGAGCGTGAGGGAACCGGCTTCAAACCGCCCCGGCTGTACCCTGCACAAGCGGCGGCCTGTGTCTCCACGCACGATCTGGCGACTTTGAATGGCTGGTGGCAGGGCGCGGATATCGCTGAGAACGCAGCGCTTGGACTACTCGACGCAGGTGCCGCTGAAGCTCAGCTCACCGTGCGGCGGGAGGAGAAGTCGCGGCTTGCGGATCTCGTCATGTCCGAGGCCCAACTATCCGCGCGACCTGATCTGGATGCGCCGCTGGATGACGCGACCAGCATCGCCATTCATGGCCTTGTCGCGGCTTCGCCTGCTCTTCTGGCGCTGGCTCAGGCCGATGAATTGACCGCGGAGACTCGCGCCGTCAATCTGCCGGGGACGGATCGGGAGCGGCCCAACTGGCGTCGCAAACTTGGCCCGGATATCGAGCAGCTGTTTGCGAGCCCAATCGCGACCGGCATCATGTCAGCGATGAAGGCAAGGCGCTGAGCGAGTTTATGGGTTTCAGGCCATGAGCCTGGCGCAGGCGTCCGCGAAATCAGTGGGTTCGGGCAAGCCGCGACGGCGCGTTGCGGCGGTCAGCGTATTGGCCAAAAGCGAGGCAATGGTCATCGGACCGACACCGCCCGGAACCGGCGTAATCGCGCCCGCAACCTCTTTCGCCTCGGCAAAGGCGACATCGCCGACGAGTTTCGTCTTGCCCTCGCCCTTTTCCGGTGCCGGAACGCGATTGATCCCGACATCGATGACGGTTGCCCCCTGCTTGATCCAGTCGCCCCGGATCATTTCCGGTCGTCCGACGGCCGCAATCAGGATATCCGCGCGTCGGCAAACCTCGGCGAGGTCGCGAGTGCGGGAATGGGCAATGGTGACCGTGCAGTCAGCCGCGAGCAGCAATTGCGCGATCGGCTTGCCGACAATATTCGACCGGCCAACGACGACGGCCTCAAGTCCGCTCAACGAACCGAGCGTCGCTTTCAACAGCAGCATCGACCCCCACGGCGTACACGGCACGAGGCTGGACTGGCCGGTCGCCAGTCGTCCGGCATTGATCACGTGGAAGCCGTCGACATCCTTGTCCGGCGAAATCGCACCAAGCACCTTGTTTGTGTCAATGTGCTTGGGAAGGGGTAACTGCACCAGGATGCCGTCCACCGCCTCATCGGCATTGAGACGTGCGATAATGTCGAGAAGCTCGGATTCCGGCGCGTCAGCTGGCAGCTTGTGTTCGAAGGAATTCATCCCGGCTGCGACGGTTTCACGGGCTTTTGACGCGACATAGACGCTGGAGGCGGGATCTTCACCCACGAGGACGACAGCCAGCCCCGGTGTAAATCCATGCGCCCCCTTGATGGCGGCAGTTGAGCTGGCGACTGCCTTGCTCAGGGCAACTGCAAAGGCTTTGCCGTCGATGATCCTGGCTGTCATGCGCAATGTCCTTCAAGTCGGTTGTCGCGGGATGTCATCACTCGGCCGTCAGGTGCAGGCTGTCGAGAATCGATCGTTGCTCGCCTTCGATGTCCACGATCTTGATGCGTGACGTTGCGCCGGAAACGACCGATACCCGTGTTTTGGCGACGCCCGTCACCTTGGCGAGCAATGCCTCAAGTGCTGCGTTCGCGGCTCCATTTTCAGGAACCGCCCGTACTCGTGCCAGAAGCACCGCGCTTCCATCAGACAGATGGTCTTCGCCGCCGATCTCGTCGCGGGATGATTTCGGCGTGAGACGCACGCGCACGCGGACACCCCCGTCAGACAGGCTTGCTGCAGACCCCTTGCCCGCAGCCGTGCCAAGGTTCGTGCTCATGGCACGAAGGGCAATACATAGCTCTGGAGATAGCGTTGCAGGACGTAGATCACCAGCAAAACGATGAACGGTGAAAAATCGATCCCGCCAAGCGCAGGCACTACGCGCCGGATCGCACGGTAGGCAGGTTCGGTCAGATCATAGACCATCCGCCAGATCGCTTTCACGAGGTCATTGCGCGTGTTGATGACATTGAAATTGATCAACCAAGACAGGATCACACTGGCCATGATGACGAACCAGTAGAAATCGAGGATGATCAGGATGACTTCGATGATTGGCTTCATGAGCGTCAGACCTTTCGCGCTGCACAGGCACAGAGTCTGTAATGGCCTCGTTGCCGCTTAACAAGGGTGTTGGCGCGACTTGGGTGACTTTGGCTGCTATTTCCGCACGTTATGGCTAATCCCGTCGGCTGCGCTTCCGCCAGAGCGAGCCAGCCGTTTTCGGTGTCGTTTCCAAGCCGTCCGGTGCTTGACAGCCACCGTGCTCCGTTCATAAATGGCATCATTCCCTGACGGCTGGTTTCGCCTCGCCGTCAACTTGAACCAGGGCGGCATCTCACGCTGCAATGGTGTCGGGGCTGTAGCTCAGATGGGAGAGCGCTGCAATCGCACTGCAGAGGTCAGGGGTTCGATTCCCCTCAGCTCCACCAGTTATCCTCTAAGGCACTGATTTTCATTTAGCCTGAGGTATTTCAGTATCTTACACGTGCCTTTGATACACCAATATGGTACACAAAGGGCATGAAACAGATGGCTAAAAGCATCCATATCTTTAAGCGTGGCGATACCTGGTATTTTCGCCGCCGTGTCCCCGCTCATCTCGTTGCTCGGGCGGAATGCCGTATTTTGCAATATTCGCTTGAGACGCGCGACAAGGCGCAAGCCCAGCGTCGAGCAACCATTGCCGATGCCAACGCCGACATCTGGTTCAGTCAGCTTGAGCTATCGTCCAACAGCCACCTAAGTGGAAAGAACAGCGTTTCCGCGTCTAAAAAAGTTACGATCGAAGAGCTTATCGAACATGCTCGCACCTTCGTTGAGATCGAAGATCGGCGACGGGAAGCACGATTTTTGGAAAATCCACCGGTTGACGCTGATGAGCGCGATGAAATGCGGATCGACGTTGGCTTACGTCGGACAGATTTGCAAACCGAAGGACACCCCGATCGTTCTATCGAGACGAGCAAACTGGCGACGCTATTAGCGCAAAAAGTTGGCTTGCCTGATGATGAGGATCAGTTCCCAGCCGCACTTGGCGAGATCTCTGTGCGTGCCTTGGTCGAGTTATTGCGTCGACAAGAGGCGCGTTTAATCGAAGACTACACACGCACCCACTTTGATACAGCATTTGCACCGCGTCCGCCTGACCAACGTCCGAAGTTGCGGTTCGGAGAGCTGATTGATCAATACTTCACAGAAGTGCAAGAAGATCACAAATTGAATGGTATTGCGTTAAAGACTACAAAAAAGACGTATGTCACGCTTGAATACTTACGGGAGGCAGTCGGCGATGACACTCCGGTAGCTTCAATCGATGATGATCTTTTGCAGAAGCTTCGCAGCATAATAGCCCGCACGCCTGCAAACAAATCTAAGATATACCCGGAATTTTCGCTCTCAGAAGCTATCCAGTTGGCTGAAAAGGATGGCAAACCTACTCTGAAACATCTGACGCAGAGAACTTATCTCGATTGCTTCCGGAACCTTTTGAAGCTTGCTGTTCGTAAAAAGCTTCTTGCCAGCAATCCTGCCGAAGGCATCCAGCCCTTGCTTCGAGAGACTGTTTCTTTGTCAGAGAAGCGCGAGCCTTTTTCGCCTGAGCAAATCCAAAAATTTTTCATGGGTTCATTTTACCGTAGCTGTGCCCCAGACGCTCCCAATCCTTACGAAAAGTCGGATCGAATTTGGCGGTTCTGGATCCCGCTTATCATGCTCTTCTCTGGCGCACGCCCAAACGAAATCTGCCAGTTGTTCATAGAGGACATTCAACAGACTGCTGTCGGAACCTGGTATTTTGACCTGAAAGAAGAAAATGAAGAAAAAAAGCTAAAGAACCAAGCAAGTCGTCGACGTGTACCAATTCATCCTGAGCTTATTAAGTTGGGTCTTTTGCAATTAATTGCAAATCGTCGGGCTCTAATGAAGCAAAACGGTCCTCGATTGTTTTTTGAACTGAAATCGAAATCGAAAGATCCCAAAAATTTTGCTTGGTACGTGGGTAAGAGATTTAATGAGACGTTCTTGCCAGCCGAGATGCAAGTTGGCGAACGTCAGGTACTTTATAGCCTTCGACATTCTGTTCGCGACGCACTCCGGCGTTCTAAGGCTGGCGAAGAGGCACTTTTAGCAATTGGGGGCTGGACGCCCTCGGGAGGAAGTCCTGTTTCATCTAATTACGGTGACATCAAGAACCCTGACCTCTGGGTGTCGGAGGTCGCTGCGATTGCCTATAAGGGGCTGGATCTAAAGTTTCTCTATCCAAAGGCTGCGTGACATACCGAAGCTGGCCTCAAACCCCTCAATTGGCGTATCTGGCTGTCCGACGAGCAAGAGGGCATCCATTTTTCATGGTATATTATAGTAAAACGACTTT
>CAIYYN010000053.1 GCA_903930435.1 uncultured Hyphomicrobiales bacterium | reverse complement strand
GGGCTGGAACGCCTGCCACGAACAGACGCAAAAGCTCCAGCTGAATACTTGGAAGGAGCCGACTTTTCCGCCTTGCCTTATCCATCTGACATAAATAGCCCTTTTTAGCTATCTATGTCAGCCCCAAGTATATTTATAAATCAATATATGTTTTTGGTAATTTTAATTTAATAATTCGATACTTATCGTGCTTAGCGCCTTTGATACTTGGGTTCCTCGATCGTTGTTGGACCAAAATAAATGCAATTAATGCGATATCTTGATGGAATCGGGTTTGGGTGGGGTTCTGAATTACGGATCGCCGCTCAGATTTTGCTTTGTCTCATCGTATTGGGGGGTGTCGTCTTGTCGCCGGGAAAAGCCGGTCCATACGGCGTGGTTCTCGCGCCGTGGAGTGGGACGACGTCTGTCTATGAGCTTATTGCGCGGGCGGATGGTCGAATCCTCGCGACGGGAGCAATGCCGGGCATTGCGATTGCCGAGTCTGAGTCCCCCGATTTCGCTGAGCGGCTCTACCAACTGGGCGCTTTCGTTGTTTTCAATCCTGGCCTGACACGGCAGTGCCTGTCGCGCGCTTCAGACTAAACAGGATGATCCAAAATGCAGCAGCTTGAACGCGTACGGTCGAGTTTTTCCTATCTCATCATCTCCGTGCTCTGGATCAACGTGGTGCTGGTAACCCTGCGTGAAATCTATAGCGGTCAGATGAATTATGCCGTGATCGCAGGTGCGCTTGTTATCGTGGGCGGAGCGACGGCCAACTGGATAAGCGACCGAACGGGCGTCTCGACACGCATTTCCACGTCGATCGCGATGGCGATGACAGTCATCCTTCTGGTCTTTTCATTTGAAAATCATCCCTATCAAGTTGATTTGCATATGTATTTCTTTGCCGTTCTGGCGATGACCGCCGGGTGGTGCGATTGGCGCCCCCTGGTTGGCTGTGCCGGCACCGTAGCCGTTCATCATCTGATCCTGAATTTCCTGCTCCCGGCGGCCGTTTATCCAGGTGGGGCCGATTTCTTCCGGTTGGCGCTACATGCGACAATCCTGATTGCTGAACTTTGCAGCCTGATCTGGGTTTCAGAGAATTTGCGCTCCATGTTCATCACTTCAGATGCAGCGGTTGAAGCCGCCAACCGGAAATCGGAAGAGGTCGAGCAGTTGCACATGCAACAAAACGCCCAGAGGTCCGAAGCTCTGGCGCACGCCCGGCTGCGCGAAGAAGAAACCGAAAAGTTTATCGGCCGCATGAACAAGATTGCGAGCACATTTGCCCAGACGTCCTTTATCCTGAACGAATCTGCGCAGAGCCTCTCCTCGACAGCGCAAGATGCAGCGCATCAGGTGCAGATGGTATCAGGCACCGCAACACAGGCGTCAGTATCGGTCAAGGCGGTTGCTGCCTCGACGGAGGCCATGTCGGGAGCCATCCGGGGTATCGCCGAAAAGGTCGCGCACTCGAACTCCGTTGCAAATATCGCTGCGACTGAAGCGGCGAGCACGGAAGCGAATGTCATGGCGTTGTCGAACGCGGCGGCCAAGATTGGTGAAGTGGTTGATCTCATCAATTTCATTGCCGGGCAGACCAACCTGCTGGCGCTCAACGCCACAATTGAAGCAGCGCGGGCTGGTGAAGCCGGTCGCGGATTTGCGGTCGTCGCATCCGAGGTCAAGCAACTGGCATCACAGACGGCGCGTGCCACCGAGCAAATCGCCTCAAAGATTGCCGAAATCCAGAACGCCACGTCAAAAACAGTCGGATCGATTGACAAGATCGTCTCAACTGTTTCCCAGATCCAGGATATTGCCAATGAGATTTCATCCGCGATCGAAGGGCAGGGACGCTCAACGGATGAGATCATGGCCAGCACGCAATCGGCGGCGGTCGGTACCCAGGAAGTAACCGAGATCGTGAATAATGTCCTTGGCGCAGCCGAGCGAACCGGAACTGCCTCTGACAATCTCCAGTCTTTGTCCCAGAGCCTGTCCAGCCAGGCGCAAGAGCTGCAACAAGAGGTCTCTGGCTTCGTGCAGCGCCTCCGCGTCGCCTGAGACGGGCTGAACCAATCAAAAGCCGCGGCCCGTTTTGTCAGGTGCCGGCTTTTTGTCGTCGAACTGACGAAGACCGGATGGAAGTTCCCGGGCGGTCGCGTCACGCGCGTAACACATGTCTGGCGGGCGGGGATAACAAAAATCTTATAACCGGCTGAAAAATATCGATTATCCTTCTTCTCATCCAAGGGTTAACCGTTGATGGGAAGCGATGCAGACAGAGACCTATGCGCAATACTGGGGCATCAGATATCTCATTTTGCGTGAACTTGCGCAAACGCAACTATTTCTGCGCGATTTGCGCTGGTTGCGTCGTGATATCGAACGCCGAACCTATTCGCCGGATCAACCGCGTGTTCCCGCAGGCAATGGGCGGGCAAGCGGGCAATGGGTTGGCAACAATTCAGATAGCGCGCGTCGGGCTGGAACCAGTCGGTTCGTGCATCTGGCGCAAGTCGTGCCTGAGCCACGGCGCTTCCTCAGGGAAGAGATCGAGCCGCCGAGGATCAACGGACAGGAAATCGAACTCGACCGGCCCGAAGAGTACGAATATTATTTTGGCACGGCGGCCCGCAATGCGGCTGTCAGTGCTGCCCGGCAGATCGACCCTGCCTATCGCTCGCCAGCCGGCCTTTACAGCACCTTTGGCGGATTGATGGATCAGATCAACGCCGAGCGCGACGCTGCGGAATTATTCGTCATCAACGCCAAGCGTGCAGCCTACGGCGTGCCGCCCATGACGATGGAGGAGTTTACAACCAGCTATCAGGAATCCGTTCGAAACGTGCCAACGGAGGAACTGTTGGCGCCTGGCGGTCGAATTATCGGATGGCGCGAAGGAAGTGCTCGTCCGAATGTCATGACAGTTGATCCTGACACGTTCAAGGATCTCGTTACGCGATTAAGCTGGGGGCAAGGGCAACCGATGATGATGCCTCGTTACGGCGGTGTATGGTATGAGCGTGGTGACCAATGCGTGTTTGGCTTGCGCATCAGTCGAGACAATGGACCGACGATCGATCTGGTAATTAATAGCAACACAAACACGGTATTAGAACAAAACTTCAAGGTACACGTTCATGAAACCAGATAAGAAATATGGATGGTACGATAGTGAAGCAGATTATCTATCGTACTTCAAAGGAACTCTCATAGATGATGAACCGATTGGGTTCTTTGCATGTGTCGGCGACGCAATTCGTACATTTAAATTATCTGGTCCTGCACGAATTCGATTTGTGGCCGCCTGCGTCAGGAAACTGCTCCAGCTCGGGGCAGTCACGTGTATACCTGGTTCCCCGGAATACAACCACGATTGGGTGTCGACAGACGCTTATGGCACCAAATCGGGGGACATTTACCGGAACGTCCTGAACGAGTGGATCGAAGCGGGTGCCAGTGCGGTTCCGCCTTGGACCGGGGTCTGGTTCGGACTGCCAAGCCAGGTGACGCCCGTCGAGAAGGCAGAGTTCATTCCGCCGGAGAAGCGTCGGCGATGAGTGGTGATTACCGATATTGATCTGCCGATAACCAATTCGGATCAATCGGTGTCGCATTCATCCAGTCCACGTGGTGCGGATTGAAAATTGAAATCCTGTCATACCGTCATGCAGGGTTCATAACTCCCTGCGATGACGCCCTGACCAACGGTCGCCGATCTCGCGCTGCCGAGGGCTTATGACAGGGAGAAATCAACATGAAGTTTGGTCTGATGCTTTCGGCGTCGATCGCCGCACTCACCATCGTTGCCGGCGCGACTGCCGCCGCCGCTTCGCCGATGGACGATCTTATTGCTGCCGCCAAGAAGGAAGGCGAAGTCACCGTCATCACCCTGCCGCACGACTGGTGCGCTTACGGCGACGTGATCGAAGCCTTCAAGAAGAAGTACGGTCTCAAGGTCAACGAACTGAACCCGGAAGGTTCGTCGGCTGACGAAATCGAAGCCATCAAGGCCAACAAGGGCAACAAAGGCCCGCAGGCTCCCGACGTCGTCGACATGGGTCTCTCGTTCGGCCCGACCGCCAAGGCCGATGGCCTGATTCAGCCCTACAAGGTCTCGACCTGGAACGACATTCCGGCCGACATCAAGGACGCTGACGGCTACTGGTACGGCGATTACTACGGCGTCATGTCGTTTGCCGTGAACAAGGACATCATCAAGAACACCCCGACCGACTGGTCTGACCTGACCAAGCCGGAATACAAGGGTGCCGTTTCGCTCCCGGGCGATCCGCGTGGCGCAAATGAAGCAATCCAGGCAGTGTTCGCCGCTGGTCTGTCGCAGTCCAAGGGTGACATCAAGGCTGCTGCTGCTGACGGCCTGAAGTTCTTCGCCGATCTCAACAAGTCCGGCAACTTCGTTCCGGTCATCGGCAAGGCCGCTGCTCTGACGCAGGGCACGACCCCGATCATCCTGCGCTGGACCTTCAACAACCTCGCTCACCGCGATGCGACCAAGGGCAATCCCCCGGTTGAAGTCGTGATCCCGAAGACGGGCGTGGTTGCTGGTGTCTATATCCAGGCAATCTCGGCTTACGCTCCGCACCCGAACGCTGCCAAGCTCTGGGAAGAGTTCATCTATTCCGACGAAGGCCAGACGATGTGGCTCTCGGGCTATTGCAACCCGATCCGCTTTGCCGCCATGCAGAAGGAAGGCAAGATCCCGGCTGACCTCCTGAAGAAGCTGCCCCCGGCAGAAGACTTCGCCAAGGCCGTGTTCCCGACGCTTGATCAGCAGGCTGCTGCCAAGGAAGTCATTGCCAAGCAGTGGGACAAGGAAGTCGGCGCTGTCGTGAAGTGATCTGATACCCTAAGCTGCGCCAGATCACGCCTGGCGCAGCATTTTCTCTTGAACTGATCTTGTTGTCAGGCCTCTCCGGTTGAACCTTGACGGACACAGGAAACACTCATGTCGTCCAGCGCTGGTCTCGCAGATATCACGGAACACGCGGGCGGGCCCGCTCCCCAGCAGGTCAAGACAGCCCGGCGCATGAGCAATACGCTGATCGCGACCTTCGGCGTCGTGCCTTTCTTTCTCTTCTCAGCGATGTTTCTGATCCTTCCGACCCTGTTCCTCTGCATCGGTGCATTCCAGGATCAGGGCGGTCAGTTTACACTCGAGAATATTTACAAGATTTTCGCCAATCAGTTCCTGCTGGATGCCTATCTGGTCTCGATCAAGATCAGCGTCATCACGGCGCTTGGTGCGGCGGTTCTCGGCTTTTTTGTTGCACAGGCGATCGTCCTGGGGAATTTGCCGGCCTGGCTGCGTCCAACGGTGACAACTCTGTCCGGTGTCGCGTCAAATTTTGCCGGCGTACCACTTGCCTTTGCCTTCCTGGCAACGATCGGACCGACGGGCCTGATCACCGGCTGGCTGCTGAGCTACTTCGGCATCAATTTGCGCACCCTCGGCTTCAACGTCGTGAGCTTCTGGGGCGTGGTCGCAGCCTACCTCTATTTCCAGATCCCGCTCATGGTGCTGATCATTACGCCTGCGCTTGATGGACTGAAGAAGGAGTGGCGCGAGGCGGCCGTGACGCTCGGTGCGACGCCCCTGGACTACTGGCGGTATGTCGGCCTGCCGGTGCTGGGACCGAGCCTGATCGGTGCGACCGTTCTGCTGTTCGCAAATTCATTCGGTGCCATTGCCACGGCCTATGCGCTCGCCGGGCCAAGCCTCAACCTGATCACTATCCAGTTGTACAACCAGATCCGTGGTGACGTCCTGCACGATGAAAACCTTGGCTTCGCTGTCGCGCTTGGCATGATCCTCATCACCGGCGCATCCAATGCGGCCTATATTTACTTGCGAGAGCGCAGTGAAAGGTGGATCAAATGAAAACGTCCTCCGTTGGCGCTTGGGTCGCCGTGTGCATTGGCGTTTTCTATCTGCTGATGCCTTTGATGGGCACGGTTGAATTTTCGCTGCGAATGCTGCGCGGCACCTACAGTTTTGAGGCCTACAAGATTCTGGGCACCGGCGAGTTTCAGCAAAGTTTCCTGTTTTCGATGATCATCGCGCTGCTGACGATCATTGTGAGTGTGTTGATTGTCGTGCCGACGGTTTATTTTGTGCAGTTGCGCTTACCGAAACTGAGGCCGATTGTCGAGTTCATCACGCTTTTGCCTCTGGTTATTCCGGCCATTGTGCTGGTGTTCGGTTACCTGCGTCTTTACAATTCCTCGTCGTGGCTACCGCTGACGGGCACAGCCGAAGCAACCAACGTGCTGCTGCTCTTTGCCTATGTGGCGCTGGCGCTACCCTATATGTACCGCGCCATCGATAGCGGCATGCGGACAGTTGACGTGCGGACGCTGACAGAAGCCGCAGAATCGCTTGGTGCCGGGCTCGGAACGATCCTGTTCACCGTGATCCTGCCGAATGTGCGGTCGGCGGTACTCTCAGGTGCTTTCCTGACATTTGCCATCGTCATCGGTGAGTTTACAATCGCCAGCCTGCTCGACCGACCGGTTTTCGGGACGTATCTTCAGAATGTCGGTGCGGGCAAGCCGTACAACGCATCGGCGCTGTCGGTGGTTGCCTTCGCGATCACCTGGGCTTCGATGGGGTTGATGCAAGTATTCGGGCGGGATCGTCGCCCCAAGGTGGCTCACTGACCGTTCGGCCGACTTGGCCTCGGATTGAAATTGAGGAGTGGGACGATGGCCTATCTGGAACTCAAGTCGATCGTCAAATCGTTCGGGTCGACGAAGGTCGTGCAGCAGTTCGATCTGGCTGTTGATCAGGGCGAGTTCGTATCGTTCCTCGGGCCATCGGGCTGTGGCAAGACGACGGTCTTGCGGATGATCGCCGGTTTCGAGCAGCCATCGGCTGGCTCGATCACCGTTGAGGGCCAGGAAATTTCGCATCTGCCACCGGCCAAGCGCAACATCGGCATGGTATTTCAGGCATACGCCTTGTTCCCAAATCTGACCGTTGGCCAGAACGTCGGGTTTGGCCTGAAGCTCGCGGGTGTTCCTAAGGCGGAACGAGACGCGCGCGTCGCCGAAATGCTCGAGATCATCAAGCTGCCACAGCTTGCCGATCGCTATCCCTATCAGTTGTCCGGCGGCCAGCAACAGCGTGTAGCGCTGGCGCGCGCTCTCGCGGTTCGCCCGAAAATTCTCCTGCTCGACGAACCCCTGTCAGCGCTCGACGCCAAGATCCGCGTATCCTTGCGCGAGGAAATCCGGGCATTGCAGCGCCAACTCGGGATTACGACGATTTTCGTGACCCATGATCAGGAAGAGGCACTGTCGATCTCGGACCGGATTGTCGTCATGCACGAGGGCAAGGCGGCCCAGATCGGTGCGCCGTTCGAGATTTACAATTCGCCCAAGACCAAGTTCGTGGCGTCATTCGTTGGTACGCTCAACATCCTCGAAGCTACCGTCATGGACTGGGGCCAGATGCGGCTCTCCATCGATGGTCGTGACGTGACGACATCGCATGGCTTCACGGCTAAGGCCGGTGAAAAGGTGAGCGTGGCGTTGCGTCCTGAAGCCGCCACATTGGGCTGGACGAACGATGGTCGCAATCATATGGCTGGTACGGTGGAGGAAGTCGCCTTCCTTGGCAGCGTGGTGCGCGTGCGCGTTCGCTTTGAACACCAGACGATTTCGCTCGATACGTTCAACGATCCAGCCAATCCGCCACCGCTCAGGGGCGCGACTGTCGCCGTTGCCTTCAAGCCGGAAGATCTGATCATCCTTGAAGGCGGCACGACTGAGGCCAACCATGAACCGGGAACAGCGGTCGATGCCCCGGTCGCTGTGACGGAACTAGCCTGAACATTAGACCGGACCATTGGTTCCGTTGTCGTCCCGACACAGGAGCCTGTCCCGTATGCGTAAAATACCGATACCGTTGATCGGCTTAAGCCGTCATACTCGCGATTGGTCAGTTATGCAGCGGGTCGAAAATGCGTTCAGCCTTGGTTCTTGGTGCCGGAATGGCGGGTGTGTGCGCCGCGCTGCATTTGCAGCGTCGCCGGTGGACAGTCGCACTTGTCGACAGAACCGGTCCCGGGCTTGAAACAAGTTACGGAAATGCGGGTATCATACAGACGGAATGCGTGGAGCCGCATCCGATGCCGCGCGATATGGCTACGCTGTTTGCAATCGCGACCGGGCAAACCAATATCCTGCGCTATGATCTTTTTGCCTTGCCGCAACATCTCAGGCCACTGTTGAGTTACTGGTGGCATTCTGCTCCGCAACGCCATCGCAAGATCACGGAGGCTTACGCTACCATCATCCGCACTGCGACCGCCGAGCATCAGGTGCTGATGCAGGCCGCAGGTGTGACAAATCTGGCGAAGCACGATGGATTCCGTGTCCTGCATCGCACCGACGCGGCCCTTGCAGCTGCACTCAAGTCAGCAGAGCATCTGAAGGAAGCCTATGGTGTGGCCTACAAAGCCATGACACAGCAAGAGCTGCTGGCGGCCGAGCCAGCGTTGAAGTTTGGCGGGGTCGGCGGTCTGCACTGGCTTGACCCATGGCCGGTCAGCGATCCGGGTGCTCTGGTTCAGGCTTATGCAGACCTGTTTATCAGATCTGGCGGGACGTTCGTGTCGGGCGATGCGGCGAGCCTGCAGCAGACATCGGGCAGGGGCTGGCGGGTTGCGACCGACAATGGTCCGATGGAAGCTGAACATGCTGTGGTCGCTCTTGGACCGTGGTCGGAACGCCTGATGCGTGGCTTTGGCTATGATTTCCCGATGGTGCGCAAGCGCGGCTATCACAAGCATTATCGTGCGCCGGTCACGTTTAATCTGCCCTTGATGGACGCCGCGAATGGCTACCTAATGGCACCCATGTCCCGAGGCCTGCGCATCACGACCGGGGCTGAACTGACCTATCATGACGCCCCGGCAACACCACAACAGCTTGAACGAGCTCAGGAACTGGCGGGCGACCTGATCGAACTCGGTGCGCCCGTGGAAAACGCGCCATGGCTCGGGACGAGGCCCTGCATGCCGGACATGTTGCCGGTCATCGGCGAAGTGGCCCGGCACAAGGGGCTATGGATGCATTTCGGCCATGGTCATCAGGGTTTCACGCTGGGACCGACGACGGGTCGCATGCTCGCCGAGATGATGGACGGCGAAACGCCCTTCATTCCGGCGGCACCATTCAGGCCCGAGCGCTGGACGAGGTGAATCAAAAGCAGCTCGCGGACAGATGACACCGGGGGCAACTGCGGCTAACATTTGGCCGATCACCTGAACCGACATCGTTCATCGCCGATAAGATGCGGCACATCCATAGGTCCAGAATGCCGACACGTATCACACTGCGTCTGGATTTTGACGACGGACGCCGGCTCGGGCACGGCAAGATCGCGCTGCTTGAGGCCATCCGCCGCACAGGGTCAATCTCGGCGGCGGGACGAGAATTCGGGATGGCTTACCGCCGGGCATGGTTGCTGACCGATGAGCTGAACAAGATGTTTTCCGGACCGTTGATTGCAGCTAAAGGTGGCGGGAAAAATGGCGGCGGCGCAAGCCTGACGGCACTAGGCGAAGAGGTTGTGACGCTCTATCGCAAAGCCGAACGGCAGGCGTTTTTGAACGGCGCTGAAGAAATCGCACGGCTCGAGCGCGTGCTGGCCGGGCCAGCACCATCGGACTGCGAGAAGGCCGAGGCGACAGAATTGGATCCTTCAGATGCTTCAGACAGATCTTGATATCTGCAATGACAGATTTTGTTTAATTCAAGAAAAGCGTGATGATTGTAATGCATCTCGCATCACGCCGTCCTGAGGCGGGTCCAGACACCATTGGCGGCTGACGAACGCACTGCCGCGTCGATGAATTCAAGACCGCGAACGCCGTCGTTGATATCCGGAAAGTGCACAGCATCGTCGATGGGCGTACCGCTACGCGCTGCACGAATGGCGCATGCTGCTTCCCGGTAAAGCGTTGCAAAGCCTTCCAGATAGCCCTCCGGGTGACCGGACGGCACGCGGCTTACACGGTTTGCGGCAGGATAAGCGCCGGGCCCACCGCGCGTGATCAACCGCTTGTCGCCGCCAAGTGTCGTGATCCAGAGGTAGTTGGGATCTTCCTGGCACCAGTCGAGTCCGGCTTTCTCTCCAAAGATCCGCAAGCGCAGTCCGTTTTCCAGTCCGGCGGCAACCTGGCTCGCCCAGAGGTGGCCGCGAGCACCGCCGGCAAAGCGGAGCATGATGTTGACGTTGTCATCCAGCCGACGGCCTTCAACAAAGCTGGTCAGATCGGCAGCGACACTCTCCAGTTCCAGCCCGGAGACAAAGCTTGCCAGATTGAAGGCATGCGTTCCGATATCGCCAATCGCGCCGCCTGCACCGGACCGGGCCGGATCGGTCCGCCATTCCGCCTGCTTGGAACCGGTATCTTCGACCTTGGTCGCGAGCCAGCCTTGCGCATATTCGACCTGCACAAGGCGGATGCGGCCCAATTCCCCATTGGCGACCATGGCACGGGCCTGCCGCACCATCGGATAGCCCGTGTAATTATGGGTCAGGACGAAAAGGCGACCGGATCTGTCAACGACCTCCTTCAACGCATAGGCATCAGCGAGTGTCGATGTCAGGGGCTTGTCGCAAATCACATGAATGCCGGCCTCGAGAAACGCCTTGGCCGGGGCGAAGTGGAGATGGTTTGGCGTGACAACGGCCACCGCCTCAATGCCATCGGCACGCTCAGCCTCACGATCGGCCATCTCGTCAAATGAAGCATAGCTGCGATCTGGCGCGATACCGATTTGCAGCGCGGATCGCAATGCACGTTCTGGATCAGACGACAAGGCACCGGCCACAAGCTGGAAGTCTCCGTCAAGCCGCGCAGCAATGCGATGAACCGCGCCAATAAAGGCCCCTTCACCACCTCCGACCATGCCGAGGCGGATCGGTGAGATATCCGACGGGATTTGTTGTTCCTGGATCACGGGACTCGGCCTCTTGTTACCAAAAGACGGAGTTCCGGCTTGTTGGATACTCGCCTTTTCAGACTGCTCACACCCTAGCAGGCTGCGACCGGTATGTAAGGCGAAAGTTGCAATGACTCTCTATTCGTCCGAGCCGACCGCCTGTTACGCTGCGCAACACAAGAGCCCGCTCAGCCCTCGCGAAGTTTGTGGATGAAGCCGCGAACTTCATCGGCCAATGCTTGCGATTGCCGGCCAAGCGAGTTGGTCGCATTCCGGACCGTATCGGCTGCCTGACTGGTCAAATTGATCGCATTACCGACGACGACGATATTGCGGGCCAGCGTGGCAGTGCCGGTTGCGGCCATTTGCACGTTTGACGAGATTTCGCGTGTTGCGGCACCTTGTTCCTCGACGGCTGCGGCAATGGCGGATGTGACCTGTTCGACATTGGCCATAATTTCCGCGATTGCTTCGATTGAGCTGACTGCCCGGCTCGTACCGCTCTGGATATCTGCAACCTGGCGGGAGATCTCTTCTGTCGCCTTGGCCGTTTGCCCTGCGAGCTCCTTGACCTCTGAAGCCACAACCGCAAAGCCGCGGCCTGCGTCACCGGCACGGGCTGCCTCGATCGTGGCATTCAGGGCCAGCAGGTTGGTCTGACCCGCAATCGCCTGAATCAGATCAATGACTGCGCCGATCTTCTGACCAGAGGCAGCAAGCCCTTCAACGGCGTTAGACGATTGCAACGTCATGGCGCGCGCCTTTTGCACGATGTCCGAGGCTCCGACGACCTGGCGTGAGATTTCCTGGATCGAACTGGCAAGCTCCTCTGATGCAGCGGCGACGCTGTCAACCGTTGTGGAGGTCTCCTCGGTCGCACTGGATGCCGACAGGGCCTGCTTATTGGCATCAATGGCCACTTCCGAGAGGTTCTCGGCGGTTGATTGCAGTTGACTGCTGTCGCCTTCGACCGAATGCAGCAGGCCCTCGACTGTCGTCTTGAAGCCTTCAAATGTTTCCTCAATATGCTTCGACCGCTTTTCACGTTCTTCAGTCAGGGCTTGGAAATAAACCGAAACAGTCAGGTCCATCTCAAGAAAGACGGCGGTGTTCAGAGCACCCACAAGTCTGATTGCGCGCTTTGTATTAAACCGGTTTGCCGCGATGATGTGACGCGTCAATTCATTCAGAACGAGCTTATACCCGCCAATATACCAACGCGGTTCAAGACCAATCCTGTTATGGACGCGACCAACGATCTGGACGCTGTTGGCGTATTCTTCATCGAAGCGACCGGAGAACAGCCGCTTCCAGTGTTTTGCCTGCACCCCTTCAAGGCGCTCCTGCTGGCTCCCGAGCATCGACGCCAGTCGGGGTTCTTTTCGCAGATGTTCATAGAACAGCTTCAGAACCGAGCTGAGCTTGGGTTCAATGAGCGTCCAGACAACCTGCAGGTCCTGACGCGTTTCATCGGTCATCGACACAAAGCGCAAACGATCCTTGAGCTCTGAGAAGTTCATCGAGTTATCGGTCATTTTGTACCTTTCGATGGGCACTGCATGTATATTCGGGGCTGCATATAGATAAATAAAACAACCCGAGAATATCATTATTCGGTTACACTGGGTGTGTTAATAGAAACTGGCATTCAAATAGAAAATTTTTTATTAATTTTTGTACTTTGACTACGAGATCAATTTTATAATTATAGATTACATAAAAAATGAATGTAAGCAAACAATAACAATGGCGAATACGTACTTTTACCTCCTTGATAATTTCATCGTTCGAAAAATTTGTAGAGCTAATTCATCACAATGAAATTGCAAATTCAAATTCAGATCCGACACACAGCTTCTAACTTGAAGAAACAGACGTCGTAAAAGAAGGGCACGGTCATTGCGTTTGGAACTCTCACATGAAGAGCCAGTAACGCAATGACCATATTTTCTGCGGGCAATGAAAACCCGTGATTTGATGTACTCACCCTGTTTGCTTGCAGCGCTGTCGCTTCAGCGCGCCCAACGCAAGACCAATGGATCAAGCTCGCGCGCAATCTCGATCAGCCCGGCCCGAATGGCGGGATGCAGCGGTGCAACCGGGTGACGCGTGCGTTCGGACGCGATCACGCCGCCTTCGCACATGAGGACCTTTGCCGCACTCAGGCCACACTGACGATTCTCGAAATTGATCAATGGAAGCCAATGCTTGTACATCGCCGCGGCACTCTTGCGATCGCCGGCCAGATGGGGATCGACGATCATGCGGATGCCATCGGGATAGCCAGCTCCGGTCATTGCCCCTGTCGCGCCCGCATCCAGATCCGCCATCAGTGTGATGCCTTCCTCGCCGTCCCAGGGACCAATAATCGCGTCGCCCCCCTGCGCGATGAGGTCACGCAGCTTGTTGGCGGCCTGAGGCACCTCGATCTTGAAATAGGCAATATTTTCGATCTCGCGCGCCATGCGGGCAAGGAACGGTACCGAGAGGGTTGTGCCCGAAACCGGGGCATCCTGGATCATGACCGGAATGGAGATGGCATCGGAGACACGCTGGAAGAAGTCATAGATCCCGGCCTCTGATACCCGGATCGTCGCGCCGTGGTAGGGCGGCATGACCATGACCATGGCAGCGCCCGCATCCTGTGCCCGCTTGCTGCGAGCCGCGCAGATCTGCGAGCCAAAATGCGTCGTGGTGACGATGACGGGGACACGGCCTGCGACATGTTCGAGCACGGCATGCATGACCTGTTCACGCTCGTCGTCGGTCAGCACGAATTGTTCGGACCAGTTGGCCAGAATGCAAATGCCGTGCGACCCCGCATCGATCATGAAATCAATGCAGCGCTTCTGGCCTTCGAGGTCCAGTTCCCCCGCATCATTGAAGACGGTTGGGGCAACAGGAAATACGCCTGTGTAGGGTCTCTGTTTTGCGGACATAAGGTACTCCCTGTCGTGTTGCCGCTGCTCGTCGACAGGGCAGACCGGCTGTTGGTTCTGAGAATATGACTGGACTTTTTTTGGATATCGTCAGGGGGTGGATCGTGCCGCGATGGCTGCGGCTTTCCACATTTCCCAGGGGCGATGGACCTGTCCCTCGGTGGAGATCATGCAACTCTCGGCCTCGGCATCGGTCAAATAGGTGACCGGCCCCAAGCGCATGGCGTCGAGGAGGAGCTTGGCGTTCACCTCCGCATAGACGGCGCGATAGACGGCCCTTTGAAGATCCGGCGCGACGACGGTCGAGCCATGGCCTCGCATCAGGACTGCATTCGATGATCCGAGCGATCGGGCCAGTGCAGATCCCAGTTCCTGACTGCGGATCAGGAGATCTGTCGTGTCACTGCCGCATTCGCGGATTTCAAATCGGCTGACGCCAGTCCCGAGGAAGCCGCACATGTGGCAGACCGCGCGGAACGGTGCGGTCGGAACGACACTGAAGGGCACGATCGAGGGTGAATGACTGTGCACCACCGCCATGACGTCGGGGCGCGCCCGGAAGATCTCGCCGTGAATGAAGCGCTCCAGATACGGACGACGGTTGTCGCTGACCGCCGTGCCATCGAGTTCGAACTCGATGATGTCATCAGCCGTCACGATGCCCGGCGCCATGTTGCGGGCCAGTAGAAACCGGTCAGGGCGCTTGGGATGACGGACGCTGACATGGCCGAAAGCATCGACAATCCCCTGATCGAACAGGATATGGTTGGCGACCACGAGGTCGTCGATCACGCTGGCATCAACATCAATCATTGCTAAGTCCCTTGATTTCAGATGGATTGTGCGTCGCGCGCAGACGCGTTTCAGCCGTGGTTCTGGAGTGCGATGGCCCGGAGCGCCTGATAATCGGCCTGGGCTGCGGGTGTCAGCGCCTTCAGTCCGACGGGAATAACGATATCAAGATATTTTTTCGCTTCCTCGTCCGACAACGAATAGACCTTGCCGCCGTTCTTTTCCCAGAGGCCCTTGGCGTTATCAACATCCGTTTCTCCCCACGCGGCACCATCAACATCTGCCTTGTGGGCCGCGTCCGCGACAATCGATTGCATCGGGCCAAGACCCTGCACGAAGTCCGAGTTAACGAGACCAAGAATGATGATGAACGTGCTTGGCAACAGTGTCATGTTCTTGGCGATGTCATAGTATTTGAGCGCCGTGAAGATCGTCGTTCCCGCATAGACGCCGTCGATCGTGCCATTCTGGAAGGCCGGCAGCACTTCGCCGAGTGACATGGCAATGGGTGCCGCGCCGACCTGCTTCAATTGTTCCACGAGCAATGGCGAGCCTGGCACACGGATTTTCATGCCCTTGAAATCAGCCAGTGTCTGAATGGGCTTGCGCGTGACGATGCCGACGGGTGAATGGGCAAGCAGCGTCAGGGTCTGTACGCCCTTGTCGCGACCGATGGGCTCCATGATCTTGCGAACCTCGGGCTTGGCCAGCAACCGGGCGCCTTCAGACATTGAGTTGAACAGACCCGGCATCGACAGGATTGCAAAGCGCGGCTCAAGGGTCTCGTAAACACCGGATGCATTGATCGCGGCCTCGATCGTGCCCATGGCGAGGCCCTCGGCCATGGTTGAGCCGGAGCCAAGCTGGCTCGCAGGATAGACGTTCGCCAGAACCTTGCCGCCGCTTGCCGCCTCCAGGTTTTTCTTGAATTGCTCCAGCCAGTAGGTGTCGAGGTCATTGACGGCGGTGGTGGCCAGTTTGATGGTCTGGGCTTGGGCCCGGGCTGATTGCGCAAATGTCGCGACCGATGCGCCAAGCGCGGGCAGGGCGATGAAAAGCCGACGTGAAAGATCCATGGGTTCGTCCTCCATCAACGCGGGCTTTTTCATCCCGCACACGATTGGTTCAATGCATGAGCAGGCGGACACCTGCGAGTGAAATGTCCGGCAGATAGGTGATCAGGCCGAGAGCGACCAGATAGACGACGATAAACGGCAGAATCCCACGATAGATCAGTTCCAGCTTCAGGCGCAGGACGGTCTGGGCAACGAAGATATTGATGCCGAACGGCGGATGGAACAGACCAATGCCTAGATTGACGGCCATGATGATCCCGAAATGGATGGGATCAACACCGAGTGCCTTGACGATGGGTACGAGCAGCGGCGTCAGCAGCAGGATTGCCGAGATCGGGTCCATGAAGGAGCCGACCAGCAATAACAGGATGTTGATGGCCAGCAGCAGGCTCCACAACGGCAGATGCAAGCCGACCAGCCAGGCCGTCAGGCTCGCCGGGATCTGGTTGACCGTCAGCGCCCAGCCGAAGAGGATCGCGCAGGCGACGATCACGAGGATCTGGCCTGTGAACAAGGCCGTCGATTGGGCGCAGTCGAGGATATCGCGTAGTCGGAGTTCGCGGTAGATCAGCAACGGTACGCCGGCAGCGTAGACGCAGGCGACTGCAGCCGCCTCCGTCGGCGTGAAGACACCTCCGTATATGCCGCCAAAGATGATGACTGGCGCGCCGAGTGCTGGAATGCCCTGGACGGCAGCAGATCGTAGGCGACCCATCGCGAAGGCTTCGCCGCCAGCAATGCCGTGCCGCCAGCAATGGATCATCACAAAGCCACACATGAGAGCGGTCAACAGGATTGCAGGCCCCAAACCGGCGAGGTAAAGCCTCGGAACGGATTCCTGAGCAGCCGTGCCGTAGACGAGCAGCGGGATACTGGGCGGGATGACCACATCAATCGCCCCCATCGACGTCAACAGTCCCGCTGAAAATGTTGCGGGATAGCCGGCTTCGGTGAGGGCGGGCAACATCGCGCGGCCGATGGTGGCCACCGATGCTGCGCTCAGTCCGCTCATCGCGCCAAAGATTGCGGAGGAACAGACGGTCGTTACACCCAGTCCACCGGGCACTTGACCAACGCCGGCATTGACGAGTGTCACCAGACGGCGGGCGACCGATCCGCGCCCCATCAGTTCGCCCGTGAAGATGAAGAAGGGGATCGCGAGCAGGGTGTAGACGTTCAGTGCGCCGAACAGGGTCTGATGCAGGACCAGAACCGGCGTATGCATGAAGAGGAGCAACGTTGCGACCACGGCGCTCATCAGCACCAGGAAGATCGGAAAGCCAAGCAGCAGCAAGACGACAGGCAGAACGCCGAGAACGAAGCTCATTCTGCGGCCTCGCTTCTGGCAGCGACGCGAGGTGCCGCAACAAAGAGGCGCAGGACGCTGATCACGGTCATCAGCGCGAAGGATATCGCCAGCAAGCTATGGGGGATCCACATCGGGATATGCGCATTGTCGCTGAGATTGCCCAGACGCCAGATGCGCGAGGTGTAGCTGAAGGAGACCCAACTCATCAGACCGCAGACAGCAACGGTCGCGAGCGATTCTGCGGCATTGACCAATCGCGCGATCATCGGGGGAAAGCGGCGCGCGATCACATCCATGCGCAAATGCCGTTGCCGGATCGCCGCCACCACGGCCCCGAGGAACGCAAGGCCGACCATCAGGAAGACCTCGACTTCATCTGCGCCAGAGATCGGATTGTTGAAACCGTAACGGGCGACGACGTTGGCAACGTTGATGATGACAGCGGTGATCAGCGCCAATCCCAGCAACAGGCTGATCGCCGCGGCAATTCTCTCAAGACCGTGGTTCAATTGTCCCGCAATCGATTGCGCTCTCTGCATCGTCCGTTTCCGTCCCCGACCGGCCCTTCGGGCTCTTCAGATTTGGTGTCAGTTCCCTGGACCGGTTTGTAGAATAAATGAGGGGACTTAGCCATATTAAATTCTGGTCAGATCATGCTGACCGTCGGGACCGAACGACGAGGTGACTATTCGTCCGAACGTCAGCCGCGCCATTTGAGCACTGTCTTTTCGACGCAGCCAATCAGGAAGGCGACCGTCAGCCCGAGGGCAGACAGGATCAGCACGCCGGCGATCAGGCGGTCGGTCTGCATGAGATTGCCGGACGCCAGCACCATGGCGCCCACCCCGTATTGTGCGCCGATCATTTCGGCAGCTGTCAGCAGGATGATCCCGATCGAGGCCGCAATCCGCACGCCGGACAAAAGCGCGGGCAGGGCGCCGGGTAGCACAATCTTGGCAATGATATCGCGTGTCGGGATGCCGAAGCTCTGAGCCATGCGGATCAGGTTGCGGTCAACGCCGTCGACCCCGCCGAACGCCGCAATCACCATGGGAGAGAACACGCCGAAGGCGATGGTCGCGTATTTGGAGGACTCGCCAATGCCGAACCAGATGATGAACAGCGGCAGCAATGCGATCTTGGGGATCGGAAAGAGGGCCGAGACGAGTGGCAGTGCCGTTGAGCGTGCAATCGACGACAGGCCTATTGCGAAGCCGACGATCACGCCCGAGATCCCGCCGATAGCACCGCCGATCAGCAGGCGCTGCAAGGATGCGCCGAGGTGCTGCCAAAGCTCGCCGGTTTGCACCATGTCGATGAGCGCACGCGCCACTTCCATCGGCGTGGGCATCGCAATCGGACTGATCCAGCCAAGGTGCGTGCCAATCCACCAATAAGCCAGAACGGCAAGAAAGGTAGCGGGTCCGAAAAACCGCAGGTGTTTGGGTGCGAAGCCGCCACCTCGAAAGGGGACCGGTCGAAGATCATAGGGCATCGGCCAACTCCCGGTCTGCGTTCGCGGCTTCGTCGCGGATGAGCGACCAGATACGGGCGCTGGCGGCAATGAGTTCAGGATGTCCGTCGCGTCGATCCGCGAGAGGAACATCGATCGAGATCACGTCCCGGATGCGGCCGGGTCTGCGGGAAAGCACGACAATCCGATGTCCGAGCCGGACAGCCTCCGCCAGATTGTGGGTCACATAGACGGCTGTAAATCGGGTTTCGTGCCAGAGCCTTACCAGATCATCCATCAGCAATTCACGGCTCTGGGCGTCGAGAGCTGACAAGGGCTCGTCCATCAGGAAAATCGCCGGATTGACAGCAAGAGCCCGCGCTATGCTCACACGCTGCTTCATTCCGCCCGACAGTTGCCGGGGATAGGCATTGGCAAATTCAGCGAGATTGACGCGGGCCAGCGCATCGGCAACCCGGCGCGATCGTTCGTTCGAAGTCATGCCATGGTGTTCAAGGGGCAATCTCACGTTCTCGGCTACCGTGCGCCAGGGGATCAGTGCGAAATCCTGGAAGATGTAGGTCAACGGGTTCAGGCTGTCGGCGGGCGCGTCACCCGAGGTCGACACACGCCCTGACGTTGGTCGTTCAAGCCCGCCCAGCAGGCGCAGCAGGGTCGTCTTGCCGCAACCAGAGGGGCCGAGTATGGCAACAATCTCGCCGCTCTTCACGGTCAGGCTGACGGAATCGAGCACCGTCATATCGCCGTAGCGATGATGGATGGCTTCGGCGATCAGATCCATAGTGGCTCCGGAATTTCATCAAGGCGATCAGCATTCGCTCATAGACAAGCCACTGTTACGGCACAATCGATGTATCGACGACGGCTTTTGTCTCGACCGAAGCGTCCACGAGTTTCTGCGATTTATACCAACTTATCTGACGATCGATGTCCGCGATGTCGACCTTGCCCGTGGGATCGCAATAGACCGCCGCCGCGATGACCTTGCGGGCAGCCTCGGCCGGCGGGTCAGAGGGATAGACGTATTTGCCGATTTCGAGGCCCGCCTTGACTGCCAGATCGTCCTCAACCGGTCTGCCATCGGCACCGCGCCGCATCAGGGCTGCATTATAATCGACCAGACCCCGAACATAGGCACGCACGAAGCGAACGGCGAGATCTCGATTGCCAGTGAGGATCTTTGGCGACGTGAACAGGCCACCGTATTGATAATCGGCGATATCCGAGAGCGGGCCGATCAATTTGACATCGCCATGGGCAATCAGGGGACCCGCGATATGAGGCGCCAGAATAGTGGCATCGACCTGCCCGGTTTTGACGGCGGCGACCATATTGGGAAGCGATTGCAGCGGCTTGATCGCGATCTTGGCAAGACCAAACCCCTTGGCGTCGGCGATCTGCCCAAGCTGGTAATGGAACGTCGAACCGACCTGTGAGATGGCAACGGACGCGCCGTTCAGCGCTTCGAAGCTGGTCAAGCCCCTGGCGAAGGCCGCGTTGGAGGCAACCAGCAGATTGCCCGTGTATCCCTTCTTTTCGCCCCCTTGCGATGCGATAATCTTCAAGGCTCCGCGACCGGCGAGGTTGAGCGTGCCGCCACTGATACCGGTCAGGCCGAACTGAGTATCACCCGAAGCAATCGAAACGGCTATCGGTTGGGCAGCCTCGAAAAACGTCAAGGATACATCGATGGCCTCGGCCTTGAAGTAGCCGCGCTCGATTGCCAGGTACAAGCCGCCAGACGAGACGAACCGGAGAACGCCGACATTTATCGCGTCAGCAGCAAGCGCCTTGGCTCCCAGTGCTGAAAATGCGCCTGTTCCCAGCAGCATGACGCGCCGATCAATCAGTGTGCCCTTGCCAAAAGTGCTCATTCATCAAGTCCTTGCCCAACGTGATTTGATCAAAACCATACGGATCCCAAAATTGAAACGCATCAGAAAAATGAGGTCCTCCGAACCGATTGACAATGTAGTGTTACGATCATGACATCTAATGATGTTGTTCCGTTATGATAATGCCCAGCCGATGGGACTGTTCGCATGAAAACGCACCCTCCACTTTAAACCACGTGCGGTAAGCTCTATACATGTATGGAAGATGCAAGCCATAAGGAGTATGGTCATGCGATCATTTTAGCGAAGATGCGATGCGCATGAATAACGCAGCAAGACCGCGTCAAATTTACCAAATGGTCACGGCATCCATATTTGTATATGACAATCAAATATTTGATTGTTATTATTGATCGGAATATTGTGAATTAAGGATTTTCAAGATGTCTACGGTCGAATCGAGAGGCAGCGATCCTGAATCGGCAGTAATATTGTCGGGACTTGAGAAATCTCGGGTGCATATTGCCCATGAGTTTATTCAGGCCATGGTTGCATTAATAGACGTTTTGACTATTTCCTTTGTTGCCATAGTAAGTGATCGAATTATTGCAGGTCAATGGGTGTTTCCTGGTGACATATTGCAGGCGTCTGTGATCATTGTCGTTGCTTTTGTGAGTATATCTGCTTTAAGAGGTGCGTATCGCGTTGAGTCAATATTGCGCAGATCCGATCAGGTTGTTCCGATCGTCATAATTTGGAGCTCAGCATTTGCGTTTTTGTTGATGGCAGCGTTCCTCCTGAAAGTCAGCAGCAATCTTTCACGAATGGGTGTTGCGTTTTATTTCAGCACAGGCGGTGTGATGCTTGTTGGATCGCGGTTGGTAGAATCCAGCTTTCTGAGAGCCCAGTTGCGTGCAACCAACATATTGATGCAGCGCGTGCAGGTTATAGCGTTTGGTGAGGCGGCTTTGGCCGGCCAAATGTCGAAAACCGCAAAATTGCAGGGCTACGAAATCCTTGCAACGCATATGATTTCAACCGGAACCGCTTCCTTTGCCGCTGAATGTCAGCGGGTTGCTGTTGCGGTCAAGGAGGCCTTCACCCTGGGCCGGTGCGAGTCGGTTCTGGTTTTTGCACCCTGGCACAGGCAGCCTCAAATCGCGGAGTTGATCAGCGCGATAGGACCAAGTCCGGTGCCGATCATCTTGATGGCTGATCCAGCAATCAACAAGATCATCAGTCAGCGGCGTGTCCTGTTTGGTCAACTGACTGGATTTGAAATTCAGCGTGCGCCTCTGACACGGTCAGATCGCTTTGTAAAGCGGACACTGGATCTCCTGGTTGCCAGCTTTGCCCTGATTATTCTCTCTCCAATTCTACTTCTGACGTCAGTTGCCATCCTGCTGGAGACAGGACGTCCGATCCTGTTTTACCAGGATCGCAAGGGATTCGGGGGTAAGCCGTTCAGAATACTCAAGTTTCGAAGCATGTCGGTGCAGGAGAACGGTGAGACCATTCAGCAAGCTCAAAAAGCTGACTCGCGTGTGACCAAGATTGGCAAGGTCATTCGCAGAACAAGTATTGATGAACTACCGCAATTGATCAACGTGCTTCGCGGCGAGATGTCGATTGTGGGGCCGCGACCACATGCCATTGCGCACGACAATCTTTATGATGATCTGATTGCAGTCTATGCCTTTCGACACCACGTCAAGCCGGGAATTACCGGCTGGGCTCAGGTGAATGGCCATCGCGGCGCAACGTTGGAGACGCGCGACATGGAGGCGCGGGTCGAGCACGATCTCTGGTATATCGATCACTGGTCACTGTGGCTCGATATTCGGATCATCGTGAAAACTGCAATGGAAGTTGTTGTAGATCCAAACGCTTATTGATTCATTTTAATCGGTTTTTCGCAGCCAATGCTGACTATGGAGCAGACCCGCGTCTGTCTGCCATTGAACGATTTGCGTTTGTTTAGAAGCGGGTTCAACGCCCAAAAACATCCGTTGAAATTGTTGCCCGGCAGGAAGTGCGCTACATAGTGGCGACCAAAGAAACGCGACCAAAAACAATCAAGCCAAACGGGGAGGGAAATGAATGTTGACGCACGACCCCTGGCTCGTTGCCCTGTCAATCTGCGTGGCATTTCAGGGGAGTTTTGTCGGCTTATCGCTTGCCCGCAGGATCAGGTCGTCAACAGGGACGCTACAAAGGGCGCTGATAACCAGTTCCGCGCTGACTTTGGCGCTTGCCATCTGGACCATGCATTTCGTCGGAATGCTGGCGGCACAATTGCCTGTTAGTGTCGACTTTCTCGTTCTGCCGACACTGCTGTCGTTCCTCGTCTCGGTTCTGGTTGTGGGATTTGCCGTCTTTTTTGTCGGGTCAATGCCCGCAAGCCGGACAAGACTTGTGACTGCGTCGCTCTTCATGGGCGGCGGGATTGTCTCTATGCATTACATCGGCATGAGCGCTCTGCATGCCAGCGTGCATATGACGCATGATCCCACATGGGTGGCGATAAGCGTCATCATCGGAATCTGTGCGTCCGGCTTTGCGCTCTGGTATGGCTTCAGGGAAGGGGCACCGCGTTCCCTGGCGATTTCGGCAGTGATCATGGCGCTGGCGATTTCAGCGATGCATTACACGGCGATGGTAGGGCTCCAGTTGCACGTTCATTCTACCGATGAGGCAACGATGCCAGCGTTGTCATCGGGGTTACTGGCGATCATTGTGTCGATCGTCGCTTTCCTTGTATCCGGCCTGTTCCTGCTGACGCTCGTCCCTGATCGTGGCCATCCGGCTGTAGCGCCTTTGCAAGCACCCGCGGTTGAGGTGGAGTCCGTGCGGACAGATGATCAATCGACAGCTGCTGCGCCGCTGACGCGACCTGATCAGCAGAAAGGTGACGATCCGAGCCGCCTCGGGATTCAGACCCCGTTGCCAGTACAGGAATCGCCAAAGGCTTTGCCCGTCGAGAAGGACGGTCGCCGACTGTTGCTGGATGTCGGACGGCTTGTCGCGGTCCAGGCTCAGGCGCATTACACAAAACTCTTTGATGGCGAGACGACCTGGTTCTGTCCGCTGCCGATCTCGGAAGTCGAATCTCTCCTTGATGCCCATGTTTTTGCCCGTGTGCATCGCAGCCACATCATTAATCTTGAACGGATTGCTTCGATCAAGAAGGCGGGCGACTCCGATGTTGTCATGATGACCGGCAAGGGCAGCTATCAGGCGCCTGTCAGCAGGGCGCGGCGGACATGGCTGCGCCAGCAGTTTGAACGCCAATCACACATCGTCTGATGGCTGCACAAGGATGCTCTTGCATTCCGGCCGAAAAGTCGCAATATTCTTTGGAATATTGCGATTATCCATTTACCCTTCGAAGAATGATATCGGCCCGATAGGCCATGATGGCTGACGCAGTTTGTGCGCAGACGCCGCAATTCGTGCAAAATCGGCTCCTTCTGTGCACTTCAGCTTGTGTAAGGGAGCATCCAGTCAGATCGTTACCCCATAAAACGACCCGAAAAAGGTGTCGTCTCATGGAGGAAACGCAAGGTGATCCCGGGACAATTTGTCTATCACCGGCCGGCCAGCATTGCTGAAGCCGTCGCCGTTCTCGCTGCCCACGGCGATGAAGCCCGGCCACTGTCAGGTGGCCACAGTCTCATTCCCATGATGAAGCTTCGGATGGCGACACCGGAGCATCTGGTCGATCTGGCCGGCATTTCGGAGCTGAAAGGCATTTCGCAGCAGGGTCAAACCATCGTGATCGGTGCGATGACGACCCAGGCTGACCTGATCAAATCCGATCTGTTGGCCAGCGCGTTGCCGATCATCCGGGAAACATCGTTGCAGATTGCAGATCCGCAGATCCGGACCAAAGGCACGATTGGCGGCAATGTCGCCAACGGTGATCCGGGCAACGACATGCCGGGGCTGATGCAATGCCTCGGAGCAACCTATCATTTGTCCGGGGCATCCGGTGAACGGACCGTCGCAGCCCGTGACTTCTATCAGGGTGCCTATTTCACATCGCTCGACGTCGGCGAGATCCTGACGTCGATCAGCATTCCTGTCCCGCCTGCCGGTCATGGATACGCCTATGAGAAGCTGAAGCGCAAGATTGGCGATTACGCCACGGCGGCAACGGCGGTGATCTTGACCATGGCAGATGGCAAGGTTGCCACCTGTTCGATCGCGCTGACGAACGTTTCCTCAACGCCGTTGTTCGCCGAGGAAGCCGCCCAACTGTGCCTCGGCACGAGCCTCGACGCGGCCACGTTGAAGGCTGCCGGCGAAGCGGCAAAGTCAATTTCCGATCCGGCTGCCGATGGTCGCGGCACCGCTGAATACCGTCGCGAGATGGCAGGCGTGGTCACTGCCCGCGCACTTGCCAAGGCCGCCAGCCGCGCCATGAAGGGAGCCTGATCCATGAGCGACGTCCAGACCTATCCCGTGACAGTCACGGTCAACGGCAAGAAGATCCAGCGCTTCGTGGAAAGCCGAACCCTGCTGATCCACTTCCTGCGCGAGGAACTGAACCTGACAGGATCACACATCGGCTGCGAGACAAGCCATTGTGGAGCCTGCACGGTCGAGATCGACGGAACTTCCGTGAAATCCTGCACGATGTTTGCCGTGCAGGCGAACGGTGCTGTCGTCAATACTGTCGAAGGCCTCGCAAATTCAGATGGCACGCTGCATGCCCTGCAGGAAGGCTTCCGCCAGATGCACGGTCTTCAGTGTGGTTTCTGCACGCCCGGCATGTTGATGCGCGCCAAGGTGCTCCTGTCGGAAAATCCTGATCCGACCGAAGAGGAAATCCGCCACGGCATCGCAGGCAATCTCTGCCGCTGCACCGGTTACCAGAACATCGTCAAAGCCATTCAGTACGCCGCCGCCAAGTTGAACGGCCGTACCTACCAGGAGGCCGCGGAATGAACGAGATGGTCATCACGCGCGAACAGCGCGAAGCGCGTCTGGAAGGCATGGGTTGCAAGCGCAAGCGCGTCGAGGATGTGCGCTTCACGCAAGGTCGCGGCAACTACGTCGACGATATCAAGATGCCCAACATGGTGCATGGCGATTTCGTGCGCTCGCAATATGCACACGCAAAGATCGTCAAGATCGACGCGTCGAAGGCCAAGGCGCTGCCTGGTGTTATCGCCGTTCTCACAGCCGAAGACCTGAAGCCGCTCGGCCTGCACTGGATGCCGACGCTGGCTGGAGACGTTCAGGCCGTTCTCGCAGATGGCAAGGTCTGTTTCCAGAACCAGGAAATCGCCTTTGTCGTCGCCGAGAACCGCTACATCACTGATGACGCCATTCAGTTGATCGAGGTGGAATACGAGGAGCTTCCCGTTGTCGTCGATCCGTTCCAGTCGATGGCACCGGATGCGCCCGTGCTGCGCCCTGATCTCGATGGCAAGATGACAGGTGCGCACGGCCCGCGCAAACACCACAACCACATCTTCGAATGGACCATCGGCGACCAGTCGGCGACCGATCTGGCCTTTGAAACCGCTGATGTGACAGTGAAGGAGATGCTCTCCTATCACCGCACGCATCCGTCGCCGCTTGAGACCTGCCAGTGTCTCGCCTCCTTCGACAAGATCAAGGGCGAACTCACGGTCTACGGGACCTTCCAGGCTCCACATGTCATCCGCACAGTTGCCTCGCTGCTCTCCAAGATCCCGGAACACAAGATCCATGTGATCGCGCCGGATATTGGCGGTGGCTTCGGCAACAAGGTTGGCGCTTACGCAGGCTATATCTGCTCGATCGTCGCCACGATCGTGACCGGCGTTCCGGTCAAATGGGTTGAGGATCGCATGGAGAATCTCTCCACGACGTCATTCGCCCGCGACTATCACATGACGACCGAAATCGCGGCGACCAAGGACGGCAAAGTCACTGGCCTGCGCGTACATGTGCTGGCCGATCACGGTGCGTTCGATGCCTGCGCCGATCCATCCAAGTGGCCGGCCGGTTTCATGAATATCGTGACTGGCTCCTATGACTTCCCCACCGCACATCTGGCCGTTGATGGTGTCTACACCAACAAGGCACCGGGCGGCGTCGCCTATCGGTGCAGTTTCCGGGTGACGGAAGCGGCCTATTGCATCGAGCGTGGCATGGACATTCTGGCGCAGAAGCTGGGCATGGATCCGGCGGACCTGCGTCTGAAAAACTTCATCCGGCGCGAGCAGTTCCCGTATCAGTCGGCGCTCGGCTGGGAATATGACTCCGGCGATTATCACACCGCCATGAACAAGGCGATGGAAGCGATCAGCTACCGCGCGCTCCGCGCTGAACAGAAGGCCAAGCAGGAGGCGTTCCGGCGCGGTGAAACCCGCGAGATCATGGGTATCGGTGTTTCGTTCTTTACAGAAATCGTCGGTGCCGGTCCGTCGAAGAACTGCGATATCCTCGGTGTCGCCATGTTCGACTCGGCGGAAATCCGTATCCATCCGACGGGGTCGATCATCGCCCGCATGGGGTCCAAGAGCCAGGGCCAGGGGCATGAAACAACCTGGGCGCAGATCATCGCAACCGAACTCGGCATCCCTGCCGATGACATCATGATCGAGGAAGGCAACACTGACACGGCACCCTATGGTCTCGGCACCTATGGGTCCCGCTCAACGCCGGTCGCCGGTGCCGCCATCGCCATGGCAGCACGCAAGATCAAGAACAAGGCGCAGATGATTGCCGCGCATCTGCTCGAAGTCTCCGAATATGACCTTGAGTGGGATATCGACGGCTTCCGCGTCAAGGGCAATCCGGAACGGTCGAAGACCATGAAGGAAATCGCCTGGGCGTCCTATAATTCACCGCCGCCCGGTCTGGAGCCAGGTCTGGAAGCGGTTAACTACTACGATCCGCCGAACATGACCTATCCATTCGGCGCCTATTTCTGCGTCATGGATATCGACGTGGATACCGGTGTTGCCAAGATCCGCCGCTTCTATGCGCTCGACGATTGCGGCACGCGGATCAATCCGATGATCATCGAGGGGCAGGTGCACGGCGGTTTGACCGAAGCCTTCGCCATCGCGATGGGGCAGGAGATCAAGTACGACGAACTCGGCAATGTCGTCGGCGCGTCGTTCATGGACTTCTTCATCCCGACAGCTGTCGAGACCCCGCATTGGGAAACGGATCACACCGTTACCCCCAGCCCGCATCATCCGATCGGAGCCAAGGGTGTCGGCGAAAGCCCGAACGTCGGCGGCGTTCCGGCCTTCTCGAACGCGGTCAATGACGCCTTCGGGTTCCTTGGATCGACGCATATCCAGATGCCGCATGATGCGTGGCGGGTCTGGGAAGCGGCCAAGAAGCTCGGCGTCCACGCCTGATCGGCAGGGGCTGAGAGACGCACCTCAGCCCTACTTTTATCCTTGATATTGAAAAATCGGGCAGATGCTTGATCGTCAATCTATATCTGATCGCCTGGCGACTGTCGGCTATATAGCTGACAGTGGCCTTGCGACGGCCTTGGCGCTGATGGATCTGCTGAAGCGGCCCCTGCTGCTGGAAGGGGCTGCAGGCGTTGGCAAAACCGAAGTGGCCAAGGCACTCAGCTCCATTCATGGCGTACCCCTCATCCGCCTGCAGTGCCACGAAGGCCTGGATCGGTCTGATGCGCTTTATGAATGGAACTACCAGCGTCAGTTACTCGCGATCAAAGCGCGCGAGGGACAAGACGCGGATGCCACGGAGGCGCTGATCTTTTCCGAAAAATACCTGATGCAACGACCCTTGCTCGCGGCCATTCGTCAAGACGTGGCACCGGTCCTGCTCATCGATGAGATTGATCGGGCCGATGAGGAGTTCGAAGCGTTCCTGCTGGAAGTCCTGTCAGACTTTCAGGTCTCCATTCCGGAATTGGGCACAATCAAGGCTACCAGCATTCCACGTGTCGTGCTGACCTGCAATGGCACACGTGAACTGTCGGATGCGTTGCGTCGTCGCTGTCTTTATCACGCGCTTGATTTCCCCGATGTGGATCGCGAGGCGCGGATCATTCTGGCAAGGCTTCCTGATATCGACACCACGCTCGCCTTGCAGATTGCCCGTCTTGTGGACCGAATCCGGAAAGAGGATCTCGCCAAGATCCCGGGTGTCGCGGAGACGCTCGATTGGGCGGCAGCGCTGGTCGGCATGGGCATCAGCCGACTGGATGACGAGCGGGAAGCGCTCTATGACACGCTCGCTTGCGTTCTGAAGACCCGTCAGGATCGGATGCGGATGACGCCGGAAGTGCTGTCCAGACTTGTCGCGAAAGTCGCCTGAGATGGCCAAGCCGGTGCTCAGCACGCGCGAAGATCTTGGCCCGGCGATGCGCCGCCGGCTCGCCGGATTCGTCGCGACCTTGCGGGATAACGGCCTTCAGGTTGGTCTCGCCGAGACCCGCGATGCATTGACGGTGCTGTCGGATCGAGACTTTGATCGCCCAATGCGGGTCAAGACTGCCTTGCGGGCGCTTTTTTGCGGACGGCGTTCGGATTGGGATGCGTTTGATGCACTTTTCGATGCTTTCTGGAGCGGGCGTGGCGTGAAGACCCGCGTTGCAACGTCAGCATCTGCACAGGTCAGCCAGAAAACCGTGAAATCGCTCTCGACGTCGCAGTCATCCAACTCGGGCGATGAATTGCCGATGGATGTCGAACGTCGAGAGGAAGATGGCGAGGCCGACGCTGGCGGGCAAAGCCGTCGCGAAGGCGCGAGCCGACATGACCTGATCGCCCGGACCGATTTTCGCAAACTCGCCGATCCCGATGAACTCGCCGAAGCCCATGCCTTGGCCGAGCGACTGTCGCGGAAAATGCGGGTGCGACTGACACGCCGGGATAAAGTTGCCGCGCGAGGACCACGCCTCGATTTACGGCGCACGATCCGAGCCAGCCTTGCGCACGGCGGGACGCCCATCGAACTCGTGAAGCGGCGACCGAGACACAAACCCTTGCGGCTTGTGGTTCTGGTCGATGCCTCTGGCTCTATGAGCCTCTACACGGCTGTGTTCCTGCGCTTCGTGCATGGCGTGCTCGATCATTTCCGCGAGGCAGAAGCCTTTCTGTTCCACACACGGCTTGTGCATGTGTCCGACGCCTTGCGTGAAAAAGATGCCGGCCGGGCGTTGGATCGGCTCGGGCTCATGGCAGAAGGCGTCGGCGGTGGAACACGGATTGGCGAGAGCCTTGCGACCTTCAATCGGTGGCATGCGGCGCGCGTCATCCATTCACGAACCTGCGTCATGATCCTGTCCGACGGCTATGACACCGGCGAACCCGACCTTCTGGGCACCGAAATGGCGGCGCTACGCCGACGCTGCAAGCGGATTGTCTGGCTCAATCCGCTGATTGGCTGGGACGGTTATACGCCCGAAGCGCGCGGGATGGCAGCGGCCCTTCCCCATGTCGATCTGTTCGCGCCCGCTCACACGCTGGAGAGCCTGATGGCACTTGAACCCTATCTGGCCCGGATCTGAGGAGAAATGCGATGCCGTCGCAGACCGATTTGATCGACCGCGTTGCGAACCTGAAGGCACAGGGCGAAGCTTTCTGTCTGGCGACCGTTGTGCGCACCGTCTCGGTGACGGCGGCCAAGGCCGGGGCAAAGGCCGTTATTCGGGCAGACGGCAGCATTTCCGATGGCTGGATTGGCGGCGGTTGCGCTCGTGCTGCTGTTCTCAAAGCTGCCCGTGCAGCACTGTATGATGGCCAGACGCGACTTGTGTCGGTGCTCCCGAAAGACCTGATGGCGGAAATGGGCTTGACACCCGGAGATGAACGAGACGGCGTCAGATTCGCACGCAACATGTGTCCGAGCCAGGGAACCATGGATATTTTCATCGAGCCGATCCTGCCACACCCGAGCCTCGTGATCGTCGGTGCAAGCCCGGTCGCCGTCGCTGTGGCCGAGATCGCGCCGCAATTCGGCTTCCGCGTAATCATCGTCGCGCCTGCAGCGGATCAAGTCCTGTTTTCCCGCGCAAACCAGCGGATCGAGGACTATGCACTTCCCGACCAAATCGACGGTCAGCGCTACGTCGTTGTCTCGACACAGGGTCGCGGCGATGAGGCCGGGCTCAAAGCCGCGCTCGCCTCTGACGCACTTTACTGCGGGTTTGTCGGTAGCCGCCGGAAGTTGGCAGCGTTGCGCGAGAAACTGATCGTGGATGGACTTTCGCCGGACCGCTTTGATCGGGTCAAAGGTCCCGCAGGTCTCGATATAGGCGCGATCACGCCGGAGGAAATCGCTCTTTCGATCATGGCCGAAATCGTGATGGCACGACGGTCCGGGCAACGCACAAATCAGGCGCCAGACACGGAGCCGACAATTACGACCTGACTGACGTCCGCGAAAGCTGGTCGTCAGCTGTCCGTTTTTTGAATGAATAACAAAGGAATGACCTCATGCAGATGAATGCCAGCCAGCCTATAGCTGCCCCTCGTTCAGTGGTTTGGGCAGGCCTCAACGATCCGGATGTCTTGCGTGCCTGCATCCCCGGTTGCGAAAGTCTTGAGTTGACCTCGCCGACCGAAATGACGGCAAAGGTGAAGCTGAAGGTTGGCCCGGTTTCCGCAAGCTTCAGCGGCAAGGTCACATTGTCGGATCTGGATCCGCCGAACAGCTACAAGATATCTGGCGAAGGTTCAGGCGGCATCGCAGGTTTTGCCAAGGGCGGCGCAGAGGTCCGGCTTGAAGAGGATGGACCAGACGCGACGATCCTGCACTATTCGGTTGATGCGCAGATCGGCGGCAAGCTGGCCCAATTGGGCTCGCGCCTCATTGATTCCACGGCAAAGCGGCTGGCTGGTGAATTCTTCGAAAAGTTTGCAGCCGAGCTCGCGCCCGCGCCTGAAGCGATAGCCGAGACTGCCGACCCAGCTACCGAGGCTGAAGCAGATACGGCCAAGCCGGCTTCTAAAGGATGGTTCAAGGGATTGTTTGGGGGCAAGGCAGAGGTCGTTGCACCGCTCATCCTGATGGCGGGACTTGGCTTCATGCTGACCCATGCCTGTTGTCTGGGTGGAGCCAGCGCGTCGGCGATGGATCCACTGGCCATGGCGATCTGCAGCAGCCATTCAGCTGGCTAACAAAATAGCACACACGGGTGAAATAGGATTATGAGCGCCGCCTTGCGTCGGGATAGGAGGCGGCGCTTAGAACCCGGTGTTGGAGTACTTGGACGTACAATACGTCAGAAGCGTCCGCGGCCGGTCAGTAGTTCGGCGTGCAAAGCGCCATCGACAGGCAGATACCGGTTTTCAGCGCGATCAAAGACGTACAAGCGCCCGCCGGAGCCATTTGGATCGAGTTCTGCGAGATTGAAGGCCCGGCGTTTGTGCCGAAAGGTTTCCGTGATCTCCAACTCGGCGCAGAAATGGAGAAACAGGGGCTGTGCGTAAGACGGCAGGCGCGCATCAAGGTGTGGCTTCAGATGGTCAAGATCGAAGTCATCGTTCGCGACAATGGTTGCCAAGCCAGCGCGTCCGTCGTGGCCGGGGATTGAAACCGGCGCGACATGGACATCAACGACTCCGTTGAAATCGAGGATCGCAGCCGCAACTTCCGAGGTTGCGACATTCTCGCCTTTCCAGCGGAATGTGTCACCGAGCCGTTCAACGAAGTAATAGAAGCCGCGCGCGTCCTTGCGCATGAGATCACCGCTGCGAAGCCACTGATCGCCCGGCTCAAACACATCGCGCAGGATCTTTGTCTCCGTGGCCTTGGCGTCCAGGTAGCCTTCGAAGATAGCGCTTCCTCGTTTTTGATCGCCTATGATCGGCGAAATGGCCTCACCGGGTTCGTCAACATCCACAACCTGGCAAAAGCCATCGGGCGAACGCAAAGGCGCTCCGGTCGAAACATCCTGGCGGATGAGTCTGATAGTCGTATGTGCGGCAACAAAAGGCGGGATACGGCCGATCGCGCCTGGCTCGCCCTCCAGATTATAGAGCGAGAAATTGCTTTCGGTCGCGGCGTAGAATTCCAACACCCGTGGAATGGTGAAGCGCTCGACAAAGCGTTCCCAGACATCGGGTCGCAGGCCATTGCCAAGAACCAGGCGCAACTGGTGGCGGGAAGAGCAGGGGTCAGCGTCGGCGTGGACCAAATACCGGCAGAGTTCACCGATATATTGGAACAGCGTACACTCGAAATCGACGATATCCGACCAGAAGTGCCTGGCCGAGAAGCGCTCGCGGATCAGGACCGAGCCGCCGCCGAGCAATGTTGCCCAGACCGCAACAACGCCACCCAGTGAGTGGTACATTGGCAAGCAATTATACATCCGATCGGATGGCGTAGGGTCGATCAGCGCGTTGAACCAGCCTGCCCAATGCATGACCCGTCGATGTGAGACGATGGCGGGCTTGGGCAGACCGGTCGTTCCCGAGGTGAAGATGTAAAGTGCGCAATGGGCCTGACGGACATCCCGGGACTCATCAGGTGCAAGCCTCGACCCGGACATTGCTGCAATTTCCGTATCGATCCGACGCATGGCACCGTGCCCGCCAAAAACACAAAGGCCAGGCGGATTTGGGTCAGAGGCAATCGCATCCGCACAGATGTCAGCATGGAATGGATCGGCGATAATCAGGCATGGCGCCGAAGTTCGGATACAATGCGCAAGGCTGGTGCCGATCAGTTTCGTGTTGTAAAGCGCGACGATGACGCCGACACGCGTGAGACCCAGCCAGATCGCCACATAGTCTGGGCGATTATCCATCATCAGGCCCACGACATCGCCGATGACAAACCCGTTCTGAACAGCCCAGCGGGCGTAGCGGTTTGAGCGATCCGCCAAATCGGCAAAGCTGAACGTTTCGGTTTCACCGATCAGAGCCGGTCGTGATCCCTGCGCTTCGGCCACTGCATCAAAGGCGCGCGGCAAGATCAGCGTCGGATCGGCGCTGATGCGGCTGGAGGCTTGCAAGGCCTTCAGCCAGTCGGCCTGCGCCCGTTTCTTGCGGCTGATCAGGTCCTGCGCTTCGATCAGGTTCGGTTCCGACATGATGTCCATCCTTCGCCCTCAGCACTCAGGGACCGAAATAAACGAGTTCGGTTTCGCTCAGATCACCCAAGCGTGGGCAAGCGGGTCCACGCACATATTTGGGTTTGCGACCGCGGAAGAAATGGCCGATCAGGCCGGGTTGATAGCGCTCGGCGTCAAAAATGACGATCGGAAATCCTAGACGCAGCAATCGGCGTCCGATCATTCCGGCATGGCGTTTGAACGATGTCAGATTGTGGCAGTAGATGAGTTGAGCCACGCCGATACCATGCCGCTTCCGGTCACGTAGCGCGAATATGAACGGGGTGCTCTCTTCGCCCTCATCGACGCGAAACGACAGGCAGCCCATGGCCGCGTGGGTTTCCAGTATGGTGGCATCCGTGCCTGACGCAGGGGCAATCGATCTGAGTTTGGTCCCCCATCTCGGCAGTCCCAGAGCCGGTACGCAGGCCATGATGCCACCCGTGTAAGGCCGAAAGCCCTGCGCTGTGATCGTTGGGAGCGTATGCGGCGCAGGTGAGATGTTGACGAGCGTCACATCCGGCAAGCGCAAGGCAGGCTTGATCAGCATGGCCGAATAAAATCGGTAGTCAGGCTCGACATACCAGCTCGACACATTGGCCCTGATGTTACCTTTGTCGTCTCGTGAAACGATCAACAACACGACGCCAACGATCCTGTCGGCGACCGTCAAGGCATAGCCAAAGCGAGGATAGGCTGGCAGTGCGGCACGGTTTGCAAGTCGGTCGAGGCCTTGCCGCCAATACTGTTCGGACCGATCATTGAAGCCTGAGAGCAACAGCTCGACAACCGCGTCCAGATCAGTCGGCTCAATCTCGCGGATACGGATCGGTGACGAAACGGTTTGCTCAGAGGTCACGCGGTCGCTCCGGCATCCACCGTCATGACAGTGCCGGTGATGTTACTGGCCGCGTCGCTGGCCAGAAACGCGATGGCCGCTGCAACGTCCTCCTGATTGACGAGACGTCGCAAGGCAGACCGTTTGGCAATCCGGTCAAGGTCATGATCGCCTATGCCTGATGTCATGTCTGTCGCCACAAAACCGGGCGCGACCGCATTGACTGTGATGCCGAGCTTGCCGACCTCGCGGGCAAGGGACTTCGTGAAGCCGACCAGTGCTGCCTTGCTCGCACCATAGACCGAAAGCCCGTTGTACCCGGTGGAGGCAATGATCGAGGCGACGTTGATGATCCGGCCGCGTCCCTCTGACATCATGTTGCGCACGACATATTTCGTCAGGACGATAGGCGCATTGACGTTGATCTTCAGGAGGTCTTCGATGTGCTCGTTGCGCATCATCGCCAGAAGGCCTTCGGTGCCGATGGCCGCATTGTTGACAAGGCCATAGATCGGACCGAAATCACTCTTGATCGCGTGCACCAGTGCCGGGATACCGTCAATATCGGTGAAATCAAAGGCCACGAACTTGACCGAATCCACGAGACCGGGCTGGTCCATCAGGGCTGTCAGATGTTCGGACTGACTGCGCGCAATCGCGATGACGCGAAAGCCTGCGCCGACGAGCGATTTCGTCGTGGCAAGGCCAAGCCCACGGCTTCCGCCAGTCACGATCACATTACGCATGTTGCCGCCCCATTTTCCCACTGCCGATCAGCGGCAATGAGGCTGAAAACTCAAGCGCCACCGGAACCTTGTGCCGTGCGAGGTCTCGCCGGCAGGCGCTCAGGATCTCGTCTTTCAGCTTCGTGTGATCCAGTTCTGACGCAGCCGACGCCGACGGCTTCAAGACCACGTCAGCAACAATGAGATCGCCAAGGATCGGGTTGCGACGTGACCGGACACGCGACATGCTCACGGAAGGATGCAGATTGATCACTCGCTCGACCTCTTCCGGATGCACCTTGTTGCCGCCCACGTTGACGACGCCGGAGCGACGGCCCCGGAAATAGCAGCGGTCTCCAACGCGCTCCACGACATCATCGGTATCAACAAAGCCATCGTCATCCAGCAGTACGGGGGCATCGGGACCGACATAGGTCAGGGCGGTTCTGGACGAACGGATTCTGAGCGTGTCCGCTTCGATCTTGAGATAAATGCCCGGGAGACCGCCGAGGTAGGCCGCCGGGAAGCCCTCTTGCCCATCGCTGACTTCAAAGCCAACGCCGGCTTCTGTTGATGCATAGGCGTGGATAATGGCGGCAGAGGGCCATTTGGCCCGCAAGGCGTCCAGAATGGCGCGATCGGCAATTTCGCCGGAGAGCCGTACATAGGCGGGATCGATCTGGCTGGCAAAGGGGCTCATCAGCAAGCGTCGCCAATGTGATGGCGTCCCCGTCAGATGCGTGACACCGGCTGCGGTACACCGCCCGATGAAATCACCGAGTTGTTCCGTTGGGTTGGTCAAAACGAGGCGGGCACCGGCTGCACAGGCACGCAGGAAAATCTGAAGCCCACCGTAGCGGCGAATATCATAGAAGGTCGCCCAGACGGGGTTGGTGGATGCGCTTGTCGAGGATATGGCCCCGATCAGCGCTGAAAACCGATGCGCGACGAGCTTCGGACGTCCGGTCGTACCCGACGTCGGCATGATCCATCGGGTTTCCTGTTGCTGCAGGCCTTTGGCATCCGGGATTCCATTGTTCGTCCCGCGCACCAGGACGGGGATGTTCATGCCTATGTCGAAGTCTGAGTGATCCGTGATGATTGCCTCAACGCCCGCTGTTTCGGCGATGCTGCGCAGCAGGTCCGACGACATATCCGGTGGGCAAATGACGAAAGCTGATGCAACGCCGTCGAGGGCAATCAAGGCGGCGGCTGTTGAAGCTTGCGACCGTGTTGCGATCAGCACCGTCCGGCCGGCCAGCTGAATCAGATCATCGCGGTCAAGGCCAGGCAGGGCTGGGCTTGTGTCGTCGGGTAGGTCGATCCGAAGCGCGGTATCTGCGTTCAGGAGGTCACGCAGGACAACCGGCTTTATCTGCGGCACTGTCATTCAGCACCACGATCATAGAGAGCGACGAGATCGCCAACCGTGCGTGGAAAAGGGATTTCCTCAGCTTGCGAAAATGGGTCAACGCCCAGTTCGTCCTCCAGACGAGCAACGATGATCGCAAAGCATAAGGAGTCCAGACCGGAGTCCGTCAGGACGGTCTCGTCCGTCAGTTTAGAAATCCGGCGTTCCTGCTCGGCTGCGACGCGCGTGATGATATCCAAGATTCGAGTTTTGACTGCCACGATGACCTCTTTTGCTGTGTCGCGTGAGGGAGGATTGATGGATGACGGCCTTATCGCTCCATGTCGTCGCCCTGCAGGTAACCGTCCTTGGACGGGTTGGGCATGATGATGGCGACAATGAGCCCGATGACCAGCATTCCGGTCACATACCAGTAGAACCAGGACTCGACACCATGCTCCTTCAGGAATGGGGCAACGAACTCCGCTGTGCCGCCGAATAAGGCATTGCCGATGGAAAAGGCAAAGCCCACGGCAACAGCCCGGATTTCCGGCGGAAACAGTTCCGCCTTCACCAACCCGCTGATCGACGTGTAGATCGAGATGATGGCCAGGCCAGCGATGATCAGGATTAGAGCCACCGTCGGACTATGCGTTGCGCCGATAGCCGTCAGCAGCGGGACCGTGCAGCAGATCGCAAGAACGTTGAAGGCGATCATCGAGAATTTGCGGCCTGTCCAGTCGGACAGTGCGCCGAACAACGGCTGCATCAGCATGTAGGCCAGAAGCGCCATGGCCATCGTATTGGTGGCTGTCACCTTGTCGAAGCCGGCCGTGTTCACGAGATATTTCTGCATGTAGGTGGTGAACGTGTAGAAATAGAGCGAACCACTTGAGCTGAAGATCACGACCAGCCAGAAATTTCGCTTGGACACCTGAAACACGCGGCGCAGCGTCCCAGCACCGGGAATAGCCCGCGTCTTAACGGATGCTGTTTCCGTGAGATCGCGGCGCAAGAGAAGCGCAATCGTGGCCACAAGAGCGCCAATGATGAACGGTATCCGCCAGCCCCAGGCGATCATGTCGTGTTCGTTCAGATAAAGTCGCAGGACGACGAGAACCAGGGTTGCGATCAACTGGCCGCCGATCAGCGTCGAATACTGGAACGCACCGAAGAAGCCGCGATGCCCGCCGACGGCGACCTCGCTCATGTAGGTTGCGCTCGCGCCATATTCGCCGCCGACAGCCAGTCCCTGCAACATGCGGACGACCAACAGCAAGATGGGGGCAAGGATACCGATCGAGGCATAGGTCGGCAGAATCGCGATCACGCCGGAGCCGAGACACATGCCGAGCACCGACAGCAGCAGCGCCGTTTTGCGTCCGCGTTTGTCAGCGATCACGCCAAAGACAAGGCTGCCAATCGGGCGCATGAGAAAGCCTGCCGCGAATATGGCCGCCGTGTTCAATTGCTGGACAACTGGACTGCTTCCAGGGAAAAACGACGGCGCGAAATAGATCGAGGTGAACGCGTAGACATAGAAATCGAACCATTCGACCAGATTACCGGTTGCAGCCACCAGAATCGCGATGATCCTGCGATTGAAAGTCCTGACAGTCGGAAAATCACTGAAAGTTGCGTCAACCATTTTTCATCTCTGTTAACTGTCTCTCTCATCAATAATAAACGTATTGATAAAAGAGGTCAGGTTTGTTTCTATAAAAGCGGGTCTATTCGGTCCGGTGTATCAATAATTGTAAAATATTATGGCAATGAATATTATAAACAGAGTCTTGAGGATTGGAGGGTGATCAGGTCGAAACCCTTCAGCGGGGCCACACACGTGAACAACATTGCGCGGCCCGCACTGACACCGACCATCGACGCCCGAAGTTCGGGGTAGACAAGCGATTGTTGTCTCTTGAAAAGCATCGGCATGCGTGGTCTGTTGATCCTCATCGGAGCCCTGCCATTTTGCGTCTAGGGTGCCAAATGTTCTGCCTGCACCGATTACTGGCCGACGGAGTGCCCATCGTGACGCAACATGATGATTCCAACCTCGATCATCACCATGATCATGATCACGACCATTCGGAGATGTCCGAAGTCGTCAGCCGCGTCCGCGCGATTGAAACAATCCTGGTCGGCAAGGGCTATGTCGATCCGGCTGCCCTCGATCTGATTGTTGAAACCTACGAAACCAAAATTGGTCCACGCAATGGGGCGCGGGTTGTCGCTCGAGCCTGGACGGATACTGACTTCCGGGAGCGGCTTCTGGCAGATGCGACGTCTGCCGTCGCGGAACTGGGCTACAGTGGTCGTCAGGGCGAGCATCTTGTTGCCGTCGAAAATACACCTGCGCGCCATAACATGGTGGTCTGTACGCTCTGTTCCTGTTACCCACTGCCAATTCTGGGGCTTCCGCCGGTCTGGTATAAATCACCCGCCTATCGATCGCGTGCCGTGATTGATCCGCGCGGCGTGCTCGCCGAATTTGGCGTTAGTCTGCCGCCAGCCACCGAAATTCGGGTCTGGGACTCGACCGCCGAGCTAAGGTATCTGGTGGTGCCTGAGCGTCCGGCAGGAACGGAAGGCTGGGATGAAGACCGTCTGGCTGCGATTGTCACTCGCGACAGCATGATCGGCACTGGCTTGCCGAGGATCGAAGGGGCAGGCGCATGAACGGGCCTCAGGATCTCGGCGGGATGATGGGTTTCGGGCCGATTGCCGTTGAGCCGGGTGAACCGGTGTTCCATGCGGACTGGGAGAAGCGTGCGTGCGCCGTCACGCTTGCTGCCAGCACCTGCGGACAATGGAATCTCGATACGGTTCGCCATACGCGCGAGTCGCTTCCGCCAGCCGAGTATCTGTCGAAAAGCTATTACGACATATGGGTCAGCGCATTGCAGAAACTCATGCTGCGGATGGGGCTGGCAAGCGAGGCCGAATTCAAGGCAGGGCTGCCGCTAGAGACCCCCAAGTCCGGTGTGATCAGGCGGACTGCCGCGGAGTTGGAAAAAATCCTCGCGACCGGGACGAGATATGATCGGCCTGCCGCCACTGAGGCCCAATTCTCGGTTGGCGATATCGTCCGTACCAAGGTGATGCACCCGACGACGCATACCCGTCTGCCCCGTTATGCGCGAGGCAAGTCGGGCGTGGTTGAGGCGGTACGCGGATGTTTTGTGTTTCCGGACTCGAATGCCCACGGAAAGGGAGAAGATCCGCGTTGGTGTTACACGATCGTGTTCAAGGGAACGGAACTCTGGGGCGAGGATACAGATCCCGCGCTCACGGTCGCCATTGAAGCGTGGGAGCCCTATCTTGAGCGCGCCTGAGATTACCCGCTTCGATGAAGCCTGGCAGGCCCAGATCTTCGCAATGACGACGCTTCTGCACGAGCGTGGTCTTTTCACCTGGGGCGAGTGGACGCAGTATCTGGGGTTGGAACTGAAAGCGGGGCCTCAAGTCGCCGGTAACGACGTGTATTTTGACGGCTGGCTGAAGGCGCTCGAAAAACTACTCATCGACAAGGGTATAACGGAGGCGGCAGCGATCGCGCATCTGGCGGAAGATTGGCGTGCCGCTGCTGCCGTGACGCCGCATGGGCAGCCAATTCTCCTTGAGAACCGTGATCACGCGATCTGAGGCTGGATCAAGTTGGTTGTTCGAGGTCCTGTTTTCGCTGAGTACATAGATGAGCGGTGAACGCTCTTTCTTTGTGCCTGAAAGATATTCGCCAATCAGAATTTGAAGTGAAATTTCAATCATAAATTAAATTATTTTGATTAATTTACAGATACCTAAAATTCCCGTTGGAGTTGTGTGAATGCTGACGAACCTCAGGCTCCCGACGCTCGTCGGGCTGATTGTGATTACCTTCATCGGGCTCACGGCCTTTGTACTCACTGCGTTTGTTTCAAACACCTTATTTGATGACGCGGAAAACAATGCGAGCCAGAAAGAGGCGATAGCGATCCGGTCTGCGGTTACCCTGATCGAGCGAACTGTCCCTGATGCACGTGTCGAATGGGACGGTGTGGTCATCAAGCGCATCATCATACCGGCGCTGCCAGATCTTGGGGATCACCGCTTGATCGACGAGATTTCTCGCATATCGGGCGGCACGGCGACGATTTTTGCCTTTGATGCAGCGAAAAATGATTTTGTCCGTGTCACGACCTCCGTAAAGAAACCGGACGGCACGCGGGCCATCGGTACCTATCTCGGCAACACAGGCTCGGTTTTCCCTGTTGCGATGCAGGGGAAGACTTACACGGGACAAGCTATCATTCTCGACGTGCCCTATTATACGATCTACCAACCCTTTTATGACACCAAGGGTGCAGTGGCTGGGATCATCTATGCCGGCATACGCAAGGCGGAGATCACTGCCACCGCAACGAGCTTGACCTTTTCGATCGTCGTGATGTCGGTTGTTTTGGTGATCATCCTGTCATTGATCGCGGTTTTTGTGACGCGCGCGATGATCCGTCCCTTGTTGACGCTGGCCTCCTTGATTGAGCGGATCACGAACACTGCCACGGATGTCGAGGTTCCCTACAAGGATCGCCGCAACGAGATTGGCGCGATTGCCCGTGCGATTGAAGCGTTCAAGGCGAGTGGATTGCATGTCGCTGAACTGACAGCCAATTTCCGCAGTCAGGTCGAGGCTATCAGACGCGTACAGCCGGTCATCGAATATGACCTCAGCGGCAACATCATCGACGCCAACGAGCGCTTCTGCGCGGTTTCCGGCTATTCACGCGAAGAGCTTGTGGGCCAGCACCATGCCATCCTGGTCGAACCCGATCTTCGCACAAGCCTTGGCTATACGTCGTTCTGGTCAAGGCTTGCTGACGGGGAAAACGAAACCGGGATCTATGAGCGCATCGCCAAGTCGGGACAGACGATCTGGCTCCGTTCGACCTACAGCCCGATCCTGGGGCTGGACGGCAAGCCATACAAGGTTGTTGAATTTGCCATGGACAGCACGGCGGAGATCGAGGCGTCGAAGGCCCTCGAGCTTGCCGTGGCACAAACACAAGTCGTTGTTGAAGCGACCAAGGCTAATGACCTTACAAGACGCGTACCGCTTGAGGGCAAGTCAGGCGAAATCGCCAAGCTGTGTTCGGGTGTCAACGGTCTGATTGAAAAGATGGCCACCTTCGTGCGTGACTTCCGCAATGTATCGGCAACGATCGCGGATGCAGTCGGCGAGATTGCCTCCGGCACCAATAATTTATCGCAGCGAACTGAGCAGCAGGCGTCAAGTCTGCAACAAACCTCCGCCTCGATGGACGAAATCTCGACGACGATCCGCCAAAACGCAGACAATGCGCAGCAAGCGAATGAATTGGCTCTCAATGCGAGGACCTTGGCCACAAGTGGCGGTGAAATCGTGGCCAAGGCTGTTGATGCGATGGCAACGATCGAGGGATCGTCGCACAAGATTTCGGACATTATCGGGGTTATCGACGAAATCGCATTCCAGACAAACCTGCTGGCGCTGAATGCTGCCGTCGAGGCGGCGCGCGCAGGCGATTCAGGGCGCGGCTTCGCCGTTGTGGCGTCGGAGGTCAGGTCTCTGGCGCAGCGGTCGTCGCAAGCCGCACGCGATATCAAGGGGCTAATTTTCGAGAGCGGGGATCAGGTCAAGAACGGTGTGGAGCTCGTTCACAATGCAGGCCATGCATTGAACGAAATCGTCACCAGTGTGAACCGCGTGACAAACATCGTTTCAGAGATAGCGCAGGCGTCGAAGGAGCAGGCGATCGGCGTCGATGAGATCAACAAGTCCGTCGGTCATATGGACGGAATGACGCAACAGAATGCTGCGCTGGTTGTTCAGAATGCCGCTGCCTGTGGTGTGTTGCGCGAACAATCGGACGACATGACCCGTCGGATCTCTTCGTTCACTGTTGGCGATGATGACGCGACATTGGTGCCTATTGCCAAGGTCGCCTCGCGTCGATGATCGCCAAGTGACCGAGCGGTGGTTTATGCGGACATAAAAGGATGATCATCGCCGCGATCTGAACACATAAAGCGGCGATGACCGCACGGATTTTATCCAGGCGGTCCCCGTCAGGCTTGACACACGCCAGCAGCCGGCCTTGGCTAGGGCCGCTGAATCCGTTCAAACTCTTTTGGCCAAAGTTGCGGGAAGCAGACTCTGCCCGAGGCCGAGCGTGTATCAGCGACTTGAAGGAAGCTGTCACGGCCAATTAGATCAACAGATGGGCGAACACGGGAGAGCACGCTGTGGGAGATGGTTCAATCACCGCCGAGGCGCAAGGCGAGGCAGGACGTACCCGGGATTGGCCCAGTGACCTCTATCAACTGTTGAAACGCCACGACGTTCGCCAGATGTCCTATGTACCGGATGCGGGACATGCGCGGCTCATCCAGTTGTTCCGTTCCGACAATGATGTGACGTGCAATGTGCTGACAACGGAAGAAGAAGGCATCGCGATTGCTGCCGGTGCCTGGCTTGGTGGCCTACGCAGCGTGATCCTGATGCAGTCCAGTGGCGTCGGCAATTGCATTAATATGTTGTCGCTGCCCGTCATCGCCCGGCTACCGCTGTTGATGCTGGTGACGATGCGCGGTGAATGGGCGGAATTCAATCCCTGGCAGGTACCCATGGGGCTGGCTACTGAGCGATCGCTGGAAGCTGTCGGTATCCGCACGATGCGCGCATCGACCCCAGACGATTTGATCGCCATCGTTGGGTCGGCGGCGACATTGGCCTATGGGGCTGATCAGCAGATTGCCGTCATCCTATCGCAACGGCTCCTGGGAGAAAAGAAATGGTAACACCACTTTCAGGGACGCTTGACCGACGCGCTGTTGTATCTCGACTGCTGCGAGACCGCGCAGACTTGCTTGTTGTCACCGGGCTGGGTTCTCCGAGCTATGATGTCAATGCGGCAGGGGATCACGACGGAAACTATTATCTCTGGGGCGCGATGGGTGCAGCAGCGCTGGTCGGCCTCGGTCTTGCTCAGGCCAGGCCGGAGCGGACGGTGCTCGTCATCACAGGCGACGGCGAGCAATTGATGGGGCTCGGCGGGCTGGCGACGATCGCGGTCGCCTGTCCTGCGAACCTCGTCATTGCTGTCCTCAACAATGGTCATTACGGCGAAACAGGGATGCAGGTCAGCCATAGTGGTTTTGGCCTGGAACTGGCGCAGGTCGCGTTGGCGATGGGCTTCGCTGCGACCGCGACTGTTACCGACGATGCGGGCGTGGAGGCACTGGCCGAAGCGCTCAAAGCGGGAGCTGCGGGACCGCGCCTCTACGATATTCGGATCAAGGCGGAAAATGTACCGCGCTCGCTGCCGCCTCGGGATGCCGTGCACATCAAGAACCGGTTCCGGGCTCATCTTGGGTTTGAGGTGACCTAAGCTCAGTAGAAATTGAGAGTACCTGGAGCGTGCGCACGAAACGGTTGCGGGTCTAGCGTCGGCAGGGAGACGGATCGGGACATAGTACCTGACTCTGACATGTCTTCAGTTCCGGTACCGCCGGTATAGGATCGTGGTCGCTTACGTCCTTGGCCGCGCCGCCAAAGGACAATTGTCCGGTGCAGAGACCATTCGCGATCTTATCAGCTCATGGCAAATGCGGATTGACACGCGTGCGAGCGATCCTGTCGGCAGACATTTGCCGGCCAGAACAGACGTTGTGCCCTAGAATGGCGACACTGAACTTGCACAGTTGCATCTGAACATTAAAGGTTTCCAGTACCGTCTGCGGTGAAAGTCCGTTCGGTGGCGCATCAATCGGTACAAGCTTGAGTTCAAGTAACAAGCTACGAACGATCTGCAATCACTTCTGAGAGCCAACGCCGGCTCAACGAACCGCGCCCAATATTTGGGCATCAGCGAAATGGCTTGTTTCCGGCTAAATCTATTCGTGCACCTTGCCAAAACAATTTGGACTCCGCGTCCCTTTATTTTCGGAAGCGCGCACCGGATTTTAACTTTACAATAACGATTATTAATATACTCTTAACGTGCCCCTTATGGAAATTTGATATTTTTTAGCGTTTTAGCCTTCGGTGAGGTTTCCGATGTGGCGAAATAAAGACCAAAGTCCCAAGCAATTTTTGAAATCGGCGAAGCGTCGATTGCGTAAGGGATCGCCGCCCACAACACATGACGTGCCCGGCCAACACCATAACGACGTCTTTGTCATTGAGGCGCTTGAGCCGCGTCTCTTATTGTCCGGCGGGCTTTCGATCGCCGCAGACAGCGCCATTATCGCAGGTCTGAAACAGCTCAACGCAGATTTGAATGCGCTTGATGCCAGTACGGCGCTGTCGGCAAATGCACCATTTCTGAATGTTACGGTGGATTCACTGGGTCAACTTGGTGATCCTGCGAGCAGTCAGGGTCCGCTGACACAGATCATCAACGCCGCGCAGGCTTATTTCAACAGCACGACGACGGGTTCAGGTCCGACAGCCAAGACCACAGCGACCATTGATGGTCTTGCGAGCGCAATCTCGGCGTTGAATTCGAATGCAGCGACGGTGGTCGGGACTGAAACAACCCAGCTGACGATCAAGAGCGCGACCAGCGCCATAAACGGAAATGTCGAGACAATCGCGCTCAGCGCGACGCAGACCGTCACCAATACAGCATCGACCGTGTTCGATCTGAGCGTTTCGGGCAACAGCCATTCGCTTGCGAATGCAAGTTTCAACCTTACACCTAAAACAACCGAAAACCTGTCCCTGACGTTCGGTGTAGACTTGACCAGTCCTGCGGCACCGGCCTTCCAGCTCAACAGTGGGGCGCAGGTCTCCGTCCAGTCTGATCTCTCCAGCACCGATCTGACGACGAGCAAGACGAGCACTGCGACGGTCGACGGGACTTCGCAGACAATTGTCGGCGGAACAACCGATATCAACACGACAGTAACGGCGACGTTCAACAATACCGGGGGCGCGGCGTGGACGACTGCTGAACTCACGCCATCGTCGCAACAAACGCTCAGTTCGATTTCGACAACGACGGTGACAGGCAGCGCCAATGTTAGCTTCGTTGGCGTTCAAAGTGCGCCCATCCAGGCCGAACAGGTTACGATCAACGAACCCGATATCTCGACACCTGCGAGCCTGACCTTCACGGTTGCGACACTGCCACCGTCACCGCTCGAAAAGCAGGTCACCAGCGTCATTGATGAATTGCAGCAGGAATTGACCTCGATTGAGGGCGAGATCACAAGTTCGACCCAGATCCTCGCGGATATCCCCTTTATCGGCAACAAGCTCGCCTCGGCGCTCGATCCCCAGACATTATTTACCCCGATCAACAACGAGCTCAATTCGCTGCAGATCAAGCTTGAGGAGGATCTGGCGAACTCCGGTACCAAACTGCTGCAACTTCAGAAAGATATCGTCAACGCCTTGTCTGGAGCGGGGCTGTTGCCCGATGCGAATCCGACAAGCGATGTCCAGATCTGGTTCGAGGATCCAGACGTCAGCAATGGCGCAGCCACGATGCTCAGCGTCGGGCAGCCAATTGATCTGTCGCATGTTACCCAGCTTGAGCTCGACCTGACACTGGGCCAGAGTACGACAACGAAATTATCGCTCGCCGGGTCCGATCTTGGTATTCCGGGGCTGGGGCTTTCGCTGTCGAAGAGCGCGAACATCATCGGCGATATCGCATGGTATGTGAATGTCGGTCTTGGTCTGACAACCAATGCAGCCTATCTTGTTGCAGGATCCGGCAGTGCCGCCCAAATGGCGCAGGGGGCGACTACCAATAACGGCATGCCGTTCAATTTCGGCGTAACGTTCTATCTGCCAAACGGCTTCCAGGCGGTCGGCACGATGGGCTTCCTGATGGCGTTGCTGACCGAGCCCAACGAGACGGCTCCCAGCGATCACACCAATGTCACCGGCAACATCGGCATCGGTATCTCCGGCAACACGGGTGGCACATCCCTGAATGGGGGCAAGGACATCGCCCCGACAGACATTTCCAGTCTGTCGATCGATCCGAGCTTCAATCTGTCGGTTTCATCGCAGCTGCAACTGGCATTTGGCGGTGATTTCCAGTCGCAGCCGGACGGCACGTACAAGGACGTGAGTGTCTTCCCGAGCCTGTCGGCCAATCTGATGTTCAACTGGTCGATCGACAATGTGTCATCACTGGCGGATGCAGGGGCACCGCAGGTGGGCCTGGAGGATATTTCGCTCGACATTGGCACGGCCTTGTCCGATCTGATCATGCCGATCTTGCAGCCGATCTATGATGCAACCAACGGCATGCTGGATGTGTTGAAGTTCCTGCAGGACACGGTGCCGGTCATCGGGAACCTGATCGAGGGCGCGTCAAGCTTCGGACTCACCTCGATCCTCGGTGGGCTGTTCCCCAGCTATACTGGCGGTACTTACGACTGGATCCATTTCGCCGGTGATGCGCTCTATTACGACGGTGATCTGCCGAGTTCGGATGCTGACAAACTCTTCGTGACGGTGGCAGAAGATGCCGTCAGCATGATTATTGAAGTCGACACGCTCTATGGTGATGCACAGGCAGCTGCATCAAACGATCTTGGCATTCCGCTCGGCAATCTCGATTTCTCGGGCAAGAATCTGGCGCTGCCGCAGGTGAATGTCGCGAATGCGTCCGACATGGCATCGGTGCCGTCAGATCAGGTCGAAAATTTTGCAAACGACGCCTCGTCAGGCACAGGAAACGATGCCCAGGACATCTCGAATTATCTGGGCGGGCTGGGTGTCGATACCAATTCCAGCCTCGGGTCACTGCTTAGCGGGGCCTCGTCCGCGTTGCAGGCGGTCGGTGCAGCCTCGTCTGCGCTGACAGGCTCTGCGTACAACTCCACGCCTTCAACGAGCATTACCTCGACTGCGACCTTGACGGCCCCTATCCTCGAGCACCCGGCCAGTATTCTGGGATTGCTGTTCGGCCAGAACGTCGTCTTTCTTAATCTGTCTGCCGGTTTTACGGCCAGCTTCAAGTTCGATCCGGAACTTGGTCAGGTCAGCTTCTTCGGCATCCTTGATGCTGCGCTCGGGCTTGATCTCCAGGCCTCGATCAGTGCCGGATTGCAACTGGAATATGATTCAACGGGACTCATCGAGATCCTGCACAATGATATCCCCGGCGGCGAGACGCCTGCCCAGGCCCTGCTCGACGGCCTGAAATTCGGTCCCGATCCCGAGCTTGCCAGTGATACCAAGCACGCCAATGACGTTCTTTTGCTCACAGCCCAATTCGGCGTCACCTTGCAGGTGCAGGTCCTCGAAGGGGCCATCAGCGCCGGTCTGGAAGGCGGCGTGCAAATTGATTTCGAGGCAAATCTGCTGGGCGAGAACTCACCCGGTGCATTCGAGAATATTTCGCAAATCCAGCAGCAGGAACAGCTTTATGCTGGCGAAGGCATCGACCAGGGCATCGTCGGTCCGCTCAAGATTCAGGCGTCGGGTTATGCTTATCTCGATTTCATCTGGAGCACGTTATGGGGCTTTGGCCCGTCTGGCGCGGATCAGATCGCCAGCGTCAAGATCTTCCAGTATCCGGATCCGCCGCCAAGTGAATCAAATATCGATCCACTTGCATTCTACAATACCGGTTCGGGCGACCTGACGCTCTATGTTGGCCCCTACACATCGCAGCGTTTGGATGAAAATGGCAATCCGCTTTTCCCGGAAGGCTCCGATATTGGAACGTCCGTCCAGTCGGACGGTAATGGTGGGGTGACGGGTGTCGCCAATCCAACGACAGCTGCCGCAGCAGTTGCTGCCGACAGTGCGAATTACACAATCTACGTCCATCCAGACAATACGGTGGAAGTCACCTACATCGATCCGAAGACGGGCGTGCTGGAGACCCAGATACCTACCGATGGGAACGGCAATCCGGAAGCCGTTAACGAGATCATCGCCAATACGGGCAGCGGCAACGACAATATCAAGATTGTCGACGTCGGCGGTCCGAATACGGTCAAGGTCGATTTCCAGGGAGCCAATAACAGCAATTCCACCGTCACCAAAATTGTGCCGAACCCACTTTATGGAACACCGGGCGCGCCCCCCAATACGCCATCGACGCTGAAGGAAGTCGTTCCGAACACAGGAACATCGGGAGTCGTCGTCAATACAAGCTCCTCGAGCGGGACGGGCGGGCCGATCCCGGGCAGTGGCAATGACACGCTTTATGCGGCGGACGGTGATGCGACACTCGTTGGCGGTTCGGGTAGCAACTTGCTCGTTGGCGGTCCCGGTGATGATTCGATCACGGCCGGTGCCGGAAATGACACGATTTATTCAAACGGCGGCAATGATTCGATCGTCGGCGGTGCAGGCAACGACATCATCTATGCGGGTGCTGGCAATCAGTTGATCACCGGTGGCCCCGGCAACGATACCATCGTTGCCGGTGGACCGGGCAATTCGGTCTACGATGGTGGTGGCGGCACAAATACGCTTGATTACCGCGAGGTAAATTCTGCGGTCGGCATGAACTACGGTACAGGCATCGCGACAGGGCCAGGTATCGGAACCGAGCACATTTCCGATTTCAGCGTATTTTATGGCAGTACCGTCGCTTCCACGCTCATCGGTGGATCGACTCCCGACACCATTTATGGCGAATCCGGGGGTGACATCATCGTCGGCGGCAGTGCCGACGACGTTATTTATGGCTCGACGCCAACCAATATTGCCTACTCCGGCAACACCATTACGGGTGGCTCGGGAAATGACACGATTTATGGCGGCAACGGCCACGACAGCATCTACGGCGGTTCGGGAGATGACTCCATCATCGGTGGGGCTGGTGGCTCGACGCTGAACGGAGGTACCGGAGATAGCACCATCAAGGGTGGCTCCGGGAATGATCTCATTCTGGCAGCCAATGGCTCCAATCTGATCACGACGGGCGATGGTAATGACACGGTGCAGGTCGGCGATGGCCTGAACACGATTACCGGCGGCGTCGGCAATGACAATATCAACGCCGGTAATGGTCAGAACATCATCTTCGGCGGAACCGGCGTCGATATCATCCTCGTCGGCTTTGGAAACAACACGATCAACGCTGGTGTCGGTAATGAATACATTACAGCGGGCGGCGGCAACAACACCATCACCGGCTATAAGGGTGACGATGTCATCGAAGTCGGTAATGGCAAGAACACGATTTACGGCGGTATCGGCAATGATCTGATCGTCACAGGATTCGGCAGCAATTCCATCGATGGCGGCACCGGCAACGACACGATCATCGCCGGCGTTGCACCCGCGCAGAATGGCGGATTGTTTGGTGGTTTTGGCGCGAATTCGATTATCGGCGGTAATGGAAACGATATCATTTACGCCGGTAATGGTGCCAATACGATCTTTGGCGGCACCGGCAATGATTTCGTCGCTGTCGGGACAGGCGCCAATGTGATCATTGGCGGGACGGGTAACGACACGATCCTGGCTGGCCTCATTCTTTCTGGTGGCGGTACATTCGCCGTGGCTCCCGATTTCAGTCTGGCCGGGGCGACCACCGTTATCGGCGGGACGGGGGCCAACATCATCAATGGCGGAACGGGCAATGACAGTATTGTGGCCGGCAATGGCGCCAACTCGATCATTGGTGGCCTCGGCAACATGGTCATCAAGGCCGGTGACGGAGCGAACACGATCTATGGTGGCACTGGCGATGATCAGATCACCGTCGGCAATGGCAATAACATAATCGACGGCGGCGTCGGTAACGATATCATTCTGACAGGCTTCGGTGACTCCACGATCACAGGTGGCACGGGCAATAACCAGATTACGGTTGGCTACGGCGATAACGTGATTGTCGTCGGCGATGGCAATAACACCATCACGTTAGGCGACGGCAGCGACATTGTCACTGCAGGCAATGGACATAACTCAATTATTGGCGGCGGCGGCAACGATCGCATTACGCTCGGGAGCGGATCAAATACTGTCCGGGGCGGGGCGGGTCCGGACCAGATTTCGGTCGGTGACGGCAACAATTTCATCTATGGCGGAATGGGCGATGCCACGATTGTTGCGGGTGCGGGCAACAATGTCATCTTCGGCGGAACCGGCAACAACTGGATTTCCGATGGTGCCGGTCACGCGACCATTCAGGGCGGTGGCAACGACACGATCTACGGCGGCGCGCTTGCAAGCACGATCCTTGGCGGAACCGGGAACGACGTCATCTATGGCGGCGGCGGCGGTAATCTGATCGTCGGTGGTACAGGCAAATCAACAATTTATGGCGGGACCGGCGGCGACACGATTTACGGCGGCGTTGGCGACAACGTCCTGCATTCGGGTGGCGGAGCGACGCAGATTTTTGGCGATCACGCCAGTATCGCGTTCATGCTGACCGCGCTTGGTACCTTGCAGCAGACGGCGGTAACGCCGCCGACGGCCGCTTCGAATACCCGAAACCAGATCTATGGCGGTGCGGGAGCTGACACATTAACGGGTGGACTTGGAAATGACACCATCTGGGGTGGCATCGGAACACGCGTAATCAATGGCGGCCAAGGGGCCACGTTGATTTACGGGGGGCCGGGTTCTGGTGTCACGATCAACGCAGGCAATGCGGGCGACGTCATTATCGGATCGGACGGCGGTAACGACAGTATTACGGGCGGTGCGGGCAATGATCGCATCGAATTGCGCGGCGGCAATAATTTTGCAACCGGTGGTGCCGGGGCAAACGTCGTCATCGGCAGTCTGGGCAACGACACGCTAGTTGGCTCCTCGGGCGTCGATACACTTCTGGGTGGTGCCGCATCCGATGTGCTTCAGGGGCCTGCGTCAGATACATTGATCCCGAACTCCGGCGTGACGGGCGACAGCCTGTCATCGCCAAGCAGCGTCCCGGGTCAGACCACGCTGTCGCTTCCGACAAATGCCGTGCCTCTCGGTTGGTGGAGCCAGATTGCTGGACCAGTAGGCCAGGCGCTCGGCGGAGATGCGGGCAATGCATCCGCGCCCGCGATCGCCGCGGACGCAAACGGACCGTGGATCGCATGGACAGCGATCAACAACGGGATCGAGGGCCTATTTGTTGCACAAGACCTAAATGGTGTCTGGACGGGCTTCGGCGGCAGCGTAACAGGCACCGGTTTGTCCCAAGCCGGAACGTCTGCGTCCAACCCATCAATTGCCATCGTCAGTGGCGCGCCTGTTGTCGCCTGGACTTCGACGACGGCTGCAGGCAATACAATCAACGTCGTTACCTATAACGCGATCACCCACACATGGGTCGGCCTTGGCGGCTCAGATTCAGCGGGCGGGATCAGCGGGATCGGCGCATTCGACAACGCGAAGGTCTTGGCAACCAAGATCGGTATGGTTGTAACCTGGCGAAATCTTGCTGACCCCGCATCGCCTGATCTCCATGCTGCGGAGTTCAATGGCTCAAATTGGACCTCGCTTGGTGCAGGCGCAGTCCCGGGGAGTGGTGTACCCGGGTCGAACGGTGTTGCGGCAAACTATTCGGTCGCAACCGATGGCCAGAATGTTGCTGTTGCCTTCAGCATTGCGAATGCGACCGGCGCAGGGCTCATTGTGTTGCAATACAATGGTGTCAATTGGTCAACGCTTGCTCCACCTGCGCCACCGATCAACGCAGCGCCAGTTCCGTTTGCTGAACAGCTGTCAACGTCAAGCAGCTTTGCGACCGAGCCGAGCCTTGCCTATTTCAAGGGTGCCCTTTTTATTGCCTGGACGCAGCAGGATCCGGCAACTGGCTATGTGCAACAGGTGTATGTCGCAGAGGAGACGAGCGGAACCTGGACGTCAGCAGGCGCCGGTGCCGAAAGCGGCTTTGGCTTGACTGCGAACGACCAGACGTCGAACACACCTGTGCTTACGACCAACGGAACGGTGCTGAATCTCGTCTGGCTATCGACGCAAGAAACAGCGGGTGGCCAAACCGAAAACCTGCACACCATGACTTGGAACGGCGCCAGTTTTGCGTCTGTTCTACCGACCGATACTGTCGGTACCGGGATCGGCCAGGTCGAAGGTGCAATCCGCACGCTCGCGGTCGCGCTCGACCCGTCTGGTCGTCCATTCCTGGTAACAGGCTCTGCCGGCGACCAAGGCCTCTCGGTACTTGAAGGCCAGACGACCGCCTCGCATGTTTGGATTGCCAATGCGAGCGAAACAATCGCGTCGCTGCTCTCGAGTGGCATCGTGCACTCGGGCGATTTGATCCTAGTTGCGGGAACGACATCGGATTCCAACCTGACGCTTGGCGCGTCGGCTGATGGCGTCACGATTGCCGGACTTGACGGTGTCAAATTGACGACCGGCATCACGATCAATGGTGCCAGCAACCTGACGATCCGCAATCTCGACATTACAGGTGCCGTCTCGATCAACAATTCTGCTTCGGTAGCCCTTGTTGGCGACACCTTCCAGTCGTCGGTGACGCTCAGCGGTGCAACGGGCTTGCTTGCACGCAATAATCAGTTCTCCGGAGTCATCATTTCATCTGCGTCTGACGGCCTCATCAGCGACAATACCTTCAGCGGCGCAGCATTCGGGCTCACGATCAACGCCGCATTCTCTGGCGAGATCGCCAATAACACGATCTCCGGCGGACAGGCTGCGGTGCTTTATGCGGCCGCTGCAGCCCTGTCCGGGAATACGATTTCGAAGTCCCCGATTGGCGTCGAGACCACTGTTTCCGATTCAGCAACGCTCTTCGGGGCTGTTGCAGGTTCGACACCAAACACGATCACCGGCAACACAATCGGTGTTGAACTGCAGAACGCGCGGGTCATCAACCAGATCATCACAGGCAATATTACCGGCGTCAGTGGCAGCGGCCTCGTCGGAGGCACCAGCGAGTCCGATTACAATCTCATCAACTTCAACACGACCGGCATCGGGAATTTCACCGGTACCGTCCAGTTCAATCGCATTGAGGAGAACGGGACTGGCATCGCCGCGACCAGCAACCAGGTTATCTTCGATAACCAGATCGTCGGGAATACGGGCTTTGGCATTCGACTGTCAGGTGTCGGCAACGTCCAGATCGCCGGTAACACGATCCATGCCATGGTCGGCGACGGAATTCATCTCGACAACAACGCATTCAACATTGCCATTGAATCGAATATACTGTGGGCCGATACCGGCTATGACATCTATGTTGACAACAATAGCGAGACAGGATTCTGGAGCGATTACAACACGCTCTACAAGACCGACGCCGGTCGCATCGTCTATTGGACGCGCGATTTCAGCGACATTCTGGACTGGCAGGACGACGTCAACCAGTTCGACCTTCATTCAATCGGCCTCACGAGTGTCAATCCTGGTTGGGCCGAGCCGCATTTCGCAGCCGATGCCAACGGGTTCCTGATTACGCGGCCTCTGGTCGCCGGACAACGACCGACCAATCCGACGATCGCTGCAGGCGATCCGGCTGGCAGTTTCATCGGATATACCGGCGTCGCAAACCTCCTGACGAATGACAATTTCGAAAACGGTTTGGCCGGCTGGACTTACACGGCTGGCGGCATCACGACATCGACTGCACTGACACCGACACTCAGCACGGCGGAGTTTGAATCCGGTTCCGCGAACAACACGGCTGCCCAGCAGACGATCAATCTCGCGGCCGCCGGTTATTCCGCCGCACAGATCGACTCCGGTTCGCTGCAACTGGCATTCGGCGGCCAGGTGTCGATCCTGTCCAAGGCCGTCAGCGCTGAAATCTCGGTCATATTCCTTGATGGCAGCAATAACGCGATCGGAAATGCCGTGGTGGTTCCTGCAGGAACCACGCTTGGTGCCTGGATGCGCGTTTTCGACACGACCTACATCCCGGTTGGCACACGTTCTGTGCAGTATGTGTTTGGGGTCGCCAAGACAGATAGCAGCAACGGCGCGCTGCTCGATAACGCTTATCTGGCAATCGAGCCGCAAGGCTATGGTCCGGATCAGGGCGTAACGCCTGTTCCCAATGTTGTGACCGGTCTCAACACGGTTGGTCGTATAACGCTGCTGTCTCCGACGCTCTATGTTAACTGGGATGCCAATACGCCGCATTTCATAACCTGGGACAGCTATGGTGCCGCTGCAGGTGGGGCCGTCGAACTCCAGCTCTTGCAGCAAACGGCAAATGGGCTCGTGCAGATTGCCACCATTGCGTCGTCGGTACCCGATACAGGCCGTTATAGCTGGAGCCCGAGCGCAAGCGGTATCAGTCCTGGCACGACCGGGCTCTATGTGCGCGTGGTCAGTGTGGCCAATACGTCAATTTATGATACTTCGACCGAAGCCTTCACAGTCCCGCAAACTGGCTCGACCTATTATGTTGCGGTAGACGGATCGAACCGCAACACCGGCAAGTCCTCCAGTGCACCGCTGCCTTTGCCGGAAAATGTCTTCTGGGACTACGCGGTTGGTGCCGGTTCGGTCATCAACATTGCTGCCGGGACGTATCCGCTCATCGTGCCGCTTGCGCTCAGCGGATCGGCAAATCTCGGATTCGGCAATGAAGCCGGCTTCACCATTGACGGCGCTGCTGGCGGCGGCACGATCTTCACTCCGGCCAACCCCGATATCACCCCGGCGGCGCTTGTCACGATCAACGATTCCTCGCTCGATACATTGAACAACCTGACGTTCGCAGGCGGTGTTGACGCGCTCATCGTTGAGAACGGCAGCAATGGCTTCAATGCATCGTATCTCGCGGCTTCGGGCAACTCGGGCGATGCGTTTGACATCAATACGAACGCGCCGACAGGTGTTCTGGATCATCTTTCTTCGACTGGAGAAGGCGGTGCCGGGCTGAACTTCAGCGGCTCGATCGGCACGATCAGTTATTTTACGGCCACGAATGACCACGACGGCATCGTGACCAATGACTACAGCACGTCGATTGGCGCAATTACGAACGCAACAATTTCCGGCAGCGTTGGTTATGGCCTTTATCTTCGTGTGATTGGTCAAACCGTCATCACCGGCAGCAAGTTCACCAACGACGCCACGGCTGCCTGGCTGAACGCGACGAGCACGGGCAGCAGCATTACTTTCGGCGATCAGACGCTTTCCAACGGCGATGGCAACATCATCGTCGGCAGTTCGTCAGAAGCGATCGATGCCAGTGGCAATGTCAAGATTTATGGCAATAGCATTAGTGGTACGACGGGTAGCTATCAGTCCGTTGAACTCTACGGTCAGGGTGCCTTCTCGTATAATCTTCTGTTTGGCAACCAGAACGGCGTGCAGATCGACGGAACATCCAGCGTCATCGATAATCGTATCTATGACAATGCAGGTTTCGGCATTCTGCTGCGCTCCAACAATAACACTGTGAGCGGAAATACGCTTTATTCGAATGGATTTGGCATCGAGATTAACGCTTCTGGCAGCTCGATCACGAACAATCTGATCTATTCGGATACATATGCTGGTTTGTTCCTCGATGGTGCCACGAACACTGTCATCACAAATAACACGATTTACGAGCCGACGGCTGGCGCGGCTCCCTATTTGCCGAACCCCAACTATCCGACGGGGGCGGTTGTCCTGTACCAGGCGTCAACCGGGACAAACCTGACAAACAACATCATTTCTGCCCTGAGCGGTATCGGGATTGCTGTTTCTGACGCGAGCCAGCCGGGCTTTACCTCGAACTATAATTTCTTCCAGACCGGGCCGGGCGGACGGATCGGGACATGGCTTGGTCTGACCCAGACAACTTTGGCGCAGTGGCGGACTGCCACAAGCAAGGACGGCAACTCGCAGAGCGGCAACCCGTTGTTCGTTTCGCCCACCGCCAATGGAACGTCAGACGATTATCATTTGCAAAGTCTCCAAGGCAGTGATCACGGCGGGTCGTTATCGGTTGTCGCGGGCACCAATGGGCTGCCGCAGGCTGCCGTCGGGGCCTATGCCGACGACACAGCGTCCTCAAGCGCAATTGCAGCTGGTAATCCGGCAACACCGATCGGATTGGAACCGTCCCCGAATGGTGGGGCAGTCGAGATCGGTGCCTATGGCGGCACGAATGAGTCATCGTTGACGCCATCGGCGTTCCTCAACGTAACCGGTCCGGCATCCGGTACGACCTTGACCCAAGGCACGACCGCACAGATTACCTGGACGTCGTTTAACGTGAACGGAACAGTGACCATTTCGGTCTCGTCCAATGGTACAACATTCACGCCGATTGCCTCCGGCGTCGCCAATTCTGGCAGCTACGACTGGAATATCAGCGCCGCTGCCTTTCCCATCGGCTCGACCTATCAGGTTGAGGTCACGTCCGACGCGGCTCCCAATGTTTTTGGTATCTCGTCCGGCGTCTTCAACATCGCCGCGCCGACCCACGTTTACTACGTCAATGGATCTTCGTCAGGCGGCCAGTATACAACTGCCGGCGGCAGCGACCAGAACAATGGTACTTCGGCGGCGACGCCGATGGCCACGCTGGGTGGCTTGCTTGCGAACTATACGCTGGAGCCAGGCGATATCGTCTATGTCGATGCTGGCACCTATAACCTGACAAATAACATCGTCTTCCCGACCAAGGACTCCGGCTCTGGGGTCAATCCAGGCCAGGTGATCACGATCCAGGGACCGACGCAGCAGGGGTTCACTGCAACGTTCAATCGGCAGGGAACATCCGGCACCTTCTATGATTTCGAATTCGCTGGCGCGAGCAATATCACGCTCGCCAACCTGACGATCACCGGTGGTGGTACCGGTGTGCAGCTTGACGACAATACGAACAGCACGGGTATCAGTGTTGTCAATTCGATCCTGAAGAACAATGGCACGAACGTCTACGACGGCGTCGGCGACAATAATTTCACGTTGAGCGGATCGACGCTGTCGCTGCAGCTTGGATCTGACAGCGTTCACATCAATACCAATTCCAGCGCCCAGATCCTGAATGATACGATCAGCACGAACGTGGCCGGCGGCTTCAATACAGGTTTGGAGATTGACTCTGGCGTTAACACGCTTGTTCAAGGCAATACATTTATCGGTGCGGGTTACGCTCCCACACTGCTTTACGTCAATGCATCGACGACGCTAACGATCTCGGGCAACACATTCAGTGGCTCGGACTATTTCAGCGCCGATATCAACAATTCAAGCGGCGTCTTTGAAGCGAACACGATCGATTCGAGCCTTGGTACCACCGGGTTGCAGATTTCCGGCACCTATGGAAATTCAGCCGCACCGTTTATTGCCGAAGGCAATACGGTGTTTGGTCAGATCGCCGGTAATGCCTATGGGGCCGCAATCTACGTCGGCAGCAATGCCGAGGCGATCGACAACACTGTTTACAACAGCGATATCGGCATAACGGTCGCGGGCGGTATTGCACTCGGCAATACCGTCTACGGCAGTAATGAAGGTATTCTGGCCACCAGCGGCGTTGTCGAAGGCAACACGATCCACACCAATACAACCGGCGTGATCATCAGTGGTTCCAACAATCTGATCGAAAATAACACGATCTACGGCAATACAACCGGCATTCAGGTTGGCCAGTATTCGTCTGGCAGTGGTAACAAGATCATCAACAACACGATCGTCCAGACTGGTAATGTCGCGCTTACCTTGTTGAATGGAAACATCACAGGTACATCGTTCCTCGACAATATTGTTTCGCTCAATAATGCCATTGGAATCGTTGCACCCTCGGCGGCGCAGGTCGGATTTACGAGCGACTATAATCTGTATTATCTGCAAGGCGTATCCGGCATTGCGACCTGGAGTGGCCAGACGATTGTCAGCCTGAACGACTTCAAGACGGAAATCGCTCTTGATCTCAATAGCATCGCCGCAGATCCCCAATTCGTCGATCCCGCAAGCAACAACTACACGGTCACCAACACATCCCCGGCACTCAATCGCGGTGACCAGTCGCTCCAATATCTGTCCGAACCCGTAACGACGACAGTTGGCGACGGTAATCGCATCGATATCGGCGCAGCCGGTGGTACGGCTTCGGCCAATCCAAGCCCGACGACGATTGTCCAGTTGCTCGGTGCCACGGGCGGTCAGCGTTATCAGGTTGGGCGGACGACGACTGTCAGCTATACATCGGCCGGATTGACGGCGACAGACCCGGTCCTCTTTATCGATACGGCGGGCGGTGCCGTGGCGGCGACAGACGGCGCAAATGCCTGGCAGGCATCCGAGTATGTGAAGCAAGGCGGAAGCAGCCAGACCATCACGACGCCGGTCAATGCCAACGGTTACGCGCTGCCTGAGGCTGTCCTGCAGAGCACCACGCTGTTCAATGGTCCGACGTCGGGCAGTGGAAGCTATGTCATTCCGGTGGGAGCCGGCACCTATCAGGTCACGCTTGCCTTTGTGGACCCTTATGACAGCGGCATCGGCCAGCGTACGTTCAATATCATCGCCAACGGTGTCACCGAACGTGCGGCCTTCGACATCTACAAGGCGGCTGGCGGCGCTAACAAGGCCACCGAAGTCACCTTCAACGTCACCACGACCAACAACGCCGGGCTAGAGCTTGATCTGCAAAGCGTATATGGCGAGGCGCTTATTTCAGGCATCCAGATCTCTCGCGTCAACCCCTCTCCCAGCACCTGGACCGGCAGCGCAGAGGTCTCCTATGACGGCGGGATCACCTGGACAACCGTCGCAACTGGCCTGACCTTTGACCAATACGGTGGTGGGTCCTTCAGCTTCAATCCGACAACGTCAACGAGCGACGGTTTGCTCAAGATCGTCGCGACCAATGGGGTCAATACAGTCTCGGACGTCTCGCAAGGGGCTTTCGTCGCCGCACCAGCGGGCACCGATTTCTATGTAAGTTCAACAGGGAACGATTCCAACTCCGGCAAATCGCCGAACGCCCCGATGGCGAGCCTGGCCTCGCTCCTCAACGTCTATACGCTGGAACCCGGTGATACCGTCCACGTTGCGGCAGGCACCTATTCGCTTCCATCGGCGATCGTTCTTGGCGCTTCCGCATCTGGCGTGGCTGGCGATCCTGTCGAGATCGTCGGTGCAGGCGCGAGCACGATATTCACGCGTAACACGACTGCCGCCGGATCCTCCGTGTTTGAATTCAACGGTGGCCACGACATTGCGCTCGAAGACGTCGCCGTGACCGGTGGGTCGATCGGCGTCGACATCCTCGATGGCGTCGGCAGCACAGACGTTTCATTGCAAGGCCTGACTGTCTCCGCCTTCGGTGCCGATGGTGTCTATGTCGGGTCGGGCAGCACGAACTTCACGCTTGGCCAGTCGACGATCCAGAATTCGGTCGGCGGCGGCAACCCGGCGGGTATCTATTTCGTCAGTGCTGACAATGCGACTGTTACTCAGAGCACATTCAACAACCTTTATTACGGTGTAAATGCCTACAGTAACAGCGGCCTGACGCTCGGGTTGACCATAGAGAACAGCACCTTCAATCTCGATGATGAAGGTATCTCGGCAGCCGTGGCCTATTCGCCTTCGAATTCCAACTATCTCAAGATCATCAACAATACGATCACGGGATCCATCTATGATGGTATCTACGCCAATCTCGGCTACGGCATCGGTACGATCACAGGCAATACGGTCACTGGTACATCCGGCTTCAATGGTGATGGCCTCAACGCGGTGGTCAATAATCCTGGATCCATCATTTCCGGGAACACGCTGACAAATGACCAGCTAGGTCTTGTGCTCTCCGGTTCCGATCCCGTCGCCGTCAACAACACGGTGACAGGCAACAATCGTGCTGGCGTCATGGTTCAGTCGACGGGCGGGACCATTCACGGCAATACAGTTTCCGGCAATGCGATCGGCTTTGACATAACCGGCTATGGCACGACAATCTCGAACAATCTGCTGATCGGCAACACGTCGATCGCCTTCGACGATGAGACGAATGGCGGTTTCACACTCAACCAGATCGACAATAATACGGTCGTCCAGACCGGCGGCATTGTAATCCAGGATACGACGACCACTACCGTCAGCGTCGAAAACAATATTTTCGATCTGAACGGCGGTACGATGTTTGTCGTAACGGCAGCTGACACCTTGGGCCTGCAGTCGAATTACAATCTGTTCGATCTGTCGAACGGCGCCGTGATGGCGGATTGGGAAGGCACCAACCCAACGACGCAAGGTCAGATCGTTGCAGGCTTGACTGACTGGATGTTCGGCACAGGACTCGATCGAAACAGCCTCACGGGCGATCCACAGTTCGTCAACCCGGCGTCCGGGAACTATTATCTGGCAGCGACTTCGCCGGGCATTGATGCCGGTGATCCGGCTTCGCGTTACGATTTGGAGCCGGGCAATGGCGGCGGTCGTATCAACCTCGGCATCGAGGGCGATACGCCGAATGCCACCTTGGCTGGATCTGTGTCGGTGCAGGTCACATCACCGGCTCCGCTGTCGAAGTTGCAGCAGGGTGTCGCGACAACGATCAATTTCTCGACGGCCGGCGTCACCGGTTTGCAGGCGATTACACGCGTGAATCTCGCCGGGCCTGCCATATCCGGCATGACGGCTGAAACCAGTTGGGTGGCCGGGACGTCTGGCGGTGGCAACACGAGCACGCAGTCGACGATCAATGCCGCCGGGGCGCTCGACGGCGCACCTGCGTCGGTCTATGCAACCGCGAAGTTGGCCCAGGAAGGCACCGGCAATAGTATCACACAAACAGCGGCGGTGGCCGACGGCAATTATGTCGTGACGCTCAATTTTGCCGAGTATAACGACGTTGGCATCGGTAACCGGCTGTTTAATATCGTCATCAACGGCGTCACTGTCGCGAAGAATTTCGACATCCTTGCTGCCACCGGCGGCAAGATCAATACCGCTGTAGACGCGCAATTCAACGTGACGGCATCGGGTGGCAGCGGGATTGTCATTCAACTTGTGAATGCCAACAACGGCTATGGTGCCGTTTTGTCAGGCTACGAGATTGATCGTGTTGTACAACCGGCAACGATTCAGACCGCCGAGGTCGAGGTTTCACCAGACGGCGGCACGACCTGGCAAATCATCAGTACCGCCGCCACAGTTGATGCGTTTGGCAACGGTTCGGTGAACTGGACGCCAGACTTCGTCACGAACTCATCGCTCAACAATGGCAACGACGCCTTGGTGCGTGTCATTGCAGACGGCGTCACGGCGCAGTCGAAGCCATTTCTCGTCACGAATGCGGGCACTGACTATTATGTCAACGCCAGTTCGACGGGCGGACAGTATACGACGGCTGCAGGAAATGATCTCAATTCCGGCAAGACGCCGGATGCCCCGATGGCCAGCCTGACAGCCCTGCTACGCGCCTATAATCTCGGACCGGGCGATACGGTTTATGTGGACGCCGGCAACTATCAGCTCTTGACCGATGTCCTTCTGGGACCAAGCGATTCCGGCACCGGGACATCCGCAGCAACCGCCCTGACGATCGAAGGACCGACCGCCGGAACCGCGACATTCAATCGCGACAACCTCACGGCCAATGACATCCAGATCGACGGCGCACAGAATGTCGTGATCGAGAACCTGACTTTGACCGGCGCAGGAACCGGCGTTCTGCTCGTGCAGAATTCTGCAAGTAATAATATCACGCTCTCAAACCTGACAATCGAGAACGAAGCCCAGTATGGCGTTTATGTCAACAACGGTAACAGTGCGTTCACGCTGAACGGGTCAGAAATATTTGGCGGCGTGAAAGGGTACAATGATACCGGTGTCTATCTGAATGGTGATTACGAGACGCCGGTCAATGACCTGGTCAGTAATACGCAGATTTTTGGGCAGTATATTGCGATTTCCGTGAATGGTGCGGACGCAACAATCACAAACAACAGTATTCATGACAATAATGTGTACGGGATCTATGTCTACGGGGGCGCATCCAGTACGGCCTACGTTGAGATTGTTTCCAACAATAACGTCTTTAACAACGGTGATTCCTCGTCGTCAAACTACGGAATTTTTGCGACCTCTTACGTCGATGTCACAGGAAATTCCATTTATAACGAATCCAATCAATCGGATATTGGTCTTTTTGTCGGCAGCAATGCGGTCGCGACGGGAAACACGATCTACGGCGATTACGATGGTGTATCGATCGGTGACGCCAGTGCAACAGTGACGGGCAATCGGATCTTCGAGAACTCCGACGCTGGCGTGCTTATGGCGGGAAGTGGCGGCAAGCTGATCGGCAACCAGATTTACTCGAATGGCGTCGGTGTAAGAGATACTGTCTATGCGTATTACAATGTCGTCATCGAAACGAACCTGATTTACGACAACACGACCGAAGCGATCAATATCGCCGGTGGTGGCGCTGGTTCGGGCAATCTGATCAGCGGCAATACAATCTGGCAGTCGGTTGGCACAGCCGTGGACATCAATTCGTCGGCAATCAATACGACGCTGTCCAATAATATCATCTGGGTTGATAGAGGAACGTTGATCTCTGTTGCGAGCAATAGCGAAAGCGGTTTCAGCGCCCTGTATAACCTCTATTATTATGGAGCCAATGCAACACCTGCATCGCTTGTAAGTTGGGGCGGGACGATCTACGCCAATCTTGCGGCCTGGAACGCTGGTCAGCCCGCCTTGGGGTTGAACGTCGGCAGCAAAGAAGGCAACCCTGATTTCATCAATCCAGCGGGCGCGGATGGCGTGCTTGGCGGACCTGATACGGCGCTCGGCAGCGGCAAGGACGACAATTTCACACCTGGCAAGGGGTCACCGGCGATCGATGCCGCTGATGCGTTCATTCAGACGACGACTGACCTCCTCGGGCAATCGCGCCATGATGATCCGGCGACGCCGAACACGGGTCTGGGCGCACCTGTCTATGACGTCACAGCGCCGACGACCTCCGCCACCTTGACGCAAGGCAGCTACATCAGCGGCAGCGAGACCTACGCTGGCTATTACGCCACCTACTCGCTGCCCTTCACCTTCAAGTTCTACGGGATCAACTATAACACGATCTATATCAGCCCGACCGGTGCAATCTTCTTCAGCGCGGCGGCTGCATCGAACGCCGCCTTGGCAGGCACGCCCTCGCTCGCCAATCTCCAGTCCACGCCGATGATTGCGCCCTTCTGGTCCGCGCAGGACACACGCTACGGCAGCGATGGCGTCTATGCTGACACGTCCAGCCCGGGGTATGTGACGCTGCGGTTTGTCACAACGCCGCTATCCGGCAACTATTCCACGCCACCGAATGTGTTTGGCGTTCGGCTTGGTGCGGATGGTTCGATCGTGTTCGAGTACGGCGCGAACCTGAACAATCAATCCGCAATTATCGGCGTATCAAACGGCGGGCTCGGCGATTACACGCTAGCCTCGGTCAGCGGCGCCAATAACCTTGCGAATTCGGCGCCCATCCAGTTTACGCCAAACGAGGCGGAAGGGTTCACGTTCAACGATATCGGAGCGATTGAATTCCAGGGTGCGTCGAACAACGCGACGCTGCCCGTCATATCCCAGACGGTCAACCTGCCGACGGACGGGTCGACCACGGATGCTGTCTTCACATCGATCACGCTGGACTTCAACGAAACACTCGATCTCATCAGCGCCACCAGTGCGGCGAACTATCAACTGGTTGCTGCCGGGCCAGATGGCAAGTTCGGAACGGCAGATGACATTACAATCCCTGTAACGGTTGTCTATTCGGCAGCCGCAAAGTCGGTCACGCTTGTGTTGCCAGACGGCGCGCTTGCAGATGGCAGTTACCGGCTGACGGTCAGTGGATCAGGTGGGCTGATAGATACATCCGGCAACAAGCTTGATGGTGCTGACGATGGCGTTGCGGGTAGCCCGTTCGTGAGCACCTTCACGATCAACCGCTCTGCCGATTTGCCGCCCGTGGTGACCAATGAGACGCTCACGATCCCAGGCGACGAAACGTTGCCGGTAACGCTGGCGGCGACGGATCCGGGAAACAACCCGATCACTTACGCCATCACGACTGCACCGACCCACGGCACCATTACCGGGTTCAATGCTGCCACGGGAACCTTCAAATACCAACCGGACTATGGTTACGTCGGCAAGGACACGATCGCGTTCACGGCGACCGATTCCAAGCTGGCTTCGGCCGTCGGCGCTGTTTCGATCGCGGTGACTGCGATCAATCATGCGCCTGTTGCATCGGACGAAACCGCGCAGGCAATCGCCGGTGTGCCGCTAACCCTGACGCTCGCCGGAAGCGACCTTGAAACGCCGACCAGTCAACTGGTGCTCGGCATCGCATCACAACCGTCACATGGCACTGTCGTTATCACAGGCCAGAACACGGTCACCTACACCGCGACAAACGGATATTCTGGTGCCGATTCCTTCACATATACCTGGACGGATACGGGAGCACCGGTCGGTAACTCGGGTAATGTGCTGACGAGTGCCCCGGCAAAGGTCTCGCTCTCCGTGACGGTCGTCAATCATGCCCCGACCACGGCATCTGCGACCATCTCCGCAACCGAGAATGCCACCTACACATTCCAGACGGCGGACTTCCCCTATCAGGACCCCAACAACGTCCCTTCAACAGCATTGAAAGCCGTTATCATCGAGACTCTGCCGACAGCCGGCGCAGGCGTCATTTTCGACAATGGTGTTGCTGTTACGAGCGGCCAAGCGATCGCTGCCGCCGACATTGCCGCGGGCAAGCTGACGTTCGTCCCGGCAGCGAATGTCTACGGTAACGCGTTGGGTAGCTTCACGTTTGCTGTCCAGAACAGCGGTGGTACGGCAAACGGCGGTCTCGATACATCGTCGTCGGCGACAGCGGTGATCAATGTAGCCCAGGTTATAACCGCGCCGTCGTCGACGACATCGACGCTGGTTGCTTCGCCTGGTTCGGTGACGGCGGATGGCGTCACGACGACGACGCTGACGGTGACGGTGCGGGATGCCGAGGGTAACGCGGTCGCAGGTCAATCGGTGACGGTCGGGGCGAATGGCTCCGGCAACACGTTCGGGGCGACGAGTGGCACGACGAATGCGAGCGGCGTGTTCACGACGACGCTGGCCTCGACGAAGGCGCAGGTCGAGACGGT
>CAIYYN010000052.1 GCA_903930435.1 uncultured Hyphomicrobiales bacterium | reverse complement strand
GCCACATTCGAGCCTTGACCGGCAAACCCCGGACGAGGCCTACTTCAAAGCGTCGCAGCCAATCCCGGCGGCGGCATAATCGAGGCGGAAATCCACTTAGCGAGAGCCCAGAAACTGTTCAAACAAACCGAGCCAGCTCTAATCAATAGAATAAGAGATACGATATCGAACTCTAGTTGTGCAATTCTATGCCCCCTTTGCCATAGGGGGTGGAGCGCTTATTCAAACGTCGGAAAGTTTCATTGGTCCTCAAACCATAGGCATCATAGGGAGCATACGGGTGCCCGGTTGTGGACGGTCGGTTGATATCGCGTAAAGGTTCTTGCCCCATTGCCCATTCGGTTCGTAGGCGATGAGGGTCATCCCGGCGACCATTGTGCCAACGTGTTTTTGAAGGAAGGCGGTCACGGCTTGCCGAGAGTTAGGAGCGGCAGGATTTATAAGTGCCTTCACCTCATCAGACAGATCAAACGCGCCGATCGGATCTGATTGGTGATAGTGTAACCAGGTTTTGAAGATGTCCAAGAGCCTTCCTCTCACTGGGTCATTTGCCTTCGTTGCCTGAATGCGTTCGATGGGATCAGCACAACCGAGTGACAAGAGTGGATCACGCACCCAACTTCCCCAGACTTCAAAACTTCCGAGAGGCTTGCCGCTTTTCAGTGCCGAGGAATTTTGGATTCCCCAACGCCAGATCGTCAGAACGCAAGTCAGGAGTTGTAGGCGTTGGCAGCTAATCCGATCGAGAAAGCCACTCGGGAATGGTCTCGTTTCCGGATCTTCCATCTTGGCGTCCAGCTTTACTGATAGAAATCGCCGTGCCAGATCCTCAGAAACTGAAAGGCCGTTACCGGTAATGGCAACAAAAGTTATGGGCTTTAACCGAACCATGCCTGTCGATCCCAATCGACGTATCGCGACGGTTGGCTCAGTAAGAATGCTTGCCAACTTGTCTGAGCGAAGCGTCTCACCGTTGGGGCTTGAGTTCATATTGTCGATAAAGATAACTTGCATAGCGTCAACGATTGCGGAGTCGAGCAGCTTGTCGAATTCGTCTATGCGTTGGCTTGCTGTGAAGCAACTAGGCTGTTGGCCATATGCGATTAAGGTAATTGCGCGAACCATTTGACCTTTGCCGGTCCCTGCGCCCGAAATGCCAGGAGCTGTAACCAATAGCCCAGGAGCAAGCGGCAGTGATGGTCGACATACGGCGGTGAAAAGCGCACATAGAAATGCCGATTCGTCATGACGGATTGGTGCTGATCTGTTCACGACAGGGCAAGAACCAGATTTATCGAATTCGGCATCAGCAAACGGGAACGTCTGAAAATAATCCCGGATCAGGTCAAGGCAAATTTCTGCTTGTTCGCGGGTGGGAAACGCGGGAATCTCTAACGATTGGGAACCCGTACAATAGAGTCCAGAGGCCTCATGAAAGCCTCTTGCCCAGTGAATTTCCCCATTTGGCGACAGGATTGGAGCGGTGGTTATACCATTGAGTATGGGTAAGCCCCAATCTATTAGTTCTAGGTAGAGTCTTCCTACACGCGCCGGAAGTGTTTGCCCTAGCGGCTCGCCATTTCCTCCCAATATTGCTGGCTTGGTAATTTCGTGCGCCAAATTGACCACTGCCTCAGCGTTAAGGCTCCGGATATTTGGCAGGCCACCGTCTATTGGCTGAGAAAGTCGCACGGGACCCCCTCGATCGAAAACTTCGCCAGTTTCCGAAATTCGACCGGCGAGTTCCCGTGCCGTTGCTGTCAGATCATCTTTGCGAACCAGTAGTGTCGGCCTATTTGAGGCGCGCGAAATTGTTGCCATAATAGGCCTCCACGATTTAAATTCTTAATGAGCATTCATTGTGGACGTTGGTCCCAGTTAAGCATGACAATATAAGATAAAAATGGGTGCTGAGTTTCACTAACGATGATTTCATGAAATAATAATAGAAATTTTCCTTCGTGTAATTCAGTTAGATATTCTACGACATGATGAATTCTAAATTGGTCTGGAATAGCTGGTATCTGATAAGTGCTTACTTTATATTTTCGGTAAAGCCTCCTCAATTCATTAAATTCGTTAAACTCATCACAAAACTCCTTTATTAACTCGATGGATCTTCGAAGCTTGCGTCTCTCTGCTTCTGACAATTTCTCGAGTAACTGCTGATCAACAATTTTCAGAAGGTCGCTCTCTTGCATTCAAGCCTCCTTGTTGCCAGCAAACAGGCGTTCAAGACTGGAATAAACAACAAGGCGACGTTTGCCGATCAATGTCGACTTAAGCCTTCCTTCTGCAATAAGCTCATAAAGCTTCGTTCGACCGATACCAGACAATCTGAGAGCATCTGGAACGGTTATTGTTATTGGGGTGAGATGACTAGACTCATCTTTTGAATCAAGTTTAGGGAACGACGTTGCATGCGAGGTCGATGTCATGATAATATCCTTTGAGGTTGTGTCGCCAAATTCAATGCCGACGACATGCGTATCGTGACGAATCGTGGCGTTAAGCGCAACCCTTAAGGACTTGGCCCATCCGGGAAGGACTTGTCGATGTGCCAAAGTTCGCCGTGCAAAGGCCCTCAAATCTTGCGGCGCGTAACTTCAAACCTTTATTCTGTGGTGTTTTGTAGAATGAAGTTTTGCCATGCATCCATCATCAAGCGGCGCTTTTCGAGTGCATCGCCGCGCCGATAGGCTTGTTCGACCGAATTTCCGACAATGTGCGCTAAAGCTGCTTCTGCGACTTCACGAGGAAAATCGGTACATTCTCCGCACCAGTCACGGAAAGATGATCTAAAGCCGTGGGGAACGAATCCTGTTTCGCCCATACGGACCAATAATTGCTTGAAAGCCATGTTTGAGAGTGGACGACCTTTGCGGCCACCGGGAAAGACATATTCATCAGGTGTTTTCGTGCTGCGGAGTTGATCAACAACGCCAAGTATTTCAATGGTCCGGCTTGTCAGCGGTACCCGATGTTCCCTTCCAGCTTTCATGCGTTTCGCTGGAATCGTCCATGTTCTGTCGGTCAGATCAAATTCCTGCCACGTAGCGCCATATACTTCACCAGCACGTGCCGCGGTCAAGATAAGAAATTCCAACGCATAAGCTGCAATGGCGTCACGCGTTCCAAGGCGTTTAACAAACGCTGGAACCAAAGGATATGCCATCGCTGGCTGGTGACCGCGCTGAAGCTTCTGACGACGTGGTAGTAGGTTCTCCAAATGGCCGCGCCACCGCGCCGGATTATCCTCTGATCGCATCCCCTTTGACTTCGCGGCGTCCAGTACCTTTTCTATACGACCGCGAAGACGTGACGCAGTCTCCTGCTTGGTCGTCCAGATTGGCGTTAGAACTGACAACACGTCTTTGGTATCGATTTCATCGATTCGTTTGTTACGGATATCACCACAATAGGATAACCCAAGCGTCTGTTCCCATTGGTAGCGATGCTTGGCGTTGCGGAAACCTTCCTGTATTGATGCAATCAGTTCATCAGAAAATTCGCCAAACGTCGGGATTTTGACCTCTGCCGCCTTCGCTCCCTTTTTTTCCTCTATTGGGTCAATTCCGCTTCTTATTTCTTGCTTCAGAACTATCGCCTTCGCTCGCGCATCGGCCAAACTCAAATCGACACATGAACCAAGGCCCATCTCGCGGCGCCGTCCGTCAATTTGAAAACGGAACATCCAACGCCGGGCCGCACCATCGACAATCAGATATAAGCCATCACCAACCGGATGCTTGCCCTCCTTTTTTATTGCCCTCACTTGAAGTACCGTCAATGTCTTTGCCATCGCCATCCTCCACTTCACCCACCATTAAGTGGTGGATGTTTGCGAATCTAAGCGAACAGAGCCGATGCAATCAAGTTACTAAATTTATGTTTTATTTATTTTTTTGAACTAACATGAATTAACACGAACGCTTATTTAGTGGAGCTTAGCTCCACCAAACACTCCCAAGATATAGGTCTCTGGTAGAGAACGAGAAATTGGTGCGTTGCCGCGGGCGTTTGGCAGTGTGGGCGCTTTGGCTCAAGGCTTTCTTGGCCAGAATTTGGCGACCTATTGAGCTTTGTCCTCGGGTAGTTCTGCGGCATGAATTTGAGTTTTCCTAGCCGTTGAAGGTATTCGCTGCGGAGAGGGGTTCGATCAATTTCAGAGAGCGGTTTTCTGTAGATTAGGGACGGGTTCTGCCAGCTTACGTCGGCTCTTGGCCCATTGCGGACCAATCCCGAGTGGGCCATTGTCGATAAAGTAGACACTCAAAAAGAGGTCGGCTCCCTCCAGGGAACCGGATACGACTCCCGTAGGAGCGTTCCGCTAGCATCGAGCAGAAAGGAGAGCAGATGTTTTATGGGGGCATAGCTGGCGCTTCACTGCCGATGGAGATGTTTGAACTCGGCCAAGGTATAAGCCTCCACAAGACTTACGCCCACTTGTTTTCACCCTGTGTTATGGCGTTTGCCCCCGCACCATCCGGAGGACATCACCCACCCCCCTGGAAAACCGCTCACGGTGGCTTTGCTTTTGACATCACGATAGAGTTGCGCGTTCCGAACGGCCTCGAGTATGGCGGGATCGAAGGCAAAGAATTGGCGCTCTTGCTAATTGGACTCATGCGACTGAGTGCCGCGCCTTACCTGACTATGCCGGTCAGTTGTGACATGTCATTTGCCGATGTTGTCCAAAGTCCACAAGAACCCACTATCAGTCCATTAGAGATAGAGCCGGGCCTGTTTGCGATACCGGATGACCACGATGGCATTTTAAGATGCGGCGATTTAGACTGGTTACGTGAAAAGTGGGCCGCGATAGCGACGCTTATGCAGCAGCAACCCAAGCTTCACACAGCGTTTCAAGCTTGGGACGCCTGCAGACTGCTCAAGAGGACCTCTGCATCTCTGCTCACGATCTGGGGCGCGCTAGAACAGATTTACGCACCGGCTGCAGGAGAATTACGATACAGAGTGGCTGCAAATATGGCGGTATATCTTGCGCCTAGAGGACCGACACGGCTTAAGTCCTACAAAAACTTCCTTCAGCTATATAATAAGCGTTCAATTGCCGCGCATACTGCTGACGAAAGTGACCTTGAGAGTTTGACAGAAAGTTGGATCCTCTTGCGAAACACGCTCGTAAAAATCATCAATGATGGGCGCATGCCGCGCCAGAGCGACTTTGAGTTCTTCACGTTCGCAGATACCAACGGAGCGACCGATGGTGTGTCCTGGGGAGGGGGGAACGGGACCGTGGCGGATTAGGAGTTTAGACACAACCATGACGCTATTTCCCAACCCAAAACCCTTCTAAGTTGGCTATCGTCCAGCCGTCATTACCTTTCTAGACATCCTTGGGTTCAAGGAGATTGTAGAGACACGTTCGGCCGAAGAGGTCCGCGAAATCGTCCGGTTGTTGCGAAGCTTCGCGACCTCTGACGACGATGAAACGGACAACTATGAATACACGCGTTCCATCAGCTTTTCCGACAGCGTCATTCGGGTGCGGCACTTCGACACCCAATATTCTTCCGGTGCCTTGCACGATGAAATACTGAGCTTAGTCCACGCCCAGACAGAACTCATGGCCAAGGGTGTCATTATCCGAGGCGGTGTCACTGTCGGCAACATTGTTGCCGATGGAAACGACCTTTTCGGTCCTGGTTTCAATCGCGCATACTTCTTGGAAAGCAAGTGCGCGATCTTTCCCCGCATCGTCGTGGATGCGGAGGCCATTCAAGCTATGGCAACTGACGAACGCTTGAAGGCAGAGCATCACGATTTTGAAGATGAGATCAAATACCTCGACGGATTACTGATCATCGGAGGCGACGGCCAGCGCTACGTGGATTACCTGCATGCTTGCTATCCTGAGCTCGACGAACCTGAACGATATAAGGAATTGCTGGCCAATCATCGACAAATAATTGTCGATCGCGCGGCACTTGTGTCCCTAAAACCTGATGTCCTGAAGAAATATCTTTGGCTTGCTTGTTACCATAATGGCATTTGCAAATTAAATGATTACCCGGATCTCTTCATTTTAGAGAGCGACATCACCGGCCTTGAACTTTGGGCTCGAGAGCAATCGATGGCGCCAGTTAAGGGGCGTCGTCGAAAGCCTAGACCGGATTTCGAATAGCTACGCCCAATTGCTCTTCGGTCAGTCATCGATTGCCGATCATTGCTAAATATCCCCTACTTCCAGTCTTGGCAGATTTTGTCGGAATCTTTCGGATTCTATGTCGGGTATCGTCGCTTTTCAGTCGGCTGCCCACATCCCTAGAACCTCCTCAATTCCACCCCCAACATCCCCCATTGCTGCGTCCAGTCCATAGGCGCGTCGGCGAGCACGCTCAGCCCCACCCCATGCGGCAGGGTGCCGTCGGCGATGGCCTTGACGAGTGTGGGCGAGAGGAAGGCGAGTGTGAGCGTCATGCGGACGGATCGCTCGGAGCAGCGATTGTGCTGGGCGATATCGGCGGTGGATTGGAACTCACCGGAGACAAGCTGGTCGACCCAGCGGCGGGCTTTTGCAATTGCCATCAGGAGCCGGGCGCGGGCTTCGGCGCGGATGGGGGCGGGCGGTGTTGCGTCGGGCGCTCCGGCTGGGTGGTGGATCTCCCGCCGTCGGGTCCGATCGGGGCGTTGCCAGGCGATGGCGTGGATCGTGGGGCCATCAGTTTGACCGGGGTCGAGCAGGTGAAGGTCTATGGATCCGGGCTGGATGACGATGCGATCAACGAATTGCGCGATCAGGTCAGCGTCCGAGCCAACGACGAGGGGTGATGGACCGAGCCGGGTTCGGTCGGGGCTTTGAAGCATCGCCGCGACGCGCTTCGTCAATTCGGCGAGGACCACCGCCTCGACCTCCGGGGCAGGCACGCGCGGCACGGAACCGGCTTCGGCCTTTCGCCCTTGCGCGAGGGCGGAGGACGTATAGTACCGATATCGGACACCGTTCTTGACGGCGAAGCTCGGGCTCATCCGGTTGCCACGGTCATCATAGATGCGTCCCATGAGGATGGCGCCTGAGGCACGCCAGACGTCAGCGCGATGGTTGCGGTTCGACGACTGGATCCGTTGCGCCTCTTCGAAGATGGCAGGGTCGATGATCGCGTCGTGTTCGCCGGGGAAGGTTCTGCCCTTGTGATTGAGTTCTCCCAGATAGACCCGGTTGGTCAGGATCGCGCGAAGTGGCCCATTCGTCAGGGGCACGCCGCCCTTGATGGTTCCGCCCTTGATCTCCCGCTTGCGGGTGACGAAGCCCTCGGCGCGCAAGGCTTCAACCAACGCCGGAACGGACCGCAGTTCGATATAGCGCCGGAACGGACCGCAGTTCGATATAGCGCCGGAACAGCATTCGCACCTGCTCGGCCTCGGTCTCGTTGACGAGCAGCTTGCGGTCCTGAACTCGATAGCCGAGTGGCACCGGGCCGCCCATCCAGAGGCCCTTCTTCTTCGATGCGGCGATCTTGTCGCGGATCCGCTCGCCCGTCACTTCGCGTTCAAACTGGGCAAAGGAGAGCAGCACGTTGAGGGTCAGTCGACCCATGCTGTTCGTCGTGTTGAAGGCTTGCGTCACGGATACGAACGAGACCCCGTGGGCGTCAAACAGGTCGACCAGCCGGGCAAAGTCGGCCAACGAGCGAGTGAGGCGATCGACCTTGTAGACGACGATGACGTCGATCAGCCCGGCGGCAACATCAACCAGCAACGCCTTGAGGGCGGGTCGCTCCAGACTGCCGCCGGAGAAGCCGCCGTCATTGTAGAGGGTTGGTACAAGCGTCCAGCCTTCATGCGCCTGACTTTTGACATAGGCTTCTCCAGCCTCACGCTGGTTGTCGAGTGAGTTGAACTCCTGTTCGAGCCCGGAATCGCTGGAGACGCGGGTATAGATCACGCAGCGGAGCCTTTGTTGCTGTTTTGGGAGCGGGGACTTCATGACCGCCTCCCCTGACGAGTGTCACCCATCGACATTTGCCCGCGCGGTGCCTTGGGTTTGACTG
>CAIYYN010000051.1 GCA_903930435.1 uncultured Hyphomicrobiales bacterium | reverse complement strand
TCGGTTTCATCCGAGACGATCGAACAAAATCATGCCCAATCCAGCCACAGACAAACACGGTCCTGACCACTGTATAAACAATGAACAGCAAGGACGCCGCCCCGAAGAAAACAAATCACACCCGACGTTCGACCATCATCTTCTTGATTTCGGCAATAGCCTTGGCGGGGTTGAGTCCCTTTGGGCAGGTGTTGGCGCAGTTCATGATCGTGTGGCAGCGATAGAGCCGGAACGGATCCTCGAGATTGTCGAGGCGTTCTCCGGTGGCTTCGTCGCGGCTGTCAGCGAGCCAGCGGTAGGCCTGCAGAAGGACAGCGGGACCGAGGTAGCGATCGCCGTTCCACCAGTAGCTCGGGCAGGACGTCGAGCACGAGGCGCACAGGATGCACTCGTAGAGGCCGTCGAGTTTAGCGCGGTCGTCGTGGCTCTGCTTCCATTCGGTCTGCGGCGTCGGCGAGACCGTCTTCAGCCAGGGCTCGATGGAGCGATGCTGGGCATAGAAATTGGTCAGATCCGGCACCAGATCCTTGATCACCGGCATATGCGGCAACGGGTAGATCTTGATGGTGCCGGCAACCTCGTCCATGCCCTTGGTGCAGGCGAGCGTGTTGAGGCCATCGATGTTCATCGCGCACGACCCGCAGATGCCTTCACGGCAGGAGCGGCGGAAGGTCAGGCCGGGGTCGATCTTGCTCTTGATGTAGATGAGACCATCCAGGATCATCGGCCCGCAATCATCGCGGTCGACGTAATAGGTGTCGATCTGCGGATTCTTGCCGTCATCCGGGTTCCAGCGATAGATCTTGAACTCCTTGGTGCGCGTGGCACCAGCAGGCTTCGGCCAGACCTTGCCGGTCGAGACGCGGGAATTCTTGGGCAGTGTGAGTTCAACCATGATCAGCGAGCCTTCATCTGTAATGCCATTTCAACTGCTGGCATGAGATCGTTGTTATCCTCAATGCGCAGCATGCGGATGTCTTTCAAGGATGGTCCGAACCAGGGAAATTCCACCGTCATTTTCTGAACAACGAGCTGGCAGGTCACAACGTCGATCGTGTCATCACCGAAATAGACGCTACCCTGCTGCCGATCAAATCCTTCGTTTCTGAGATACTTGGCAATATCAGCATACGCGTTCTGCCAGGACGATCCCGTGTAGCTTGCTTCAAGCACCTTGGTATCGAGATCAAAAGCAATCGCATAGGTCACGGGCGGACGTGTCCTTCTGTTATGACCGATCGACTGGCCGACCCCAAGTGTAAGTTGCCGCTGCGGTCGAGGTCTTGATTGTTTTGATGCCAGGCTCATCTTGATCTCACTGTGGTACGCGGCTCACCAATCTCATCAGTTTGAAGCCTCGACCGGACCGTGCAAACGCCATCCGGGAAACTTCATATCTCCGTAGATCAGTTTGGCAGGTATTCCCTCCACCAATCAATGGTTTACCCAAGTCGTTGCCTTCCGGTCGATTTGGCTTTCACCTTTCCAAGAAATAAAAGTATATTGAGCGTATCTGACTGGATCGTATTCAAGCTCCAGCGTGGGGTAACCTTCAGAAATGCAAGCGCGAGAGACTGGCAAATCCATCGCATTGCTTAACCTACCGCGCTCTTGGATGCCTCAATACACGCGCGCCTTTGGCTCGATGTACGCAATATCATTCGACATCGTGTAGGTGTGGACCGGGCGGTAGTCGATGTTGACCTTGCGGGCCTGATCATCGGCCCAGGCGAGCGTGTGCTTCATCCATTCCGCGTCGTCGCGGTTGGGGAAGTCTTCGCGGGCATGGGCGCCACGGCTTTCCTGGCGATTGGCGGCGGAATCCATCGTCACGACGGCCTGCGAGATCAGGTTGTCGAACTCGAGGGTCTCAAGGAGGTCAGAGTTCCAGACCAGAGAACGATCGGAGACCTTGACGTCAGAGATCCCGGCCCACACGTCGTGGATCAGCTTCTGGCCTTCAGCGAGCACTTCACCGGTGCGGAACACGGCGCAGTTCGACTGCATTGTCTTCTGCATGTTGAGACGCAGCTCTGCAGTCGGGGTCGAGCCGGAGGCGTAACGGAACTTGTCGAGGCGGGCGAGCGAGTTCTCGCCTGCACCCTTCGGCAGTTCCGGCTGGCGCGAGCCCTTCTCGATATCGGCGACGCACTTCAGACCAGCCGCACGACCGAACACGACGAGATCGATGAGCGAGTTCGAACCCAGGCGGTTGGCACCATGCACGGACACGCAGGCCGCCTCGCCTATGGCCATCAGGCCGGGCACGATGGTGTCGGGATCGCCATTCTTCTTGGTCAGGACTTCGCCGTGATAATTGGTCGGGATGCCGCCCATGTTGTAATGGACTGTCGGCAGGATCGGGATCGGCTCCTTGGTGAGATCGACGCCAGCAAAGATCTTGGCGCTCTCGGTGATGCCCGGCAGCCGCTCATGCAACACTTCCGGGTCAAGATGCGACAGGTGCAGATGGATGTGATCCTTGCCCTTGCCGACGCCACGCCCTTCGCGGATTTCCACCGTGATGGAGCGTGACACGACGTCACGCGACGCCAGATCCTTGGCAGACGGAGCATAACGCTCCATGAAGCGCTCGCCTTCGGAATTGGTGAGATAGCCGCCTTCGCCGCGCGCGCCTTCGGTGATGAGCACGCCGGCGCCATAGATGCCGGTCGGATGGAACTGCACGAACTCCATGTCCTGCAATGGCAGGCCAGCGCGCAGCACCATCGCATTGCCGTCACCGGTGCAGGTGTGGGCCGAAGTGCAGGAGAAATAGGCGCGGCCATAGCCGCCGGTGGCCAGAATGGTCTTCTGGGCGCGGAAGCGATGCAGGGACCCGTCTTCCATCGAGATGGCGACAACGCCACGGCAGGCGCCTTCCTCGTCCATGATCAGATCGATGGCGAAGTATTCGATGAAGAATTCAGCGGAATAGCGCAAGGATTGGCCATAGAGCGTATGCAGCATGGCGTGGCCGGTGCGGTCGGCGGCGGCGCAGGTGCGCTGGGCAATGCCCTTGCCGTAATCGGTCGTCATGCCACCGAACGGGCGCTGGTAGATCTTGCCGTCTTCGGTACGCGAGAAGGGCACGCCCCAGTGTTCGAGTTCATAGACGGCGGTTGGCGCGTGGCGCACCAGATATTCGATGGCGTCCTGGTCACCGAGCCAGTCGGAGCCCTTGACGGTGTCATACATGTGGAAGCGCCAGTCGTCGCGGCCCATGTTGCCGAGCGAGGCAGCAACGCCGCCCTGCGCTGCAACAGTGTGCGAGCGTGTCGGGAACACCTTGGTGATGCAGGCTGTCTTCAGCCCGGCTTCCGAGGCCCCGGTGACCGCGCGAAGTCCCGCGCCGCCTGCGCCGACGACCACGACGTCAAAGGTGTGATCGATGAACTTATACGCTGTGCCGCCGATTGCGGGACCTGCGCCATTGATGCTGCCGTCTGCCATGGTTCTCGTGTCCGCTTGTCGTTTGTGACTTCGACCGGATCAGGATGATCGTTGGCCGAAAGGACTGATATCAAATGTCTTACGTTCCAGGGGACCGCCCGGATTGCTGCGTCCGGAGGGTTCGGGTCTCGTTTGAAGGCTCAGTGGCCGAAGGCAATCTTGGCTACCGCCAGGATCGAGGCGATGCCGATCAATGCCGAAAAGAACGTGTTGCCGAGCAGGCAGGCAATCTTCAGCGCCTCACCGTGCACATAGTCCTCGATGATCACCTGCATGCCGAGGCGCATGTGGGCAACACCAGCGATGATGACCGCGAGCAGCAGCACAGCCGGGATCGGCGAAGCCATCCGCGCAACCGCGACCTCATAAGGCGCAGAGGTCAGCGAGATGATCAGGAAGACGAAGAACAATGCCAGCGGCACGAGGGCCACAGCCGTCAGGCGCTGCAACCAGAAGTGGCCGGTACCGTCCTTGGCCGAGCCGAGACCACGAACGCGGGAAAGTGGGGTGCGCATCGTCATGGAGAGCCCTTTCAGCGAACAGCGTAACCGATGACCCAGACGACAATCGTCAGCGCCACCGAGAGAATGAGGTTGCCCATCGCCATCTGCTGACGCACCTTCGGATCAAAACCTGCGCCGACGTCCCAGACAAAATGCCTCAGACCACCAATCATGTGATGCAGCAGGGCCCAGGTGTAGCCAAACAGAACGAGGCGACCCAGAAAACCGCCGAACAGCCATTGGGCGCTTTCGTAGGCACCCTTGCCGGATGCGGCGGAGAGCAGCCAGGCAGCCAGCAGAAGCGTGCCGAAATACAGCGCTGCACCCGTGATGCGGTGCATGATCGACATCGCCATCGTCCAGGTGAACCGGTAGATGTCGAGATGGGGCGAAAGTGGTCGGATAGGACCTGCAGCTTTGGTCTCGGTGGTGGACATGTGCCCTCTTAAAGCCCGGTGTTCCGGCGTATCAGCGCGCGACAGGCGCGCAAACGAGAGAATATCTGCCACGGTACATATGGCAGGATCGGCGCGTGAACAGGTTCTAAACCAGATTGCTGCCCTGCGTCAAAAGGGACAAATGGACTAGAGCCGGATCAGCGCGGGACTGGTTTATCAATTGCCTTACGCCATCTCACAATAGCATTAACAATTTTCGATGAATCGCTGATGTCAGCATATTCTTCGTGCAGATTGGCGAGGCTGAGGGCGTGGACGTCGTCCGCAGACCATACGCGTCCGAGGAGATCGAGCACGTCTGTTGCAGCGCACGCATCCTCGGCGACAATGACGCGAAAGCCGAGGTTACCCGCATGGCGGACGGTTGCTTCGACGGAGTTCTGCGTCAGGACACCTGACACGACGATGGTCGTATGTCCACCGGCCTCAAGCACGTCCTCCAGCTGGGTGCCCACAAAGGCGCTGGTCGTCGACTTGGCAATCACGCGCTCGGTTTCAAGGGGCGCGGCTTCTGGCTTGAACGCGTTTCCCGGCTGGCCGGGCCGATACGGTGACGCGGGATCTGTGGAATCATGTCTGATGTGGATGACCGGAAGACCAATCTCGCGCCACTGGTTTAGCAGAGCAGCGGCCCTGATCTCGGCATCCGGGTTGTTTCGGCGGCCCCATTTCGGGTGATCAATGGCGTACTGCCAGTCAACGAGCAGCAAGACCGTATCCCTGGGCAATCGCAATGTCATGCGAGGCCAATCCCGGTCTGGCGCTGGAAGTACACAAGATCCAGCGATGGCGCATCGCCGGTGATTCGGGTCAGGATCGTGTGGGCCTGACCGCGATGGTGGGTCTGGTGATTGAAGAAATGCGACAGCGCTGGCGCGAAGGGTTGCGTCACGTCCATCGGATTGACAACCGAGCGATAGGTGAAGGTTGCGCTCAGACCGGTGTCATCCATGCCATCAAGCCAGTCGCAGATGCGCGCATCCTCAGCCACGCGGGCCGCGCGCAGGCTGGCGAAATCATCATAGGGCACGGCATCGAGCGCCAGCGGCGGGTCGCCTACGCCGGTAAACCGCTTCATCCAGGCGCGATCGGCCACAATCAGATGATTTAGGGTGCGATGCAGGGAGCCAAAGAATGCACCGTGATCCGCGCGATAGTCGGCATCTGCCAATTGGGCCGCCGCATCGTAAACACGCGTGTTTGCCCAGGCGTTGTAACGCGCCAACATCCGGTAGATCTCGATCATCATCATGCCAGCACTCCCTTATCGGGGCATGATAACCCAATAATCGAGATCAAGGATGACGCTCGCGTCATAATTCCCGTCGGCCAGTCGACCGGGGAAATCGTGGCAGGGCTGGTCCGAAGTGGCGATGGTTCGGACACGCAGCGCGCCGACATCGCTTCTGCCGGGCAATTCAATGGTATCCAGCACTTCCGACCAGGCAAACACGGTCTTGCCGGCAAACAGCGGCGCCACATGGCGACCGGCGTTGATGGCCGCGATGTGGAACGCATTGCCGAGCCCGTTGAACGATAGCGCTCGGGCCAGGCTGATGACATGGCCGCCATAGATCAACCGGCGGCCAAAACGGCCCTGCCCTTCAGCCCATTGATTGAAATGCACCTTGGCAGTGTTTTGAAATGACCGCGTCGCGATCTGATGCTCGGCTTCCTCGACTGTCATGCCGTCCACGTGGTCGATCCGTTCGCCAACTGCGTAGTCGCCCCAGCGATGCCGACTACCTGCGAGATCATTATCCCAGGCCGCCGTATCGATTGCCGGACAGGAAGCCGCAAACGGCTCTGGCGCAACAACCGAGGCCAGCTCCGGCACCCGCTCCTCAGCGATGACAGCGGCTTCGTCCCGCTTTCTGACCATGACCCAGCGCACATAGTCGAGCACGATCCGTCCCGTCTCATCCGAGCCGGTTGAGCGAACATAGACGACGCCGGTTTTCCGGTTGGAATTTTCCTTGAGGCCAATGACTTCGGAGACTGTCGACAGGGTCGCGCCGGGATAGACGGGTCCGTGGAAGCGGCACTCGGCATAACCGAGATTGGCGACGGCATTGAGCGAAATATCCGGCACCGTCTTGCCGAAGACGATGTGGAACACGAGCAGATCATCAATCGGCGCACGTTTATAGCCGACGGATCTGGCAAAGGCATCCGAGGACTGAACCGCGAACCGCGTGCCATAGAGCGCGGTGTAAAGCGACACGTCGCCTTCCGTGATCGTGCGCGGCGTCGCATGGCGGATCACCTGCCCGAGACGGAAATCCTCAAAAAAATTGCCCGAATTGGTCTTCTGCATGGCTGGTCCTCTGGTGCCGAGCCCTAGAAATCATACTCGGAACAACAGCTCGTATATTCCATTGCTGTTTATAACAAGCAATGGATTTTAATACGTAATTCTGGACTACAAACATAATATTTTTCTTTCTTCCGTCAGTAAATATCATTCACTAACTACCTTTAGCCATAACGGCAGCTCGCTGGAGCTTCTAATTTTCAATAAACCTTCCGCAAGTCTATCCAACTTATCACCTTCTATATCGTAAATATTATATTTTATTATATTTTCATTATTATTTTTGTACCAATCTAAAATTTTGGGATTCTCAAGTCGTGCTTGAGTACGTTTCCATCTCAACAAAAGACCAATCAAACTTTCAAGAAACAGTTCACGGGTCATTTTTATTCTCGGATTCTCATTAATGTATTTGTCAATTTGGATGTTCACGCGATTAATACTTATGATAGTACCTATCTCCCAGATTAAATGTTTGCTATTATCTGGGGTAAATTCTATGTAGGCACAAAATACCTTCAATTCACCAGCCAGACCAGCAAATTTAACTACAAAATGCTGCTTTCCGCCAAATTCTGTAGGCGCACCCCATCCCGTTAATAGCGTCATTCCCAATGCATTGTCCTTCGCACTTGTCGAAGTTATTACAAATCGTGCAATCTCATCTTCCTGTTGGCTCACTTCTAGAATCCTCTATTTTTTGATCCACTTCCATTCAGGATTTGCAACAAAAAATCAAATTTATTGATCACTATTCAAATTATACATAATATGTACTTATTTATCTGTCTCGAATACTATACAACCCTTCACCTCTGTCAACCCACTTTTGCCCATACACGCTGGCGTCGCCGGCCCCGATTTTCGAAAATCCTCTTTGTTACAATCCCTTCGTGTGTAAAAAATTTTTGCGAAAATCTTCGGATATTTTGAGAAACAAATTTTGCCTATCCGCGAGGCTCGCATCGACGAGAAGGGAGCAGGCAAATGACGCAAGATGAATATGATATCAACAATTCAGTTTGCCGACCTGCACCCTTGATAAGCCCTAGTCATGCGACGGGTTGATCTCGGGGTAAAGCGAGGAATTGGTCGCAAGGGGGAAGATCGTTTCGCGGAGGAGAGGCATTTGGCAAGGAGACCCCTCATCCGGGCTTCGCCCACCTTCTCCCGCAAGGGGAGAAGGCGACACATGCTGAGCGCCGTCAATTTGGCTCTTTTCACCTTACGGGGTCGATCGCGACGTGAATGAGGGGGCAAAACCAACCCTATTTCACGCGCCGGACTTCGCCGATCGTGCGCATTGTCACGCTTGCGAGCGACTGTTCGAGCACATCCTGTTCCGCGGCCAGCGTCAATTCATCCGCGCCGGCCCGGACCGAGCGGGCAACCATGTCAAAGACGCTGCTGGCGGCGCGCTCCAGCGCCTTCACCGGGGATCCTCCGCGCATCAGATGGGCGAGATAGAGCGCGGCGAAGAGGTCTCCCGTGCCGTTGGGCGCGCCTGCGATGAGCGGATGTTCGGCCTGAACGGCGGACTTCTCCTCGACCAGCAAAGTCGCAATTGCATTTGCCATCATGGCGGGAGCAGATGTCACGAGGGTCGTCGCAGGCGACAGAGACCGGGCGGCGGCGATGGCCTCAGTCGTTGTCGTAACCTTCTGACCACTCAGCCAGCCAACCTCGAACCGGTTCGGGGTGATGGCATCGGCCAAGGGCACGAGATGATCGCGAATGGCAACAGCCGTTGCCTCGGCGATATAGAGGCCGCCGGTATCATCAGGCCGCATGTCGCCCATCACGGGGTCGCACAGGTATATGGCAGCGGGATTGTGCGCCTTGACCGCCGCGACAAGCCGGGCCGTGGCAAGCACTGCTTCAGGCGAGCCGAAATAGCCTGTCAAAACGGCCCCGATCTCGCCCAGTTTTGGCGAGGCGACGAGATCGTCGATGAAGCCTGCGAACTGCTCTGCGGGCGTAACGATGCGCGTGCCGCGTCCTTGACCGGGGTGCCAGGGCAAAAGGATGGTCGGTACGAACCAGACAGGAAACCCCAGCCGTTCGAGCGCAAAAACTGCGCCGCGTCCACCAACAGACCCGCGCGTGACCTGCGACGTGATGACAAGAACAGCCTTCGAATGCGTTGTCATTGAGGGATGGACTTTCTCAAGGGACCGGCGGTGGAGGCGGCGGCGGCATTGCCTGACGCAGCGTCGGGACATGACGAGGCCACCAGTTGCCGGCGCGACGCCCGGCAATCAGCCAATAGACGCCACCGGCCACCAGTCCGGTGGCAACGGCGACCTGAAACGACCGATTGTCGCCGATCGGATGAAAGATCGTGGCTGCGGCCCCGCAGAGTGCGCCAAGCCCGAGGTGATAGTAAATCGAGCGAAACTGCAGCAGTTCGGCGATGATCGTTCCGATGACCCAAGGGATGAAACTGATGCCTGCAAAGGCCGCCGCAAGGGCGACACTCCTGATCAGATGACTTAACAGGATCGGCTGAGGCCCCAGAAAAACGGAATTCGCGAGGTCGTGTCCGATTGCCCAGGCAAGGACAAGGCCTGCCGCAACAATCGCGACACAAAAGCCTGTCGTCACGACGATCAGGCGCCACAGGATCGTCAGGAAAAGCGGGATACCGCCCGTATCAGCCATCACTCAACTTTCGGGTCGGCAGGTCGGGTCTGGCGAACCGCAAGGAACCAGTAGACGGCACCGGCCAGTGCGCCAACGATTGCGACCAGAAGCAACAGTGGAACGTTGAGCGTTTTGGGCGATGGGCCGACAAGCAGGATTGCACCCAGTTCAATGATCAACCCGATGAAGGCACCAAAGGCAAGATAATAAGCGATTGCCCGGATCACAATCGATTCAGCAATCATGATCGCCGCCGTCGCAAGTGGAGCTGCACTCACGAGCACCACAACAAAAATTCCCCCGACAACAACGCCAAAATCAGAAAACCGCCCGCCGATATGATGCCCGGATAGGACATCTTCCAAAATCAAGCCAAATGGCAGGGCCCATGCGGCAACGAAACATGCCCCGACATATCCGCGAATGATCTTCCCCAGCCGTCCGCCTGCAACTGCTGACGAGGTCGGCCTATTTGGGCGGCTGGAACCAGACTGGGTCATCGATCGATACCGGACTTGGGAAGCGAACCGTTTGTGCGACCATACCGAAGTCGGGCAAAATGCCAAGGTTATAGAAGCGTCAGCACTGGTTCAGTCTTCACCATTGCCACCAACCATGGCCGCAAGAGCGAGCCGTTCGGTGGCGCGCATTTTCTCGGAAGCCGATTTCAATTGTCCGCAGGCCGCAAGAATATCGCGACCACGCGGCGTGCGAATCGGACTGGCGTAACCCGCCCGATTGACGACTTCGGCGAAGGTTTCAATCGTGTCCCAGTCGGAACATTCATATTGAGATCCGGGCCAGGGATTGAAGGGGATCAGATTGATCTTGGCCGGAATGCCCTTCAGGAGACGGACGAGTTCGCGCGCATCGGCAACCGAATCATTGACACCGGCCAGCATCACATATTCGAAAGTGATTCGCCGGGCGTTCGACAGTCCCGGATACTCACGACAGGCGTCCATGAGTTCGGCAATCTTGTAGCGCCGGTTCAGGGGCACAAGCTCGTCGCGCAGATCGTCACGCACGGCATGGAGCGAAATCGCGAGCAAGGTGCCAATCTCGGCACCAGCGCGCGGGATCATCGGAACGACCCCGGATGTCGACAAGGTGATCCGGCGACGTGACAGCGACAGGCCATCGCCGTCCATCGCCACCTGCAAGGCATCGCGCACAGCCTCGAAATTCAGCAAGGGCTCGCCCATGCCCATCATGACAATGTTCGATACAAGCCGACCCTCCGAGGGAACAGCCGCCTTCGGATCGGTGGAGGTCGCGAGCGGAAAGTCGCCCAACCGGTCACGCGCCACCATGATTTGGCCGACGATTTCTTCCGCCGTCAGGTTGCGTACCAGCTTCTGTGTACCGGTATGGCAGAAGGAGCAGGTCAGGGTGCAGCCCACCTGCGACGAGACGCAAAGCGTGCCACGCCCTTCCTCGGGGATATAGACGGTTTCGACCTCGACCGGCCGCCCTGCTCCACGCGGCGGAAAGCGCAGCAGCCACTTGCGTGTACCATCCACCGAGACCTGTTCCGTGACGATCTCCGGCCTGCCAATCGCGAAATGTTGTTCCAGCTGGACCCGCATGTCCTTGGAGACATTGGTCATCTGATCAAAGGAGGATGCACCGCGCAAATACATCCAGTGCCAGAGTTGCGCGGTACGCATGCGAATCTGGCGATCTTCAAGGCCGATCCCACGCAAGGCTATGCCGATCTCATCCCGGTTCATGCCGATGAGCGAGGGCTTCGCGTCACGCTTGGGCTGCGTCTCCGCTTCCTTCATGATGCCATGCAGCATCGGAATGGCTGAAGGTGTACCGGTCAGGCTGTCGGGACTCGCCAAAGTCATGGAATGGGATCTCTCAATCGTCGGTTCTTGGCCCTGAACACGGGGGCACCAGGCAACAGACTTACCCCAAATCCTGCCTTTTGCGAATGGGTACGTGTGAAGTGAGGCAAGTCCGCCTTATGCAGCCTTTCCGGCAGCGGATGGCTTCGCGCCTCCGACCGGACCCAACGTCATGGCCCCAACACCGACAAGCACGCAGATAAAGCCGACCCACGCCGTCCAGTTCAGCGATTCCCCGAGGGCGAAGGCTCCCAGCGCAACGCCGAAGGGAACCCTGAGGAAGGCCTGCGATGTCGCGCGAACCGGTCCGATGGTCTTCATCAGCCGGAAATAGATGACCAGCGCGAGGGCCGTCGAGATGACAGAAAGGCAGACCAGTGCCCAGATCGAGGTCATCGAGGGATGGAGCGTCCACGGACGATCTACGATCAGCGACAGAGGCGTCAGGATCACGGCTCCCGCCATGAGCGAGCCTGCAGCCGGAATCATGGAATCGACCCCCTTGAACGACTGACCGTAAATGACAGCTGCTGCGTAGCAGATGGTTGAGAGCACAATGGCCAACTGTGACCAGATTTCGCGGCCGATCCCGCCGAGGGCGTCAAACCCGACAATGATCGTGACACCAGCCAGGCCAAAGGCAACGCCAAGACCGGCGCGCAGCGTGACATGCTCATGGCGCGTCACAAAAACGGCGGACAGAAAGGTGAAGATCGGCGTCGTCGCATTGAGGATGACGGCGAGATCGGCATCGACTGATTGCTCGGCCCAGGCAATCAGCGTGAAGGGCACGACACTGTTGAGGCAAGCCTGAAGAAAGAACCGTCGCCAGATGGCTCTGTCCATCGGCATGGCGATACCGCGCATCCACAAGACGACCAGCAACACGCCCCCGGCAATCAACGTGCGCCCTGCAATCAACGTGATCGGCGGGATCGTCGCCACGCCAAGCTTGATGAACGTATAGGAGGTCGCCCAGATCAACGCGAGCACGACGAGCAGCACCATCTCGACGCGGAGATTGATCTTCTCATCTTGGTGCACACCAACAACCATCTTGGGGGACTTTCTTCCGGCGCTCCAATGCGCCAGCCCGGGGCGTTTGGAGACCAACTGTCATTTCGCTTGTCATGGACCTGTTCAGGTACCGTTTAGACCATATTGTCGCCATGAGCCATGCCGTTTCTGTCGGCAACCTTGCCGCAATCGGCCATCGGGTGCGGCCTCCGGGTCCTGTGAGCGAGAAGCCCATCACAACCCCGATTTCATTTTTGCGGCTTGCACTGATCCTATCCCCCCTGATAGGATATCTGCATGACCGAGCACACGTCCCATCCCGACATCCTGAAGCGACTGAAGCGCGCCGAGGGGCATCTTCGATCTGTCATAGCGATGATGGAAGATGGGCGCCCTTGCCTTGATCTCGCCCAGCAGCTTCATGCTGTGGAAGCCGCGCTTGGCAATGCGAAGAAAGAACTGATCCACGACCATATCGAACATTGCCTGACCGATGAGCGTGAGCCGCGCGCCATGCTCAGTGAACTCAAGCAACTCGCCAAATATCTCTGACGCCACGCAGGACAGCACCATGCCGGATCTCGTTCAAATCATTCAGGCTGGCTCGACCAACCCGTGGATCTACCTGCCAGCTGCCGTGCTGCTCGGCGCGCTCCATGCGCTCGAACCCGGCCATTCGAAATCACTGATGGCAGCTTTCATCATCGCCATTCGCGGAACCGTCTGGCAGGCGGTGTTGCTGGGACTGGCTGCGGCAATTGGTCACACCATTATTGTCTGGGCCCTGGCCGTGATCGGCCTCCAACTGGGCGATGCCCTGATTGTCGAAAAGGCCGAGCCGTGGCTGGTGCTGATTTCGGGTCTGATGATCATCGCGCTCGCCGCACGGCTGCTCTGGCAGATCTTCGAAGGCGAACATGGGCACGACCACGCCGATCACGCCCATCATCACGATCATGACCATGCACATGACGACCATGACCACGCACACGCCATGCATGATGATCATGATCACGACGATGAGGACGCCCATGCGGCCGCACACCGGCGGGAGATCGAGGCGAAATTTGCTGGGCGCAGTTCGGTCACGAACGCTGAAATACTCTGGTTCGGCTTCACTGGCGGCTTGCTGCCTTGTCCCGCAGCGATTGCCGTCTTGCTCATTTGCCTGCAATTGAAGGCCGTGACACTCGGCATGGCGATGGTGGGGGCTTTCTCATTCGGGCTTGCCATCACGCTCGTCAGTGTCGGCGTCGTGGCGGCCTGGGGCGCACGCAAGGCCGAAAGCAGTTGGTCCGGCTTCAGCGCCTGGGCGAACCGCCTGCCCTATCTCTCCGGCAGCCTCGTGCTCATCATGGGGATCGTGGTGACTGCGCGCGGCGCATGGATGCTGGGCGTGAGTTGATTGCTCATCCGTTAAGTCAACGTCACTTGCATTCCTTGGCCGCTGCGTCGAGGGCACCGCCGAGACCATCAAGCGAGAATTCGTAGTGGGTCGCACTGCCACGCGCGGATTCAAGGGCGACGGTGAGTTTCTTGCCCTTCTTCATGGCGTCCAGAAACTTGCCTTCATCGGCAGGTGTCTCGAGCCAGGCGCTGCTGCCACTCGACATCGTCGGATATTTCTTGCCGTCGACATCAGCCACGCCCTTGCTGTTCTCCTTCAGGGGATAGCCGACGAGAACGCTGGGTTCATTGTGCAGTTTCTGGTTCGGGCGCGAGGATACGAAGAAGGAGACATCGCCGTGCTTCAGTGCGGTGGGTTCCAGCTTGGCCGGTTTGGCAATCGCGTAGCAAATCTTGCCCTTTGCGTCCTGATCGACGACAGCCCGCCAGTCCTTGGATTGCAGGAGAACGCGTTGCGTGCCCTCTGCGAAAGCGGACGGAGCGGAAATTGCCAGTGCGAGGCTTGCCATAACGGCCAGACGAAGGGTCTTCATGGTCGGTCGGTCTTCCTGTTTTGCCTGCCAAACATGATGCAGGCCGATAAACTTGTCTTGGACACATTCAGCTTCAATCAAGCACGATCTGGTTACCAAGCAGTTGCCAGACGTACGAGATCGGCACACAACACGTTTCGAGATCGCGACCGGGCTGACGCCATTCCGAGCGAAGGTCCTCTGTCATCTGTCCAGAACTGGGCAAGAGTTGGGCAGGATGAAACTTGAAACGATTGGGATTACGCGCAAAGACTGTGTTTCGTGCCGCCAGTTGGAGAAATGGACCCATGTCACACCCACGGACGCTTGAAACGACCTCATCCGATGCGCTGGCGCATGCACGCGACCTGATCGCCCGTACACCCATGGTCGACGGGCACAATGACCTGCCATATGTCCTGCGATATCCGCGCAACGGCGGCGGCGATCTCGCGCAATCGCGACTGGATCAGGACCTGTCCGGTCGCGATACCGACATCCCGAAGCTCCGGGCCGGTGGCCTCTCCGCCCAATTCTGGGCGGCGTACATCGCAACCAATACGCCGCATCCGCTGCGCACGACGCTGGAACAGATCGCCCTGATCCACCGGATGAACGAGGCTTACCCCGACATCTTCATGCCGGCACTGACATCATCGGACATCGCCCGCGCAAAGGCGGCAGGAAAGATCGCGAGCTTTGTCGCGGTCGAAGGCGGCGTCGGGCTCGAAGACAGCCTCGAAATCCTCTCGATCTTTTATCGTCTCGGCGCGCGTTACATGACGCTGTGCCATAATGAGACAATTTCCTGGGTGGATTCGACGACCGACGTCAAACGGCATGGCGGGCTGACCAATTTCGGCGTGCGCGTCATCCATGAAATGAACCGGCTCGGCCTGATGGTCGACCTCTCCCACACATCGCACACGACGATGCGGCAGGTGCTCGACCACACGAAGGCGCCGGTGTTGTTCACCCATTGCAACGCCTTCAGCCTGTGCAGTCATCCACGCAATGTGCCCGATGACGTGCTCGACCGGATCCCCGCCAACGGCGGCATCATCATGGCGACATTCGTCCCCGATTTCATCAGTCAGGCGGCATTCGACTGGATGAAACCGATGAAGGACGCATTCGGCAAGACGCGGTCGGACCTGAACTGGTCGTCGGCCGTCGCCAGCCGTACCGCCGAGTTGGGACCAAAACCGAAGGTGACGCTGAAGCAGCTGGCCGATCATATCGATTACCTGGTGGCCCATGTCGGGCACGACCATATCGGCATCGGATCCGATTTCTTCGGTGGACCAACTCCCGAGGGCCTCGAAGACGTCAGCCGTTTCCCGTATCTCATTGCGGAACTGATCGAGCGGGGCTGGTCGGATACCCATCTGGAAGCGTTGATGAGCGGCAACTTCATCCGCGTCTTTTCAGCCGCCGAAGCCGTCGCCGCCAGGCTGCAATCAAGTGAACAGCCTGCTATCGGGCGCGTGTCAGGCTGAGGGATTGCAACAACTCGGCACCAAGATTGATCAGCCAACGCACGCTTACCGCCTGACGCTCATGGAAAGCAGTGCTTTCCCGATTTGCGGGGGTTATGGTACGACGCTGCGGGATGAAGTGCCTGGGGAGGCGTGCATGAAAGCGATCGTGTGTCGGGAATTCGGACCTGCCGAGACATTGCGGCTCGAAGACATCGAAGAGCCTGTGGCCGGTCCCGGCGAGGTCGTCGTGGCGATCAAGGCCATCGGCCTCAATTTCTTCGACACGCTGATCATTCAGGACAAGTACCAGATCAAACCCACCGGCCCCTTTTCACCGGGCGGCGAACTGGCGGGGGTGATCGAAAGCGTGGGACCGGACTGCGATTGGGCGAAACCGGGTGCGCGCGTCGCGGCCTATGTCAAATATGGTGCCTGCCGCGAAAAGATGGTGATCTCAGAGGAAGATCTCATCGAAATGCCGGATGGCCTGTCGTTCGAACTGGCAGCTTCGCTGGCAATCACCTACGGAACGACGCTGCACGCCCTCTCGGATCGCGGTGAGATGGCAAATGGTGACGTGCTCGCCATTCTGGGCGCTTCAGGAGGCGTCGGTTCGGCAGCCATCGAGATTGGCAAGCTGTTGGGTGGTCGGGTGATCGCCTGCGCCTCATCGCCTGAAAAGCTGCAGTTCTGCCGCGACAAAGGCGCCGATGAAACCATCGACTATGAGACCGAGGACCTGAAGGAGCGATTGAAGGCCCTGACGGACGGTATTGGTGTCGACATCGTCTATGATGCCGTTGGTGACCGGTTTTCAGAGCCGGCGATCCGGGCGCTCGCGTGGCGCGGGCGTCATCTCGTGGTCGGGTTCGCCGGAGGTCAGATCCCGAAGATTCCGCTCAACCTGTTGCTCTTGAAAGGTGCTGATATTCGCGGCGTGTTCTGGAGCGATTTCATGGTGCGTGAACCCGAAGCCTTTGCCGACAACTTTCGCCGCCTGATGGACTGGACCGTGGCAGGCGAATTGAAACCGCACATTCATCGCATCTATCCGTTGGCGGAAACAGCCGCAGCGCTTGGTGAGATTGCCAGCCGCAAGGTCATGGGCAAAGTGATCGTCACACCCTGAAGTGGCCGATAGATGTTGTCTGCGCTTGGCTGAAATCAGCCTTTTTGCAAACATAGTCTTGCCGCAGAGTTCAGCGATCGTTCAGATGTGCTCGCATACAATTGACATCAAAAGTTCCATGCGGGCTTACCGTCCGCCAATTCCATTTATTTTCAGACAAGCAAAGGGAATGACATGCCATTTCCCCCGATTTTAGTCGTCAAGCGTTTTGGTCTCGGTCCGAGACCCGGTGAACTTCAGGCCGTGACAGCTGATCCGCGTGGCGCGGTCCTCGAACAATTAGGGGCCCAATCGGCTCCGGTCACGTCGTCGCAGCCTTTGCAGCCAACTCAGGTTTCCAGCCACGAAGCCCTGTTGATCGCGCGCCGTTACCAGATCGAGAATGCGATCGCTGCGAAAATGGCTCCCCCACAGCCGGTCGCAACAGCCGCCCCAACACCTGCAATGATGACGGATGCAAAGACCGTCTTGCCGCAAAAGCAAGCTGCGCTGACGCCGACAACAGCGCCCGTTGCCCCGACGCCGGTCGTGCGACCGCCCGATCCTGCCGGGCCAATCTATCAAGGCGAAGTCGAGAGCCGTTACAAGCGCGCACTCACATCGCCCGCCCCGCTGGTCGAACGGCTGGTCTGGTTCTGGTCGAACCATTTCTGCATCGCCATCAACAAGGATCAGTTGGTCCGCGCTTCAGCAGGAGCCTATGAGCGGGAAGTGATCAGGCCGCATGTACTTGGCCGATTCCGTGACATGCTGGGGGCAGTCGCTCATCATCCCGCCATGCAGATCTATCTGGATAATCGCGGGTCCGTGGGACCAAACTCGCTTGTCGGACGCTGGCGTTCTCGCGGATTGAACGAGAATCTCGCCCGCGAAACCATGGAATTGCATACGATGGGCGTCAGCGGGGGATATACCCAGACGGACGTCACCAACTTTGCCAAGGTGCTGACCGGATGGACGGTGACCGACATGGAATCGGTCGCACCCGGAACCACCGTTTTCCTGCCCGAAACCCATGAACCCGGCCCGATCGAAGTCCTCGGAAAGCGGTATGACGAGCCGGGCATCTCCCAGCTTGACCACGTGCTCGACGATCTGGCCCGGCATCCCTCGACCGCGAAATTTCTGGCAACCAAGCTCGCCGGGCATTTCATCGGGCCTAATCCGCCGCAACCACTCATCGACCAGATGGTGGAAACCTTTCGCCGGACGGATGGCCAACTCGGCGAAGTCATCAAGACGATGGTCGCAACTGAAAGCGCATGGACACCGCAGCCGCTCAGAACCTTGCCGCCATGGGATTATACCGTTGCGGCCGGTCGCGCACTCGATGTCGCGCCGCCATGGGGCGTCGTGGAACGTATCCTCAATCTCCTGGGTCAGCGGACCTGGGAAGTCCAGAGCCCGAAAGGCTGGGACGACAACGAAGACTGGAACGGCACGGCGGCCATGCTGCAACGTCTCGACTGGGCAGATGAAATAGGCCGTCGTTTCGCCGGGCAGCGCGACGTGCCGGGTCTGGCCAGGGACCTGTTTGGTGCTTCGCTTTCCGGTGACACATTACAGGCATTGCAGCGGGCCGAGAGCCGTCAGCAGGCAATCGCCCTGCTCCTGATGGCACCGGAATTCCAGCGGCGTTGAGTTATCCTCAGCGCCCGAGGGCTGCGGCGATCAGCCTTTGGCCGTCCGGCTTGTCCCAACTGGCCGGTCCATACATGGTGCCGATCTCGCAGCCTTTGCCATCGATCAGCATGGTCGTCGGCAAGCCACGGCTGCGGCTGACTTTTTCCAGTGCCTTGAAGACACCGAGCGTCGGATCCGACTGGAAGCCGAGTGACTTGACACCGATCTCCTCAAGGAAGCGCTTCGGCTTGTCGCCCGCGTTCGGCGTATCGACATTGATCGTCAGCACCTGAAAGTCCTTCGACCCAAGCGCGGCCTGCAAGCGGTCGAGCGCGGGCATTTCCGCCCGGCATGGGACGCACCACGTGGCCCAAAGGTTCAGGAGAACGATCTTTCCGGCCCAGTCGGCCACGGTTGCCGGCGAGCCATCGGCGCGACGAAAGCTCAGCTGCGAGACATTGAGCGGGGCGGTCGCCGGGATCAGCGCCGCGACCTCGCCATGAATGGTCGGCTTCACGCGTTCGATGATGTCGGCAGTTCCCGCACAAGGCGTCGTGCTATCGTCAAAGCCTGATTTGCCACGAAATCCCGTCAGCCCGTAAACCAGACCAACGCCGGCCACGATAGCACCGACAATTGGTATCAGAAGCCACCTTCGGCTTGATCCCGGGCGTTGAGCCTCTTGGGTGTCGGGTTGCGTTGGGGGCATGTCATCGGCCATAAGACTCATCTCGATTGCTGCAAAATCTGAAAAGGATTTCGGTCCCGCCACAGAATTTGATACAGGCTGTACGCAGATAGCATGGTGCGCGACACAAAATCGATGCGACGACCGCATCACTTTGTGGTTATTGACAGAACATCAGCGTGATTGCCCGACAGGACAGACAAAGGAACAACATGAGCGACGGTGATACGGCCAACCGGATGTGGGGCGGACGGTTTTCGTCTGGACCCGACGCCATCATGGAAGAGATCAATGCCTCCATCGGCTATGATCGCAAGCTCTACACGCAGGATATCGCAGGCTCAAAGGCCCATGCGACCATGCTGGGAGCCAAGGGCATCATTTCATCGGACGATGTCGCGAAGATTCTCGAAGGGCTTGAGGCGGTCAAGATCGAAATCGACAACGGGCACTTTGTGTTCAAGCGCTCGCTCGAAGACATCCACATGAACGTTGAGTCACGTCTGGCCGAGATCATCGGGCCAGCGGCTGGACGCCTGCATACCGCGCGCTCCCGCAATGATCAGATCGCACTCGATTTCCGGCTCTGGGTGCGCGATACGCTCGATCACCTGGAGACGCAGGTGTCCGACCTGATGCTGGCACTTGCGGAAAAGGCGCTCGCCAACGCCGATACCGTCATGCCCGGCTTCACGCACCTGCAATCCGCGCAGCCCGTCACCTTCGGCCATCACCTGCTTGCCTATGTCGAGATGCTGGCACGGGATCGCGGTCGCATCCGGGATGCGCGCCAGCGGCTGAACGAGTGCCCGCTTGGTGCCGCGGCTCTGGCAGGCACTTCGTTCCCGATTGATCGGCACATGACCGCCGCCGCGCTCGGGTTTGACCGACCAACGGCGAACTCGCTCGACAGCGTCTCTGACCGTGACTATGCGCTTGAGGCCCTGTCCACGGCCTCGATCCTCGCCATGCATCTCTCTCGTCTTGCTGAAGAAATCGTGATCTGGTCGACGGCCCAGTTCCGCTTCGTGCGGCTCTCGGATGCGTTCTCGACGGGGTCGTCGATCATGCCGCAAAAGCGCAATCCGGATGCAGCCGAGCTTGTGCGTGCCAAGATTGGCCGGATTGCCGGTGCCTTCAATGGGCTGCTGATGGTGATGAAGGGCTTGCCGCTCAGCTATCAGAAGGACATGCAGGAAGACAAGGAACAGACATTTGACGCGCTGGCAGCAACGTCATTGTCGGTGGCAGCCATGACGGGCATGGTGCGCGACATGACCGCCAACAAGGACGCCATGCGAGCCGCAGCCGGGTCCGGCTATGCGACGGCGACAGATCTTGCCGACTGGCTGGTGCGCGACCTCGGACTACCGTTCCGTGAAGCCCATCATGTGACCGGTCGCATCGTCGGCATTGCCTCTGATGCCGGGATCGGGCTTGAAGACGTCTCGCTGGAGCAGATGAAATCGGTCCATGCGGGGATCGGCGAGCGCGTTTACGCGGTTCTCGGCGTCGATAATTCGGTCACAAGCCGCACAAGTTACGGCGGGACCGCGCCCGTCAACGTGACAGCAGCGGCGAGCTTGTGGCTGGACAAGCTGCGTGGCTGATGCAATTCGCCCGCTGTTCGGAATTCAGTCGAGCTTTTTCGGACGCAAGTGGCTGGGGCGATCTGGCGTCGAGCGCTGGTTCAAGTATGATGCGACAAAGTCGGGAGACCTGATTTGAACGTCTTTGCAACCTTATGGCCTCATCCTGCCCAACGATCTGGCCGTCAGTCGGCGGCATTACTGATGCGTGGATCGGGTTTCGTCGCAATCATCGCGGCTGGCTTGATGTTGTCGGGCTGTGGTCGCAAGGGTGCGCCGGAATTCGACACGGGCGAACCCGTGGTCAAAGCGGATACGACACAGAACCAACTGGTTCCGGGCCTCAATCTGCCGCAAAAGCCGGCGACACAGGACAAGCCAAAGAAGCCCGCAGGGACATTTGTGCTCGATCCCTTGCTCTGAGCCGCTTGCTCAGACGAGCACATCGTGAAAAGCGCCGACAGGAAAAGGCCGCCTGCCGATGCTCCTGAAAGACGGTTTACTGGCACGGACCTTGACTGAAAATCACGCGAGATCAGCCTTTCACGGCAATGTCGCCCGGAGCAGGACTTGACAGACAACAGGACAGCAACCCCTGACACATACGCGGCGATGGATGATCTGACCGACCGGATCGGCAGCGGCGTGGTGCGGGCCAGAGCCGTGCTGTTTTGGGAAGATCTCTGGCCACGGCTCGTCTGGCCACTCGGATTCGCGCTCACATTCGTTGCTGTCTCGTGGATCGGCCTGTGGGTGCTCCTGCCGGACATGGCGCGGATTGCGGGCCTGATGCTGTTCGCGATCAGCTTCGTGGCTTCCTTCTGGGTGTTTCGGGGACTGCGGCTGCCGACGCGGGAGGATGGACTTGCCCGTCTTGAACAAGCCACCGGGTTGGAAAATCGGCCCCTGCAAACATTGGGGGATCGGTTACCCGAGACCGCCGATCCGGTCACGCAGGCGCTCTGGACCGCCCATCGCGCCCGCCTGGCCGCGAGCATTGGCCCCTTGCAAACCGGTTTCCCCGCACCGCAACTGGATCGGCGCGATATCTACGGGTTGAGAGTGATCGTCGCGCTCTTGTTGTTTGTCGGCTATTTCGCCGCTGGTGACGCAAAGCTCGACCCGATCCTCAAGGCCTTTCGACCCTTCAGCAAGGGCGCGACCATCGAAGCGCGGCTCGATGCCTGGGTGACCCCTCCGGATTATACTGGCAAGCCTGCGATCTTGCTCACAGCTGGGGACGGAGCAGCATCGGACCAAGACGGTACGATCCATGTTCCCGCCGGCTCAAGCCTGATGCTCCGTGCATCCGGCATGGCGACCTCGGTCCCCTTGCAGGTCACGACGACAGATCTCGGGTCAAACCAGACAACGCCGCTTGTGCCCAGGCAAGCCGACCGCGAGACATCATCCGCACAGGGCAACAAGCAGGCCAGTCCGATCGAGTTCGAGATGCGGCTTGCAACCTCCAGCGCCATCGAGATCACGCGCGGCGGAACACCACTGGCGCATTGGCGCTTTTCCGTGATCCCGGACAAGCCACCCACGATCAAGTTTGTCGGTGAACCGGAGGCGCAGGCGTCCGGAACGCTGAAGATCACGTATGAGGTCGCCGACGACTATGGCGTTGTGGGTGCAGAGGCACATTTCGAGCCGTCGCCGGGCAGTTTCGCGATTACAACGAATGCCGCAAGCGTGCGACCAATCGTCGCGGCACCCGACTATCCGTTGTCGCTCCCCTCCGGCCACGCAAAATCTGGCCAGGTCACCAGCTTTCACGATCTGACGTCGCATCCATGGGCTGGCGGAAAGGTGCGGCTGACACTCGTGGCACGCAATGAAGCGGGCATCGAGGGCCAATCCGAAACCAAGGAGGTCATGCTGCCGGCGCGCGGTTTCAGTAAGCCCTTAGCGCGCGCGATCGTCGAGCAGCGACGGTTCCTCGCGCTGGACGCAAACCGCCAGCCGCAGGTGGATGATGCATTTGACGCGCTGCTGATTGCGCCCGAGCATTTTTACGAGTCCTCGGCGATCTATCTCGGCGTCTCCAAGATCTACCGGGATCTGCTGGCCGCCAAATCCGATGATCACTTGCGCGATATCGTCGCATTCATGTGGGACGTGGCCATCGGCATTGAAAACGGCAATCTCAGTCAGGCAGAAAAGGACGTCCGCGATGCCGAAGAGGCGTTGCGGAAGGCGCTTGATCAGGGGGCATCGGATCAGGACATTGCCCGGTTGACACAGGAGCTGCGCAAAGCGCTCGACAGCTACATGCATGAACTCGCCGAAGCCGCGCGACGGAACCCGGCACTGCTGCGTCAACCGTCAGCAAACCAGAAGATCCTGCAGCAGCGGGACATCAACCGCATGCTTGACCGCATCGAGACCCTCTCCAAGACCGGGTCCCGCGATGCGGCGCGCGAGATGTTGAGCGAACTGCAGCGCATGATGGAAAATCTGCAAAATGCGGATGGTCAGCAAGACGGCGATCAGCAGCAATCCGAGGAGAATCAGGCGCTCGACAAGCTCGGAGACATGATCCAGCGACAACAGAAGCTGATGGATAAGACCCACCGTCTCGGTCGCAAGGGGCATGACACCGACCAGCAAAATGGCCGCGAGAAAGGCGACGACACACCGTTGACGCCTGACCAGCTTCAGCAGGCGCTGAAGGACCTCGAAAACAACCAGAGCGATCTGCGCCAGGCCCTCAAGAGCTTGCAGGATCAGTTATCCCAGCAAGGCCTTGGCCAGAAGCCCCAGAAAAAGCCGGGCGATGGAGACGCTGGCAAGCAGGGGCAGGCGAAGCCCGGCGGCGATCAGTCCAGCGACGAGGACAACCCGCTGGACAGAGCTGGCGGAGCGATGGGTGACGCGAAGGACGCACTCGGCGATGGATCGACCGAGGATGCCGTCGACGCGCAGGGGCGCGCGCTTGATCATCTGCGCGATGGTGCCAAAAAGCTGATGGAGCAGATGTCACAAAACCAGGGCAAGGGCCGCAGCGGCATGACGCAAGGTGGGCAAGCAAACGGCGAGGATCCGCTTGGGCGCTCGCGACGGGCCAACGGGCCGCAGGACGGCAGTTCCGTCAAGGTGCCCAACGAGATCGATACGCAACGCGCCCGCGAAGTCCTGGACGCCATCCGCCAACGCCTGAGCGAGTCCATGCGCCCAAGGCTGGAACTGGATTATCTCGAACGATTGCTGCAGGGGCAGTAGTCCCGTGTGACCAAGTGTGCCTATTTGCCCTGGGCATCTGAATGCGAAAAGCCCGGGGATCGCCCCGGGCTTTTGACATATCTGCGATGAACAGACCGCTGATTATGCAGCTTCTTCCTGCTCGTCTTCGACGAAATCGGCATCGACCTCGGCCTCGGCCTCGCCATCGGGCTTGGCAGAGCGGCGCGGATTCTTCATCAGGCTCTGTTCGATCAGGCGAACGGCTTCCGTCTCGGAGATCTTGCTGACGGCGCTGACTTCACGTGCCATGCGATCGAGGGCAGCCTCATACAGTTGCCGCTCGGAATAGGACTGTTCCGGCTGGGTATCAGCGCGGAACAGGTCACGCACGACCTCGGCGATGGCGATCAGATCGCCGGAGTTGATCTTGGCTTCATATTCCTGGGCCCGGCGCGACCACATGGTGCGCTTGACGCGGGCGCGTCCCTTGACGGTATCGAGCGCCTTCTTGACTGCCGCAGGCTCCGAGAGCTTGCGCATGCCAACCGTCGCGATCTTCGAAATCGGAACGCGCAACGTCATCTTGTCCTTTTCAAAGGAGATGACAAACAATTCCAGTTTGTAACCGGCGATTTCCTGGTCTTCGATCCCTGATATGAGCCCTACCCCATGGGCCGGATAAACGATGTATTCGCCAGCCTTGAAACCATTACGCTGCTGAGACGTCTTCTTCGTTGCCATGGCCATAACGCCGTTTACTCCTGCGGATAGCGCCATTTGGCGCATAAAGGAACCGCCGCCGGAAGCACCAGGCCTCTTGCTAGCGGTCAACGCGACAAAACCTACTGCCCCGCCGATGGCGTAGGACCAGAACGTCTTGCCGGAGTTAGTCAGTCGTTTCGGAAATTCACTTCACCGGACCGTGTCACTGGGAGCCAAACAACGCTCATGCAGACACACACAATTCTCTCCATGTGAGAGCTCCGGTTAGGGTGTATTCGACTGTAGCAGCGCTTTTACCACACAAACGGAGAAAATAAAAGTTTTGTCTTGGATGAAGGTTGATTTCGATGAAAAAATCCCGGTGAGTCGCCATCCACCGGGATTGAAGATCATCGATCTTTATTTACAGATTAAATGATTATTAATTTTTTGGTGGGTTGGGCGAGAAAAACTTCGTAAGCTTATCCGCTACCCCGTCATAGTCCTTTGCGTCAGCCGGTGGCTCGATCTTCGTCGTGATATTCGGCCAGATCGCCGCATATTCGGCATTCAACGCGAGCCATTTCGACAGATCGGATTCTGTATCGGGCTTGATTGCGCCTGCCGGACATTCGGGCTCGCAAACACCACAATCAATGCACTCATCAGGATGAATGACGAGCATGTTTTCGCCTTCATAGAAGCAGTCGACCGGACACACTTCCACGCAATCCGTATATTTGCACTTGATGCAATTGTCAGTGACCACATAGGTCATTGGAATTCTCCCGTTCCCGTCGTCATAAGTCCGATTCGTGTGGCCTCACCGTGCGATCACGGCATCAACACACGGACGTCCATCCACCTCGCGAGCAAGCTGACAATCACCAGGCATGACCATCCCTGCATCTCGACCAGATCCAACCCGGGCAACCCCATCCGGGCAACGTCGCTAGTCTGCTATCGGTTAGCGAAAGCATGGCACAAGCGCAAGAGCGCCGCGGCAAAACAGCCTGCCAAGACGCAGAATCAAGTCATCTGCTGGAACTGCACTTCGGGATAGCTGAAAACGCTGTTCCAGGCGCTTGAGGGTCAAAATCGAAAGAATTGCAAATCAGGCAGCTCGATCGCGACACCCGTTAACGCCCAGGCACATAAATCTATAAAATTTTATGTTTAGCCGTCACCATTTTGAATGTTTGTTAAATCGCTGGTCCGCATACTTCCCATGCCAGATTGTGGGGGCCAGGCTATGCGCAGCATGCTGAAATCGCGTCGACGTTCCTTGTTCTGGGCATGTCTTGTGTTCGGGATCGGTCTTTTCGGCCTGGGCCTGTTCGGTGGAACCCCGGCAACCAGTTCGGCCAACGCCAATTGTATCGGTCAGGAGCTGGCGGGTCGCTGGTACAACAAGGCCAAACCTGATGGCAGCGACATCCTGTCCGCCGAGATCCAGATCCCCTGCTCCGGCCCCCTGACAAAAACCGCGTCCCAGACCAATGGTCCGGGCTCAGGACTCGGACTGCAGCTGGTCGCCCGCTGCATGCATGTCCTCTCCTGCGATTGGCAAAGAGTGCCGGTGACCTGGGTGCCGCCCACGCGGCCCGGTGAAAATGCCAAGATGACCGCCCGCTACGATCAGAGCCGGTTTGATCGCTTGATCACAATCGAACCGACCAATGACGGCAAACTCATACTCTCCATGACATCGCGCCTGAAGGGGCTTGGCGTGACGCCCGTGCACAGCACCTATGTGCTGGAACGCAACAAGGCCTGAGCAACAGTCATGCGGTGACCCCGTTCGGCATCACCGCTTGTCAGGCAGGCATCAAACGTGGATCGCGCGCTTGGCCACATTCAACGCGGCTTCCTTGACGGCCTCCGACAGCGTCGGATGAGCGTGGCAGGTGCGGGCCAGATCCTCGGCAGATCCCGAGAATTCCATCAGAACCGCGATTTCGTGGATCAACTCGCCTGCTGCGGCACCAATGATGTGCGCACCAAGCACCCGGTCGGTTGTCGCATCGGCGAGGATCTTCACGAAGCCATCGGTATGACGGACCGACCGCGCGCGGCCATTGGCCGTGAACGGGAACTTGCCAACCGTATAGGCGATGCCAGCGGCCTTGAGTTCTTCTTCGGTCTTGCCGACCGAGGCGATTTCCGGCTGTGTGTAAACAACGCCGGGGATGACGTCATAGTTCACGTGCCCCGCCTGACCGACAAGAATCTCGGCAAGCGCCATGCCTTCGTCTTCGGCCTTGTGCGCCAGCATCGGTCCCTTGACGACGTCGCCGATGGCATAGATGCCCGGAACGTTCGTGCGGAAATGGCCGTCGATTTCAACGCGGCCACGATTGTCGCGCACGACGCCCGCCTCATCCAGTCCGAGGCCATCGGTATAGGCAACGCGACCGGTGGCAACCAGAACCACATCGGCGCCAATGGTCGCGGCTTCGCCACCGGCTGCCGGCTCAACCGACAGGGTCAAGCCGTCCTTGCCCTTGGCAACACCGGTCACCTTTGTCGCCAGATGGAACTTGATGCCCTGCCGTTCGAAGATCCGTTGTGCCTGCTTGGCGGTTTCCAGATCCATGCCGGCCAGGATCCGGTCCAGATATTCGACGACGGTCACGTCGGCGCCGAGGCGCTTCCAGACCGAGCCCAATTCAAGGCCTATCACGCCGCCCCCGATCACTGTCATGCGCTTCGGAACTGATTTCAGTTCGAGTGCACCTGTCGACGACACGATCGTCTCTTCATCAACGACAATGCCGGGCAGCTTGGCTACATCCGAGCCGGTGGCAATGATGATCGACTTTGTTTCAAGCTCGGTGGTGGACCCGTCAGCCGCCGTGACGAGAACCTTGCCCGCGCTGATGATCTTGCCGGTGCCGAAATAGGGCGTGATCTTGTTCTTCTTCAGAAGGAAGCCGACACCATTGACGTTGGCATCAATGGTCTCCTGCTTGTGCTTCATCATGGCTGGCAGATCGAGCTCTGGCGTCACCTTGATGCCGAGCGGTGCAAAGCCGTGCGAGGCTTCCTCGAACATTTCGGAAGCGTGCAGGAGCGCCTTGGACGGGATGCAGCCGACGTTAAGACAAGTGCCTCCGTGTGTCTTGCGCTTCTCGACAACCGCGACCTTCAGACCCAGCTGGGCTGCACGAATTGCCGCCACGTAGCCGCCGGGACCTGTCCCGATCACGATCACATCATATGTCTCAGCCATGGCCTTGCCTTTTCGTCAGATTATGGATTGCAAACTCAGTCAGTCTTATCGCGCGCCCGTGACATTTAAAATCGCGCCAGAGGTATAAGACGCGTCATCGGACAGGAGCCACATGATTGCGCGCGCGACTTCTTCCGCCGAGCCTTCGCGTTTCATCGGCAGGCTGTCGCGGATCTGGGCAACGCGATCCGGCTGACCAATCGAGGCGTGGATTTCCGTGTCGATGATGCCGGGCCGCACCGCATTGACCCGAATGCCTTCGGCTGCGACTTCCTTGGCAAGCCCTTGCGTAAAGATATCAATTGCGCCCTTGGAAGCCGCATAATCGACGTACTGCCCGCCACCACCGAGATAGGCGGCAGCCGACGACACATTGACAATCGCACCGCCAATGCCGCCATGCAGCGTCGACATGCGCTTGATCGCTTCGCGCGCCACCAGCATCGAGCCGATCACATTGATGCGGAACATGCGTTCAAGCCGGGCGGCACTCATCTCGTCGAGACGGGACGCAACGTCAATGACACCCGCGTTGTTGACCAGCCCCACAAGCGTGCCGAAGGCATCGACCGTCTCGTAGATTTTCAGCACATCGGCTTCAACGCCCACATCGCCCTGCACGGCGATGGCCCGTCCGCCGGACAGGTTGATCGCACTGACGACATAGTCGGCAGCCTCGACATTGCCGACATAATTGACGACGACGCTCAGGCCCATTTCGGCGGCCATCACCGCACAGGCGCGACCAATGCCGCGCGAACCACCGGTGACGAGGACTGTAGGGGTTTCAGGGATCATTGAGGGGTCTTTCGGGTTGGCAATCGGTCAAATCAGGACCGTGGGACCTAATTATGAGTTTCGCAGGGGTTGGTCGATCTTACGCGACTGCAACACATTTCAAACTGGTGACCAGAGAATCCCTCAAATCGCGACCCGAAGGATATCGGCCTGCGCTTCCGCGCGCTGACGCATCGACACCGTCCCGAAGTCAATCACATTCGACTGGTCATCCAGCCAGTAGACCGAACTGCCGTATTCGCCGACACGCACGCTTGAGAAAGCGACAGGATCACTCAGAAAGGCAAAAATCTTTCCGGAGCCGATGATTGGTCGCACGTCAACGACCGCTTCATAACCGTCGTCCCAGACGATTTTCAAGACACCATTGATAACAGGCTCTGCCGATTGAATGCGGGGGATGTCGCTCACTGGATGTCTCCCGGATGCTGCTTCAGACGACACTGATACCACGCTCTCAGCAAATCGTCCGCTTTACCTGCTGCCCAGTCAATCACCTGCCGTAACTGTCGTGGCGGCAATCCACCATTCATGACCCGAAGTGACTTGATTTCAATGACAGCAATATGCTCAGCGCAGCGGGCATGAAAATGTGGTGGCGGATGGTCATCAAAATAGAACTCAATCTTGATGCCATCGAATTGCGCCACCACCGGCATGCAGCAATCTCTCGTCTTACAGATCAACGACGAGGCGTTGCGGATCTTCGATCTGTTCCTTGACGCGGACGAGGAAGGTGACGGCTTCCTTGCCATCGATGATCCGGTGATCATAGGAAACAGCGAGATACATCATCGGACGAATGACGACCTGGCCATTGCGAACAACCGGACGATCTTCGATGCGGTGCATGCCGAGGATGGCCGACTGCGGTGCGTTGAGGATCGGGGTCGACATCAGCGAGCCATAGACGCCGCCGTTCGAGATGGTGAAGGTGCCACCCTGCATCTGCTCGATCTTGAGCTGGCCATCGCGCGCCAGCTTGCCGTATTCGCCGACTTTCTTCTCGATGCCAGCAATCGACAGCTGATCGGCATCACGCACGACCGGCACCACGAGACCCTTGTCGGAGCCAACGGCCACGCCGATGTGGTAATAGTTCTTGTAGATGATGTCGGTGCCGTCGATCTCGCCGTTGACCGCCGGGATTTCCTTCAGCGCGTTGACGCAGGCCTTGACGAAGAAACCGAGGAAGCCGAGGCGCACGCCATGCTTCTTCTCAAAGAGATCCTTGTACTGGCTGCGGAGCGCCATGACGGCGGACATGTCGACATCGTTGAATGTCGTCAGCATGGCTGCGGTGTTCTGGGCATCCTTGAGGCGACGGGCGATGGTCTGGCGCAGCTTCGTCATCTTGACGCGCTCTTCACGCGACGAGTCTGACGGCGGCGACGGCGCCCGGACGATCACAGGTGTCGTCTGGGCAGGGGTCGGCGAGAGGCTGACACTGGCAGCTGTTGGCAGCGGATTGGCGAGAGCGGCCTGAACATCTTCCTTCAGGACCTGACCACGCTTGCCAGACCCTGCGTCAACCGACACGCCGGTTTCTGCGATCAGCTTGGCGGCAGCAGGTGACGGCGGCATCGAGGTGGATGTTGCTACCGGAGCCGCGGCAGATACCGCTGCAGGCGCGCTTGCCGCAACGGGAGCAGCCGGGCTTGCGCCAGCCGCGCCTTCCGTCAGCGTGCCGAGCAGGGCACCGACGCCCACCGTCTCACCTTCCTTGACCAGGATCGACTCGATGACACCGCTCGCCGGAGCCGGCACTTCGACGGATACCTTGTCGGTTTCCAGTTCGACCAGCGGCTCGTCGACCTTGACCGCGTCGCCGGGCTTCTTGAACCAGCGGGCGATGGTAGCCTCGGTGACGGATTCACCAAGCGTCGGGACCTTGATATCGGTAGCCATGTCGGGGATCTCTCATTGGCAAAGACAGGATGACGACGGCGGGGCTTGCACCTCAGCCGTCGGGAAGGATCAGGACGCGAAGGCGTCTGCGAGGAAGGCCTGCAACTGCGCAAGATGCTTGGACGCCAGACCAGCGGCGGTGGCCGCAGAGGCAGGACGCCCGACGTAGCGTGCACGCTTCGTCGTCGCATCAATGTGAGCAAGCACCCACTCAAGGTAAGGCTCGATAAAGGACCAGGAACCCATGTTCTTCGGCTCTTCCTGGCACCAGACGATGTCGGCACCCTTGAAGCGGCCCAACTCCTTGACCAGCGCCTTCAATGGCACGGGATAGAGCTGCTCGACACGCATCAGGTAGACATCATTGATGCCGCGCTTCTCGCGTTCGTCGAGCAGATCATAATAGACCTTGCCCGTGCACAGGATAACACGACGGATCTTTGCATCTTCCACGAGCTTGATCGTGGTCTGGGTGTCGCTCGTCTCGGCGCTGTCAAACAGCACGCGATGGAACGTGGTTCCTTGAGCCAGTTCGCTCAGGTTCGAGACCGCCTTCTTGTGACGCAGCAGTGACTTCGGCGTCATCAGCACAAGCGGCTTGCGGAAGTCGCGATGGATCTGACGGCGCAGGATGTGGAAGTAGTTCGCCGGTGTCGTGCAGTTGGCAACCTGCATGTTGTCTTCAGCGCACATCTGCAGGAACCGCTCCAGACGGGCCGACGAGTGCTCCGGACCCTGACCCTCATAGCCATGCGGCAGCAAGCAGACGAGGCCGGACATGCGCAGCCACTTGGACTCGCCCGATGAGAGGAACTGGTCAAACACGACCTGGGCACCGTTGGCGAAATCGCCGAACTGGGCTTCCCAGAGCGTCAAGCCATTTGGCTCGGCCAGCGAGTAGCCATATTCGAAGCCCAAGACGGCTTCTTCCGAGAGCATCGAGTTGATGACCTCGTAATGGACCTTGCCGGTGCCGAGATTGTTGAGCGGGATAAACCGCGATTCAGTCTGCTGATCATAGAGCACAGAATGGCGTTGCGAGAACGTGCCTCGCTCGCAATCCTGACCGGACAGACGCACCTTGTGGCCTTCACGCAGCAACGTTCCGAAAGCAAGCGCTTCAGCAGTGGCCCAATCGACGCCTTCGCCGGTTTCGATCATCGCGCGACGCGTGTCGATGAAACGGTTGATCGTGCGATGCACATTGAAGCCTGCCGGAATTTCGGTCAGCTTGAGACCGATATCCTTGAGTTCGTCGAGCTTGACGCCGGTCTGGCCACGACGGGCCTCGTCGACTTCACCAGTTGCCGACTTCAGACCGGACCAGCGACCATCCAGCCAGTCGGCCTTGTTGGCCTTGTAGTTGACGCCTGCGTCATATTCGCTGTCGAGATGCTTGCGCCAGGCCTGACGTTCGGCCTCGATTTCGTCCCGCGTCAACACGCCCTCGGCGACCAGCTTCTCGCCGTAAAGGTCGAGCGTGGACGGATGATTGCGGATTTCACGGTACATGATCGGCTGCGTGAAGGACGGCTCGTCGCCCTCGTTATGGCCGAAGCGGCGGTAGCAGATCATGTCGATGACAACAGGCTTGAAGAACTTCTGTCGGAATTCGATCGCGACCTTTGCCGCAAAGGTCACGGCTTCCGGATCATCGCCATTGACGTGGAAGATGGGCGCTTCGATCGTCTTGGCAACGTCAGACGGATAAGGCGACGAGCGCGAGAAGCGCGGATTCGTCGTGAAGCCGATCTGATTGTTGATGATGAAATGGACGGAGCCACCGGTCCGGTGACCGCGCAGGCCCGACAGGCCCAGGCATTCAGCCACGACACCCTGTCCGGCGAAGGCCGCGTCGCCATGCAGCAGCAAAGGCAGCACCTTGGCCCGTTCAACCAACGGCACGACGTCGCCATGCTGGTTGTCCTGGCCGATCTGATCCTGCTTGGCGCGTGCCTTGCCGAGAACGACGGGGTCGACGATTTCCAGATGCGACGGGTTGGCGGTCAATGACAGATGGACGTTGTTGCCATCAAACTCGCGATCAGACGACGCGCCGAGATGGTACTTGACGTCGCCCGATCCTTCCACGTCATCGGGGGCAGCAGAGCCGCCCTTGAACTCATGGAAAATCACGCGATGCGCCTTGTGCATGACTTGCGCCAGCACATTGAGACGACCGCGATGCGCCATGCCGAGCACGATTTCCTTCAGACCGAGCTGACCACCGCGCTTGATGATCTGTTCGAGCGCCGGGATCAGTGCTTCCGACCCGTCGAGACCAAAACGCTTGGTGCCGGTGAACTTGACGTCGCAGAACTTCTCGAAGCCCTCAGCCTCGACGAGCTTCTTGAAGATCGCGCGCTTGCCTTCCTTGGTGAAGGCAATCTGCTTGTCCGGACCTTCGATGCGTTCCTGGATCCAGGCCTTTTCCGCCGGGTCGGAGATATGCATGAATTCGACGCCGAGCGTCGCGCAGTAGGTGCGCTTCAGGATATCGACCATCTCACGGAGTGTGGCAAATTCCAGTCCCAGCACACCATCGATGAAGATCTTGCGATCGAGGTCGGCATCGGTAAAGCCGTAGCTGGAGGGATGCAGTTCCTCATGGTCCTTTTCGGGTGCCAGATTCAGCGGGTCGAGCTTGGCGTGCAGATGGCCACGCATGCGGAATGCGCGGATCATCATGATAGCACGAACGGAGTCACGCGAGGCGCGCTGCAATTCTGCTTCGCTCGGCACAGCCTTGCCGGCTTCTGTCGCCTTGGCCTTCAGCTTGTCGCCGATTGCCTTTTCAACCTTGGCAGGCCAGTTGGCATCAAGGGCAGATACCAGCTCGCCATTGGCAACGACCGGCCAATCCGTCCGCTTCCAGGCCGCGCCGCGCGCGGTGTTCAGGACATTCTGCTTGTCATCCGCCAATGCGCTGAAAAAATCGCGCCAGGACTGATCGACCGAATTGGGATCTTTTTCGTACCGGGCCTGAAGGTCCTCGATATAGGCCGCATTGCCGCCGGTCAGAAATGAGGTCAGCTGCAACCCGCCGTTTGCGTCTTGACGATCCACCATTTTATCATCCCAAGGCCTGAGGCCTCGCCCCGCTGGTCAATTACCGGAGGGCTCAATCAACCCGTCCGGCCATCTCTTGATGTCTCGATCCACCCCATGACGGACGAATCAGTCGGGCATAAGGCAAGAATGCCAAAATGCCATATAGTCCTGAGCCTGTCTTTACTTGCCCGCCAGAACCGCGACGAGGGTTTCACCCAGTTTCGCAGGCGATGGCGACACCCGGATACCGGCTGATTCCATGGCCTTGATCTTGTCCTGCGCGCCGCCCTTGCCGCCGGAAATGATCGCACCGGCATGACCCATGCGACGTCCGGCAGGTGCTGCCACACCAGCGATGAAGCCAACCATTGGCTTCTTGATCGGATAGGACTTCAGGAACTCAGCCGCATCTTCTTCAGCCGAACCGCCGATTTCGCCGATCATGATGATGGATTTGGTCTCGGGGTCGTTCAGGAACAACTCCAGCACGTCGATGAATTCGGTGCCCTTGACCGGGTCGCCGCCGATACCGACTGCCGTTGTCTGGCCGAGGCCTGCGTCGGTCGTCTGCTTGACGGCTTCATAGGTCAGCGTACCGGAGCGCGACAGGATGCCAACCGAGCCCTTCTTGAAGATATGGCCCGGCATAATGCCGATCTTGCATTCGTCGGGGGTCAGGACACCCGGGCAGTTCGGGCCGATGAGGCGTGACTTAGAGCCCTTCAGCGCCTTGCCGACCTTGACCATGTCGAGCACCGGGATGCCCTCGGTGATGCAGACGATCAGCTCGATCTCGGCGTCGATGGCCTCCAGGATCGCGTCAGCAGCAAACGGCGGCGGCACATAGATCGCGCTTGCGGTTGCGCCGGTCGCAGCCTTGGCCTGACCGACCGTATCATAGACCGGCAGACCGATATGGGTGGTGCCACCCTTGCCCGGCGTGACGCCACCAACGACCTTGGTGCCATAGGCGATGGCCTGTTCGGAATGGAAGGTGCCCTGCGAGCCGGTGAAGCCCTGGGTAATCACCTTGGTATCTTTTGAAACGAGAATGGACATGGATGAAAATCTCCTCGGCCTCGGGGCCTATCAACTGGCTCGGCGGGATTGGTTCGCGCCCGCCGGATCGACCGGCAGGCATGCGGCTCGTTGATGGCTCAAGCCTTGATGGCCGCGACGATCTTCTGGGCAGCGTCGTCGAGATCATTGGCCGGGATGACGTTCAGCCCGGACTCGCGAATGATCTGACGGCCCAGTTCCTCATTGGTGCCGGTGAGGCGGACGACCAGGGGAACCGTGAGGCCAACGGTCTTCACAGCCGCCAGCACGCCGCGTGCGATGATGTCGCACTTCATGATCCCGCCGAAGATGTTGACGAGGATGCCCTTCACCTGCGGATCAGAGGTGATGATCTTGAAGGCAGCAGTCACCTTCTCTTCCGACGCGCCGCCGCCGACGTCGAGGAAGTTGGCAGGCGTTTCACCGTAGAGCTGGATGATGTCGAGCGTCGCCATGGCGAGACCTGCGCCATTGACCATGCAGCCGATGGTGCCATCGAGCGCGATATAGGCGAGGTCGTACTTGGAAGCCTCGATTTCTTTGGCGTCTTCTTCCGACTCGTCGCGGAGCGCGACAATTTCGGGATGGCGATAGAGGCTGTTGGAATCGAAGTTCACCTTGGCGTCGAGCACCTTCAGGTCGCCCTGCTTGGTGACGATCAGCGGATTGACCTCGAGCATGGCCATGTCCTTCTCGACGAAGGCCCGGTAGAGATCGCCGACGAGCTTGACGCACTGCTTGATCTGCGCACCTTCGAGCTTCAGCGCATAGGCGATGTTGCGACCGACGTAGGCCTGATAGCCAGCGGCGGGATCGACATGGAACGTGTGGATCTTTTCCGGTGTATTGTGCGCAACGGTTTCGATATCCACACCGCCTTCGGTCGAAACGACGAAGCCGATGGAGCCGGTTTCGCGATCAACCAGAGCCGAAAGATACAATTCGCGGGCAATGTCGGAGCCGTCTTCGATGTAGAGGCGGTTGACCTGCTTGCCGGTCGGGCCGGTCTGGACGGTCACGAGCGTATTGCCCAGCATTTCCTTGGCGTGCGCACCAACCTCGTCGATGGAGAAGGCAAGGCGAACGCCGCCCTTGGCGTCAGCCGGCAGTTCCTTGAACTTGCCCTTGCCGCGGCCGCCAGCATGGATCTGGCTCTTGACGACGTAGAGTGGACCCGGAAGCTGCTTGGCAGCTGCAATGGCTTCCTCAACGGTGAACGCCGGAAGACCGAGCGACACCGGAGCGCCAAATTCCTTCAGGACGGCTTTCGCCTGATATTCATGGATATTCATCTGTCAGCCCCGTCTGGTCGAGACCAGCGGGCGTCTCTCCGATCCAAGAGACCCAACCCGCGGCCACCACGTGAATTCGACACCGGCGATCTCTGGGCTCAGGCCCAACTTGCCGGAAACGGACCCAGGAGACCCCGGAGGGGCTCCCGGGGAAGGAAAGCATCAGGCCAAGGCCGGATTAATGGCCTTGCACGCATCGATCAGTCCATTGACCGACGCCAGCGACTTCGCAAACATCGCCTTTTCAGCCTCATTGAACTCGATCTCGACGATCTGCTCGACGCCAGCGGCACCGATCATGACCGGAACGCCAACGTAGGTGCCGTCAACACCATATTGGCCCGTCAGATGGGCTGCGCAGGGCAGAACCCGCTTCATGTCCTTCAGATAGCTCTCGGCCATCGCGATGGCCGAAGCAGCCGGCGCGTAGAAGGCCGAGCCGGTCTTCAGCAGAGCGACGATTTCGCCGCCGCCCTTGCGGGTGCGTTCGACGATCGCATCAAGCTTCTCCTGCGACAGGCGGCCCGACTTGACGAGATCCGGCAGCGGAACGCCGCCGACCGTGGAGTGGCGAACCAGCGGCACCATGTCGTCACCGTGGCCACCGAGCGTCATCGCGTGCACATCCTTGACGGAGGTGCCCAGCTCTTCGGCCAGGAAGGTGCGGAAGCGGGCGCTGTCGAGAACGCCAGCCATGCCGACGACCTTGTTCGCTGGCAGGCCGGAGAACTTCTGCAAGGCCCAGACCATGGCATCGAGCGGGTTGGTGATGCAGATCACGAAGGCGTTCGGTGCGTAGGTCTTCAGACCCTCGCCAACCTGCTCCATGACCTTCAGATTGATGCCGAGAAGATCGTCGCGGCTCATGCCGGGCTTGCGCGGCACGCCTGCGGTGACAATCACGACGGCAGCGCCAGCGATGTCGGCATAGGAATTTGCGCCGGTCAGCTTGGAGTCGACGCCGAGCACCGGAGCGGCTTCAGCGATATCCAGCGCCTTACCCTGGGGAATACCTTCCATGATGTCGAACAGGATGATGTCGCCAAGCTCCTTGAGGCTGGCGAGCAGAGCAAGTGTGCCCCCGATTTGTCCGGCTCCGATAAGTGCGATCTTGTGACGCGCCATTTGTAGGGTTCCCTTGACGTAAGGTGGAGGTGACTGCGACCATTGATGCGGTCGCAATACTCCGATCTGCCGAGGGGTGCAAGTCATCGTTAAGTCGATAGTGTGATCGAAGAAATGGCGCGATGAGCCAGAATTTGCCGGGATCAGCCGACAGATGCGGGCGAAGCCGCAAAATCATGCCGCGATGCAAAATATTCCTCAGAGCGCATTTCGCGCAAACGCGACACAGTGCGTTGAAATTCGAAGCTTTCTATACCTTCCGTCACGATATAGAGGCCATCAGGCTCGGCGGCGGCTGACACGATCAGGGTCGCATGCGCGTCATAGAGCGTGTCGACCAGATTGATAAATCGCTTCGCCTGGTTCCGCTCGGGGAAATCCATCACCGGAATGTGTTCGACGATAATGGTCTTAAATCGGCTGGCAATCTGCAAATAATCGGCTGCGGCGTGCGCTTCGACGCAGAGATCCGCGAATCGAAACTTAGCCGCATCATCGATTGCAGCCGGAATCCGGATCTCGCGGCCCCTGAACGGCAACACGAGAGGAGCGGCTGCGTCTCCACCCAGTCGCCGCCAGATTCGGTCGATGGCGGCGTCGGCCTTGGGACCGAGCGGCGAGAAATAGGTCTGGCCCTCATCCTCGCGCTCTGACCGATAGTCGGTACGCGCATCAAGCTCGACAATATCGACATGCGATTTCAGCAGGTCGATGAAGGGCAGGAAGAGCGACCGGTTGAGACCATCCCAGTACAGGCGGTCGGGCGCGACATTTGACGTGGCGACAATGACCGTCCCAAGGTCAAACAGGCGCGTGAAGAGGCGTCCCAGGATCATCGCATCGGCGATATCGGTAACAGCGAATTCATCAAAGCACAGAAGTCGCGCCTCGGCAGCAAGCTCGGCTGCCACGGGCACGATCGGATCAGATCCTGCCAGCGTTCCTGCGACGATTGCCTGACGCGCCCGGTGGATCCGGTCCTGTGCATCCGCCATGAACTTGTGGAAATGCACCCGACGCTTGAGCTTCACGGGCGCGCGCTCGAAAAACAGGTCCATCAACATGGTCTTGCCACGACCGACGGACCCATAAAGATACAGCCCGCGAATGGCCGCCGGTTTCGGACGCGATCGGGCAAAGAGCCATCCGAGCGAAGACCCCTTCGCTGCCAGCAGGGTGTCAGCCAACTGTTCGGACAATTGATCGAGACGCGCGACCAGCGCTGCCTGGGCCGCATCCCACTCGATCTTGCCGCTGGCCACCAATTGGTCATAACCAAGCTTGACCGACCGCTTGAGTTGGCCTGCGTCTATCAAGTGAATCCCCGTCTCGTCTTGATGGAAACGTCAAAAACCGGTCGCCACGCTGGCGCAAGCATCATCTCTAGCCGTGTTGAAGTCGCATTCCGCGCACACAGCCTCACGCAGGCTTGGTTGTCAGCCGATCATAATTCGATTGCACCTGGCGACGCATCGGCTCAACCGCCGCATCGGCAATCTTGAACGCCAGATTGGGCTGGGCCATGCCAGTCATCATGGCAAGCCCGACGCCCGCACCTGCGGCCAGCGTCGCTCGCATTGCGCCTTCGGTAACAGCAGCAATCTTTTCCGAAACCATCAGAATCGATTCCTGACTGTCAAACGCCATGGGTTCGGCCATCGACGCCATCAAGGCGTCAGATCGCAACATCATCACGGTCGGTGCCATGCGCGCGATGTCGCTGAAGCTGCCAGCAGTAGCCATGAACGCATCGAAGAAGGACTTGTTATCAGAATCGCTCATGCGGAACTCCACTTGTGCCCACAGGAGATCGCACGAACAGCGAAATCGTCCCGGGACGGGGTCTAACGGTATCCGTATCGTTCTCGCGGTCAAGGCATTATATCGTCGCCGTCACAGAACAGTTGCACATCGAAATAAACAACGGCTTAAAGCTAAAAATCGCTGCTTTTTGAATTTACTAACTTTATATTGCACTGCAACATAACAATGTCAAGCCGGTCGGCCTTTATGGGCCTGACCGATCGCTCGGAATCAGAAGCAAAGCGGGCCATTGCAAGCCAATGCGTCGCCCGACCCTGAGACAACAGTCGTCGTGTTGTCAGACAATGTGCGAAACAGAATTGACCGACGTCATGGCCGCAGATAGCCGTAACCCTGGCCTTCAAGCATGGTAATTTCGGCCACGCCCGCCGCGACGAGGTCAGTGGTGCTCACATCATAGAGATCGGTCGCTGGATCAAGACGGCGCTGGACGAGTGTGTTGCGGCAAACGAGAAAACGGGCGCCTTGTTGCTTGAGAGCCGTAATCCGGGTTTGAAGTTCAGGATCGGTCTTGGCCTTGATCAGCAGGTTGATCCCGTCACCGTTCATCACGACGGCCATCTCAAGTTGGCCCGGCTTCAGGGCGGCGAAATGGTTCTGCATGCTGCCCAGCCAGCCTGCCATGCGGCCCGCGCGGTCGTCACCACTTTCCGAGATATGATAGATGACCTTCTGATGGCCGAAATCCTGGTTGATCTGGGGTACATTGGCTGCCTTGGCCGGCGCATTCAGACGCCAAAAGGCTGCCATACCAACGAAAACGCACATGATCAGAACAGAAACAACGAGTCCAAGTCTCAGTTTCCAGGAGGACAACATAGGCATTTCCAGATAACTCCCACGGCAAGTCGTCTACTCAGGGGGTGGCCTGCCCCCTATTGGCACATGTCTTTTAACAAAGTCGCCCCGATACGCGCCCTTGCCCGTCCCTTCGCGAAATTCGTGCCAACCAGCAGGGCATTGTGAAAGTCAGATTTCATTGGTAAAGCGAAGCCAACTGCTGACTTTCCGGCCAATCGGTGCAAGCCTTGTGACAAACGGGCCGAAGCGTAATTGGCTCAGGTGACCCTGCTCGGCAGGGCTCGGTTGGCAGCCGAGGATCTTCCAATACGGCACCATCATTCAACAGATCAAACCGAGAGAACAATAAATCATGTCTTCATTCAATCTCTTCCTGCTTCCCGGCGACGGTATTGGCCCCGAGATCATGGTCGAGGTGAAGGCCATTCTCGACTGGTTTGGTCAGGCTGGCATCGCCAAGTTCGAGACCGAAATGGGTCTGGTCGGTGGTTGCGCCTATGATGCGCATGGCAAGGCTATCTCCGAAAGCGACATGGCAATGGCTGCAAGCGCGGATGCCGTGCTGTTTGGCGCAGTCGGTGGCCCAAAATGGGACAAGGTGCCCTACGACGTGCGTCCCGAAGCGGGACTCCTGCGTTTGCGCAAGGACCTCGGGCTGTTTGCAAACCTGCGTCCGGCAATCTGCTATCCGGCGCTCGCCGATGCCTCCAGCCTCAAGCGCGAAGTCGTCGAAGGCCTCGACATTCTCATCATCCGCGAATTGACCGGCGGCGTCTATTTCGGCGAGCCAAAGGAAATCGTCACGCTTGAAAACGGCGAAAAGCGCGCTGTCGATACGCAGCTCTATACGACGCACGAGATCGAGCGCATCGCCCGCGTCGCCTTCGACCTCGCCAAAACCCGCCGCAACAAGGTTTCGTCCGCTGAAAAGCGCAACGTGATGAAATCGGGTGTCTTGTGGAACGAGGTCGTGACGCGTGTCGGCAAGACCGAATATCCGGATGTCGAGCTTGAGCATGTGCTCGCCGACAATTGCGCGATGCAGCTCGTGCGCTGGCCAAAGCAGTATGACGTGATCGTCACCGACAACCTGTTCGGTGACGTGCTCTCGGACATCGCCGCCATGCTGACAGGGTCGCTTGGCATGTTGCCGTCAGCCTCTCTCGGCGCACCAGATCCAGTCACTGGCCGTTCAAAGGCCCTCTATGAGCCGGTGCACGGATCGGCCCCTGACATTGCCGGCAAGGGCCTTGCCAATCCGATCGCCATGATTGGTTCCTTCGCCATGACGCTTCGTTACTCGCTCGGACTGGGTGAAGCAGCAGACATGCTCGAAAAGGCCATCGCCAATGTGCTGGCCTCAGGCGTCAGGACCAAGGACATCGCGTCTGCAGGTCAGAACGCCGTTGGAACCGGCGAGATGGGTGCTGCGATCCGGCGCGAGCTGGCGGTCGTCGCGCGCTGATGAGTGCCTCACATCCCCTTGGCCGCGCAGACCTCTTTGCCTTTCTCGACAAGCTCGGCATCAAGACGACGACACTTGAACATGTCGCCGTCTTCACGGTGCAGGAGAGCAAGGCGTTAAAGCGCGATATCGCAGGCGGTCATTCGAAGAATCTCTTCCTGAAAGACAAGAAGGACAACATCTTTCTTGTCGTGGCCGAACATGACGCTGCCATCGATCTGAAAACCATCCACGAAAAGATCGGTGCGCAGGGTCGGGTCACGTTTGCGAAGCCAGAGCTGATGTTCGAACTGCTCGGCGTTACGCCGGGGTCAGTCACGCCGCTCGGGTTGATCAATGATCCGAAAAGCCGGATCAAGGTCGTGCTTGATGCACCGATGATGATGCATGAAATGCTGAACTATCATCCGCTTGAAAACACCGCGACGACATCGATCGCAGCCCAGGACTTGCTGACATTCATCCGGGCGACCGGTCACGAACCGCATGTGATCGCCATCAGCCACGGCAAGCTCGATCTCGAACAGGACTGAGTGCGGCGGCTTGCTGACTTCTTCTGCCCGCGCACATTGCCTTCACAGCACTCAGTTCCCATGTTAGGCGATAACCGAGCAAGGCCGAGATTTCGATCCGCCGCCACGTCCCAGAGGTAGATGACCATGACGGGTCCCAGTTTTTCGTTTGGCAATCAGATGACAGGTTCCGCTACCGCAAAGCCTGCGGCGGCACAGTCCTCGGCAGGCCCCACCGGGGATCTGATCAAGGAAACAACAACCCGCGAGTTCATGAAGGACGTGATCGAGACATCGCGGACCGTCCCGGTTCTCGTCGATTTCTGGGCTGACTGGTGCGGCCCGTGCAAGCAGCTGACCCCGGTACTTGAACAGGCAATCACCAAAGCCAAGGGCGCGGTGAGGCTGGTCAAGATGAACATCGACAAGTACCCGGAAATTGCTGGACAGTTGGGCGTCAGGTCGATCCCGGCCGTCTTCGCCTTCAAGGATGGCCAACCCGTCGACGGATTCATGGGCGCATTGCCCGCAAGCGAAGTGCAGGCGTTCATTGACCGTCTCGCCGGTCCAGGCGCCCCGAGCGATGCCGAAGCAATGATCGAGGAAGGCGGATTGGCCTTGGCCGAGGGCGATCTCGAAGGGGCTGCGCAGCTGTTTGGCGCTGCCATGCAGATGGAACCCGAGAATATCGGCGGGTATCTGGGTCTGGCGGAAGTGCTGCTGGCTGCCAAGCAATTCGAGCAGGCACGCGAAGTCCTGACCAGATTGCCTGCGGGCAAGGAGAACGACCCGCGTGTTGCCGGTATCAAGGCGCGGCTCGACCTCGAAGAACAGGCCGCCAAGCTCGGCGACGCCACTGAACTGGAAGCGCGGCTCGTCAAGGATGCCAATGACCACGCAGCCCGGTTCGACCTCGCCCTGATCGCCAATGCACGCGGACAGAAGGAAGAGGCTGTCGACTTCCTGATCGAAATCGTGCGCCGGAAACGCGACTGGAACGAAGATGCCGCCCGCAAGCAACTGGTGCAGTTCTTCGAGGCCTGGGGCCCCAAGGACGAAATGACGCTCTATGGACGACGTCGATTGTCTTCCGTCCTGTTTTCCTGAGATCGGTGCCCTATAACTCGACTGACAACTCACCCTGTCAGGCGTAACCGGCGGGTGATAGACTGAAGTGAGACACCGGGCTCTTGATGAACCAGTCTGCGGAACATGTAGCGCACCATCGCGTTAATGCCCGGGCACAGTCAATGTTCGTCAATCAGACGCCTCGAGCAAAGGCACTTGCATCATGACACAGGCAGGAAATGTCACCTACAACGGTCCGGAAGACCTGCCCGCGACGATACCCGTGTTCCCGTTGGCAGGCGTCTTGTTGCTGCCGAGAGGGCAATTGCCCCTCAACATCTTCGAGCCACGTTATCTCGACATGATCGCCGAGGCTATGCGCGGCGCACGGCTGATTGGTGTGTTGCAGCCAAAAATCGTCAGCAATCAGTTGGATACGCCCATCGTGGAAAGCCCGACCGAGCGGGTCAGCCTGTCGGATGTCGGCTGCGTTGGACGCATCACGCAATATGCAGAAACCGGCGATGGGCGCGTGCTCGTGACGCTGGTCGGCATCACACGGTTCAAACTGGTTGCGGAAATCCCGACAAAACTGGCCTTCCGCACGTGCCGGATCGATGTCGAACCCTTCATGGAGGATTTCAGCGTCGGCAGCGGCAATGACGAGGTGGATCGCAAGCAGTTGCTCGACACGTTCAAGGCCTATCTGGAAGCACGCAATCTCGAAGCCGATTGGCAGGGTATCGACCGGGCGTCGAACGAGTCGCTCGTCAACACGCTGTCGATGATGTCTCCTTATGGACCGGCCGAAAAACAGGCCTTGCTTGAGGCAAGATCGCTCAAGGAACGGGCCGACATCCTGGTCGCGGTGACAGAACTCGCACTGGCCAATGAAGCCGGCGACGCCGGGTCAACACTGCAATAACAGCTGGAGCAAGGTGATGGCAGACGAGACTCCCGACGTTCAATCCGTTGCCCTGCCCGAACGGCAGAAAGGCCGCGTTGATCCGAAGCTGCTCGAACTGCTTGTCTGCCCGGTCACGAAGTCACTGCTTGAATACGACGTCGCCCGGCAGGAACTTGTCTCGAAGGCGGCCCGGCTCGCCTATCCGATCCGCGATGGTGTGCCGATCATGTTACCTGAGGAAGCGCGCGCGCTGGATGACTGATTGATTGCGACAAGCCGACACCCCAAAGCAAAGGGCTCCGCCACTTGTGTGACGGAGCCCTTTTTAATTCCAGTCAGGCTAATGGCTTATTTCCACTCGCGGATATCGACGAAATGGCCCGCAATCGCGGCGGCAGCGGCCATGGCAGGCGAGACAAGGTGCGTGCGGCCCTTGAAGCCCTGACGGCCCTCGAAATTCCGGTTGGACGTTGACGCACACCGCTCGCCCGGTGACAGACGATCATCATTCATCGCCAGACACATCGAACAGCCGGGTTCGCGCCATTCAAAGCCTGCCTCGGTGAAGATCTTGTCGAGGCCTTCAGCTTCGGCCTGCAGCTTGACCAGACCGGAACCCGGCACGGCGATGGCAAGCTTGATGTTGGCGGCAATCTTCTTGCCCTTGATCATGGCGGCAGCCTGACGGAAGTCTTCGATACGGCCATTGGTGCAAGAGCCGAGGAAGACCTTGTCAATCTTGATGTCAGTGATCGCCGTACCCGGCTTCAGGTCCATATAGTCCAGCGCGCGCCACTTGGATGCGCGCTTGTTCTCGTCCTGGATATCGTCTGGATTCGGTACGACACCTGTGACAGAAACGACGTCCTCAGGCGATGTGCCCCAGGTGACAATCGGTGGCAGATTGGCGGCATCGAGCCGGATCTCGGCGTCAAAATGCGCGCCCTCATCAGACTTCAGTGTCTTCCAGTAGGCAATGGCCTGATCCCACGCGTCACCGGTCGGGGCCTTCGGCTTGCCCTTGATATAGGCGAAGGTCTTCTCATCCGGCGCGATCAGGCCTGCACGGGCACCGCCTTCAATCGACATGTTGCAGACCGTCATGCGACCTTCCATAGAGAGCGCCTCAATGGCTGAACCGCAATATTCGATGACATGACCCGTGCCCCCGGCTGTGCCGATCTGGCCGATGATCGCCAGGACGATATCCTTGGCACCGACGCCTTCCGGCAGCACGCCGTCGACGACGACGCGCATGTTCTTGGCCTTTGACTGCTGCAATGTCTGCGTGGCGAGCACGTGCTCGACCTCCGACGTGCCGATGCCGTGCGCCAAGGCACCGAAGGCACCATGCGTGGATGTGTGGCTATCGCCGCAGACGATCGTCATGCCCGGCAAGGTGAAACCCTGCTCCGGTCCAATGACGTGGACGACGCCCTGCCGGTCATCCAGTTCGTTGAAATATTCAACGCCGAAGTCAGCGGCGTTCTTGGCCAGCGTCGCGACCTGCAGGGCTGATTCCGGGTCCGCAATGCCTTTCGAGCGATCTGTCGTCTGAACATTGTGGTCGACAACGGCCAGCGTCTTGCGCGGCGCACGAACCTTGCGGTTGGCTATCCGCAGACCCTCGAAGGCCTGTGGGCTGGTCACTTCGTGCACGAGGTGACGGTCGATGTAGAGAATGCAGGATCCATCCGGCTGCTGGTCAACAACGTGATCGTCCCAGATCTTGTCGTAAAGCGTGCGCGGGGCCATTGGCGTTCTCCAGATGTTTTCCATGTGTTTGTGTGGTGGGATCAGATAGCGGAAAATGCGAGGCGAGGAAAGGGTCGAAATGCGAAGCCGTTCTGCCGGAAAAGCCGCGCCAACGCTCGCGCGATTGCAACAGAGCCGATAGCCGGAGAGCTAGCCGTGTTCGGGGAAGCCTCTGTCGAAACATCACTCGATAAAGACCCAAATCGCATTATCCAATCTCAAATAGTGTTCAAATTTTTAAGGATAATCTGGAGAGACCATTCAATATTTTCCGGTCTTGTGATTTCAGAACGAAGTTGAAACGATCCATGAGTTACATATTTTGGCAGCTTGATAGATCTATTTGCCTCAAATCGACTTTGGCTCGAATTCTCAATTGCTCGAATTATGGGCATTTGACCCAATTCCGGTTAGATTGTCACAGGTCTGTGCTAGAGAACTGACAGATTGATCGGATTGAACAGGACAGGGTGTCCCTCTTCGCCATTATCATGACAAAGGAACGACCAGATGCGGCAATTGACAGACGATGGGCGGATGGCACTCGAAGGCGTAGCCCAGCGCAATGGCATGAGTTTCGACGCCGTGACAACCATGCTCGACGCAGTCGATCGCGGCAATGGCACGCAGGCCCAGTTCTCGCACCCTGAATTTGGCGGCATGGGGCAATGGTCGCAGGGCGGCATGATCATGATCGGCGACATGTTCAACAACGGACTGAAATACCGTGTCGAACAACTGTGCAACGAGCTCTCGAACCTGCGGCAGTCCCGCGAGTTGTTCGTGCCGATGCCAGCTTTGGGAAGCGGCATCAGCAGCGGTTGGTGGCCAGCGGATTGTGGCTCGCCATCGTCAACAGGCAGTCAGAATGACCTGCAATATGCGCTCTTTCCTTCGACGCGGCGACTTGCGATCCGGTTCGCCGATCAGGTCCGGGTCTATGATACCGGCAACCACCAGATCGGCGGATTTTCGCAGCAGCAGGGTGGCGATTCCCAGAACCTGACGTTCACCAGCCAGTTCGGGACCGTTCGCCTGTACGATCTGCCGATGATCTCGGGCACACTGCCGACGGCTCCCGCGCCCGTCAGCCAGCCAGCCTTCGGCAACTCGGGTCAGTGGCAGAGCAGCGGCGGCCAGATGCAATCGCAGGGCAATGGCACTTCGTGGCAGACGCCATCGTTCAGCGCACCGGCACCGGCTCCGGCACCGGCACAGGTGTACGAGCCAGCACCAGTGGCGCAGCAGCAGCCCATAACGCAGGCGATGATCACTCCTGCGCCGTTCATGCCAACCGAGCCTGTTATGGCTCCCACCATGCCCGAGCCCCAGATGATGTCACAGCCAAGCGGCAATTTTGCCCCGCCGGCAAACGACGACGACATTTTCGCCAAGATCGAACGGCTACACGCCTTGCACACCAAGGGCATCCTGAGCGAGGCCGAATTCTCGACGAAGAAAAAGGACTTGCTTGATCGACTCTGACGAGCGGTCAGGCTTTCAAGACAAAAACACCAGAAGCCGCGATCATGGTCCCATGATCGCGGCTTAATTTATCTTCAAGGCAATGACTTGATATCAGGCGGTCGCTGCAGCAACGACAGTCTTGGCGCCGAGCTTCTTGTCCTGCTTCTCGACGATACGAGCAGCCTTGCCGGTCAGCCCGCGCAGATAATAGAGCTTGGCGCGACGGACCTTACCGCGACGGACGACGTCGACGGATTCGATCAGCGGCGTGTGGAACGGGAACACGCGCTCGACGCCTTCGCCGTAGGAGATCTTGCGAACCGTGAAGTTCTCGTTGAGGCCAGCACCCGCGCGGGCGATGCAGACGCCTTCGTAGGCCTGAACGCGGGTACGTGTGCCTTCCACGACCTTCACGTTGACGCGAACGGTATCACCGGGAGCGAAGTCCGGGATCGTGCGCTTGGCGTTGATGACAGCCGCCTGTTCGGCGTCCAGGGCTTCGATGATATTGCTCATAGTCGTATCCTCAAGTCTCAAGTTGCGATGCGTATAGCGGAAGTCAGTCGCCTTGTCATGTCCCCGTCGCATTTTTGCGCGACGCTTTTGATCGGGCGAGGTTTTTTCCGGAATTCAAGTGTCGGGCCCAGAGATCCGGGCGACGGTGTTCGGTAATCTCTTCACGTTGTGCCTGCCGCCATTTGGCGATCCTGGCATGATCACCGGAGCGAAGGACTTCGGGGATCGATCTGTCTTCCCAGACTTGCGGTCGGGTATAGTGCGGGTATTCCAGCAGACCGTCTTCAAAACTTTCCTCGTCACCCGAGGTCAGCTTGCCCATCACGCCCGGCAACAGCCTGACGACCGCATCAAGAAGTACCTGCGCCGCCAGTTCACCACCCGACAACACGTAGTCGCCGATGGAGACCTCCCGCAGACCACGCGCCTCGATCACCCGTTCATCGACCCCCTCAAAGCGACCACACAGGATCACCACGCCGGGGCCAAGGGCCAGATCCCGCACGAACGCCTGCGTCAAGGGTTCGCCACGCGGGCTCATCAGAAGCCTGGGACGGTCGTCATCCGCAGCAGATACGCTATCAAGCGCATGCGCCACAATGTCGGCCCGCATCACCATTCCAGGTCCACCGCCTGCCGGCGTGTCATCGACGGATCGATGCTTGTCGGTGGCGAAATCCCGGATCTGGGTTGTCGACAGGCTCCACAAGCCTTCGGCCAGCCCCTTACCCGCCAGCGATATTCCAAGCGAGCCCGGAAACATCTCTGGGTAAAGCGTCAGGACATCAGCCCGAAAGCCACTCACGACTCGCTCCCGTCCGCTCCGTTGACCTCGATCGCTGATCCCGCCGCAAACCGGTCCCGCGCCCTGGGCGAACGGGTCCGCTTCTTTGGCGGGGCTTCGCCCGGCAAGGTCACCGGCTTGAAGAGATCATCCGGCGGATCGATCACGACACGGTTGCCGTCGAGATCGACTGTCGGCACGAAATCCGGGCTGAACAGCAGGTAGACAGAGGTTCCCTGCGGCGGCTGGATCTCGAGCAGGTCACCCGCTCCAAAATTCACGACGTTGATGATCTCGCCAACCTTGACGCCCTTGAGATCTTCCACCGCCAGACCGATCAGATCCGCCAGATAGAATTCATCTTCGTCTTCCACCTCAGGAATGGCGCTTCTGTCGACACACAGGCCAATTCCGTTGAGCTTTTCAGCGGCGTTACGGTCGTTGATGCCAACAAACTTGACGATCAGGACCGTATCGGCGTCGCGCATCCGCTCGATTTCAAGCTGGCCTGAGCCATCTTCGAGATCCAGCGGACCATAGGCGGCGATGCCATCAGGCTCTGCCGTAAACGGCTTGACCCGGACTTCACCCTTGATGCCATGCGCGGCACCGCAACGACCGAGGAGAACACGTTTTTCAGACACAGGCGCTCCCTCCCCCGTTGACGACAGCCGCGATCCAGGCATCACTCGGCAGCGGCTTCAGCGGCCTTGCGAGCCTTCTCGGCAGCACGTTCCTGCATCTTCTTGCCCGGAACGGCCTTCTCAGGATTGCTGCGGGCTTCGCGCTTGATCAGGCCAGCGGCATCCAGGAAGCGTGCGACGCGGTCGGTCGGCTGTGCGCCAACCGAGAGCCAATGCGTGCAACGCTCGGTCTCAAGGGTCACGCGCTCCGGGCTATCCTTGGCGAGCAGCGGGTTGAACGTGCCGACCTTCTCGATGAAACGGCCATCGCGCGGTGCGCGGGCGTCAGCCACGACGATACGATAGTAGGGACGCTTCTTGGTGCCACCACGGGCGAGACGGATCTTCAGGGACATAGTTGCTCTTTCTCTTTCAGGAACAAAGGATTAGTGACGACCATCGCGAATGGCTTCGTGATGGCGAATGACTTCCTTGACGACGAAGTTCAGGAACTTCTCGGCAAAATCTGGATCAAGGTCGGCGGCTTCGGCCAACTGGCGGAGCCGGGCGATCTGGCGGGCTTCACGTGCCGGATCCGCTGGCGGCAGACCGGTGCGGGCCTTGAAGGTCCCGACAGCCTTCGTGCACTTGAAGCGCTCGGCCAGCATGTGGATCAGGGCCGCGTCGATATTGTCGATCGACGAGCGCAGGCGAAGCAGTTCAGCCTGGGCTTCTTCGGCAGTCAAAAAGGGTTCGGTCACGGTTGCGCTCATTTTTTCTTGCCTAAACCGGGTAAAAATCCGCTGCCGGGGGCTTTCACGCCCAATCCCGGCAATCCGGGCAGGCCCGGGAGCTTGGGCGGCAATCCGCCCGATGGAGGCATCGGCGGCAGGCCCGACGGCAAACCACCCGGCATCCCGGGAGGCATACCCGGCATTCCGCCTGGCAACTGACCGGACCGGGCCATTTCCTCGAGCATGGCCGGGTCAATGTCCGGCATGCCGCCACCCATCAAGCCACCGAGCATGCCTGCCAGGCCACCGCGACCACCCTTTTTCATGGCCTTCATCATGTCGGCCATCTGACGGTGCTGCTTCAAAAGCCGGTTGATGTCTTCCACGCGGGTACCGGAACCGGCTGCGATGCGGCGCTTGCGCGAGGCAGCCAGAATATCCGGCTTGGCGCGTTCTTTCTTCGTCATCGACGAAATGATGGCAATCTGCCGCTTCAACAGCTTGTCGTCGAGGTTGGCGCCCTCTAGCTGCTTGGCCATCTTGCCCATGCCCGGCATCATGCCCATGATGCCTTTCATGCCGCCCATCTTCTGCATCTGCTTGAGCTGTTCGGCGAGATCATCAAGGTCAAAAGTGCCCTGCTTGAGCTTGGCCGCCATCTTGGCAGCCTTCGCCATATCCATCTCGGCAGCGGCTTTTTCGACGAGGGCAACGATATCGCCCATCCCGAGAATGCGGCCAGCGATCCGCTGCGGATCGAAATCCTCAAGCGCATCGGATTTTTCACCGACGCCGAGCAGCTTGATCGGTTTGCCGGTGACCGCGCGCATGGAGAGCGCCGCACCGCCGCGACCATCACCGTCCATACGGGTCATGACGATGCCGGTGATCCCGACACGTTCGTCAAACGACCGCGCCAGATTGACGGCGTCCTGACCCGTCAGCGCGTCGACAACCAGCAAGATCTCATGCGGATTGGCGATGCGGCGGATTTCCGCCATTTCCGCCATCAGCGCTTCATCGATATGCGTCCGGCCTGCCGTGTCAAGGATCACGACGTCATAGCCACCCAGCCGTCCCGCCATCATGGCACGGTCCGCAATCTGGGTCGGCGTCTGGCCAGCTACAATCGGCAATGTGTCGATCTGATTGGCTTCACCGAGAACCCGGAGCTGCTCCTGTGCTGCCGGACGGCGGGTATCAAGCGAGGCAAGCAGGACCTTCTTGCGCGAGCGCTCGCTCAGGCGTCGACCGAACTTGGCCGATGTCGTCGTCTTGCCCGAGCCCTGCAAACCGACCATCATGATCGGGACGGGCGCGACCGCTGCAAGATCAATCGGCTGGGCGGTGGACCCCAGCATCTCGACCAGCGCATCATGAACGATCTTGATCACCTGCTGGCCCGGAGACACCGAGCGAATGACATCCTGACCGACGGCGCGATTACGCACCTTGTCCGTGAACGACCGCACCACATCAAGCGCAACGTCGGCCTCGATGAGGGCGCGACGCACCTCCCGCATGGCTTCGTTCACGACCTCTTCGGTCAGTGCGCCACGGCGGGTGAGCTTGTCCAGAATGCCGGACAGGCGCTCGGAAAGGCTCTCGAACATGCAGTCTTCCTATCGGGCGGAGCCTGTCGGTCGTCAGCGACCGGAACTCTCGCACAAACAATCAGTTGATGCGGCGGATCATCGACCTCGCCAGACCCTGAGCACAACGACGATCACGCCCGCGGGCGCTCAGCGCTGGCGGACGTTGACCTCCGGGATCTGGTCCCGGTCGGTGGCTCTCGATCGACAAATGCCGGTGAGAAGTGCGGGCTTATACATGGAATGCCCAGCCAAGTCAAAGGCCCCTGACTGGCGGGCCGATCGATACTGGTTTGATCCAGCTTCGTCCAGACGGGGTACACCGATAGCGAGCATGACACGAAGCAATATGGTAGGCGTGAAGAGCAGCTCTCTTCACGCCTCAATCATTTCACGAAAGTGGCCTTGATGACGAAGACAAGAACCACCTTCATCAAAATGACCGGATCAGCGCCATGCGAACATGGGCTGATCTACCACAAGCCGACTGATCGGGGGCTCGGACGGCTGCGCTCCAGTACACTTTATAAGAGTTTATTTCAACCTGAAACTATAACTAATGCTCATTATACAACCTTTTTTAACGAGATCGTTTGATTGACTTCCGACAGTGCGTCGCCAAAACTCCCCGCCAAGGATCAAACGACGCTTGCGGGAGACGCCCATGACAAAGACCAATAATCACGTCGCCGTCCTCGGCATATTCGCGGCGGATCTGACGTTCCGAGCGGAACGGATGCCGAAGCCCGGCGAAACATTGCCCGGATCAGGCTTCGCCCTCTCGCTCGGCGGCAAGGGCTCAAACCAGGCGATTGCGGCGGCGCGGGCAGGAGCGGACGTCACCTTCATTTCGCGGATCGGTCAGGACGCCTTTGGCGATAACGCGCTCGCCGCCTGGGCAGCCGACGGCGTGACAGCGCGCGTGGTGCGATCGCAATCTGAGCCGACCGGTGCCGCCTTCATCTTTGTCGATCAGGCAACAGGTGAGAATGCGATCATCGTTTACCCCGGCGCGGCCCTGTTACTGTCGCCTGACGATGTCGAGATGGCACGCGCGGCCATCGAAGCGGCATCGGTCTTTGTGACCCAACTGGAGCAGCCGGTACCAGCGGCCAGACGGGGCCTCGAAATAGCCCGCGCGGCGGGCACCACGACCATCTTCAATCCGGCCCCCTTCGTGCCCTTTGATCCCGCCATCTATGGCTTGAGCGATTACATGACGCCGAATGAGACAGAGGCGGCAGCCATGACCGGGATTGTTATCCGCACACTCGATGATGCCCGCGCAGCCGGCGACGTTCTGCTTGAGAGAGGCGTCGGAACTGCCCTGATCACTCTTGGCGAAAAGGGAGCGCTGCTTCATTCCAAAGGCCTCTCGGAAGTGGTTCCAGCGTTTTCGGCTGGCCCCGTCGTGGAAACAACAGGCGCCGGTGATGCCTTCAATGCGGGCTTCGCCGCAGCCCTGGCGCGCGGCGTTCCACCGCTCGATGCCGCGCGTTTCGGATCGGCCACTGCCGGACTTTCTGTCACGCGAGCCGGTGCGGCACCATCAATGCCAAAGTTGGCGGAGATAATGACACTACTGGGAGCTCAATAGTCCCGGCAGATGCGGCTCAATCGTAGCGAATTCGACTTGCCTCTCTCAAGGAATCCCCGCGGTGCTGCCCCAGAACGCAAAGGGTTCATGCTCGGGATAGGGATAATATCCGAGGTTTAACCGGATCGACGCATTTTTCTCCCGAATGCGTTCTTCCACGAGGCGGCGAACCGAGATGGGCTTGCCGCTGCAGACGTTAAAGGTGCCGTTCACGCCGGCCGCGCAGATCAACGCCAATTGACGCGCCACCTCTTCAACCGGCAGGTAATCCCTCAACTGCTCACCGCCGCTCATGTTGAAGACAGGGTCCCCCCGTTCAATTGCGGCATCCAATTGAGCGATCAGTGAGTTCGGGTTCTGCCCGGGTCCATACATGTAAAACAGCCGCGCCCATTGCAAAACAAAGGGTTGGAATTTTTGCAATTCCACCAGAGATTTGTGAAGTTTATCCTTGGCAGCAGCATAAGCATTGACGGGATCAGTGGGTGTTTCCGGGGCAATTGGCCCGAACTTCATGCCATACTCAAAACAAGTTCCAGTCACCAGAACCTTCGAAACACCGGCTTCCAGCATGGATTTGATGAATTCGTAATTTCTGGGAAGATTTTCTTCGATATGAAATGGGGCGCTATAGTTGGGAAGTCCCTGCCAAGCCAGGTGAACCAAGGTGGACCCCGGTCTCGGCTTGAGAGGAAGCGCGTCCCGATGATAATCACACGAGATGACTTTAACGCGTTCAGACCATGCGAAGCGACGCGCCGTGGTTTCATTGCGGCAAATGGCAACGACCTCATAGCCCTTATCCAGCAAGATCGGCACAAGATGGCGACCGATGAACCCGGTCGCTCCGGTCACGAATATCTGGCTATTGGTCATGCTCGAACCGATTGTCAACGAGCCCTAGAGCGACATTCCGCGCACCATACAGTCGCAGCCGACAGATGAACAGCATCATCGGATTGAGCGCCTCTGCGATCCTCACCAGCCGCTACAGTTTTTGATTGGTCTCAATTTCCAATTCAAAGGCAATTTGTCCATCAACCATCTACATCACAGATATTAAACCACGCATTAATTGTCCGGATAGTATTTCCTTAATGATATTCTTTAACAGAATCACATAAATTCGAATCTAAAGATATTTCTATCTGTATTTTGAGCGGGGTTTTGCCGTGGCACAATTTGGTCTTTCGAGGGGATGGACAACGTTCAAGGAACGATGCTCCAACATCAAGGCCGGTTTGACGCCGTGCTTTCGGGACAGAAGCGGCGCATTGTCCATTCAGTTTGCCCTGTTGCTTATTCCGATTGTGACGCTTTCTGGCGGTGCGATCGATCTCGGTAACATTTATCGCATTCGCTCAATCCTGCAGAATGCCTCGGATGCCGCTGCCGTTGGCGCGATTGGCTATAATTCAGCCGCCTATCTCGCCGCAGAATCAATGAACGGCAATGGCACGCTGGATGTCGGCAATACGGACGCCACCAATATCTTCAATACAAACGTCCAGAATCTCGGCTGGAACGCAACGTACACAATGACGCCAACGGTGACAAAGACCGGCGTTGTGCTGAACGCCACGACGACCTGGACAGCAACCGTGCCAATGACATTCCTCGCCATTGTCGGTCAATCCACGTGGACGGTGACGGGCAAGTCGAGTGCCACCAACACGATGTTCCAATATCTGAACTTCTATCTGATGGTCGATGTCTCGGGATCGATGGGACTCCCGTCAACCCAGAATGGCGAAACCTTGTTGGCATCGCTCAATCCTGATGACAAATCCTTGTATCCAGGTGGTTGCGTCTTTGCGTGTCATTTTAGCGGTAATCAGGGATATATCATCAGTCGTCGAGGAAAATACGCGACGAATCCGTCGGTCTCATTGTGTGCAGTGCCTGATACCAACGCCTGCATCCAGTTGCGAACCGATGCAATCGCGGTCGCGATTCAGGATCTTTTGCAGACAGCCCAATCGACAGAGGTAGTCGCCAATCAATATCAGATCGGACTCTATCCGTTCATCGCCTATCTCGAAACCTATTTCGCGATCACACCGAATATAACAGAGACGGGACCGAACTCGCTCGCCGCGTACGCAGGCAACATCACGACACTGCTTGATACGGGCGTCGACGCAAATCTGGGTTCAGGCGGAACGCATTTCGAAAATGCCTTTCCAACCATGAACTCGATCATAACCTCTGTCGGAAACGGCAGCACGGCTGCAAATCCGTTACCGTGGGTGTTTCTGATCACGGATGGATCTCAAAATTATCAATACCAATGGAATGGCGGCTGGTGGGGAAGCAACTCTGCGACAACCGTTCCGACCAGCGTATGCAAGACATTGAAAGATCGCGGCATTTCAATTGCAGTTCTTTATATCCCCTATCAGCCGATCATCAACCCAACGAATTTTGCCAATAGCGAAGACTTCTATGCAAACGCGAATATTCCTAAAATTCCGCCAGCATTGACCGCATGTGCCTCGCCCGGATTCTTCTTCCAGGCCAATACACCGGCAGACATTACCAACGCACTCGCAGAAATGTTCCAGTCGGCAGTGCTGCAGGCGCGTCTGACACAGTGAGTTGATAGACGACCGCGACCGTCAATCCAGCGCCGCACTGTGCTCAAGCGTTGCCGGCTGACGTTTGGCTTTCCGAAACAGCAGGACGAGCGGAATGACGCCGAGCGACAGGATCATCAGGAACTTGAAATCGTCCATATAGGCGATGATTTCCGCCTGAAGGTTGATGACACCATCTAGCGCGGCGCGCCCGGAGGCGGTGTAGGGATTGTAGGCCCGTGCCACGGCCGCATTGCTGAATGCCGGGTTCAGCGCCGTCACATAGGACGCGATATTGGCGTGGTTGATCTGCACGTTTTCCGAGATCAGCGCAGAGACGACCGAGATGCCGACGCTTGAGCCGACATTGCGCGAGAGATTGTAGAGCCCGGTGCCATCGCCACGCATCTCTGCTGGCAAGGTCGAAAATGCCAGCGTCGTCAGCGGCACGAACAGAAACCCGAGCCCGGCTCCTTGCACGAAGCCGACGTAGATGATTGTCCATTGCGAGACAGCGGGCGTCCAGCCGGTCATGACCCACATCGCCCAGGCGGTCAGGCTTAGCCCCAGCACGATGAGAATGCGGGTATCGACCTTGCCGATCAGACGACCCACGACAAACATGCAGAGCATCGTGCCCAAGCCACGCGGCCCCATGACAATGCCCGCCGTCATGACCGGAAATTGCATCAAGGTCTGGAGATAGGGAGTCATCAGGGCGAGCGAGGCCAGATAGGTCACGCCAATGATAAAAATGAAGATCATGCAAATCGCGAAATTACGATCCAGAAACAGTCGCGGATTCACGAAGGACGTTTTGGAGGTGAAGGTGTGCACGATCAGGACATAGAACGAGCATGCACAAATGATGGCTTCGATGATGATTTCATTGGAGGAAAACCAGTCCAGCTGCTCCCCGCGATCAAGGAAGATCTGCAATGAGGCGATCGTCAGACTGAGGCTGCCGAATCCGAGCCAGTCCAGTTTCGCCTCGGCATTCCGGTTGGTCTCCTTGACGAAGAGGCTGACACCCGTCAGGGCGAGCGCGCCGATGGGTACGTTGATATAGAAGACCCACCGCCATGAGATATTGTCGGTCAGCCAGCCACCGATCACGGGACCGAGCACGGGTCCCACCATGACCGATACGCCAAACAGTGCCATCGCCGCGCCACGTTCCTCCAGACTGTAGTTGTCCAGCAGGATACCTTGCGAAAGCGGCACGAGAGACGCACCAAAGAAACCCTGCAGCAGGCGATAGAGCACGATCTCGGCCAGCGACTGGGAAATGCCGCAGAGCACCGACGCAATCACGAAACCCGCGATCGCCGTCATGAGCACGCGTTTGCGCCCGAATTTTGCGGCCAGAAATCCGGAAGGCGGCGTCATGATAGCAGCCGCAACAATATAGGAGGTCAACACCCAGTTGATCTGGTCCGCACTTGCCGAGACGCTGCCCTGGATATAGGGCAAGGCAACATTGGCGATGGTCGTATCCAGCGCCTGCATGATCACTGCGAGGATAACGCAGGCGGTGATGGCGCCTCGATTGGCGACCTTTGGCGTTGGCCCCGTCGCAGATGCCTCAGCCATGTGGCTTCGCCTTGCCTTGTGCGAGGCTTTCGAGGATGTCCTTGATAAAGGTCGGAACGCCGCGCGCATGTCCGGTATCAACGCCGACATTGACGCTCATGCCAACCCGTAACGGTGGCTTGCCTTCCATATCGTCAATCGACACACGCATGGGGATACGCTGCACGACCTTCACCCAGTTACCCGTCGTGTTCTGTGCGGGCAGCAGGGAAAAAGACGATCCGGAAGCCGGGCTGATGCTCTCCACCCTGCCATGCCATTCGAGATCGGGATAGGTGTCTACCGTGATCTTGGCCGGTTGACCGGGGCGCACATAGGTCAGTTCGGTTTCCTTGGGGCTCACGGTCACCCACATATGCGTGGACGAAACCAACTGGAAGGCCTGCTGGGACGCCTGCAGATAGGACCCGAGCTGAATCGCGTTGACGTTGGTCACGATCCCGTCGAACGGCGCTTTAACGACCGTATCGTTCAGGTCGCTCTGGGCGTTGTCGACGCCGAGCTTTGCTTGCCGATACAACGGGTTGTCCTCAGTCGCCTGATCGGCATCACCGCCAAACTGGGCGAGCATGACCTGCGCCTGAACCTTGGCCACTTCAATTTTCTGCTTGATGGCATCGAGATCGTGCGCAGCCGCATCCAGCGCGGCCTTTGTTCCAGCTCCCGTGCTGGCGAGTTCCAGCTGGCGATTATAGGTGAGCTGGTAATAGGTCAGATCGGATTGGGCCTGCTCCAACTGAGCCAGAGACAGCTTGTAGCTGGCTTTCAGCGTCAGGATCTGCGCGCGGACGGCATTGAGCTGCGCCTTGGCACTATCGAGCGCGATCTGATAGCTGTCAGGCTTGAGCCGATATAAAATCTGGCCCTTTTTGACGGCTTCATTCTCGTGGACGGCGATATCGATCACAGTGCCCGCGACATCGGTGGAGATCCCGAGTTCGTCCGCCTGGATATAAGCGTTGTCGCTCGTCATGATCTGGCCGCCGGTCACATAAACATAAAATCCGGGAGCGAGCGCCAGAGGCAGCATCAGGAACAGGATTGGTCGGACGAGAGAGCGGCTTCTGGTGTGCTTGGGCACCGGCGGATTCATCCGGGCCTCAGCTTTCTTGAGCGGAACAGGCTTCTCGGATTGCGGACCAGACTTGGCGATAGGCTCGGCAGCCGTCGCAGGCTCTGTCGCGTCGCTGGCAACAGCCGTTGGCCTTTGTCCCCCGGGTGCAGCGTTGGGCTGGACCGGTTCAATCGGGCGTTTCATCACAGGGCTCTCGGCCATTGAACTGCTCTTTCTCGCGTCCCGCGCATCCTGACAGGATGCAGAACTCTCTATGGCGATGGCGCAGCCGCGTCGCTCAATCCGCAGATGCTGGAGCGGGACAGGGACATGCACTCCATCGCAGCGTTGACAATACTAAGCACGCTTATTATCATCCTACACATAACAAGCATGCTTTGAGGATGCAAGGGCGACCGTCTTCGCTCTACGCATATGTGATTATCCCCCGACGAATACGTTTGCGCTGACGGGTCGTGTTTGCGACTGTCCAAGGCATCACCAAGGAAGATCACCGGATGACTCTCGGCGACCGATCGATCTGGCTGGCATCCATCTGTGCGGCGGGACTGGAACTATGCCTATTGGCCGCAGGACCTGCACAGGCCGCGCCTGTTGTCGTGTGCGATGGTGTCGCCATGGTCGGCGGAGCGCAACTCCTTTGCAGTCATACAGATCCCAAGGCCCCAGCCCAGCTCTGCACATATTCCTGGGGCCTGGTGACAAGCACAAACGGGACACAGATCGTCGACGGCACATTCCTCATGTTGCCGGGCGCTGCAAATGTCACGATTTATCAGGGCAGCGGATTCTCCAGTGCCATGTCAGGGCCGATTGTCATGTGTCAGGGCAAACGCAAATCTCACGCAACCGGCCTTCAGTCGAAGTAATCGCGTTGATTGATACAGATTCCATGGTCCGATAAAGTCCATTTTAACCGTGCGACAACAAGCCGAATCGGGCAGAAATCCGCTGGATTCGGACGCCACTGAGCACTGTAGAAACCATAACCATCTGTAATAAAAAGAGAAAATGCGCATAATTTCAATTTGAATCAATTTAAGATCAAATTTGAGTAAAAATCAGATAAAATTCAAGTAAAATTGCAGAAGCGAAAACAAATCGAACTCAAAAACTATCCTGTACTCCTGTTTTCAACGAAACAGGATACTCCATTCCATGCGACTACAAATATTGTTTGTTTTTGCACTTACCCTTGCGGCCGCGCTTCCTTGTGTCGATGCGCAGGCTCAGGAGACGGCTTCTATCTCTGTGTCGACAGCCTATGCGCCGGTCGGAAAACCGACAACAATCCCGATTGGCTGGAAATTGTTCTGCGATGCGCAGCCGGACGAATGCGTGGCGTCAAATGCAGGCACGCAGAGCGTCAAGCTCGACCCTTATGCCTGGCGGCAGCTTGTTTCCATCAACACGCTCGTCAACAATGGCATTGAAGGTGTCCCGGATACCGAACACTACGGCCTCAAGCAGCGCGGTATCCCGAACTGGTGGACCTATCCCGACGATGGCCGGGGCAATTGCAATGATTACTCGCTGCTGAAGCGTCGTCTGCTCATCGAGGCGGGTTGGCCGAAGTCGGCCCTTTTGCTGACGGTGGTGCTGGATCATCATGGTGCAGGCCATCTGGTGCTGACGGTCAAGACCAACGCCGGGGACCTGATCCTTGACAATCTCAACTCGGAAATCGTGCGCTGGAACGAGACCGGCTACACATTCCTGAAACGGCAGTCGCCCGCCAACCCCAATGTCTGGCTCGCCATTGATGCCAAGCAGGTCGCCAGTACGTCGTCCAGCCTTCGATAAGCCGGACCGCGTCAGCAGCGGTTCTGCGCCCAGTAATGGTCGATCAATTCCTTGCCATCCCGCTCGAGAATGGCAAAATTGCCGGGTGAAACGACAAAGAACCGTTCCCGTCTATTCTGGGCGTGATCGGCAAAAACCTCGATCGCGACGCCACACACGACATATCCCGGCATCATCTCACTTTGCTTGACCTGCACCGATCCCAATTGAACGACCGCTTGTTCAAGGCGACGTTCAATGGCTGCCTTGGCGATATGCGGCATTTCGTCATAGGTCGGCGGCGCTTCGCCGGGCGCGGCAGCCAGGACGACAGCACCTGCAATAAGGAGTGGATTCATCTGCTCTGGCCCTGATGTTTCAAAACCGTATCGTCCATCGACCCGGCTCGGTTTCGCTGAAGCCGTTGTCACGGTAAATGTTGCGGACAGGAAGATTGCGCGCCGTCTCTAGGATGCGGCCACGAAGACTGTCCCGCCTGCCCTTTTGCTCTGCAATAACGTGCTGGACGAAGCGATGTTCGACACCCATGCCAAGCACGCGGCAACTCATGGCAAGCCCGAGGATCTCGCCCTCCCTGACGACGATAGCGCCGACCAGTCCATGATCAGCGAACCGGTCGGAGACCGTCATCGCGTAGAGCTGGCCCTGTCCGCTTGCGATCAGCCCCGACAAGTCAGCTGACGTAAATTTTTGTCCTGTCGTGTTGAATTGCGTCGTACGCTGGAACAATTCCTCAACCCGGGCCAATTTCGTTGAATGAGGCTCAAGTGACTCGATCTCAAGCGAAATCTGCAGCGAGGCGATGTAATCCGCTTCCGACATCTTCGCCGTTGCAAGCTTCTGACGTTCAAGCTGGGCCCTCACCAGACCTGAGCGGTTGGCGGCCTCAGAGGTGACCACGGGCAATTGCAAACGGGGATCATTCAGCAGTCGGCGTCGAAAGCTCAAGGGATACTCACCCCAGACTTCGACTTGTGGCAACATCTGGCGAACGCGATCCCGCTCGACGGGATTGTCGTCGATGAACAGGAAGGCATCGAGTGCAAAGCCGAGTTCGGCTGCGATGCTCTCGATATTGGACGCCTTGTCCTCCCAGTTGATCCGCACGGTGACGAAATCATCGAGCGTCAGCAGGCGGTCCCTTGGATAATGATCAGCATAGGTCCACAGCTCGCGCACGGTGGCTTCATCGTTCTTGGAAACGCAGGCCAATACGAGGCCGCGCTTCTTCAGCATCTTGAGCGCCTCATGCAGCCCGAAATAATAGCCGATGTGCGAGAAATTGCCGCTGATTTCGGGTGTCCACGCGAAGGGGCTACCGGTCTCGGCCAACACGCCGGGCCAGAGCGTCCCATCAAGATCGAGAATAATGCATTTCTTGCGACCAAGCCCGGTCACCGTGACGAGCGCATCGAGATGCGCGTTGGCCATCAGGGCTTCGCGACCATAGGGGTTTCCGCCGAGCTCATCCGCCAAGGGCTGCAAATCCGGGAAAATGCCGTGCACTGCCGCCTTCTCACGGTCCGGTCGCTGGAGCAGCCACCCGGGCGAGCCGAAATGATCGAAACTGACGAGACCATCGTCGATAAGGCGTTCTGACCCCGCCCTGCCCAGAACGGCAGCAGTATCGATCACATGAACATCAGGGAAACTCTCGGCCAGTTCAGCGAGAGCCACGTTGGCGATCCGGTATCGGGTGCGATGTCCGATCAAGCCGCGTTCCGCCATGCCGAGCGGCTGAACCGTTGGCTCCGGCAGATTGTCAATCAGGATCGGGGCGCTCGAGTGCTCCCGCAGTCTGGTGAGCAGCAATTGCGCATGGGCGATGAATTCGGCATGCGGACTGATGCCTGCCGCTTTGTCGCCAGCAATGAGATAGCGAGCCCGCAAGGCACCGACGATGATGGCATCATGCTTCTGTTCGGTGAGCAAGCTGAAATCATCGGGAAATGATGCGGCCACATGCAGGTCGATGCCCCGGCGCGCGGCTTCCTCTTTCAGAAAACCGCCTTCCATCTGGATATCGCAATCGCCAAACAGGATGACATTGAGCTTTACTGTCGGAGCGGGCGCCGTCACCAGACCGAATGACTTCTCAACGGCCCAATATCCGGTCACACCTTCCTTGTGTTCCAGCCGATAGCGATCCAGCATTTCTTCGGGATCGCGGCCATAGGTCGGGGCGAGCTTGGCGCTCAGGTCAGCCGTCTCTTCATCCGGCGATTTCGATGTGAGGATCTCGCGTTCGTAGAGAGCAACGACGGTTCCTTCCACGACCTCGCGAGACGCACCGCCGAGCAATGCTTCGATTTCCGTGAAAGCAGCGGGGAATTCGCGGTCCTGGGCAAAATATTCAAGCAGTGCAGCGATTTGTCCGTCTGCCGGAAGCCGCATCTGGCTGATTGCATTGATCACCAGAAACCGGTCAGGACCGACTGGTACGAGATGAATGAAGCGGGATCGACGGAGAATCATGAATTGCCTTCAGGGCAGAGCGGATCGGCGCGGGATCATGCTCCGCCCTGTCTGATTCGGGCAAGGGCTTTCAGGACGACTGTCCCAGACGCTGACGCAGCATCGTCCGCACCGCCTCAAAGGCCGCAGTGATGGCCGGACGGCGGTAATTCCAGATCGGGTCAGGACTGGGCGGGATCAGAACCATCGTCGCATTGGCCTCAAAAAGCAGAATGCGTCCGTCGTTGGACAGGCCAAAATCAATCCCGGCATAGTCAAGCCCAAGCTTTGATGCGACTTGTCGCAGGGCCGTCATCCCTGCCTTGCCGATCACGCCTGCGGGATCGTCGAGGAACCGCTGTTCTTCCTCGCGAAAGCTGGCATCTTCGGCCATTGCTGCCGTGAAATAATGGACCTTCCAGTCCCGCGATATCGCCAGATGCAGCGGATATGGCCGACCACCAATGAACATCATGCGAAATTTGCGCGACAACCCGTCTGACCCGCGTGCATCCATATAGTTGATCAGCAACAGGTCATCTGCACCGAGCGCGTCAAACTGATCGAGCGTCATCTCAAGGTCCGAACGCGTCTCCACCCGATAAAAATACTGTCCCGTGTGATAACCGGGACGGCGGATCAGCACCGGAAATGCAATCTCCTGGCGCCGCCGGATTGCGGCAATCGACAGGGTCTCGACGCGGGGCACCCGCAAGCCAGCGATCCCGGCCAACCGCTCGGACGTTCCCGCCCGTCCGGTTCCCATCACCTGTTCAGGTCGGTTGACCACCGGGCGGCGCGACCTCGCGCAGATCGCAGCAGCCTGTTTCAGCGCGTCAGCGCATAAATCGGCATCACCGATGGCATTGAAGATGAGGTCATGGGCGGGAAGGATGGCAGAAGTCTCATGATACTCGGCATAAATGGCGGTCACATCGTAGTGGCGATCATTCAGCCATTGCTCGGTCGGAATATTTCCGCCTCGTGCGGATACGAGCAGCAGCACCTTCTTCGCCTTGCCGACACCGCGGAACGGCTTTCGAACAACTGCGCGACCCTGAAAGCCTCGATCGCGGTGTTCATCGGCACGCGGATCACCCGCGTCGGCCAGAATTCCGGCCAGCCCCTGATGGGCAGGGTAAAAGTCGGGATCACACTGCAAGGCCAATTCAAAGTGTTCACGCGCGGCCTTTATCTCACGTTCGGCCAAGAGGACATTAGCCAGATTGACGTGTCCGATTGCCTCACGCGGGTGCAGCGAGACGGCTTGCTCATAGGCTGTCCGGGCGGCAGATCGATAGCCACCCGCGAAGGCGAGACCGGCCAGCTCTGTCAGACACTGAAAATGCGTGGGATCGCGCGCCAGCAAGGCCAGATAGGCCTGGCTAGCTGCCATGTCGTCGCCTCTGGCAACAAGCGTGCGCGCATGGGCAAGATCCGGTTCTGCAATCCGCTGCGATACGGTGCTGTTCGCCGCAATTGGCAGACGTTCCGCCTTCAGTGCGTTTGATTGCATGGGTCCCGGTTTTCCCGTCAGTCGATGGCAGGCATCGCCGCGCCGAATCACATAGACACATATGATATTCAGTAATTGACATGATTTCGACAGCTACGGAGACCCCACGTCGCAATTGACGATCTGTTGGAGTAAAACAGGCGATGTGATTCGGTTTTCGGGAGGAACGCGTCATGTATTTGTCATCGCATGCACCGATCAGTCTTCTGTCGGGAGACCGCGCACCAAACTGCATTGGCGTGACGTCAACGGGAAAGCTCTATTCCTTTGAAGCGCAGGCGGGCCGACCTGTCGTAATGCTGATCGCACGTGACGTGAGTGCTGAGGGCCTGACCGGGTTGATCGCTGCGTTCTCGGATGCCTTGCCGCGATTTCATCACCTTGACGCTGATGTTGTGGTCATGCTGGGCCAGGAAGTCCGCGAGGTCTTTGAATTCTCACTGGCAAACCCGACGCCTCTGACACTCGTCGGCAATGCAGGCCCCTTCCTGCAAGCTATTCAGTTTTCGAGCGAAGTCCCCGTGGTGATCGTGCTCGACCGCAACTGTCGCTGCGCCCAGACCTTCAAGCCGAACGAACCCGAGGCACTTGTCGCCTCCGCATTGGGTGCGCTGGAGCTCTTGCCGACCGAAGCACCGCGCGACATCGTCTTGCCTGCGCCAGTTCTGATCCTGCCCAATGTCCTGAACCGACCGCTGTGCGCCGAACTTGTTCAATGGCATCGCAACAGCGGCACCTTCGACAGCGGATTCGTCAGCGTCGATGCGCAAGGCAATTCGGTTGTCCGCATCGATCACTCGATCAAGAAGCGCAAGGACCTGTTCCTGCCAAAAGACAACGAAGTCAGCATTCAACTGACCCAGATCATCCTTCAACGCATCACATTCGAAATCAAACGCGCCTTTCAGGCAGACGTCAGCCATATGGATCGGCTGCTGATCTCAGCCTATGACGATACGGGCGGGCATTTCAAACGGCACCGCGACGATTACCCGGCAAAGGTCGCCTTCCGCCAGTTCGCGCTGTCGATCAATCTCAATGCCGACGACTATGATGGCGGCTATCTGACGTTCCCGGAATATAATTCGCACCGTTACAAGGCCCCGACCGGGGCGGCGGTGATCTTCTCGGCCAAGGTCCTGCACGAGGTCTCTGCCGTCACGCGGGGCGAGCGATTTGCGTTGCTCAGCTTCATGCACAACGACGCAGGCGAGGCACAACGGATCGAAATCGAGGGTCCAAACTGATAGACTCAGCCCGAATTGGCAGCGGTAACGTAAAGTTGTGCGATCTGATCGGCGTGCAGGGCGTAAACAAGTTCATCAAGGGCGTGTCGATCGGAGAATTTGACATGAGAGCAAACTTTTGGCGCGCGGCTGGCGTCTTCATCGCATTGGTCTTCTTGTCGGTTCCGGCACTCGCCCAGCAAACAACTCTTCGCGGGCGCATTACGGCGATTGACGGTACGAAGCTGGTGATCCTCACACGCGGCGGAGACACTGTTTCGGTCAGGATCGACAAGGCACCCCGCATCACGCTCGTGGTGAAGGCGGCATTAACCGACATTGACCAGAATTCATTTGTCGGAACAGCCGCCATGCCACAGGCGGACGGAAGCGTGAAAGCCCTCGAAGTCCACATTTTTCCGCCCGCCATGCGCGGAACTGGCGAGGGAACGCGCGATTTCGACCTTCAACCGGGCAGCACGATGACGAATGCGACCGTCACCGGGCTGGCGTCGGCTGCGACTGAAACCACGCTAACCCTGACCTATCCGGGTGGCACAAAAATCGTCCAGGTTCCGCCGACTACGCCCATCGTTCGCTTTGAACCTGGCAGCGCGACAGATCTGGTTGTCGGCGCGGGCGTCAATCTCGGCGGAGCGATCAAGGCCGCAGACGGCATCTATGATGCGACCCGCGTCAGTGTGGGCAAGGATGGCCTCGTACCGCCGATGTGAGTCTGGCCAAGGTCAGTTTTTCAGCTCAACTATACCATTTGCGACATCCGGTCGCCGGGGGATGATACCTTCTGCGACATACCAGTCGGCGATGGCGCTGATCTCCTCACCGTTAGCGGGCGTGACGGAGTGGGTTGCGACGGCGTTGTTGGCACCGAGGGATGGAGCCAGATCGGCCGGCAATCCCATTGTTTCAGCCCAAATATTACCCGCAGCAGCCGGATTTGCGATGGACCAGGCGTTTTCAGCCGCAAGTGTCTTGTAGATTGTGTCCAGCGCCGCCCGCTTTTTCTCTGCAAACGACTTGGCAGCGATCAGCACGACCGCGTTCTCCGACTGGATTTCGCGACCATCCGCGAGGACGTGTGCATCGGATGACTTGAGCGCGAGGCTGACAAACGGATCCCAGGTCGCCCAGGCATCGACATGATCGGTCACGAAGGCTGACGCGCTATCGGCGGGCGACAGATAGACACGCTTGACCGTAGCCGGGTCGACATGATGGGTCGTCAGGGCACGCACGAGGAGATATTCGCCGGTGCCGCCGCGATTGACCGCGACCGACTTGCCCGCGAGATCGGCGATCGACCGGATCGGCGAACCACGCTTGACGAGAATGGCCTGCGAGCCCGGCGACATCTTCTGATAAGCGAAAATCACAAATGGCATCCGGGCGGCTAGTCCAGTGATCGACGAGGTTGACGACCCGGCCGTGATATCGATTGTGTCAGCGTTGAGCGCTTCAAGCGCTGGAGAGGCGGCCGCAAAGGGGCCGATCCAGCTGACGTCAAACCCCTGTTCTGCCAATGCTTTCTCCAAGGAACCGTGCGCCTTGGCCAGCGTCAGGTCATTGGGTGCCTTCAGCCAGCCAATGCGCACGACGTCGTTGGCAAAAACCGGCCCGAGGCAGCCTGTGACCGCAAGCGCAAGAACGACCAGAACAAGAGTGACAACACGCGACATCGGACGATCCAGATTATGGGATGGGTTGACACGCCAATCCTATACGCTGGTTTCGCAACGGTCGACATGATCTACCATGGCATTGATTCGCCCCGCTCATTGCTTTCACGAACGGAGATTGTTGTGGCGACGTCAAATCAGGTTCCAGCGCCCATGCCCCAGTCCACGTCGCTCGATCCAGCTGACTGGGAGGCCCTGCGGATGCAGGGGCACCGGATGCTGGACGACATGATCGATCATCTCGCCAGCCTTCAGGAGCGGCCCCTCTGGCAGCCAGCGCCGCCCGAAGTGCGGGCCGCCTTCAAGGCTCCCTTGCCGGATGAACCGACTGATCTCGCGGAAGTCCATGCCGACTTTCTCGGACTTGTCCTTCCCTATGGAGGCGGCAATCTGCATTCCGGGTTCATGGGCTGGGTGCAGGGTGGCGGAACGCCGGTCGGCATGTTGGCCGACATGCTCGCAGGCGGGCTGAATGCCAACCTCGGCGGGCGCGACCATATTCCCATTGCCGTCGAAGCCCAGATTGTCAGCTGGGTGCGCGACATCTTCGGCTTTCCTGAGACGTCCGGCGGGCTATTCCTGACAGGCGCATCCCAGGCCAATTTCGTCGCCGTCCTGATGGCGCGGGTTCGCGCGGTCGGAGATCAGGTCCGTCGAACCGGTCTGGGGTCTCAATCGCGACTGGTTGCCTATACGTCGGCGGAGGCGCACGGCTGCATCCCGCGCGCCATCGACATGGCCGGTATCGGCACCGATCAGTTGCGGATGATCCCGACCAATCATGCCAGACAGATCGACCTTGAGGCCCTGAAAGCGGCAATTACGGCTGATCGCGCGACGGGTCTCACGCCTTTCCTCATCGTTGGCTCAGCCGGGACCGTGAATACTGGTGCGATCGATGATCTCGCCGGGCTTGCAGACATCGCAGCGGATGAAGATCTCCACTTTCACGTAGACGGAGCATTGGGGTCATTGGCCGTTCTCGCGCCTGATCTGAAGCCCCTCTTTGCGGGACTGGAACGAGCCGACAGTCTGGCGTTCGATTTCCACAAATGGGGTCAGGTGCCCTATGACGCCGGATTTATTCTGGTGAGAGACGCAAAGCTGTTGCGCCAGACCTTCGGCGCACCGGCGGCCTATCTCGCCCGCGCTGCGACCGGCCTTGCTGGCGGCGACTGGTGGCCATCCGATGATGGCCCGGATCTTTCGCGGGGTTTCAGGGCTCTTAAGACTTGGTTTACCCTGAGGACATACGGTTTAGGGGCGCTTGGTGCGTCCATTTCCGCAAACTGCGCCCTCGCCCAGGGGCTGGCTGACCGGATCAGGCACGAACCAGGTCTGGAACTCGCGGCGCCGGTCGCGCTCAATGTCGTCTGTTTCGCTTACAGAACGCGGGCAGATGATACCGAGGGATCGATCAACGCTGCAATTGTCGAGCGGCTGCATCTGGATGGCATTGTTGCTCCGTCGATGACGCGGATCGAGGGCAAGGCTGTCATCCGGGCGGCAATTGTCAATCACAGGACGTCGATTGACGATATCGAGCGATTGATCGAGCGGGTTCTGTTTTTCGGCAAGGCTCTGGATAATCAGGGCTAAACCCAGAGAGTGCGCACATGTCCATCGATCAGGCTGAATTGTCCTCATGTCTGGTCAGCGGCGGGGATGATCGGCTTTTGCTCGATCCATCGACCCGGGTGAACATGTATGGGTATGGCCCCTCGCCAAGCCCGGACGATCTCGCCTTCAGTTCCTCCACAGCATCGACCATTTCAGCGCGCGGATTTGACGCCGCCGCGCAGACCTTCGAGCGTCTTCAAACTGCCCTCGCAACCGGGGACGCAAACACCGTTTACACCGCCGAAATGGAGGGCGTCCGCGACAGGCTCCGCAAGGCGCTCGGGCTGGATCCAGCCGACGTCGATGTCGTCCTGGCCGCGTCTGGAACCGATTTGCATCTGATCATCGCGGCCTTGCTCCAGGGCCTACATCAGCGCCCCGTCTTGACCGTATCGCTGACGGGAAGCGAAACCGGCAGCGGAATCGGGCTTGCCGCATCAGGCCGACATGCGATGCCGCATCCGGTCAGCGGTCGTGATGTCATCAAGGGTGACCCTATCGGGGAGACGCTGACTTTGGGTTCGGCGGCCTTGCCGGTCCGCGATCCGGAAGGCAACCTGCGAGCCGAAACCAGCATCGCCGCAGAGCTGACGACGCAGGTTGCCGCCGCCATCGGCTCCGGCGCACATTGCATTCTTGTCGCAACCGATGTGTCCAAGACCGGATTGATAGCACCAGCACTCGAAACTATTTTTGCATTGAAGCAGCAATTCGGCGAGCAGCTTACGGTTCTGGTCGATGCCTGCCAGATGCGCGTCAGCCAAGAGACTGTGCGCGCCTATCTCGCAAAGAACAGCATCGTTGCTGTCACCGGTTCCAAATTTGTGGCCGGACCGATCTTCAGCGGTGCCCTGCTGATCCCCAAGGACCTGGCGACGCGTTGCAAGTCAGTGCCGATTGCCACCGAGATCGGCGATTACAGCGGAGCCGGTGACTGGCCTCCCGGCTGGGCCGCCGCCGCCTGCCTGCCGCCGCGCCCCAACTTCGGACTGTTGCTGCGTTGGCACGCAGCCTTGAGCGAACTGGAACGGTTCCTGGATCATCACCCGCTGAAACTGGCCTGGGTCGCCATGCGCTTTGCCGACGTCGTCGAAGCCAGACTGAAAACCGACTCCCGATTTGAGTCTGTACCCGGACGGCGGCTGGATCGATCGGTCCTCGGGACCGATATCGGATATGACGCGATCCCGACGATCTTTCCCTTCCTCCTCAAACGCGACACCGGTCTGCTGACAGCTCCCGAGATGACCGCGATCTATCAGGAACTGGCGGCATCGCGTGAAGGTCGGGCGCGGGTGCGGCTGGGTCAGCCGGTTGCACTTGGTCAGCGGGCCGGGCAACCCATTGCCGCACTCCGATTGTGTCTGAGCGCACCACTGATCAGCGATGCCCTGGAAAGCAGCGCCGCGCTCGACAAGATGATCACCAACGCCCTGACGGCGCTCGATCTGGCCGCAGAACTGGCCCAGCAAAGCCGGCTGCGTGTCGCCTGATGCTGCGAGACATCCATCGAACCGTCATATTCGCCCGATACGAATGTCGTTCAAACGTCTCATGCGGTGTTGAACTGTGAAATCATATGATCTCGCCATTGTTGGCGCTGGAATTGTTGGCCTCGCCCACGCGCTTGCTGCCCGCAAAAAGGGCTTGAGCGTTATCGTCATAGACCGGGATGCCGCGGCCAATGGCGCCTCCATCCGCAATTTCGGCTTCGTGACAGTGACCGGCCAGGAGCGCGGCCAGTGCTGGCAGCGGGCGATGCGATCGCGCGATATCTGGGCCGACGTTGCGCCGCAAGCGGGCATTCAGGTCGAACATCGCGGCCTCGTCGTTGCAGCCCAACGACCGGAGGCCCTGCCGGTCCTGGAAGCCTTCATGGCGACCGAGATGGGCGAGGGCTGTCAGATGCTGACGCCTGCCGAAGCGCAGAGGATCGTACCCGCGCTGAAGGCAGACCAAATCCTCGGCGCCCTGCACTCGACACATGAAATCCGGGTCGAGAGCCGCGACGCCATCCCGAAACTTGCAGCCTGGCTCCAGTCAGCACATGGCGTGGATTTCCTGCGCTCGACGATGGTCACAGCCATCGACCTGCCGCATATCGATACAAGCTCAGGTCGCATTCACGCAAACATGGCGGTCGTGTGCCCCGGCGATGATTTCCTGACGCTGTTTCCCGATCGAATTGCCGCCTACAACGTCACCAAATGCAAGCTGCACATGATGCGGGTCAAGCCTGCTGACGGTTTCCAGCTCGGGGCCGCCGTCATGTCGGATCTGGGGCTGGCCCGTTACAATGGATATGCGTTATTGCCGGAAGCCGCCGACTTGAAGGCAAGGCTGGCCATTGAACGAGCCGATGCATTGGCGAACGGTGTCCATCTGATCGCCGTGCAGTCGGCGGACGGGTCGCTTGTTGTGGGCGACAGCCATCACTACGGCCCGACACCAGACCCGTTCGCGCCGCAACACGTGGATGACCTGATCCTGAACGAGTTGCACGAGGTGCTTGATCTTCCCGGCGCGCATGTGGTCGAGCGCTGGACCGGGATTTATGCATCAGCAGCGGACAGGCTGATGTTCATTGATGAGCCGGCAAATAACCTTCGGATTGTGATGGTGACGAGCGGCACCGGAGCGTCGACGGCTTTCGCCATTGCAGAAGACGTCATGGAAGGGTTGATCGCATGAGCGCGCTAAAGGCCGTTGTATTCGACTGGGCAGGCACCATCATCGACTTTGGCTCAAGGGCACCGATGGGCGCTTTTGTCGAAGTGTTTCGGCAATTTGGCGTCAGTATCACGATCGCGGAAGCGCGCGGGCCGATGGGCCTGCCGAAATGGGATCACATCGCCGCATTGCTCGCAGAACCGACCATCGCCGCGCGATGGCAGGCAGCGCACGGCTCGCTACCCGGCAAGATCGAGGCGGATCGCATCTACGAGGTATTTGTGCCGCTCAATGCCAGTGTCGTGACGGATTACGCCGACATGATCCCCGGTGCGGTCGAGACCGTTGCCGCCTGTCGCGCACGCGGCCTGAAGATCGGGTCAACGACCGGCTATACCCGCGACATCATGCAGCCCCTGTTGCCGGTCGCGGCGGCAGCTGGCTACGCGCCGGACAATCTCGTGTGTGCCGGCGATCTCGAAGCCGGTCGCCCGACACCGCTGATGATGTATCGCACCTTCCTTGATCTCGGTGTCTATCCAGCCGAGCGTGTCGTGAAGGTGGATGATACCGCACCGGGGATTGCCGAAGGTCTGGCCGCAGGAACCTGGACCGTTGGTGTCGCGGTATCGGGCAACGCCATGGGTCTGTCGCGCGAAGAGGTCGAAGCGTTGCCGCCACACGCGTTTGCCGAACGCCGTGCAGCGGCTGTCGCGAGCCTGCGGCGCGCTGGCGCACACGCCGTGATCGATTCGGTTGCCGATCTTCTGCCGGTGCTCGACGACTTTGAAGGCCGACTGGCGCGCGGCGAAAAGCCCTGAAAACCGGGATGCTCCGGATCAGACCAGCGATCGGGTCATGTCCAGGACGGGCGACAGGTCGGCATCTTCAATGGATGCATCGGGCTGAAAGCCGAGGCGGCGATAGAGTTGCATGGCACGGGTGTTCGTGAACGCAACCGATAGCTGCATTTCGGAAAGCCCCTGAAGGCGCGCAGACTTGATGACCGCCTCAATCACCTGCGTACCGATTCCCCGGCCACGCGAGGCTGTATCGATCTCGATTGTGACGAGGCGCGCGATGCGTCTGCCATCTGACGCATTGGCTAATGCCACTGTGACGGTGCCGACAACGGCAAATCGTCCACCTGCCCCGCCTCGCGCCTCGATCATCATGACATCGGCATCGGGATAAAGCCTGGCGTAATGTCCCTCGCGCAAATGAAATTGGTCGGTGACGAATGAGTCCCATGTGCTGTCGGCCATCGTGATCGCCCACTCACGTTCTGGCGCGCGCATCTCGGCAAAAAACATGGCGCGGACGGCCCGGTCCATCGGTGTTGCACGCCGCAGTCGGATCCCTGGTGGCAGAAAGGCAGCCCAGATCAGCGCCCCGGTTCTGTTGGCAATCAGATTCATGGCCCTGAATTCAGGTGGTTCGAAGGAATGATGGAACATCCCTCCTCGAGTTTACGACTAAGTGTATTTATAAGGGATCGGTAAAATAATACAACTAAAAAATGCACCATGGCGCAATACGCCTCAAGTCTATTCATGCCCGATCAGACGTGCCGGGCGGAAAGGGCACGGGAAAAGACTACAGCCGACAGTCGTTGACATTCAGTCCAACACGCGCCAAACACCAATTTCAGGTACTATTTTAAATTCAGACAACTCGCCAGATTTGAATTGATCGGGATTGATGGGGGCAAACATGTATCTTGTGAAGCAAGAGGATTTCGAGCCTTGGGTTGGCCGGGCGGTTCGAGTCAATACAATCCCGGCACCGATCGAGGTGACACTGGCGCGGATCATCCGCAAGCCGGTCTTTCCCGGTTACGAACGCGAACCGTTCATCCTCGTCTTTGAATCCCACGAAGATATCTATCTGATTGATCAAACGTATGAATTTGATTGTGGACGAGGCGGACCCTACAGTTTTTACATCGCGCAGACCAAACCTGTTCCCGGCAAGCGGCTCTATCAGGCGATCTTCGGGTAAGCGCAAGGCCGTGGCCCGCGATCAGCTGACCGCGAGCCACGCAACGACCTCAGGGCCGCGAGGGGTAAATGCCCTGCATGGCAAAGATGTTCGTCAGCACCGTATAGGGCGATACGGTCTTGATTGGCTGGCTGCCACCGGTATTGCCGACCGCGACGGCCGGCGCGACATATTGCACGCCGCCCAGCTGCACCGACGTTCCCGTCGAGCCAGCAGGAGCATAGATCTGTGGGGCTCCTCGCGCTTGAAGATCCGTCACTTCGGACAGGATCGAACCAGCCGCCGGAGTGCCTGTTCTGGCTGCTGACGTCGTGCTGAGGGCGGACACACTCGCACCGCCGCCGGAGGCAGTCGCCGGGTGGTTGTGGGCCGGCAGGTTTGCGATTGTGATCGTCTCCGAAATCGCGCCATCCTGCTGGCCGTTGCTGAAGGTCTGGCCATAATTCGACGTGCCCATGCCCATGATCATGCGCCCGCGCAGATCCGGCAAGCCGAAGGTTGTATTGCCATTGCCACCATAGGTGGTGCCGACAAGTGAGTAGACGGCGACATTCTGCTGGACCGATTGCAACGATCCGTCGCACAGGTTCCATCCGAGCGGCGCCCAGTTGAAACCAACCTGCATGATTTGAGCGATAAAGGGATCTGACATCACACTCTCCGTAAGCATTTCATATGATTAACAAACTGACGCAATGCGTGTATTTGCGGATTAACGTTTATCACAGGACTAATTTTACAACTATATAGTGATGAGATTTTTTTTAAAATAAACGTCTGGATTGTTTTTTGAGCATCTATCATATCCCATCGCGATTCCTCTCGACTGATGCACGTGATAGATGCACGAGAGGCATAGCCAACCGATGTGCGTTTGCACGACCGAACGGAACAGCCTCAGGCCATTTTCAGTTAGCCAATTGATATAAAACACTTTAAAGCGAGAGAAATCCCTTTTTAGGAGTGTTGTTGATTCACAACACTATTGCAGGGAATTATGCGCTTTTTGCGAGAATCAACGCCATTTGCACACATGACCTTGATTGCCGGACACGGATCGTATTTCTAAGACAAAAGACACGCATATCGTGCTCAAAGACAATTGCAAACGTTCGTGTCAGCGACCCTAGAAGTGCATGACGAGGCCAGATGACCCGCCGCCGGATTTCAGTCCCTGCTCACGGAAGACAGCAAAGCGTCGCATCCATGGATTCGGCATCGAAGAGTTGCATCATTCGTTGGCCACTGACGTGGTTTGGGCTGATGTTGGCGATGATCTTGGTGATGTTTGGGCCAGAGTTTGCCTGGGCCTCACAAGCATGCACGGATATTAACACGGGTAAATATAATTTTTCTGTGACGATGACAAATGGAGTTGCTTCGAACAACACTGGAGCATCCGGCATAGGATCTAATGGTGCAAGCCTGAATATATTTGCAAGTATTGGCGAGCGTCTTGGTGATGATTACACTACTTATCCTTTTACACCTGGTGACAAAATAACAATGTCAATTACCTCTACGGGTAAAGTGACGGCAGCATTCGGATATACCCGTTCTAATGATAGTGGTTGGACCTATCTACCCCACGACAATCTCAACGGTAGTAGTGGTGCGGTTGAGAGCACGCCCACATCTATTTCCTACACTGTAGAGGCCGGAACGACTTTTACGGATCCTACCGCACTTTATGCTTTCAACCTGACCTTGGGCGGCGGTTGGCCTGACGAAAACGGGACAGCAACAGCCACCCTGACCTGCACGCCCGCAGCGGCTGCCGTAACGGCGCCAACAATCGCATCAGCGCTCGGCAATGCCACGATCACGACGGACAGTTCATCCTCGACAACACTGACCTACACGCTGACCAACACCAACTCCGCAACGGCCATGACCAATGTGTCGATGGCCAATGTGACGCTGCCGACCGGTGTCTCGGCGACCGTTCAGTCCCAGAGCTGTACGAGCGGAACCAACGGCACGGCCAATGTTTCAGGATCCACGCTCAGTTATTCAGGCGGCAGCTTTACAGCGAGCACGAGTTCGAGCTGTACCGTCGTCTTCAATCTCAAATCAGGTTCGGTCGGCAGCTATAATTTCGGGTCCAGCACCGCCTCGGCCGTTGCCAGCGGCACGACGTATACGAGTTCGGCCAGTTCCAATGTCGCCCTGACGGTGACGGCAGGCGCGCCAACCCATTTCACAGTTTCAGCCTCGCCAGCCTCGGTGGCATCAGGCACGGCCTTGTCCAGTGTGACCGTCACGGCGCTCGACGCCAATGGCCACACTGTTACAGGCTATACGGGAACCGTCCATTTTACCTCGACCGACGGGCAAGCGACATTGCCCGCCAACTATACTTTCACCGGAGCCGATAACGGCGCCCATACATTCACCGGCGTCACCCTTAAGACAGTCGGAGCCGCGCAGACGGTGACCGCCACCGATACCGTAACGTCATCGATCACCGGAACAGTCGCCGTCACCGTGACAGCCGGTGCTGCGACCCATTTCACAGTTTCAGCCTCACCAGCCTCGGTAACGGCAGGCACCGCGCTGACCGGCGTGACCGTCACGGCGCTCGATGCCAATGGCAACATCGTCACCGGCTACATCGGGACCGTCCACTTTACCTCGACCGATGCGCAGGCGACATTGCCTTCGAATTATGCGTTTACCGGAGCCGATAACGGCGTCCACACATTCACCGGCGTTACACTCAAGACGTCGGGCGCAGCACAGACGATCACCGCCACCGATACGGTGACGTCCTCGATCACAGGAACGACCAACACAATCACCGTCAATCCAGCCTCGGCGATCGCGGTCGTCGTTTCATCCGGAAATTCGCAGACAACGGCTGTCGGGACAGCTTTCAGCAATCCGCTCGTTGTCCTCGTCAAGGACGCCTATGGCAACGCCGTCGGGTCAGGTGTCACGGTAACCTATGCTGCGCCGTCGTCGGGTCAAAGTGCCACATTCTCCAGCGGAAACACGGCGCAAACCAACGGTTCGGGCATCGCGACCCTCGCAGCCCCGACCGCAAACTCATCTGCAGGCGCCTATACCGTGACCGCGTCTGTCTCCGGCGGCACGACTTCGGCCAGCTTCAGCCTGACCAATTCAGCCGGTGCACCCGCATCTATCGCCGTGAGTACCGGGAACAATCAGACGGCTGCGATCTCCACGGCGTTCGCAACACCGCTGTCTGTCATCGTCAAGGACGCGCTGGCAAATCCCATATCGGGCGTCTCAGTGACATTTAACGCTCCGGGATCGGGTGCATCCGGCACATTCGCCGGCTCTGCTACGGTGAACACCAATTCATCCGGCGTTGCCACAGCACCCGCGTTTACAGCCAATGGCACTGCGGGCAACTATTCGGTCGTTGCAAGCGTCGGGGGCCTCGGTTCAACAGCCAGCTTCAGCTTGACCAATTCAGCCATTCCAACGGTTACATCGCTTTCGACATCGGCTGGTGCGACGGGTGGTGGAACAACGGTGGTCATCACAGGTACGAACCTGACGGGTGCGACCGCTGTACAGTTCGGGTCCACCGCCGCAACCAGCTATGCCGTCAACAGTGCGACCCAGATAACGGCTATTGCACCGGCCGGAAGTGCGGGCACGGTCGATATTACGGTGACGACGACATTTGGCACCTCGGCAACGTCAGCCAGCGACCAGTTTACCTATACGGCTGCACCCACCGTCACATCCGTGTCGCCTGCATCCGGGTCTGTCTCAGGCGGCGGCTCGGTGACGATTTCGGGCGCAAATCTCTCAAGCGCGATCGCTGTGAAGTTCGGTTCGACCGCTGCTGCCAGCATCACGTCAAACTCGGCGACCCAAATCGTGGTGCCTGCGCCGGCCGGAAGCGCCGGGACCGTGGACATTACTGTCACGACGGCTGGCGGAACATCCGTTACGTCAGCATCGGATCGCTACACCTATGTCGCACCCCCCACGGCAGGGGCCGCGACCGCGTCTGTCGGGTACAATGCGTCCAATGCGGCAATCAACCTCGTCCTCGGCGGCGGAACGGCCGCGTCGGTGGCCGTTTCGACACAGGCAACCCATGGCACGGCGACGGCGTCCGGTACGGCGATCACCTATACGCCGACCACAGGCTACATCGGCTCTGACACCTTCTACTATACCGCTACAAACCCCGGTGGAACGTCATCACCGGCAACTGTGACCGTCACCGTCGGTGCTCCCACATTTACGACCAGCCTTACCGGTAGCGGTGCCACCCAAAACCAGCCGATCGCCAGTTACGCAATCACGACATCGGGCGGCAATGCTCCCTATTCCTGCAACACGACGCCAGCCAGCGGCAGCCTGCCCTCGGGTGTGACGCTGGGGTCCAATTGCACGCTGAGCGGCACCCCGGCTGTCAACGGTTCGTTTTCCTTCACGGTACAGGTGACCGATTCCTCGACCGGAACCGGACCGTCCATACAGACAAGCGGACAGTTGACGCTGAACGTGGCCGCCGGAACGCCCGCATCCATCGCCATTTCCGCTGGCAACAGCCAGACGACCGCGATCTCCACGGCGTTCGCCACGCAAATGGCTGTCGTCGTCAAGGATGCGTCAAATAATCCGCTCCAGGGCGCATCGGTGACATTCACAGCGCCGGGATCGGGCGCGTCCGGGACCTTCGGTGGTTCAGCGACGGTGACAACAAACGCATCCGGCATTGCCACCGCGCCGGCATTTACAGCCAACGCAACGGCGGGAAGTTACACCGTGGTTGCAAGCGTCGTTGGCCTCGGTTCAACAGCCAGCTTCAGCCTGACCAATCAGGCCGGGCCAGCGAGCAACATCACCGTAACCGGCGGGGGCAGTCAGTCCACACCCGTGCTGACACCCTTTGGCGCGCAGCTTTCCGTTACGGTAACCGATTCGGGCGGCAACCCCTTAAGTGGTCAGAATGTCACGTTCACGGCTCCCGGCTCCGGTGCCTCGGGGACCTTCTCGACATCGCAATTTGCGAGCCTGTTCTTCAAGCCGAGGATGATGGCCGCCGGGTTCGTCCAGGTTGCGGCGGGGCCATCGTCAAATCCGATCATTGTCCAGACAAATGCGTCAGGGGTGGCGTCGGTCTATTTCAAGGCGAACGGAATTGTCGGCAGTTATTCCGTCACGGCAACCGTCGGCGGCGCAACAACCACGTTCTCCTTGTCGAACACCAAACAGGCGAGCACGATCACCTTTAACCCCTTGCCAGCAATGGCGCAGGGATCGGCACCTGTCACGCTGACGGCGACGTCCACGTCCGGCGACACCGTCGTGTTCACATCCTCGACACCGACGATTTGCACGGTGTCCGGCGCAACCCTGTCGCTGGTCGTCGGCGCGTCCGGCAATTGCGTCATCACCGCGTCTGATCCAGGCAACGCCACTTATGCAGCGGCAACCCCGGTCACACAGAGCTTTCAGGTCACCGCGCGTCCCGACCCGTCCAAGGATCCGGAAGTCATCGGTCTCATCACGGCTCAAACCCAGGCCGCAGAGCAGTTCGGACAGATCCAGTTACAAAACTTCAACAGCCGACTTGAGCAGATGCATGGTGATGGATATGTCAACGACAGTTTTGGATTGTCATTGACCGATGGGCTGGATCACGCCGACGATACCCCCCGGAGATCCGGGTACGCGGATGAGACCAGTCAGCCTTCAAGCACCGCAGCCGCCGCAGATCAGGCCACGGGAAAGGCGCTGAAGAAGGAAAACAAGAACCCGACGCTCGACGACAAGGCCAAGGCAGCCGCGCTTGATCGGGCCTTCTCGTTCTGGACAGCGGGCGCGATTCAGGTCGGACGCATCCATAACAACAACACCGTCTCGACCACAGACCTGTCGACTGGTGGCCTATCGGCGGGCGTTGACTATCGATTCAACCAGTTGATCTCACTCGGGTTCGGCCTTGGCTATGGATCCATGCGGTCTGAAATCGGCACGAATGGAACGACGACATCCGGTCGCAACTATGATGCCGTGCTTTACGCCAGCATTCGCCCGACAAACTACGCATTCATTGATCTGGTCGGCGGTGCCGGATTGCTGGACTTTTCGTCAACCCGGTACATCACAGGGGTCGGTGGTTTCGCGCAGGGAAAGCGCAACGGCCATGAATTCTTTGGCTCTGCAACCGGCGGGGTCGAGATCAAGACAAAACAATATATGGTGTCGCCCTATATCCGGTTCGACGCCAAGACCGGCACACTCAATGCGTTTGATGAAAACGGACCAAGCCCGTGGACACTGCACTACGACAAGGAGACCTTCTCGACGGCAAGCGTCAATCTCGGCATCAAGGCCGCCATCAAACTGAAGAATGACCTTGAATTCATGACGCCGTTCATGCGCACCGAGTTCCAGCACGATCTGATCAATAATACGGCGACTGGCGTCACCTATGTCGATCTCAACGGCACAGGAACAGATTACGCCGTTACCCTCCCGGGAGCCGACACAAATCGCATCCTTCTCGGCGTCGGCACCGACATGACATATGAGGATTTCAAGCTCACGCTCGAATATCTGAATACGCTCTCAACCAGCTCAAAAACGGACGTTTCCTCCTACAGGTTCAAGGTGACCAAACCCTTCTAGACCATAACCGACGCATTACACGCTTGCATGGCTGGTGACACAGGGACGTAACCGGCAACCAGACGCGTCGCCATCGTGTTCCGGATCACTATTCTATTTCGGTCTTCCCATTGGGGTCTTGTCCTTGGCCGCGCGCTCGTCAATGATTGGATCAGCGACACAACCCTGGAAATCACAGATGACGACAGAGACAGATCGTGCGGCGCCCCTCGTCTGGGGCCATGGAAGTCGGGTCCTTGAAGCCTTCCTGGAGCCGACATGCCCGTTTTGTGCCAGAGCCTACCCGAAGCTGTTTGAGCTGCTCACAGAAGTTGGCGAGAGCAAACTCACCCTCAAGATCCGCCTGCATTCACAGCCGTGGCATTTGTTCTCGGGCATCGTGACACGGGCGATCATTGCTGCTTCTACCCTGCCAGACGGGCGTGAAGCCGCAGACCGGGTCATGCAGACAGTCTTTGCCCATCGCGAAGACTATGAATTCGAGAAACACGCGGCAGGCCCAAATCTTGACCGCACACCGATGGATATTCTGGCTCTGATCGAATCACAGAGCGGCATCCACGTCGCGACGCGCTTCGTGATACCCGGTCTGGACACCGATATGAAATGGCATGCCAAATATGCACGCCAGAACGGAATCCATGTCTCCCCAACCTTCATGGTCGATGGTCTGATCGCCGCCAATATGGGTAGTGGCGACACAATCGAAAAATGGAAGACGGATCTTAGGCTGTGACGCCTGTCAGCCCTTTGCGTTTTGATCTGAAGCCCCCGTCCCGGATAAAGTTGAGAGCGGCTAAGTACCGCAGGGTGCGGTATCAGATATGTGAGTATTTGCAAACGTTTGCAAATACTCACTAGCTATGCAGCCCGCACCATTGAAAGAAACTCCGAAACACGCTGCGATAGTCGTTCTGCTTTTGATGAAAGGTCAACGGAAGACCCGAGGACTTGCGTCGCAGCGGCGGAAGTATCTTCAGCAGCGCGGCGAACTTCTCCTGCGCTAAACGTGACTTGATCTGTTCCCGTGGAGACCTGGGAAATCGCAGACGCAATTTCTCGCGTTGTTGCGGCTTGCTCATGAATGCCCATCGCAATGTGTTCGCCGATCCCGTTGATCCGTTCAATGGTTTGGGAAATCGTTTCGATGGCATTTGCGGCTTCAGAGGTTGTGGCCTGGATGGCGCCGATATATCCGCTTATCTGAGTGGTCGCCTTTGCAGTCTGGTCGGCCAACCCCTTGACCTCCGAGGCCACAATCGCAAAACCGCGACCAGCCTCGCCGGCACGCGCAGCTTCAATGGTTGCATTCAGCGCCAAGAGGTTCGTCTGACCTGCAATCGTCTCGATGAGCTTGACGATATCGCTGATACGTGCGCCAGCAGTCGACATATTCTGCACGATTTGCGCCGTACGAGCAGCTTCTTCGACAGCACGCGCTGAGATGGAACCCGAATCAGTGGCCCGGCGACCCATTTCGGCAATGGAGCTGGAGAACTCTTCGGCTGCAGATGAGACCGTTTGCAGATTGAGCGATGATTCCTGCGCGCTCCTGGCGACACTCGCTGATTGGATGGACCCCTCCTCCGCCGCGCCAGCGAGAGTACTTGCTGCCGCACTCAACTCTGTCGCCGTTGAAGCAAAGGCACCAACGATATCGCTGATATCGGCTTCAAAGGATCGAACGAGTTCGTCTAGTCGCTGCGCGCGTTCATGTTTCAATTGAGCGGATCGCTGCTCTGTCTTGCGAAGCTCGTCGGCCTCACGCAGCTCAAACTGAAAGGACTGCAGGGCACGCGCCATCTCACCAATCTCATTGCCAAACGACGTACTCTTGATTCCCCCTGTGAGATTGCCAGCAGCCATATCGCGCATCACGTATGTGATAGTCTTGAGCGAATGTGTGATGAACTTCCAGACCGCCACCGAGACCATCATGGAAATGATAAGTGCAAAAACAATAAATCCGGTTGCAAGTCTCAGATTTGTTCGAGATTGTTCAGCGCTGATTTCAGAACTTGATTTGCTGTAGGTATCCGCCAGTTCTGTGGCTTTTGCGACAATCGGTTCAAGCTGAGCATATTTATCTGAAACGCTTTTCTGCGTCTCTACGAGCTTGAGTGCAGCCGATGCCCAGGCTTGAAAATTCGCTTCGTAGGCATCGATGCCGGTCTTGAACCCAATCTTATCCATCAAAGGCATGTCGCGCTGCGCGATCTTGTCCTTCAGAGCTTCAGCAACCTTGGCATGCTCCTTCATGTAACTATCCTGACGGCGGAGCATGAAGTCCTTTTCATGCCGGCGCAACATCAGAAGCAGATTGGTCAGCTCATAGTCTTTTGAGTCAGCAAACTGGGCTTCGAGATCGTGAACCGTATTGCGCATACGGCCTTCAAGTCCGGTTTCCGGCGTCAGTCCCATTTCCTGCCGAAGGGCAACGAGGTCATGAAAGCCCTTGAGGTAGGCATCGACCATGGGCTGAATTGCTTCGATCTGTTCCTGCAGGCCGGGGGCACCGCTTCTTTCCGCCAGTTCCTTCAATGCTGCGATTTGAGCAGCCGCCAATTGGGCATTTTTCGCGTGGCTCTCGGCATGCTGCATGTCGGCCCGCAACAGAAAGTCTTTCTCGTTACGACGCAGTTGTAAAAGCGATTTGCCGAGCCCCGAGGCGTCAAGAGCAATTGCACTGCCTGTGCGCGCTCGTTCGTCGAATGCGGCCTGCCGATTGGCAGACCAGACCGCTTCGCCGAGAATGACGGCAAAACTGATTGCGGCAATCAAACCGATGGCAAAGATCTGAACGCTCAAACGTGTGCGCGATAAAAGACTCGTCACGATAGCACCTCAATTTGCGTAAATTGTGTGCACATTTGCTACGTAAATGATTAACGGCCCATAAATAGTACTTAATGAAAGATTATACGTAGTTTCACGGAAAACATCGCTCTATTGCGTGGGAAACCCACACTCCGTTTTCCTATCTGTGATCAACGATCAAATCGGAAAATGCTGCAAAAAATATTGCCAGTCCTGCTTATTTAGACAGCTGAAGATATCATCCGCCAACATGTGCGGATGTTTCAGCCTTTCAGATTGGCCACGCGGGCCATCGTCAGTCTCATTTACGAACGGCAACCGCTTGAACTCGCGTCTTTCGCCGCTCGCCGATCTTGTCATGAACCAAACCAAGGTGTGACTGATTACGGTCAGGCTGACAGTGCGTCTTCTGGCGGTGCCATAGCACCGGTCATCATGGCAACAGCGTCGGACATCGAAATCTGCTTTGGTTCAACGACCGTCAATCGACGACCGAGGCGATGGATGTGGATACGATCGCAGACTTCAAAGACATGCGGCATATTGTGGCTGATCAGCACAATCGGCAGACCACGACGCTTGACGTCGAGGATCAGATCGAGCACGCGGCGGCTTTCCTTGACGCCAAGCGCCGCGGTCGGCTCATCAAGGATGACCACCCGCGAACCAAACGCGGCAGCGCGCGCCACAGCGACGCCCTGACGCTGCCCACCGGAGAGGGTTTCAACCGCCTGATCGATGTTCTGAATGGTCATCAGGCCAAGTTCATTGAGCTTTTCGCGGGCGAACTTCCGCATCGCTGGACGGTCGAGCATTCGCAAGCCCGACCCGATAAAGCCACCTCGCCGGATTTCCCGGCCAAGGAACATGTTATCGACAATCGACAATGCGGGTGACAGCGCCAAATTCTGATACACCGTCTCAATGCCTGACGCCCGGGCATCTTGCGGCGAGCGGAAATTCACGACTTCGCCGTTGAGGCGGATCTCGCCATGATCGGGCGTTACTGCTCCGGTCAGGGCTTTGATCAGCGTGGTCTTGCCCGCGCCATTGTCTCCAATCACACCCAGAATTTCGCCGGGATAGAGATCAAAATCGGCATTGTTGAGGGCAACAACAGTCCCATAGCGCTTGGCGAGCTTGCGGGCGACAAGAACTGGCTGAACTTCGCTCATTGTGCGGCCCTCCGCAGCCATTGATCAATTGCGACAGCGACGATGACCAGAATACCAACTGTGAACGTCTGCCAATAGTCATCGACACCAGCCAGTGTCAGACCTGTGTTGAACACACCGACGATCAGCGCGCCGAGCACGGAGCCGGCGATCGATCCACGTCCGCCGAACAATGATGTGCCGCCGATGACCGTTGCCGTGATCGAATCAAGATTGGTGGTCTCGAACCCGATTGGCGAAACAGAGCCGACACGCCCGATAGCCACCCAGCCGCCGAACGCGCAAATGACGCCCGCGAACGCGTAGACCGAGATTAGCACGCGGTTCACCTGGATACCGGCCAGAAGTGCGGCATCGGGATCATCGCCAACGGCGTGAACGTGACTGCCCCAGGCCGTATGGCTCAGGATATACCAGACAACAATCGCCAGAACGATCAACGCGATGCCGCCATAGGTGACCTGTGCACCCATGAAATTGAACGTCTGGCCGAAATAGATCAGAAATGGCGCATTGGCCTCGATATCGCTGGCACGAATGGATTCAGATTGCGAATACCAGAGCTTCAGCGCCGAAAAGATGCTCAGGGTTCCAAGCGTCACGATGAATGGCGGCAATCGCCAGACCGTCACCAGCGACCCGTTCAGGAACCCCATGAGGCCACCGAAGAAAATCCCGACCATGATGCCGATCGGTGCCGGAATACCGGTGACGACACTGAGCTTGCCCATGATCAGCGATGTGAGCACGAGAATGGCGCCCACCGAGAGATCAATGCCAGCTGTCAGGATAATCGTGGTCTGGGCAATGGCAATAATGCCGGTGACCGTCACCTGCTGGAGCACAAGCGACAGCGAACTGGCTTTCATGAAATTGGGCGCGATGAGACCAAAGAACACCACGCTGACGATCAGGATCAGGGCCGGGACCGTGGTCGGTGTCGAGCGCAGAAACCCTCTGACAATATGTAGAAGCGTACGATCATCGGCCTCGAAAGAGGCAACAGACGTATCCGCCTTGTCGAGTTTGGCTTCGAAATCGGAAATGGTCTTTGTTGGCGCAGTGGGGTCACTCATGCTCGCCTCCCCTGTCATATCGGCGCCCTCTGGCGCTCATTTGCGAAGGGCGGCCGTGACAGCCGCCCCTCAAGAGATCGATTAGATATCAGGACCAATCGCTGATCAACCCCAGCACTTGGCGAGACCTTCCTTGGTGTCGAGCGACGGAACACCCTTCACCGGCTTGTCTGTGATCAGGTTGACGCCGGTGTTATAGAAGGTGAGGCCGGCTGAAGCTGAGGGCTTGGAACCATCCTTGGCGAAAGCGGCAATAGCCTCGATGCCCTTGGAAGCCATCAACAGCGGATACTGCTGCGAGGTCGCACCGATCACGCCGGAAGCAACGCTCTTCACGCCCGGGCAACCACCGTCGACCGAAACGATCAGCACGTCCTTTTCCTTGCCGGCCTTCTTCAGCGCCTGATAAGCGCCTTCAGCAGCCGGCTCATTGATCGTGTAAACGACGTTCACCTTGGGGTCCTTGGCCATCAAGGTTTCCATCGCCTTGACGCCGCCTTCGTTGCTGGCTTCAGACGTTGCGTGACCGATGATGCGCGAGTCCTTTTCGGAGCCGAGCACGGCCTTGTTCGGAACTTCGATGCCGAAGCCGGTCAGGAAGCCGGTGTCGCGCTGCACGTCAACCGAGATATTGTCCTTGTTGATGTCGAGCATGGCGATGTGGGCGTCTTTCGCCTTGTCACCGAGCTGGCCCTTGGCCCATGAGCCGATCAGAGTACCGGCTTCGAAGTTGTCGGTTGCGAAGGTGATGTCCTGGGCGTCCTTGTCGCTGATCGGGGTGTCGAGAGCGATGACGAGAATGCCAGCAGCGCGGGCCTTCTTCAGAGCCGGAGCGACCGAGTCATTCGAAGCGGTGATCAGGATACCCTTGACGCCAGCGGCGACGCAGTTTTCGATTGCGGTGATCTGCGGCGAAGCGTCGCCGTCCTTGACGCCAGCATAGGCCGAGAGCTTCACGCCAGCGGCTTCAGCGCCCTTTGCTGCGCCTTCCTTCATCTTCACGAAGAAGGGATTGGTGTTGTTCTTGGTGATCAGGCAGGCCGAAACGTCAGCTGCCATAGCCGATGTTGCGCTGACGAGCGCGAAAGCAGCGCAGCCGAGAAGTGCGCGACGGAAAGCGGTAGTTGCGTAGGTCATGGTAATCCTCCCTGGTCAAATGATGGCGGCGTCTCTTCATCCGAGCGCCCGCTCACCCCATCCGGAACCGCTCTTGCGGCTTGGCCGAATACGCAATGGTTGCCATGGACCTTTGACGGAGTCAATAATTAAAGCTGCTAGATTTAAAATTGACAGCGCGCCGATCTTGGGCCATCGTTTGGACCAAACGTCCGCAGTCAGGTACATTGCACGCGATCGTGCGTTGGACCCAATTAGATGGGCGCATCAGGGAGTTAGTCACCATGAGCGAGGCGTACAGCCCCGGCGGGAACGGGCAGTTCCGGTCTGTTGACCTCGGCCGGGGGACGAGTCCGAGCGGGGTCCGTCTCTATAATGAACGGCTTGTCTTGTCGCTGGTCCGCAAACATCGCTCACTGCCGAAGGCCGAGATCGCTCGATTGACCGGGTTATCAGCGCAGACCGCATCGGTGATCATGAACCGTCTCGAAGCCGACGGATTGGTGCGCAAGGGCAAGCGGCAGCGCGGTCGGATCGGACAACCGTCGGTTCCATTTTCCCTCAACCCGGAAGGCGCATTTGCATTCGGACTGAAAATCGGGCGCCGGTCGGCAGATCTGGTGCTGATCGATTTCCAGGGAACAGTTCGCAATCGTCTTCATATGACCTATGCCTATCCACTGCCCTCTACTCTGTTGGCCTTTGCCGTCGATGGTGTCAGCCGGATGGAAGCAGACATGCCGCCGGGTCCACGATCCCGAATCGTCGGTGTTGGTCTCGGCTCGCCGGACGAATTGTGGAATTGGGCCTATGAGGTGGGTGCTCCGCCGGGGACCCTTGACGCCTGGCGCGATTTCGATCTGCGCGCCGAGTTTCAGGCGAGCCTGGGGCATCAGGTCTATCTCTGCAACGACGCGACAGCTGCCTGCGCGGCAGAACTTGTGTTCGGCAAGCACGAGGATATCCTAGATTTTCTGTATATTTTCATCGGTTCCTTCGTCGGTGGCGGACTGGTGCTGAACCGCATGCTGGTGCCAGGGCGGTCAGGCAAGGCCGCTGCGCTCGGGTCCATGCCCGTGCCGGATGCGAACGGGGCCGTGCACCAATTGATCCATTCCGCGTCACTCTATCAGCTGGAAGCCCGATTAACCGCCGCAGGCAAGGCGGCAGGCTGGCTGTGGGCCGATCCCGACGCCTGGAGAACGGCGGAAAGTGAACTCGATGACTGGATCATCGAGGCGGCATCCAGCCTCGCGTTTGCCGTGACAGCGGCCTCGTCGGTCATGGATTTTCAGGCCGTGGTTCTGGACGGGGCGTTTCCCGATCAGGTCCGAACCCGCTTGGTAGCAGCGCTGACCGAGCGTATCACGCATTACGACCGGCAGGGTCTCGGTCCGATCCGTATACTCCCCGGCACGATCGGTGCCGCCGCCCGTGAGGTTGGTGCCGGAAGCCTGCCACTGATTGCCAATTTTGCGGCTGACCGTGAAGTTCTGTTCAAGGAAATGACCTGAATGCTCAAAGGTATCGATCCACTGCTCGGGCCCGACCTGCTGATGATGCTGCGCGCCATGGGCCACGGCGATGAAATCGCTATTGTCGACGGCAATTATCCGGCTGACGCACACGCGCAGCGCCTGATCCGCATGGATGGTCATGACGCCATCGCGGTCGCCGACGCCGTGCTGTCCGTCATGCCACTCGATGATTTTGTCGACGAGACGGCGTTCCGGCCGGGCATCACGGGTGCGCCAGATCGCCGCGAACCGATCTTTGACGATTTCGAAGCTGTCGTCGCCCGGCATGAACCCGGCAAGACCGTGGTTCCCTTGCATGGCGCAGCCTTTTACGACCGGGTCCGCAATTGCTACGCACTCATCGCCACCAGTGAACGCCGGCTTTACGGCAATCTGATCCTGCGCAAGGGCGTGATCCGACCGTGAGGGGATGCCGGGCTCAGTTGCTGTAATGAACGTGGGATCCTGGCCAAGGATCAAAGACTATTCGGTCTGATGCGCTGAATCGATGGCCGCAATGTCAGCAAACTGACGCGACCACCTGCTGAGCGATTCGTAAAAGGAGGGAGCCCGGGGAAAATCGAGCGCCCTCTCACTTCAAGGTTTGAGACTGGCGACATAGGCGACGACGGCGCGCATATCAGCATCCGTCATGCTACTGACTTCCGTCTGCATCGCTGCAACAGTCGATCCTTTCCGTGCGCCCTGCCGGATATCAAACAGCTGGCGGAACAGGTAGCTTGGCGACCGCCCGGCGATGGGAGGTGCCAGCGCTGTCCCTTTCATGTCCGCGCCATGGCAAGTCACGCACGAAATCCGGTTCTCCAAGGTCGTATGGGCAATTTCATCGCCCTTGGCCAGACTTCCGACGGGCACATAAGCAACAAAACCGGACGCATCATCGCGCAGTGCCGTCAATTCAGGGTTCTCCGGAACCTCGACAATTCGGTCACCAATCGGCTCCATGACAGTCGGAGTGACAGGCGCGAGCGCACTTACACCGGCAATTTCCGTCTTCGGTGTCAGCTCCGCTTCAACAACGCGAATCCACGGCTTGTAGGGAAGAGCTGCGAAATAAGCGGCTGCGCTTGCGACCTCCTCGGGTGTCGCATGCGACGCGATCGGCCACATCAAGGCAGGTGCCAGCATCGCGGGCTGCGAACTGCGCCGGTCGCCCCTGGCCATCGCTTCAACTTGCTCGATGATATAGGTAGCGGGCAGGCCAGCCAGGGCTGCGTTCTCCGAGCGTCCCTGACCATTTGGAAGATGGCAAAACCCGCATGCATAAACATCCGGCTTCCGGCCATGTGCGACGCTTTCCGGCATCGAGGGATGACCGTCCGGATGCCAGTCCACGGCATTGAATCGATTCGTTATGGCGCTCAGAGGCAGTGAAACCGGACTATCCGGGACAGTGTGCAGAACGCCATCGTCCGGTCGGGGTTTCGACGCGCCACCTGTATTGAGGGGGTAAGCCCACGCCGGAGGCGCAGATGACATATCGCCAGCAAATGCACCGGAACCAAGCTGGCTAATGACAAAAATTACTAATATCTTCAGAACAGATTTCATCATTCTCGTTCCCCGAAAGCTGCGCTGCCAGATTTAACAACCAGTTGAAACAGATTTACCAGACTTCCCCAGCTTAAACCGCAATTAGCTGACCGGACATACAGAAATATGACGGATCATTTCAAAATTAAATGGACAGCCGATTACAAATAGAGTTGCCACCCATCGTTACAGATAATGGCATTGGTCTTCGCATAATATGCGGGTTCATCTGCACCTAGGGCTCGTATTGTCCGGAATTTGGTCGCGCAAGCCTATTGACGCGGCGACGCTCTCGAAAAGCGACAGCAAATGATGAAAGATCGAACTGCATCTATTGAACCGAAAGCGACACATGGCTCGACTTCGAAGGCATCAGACCCCGCTGCCGGGATCAATGATAACTTCCCATTACAGCTGGAACGGCCATTTTGCTAAAGGTATTACTGATATTACTTCCAAGCGTCGTCGCACTGATCACAATTGTAAGCGCAATGAGAGCAGCGATCAAACCATATTCTATGGCCATCGCACCCGACGCATCCTTTAGCAAGTGAGAAAATTTGCGCATTTACCCGGCAACCAGCTGCTGATGAGAATTCGAGTTGAATAAACTGGCAGTTAAGATAGAGCTGGCTCGGTTTGTTTGAACAGTTTCTGGGCTCTCGCTAAGTGGATTTCCGCCTCGATTATGCCGCCGCCGGGATTGGCTGCGACGCTTTGAAGTAGGCCTCGTCCGGGGTTTGCCGGTCAAGGCTCGAATGTGGC
>CAIYYN010000050.1 GCA_903930435.1 uncultured Hyphomicrobiales bacterium | reverse complement strand
GCCACATTCGAGCCTTGACCGGCAAACCCCGGACGAGGCCTACTTCAAAGCGTCGCAGCCAATCCCGGCGGCGGCATAATCGAGGCGGAAATCCACTTAGCGAGAGCCCAGAAACTGTTCAAACAAACCGAGCCAGCTCTTAATGCCGAAAGAGCCTCAGACTTTTTCCGCTTCGAACCTACATGTAGCCAATGGCGCTTGATCCACAGTCTTCGCTTGCTAAACTATTCGCAGCGTCCATCCGTCTGAAACGCGTGGTCCCGCGCTACCAGCGATCTGAGCGTCGGGTGCCGATGACAACTTTGCAGGCAGTCGAACTCGAGACCTCTCGCGGCATTACTGCGAAGGTCAACAAGGATGGCGGTAATGTGGTCGGCGATCTTTTGAGCCGACCGTTCACGATCGAGCCGACTTAATCCTGCATTTGTCAACGGACTACTAAAGCTCGCAGAAGAGTAGGTCAGCCTCACGAGTAATACGGGCTGTAATATGACTGCACGACCGAATTCTCAACCAGAATCTTGGAACGTCACCTTTTACACCAAATATTCGGGGTCAATCGATATATTTAATGAACTTGGATTTTTAGGGTTTTTAGCAACAGGCCCATGCCCACCCTTGTTTACTAGCCGAATTCCATTGCCATTCGGCGACCAATCCGTTTGCTCTTCAAGCTCCCGGAGATATTGCAAAAGCCTTGGCCAATGACGATTGGCGCCAACATTGGGTCGCCGTGTATTTTTATCTTTATAAAGGCTATCGAGCACTGAGCGCAAAAAGAGGCGAAGATCAACCTTGCACTTTCCACGCAGAATGCATTCATTGAGCATCGTCTGTTTTACTAAATTTGGAGACAAATCATCAATGTCTGCAGCATGAATAAAAGATTCGTCAATATCTTCAGCGGATTCAATATCGACCATTTCATAAAATTCTTGCTTCTTTTCTTGATTTTTTTGGAGTATTGACTTAATAAACGCCACAATATTTTCATATTCATTTTTGGCATTATTCGATAATATCGGTGGCGAATCTTCAAAAATCAAAAGACATATGTCATTTAATTTCTTGCGAGCATTCCAATAAACTTGTGATGCTACTTTTGCACCATCAGACGATCCAAAATTTTGCTCGACCCGCATGATTTTTCCTCAGCCTCGTTGGGCTACTTCGCATTTCGATTTCGGATCGAAATTGACAGGGCACCGAATAGACTGACGCAATGTCCGTGAAATTCGAGCCGATGACAAGTCTCAATCACCTTTGCGCAAGAGATCTAAAAAGTCGGCCCACCACGCCAGCATTTGAACGCGCTCCTCCCAGTGTTCGCCACGAGCATACGCTCGGCGAACCTCGTTCTTTTCGACATGTGATAGTTGGCGTTCAATGGCATCCTCCGACCATTTGCGGCTTTCATTCAAAAGTGTGGAGGCCGTTGCACGAAAGCCATGAGATGTCATCTCGTCTTTGGTGAAGCCGAGACGACGTAGCGCGGCGTTCAGTGTGTTCTCTGATAGCGGGATGGCACCGCTGCGCACTGATGCGAACACGAGTTTGCCGTTGCCAGTGATACGGTGCAGATCCCGAAGAATAGCGACTGCTTGCGGCGGCAAGGGTATCCGGTGCTCACGACGCATTTTCGTGTGGGCAGCCGGTATCGTCCAGACCGCGTTGTCGAGGTCGAACTCTGGCCATTCCGCAACACGCAATTCACCTGGGCGCGGCGTTAGAATTGCCATCAGTTGAAGTGCGGCTTTTGTCGCTGGGTGGACGTCGCAGCCATATATCGCACGCATGAGCCCACCAAGTTTCTTCGGCTCAATGATCGCCGCCATATGCTTAACTTTCGGATTGGTCAGGGCTCCGATCAAGGCTTGCGTCGGGTCGGTATCTGCACGAGCAGTCGAAATAGCATACCGAAACACAGTGCCGATCGTCGATCGAGTACGAAGTGCTGTCTCATGCCGACCCCGTTCTTCGACCTTGCGCAGCGTTTCAAGAATGGTGGGCGCATTGATGTCACGGATTGGTTTGTCACCAATATCGTCAAGCACCAGGCTTAAAAGCCATTCAAGCTTTGTCATCGTACGGAGTGCACGGCCTTCCCGGCGTATCTTTTCAAGGTATTCCTGAGCGATAAGGCGAAAGGTATTGCCCGTCGCTTCTTGAATTTCACGTTTGGCTTCCTTCTTCGCCTCAGAAGGATCGATACCTTGGGCCAGGAGCGATTTCGCTTCTTCCCGCTTGGCCCTTGCTGCAGCCAGCGTCACAGTGGGATAGGCCCCAATCGCCAAAACTTTCTCAGATTTGCCAAACCGATATTTCAGTCGCCAAAGACGCGATCCTTTCGACGTGACGAGTAGATATAAGCCACCACCGTCGGCGACCTTATAATCCCTCGCCCTTGGTTTTGCAGCTTTGATGCCGGTATCGTTCAATGTCATCGTGGGGGTATCGCTGTTGGGGGTATGAACTCGATACCCCCATAAATACCCCCAAATGCATTGGATGCAAGCGGATACCCCCGGATCTGGCTGGACGTTAAATCCGCAGAAAACCAGGCTAAGTCATTGGTTTTTGGTCGATTTTGGACTGATCTGGACAGGAAAATGGTGCCGCCTATAGGATTCGAACCTACGACCCCATCATTACGAATGATGTGCTCTACCAGCTGAGCTAAGGCGGCAACCTGACGAAGCGACAAGGCGATTCGCAGCGCGATGCAGATGGCACTGCATCGCAGACGCGGGCTAAATACGCGTTTGGTTGGCTCTTGGCAAGTCGCTCATCGACAAAATGATGACATCGAATTGCCAATCTTGCTTGACTTTTGAGCCTGTCTAAGGCTCCGTCATCTCCATTGCACGCTTGTGACAGCGACCGGAGGACGCTCTGCCGTCGGTGGTCCGTCGGAGAAGGCAATATCTTAAGCGTCGCAGGCGCCGGTCGCCTGCCTCAAAGGGATTGAAGGATCTCGCGTCATGTCGTCCGTCCGCTCCACGCGCACGACCAAATCGGTGACCACCGGCAACAAACGTTGCACGGTGAAACCGACGCTGACGCCGGTGGATAAAACCGCCTGATATCCTCTGCTTCCCCGTGCTCTCTCCCGGCGGGGAGGAGAGAGCAGACAAGGTCCCAATCTCATATTTTGAGCAATCCGGGATCGCAGCGGGCGAGAAAACCAAGAAAGCACCAGAGGTTTCCATGGGTTACAAGATTGCAATCGTCGGCGCCACAGGCAACGTCGGCCGAGAAATGCTCGAAATTCTCAATGAACGCGGCTTCCCCGTTGATGAAGTGGTAGCGCTCGCGTCCAGCCGCTCACTCGGGACGGAGGTCAGCTTCGGTGACAAGACGCTGAAGACCAAGGTGCTTGATCACTATGACTTCTCCGACACCGACATTTGTCTCATGTCGGCAGGCGGCGAAGTCTCCAAGGTCTGGTCGCCCAAGATCGGCGCACAGGGCTGCGTGGTCATCGATAACTCGTCCGCCTGGCGCTATGACGCGGAAGTGCCGCTGATCGTGCCGGAAGTGAATGCCGATGCCATCGTCGGCTTCCGCAAGAAGAACATCATCGCCAATCCGAACTGCTCGACGGCGCAGCTCGTCGTTGCCCTGAAGCCGCTGCACGACGAGTTCAAGATCAAGCGCGTGGTTGTCTCGACCTATCAGTCGGTGTCGGGCGCAGGCAAGGACGCGATGGACGAACTGTTCACGCAGACCCGCGCTGTCTTCGTGACAGACCCGGTCGAAGCCAAGAAGTTCCCCAAGCGCATCGCCTTCAACGTCATCCCGCACATCGATGTGTTCATGGAGGATGGCTACACGAAGGAAGAGTGGAAGATGATGGTCGAGACGAAGAAGATTCTCGATCCCAAGATCAAGCTCACGGCGACCTGCGTGCGCGTGCCGGTTTTCATCAGCCATTGCGAGGCCGTCAACGTCGAGTTCGAGAAGCCGGTCACGGCAGACGAGGCCCGCGACATCCTGCGCGAGGCTCCCGGCTGTCTGGTCATCGACAAGCGCGAGCCCGGCGGCTACATCACGCCCTATGAAGCCGCAGGCGAAGACGCGACCTATATTTCGCGCATTCGCGAAGATGCAACGGTTGAAAACGGCATCGCATTCTGGTGCGTCTCGGACAATCTGCGCAAGGGTGCCGCGCTCAACGCCGTCCAGATCGCCGAAGTGCTGATCAATCGCAAGCTGATCACGCCACGGGCACGCAAGGCGGCTTGAGTTCCCGGGATCATCGAGATTTCAAGAGCTGACAGCAGGCGCGGAAACCGAGTGGTCCGCGCCTGTTTCTTGTCAGAGCTTCACAAGTCCCATGATCGCCAGACCCAGCCCGATTGCCGCCACAACAATAGGGGCAACCCAGATACTCATATCATCCAACACGGCCTGTGCAGGATCATTTGACCGATAGAGGACGCCGATCGCATCGCCTGGCTTGCGATCATCGCCCCTGGCTGAACCTGTAAAAAACCGAACCAGACCCTGGCCGTCCGTGAACCGGACCGTCAGCTTGACGGGTCGGACCTGACTTTTGCTCGCCGGCGCATTGTCCAGTGCTTCGACACGCACAATGCTCCCTTTCGCGCGCAACATCCCTTGCCGACGGATCCAGTGCCAACCTGCCAGGATGGCACCGATGACTGCCAAGGCCAGACCCAGCTCAATTTCAAGGTTCATGCGAGGGTTCCGTCTTTGTGTAAGTGGCTTGAGATGTTCGTGATCGATGCCCACTGTCTTTTCGCGAAACGGCTCGAAGCGCAAGGATTTTTGCAGTTTCGACAGGTGTTGCAGGGCACTTCGGCCCAAAAGCGGTCAATCGCCCCCTTCACCTCAGGCTTAAAACACGCTATCCACGCCGCAACCAATTCGGAGGACAAGACATGGACAAGTTCACGACGCTGACCGGCGTCGCCGCGCCGCTGCCGATCGTCAATATCGACACCGATATGATCATCCCCAAGCAATTCCTGAAGACGATCGAGCGCACGGGACTTGGCAAGGGCTTGTTCTTCGAGCAGCGCTTCAACGAAGATGGTTCGGAAAAGCCTGAATTCATCCTCAACCAGCCCGCCTATCGACATGCGCAGATCCTTGTGGCCGGCGATAACTTCGGCTGTGGATCGAGCCGTGAGCATGCGCCCTGGGCGCTGCTGGATTTCGGCATCCGTTGCGTGATCTCGACCGGCTTCGGCGATATCTTCTACAATAACTGCTTCAAGAACGGCATCCTGCCGATCCGCGTCTCGCCGGAAGACCTGTCAAAGTTGATGGATGACGCAAGCCGCGGGTCGAATGCAACGCTGACGGTCGACCTGGAAAGCCAGACGATCAAGGGTCCAGATGGCGGATCAGTTTCGTTTGACGTCGACGGATTCCGCAAGCATTGCCTGCTGAACGGGCTCGACGACATCGGGCTGACGCTTCAGAAGGAAGGCAACATCACCGCCCACGAAACCAAGCTTGCCGCAACGCAGCCCTGGGCGTGATGACGCAAGGACACTTGAACTGACATCTTGGTCATGGCCCAGCCGCGCCGGGATGTCAGGTGCAAACTCTCGTTAGTGGACGCCAGATGACCCGCAAGCTGATTTCTACCGGTTCACCGTTTGAGAAGGTGGCAGGCTATTCACGCGCGGTTGTTGACGGGGATTGGTGCTGGGTCTCCGGCACGACGGGCTATGACTACACCACGATGACGATGCCTGATGATGTCGCTGATCAGGCCCGTAACGTGATGAAAACCATTGAAGCAGCGCTGTCCGAAGCAGGATTTGCGCTGTCCGATATCGTACGTTCCAATTATATCGTGACAGATGCGGCCTATGCCCAGCCGGTGTTTGACGTCGTCGGCAGCCATTTTCGCGACATCCGCCCCGCAGCGACAATGATCGTTGCAGGTCTCATCCGACCGGAAATGAAGGTCGAGATTGAGGTGACGGCCAAAAGGCGGCAGGGCGCATCCTCCTGACAGGAGTGCCGTTCCGCCTGTTTGATCGGATGAGGTCGAACATAAGTCCGTTCCCTCATTTCTTTTTATTAAAATATGCCATCAATTTCAGTTAAGTCGATCAAAGATTAAATCGTGAACACCAGAATAATACATTAAGTGTTTGATTTATTGAGATTTTTAAAAGCCTGATATTTATGTGTAAAATTAATATAAGTGCGAAAAATCCTGGAACGGGACTTTTGTACAAGGACTGATGGTCATATAGATCCTGATATATTTGAATTTACTTTGATTTTAGCTTGATGTAAAATTCAGTCTTGATCATAAAATCTGCAAAAATGCCGGGCAGTCCCTTGATGCGACTTTGACCTATTGGGTCACCATCCGAAAAATTAATGATCTATTAACCATAAAAGATGAAGACTAATGTAATCGCAGGCAATGCGACGTGTGATTCGGTCCGAATAGACCGAATTGATGGATGCAAGACACGCTTCCTCCATCGTATCGCCAAGTTTGCGGGCTAGATCAAACGGCGAGTGAATGATTTTTTGAAATGCCATGTAGCATTCAGAGAGTTTAATTCGCTCAAGTACGCAGAACTGAAGTCATCATGTGGGGAAACTCATGGGCGAAGATACAAGAACCGGCCGTCCAGTACTAACGACCTATGATGATATTGATGCCGCAATTTCCTGGTTGCGTCGTTATGCTCGCAGTCGGACAGAGCTTTGCTCGCTGGTCGTTCAATATTACGCGGTTGATCTCGATATGCTTGCCTACCGACTGGCTGCCTAACTCATCTACTTATGAATGATCATCCCCGACGACGGGCGACGCGGAAATCAAGATAGCCCCGCACGGGGTGAACGAGTTCTTCGTCGCGCGCATATTCGCCAAATGGTGCGACCGGCCAGATCCATTCACGATCAGGAGCCGGCAAAGAAACCCCTTCAAGCAGATCTTCGCCTTCGATGACATCCCCGGAACGAGTCCGGGTCAGCACCTCCGTATCTGTCACAACGCAAATTCGACCGGGCAGACGGCAAATCGCGTCGAGATGCCGTTCAATGATCTGTCGCGACAAATCCTTTGGCAATTGCGGCAAGCGGGCCGATCTGCGCGCGCCGACAGCTTCGGGCCCGAGAGGTAATTGGGACAGGCATGTGGCTGAGATGACGAGATCGATGGTTTGATCCTGTTGCAGCCGGATCAAGGGATCCGAAAAGCCGCGCGCGCGCCCGAGCAGCATGTCGGTGGTTCCGGTCAGATCCAGTTCCAGAAGCTGCACATTGCGGTATCTGAGCGCCTTCAGCCGCGCTGGCCACAGATGTACGATGTCAACCAGCAAAACGGACTGGAACAGGCTGGAAAGCTCGTCCAGCGGCACATCCCGCAACAGCCCCGAACCCAGCACCACACATGTGCGTCGCTGCGGCAAGGACTGTGCGGCTGCCAGCATGACCGATTTGGCGTTTGCCTCGTGGTCGCTCCAGTCGCGGCGGCATCGGCTGCCGCGCGCCCAGAGCGAAATGGCCGCGCTCAGATAGCCAAGGCGGCGATGATCCAGACGACAAGGCGTTATGGCCCAAAAGAAGAGTTCAGCGAGCAAGGCGCGGGTCCTGATCGAAACGAGTCACATATGATTGCCTAATCAGTACCAAACCACCATATTGCACGTCGCGTGTCGCGGATTGTTTTCTGATCCTGCGCCGAGCGTGCCATGCAAAGCTGACAGGTTCCGATGAGTGACGCCGCAAAAGACTCCGTTTCGAAGAAGCGACTTCCGCCGGGATTGAAGCTGGCACTGAACGTCATTCCGATGGCTGCCTTTTTCGGTGCACTCTATAAATTCGACATTTTTGTCGCGACCGCCGCCCTGATCGTCACCTCGCTCCTTGCGGCCATGATTACCTATTGGAAGATCCGGCGCTTGCCGATCGAACTGATGGTGATGCTGCCGTTCCTGATCATTTTCGGTGGGTTGACGCTCTACCTGCACGACGAACAATTCATCAAGATCAAGGTGACGATCGTCTATGTCCTGTTTGCCGGCGCCCTTCTCGGTGGATTGCTGTTTGGCAAATCATTCATTGGCCTTTTCCTCGAGGATGCCATAGCGCTCGACGACGCGGGATGGCGGATCCTCACCATACGCTGGGGCCTGTTTTTTCTGGCGATGGCTGGACTGAACGAATGTGTTCGACTGACCTTTGACACGCAGATGTGGGGCTATTTCAAGGTGCCGGGTACGCCCATCCTGACATTTGTGTTTGCGATCAGTCAGATGCGCCTTATCCAGAAACACGCGCTACCCGAAACCGATACAACGCACAGCTAGAATCTCGTCCGCAGGGACAAATGATTTATCAGATCGGCCGTGTTCCTGCGCCCGACGCCCAGTCAAGCGCCATTTCCAGCCGATCATTGCCCCAGAACAGTTCATTGTCTTCTGTCACAAAGCTGGGTGCGCCGAAAATGCCAACGCTCTGGGCTTCCTCCGTGGAAGCCCGCAATCGCGATTTGACGCCCTCATCGGTTCGCGCGCGCGTCAGCAGGGAATGCGGGTCAAGGCCAAGCGACGTCAGGATAGGCGCAAGTGAATCCGGCCGGGATATGTCGCGGCCCTCGCCAAATTCTGTTGCAAAGACGGCCTTGGCGAAAGGAACAAGCCATCCCTCCATCGCACCGATCAGTGCCAGCCGAGCGGCAATCAGACTGTTTTGCGGAAACTCCGGCGGCTTTTTCAAGGGTAGATCGAGGTCACGACAAAGCCTTGCCATATCGCGCCACATGTATTTGCCCTTGGCGGGATAGAGATTGAAGGGCGACGAATTCCACCCTTGCGCAACAAATATGGGACCAAGCAGGAATGGTCGCCAGCGAATGCCGACACCTCGCGCAGCAGCTTCGCGCTCAATCCGCATCGCGGCGACGTAGGAATAAGTTGAAGCGAATTCAAACCAGAAATCGACGATGGGCATGTGGCGCAGCCTTGCGGTGAGGTCTCAGTCTGAATGCGCTTTGGGTTCGGATTGATGTGCAGCCTGTGTAACATGTCCGGCACGCAGATTGGTCGCACTTCCGAATCTGTTGAAACCAGCGTACATCAAGCAGCCGTCTTACGGGAGTAATGAGTGTGGCAGGGCTGATCGATCGACATAAATTTTCGGCGTGGGTGCGGTCCTGCACGATCGCCGCACAGAACAGTCCGCTGATCGCCAGCGTCCTGATCACCGCAATCCTGTCCATCTTGTTCATGCTCGTGCCGGGTATCGACACCGGTTTCAGCCGATTATTCTACCGCGCTGATGGCGGATTTACGGCGGGAAGTGCACCAGATCTGAAGCTGTTGCGTTCACTTGGGCTATTATCCATCAATATCAGCATCGGGTCTGTCGCCCTGGTGACAATCTGGCGCTGCCTGATCCCTTCGCGGGTCATACCGCGCCTGATCGAACAAATTCGACCGTCGACGATGCTTTTTCTGACGTCGACGCTGGTCATAGGTCCCGGATTGATTGCAAATCTCATCCTGAAGGATCACTGGGGGCGAGCCCGTCCGATTGCGTCCAGTCTCTTTGGCGGCAGCGAGCCCTTTACCCTGCCCTGGGTCATCAGCAACGCCTGCACGCGCAACTGCTCGTTCGTGTCAGGCGAAGCCAGCGGGGCGTTCTGGTTCCTGGCATTCGCCTTTGTCGTGCCGGAAAGCCAACGCGGCGTGGCCGCCTATTTCGCGCTGGTCTGGGCGGCAGCCTTATCCCTCAACCGGATCGCATTCGGCGGCCATTTTCTCTCGGATGTCCTGATCGGCTGGGGGCTTATGCTCATTGTCCTGATCGCTACCCACAAGCTGGTAATCCAAAGATGGGGCACGTCCATCGACGCCCGCATTGCCCACTGGACCGGGGCGAACGCGTCGCCGGACGCCTGAAATCAACCAAGCAACAACGCGAATAGGACGCCGTGCGCCTTGACTCTTTGGCGCGAGCGTTTATGGCCAATCCACTCGAAATCAAGGAAGCAGGAACATCATGACCGCAGACGCGCCCAAGAAAGTTGTGCTGGCCTACTCCGGCGGGCTCGACACCTCCATCATCCTGAAATGGCTGCAAGTGACGTACGGCTGCGAAGTCGTCACGTTTACGGCCGATCTTGGACAGGGCGAAGAACTGGGACCAGCACGCGAGAAAGCATTGCTGCTCGGTATCAAGCCAGAGAATATCTTCATCGATGATCTGCGCGAGGAATTCTGCCGGGACTTCGTCTTCCCGATGTTCCGCGCAAACGCTGAATACGAAGGCCTTTATCTCCTGGGCACATCGATTGCGCGGCCCTTGATTGCCAAGCGTCAGATCGAAATTGCCCGCCAGGTCGGCGCCGACGCCGTCTGTCATGGAGCCACCGGCAAGGGCAACGATCAGGTCCGCTTTGAACTGGGCTATTACGCGCTCGAACCCGATATCAAGGTCATCGCCCCCTGGCGCGAATGGTCATTCCGCAGCCGTGAAGCGTTGATCGAGTTCGCCGAACAGAACCAGATCCCGATTTCCAAGGACAAGCGCGGCGAGGCACCCTTCTCGGTCGACGCAAATCTGTTGCATTCCTCCTCTGAGGGAAAGGTGCTCGAAGATCCGTGGATCGAACCGCCGGAATACGTCCATATGCGGACGATTTCGCCGGAAGCGGCCCCGGACAAGGCAACCGAAATCGCCATCGAGTTTGAAAAGGGCGATGCGGTCGCCATTGACGGCGAGCGCCTGTCCCCGGCTACCCTGTTGACCCGGCTCAACGAACTCGGCAAGGCCAATGGCATCGGTCGCCTGGATCTCGTCGAAAACCGGTTCGTCGGCATGAAGTCGCGCGGCGTTTATGAGACACCCGGCGGGACAATCCTGATCCAGGCTCATCGTGGCATCGAGTCGATCACGCTCGACCGTGGCGCAGCACATCTCAAGGATGAGTTGATGCCCCGTTATGCCGAACTGATCTACAACGGTTTCTGGTTCTCGCCAGAACGCGAGATGCTGCAGGCACTGATCGACAAGAGCCAGGAAAATGTCTCCGGCACCGTTCGCCTCAAGCTCTACAAGGGCAATGTGATGGTGACCGGACGCAAGTCGCCGAATTCGCTTTATGATCAGGACCTCGTGACATTCGAGGAAGGCGCAGTGGCCTATGATCATCGCGATGCTGCAGGCTTCATCAAGCTCAATGCCCTGCGTTTGAGGACACTCGGCAAGCGCCGCCGCAAGCAGGGACAGTAAGTCCCGGACGCCTCCGAACAGGGCCTTGCGACATGGATTGACCAGACACGGCGGATCCGCACAGGTCCGCCGTTTGTCGTTGGAAGCTCAGGTTGGCCGACATGAATGACGCAGGACCGATCGAGACAAATGAAGCCGGTTGAGAATCGCTATCCTGATTGAAGCGTGACCATGTCCTGACCTCAGGGTGACGCAAGCCAATTCCGAAGAGCTGATCGGGTCACGGAAGCAGCCTGTAAAACGCTGATGCCGCGCGATTTCACCCTGTCTCGTCATACGGTCGTCACAGCATTTCTCCTTTGATCGTAGCCAATCCTTGCAGTGCAGCAAGGAAAAGAGTATGCACGCGCCAATCCAATCACGACCGATGACCATAATGGAGCGCGGTGACGGACCTGGGACGCCCTTAACGGGCACGGGTCGCACCGCCAATTCTGGTTTTGGCAACAGCTGATACCAGACGCCGACGACCATTCGAGGATTTAAATGAAACTGCGCAACATCGCTATCATCGCCCACGTCGACCACGGCAAGACAACGCTTGTGGACGAGCTTTTGAAGCAATCCGGCTCCTACCGCGAAAATCAGCGCGTTGCCGAGCGGGTGATGGACAGCAATGACCTCGAAAAGGAACGCGGCATCACGATTCTCGCCAAGGCGACATCCGTCGTCTGGAAGGATACGCGGATCAACATCGTCGACACCCCCGGCCACGCCGACTTCGGCGGCGAAGTCGAGCGCATCCTGAACATGGTGGATGGTGCAATCGTGTTGGTCGATGCGTCCGAAGGCCCGATGCCCCAGACGAAGTTCGTCGTTGGCAAGGCGCTCAAGGTCGGCCTTCGCCCCATCGTCGCGATCAACAAGGTTGACCGCTCCGACGCCCGCATCGACGAAGTCGTCAACGAGGTCTTCGATCTCTTTGCCGCCCTGGACGCAACCGACGAGCAGCTCGACTTCCCGATCCTCTACGGTTCGGGACGTGGTGGCTGGATGGCGCGGGCCAAGGAAGGCCCGATGACAGACGGCATGGCTCCCCTGTTCGATCTCGTGATCGATCACGTCCCGCCGCCAACGGTGCATGAAGGCCCGTTCCGGATGATCGGCACCTTGCTGGAATCCAACCCCTTCCTCGGTCGCATGATCACGGGCCGTATCACGTCCGGCACCATCAAGCCGAACCAGGCGTTCAAGGTCTTGGCGCAGGATGGCTCGCTCGTCGAGCAGGGACGCATTTCCAAGATCCTCGCCTTCCGCGGCATCGAGCGCACGCCAATCGATCTGGGCGAAGCGGGTGATATCGTCGCCATCGCCGGTCTGACCAAGGGCACCGTGGCTGATACATTCTGTGATCCGAGCGTCACCGAACCGATGGTCGCCCAGCCAATTGATCCGCCGACCGTGACAATGTCTTTCATCGTCAACAATTCCCCGCTGGCCGGAACCGAAGGCGACAAGGTGACCAGCCGCGTCATTCGTGATCGCCTGCTCAAGGAAGCCGAAGGCAACGTCGCGCTGAAAATCGAAGAATCCGAAGACAAGGATTCGTTCTTCGTGTCGGGCCGCGGCGAATTGCAGCTCGCCGTTCTGATCGAAACGATGCGTCGCGAAGGCTTCGAGATCGCCGTTTCCCGACCACGCGTCGTGCTCAAGAAGGACGACGAAACCGGCGAGACGCTCGAGCCAATTGAAGAAGTGGTCATCGACGTCGACGAGGAGCATTCCGGCGTCGTCGTCCAGAAGATGAGCGAACGCAAGGCGGACATGGCTGAAATGCGTCCGTCGGGCGGCAATCGTCAGCGTCTCGTGTTCTACGCTCCGACCCGTGGTCTCATCGGCTATCAGTCGGAACTCATGACCGATACGCGTGGCACCGCGATCATGAACCGGCTGTTCCATGCCTATCAGCCCTATAAGGGCGAGATCGCCGGTCGCCGCAATGGCGTACTGATCTCCAATGACGCTGGCGAAGCCGTTGCCTACGCCATGTGGAACCTCGAAGATCGCGGACCGATGATGATCGAGCCCGGCTGGAAGGTCTATCAGGGCATGATCATTGGCGAGCACACGCGCGAAAACGATCTGGAAGTCAACGTGTTGAAGGGCAAGCAGCTCACCAACATCCGCGCTGCCGGCAAGGATGACGCTGTTCGCCTGACGCCGCCGATCCGCATGACTCTTGAGAAGTCGCTTGCCTGGATCCAGGATGATGAACTCGTTGAAGTCACCCCGAAGTCAATCCGCCTGCGCAAGATGTATCTCGATCCCAATGACCGCAAGCGGTTCGATCGTATGAAGAAGGCGGTCTGAGCCACTTTTGCCTCACAGGCAACCGCTACACATCGAACTTTGGGGAAGCGTTTCAACGAAACGTTTCCCCACAAAAAATCTCGTATGGCCTCTTCCCCATCTGTCGCGACGCAGATACGCTTTGCGTCATGAGAGTGGGTCAAATCGGCATACGGCGAGCGACCATCAAGGATGCGTCGGCGATCGCAACCATCCACGACGAGGCATGGCGCCTCGCGTACCGGGGGATTATTCCCGGCGCAAACCTCGAACGGATGGTCGAGCGCAGGGGTCCGGCGTGGTGGGCCAAGGCGGTAGAGCGGCGCACGGCGGTGCTGGTGCTGGAAGTCAGCGGCAAGGTTTGCGGCTATGCCACCATCGGCCCTTCCCGGATGCGCATGTTGCCGTTCGGTGGCGAAATCTACGAAATCTACCTGAAACCGGAGTATCAGGGCCTCGGCTTTGGTCGCCATCTGTTCAAGGCAGTTCGCGAGGAAATGCGTCGGTACGGCTTCGAGCGGTTCCTGGTCCGCGCGCTCGCCGACAATGATCAGGCGCGCGGTTTCTATGAACACGTCGGCGGCGTCTCGGTGTCAGAATCGACAGAGCGGATTGGCGACCAGGAATTACCCATCGTCGTTTATGGCTGGTCTGCCACGCCATCGTGACAACGCGGATTTCCTGACTTCCAAATCAACCATGCGACCAAGGACCGACCGGGAGGGGCTTCCCAAGCCATGGTGCAATGCGGTATGGGAGTGCGCCTTGCGGCCCGGTGATCTCTTGAGTTCGCCCGGACGCAAACCCTGATCAGTCAACCCTGGGAGCGATCGCTCATGCGCATTGACGCAATTTCCATTGGCAAGAACCCGCCGCACGACGTCAATGTGATCATCGAAGTTCCAATCGGCGGCGAGCCGATCAAGTACGAACTGGACAAGGCCTCGGGCGCGCTGGTCGTTGATCGCTTCCTCTACACCTCAATGCGCTACCCCGGAAACTACGGTTTCGTGCCGCATACGCTGTCGGATGATGGCGACCCCATCGACGTGGTCGTCTGCAATACGCGCGAAATTTTCCCCGGCGCGGTCATCAACTGTCGCCCGATTGGCGTTCTCTACATGGAAGACGAGAGCGGCGGCGACGAAAAGATCCTCGCTGTCCCCTCGTCAAAGCTGACCAAACGCTACGACAAGGTGAAGAGCTATTCCGACTTGCCGGAAATCACCATCGAGCAGATCCGCCACTTCTTCGAGCATTACAAGGACCTCGAACCCGGCAAATGGGTCAAGGTCGTCAAATGGGGCGACGAAGCGGAAGCGCAAAAGCTGATCGTCGAGGCCATCGAGCGCTATGCGGCTGACAAGGCCAAATAAGCAGCAGCGATCTCGTGATAGACAATGGCCAACCGGCTCGCGGATCAAAACGCGAGTCGGTTGTCTTTAACGGGCTTGTGCGTGGTACGCATCGTTCGGCCGCATGTCGGTGGCCGAGGCAACCCGGTTCGACATATTGAAGAAGCCGGTCGTGGCGGCGATATCCCAGATATCGGCATTCGAGAAACCGGCCTTGCGCAGGGCAGCGCGATCCTCCTCACCGATCAAATGGGGGGTTTCAGTCAGCTTGGCAGCAAATTCCAGCATGGCATGATGCCGCTTTGACAATTTGGCTGCGCGCCAGTTCATAACCATCAATTCGCCGAGCAATGGATCACCCGACATCTGCCGGACAGCCGCGCCATGAGCGACGAGGCAGTAAAAGCACCGGTTGATCGCCGAGACCACGACGGCGATCATTTCCCGTTCGAGCTTCGAGAGGCCCGATGGTGCGAGCATCACATCGTTGTAGAGCCCCATGAACGCCTTGAGCTTGGCGAGATCATGGGCGTAGGCTGTCAGCACGTTCGGGACAAACCCGATCTTCTCCATGCATTTTGCAAAATAGGCCGAGATCTCGTCGTCCAGGGGGGCCACAGTCAGATCGAGTGCGGTGATGACCGCGCCGCTCGCCTGCGGGGCGGGCATCTCGCCAATGACCGGTCTTTTGGCAGATTTTGCATTTTTCGATGGTTTTTCATCGGATTTCGCTGACTTTTTCATCTTTTTTTGGCCTCCCGGTCCATTTTTGACGTCAAACGTTGCTCTTTCGCCATGTTTATGCGCGAACTTGAATGCTGGGAAATGTCTGCGATTTGCAGTGTGGCAGCAAGCCAGCCCAAATCAAGCCGGAGGATATCGATGCTGACGCGCGCGACCACCACGAAGTCAGAACTCATCGCCGAGACCTGTGAACTCCTGCGTCGGGCACCTGCGACAGAAACCATCGAAGCCTTCGCAAATATCCTGTTTGCGCACGCTGCGGAAGAAGACATCACCACCTACTCGTCTCGGCAACTGGCGGCGATTGCGACGGAGTCCTGGACGCGCCTCCAGCAACGTGAGGCCGGTCAGCATCGGTTGACGATCCTGTCCTCAAGCCAGGTTCCTGATTTGCGGGACCTTGTTGAACCGCTCACAATCATCGAGACCTCCAATGACGACATGCCGTTCCTGCTGGACTCGGTACTGGGTGAACTGACTGAGAGAGGGTGCGAAATCCGTTTCGTGCTGCACCCCATCCTGAGCGTCCAGCGTGAGCTGGATGGAACGCTGACACAGCTGATCGATCGGCAAACGGAGGGCAAAAGGCAGTCAGTCCATCGCGAGAGCCTCATCCATATCCATGTCAAGCAACTGAGCGAGAAGGCGGCCAAGGCACTGGAAGCCGCGTTGCAACTGACGCTGATCGATGTCCGGCGCGCCGTTTCCGACTGGAAGCCGATGCTGAGCCGCCTCGATACGGCAATCGAAGATCTCAAGACCCATTTTCCCAAAATCGATACCGATCAGAAGGCTGAGGTTGTCGCCTTCCTGAAATGGCTCCGCGACGACAATTTTACCTTTCTGGGCATGCGGGCTTACGAAACAGGCCTGGATGGCGATCACATCGCGCTGGAGCGCATCCCTGACTCCGGGCTTGGCGTTCTCACCGATCCCGACGCACATGCTCTCTCGCGCGGTCCCGGCGATCTCAATGCATCCGCAGCCGTCATCGCTTTCCTGAAATCGGCAAGCGTGATCACGATCACAAAATCAAGCCTCCCGTCGCGCGTGCACCGGCGCGTGCTGATGGATTTCATCGGCATCAAGCTCTTCAGCAAGAAAGGGAAGCTCACCGGCGAATTGCGCATCGTCGGGCTCTTCACGTCGACGGCCTACACGCGACCCGTTCGCACCATTCCCCATGTGCGCCAGAAGATTGACAGCGTGATTTCGCGGGCTGGCTTCGATCCACAATCACACTCTGGCAAGGCGCTGATCAATGTACTCGAGAGCCATCCGCGCGACGACCTTTTCCAGATCGATGAAGATACGCTGCTTGATTTCGCCATTCGCATCCTGGCCCTCGACGAGCACCCGCGCCTGCGCGTCCTGACCCGTCGCGATCAGTTTGATCGCTTTGTGTCGGTCTTTGTCTATGTGCCACGTGATCGCTACACCACCGATATCCGCCTCCAGATCGGGACTTACCTCGCCAAGGTCTTCGAGGGAGAAGTCACGGCCTTCCAGCCCGGTTTCCCCGAGGGGTCCCTGGCGCGGGTTCACTTCATCGTTGGCCGCTCCTCCGGCGTAACGCCTCAGATCGAGGACGCAGACCTCGAAGATGCCATTGGCGAACTCATCCGTACGTGGACGGACCGGCTTATCAGCGAACTCGCGGCAACACACGCATCAACGGATGTCGATGGCCTCGTCGCCCGTTACGCGGACGCCTTTACAGCCGCCTATCGCGAAGCCTACGGCGCAACTGAAGCCCTCGGCGACATTGCCGTCGTCAATCGGCTGACATCGGTGGACACATCGGCGGGACCAGCCGTCAGCTTCTATCGCCCGACCGGAGCCCCAAGGACGTCGCTTTCCCTGAAACTGTACCAGGCCGGAAGCCCGATCCAGTTGTCCGCCCGTGTGCCTGTTCTGGAGAACCTCGGGCTTCTGGTCATTGACGAGCGGACTTATTCGATTGCCCCAACGGATCTGGCACCTGTCTATCTGCACGACATGACACTGGAAGCCGCCAACGGTGTCGGCTTCGACTTTGACGCATCGCTCAATGAACGGCTGGAATCGCTGTTCCAGGCTGTCTGGACCGGTCGTGCCGACAACGATGGCTTCAACGTTCTCGGCATCACGGCTGGGCTGACATGGCGCGAAATAGCCTTGATCCGGGCCTATTCGCGGTATCTCCGGCAAGTGGGCATCGCCTATTCGCAGGATTACATGTGGGGCACATTTGCGCGCTATCCGCATATCGGCGCGGCCCTGGTCCGACTGTTCAAAGCCCGATTCGACCCTGCGATCACCGAAAACCGTGATCAGCTGGAAGCCGAGGTTATCGCAGACATCGAAACTGACCTCAACGCAGTGTCGAGCCTCGATGATGACCAGATCCTGCGCCGCTTCATCAATGCCATCACGTCGACCTTGCGGACAAACTGGTACAGGCCGGAGAAAGACGGGACCGAGCGCGATACGATCGCGTTCAAGATCGAGAGCCGCAAGATCACCAATCTGCCGGAGCCAAAGCCATTCCGTGAAATCTGGGTCTATGGCACGCGCGTTGAAGGCATCCATACGCGTTTTGGCAAGGTGGCGCGCGGCGGGCTTCGCTGGTCTGACCGGGCGCAGGATTTCCGCACCGAAGTGCTGGGCCTCGTGAAGGCGCAGCAGGTCAAGAATGCCGTCATCGTGCCTGTGGGGGCCAAGGGCGGTTTCCTGCCGAAATGGCTGAAGCCGGGCATGTCACGCGATGCCTGGTTCAAGGAAGGCACCAGCGCCTACGAACTCTTCATCGCCTCGCTCCTGTCGGTCACCGACAATCTCGATGGCGAAACGGTCATTCCGCCGCCGCGCGTTGTCCGCCATGAGCCGGATGATCCCTATCTGGTCGTCGCTGCCGACAAGGGCACAGCGACCTTCTCGGACAATGCCAACGGGATCGCCGAAAAAGCCGGTTTCTGGCTCGGCGATGCCTTTGCGTCCGGCGGCTCGGCTGGCTACGACCACAAGAAGATGGGCATCACCGCGCGTGGCGCTTTCGAAGCCGTCAAACGCCACTTCCGCGAAATGGACGTCGACATCATGACGACGCCATTTTCGGTCGTCGGCGTCGGCGACATGTCGGGCGATGTCTTCGGCAACGGCATGCTGCTGGCGCCGACCATCCGTCTGATCGCCGCCTTCGATCATCGGGATATCTTCATTGATCCGAACCCCGATATGGCTGCGACACTGGCGGAACGTCAGCGCCTGTTTGATCTGCCCCGCTCCAGCTGGGCCGATTTCAACCGGACACTGATTTCGACGGGCGGCGGTGTCTTCTCGCGGTCGCTGAAGTCAATCGAGTTATCGCCTGAGGCTAAGGCGGCAATCGGCCTCGAACAGGCGCAGGCAACGCCCTATGAGATCATGCGGGCCATCCTGAAGGCACAGGTCGACCTGCTCTGGTTTGGCGGCATCGGCACCTATGTTCGCGCCACCTCAGAAACCAATTCCGACGCCGGCGACCGCGCCAATGATCTGATCCGCATCACGGCAGCGGACGTGCGTGCCAAGGTCATCGGCGAAGGCGCCAACCTCGGTGTCACACAACGCGGGCGTATCGAATACAATCTTCTGGGCGGGCGTTCGAATTCGGACGCGATTGACAATTCCGCCGGGGTCAATTGCTCCGACATCGAGGTCAATATCAAGATTGCCTTTGGCAACGCTATCCGGTCAGGACAGCTCGACCGCGCAGGTCGCGACACGATCCTGGCCGAGATGACATCCGATGTTGCCAGTGTCATCCTGCAAAACAACTATCTGCAAACCCTGGCGATTTCGGTTTCACGCCAACGTGGCACCGAGGAATTCAACCAGTTGCGTCGCTTGATGCACACGCTTGAAAAGGCAAAACGGCTGGATCGCGTCGTCGAACTCCTGCCCGTCGAGGCGGGCCTCGACGCACGCGCCAAGTCGGGCAAAGGATTGACGCGCGCTGAAACCGGCGTGTTGCTGGCCTATGCCAAGCTCTCCACCAAGGAAGATCTGCTCGTCACCGATGTACCCGATGACGGCTTCCTGGAGCAGATGTTCATCGATTACTTCCCGCCCCTGATGCGGACGAGTTTTGCAGATGCGATCCGTGCCCATCGCCTGAAGCGCGAGATCATTGCGACCACGCTGACCAACGCCATGATTGATCGCGGTGGCCCGACCCTGTTGACGCGCGTTGCCAACCAGACCGGCGCAGATGTTGGCTCCATAGCCCGCGCCTTCGTCGTCGCCAACTCAATCCACGGGCTGGATCGGCTGTTTTCCGAGATCGACGCGCTCGACAATACGATTTCCGGTTCCTTGCAACTGGACCTCTACGTTCGGGTGCAGGATCTTGCGCTCGGGTCCATCATCTGGCTGACGCGCAATGTCTCGCTCGGCCACGGCATCAGCCCCGTCATCGACCGGTTTGGCGCTTCCGTTGAAACCCTCGTGCCTGAGTTACCGGCGATCCTGCCACAGGCCCTGACAGAAGGCCCACAGGCGGAGATCATGCGACTGACAGCTGCGGGAATTCCGGAAGATTTGGCGATCAGGCTGGCCCATTTGCCGCTGGAAGCCGCGATCGGCGACATCGTGCTGATTTCGGAAACATCCGGCAAGGCGTTAAATCTGGCGGCCGAAAGCTATTTTGCCGTCGCAGAACGCTTCCGCATCGCCCGGCTTGAGCGACTGGCGCATCAGATCATGGTCGTCGATTATTACGAAGGACTTGCGCTCGACCGCGCTCGCGGCCAGCTCGGCGACGCGCACCGCGCCATCGCGCGTCTTGCGCTCGGTGTTCCGGGTGGACTGAAGGGCTGGATCGAAACGAAAGGCGACGACGTCAGCCGCGCCTTCAGCCAGATCAATGAACTGACGGCCTCGGACCAGATGACCGTGTCGCGGTTTTCAGTCGCCGCAGGCTTGATTGCCGATCTGGCACGCGAGTAAGGGGCGCTCCGGCCTTCAAGTGCCTGTCCGCCATCCGGACAGGCGCACGCGACCCTTCATCCCGAATGGTATCGGGATGAGCACGCAAGTTCAGACATCAGGACTCAGCGGGTCGGGACCGGCTTCTCGCCGCGATAATCGTAGAAGCCACGCTGGGTCTTGCGACCGAGCCAACCAGCCTCGACATATTTCACGAGCAGCGGGCACGGACGATACTTGCTGTCGGCCAGCCCCTCGTAGAGCACCTGCATGATCGACAGGCAGGTATCCAGACCGATGAAATCAGCCAGTTGCAGCGGTCCCATCGGATGATTTGCGCCAAGGCGCAAGGCCGTATCTATGCTGTCAACCGAGCCGACGCCTTCATACAGCGTGTAGATCGCCTCGTTGATCATCGGCAGCAGGATACGATTGACGATGAAGGCCGGGAAGTCCTCGGCAATTGTCGGGATCTTGCCGAGTTTGGCGACAAACTTCTTGCAATGATCAAACGTGTGATCGTCGGTCGCAATGCCGCGCACAAGCTCCACGAGCTGCATCAACGGCACCGGGTTCATGAAATGAACACCAACGAATTTCTCCGGACGGTCGGTCGTAGCCGCAAGCCGGGTAATCGAGATCGATGACGTGTTGGTTGCCAAGAGCGATTCGGGCTTCAGGATCGGGCAGACCTGCGCGAAGATCTTGCGCTTGATCTGCTCGTTTTCGGTGGCTGCCTCAATCACGAGATCGCAATCGGACAATTCGTCAAGATTTTCAGCCGCCACGATCCGGTCGAGCGCCGCAACCCTCTGCTCTTCCGTAATGATCGAGCGATTGACCTGACGGGTCATATTTCCGTTGATCGTTGCCAGACCCGCATGAATCTTATCAACAGCAATATCGTTCAGCGCGACATCATAGCCCGCAATTGCACATACATGCGCAATGCCGTTGCCCATCTGTCCGGCGCCGATGACACCGACTTTCCTGATATCGAAACTCATCTCGGCCAGATCTCCATGACGCCAAGGCTCTTAGCACAGATTGCGCCCGACTGTCGCCTCTTCGCGTGACAGGTAGACACCCATAACAGCGCTATCATATCGGCACCGCATGTTATCCCGATGGCGCGGAAGGACAAGGCCCGGAGGTCTTATCCCAAGGTCTTGGAGACAATGTCTCCCCGGGGTGTTGCTTTATGGACGACAAAAGACAGGCAACCGGGCGGCGTTGCACCAGGCATTCGGCCCGCCGATCATCGACCGGCAGGCGTACAGTCCCGCTTACTTGCCGATTTTCGCCAGTTCTGCCGTCAGTTCGGGCATCACCTGATAGAGGTCACCCACGAGGCCGTAATCAGCCACTTGGAAGATCGGGGCTTCCTCATCCTTGTTGATGGCAACAATGACCTTGGAATCCTTCATGCCAGCCAGATGCTGGATCGCACCTGAAATACCGACCGCGACGTAGAGATCCGGTGCGACCACCTTGCCGGTCTGGCCGACCTGCCAGTCGTTCGGCGCATAGCCTGCGTCAACTGCCGCTCGGCTCGCACCCATGGCCGCGCCGAGCTTGTCAGCGACGGGCTCGATATAGGTGGTGAAGTTTTCACGTGACTGCATGGCGCGACCACCTGAAACGATGATCTTGGCCGATGTCAGCTCGGGGCGATCCGATTTCGACAGCTCCTCGCCGAGATAGGTCGAGAGGCCGGGGCCTGCGGTCGTGGCAACGGCTTCCACTGGCGCCGAACCGCCCTTGGAAGCAGCCGCAAATGCAGCCGTGCGCACCGTGATCACGCGCTTGGCGTCCTTTGACTTGACCGTCTGAATCGCATTGCCGGCATAGATCGGACGCTCAAACGTATCAGCGGAAATCACCTTGGTGATGTCGGAGATCTGCATCACATCGAGCAACGCAGCCACGCGCGGGCTGACATTCTTGCCCGACGAGGTCGACGGCGCGATGATCGTGTCATAGGCGGGAGCAAGGGAAACGATCAGGGCTGCAAGCGGCTCGGCAAGGCCATGGGCGAGGTCCGCACTTTCGGCTGTCAGCACCTTGGCAACGCCCGCATAGCTCGCCGCCTCGGCAGCAGCGGCTGAAACGCCTTGTCCAGCGACCAGTACATGCACATCGCCACCGATTTCGGTCGCAGCGGTCAGCGCTTTGGTCGTGGCATCCTTGATCGAGACATTATCATGCTCGGCAATCAGAAGAATCGTCATTTTGTCAGCTCCTCAGATCACGCCAGCTTCAGACTTGAGCTTGTCAACCAGCTCAGCAACAGATTTCACCTTCACGCCAGCCTTGCGTGCGGACGGCTCGACGGTCTTGACCACTTCGAGGCGCGGCGTGAGGTCGACGCCATAGTCCTCCGGGGTCGTTTCCGCGATCGGCTTCTTCTTGGCCTTCATGATATTGGGCAGGGAGGCATAGCGCGGCTCATTGAGACGCAGGTCGGTGGTGACAATCGCAGGCATCGCGAGCGTCACCGTCTGCAAACCGCCGTCGACTTCGCGCGTGACATGCAGGCCGTCAGCCTCGATTGCGATCTTGGAGGCAAAGGTGCCCTGCGCCCAGCCGAGCAATGCGGCCAACATCTGACCTGTCTGGCCGCAATCATCGTCGATGGCCTGCTTGCCAACGATCACCAGCCCCGGCACTTCTGCGGCCACAACAGCCTTCAGGATCTTGGCGACGGCGAGCGGTTCAATCACAGCCGCATCGGTCTTGACCAGAATGCCGCGATCAGCACCCATCGCCAGAGCCGTCCGGATCGTCTCAGCTGCCTGTGCGGGACCAATCGAGACAACGACGACCTCGGTCGCCTTGCCAGCTTCCTTCTGGCGGAGCGCCTCTTCAACGGAAATTTCATCGAAGGGATTCATCGACATCTTCACGTTGGCCAGATCCACTCCGGACCCGTCCGCCTTCACCCGAATCTTCACGTTGTAGTCGACGACCCGTTTCACGGGCACCAGGATCTTCATTGTTTCAGTCTCCATCGACGCCGGCTTTCCGGCAGCGGACAAATCAGAAGCGACAGGCCTTGAAGCCGAAACGGTCATCAACAATGACCTCCAGCCAACGTCTGTTCATGTCGTCCCGTTCTTCCAGAGCAAAAGCCGTAAACCAGCGGCCAGCCGCAGTCTTTGCCGGGAACGACATGCAAATGTGTGCGGGACGCTAATGACGCACGACCAGAGAGTCAATCGAACCTTTTGCGATGACGTAACGTAAACGGAAAGCTTTTTGACTGGCACCAAGCTCAGCGATTTGCGCCCGGCACCCAGAGAACATCCTGCCGTCCCTTGTCGTTGACCCAACGCGAGGCGACAAAGAAGAAATCCGACAAGCGATTGAGATATTTGACGGCGTTCGGATTGACCACCTCACCCTCTCGACCGCTGAGTTCGACTGTAAGTCGCTCTGCCCGGCGCGCAACGGTGCGGGCCTGATGCAGATAGGCGCTCGCCGCTGATCCGCCCGGCAACACGAAGGACCGCAAGGGTTCCAGATCCGCATTCAGGGTATCAATATCGCTTTCGATTCGATCCACCTGTGCCGCAGTCATCCGCAGCGGCTCCCAGGCGAGCTTCTCGCCCTCAGGCGTTGCCAGATCCGCGCCCAGATCAAACAGATCATTCTGGATGCGGCCAAGCATGGCATCGACATCCGGAAACGCGGTCGCCGTGACAAGCCGCACCAGCCCGACGACGGAATTTGTCTCGTCCACGGTCCCATAGGCCTCGACCCGCAGGTCAAATTTTGGACGCCGCTCGCCGGTCGACAGTGCCGTCGTACCGTCATCACCCGTGCGCGTGTATATCCGATTGAGAACGACCATCACCCACTCCTCATCCTGTAGACGGTGATATGGCCACTATCGTCCGGAAGGCAAATGGAAAGCGCAATGATTTGACATCATGACTCCCTGCGCCATTTTCAGGCCGGATCATTTTGGCATTCGTGCCTCGCGCTCCCGGCCATTGTGGTAAGGCTTAAAATACGCGATTCAACATGTCGGTTGGCCGAGGAACCGCCAATCTGGATCCATCATGACAGCTGACACGTCCGCACCCGCATCCCACGCACATGACGACGGCCTGCCGGTGCCACGTCGCTATCGGGCTATTGCCACCGTGATCATCGCGATCATCTTGGTGGTCCTTGATGGCGCAATCGCCAACGTCGCGCTGCCTACGCTCGCAACCAGCCTGAAGGTCGACGCGTCCGTCTCGGTCTGGGTCGTCACTGCCTATCAGGTCGCGCTGGTACTCGGCCTTTTGCCCTGCGCTGCGCTCGGTGAAAGCTACGGCTATCGGCGCGTATTTGTTGTCGGCGTGGCCATCTTCACGCTGGCCTCGGCGCTCTGCGCCATGTCGCCATCACTGCCATTTCTTGTGGCCGCGCGCTTTCTGCAGGGCCTCGGCGGTACGGCCTCGATGTCGCTATCGGTCGCCTTGTTGCGTTTCTCGGTGCCCCACCATCAACTGGGGCCGATCCTCGGCTGGAACGCCATGGCGATTGCCCTGTCGGCGGCGGCAGGCCCGACGATTGGAGCAGCCATCCTGTCGATCTCAAGCTGGCCGTGGCTGTTCGCCGTCAACCTGCCGATTGGTGCGCTCGTCCTGTTTGCCAGTCGCTATCTGCCTGACCATGTCGGCACGGGTCGTCCGTTGGACCTGATCAGCGTTGGCCTCAATGCCCTGATCTTTGCGCCACTGGTCATTGCCGTCGAATTCATCCTCACCCAACCCTGGATCGCCGCAGGGCTTTTTGTGCTGGCCTGTGTCAGCCTCGTCGCACTCTTGCGGCGCGAAATGCCTCAGAAGGCGCCGCTCATTCCGATCGATCTCCTGCGCGAACGATCCTTCCGCATTTCAGCGATCGCATCGGTCTTTTGTTTTACCGGACAGATGGCGGGCCTCGTGTCCCTGCCGTTCTATTTGCAGCATGGGTTAGGTCTGGATGCGTTCTGGACCGGGCTTTATATGACGCCCTGGCCATTGACGGTTGCAATTTCTGGCCCCGTTTCCGGGCGGCTCAGCAACCGGATTTCGACTGGTTGGTTATGCGCTGCCGGTTGCACGTGTCTTGCGCTCGGCCTGCTGCTGGCCTCGCTCTGGCCGCTGCACGGTTCGGCGAACATGCTCATCCCGTTCACGATCATCAGCGGGTTGGGCTTCGGCTTCTTTCAGGTCCCCAACAACCGCAACATGCTGCTGTCCGCGCCAAAGGAACGCAGCGGGGCCGCAGGTGGCCTGCAAGGAACGGCACGGCTCACCGGGCAGACGATGGGCGCGGTCATGATGACGCTGCTGTTCGCCCTACTCGGCGATACGGCACCCCGGATCGGGCTCGGCATCGCTGCGGGCTTCGCACTCATCGGCGGACTGGTCAGCGTGATGCGGGCAGGATCGTTCGTTTCGGTGAAGCCCAACTAAGTCGCGCTTCGCCACAGGCCGCAACGCTCATGCTCAGGGACGCCAGCCGGTATCCTCGCCGCTTGCTTCCTCAAGCTCATCAGCACGGCCCGTATCGATCGCCCGCATGAGTGCGCGGCAGACCTGATCGACGTTCTCACGCGCCGCCGACGACAGAAGGATCGGCGTCTTGCGCGCCGCCTTTTTGAGCGTCGCCAGTTTCGCAGCCCGTTCTTCCTCGGACAGCGCATCGGCCTTGGAGAGTGCGACGATCTCCGGCTTCTTGGCGAGTTCGGGGCTATAGGCCTTCAACTCGCGGCGAATGATCTTGTAGGCCATGGCGACGTCGTCCTGCGTCCCGTCGACCAGATGCAACAGCACGCGATTGCGCTCGACATGGGCCAGAAACCGGTCGCCCAGCCCCATTCCATCGTGCGCACCCTCGATCAGGCCGGGAATATCAGCCAACACAAATTCACGCGCATCGATCCGCACAACGCCGAGGCCCGGCACCAATGTCGTGAAGGGATAGTCGGCAATCTTCGGCTTGGCCGACGTCACGGTCGCCAGAAACGTCGACTTGCCAGCATTCGGCAGGCCGACAAGCCCGGCATCGGCAATCAGTTTCAACCGCAGCCAGATCCACTTTTCCTCGCCTTCCAGACCGGGATTGGCGCGGCGCGGAGCCTGATTGGCCGAGGTCTTGAAGTAGGCATTGCCGAAGCCGCCATTGCCGCCCTTGGCGAGCAACACGCGCTGACCGACGACTGTGAGATCGGCGATAATGGTCTCGCCGTCTTCGTCGAGGATCTCGGTTCCCGTCGGGACCTTCAGCACAATGTCCGGTGATTTTGCACCGGCGCGATTGCGGCCCATGCCGTGTTCGCCGGTCTTGGCCTTGAAATGCTGCTGATACCGATAATCGATCAGGGTGTTCAGGCCATCGACGCACTCAGCCCAGACGTCGCCGCCCTTGCCGCCATCACCGCCATCGGGACCGCCGAATTCAAGGAACTTCTCACGCCGGAACGACACGCAGCCCGCGCCGCCGTCGCCGGATCGAATGTAGACTTTGGCGGTATCAAGGAATTTCATTGTTTGGTCCTCTCCAGCACAACGCGCCGCGCCGTGCGGGTCAATTTCGTATCCAGATGTACCAGATCCTGTCCACGCGGGGTCGAAAAATGAACAGACGTTCCGGTTTCGACAAATCCAAGCTTGCGCTGGATACGCATGGAGGCCTGATTCCCGTCAAAAGCACCGGAGATGATCGCTGACTCCCCGGTCAATCGGAATACCATATCAACCAACCCGGCGGCAGCCTCGCTCATCAAGCCCCTGCCCCAGTGATCGCGACCGAGCCAATAGCCAAGATGCAACAACCCGTCGTGCAGCGTCAGACCAATCGATCCGATGGCTGCGCAGTCAAATTCAATCACGAAGACCAGCAATGTCCCGGCCTGACGTTCCGACACATACCGGTCGATCGTCCGCGACATCAATTCCGGTGACTGGGGCCAGGCCGGTGTCGCCAGCCAGCGCACGACCTCCCAGTCGTTAAACCGGGCATAGAGGGCTTCGGTGTCATCGGCTTCAACGGGTCGCAGCAGAAGCCGATCTGTCACGATGTGGCCGGCGAACCGGGCAAGCAGGTGTCCTGTATTGAGCCTGTCCGCCGCCGCGCTCATCATGCATCCGCCTGCAAGAGATCGTTGAATGACGCCTCGCGCCATTCCTTCAATGATTGCCAGACCCGGCGCTCCAGCCGAAACCGATCCACCGGCACCATGCCACGCAGGAACAGGGATGGCCCCATTCCCTGCCCGACGTACTGAAACCCGCACTTTTCCATCACGCGCCGCGACGCCCCGTTGGTTACGCGCGCTGCCCCGGCAACCGCTGGCGCATTCAGACGCTGGAACGCCATGTCGACCATGGCACGCGCGGCTTCCGTCGCCAGACCATCGCCCCAATACCGGCGTCCGATCCAGTAGCCAATCGTGAACTTCTCACCATCGCGGGGCATCAGACTGATGGTACCGACAAATTCGGCCCGGTCAGCATGCTTCAGGTAAATACCGAAGTTCACGCGGGTGGCGTTGACCTCGGTATTTTCAATGAAGACGCGCGCATCATCGATGCCATAGGGATGTGGCAGATTGCCAAGATTTTCAGCGAGATGGACGTCATTGGCAAGCAGTGCCAGCGCCTCGGCATCCTCGCAGGACGGGCGCCTCAGCAAAAGCCGCCGCGTCTCCACGACCAACTCGGATAAATCACTGGGCTCTTCGGACCTGTCGTCCGGGGCTGCTGCGAGGCTCATCTGGCTCTCCGGGGGATTGAGGGAAACGAAAAGGGGGAGGATGGTGCCCCATCTCCCCCGTCCCTCGGCCCTGAGGCCTTGAACTTCTTGGCGATGATCTCACCACCGGGTCGATTGGACACCGGCGGATCGTATGATCATTTTGCCGGGTTACTCTGCTGCGACTGCGTCTTGGGCCGGTTTCGGTGCAACCGATACATACATGCGACCATTGGCTCGGGCTCGGAATGCAACATTTCCTTCAATCACGGCAAAAATCGTATGGTCCGTGCCCATGCCGACGCCTGTGCCGGGATGCCACTTCGTACCGCGCTGACGAATGATGATGTTGCCCGGGATGACCGACTGGCCACCGGACTTCTTGACGCCAAGACGACGACCGTCGGAGTCGCGACCGTTGCGGGATGAACCGCCTGCTTTCTTATGAGCCATGGAACTGCTCCTTCACACTTTGCGCGGTGCGCCCTGTCTGGGGGTCGCTCGACGCGCTTTCATCTGTCATACCCAGACAATACCCGATGGTTGTGCCAACGGCAATTGCCCGAAGCTCGAATTTTATGCGCGCCGCCCAATCAGGCGACAGCAATCCCCGTGATGCGCACGAGCGTCAGGTCCTGACGATGGCCGCGCTTCTTCTTCCAGCTCTTGCGGCGGCGCTTCTTGAACGCAATCACCTTGGGTCCGCGCGTCTGGGCAACCAGTTCAGCTGTCACGGTCGCGCCTGCGACCAGCGGAGCTCCAACGGTCACGCCTGCATCGCTGCCGACCATGAGCACTTCGTCGAACGTGATGGTCGCACCATCTTCATGGTGCAGGCGCTCGATTTCCAATTCGTCATTTGCGGCAACACGATATTGCTTGCCGCCGGTTTTGATCACCGCGAACATGTATCTTCCTTTCGCCAGTCAGAGCCCTTTGGCCTGCCGGTCTTTTACACGCGCCCTTCGGCGCCGAATGAGCAGATCATTCGGACTTGGCAGCGACCTCGACCTGTTGCCAGATCTGCGAGAAACGCCTGAGCCTCGGACAGCGCCATGAGCCGGACAAAATCCGGCCTTTTGCGAGAGGGTGTGTTTAAAGGCAAATGGCGGACAATGTCAATTGACAGAGCCCGACAAATTGAGCGTTGCCGGACCGAAAATGCCGATAACGCGAGTGCCGAGACTACTTTTTCTTCTCGACAATGGCCTCAAGCATCTTCTGCATATCTTCCATCTGCTTTTTCAGACGGTCGATTTCGCTGGGCTCAGTCGCCTTTTCATCAGGCTTGGGCGTCATCGACTGCGTTGGTTGACTGCCGCCGAAGGGCAGAAACATCCGCATGGCCCGTTCGAACATTTCGGTGTTGCGGCGAACCTGATCATCCATTGCCTCGAATGGCGAGTTCACGAAGGCCTGGTTCATCTGCTCGCGGAATTTTTCCTGATCGCGCGTCAGTGACTCGATCGAATACTGAAGGTAACTGGGAACCAGATTCTGCATGCTGTCGCCATAGAACCGGATCAACTGCCGCAGGAATGCGATGGGCATCAGGTTGGTGCCCTTGTTCTCCTGCTCGAAGATGATCTGGGTCAACACCGGTCGGGTGATCTCATCGCCGGTCTTGGCATCGAAAACCACAAAGTCTTCTTCTGCCTTCACCATTTCGGCGAGATCTTCAAGTGTCACATACGTCGATGTGCCGGTATTATAGAGACGGCGATTTGCGTATTTCTTGATGATCGTGGGCTCTTTTGTCTGCGCCATTTTCCCTCGATCCACTGACAGCACCCCGGCCTGAGGCAAGGCACCAGTTGGTTGATGATCCCTTGCAAACGCCACTGCGCGCCATCCAGTCGGGACCGTTGCCGCGCACAATAGAAAGTTTTGCGTTGCGGTGCCAGATTTTTCTTGAACCGATTAGATTGTGTTGAAATAGCCTTAAAACACTATTTCAAGACGTAATGTGTTTGGTCTGCCGACCGGACTGGTTCGTCAAACGGCAACCGGATTCCGCTATGACTATCCGACATACATCTCATTGACAGGAGTCAATGCGACCGTTTTAGTGCGCTGCAACGGTGGGGCGGTTTTCACGGAACCGGTCGGGCCTGAACAGCCGAATATGTCCTAATCGATAGAGGGGCCGGCCCAAGCCGGTGAGATGGAGGAAATCCAATGGCGAAAGATATCGTAATCGTTGGCGCAGCGCGTACCGCAGTGGGAAGTTTCAACGGTTCGCTCGCGAGCCTGAAGGCCCACGAACTCGGTGCCATCGCCATCAAGGCAGCGCTGGCGCGCGCCAATGTTGACCCGGCAAGCGTCGACGAAGTGATTTTCGGTCAGGTCCTGTCAGCCGGTGAAGGCCAGAACCCGGCTCGTCAGGCAGCCATGAAGGCCGGAATTCCCTCCGACAAGACGGCCTGGGGCCTCAATCAGGTGTGCGGTTCGGGCCTGCGCACCGTCGCCATCGGCATGCAGCAGATCCTGGCAGGCGATGCAGAAATCATCGTTGCTGGCGGCCACGAAAGCATGTCGCTGAGCCCCCATGTCGCGCATCTGCGCAATGGAACCAAAATGGGCGACATGTCATTTGTTGATTCCATGATCAAGGACGGCCTCTGGGATGCGTTCCATGGCTACCACATGGGAACAACTGCAGAGAACGTTGCGACCAAATGGCAGATCAGCCGTCAGGAACAGGATGAATTCGCCGTTGCCTCGCAGAACAAGGCGGAAGCCGCGCAAAAGGCTGGCAAGTTCGCTGACGAGATCGTCGATGTGCTGATCAAGGACCGCAAGGGCGACAAGATCATCAATACCGACGAATACATCCGCCATGGGTCGACGCTCGACGCCATGTCGAAGCTGCGCCCGGCCTTCTCGAAGGACGGCACAGTCACAGCCGGTAATGCGTCAGGCCTCAACGACGGTGCTGCCGCCCTCATCGTGACCACCGCCGACTATGCCGCCAAGCATGGCTTGCCGGTCCTGGCGCGCGTTGCCTCGTGGGCAACCGCTGGCGTCGAGCCGGAAATCATGGGTTCGGGTCCGATCCCGGCATCGCGCAAGGCACTGGCCAAGGCTGGCTGGGGCGTGCATGACCTTGATCTCGTCGAAGCCAATGAAGCCTTCGCCGCCCAAGCGATTGCCGTCAACCGTGACCTCGGCTGGGATACCTCCAAGGTCAACGTCAACGGCGGCGCGATCGCCATCGGCCATCCGATTGGCGCATCCGGTGCACGTATCCTCGTGACATTGCTGCACGAAATGGCCCGTCGGGACGCCAAGAAGGGCCTTGCCACGCTCTGCATCGGCGGCGGCATGGGTGTTGCCCTCACGGTCGAGCGGAACTGACCAACGCCACGCAAGCTAGCGAAGGTCATGCGTAACAGTATGACAATTTGCCAGAACCGTTGAAATTTGGCTTAAATCAAAAACAGTGCGGACGGGATATGCAATATCCGTCCGTACTCAGGCAACGGTTGTTATCGATTAGTCGCACACAAAAAGTCGCTCTCGACAAGAGGGCAGAGCCGGACTAAGCAACCGGCATAAAGACGAGGGGAAACGAGTATGAGCAGGGTTGCATTGGTCACGGGTGGAACGCGCGGTATTGGCGAAGCGATTTCCAAGGCATTGAAGGCTGCGGGCTACAAGGTCGCAGCCAATTATGCCGGAAATGATGCCGCTGCAGCCAAGTTTACGGAAGAAACGGGCATTCCGGCCTACAAGTGGGATGTAGGTGACTACGATGCTTGCGCTGCTAGTATCGCCAAGGTCGAAGCGGATCTGGGTCCGGTCGAAATTCTCGTCAACAATGCGGGCATCACCCGCGATGGCTTCTTCCACAAGATGACCAAGGACCAGTGGTCCGCCGTCATTCGCACCAACCTGGACAGCCTCTTCAACATGACCCGTCCGGTCATCGAAGGCATGCGCGCCCGTAACTTTGGTCGGATTATCGTGATTTCGTCGATCAATGGCCAAAAGGGCCAGGCCGGACAAGCCAATTACTCGGCGGCCAAGGCAGGCGACATCGGCTTTATCAAGGCACTTGCTCAGGAAGGTGCATCCAAGGGCATTACCGCCAATGCGATCTGCCCGGGCTATATCGCCACCGAAATGGTGAAGGCTGTTCCGGAAGAGGTTCTGAAAACCAAGATCCTGCCGCTGATCCCGGTCGGTCGACTTGGCGAGCCCGAAGAAATCGCGCGCGGCGTTGTGTTCCTTGCCTCAGACGATGCAGGTTTCGTCACAGGTTCGACCCTGACGATCAATGGCGCACAATACGTCCAGTAAAGTATTTCCGGGGAGGCTTCAGAAAAGCCTCCCCGACTTCCCTGTCATATCACGGGCAAGGATTGGTGTACTGCAGATGGATCTTGTCGATCTCTGCTTCAAGTTCTGTCGTTATCTTCAGATCAATGGCATCGATATCGGTCTTGAGCTGCTCCATCTTCGTCGCGCCAATAATCGTTGACGTCACGAACTCACGACTTGTGACAAAGGCAATCGCCATCTGGCTCGGATCGATGTCATATTTTGCGGCCAGGGCAACGTAAGCGGCGGCGGCAGGTTCCCCCATCGGGGTCTCATAACGTTGGCCACGATTGAACAAGGTGGTCCGAGCACCCGCCGGACGGGCTCCATTCAGGTATTTGCCCGTCAGGTATCCTTGCGCCAACGGCGAATAGGCAAGCAAACCAACGTCTTCCCGCAAGGACATCTCGGCAAGGTTCACCTCGAACGTCCGGTTCAGCAAGGAATAGGCGTTCTGGATGGACACGACGCGCGGCAGATCATGTTTCTCGGCCGCGAATAAGTGCCGCATGGTTCCCCAGGTCGTCTCGTTCGAGAGACCAAGATGCCGGATGCGACCGGCTTTGACGTGTTCGGAGAGCGCGAACAGGCCTTCCTCGATGGAGGTTTCATCCTCAGCCTTGGCTGGCGTCCGCCAGATGACTGGATTGGCGCCGAATTGCGTCACAGGACGCTCGGGATAGTGGATCTGGTAGAGATCAAGGTAGTCGGTCTGCAGTCGCTTCAGGCTTTTAAAGACCGCTTCATCAACCTGCTTCTTGGTCACGCGCGTTGGTGACTTGTCGTCGCGCAACCAATTGAACTGATTACGACCGCTGATCTTCGATGCAAGTATGATCTTGTCGCGGTTCTTGCGGCTTTGCATCCAGGTGCCGATGATTTCTTCCGTCCGCCCCTGCGTCTCGGGCTTCGGCGGAATGGCATACATTTCAGCCGTATCGAAGAAGTTGATGCCGCGATCGAGCGCGTAATCCATCTGCGCATGACCTTCGGCTTCAGTATTCTGTTCACCGAACGTCATGGTACCAAGGCAGATCGCAGTGACATGAAGATCCGTCCGTCCTAAACGACGCTTTTCCATTTGATCTGTTCCATATTGCTGAGATTTTCTACGGCTGGATTGCAATCAAGGTCCTGAACAGTCGTTGGTTCAACGATTGCACGAGATCAGGATCGTCAGGCCTTCTACGCCAAGTCAGGTGACAAAGGGAAGTCAATTGGCTGAATGATTGCCATGTTCCGCGCGCGTTTTCGTCACACGGGCAACCAGTTGCTCGACGGTCGGCACGATCCGCGCCACGATGACATCCACCCCTGCCGCATTGGGATGTATGTGATCGGCTTGATTGAATTTGGGATCGGTAATGACACCTTCAAGGTAGAAAGGATAAAGTACACAATCATACTTCGCCGCAATATCAGGGAAGACTTGATCAAATTCCTTCGTGTAATCGACGCCCATATTACGCGGTGCATACATGCCGGAAATCATGACCTCGAGGCCTTTCGACTTCAAAATTTGGACAATGCGATCCATATTAGCCTTCAGCTTGACGACAGGTACACCCTGAAACGCGTCATTTGCCCCAAATTCAACAATGGCGGCATCCGCCTGATCCGGAAGCGACCAGTCCAGCCGGTCCAAGCCGTTTGCCGAGGTGTCACCGGCAACACCGCCGTTGACGACCTCGACGTTTAACCCTCTGGCGCGCAACGCTGTTTGCAATTTGACCGGAAAGGAATCGCCTTGCGGCAAGCCATAGCCGGAGGTCAGGCTGTCCCCGAAGGCGAACAGGATGATCGGCTTGTCTGCCGGTGCCGCCACGGCCAACCCTTCCGCAAGCAGATAGCTCAATAGTCCAATGGCATAGACGAATAGACGCCGCATTATCCCAGCTCTTTTTGAGGCAAGAACACCCGACCGTCTGGATGTTTTGCAGGAAAGTCCCATATCGGGTCTATTGGCGGTCTCGGCAAGTCTTTTGCCGCGATTATCCCGCCATCGAACTGACATTGGATCATCTCCACTTGACCCATCCGATCATTGAAATCAAAGACATTCATGTCAGTCTTGGCACTGGCGCGGGCCGCGTTGATATCCTCAAGGGCGCGTCGCTAATGGCGGAAAACGGCCAATCTCTGGCCATTCTGGGTCCGTCCGGGTCGGGCAAGTCAACCCTGTTGATGGTGATGGCGGGGCTGGAACGGGCCAACAGCGGGCAGATCATCATCGGAAATGCGGATATTACAACCCTTGGTGAGGATGCGCTCGCGCGTGTCCGTGGTCGGACCATCGGGATTGTCTTTCAATCCTTCCACCTGATCCCGACCATGACGGCGCTTGAAAACGTCGCTATCCCATTGGAGTTGACCGGTATCAGCGATCCATTTCCACGCGCGCGCGCCGAACTTGCCCGCGTTGGCCTGGCCCATCGCGTCAATCATTACCCGCAGGAGCTCTCGGGCGGCGAACAGCAACGAACGGCCATTGCTCGCGCATTGGTAGCGCGTCCGGCAATTCTGATCGCCGACGAACCCACCGGCAATCTCGACGCCACGACCGGGGTCGAGATTGCCGATCTTCTGTTCGAGATGCAGCGGGACCTGGGGACAACGTTGATCCTTGTCACCCATGACGAGGCCCTGGCGCGACGCTGCAACCGGATCGTTCGGGTCGCAAACGGATGCCTCATTGAGGCAGCGGCATGACCTTGGTTCCCCATAAACAATTGATCCAGAATGACCTTTCTCTCGCTCTTCGCTTCGCGCGGCGCGACATGCGCGGCGGCCTGCGTGGGTTCTGGATCCTCATCGCCTGTATCGCCCTCGGGGTTGCGGCGATTGGGGCAGTCGGCTCAGTCTCGCATGCGATGCGGGAGACGATTGCGGTCCAGGGTCGCGAGATCCTCGGCGGTGACATCAGTTTTGGCCTGATCCAGCGCAACGCTCGTCCTGACGAACAGGGCTGGATCGCAAGTCTCGGAGATCATTCGGAAATTGCGACGTTGCGGGCGCTTGCAACACGCTTATCCACAACTGCGGAGTCTGCTGCCCTTAATGTGCAGAATTCGGGCCAAAACACGCCTGTTTCTGCACAAGATGCCCCTGACGGTATACCGCTGCGCGCCGCCCAGACACTCGTCGAGGTGAAGGCCATCGACGATGCCTATCCGCTCTTCGGGACCGTCGCGATTGAGGATGCGGGGACAAATACGCTTTTGTCCGCCCTCGCCCGGCAATCGGACGGCACCTATGGCGCGCTCATGGAGCGCAGCCTGATCGAGCGTCTCGGCGTCCATGTCGGCGACCATATCGGGCTGGGCCTGACGACAGTCACCCTGACCGGTGTCATAGCCGCCGAGCCTGACAAGCTGAGCGCCGGAATTGGCTTTGGACCAAGACTTCTCTTGAACCGGAATGCGCTGGAAGCAACAGGCCTCGTCCAGCCCGGCAGTCTGGTGCGCTGGACTTACCGGGTTCGGCTGCCGGTCACGAATTCCGGCACCAGCCGGCTGGATGCGATCAAGGCAGAGGCGGCGGCACGCTTTCCCGAGGCCGGGTGGGAGGTGCGGACCCGCAATGACGCATCGCCTGGATTGGTCAGCAATATCAATAATTTCGCCGCCTTCCTGACCCTCGTTGGGTTGACGGCACTGATCGTCGGCGGGGTCGGCGTGGCCAATGCCGTGCGCAGTTTCGTCGAGATGAAACGCGACGTGATCGCGATCTTCAAATGCCTCGGCGCGTCAGGCAGGCTTGTGTTCCTGATTTATGGCCTTCAGGTCATCTATGTCACGACGCTCGGGGTCGTCGCCGGCCTCATCGGAAGCGTGTTACTGACCGCGCTCGCAGCCTATTTCCTCAAGGACCTCCTGCCGATCGGGAGCAACCTGCCGATCTATCCCGCAGAATTGGCCCTCGCCGCTCTCTACGGGTTTCTTGCTGCGGCCAGCTTTGCCATCTGGCCACTTGGTCGCACGCACGACATGCTGCCAAGTGCCCTGTTCCGGGACGGGCTGGCATCGCGAACCGTGTGGCCGCGTCGCCGTTACATGATCGCGACAGTCGTTGCCGCCGTTGTGCTGGTCTCGACAGCGATCCTGCTGGCGCCGGACTATAGGTTGGCGGCTGGTTATCTCGCTGCTTTTGCAGGTATTTTCGGCGTCTTGCGGATCGTTGCCGTGCTGGTCGCCTGGCTGGCCCGCCGGTTGCCACGCCCGCGGTCTACCGAATTGCGGATGGCGGTGGCCAATCTGCACCGACCGGGATCGGCGACGGTCTCGGTCCTGCTGTCGCTTGGCCTCGGGCTGACCTTGCTGGTATCGCTCAGTCTCATTTACGCGAATTTGCGCGGCCAACTGGGCGCGCAATTGCCGAAATCGGTCCCCAGTTTCTTCTTCCTCGATGTCAGCCCGGCCAATCTGCCCGATTTTTCGCACGACATTGCTGCATGGGTACCGGAGGCGACCTTCGAAAGCGTACCGATGCTGCGGGGCCGGATTGCGGCGGTGAAAGGCGTGCCGGTCGATCAACTGAAGGTGCCGCCAAGGTCGGCGTTCATCCTGCAAGGCGATCGCGGGATGACCTATGCATCTGAATTGCCGAAGAATTCGACGCTGGCTGAGGGAGACTGGTGGCCCGCCGATTACAAGGGACCGCCGCTCGTCTCGCTGGAGAATGATCTTGGTGCCGATCTCGGCGTGAAGATCGGCGACAAGATGCGGGTCAATGTCCTTGGCCGGGATCTCGAGGTCACTGTCGGCAATTTCCGCAAGATCGCCTGGACCAGTTTCGGCATCAACTTTTTCATGGTCTTCACGCCAAACACGTTCCGGGGAGCTCCCATCGGCCATCTGGCAACGGTGTCGTTTCCCGACAAGACGCCTGATACCGCCGAATATGCCCTGCTTGGGCGCGTGAATGCGGCCTTCCCCACGATCACAGCCATCCGTGTGAAGGATCAGCTGAAGGTCGTCGATGACCTGATCGGAAAACTGGCAACGGGCGTCGCAGCGGCGGCTTCCGTGTCGATCCTGACAGCCATCCTTGTGCTTGCCGGAGCCTTTGCCACCAGTCAGGAACGCCGGATCTATACCGCAGTCATCCTGAAGACGCTGGGTGCGACACGGGCGCGCATCCTCACGGCCCTGACACTCGAGTTTCTGCTGCTGGGGCTCGTTGCAGCACTGGTCGCACTCCTGGCCGGAACACTGGCCGCCTGGGTGGTCATTGCCCGCGTCATGGGCCTGTCGTTTCAGATGTCATTGGGCATCGTCGGGCTGACGCTCGTTGCGGCTATCGTCGTGACATTGGTCATGGGATTGGCAAACACCTCGTTGAGCCTTTCGCGCAAAGTCGCACAGAGCCTCAGAAACAAATGACGGAAACCTTACCAAAGTTTCATCTACGTGTTAGCCCTATGTCATGAATCCCTGAATTGTCTCCTTGCGAATGACATGATTGCGGCCCATATTCCCTCTCGAACGGTAAAGTGGACCCAAGCTGTGATATCAACATGATGATATCGAATTGCGGACCACACCGCGTTCGTAACGAAGAAGGAAAGGTTAACCGATGTCGAACTCTTGGAACCCCCAGCAGCGGTTCGGGTCGACGGTTGCGCGTGGTAACGCGCAGGCCATCGATCAGGGTCTGCGCTCCCACATGCTTTCAATCTACAACTACATGGCCGTCGGTGTATTCCTGACCGGCCTTGCTGCCCTGGTTTTCTATAACCTCGCGGTCACCACGCCGGGTGCCGAGAATGCCGTCATGATCCCTGGACTGCGCCTGCCACACGGCGTTGCCCTGACGTCGTTTGGCGAGATCATCTATCTCTCGCCGATCAAATACGTGCTGATGTTCGCGCCGTTGGCTGTCGTGTTCCTGTTCAGCGCCCAGATCAACCGGATGGCCATCTCGACGGCCCAGATCGTGTTCTGGGTCTATGCAGCTATGGTCGGTGCATCGCTGTCCGTGATCTTCCTTGTCTATACGTCGACATCGATCACACAGGCGTTCTTCGTATCCGCAGCAGCCTTCGCCGGATTGTCGCTCTATGGCTACACGACGCAGCGCTCGTTGACCGGCATGGGTTCGTTCCTGATGATGGGCCTCTTCGGCATCATCATCGCCGGTCTGGTGAACATCTTCCTGCAGTCAAGCGCGCTTCAGTTTGCGATCTCGTCGATCGGTGTGCTGGTTTTTGCTGGCCTCACCGCCTACGATACGCAGAAGCTCAAGGAAGAATATATCTACGCCCTGCAGGGCATGGACGAAGCCTCGGTTGGTCGCTCTGCCATCATGGGTGCACTCAACCTCTACCTCGACTTCCTCAATATCTTCCTGTTCCTGCTGCAGCTTTTCGGTCAGCAGCGCGATTGATCTGACGATCTGTCGAACGACACGAGGCGCGGCCATTGGCTGCGCCTTTTTCGTTTGAGGGACTCCAGGCATTTGCGCGGACGACGAGACGAACTGACTGACACTTTCAATCGTGAGAGAAGCATCTAGACGCGTCTGTCATCCCGGCGGCAGGCCGGGATCCAGTTGCAGCCCCCCGACGGTATCGTGTTGGTGACATGAATTAAATTGGAGATCGTTGCCCGATGGATCCCGGCCTGCGCCGGGATGACATTGAGTGGGGCGCGTGACGACGTGGAGGCTTCAGTCGCGTCGCAAAAAGATCGGCGGGTGACGGGCTTGCGTTGGTGCCGCCTCGTTGCGACCCACTCCCCAACGTTACATGACACTCTCCTCACCCGAATTGGTATGCGTGGAATGCCGGGGCGAAGGATTGTGCAGACTGCACAGTCTCTATACACAGCTTGCCATGTCCAAGAATTCGCTCGTTCTCACGCTGATACCCGCCGTCTTTGTCGTCATCTGGTCGACTGGCTGGGTTGTCGTGCTGTTCGTGATGCCCCATGCGGACCCGTTGACGTTCCTGAGCGTTCGCTTTTCCTGCGCGTTTGTCGTTGTCGGCCTGTTCGCCCTGCTATCGGGCGCACCGATCCCGCGCGATATCCAGTTTATCTGGCGGGCGATCCTGTCGGGCGTCTTCATTCATGGACTTTACCTGAGCTGTGTCTGGTGGGCGATCTGGCAAGGCGTCCCATCCGGCATTTCGGCGATTGTGTCGGCCTTGCAGCCGCTGATGACGGCCGTTGCTGCGCCCTATCTCCTCGGCGAGCGCCTTAGTCCAATCCGCATTTGCGGCATTGTTCTCGGTTTCATCGGCATTGTCGTCGCGTTGCTGCCGCAACTCCTCTCCCTGACACCGAGCAATGTCGTCGGGGTTGCAGGTCCGATTGTCGTCAATATCCTGGGCATGGCCGCGCTGACCGGCGGAACCTTCTACCAGAAACGCGCCTTGCCGACCGGCGACTTGCGGGTGATTGCCGCGTTGCAGTTTGTCGGTGCCTGTCTCGTCACGGTGCCGATGGCGCTGATGATCGAGCCGATGCACATCGAATGGAGCCTCGAGCCGTTCCTGGCTTTGCTCTGGAATATCTTCGGAATTTCAGTTGGCGGGATTGCGCTCCTGCTGTTCCTGATCCGGCGGGGTGAAGTCTCCCGGGCTGCGACCCTGATCTATATGGTCCCTGCGACCGCCGCCGTGGAAATCTTCATCATGAAGGGCATTCTCCTGACGCCGATCCAGCTGACTGGCATGATCATCACGGTGACCGGTGTCGCGCTGGCCTCGCGCAAATAAGTATCATGATTTGAATTCGGCGACGCAGCATGGACAAATGTTGCATTGCGATTTGAACTGGAGTTCGTAAGGTCTTCGGACGGGCTCTGCCATGATCAGCAGCCCAGCTCTGCCCCTCGGCATATCCGGAGAGTCCCATGCCTTCAGCCACCGCAGTCCCCATTGGCCAGACCACGCTTATCGACCTGACCAGGGATGCCGTCGCGAGCCTCGATGCGGTGCTCGCCAGCGCCAGGGCGCGCGTTCGCTCGACGGTTGAACGCGACGGTCGCATCGTCGCCGCGCTGGTCGATCAGGAACAACGCGCCACACATGGGCTGGCATGGCTCGCGACCTACGTCGAATCCCTGCGGGAGCTCAGCCACTACGCCGAGCGCATGACCGAAGCCGGTCGTTTCGGCGTGACCGAGGAAGCCATTGTCCGCATTGGCTTCGGGGAATATCTGGCCCAGATCATTGGCGGAATACCGATGACACAGGGCGAGATCGTCCGTCTCGGCGATCTGGGCCTGACTGACTTGGACCTGAAGCCACTTGCGTCCGAGGCGATCGCAACGCTGGTTGCCACGGGCAACACCGCTGCCAATCGCGCCCGTCTGGTTGCCGAGATTGAAGCGATGGAGGGCAAGCTCACGGTCGGGGATGCCGGGCTCGACGAGATGCTCGACCAATTCCGCGAGGAAATGCGGAAATTCTGTCTTGATGAGGTGATCCCGCATGCGCACGGCTGGCACCTGGAGAACGCCTATATTCCGATGGAGCTGATCGCCAGACTGTCTGATCTCGGCGTCTTCGGGCTAACGATCCCAGAGCATTTCGGCGGATTGGGGCTGGGCAAGGAATCCATGTGCGTGGTGACGGAAGAGCTGTCACGCGGCTATATCGGGGTCGGATCGCTCGGGACGCGGTCGGAAATCGCCGCCGAACTGATCCTGTGTGGTGGTACGGAGGCGCAGAAGGCGGAGTGGTTGCCCAAGATTGCCTCGGGAGAAGTGCTGCCGACGGCAGTGTTTACCGAACCCAATACCGGCTCAGATCTCGGCGCGCTCAGGACCCGAGCTGTCATGGATGGGGACGTCTATCGGATCACCGGCAACAAGACATGGATCACCCATCCAGTGCGTGCTGATGTCATGACAGTGCTGGCCCGGACCAATCCGGATACGACCGATTATCGCGGTCTCTCGATGTTCCTTGCACCCAAGCCACGCGGCACGGACGCGGAACCGTTTCCAGCTGAAGGCATGACCGGTGGCGAAATCGAGGTGCTCGGCTATCGAGGCATGAAGGAATTCGAGCTGGCGTTTGACGGATTCGCTGTTCCAGCCGCCAATCTCCTCGGCGGCGTGGAAGGTCAGGGCTTCAAGCAGTTGATGCAGACATTTGAGAGCGCCCGCATCCAGACAGCCGCCCGTGCGGTCGGGGTCGCGCAGAACGCGCTTGATCTCGGATTGCGCTATGCGCTTGACCGTATCCAGTTTGGCCGACCGCTGATCAAGTTCCCCCGCGTCGCTGACAAACTCGCCATGATCGCCGTCGAAACCATGATTGCTCGGCAGCTCACCTATTTCGCCGCCCGACAAAAGGATCAGGACCGCCGTTGCGACGTTGAAGCCGGCATGGCCAAGTTGCTCGGCGCCCGCGTGGCTTGGGCGGCTGCTGACAATGCCTTGCAAATTCATGGCGGTAACGGCTTTGCGCTTGAATATCCGATCAGTCGGCTGCTGTGTGATGCACGTATCCTGAACATTTTCGAAGGGGCCGGCGAAATCCAGGCGCAGGTCATCGCACGCAGACTACTGGATGGAAGCAACTGATACCCAGGCACGGGTTAGTTGATTTAACGTCTATGCTTTGGCATAGTATTGGCTGGTTAGAGATTTTGTGGTCGAAGTGCTGCGGAATACGCTTGTTGATTAGTATGTTTAATCTCTCATTAACCATACAAGGTCACAAAGGTTCGTTTTGACGACAATTTTCAAAACCGGGGGTGATAAATCTCGCAATACAAGATAATCTTGGTTGTAGTGTATTACGGAATTCTGGAATAGCCGCTTCGGATCGAAGATGCAAAGATATCGATGCCTCGGGTTCAGGGGATCCCGTTGCTAATCGATTACCTACCGGCCAGGTTCTCCTGGCCGGTTTTTTTATGCGACACACGATCGATGCACGGAAGCGGAAGCCATCGCTTTGCGGCGCCAGATACGATACCCTGCCCGAATGATCGAAAAGACAATCCTCGTCACCGGCGCGTCATCGGGCATCGGCCTTGCCGCTGCAACCGGGATGCATCAACGGGGCTGGCAAGTGTTTGCCACAGCGCGCACCCAGCCTGATCTCGACAGACTAAGCGCACTCGGCTTGAGAGCCGTCCATCTGGACTTCCGCGATCCAGGCTCCATCCCGGCCGCTGCGGCGACGGTTCTGTCGGCTACGGCTGGCAAGATCGGCGCGCTCTTCAACAATGCCGGATATGGTCAGCCGGGGGCTGTCGAAGATCTGCCTTCGGCGGTGCTGCGCGACCAGTTCGAGGTCAATGTCTTTGGATGGCATGGCCTGACCCGCGCGTTGATTCCGGCGATGCGGGCAAATGGGGGCGGGCGGATCGTGAATTGTTCATCCGTGCTCGGCATTGCTGCGATGAAATACCGTGGCGCCTATGTCGCCTCGAAATTCGCGCTGGAAGGCCTGACTGACGCGTTGCGCCTTGAGCTGCGAGGCTCAGGCATAGAGGTGTCGACGATCCGGCCAGGGCCCATCGCCAGCCGATTTGTGGAGACATCCCTGAAGGCGTTCGAAACGCATATTGATCGCCAGGACTCGGCCCATGCAGAAGTCTATGCGCGACGTCTGGCACGAATGCAGCGCGGCGGCGCAGCGCGTTTCAAGCTCGGTCCAGAGGCTGTTGTCGAAAAGCTGATCCATGCACTGGAAAGCCCGCGCCCCCGGCCCTATTATGCCGTAACGACGCCGACGCTCGTGATGACCTGGGCGCGGCGGCTGCTACCGGATCGCATGCTGATCCGCTTATTGGCCAATGCATCGGACCGCGAGACGTAACAGCATCGACATCGTGAAGCGCCCCATTCATCTCAGTTGAGGGCCGGAGTTATCGGAATGGATTATCTGATCATCCTGGCGCTCGGCGCTGTCGGCATCGTTCTGGTGTTGGGTCTGGCCAACATGCTGCGCGGCGGCAGCGCAAACACGTCGCAAAAGCTCATGCGTTGGCGCGTTGGCCTGCAGTTCCTCGCCATCATCGTCGTGATGACGGTCCTCTATCTGAGGCACTGACAGGACGGAGGCTGTTTGAACCGGGATCGCAGGAAAGGCCACTTGAGGGCAGGCTTATTCGGCTGCGACATCCCGACTGCCAAACCGGCGTTCAATGTACTCTTCGACGATGGTCTTGAACTCTTCGACGATCCTCGGACCGCGCAATGTCATGGCCTTCTGACCATCAATGAAGACGGGCGCGGCAGGCGTTTCGCCGGTGCCCGGTAGTGAAATGCCGATATCGGCATGCTTGGACTCGCCGGGTCCATTGACGATGCAGCCCATCACAGCCAGGTTGAGCGCCTCAACGCCCGGATATTTTTCCTTCCAGACCGGCATCGAGACGCGGATATGGTCCTGAATATCGCGGGCCAGTTCCTGAAACACGGTCGATGTGGTTCGGCCACAGCCCGGGCACGCCGCAACAACTGGCACGAATGAGCGGAAGCCCATCGTCTGCAGCAGTTCCTGCGCGGCGATTACCTCGCGGGTCCGATCGCCGCCCGGCTCCGGGGTCAGTGAAAAGCGGATCGTGTCGCCGATGCCCTGCTGCAGTAGCAAGCCCATGGCTGCACTCGATGCAACAAGTCCTTTCGAACCCATGCCAGCTTCGGTCAGTCCCAGATGCAGGGCATAATCCGACCGTTTAGCCAGCTCACAATAGACCGCGACCAGATCCTGGACCTGACTGACCTTGGCCGAAATCACGATCCGGTTGCGTGGCAGGCCGATTTCCTCAGCACGCGCGGCAGAGATCAGGCCGGATTGTACAATGGCCTCGTGCATGACCTCACGCGCCGTCTTCGGCGACCCTTCAGCGGCGTTCTGATCCATCAGATGGGTCAGGAGTTCCTGATCAAGCGAGCCCCAATTGACACCGATGCGCACCGGCTTGCCATAGCGGATCGCCATTTCGATGATATCGGCGAACTGGGTGTCGCGCTTGGCCTTGAAGCCGACGTTACCGGGGTTGATCCGATACTTTGCCAGTGCTTCGGCACAGGCTGGATGGTCTGCAAGCAGCTTGTGGCCGATGTAGTGAAAGTCGCCAATGAGGGGAACATTGACACCCCTTTTTGCCAATTGGTCGCGAATGTGAGGGACAGCGGCGGCGGCCTCGTCGCGATCCACGGTAATGCGCACCAGTTCCGACCCTGCCCGCGCCAATGCCGCGACCTGCGCCACAGTCGCCGGAATATCAGCCGTATCCGTGTTGGTCATCGACTGGACAACAACCGGATGTCCACCGCCCACTTTTACGCCCGCGATATCAACGGGAACGGTCATGCGACGTGAAAGCGGGGCTGACAGAAGGGTCATGGTGGTTTTCTCCGGACTAACGCGAATTTTGAACTCCTGCATTACCCCTCATCCGGGCTTCGCCCACCTTCTCCCGCAAGGGGAGAAGGCGACACAAACTGAGCTGTCGCAACGGGCCCTTCTCCCCTTGCGGGAGAAGGT
>CAIYYN010000049.1 GCA_903930435.1 uncultured Hyphomicrobiales bacterium | reverse complement strand
GCCACATTCGAGCCTTGACCGGCAAACCCCGGACGAGGCCTACTTCAAAGCGTCGCAGCCAATCCCGGCGGCGGCATAATCGAGGCGGAAATCCACTTAGCGAGAGCCCAGAAACTGTTCAAACAAACCGAGCCAGCTCTTGGCACCACAGAAAAGATGAACGGAATTTTCTTCATGCACTTTACAATAGCCAATCGAATACTGCCTAAATGATTAAAAACATTTGCTGCTAATTAAATCAAATTAAACCGACCGAAAATTACTTATATCGTCGAAAGAAAACCAAATATAGACCAATTTCGATTGGGCAAACAACTTATAAGTTACCCATTCAATAGGGTGTATAGATAGAACAATCATGAAAAATTTGGTCGGGCAGAGAGGATTCGAACCTCCGACCCCTTGACCCCCAGTCAAGTGCGCTAACCAGGCTGCGCTACTGCCCGCGACCAATTCGACCGTCTGGATGTGGATTGGGACCGACACCTGACGGAGTAGGCGGGAATTAGACTGTTTCGCTGCCTTGCGCAAGGTCCAAAGCGATCTGACCGGTGGATCTGCCACATCCCGCCGTTTGCAGATCGCATGGGACAAGGATGCAAGCGGAACGCAGCGCATCGCTGGCTTGGGCACAAAGCTGCTTCACCGGGTCTGGTCGAGCAACCGCTTGCACTCCAGCAACTCAAACAGCGTTGCCTGGAGCCGCCGGACATCATCGCGACTGAGGCCATTGATCGGGACGTCATCGCTGGAGGGCTGCGGTGCGGTACGGGCCACAGTGTCGGCGGCAAGACGACTGGTCCCGGAGCGGAACCGCTCGATCATCGGCGTCAGGGCCGATTGCCGCGCCTGTGTGGCACGCTCTGCGCTGCGCGGCGCAAAACGCTGAGCCATGACTTCGGCGGTCGCGCTATCATCAGACAGGTGCGGCTCGTCCGGGACAATGAAGCGCGATGGTGACCGCGATGGATCGAAGGCTGCTTCACGTGCCCGCTCGAGTGTTGCCTGCCGCGCGTGGCCAGGCGTGCCCGTGTGACGGGTGGCGGTCACGTCTGACTCGGACCGGTATTCCTGCTGCCGGGCTGGCCGCAGTGGCGCTGGCGGCAAGTCGATTGCATCCTCTTCGGAGTCTGCGCCGCTCTCGACAAAATCGAGATCCCCAAATGCGTCGGCATCATGGTTTTGCAGCTTGGCTTCAAGCCCGGCTGAGCCTTCCTGCCAGAGATTCATGACAAAGCGCACACCCTGATCCTTCAGGATACGCTGGACACCCTTGATCGTGTAGCCTTCGCCGTACAGCAGATGACGGATGCCCTTCAGCAGTTCGACATCATCCGGTCGGTAATAGCGGCGCCCCCCGCCGCGCTTCAGCGGCTTGATCTGGCTGAAACGCGTCTCCCAAAAGCGCAACACATGCTGCGGCAAATCAAGATCCTCAGCAACCTCGCTGATGGTCCTGAAAGCATCGGAGCTTTTGTCCACGTTGCAGTCCCTTCAACACGACTCCCGCGCACGACTCAGCCTGTGAGTCGCCATCTCGCGAGTGTTCCAATTGCGATGCGGACAAGCAAGAGTGATCAACAGGGCAAGCACGCACATGTGCACAATTCGGCATCATGATCACTCTGGAGCCATATTCGACCGATCCAGCGACCGTCCGTCAGGCTTCGCGCAACCCGGTGTCATTCCTCGACGGCGAGCGTCTCATTGATCTTTTGCTTCAGCACATTGGATGGCTTGAAGACCATGACACGGCGCGGCAGGATCGGGACTTCCTCGCCTGTCTTCGGATTGCGACCGATACGCTCACCCTTCGATCGAACAAGGAACGATCCGAACGATGACAATTTGACGGACTCCCCGCGCACCAGACAGTCGGAGATTTCGTCCAGCACCATTTCGACAAGGTCGGCAGATTCCGTGCGCGAAAGACCAACCTTTTGGTAGACCGCTTCGCATAGGTCAGCCCGTGTAATTGTCTTCCCTCCCATCGTCTTGCCCTTTCCCTGTCAGATACGCCGCTGTTGCCTCCATCGATCCAAAAAAGGTAACCAATGGAAGGCACTAACGGTATTTCCGATCCGTGCGCTCGTCAACATGGACGCTTGTCCATAACCGCCAAAGACAACGCAAATCCGTCATAGTGGTTCGATTGATTTCGGCGAAGCCGTTGTTAAAGCGGCTAACTGTCAATGAAAGCGCCAGGAATTAAGCAAATTCAGTCGTTTTGACTACAAAACGACCAATTATGGAATAGTTGATAAAAATTTTTGCAAGAAGATCCAAAAATTAATAATGAATTACCAACGCAGCATTACTGCTCCCCACGTAAATCCGCCACCCATAGCTTCGAGCAGGATCAGATCATTCGGCTGAATACGCCCATCGGCCTTCGCAACCGATAAGGCCAGCGGAATCGATGCGGCTGACGTATTGCCGTGCACGTCCACTGTTACGACAACCTTCTCCGGTGCAATTCCTAGTTTTTTCACGCTTGCATCAATAATCCGACGATTGGCCTGATGTGGCACGAACCAGTCGATATCGGCTGCGGTTGTCCCCGTGGCCGCAAAACTGGCCTCGATCACATCGGTAATCATCCCGACTGCATGCTTGAAAACCTCGCGTCCTTCCATCCGCAAATGACCGGTCGTCTGGGTCGTTGAAGGTCCGCCATCGACGTAAAGCTTTGCCTTGTGGCGACCATCGGAGCGCAAATGCGATGTGATGATGCCGCGCTCGCCATGGCTATCGGCATCAACCGCCTCCAGCACGACGGCTCCTGCCCCATCGCCAAACAGCACGCAGGTGCCCCGGTCGGTCCAGTCGAGAATCCGCGTGAATGTTTCCGCGCCAATCACCAGGGCGCGCTTGGCTAGCCCCGCCTTCAGCTGGGCATCCGCCGTCGTCAATGCATAAACAAACCCCGAGCAGACGGCGTGCAGATCGAAGGCAAAGCCATGCCGGATGCCGAGGTTCGCCTGAACCTGAACGGCAGAGGCCGGAAACGTATTGTCCGGCGTGGCCGTTGCCAGAACGATCAGGTCGATATCATCGGGTTGAAGGCCTGCATCCTTGAGCGCTGCCAAAGCCGCCTTGGTTGCCAGATCGCTTGTAAATTCGCCGGGGGCAGCGCGATGCCGCTCCCGAATGCCTGTGCGCTCGACGATCCATTCATCTGACGTATCGACAATCCTGGCGAGGTCGGAATTGGTCAGGGTCTCTTCCGGCAGATAGCTGCCAACGCCACGAATGATGCATTTCAACTGGCTCAAGCGGCACCTGTTTGTTCTTCAGCGGCGGCAAAATCCGGCGCGGCTGCAAGGGAATGAGCGAGACCAAAGGCTATCTTGGCCATGAGATCGTTGACCACCATCGCACGCCCGAGTTCGATGGCGGCAGCAAAGCCTTCCGCGTCGGTACCACCGTGGCTCTTGATGACGATCCCATTGAGGCCGAGAAACACGCCGCCGTTGACCTTGCGTGGATCGAGCTTTTCACGCAACTGATCGAACGCGCCTTTGGCCAGCAGATAGCCAAGGCGGGCCAGCAGCGTGCGGCTCATCGCCTGGCGCAGGTATTGACTGATCTGGCGAGCAGTTCCTTCAGCGGTCTTCAGGGCGATATTGCCGGAAAACCCTTCAGTCACGACCACATCAACAGTCCCCCGTCCGAGGTCGTCGCCCTCGACAAAGCCGTGATACTGCAAGTTCGGATGCGGCCGTTCCTTTAGAATGCGTCCAGCAAGACGAACCTCTTCGATCCCCTTGATTTCCTCGACGCCGACATTGAGCAATCCGACGGTCGGGCGCGACTGGCCAAAGATGGCACCCGCCATCGCCGCACCCATGACGGCACTATCCACCAGCTGACGCGCATCGGCGCCGACATTGGCGCCGACATCAAGCACAATGGACTCGCCACGCAAGGTCGGCCAGATGGCGGCGATCACAGGGCGATCAATCCCGGGCATCGTGCGCAGACAAAACCGCGCCATCGCCATCAGCGCCCCGGTGTTTCCGGCTGAAACGCAAGCCGCCGCTTCATTGGTCTTTACGGCCTCGATGGACTTCCACATGCTCGATTTCCAGCGGCCCTGCCGCAGGGCCTGGCTCGGCTTGTCGTCCATGCGCACGGTCACATCTGTATGATGGATCTTCGAGACCGCCTTGAGCATTGGATATTGATCGAGGAGTGCGGAGACGCGCTCGCTGTCACCGTAAAACAGGAACTGCAAATCCGGGCGACGCTTCAACGCAAGCGCAGCACCGGGGACCACAACATCAGGCCCGATATCGCCGCCCATGGCGTCCAAGGATATGATTATCGGCTTTGCCAATGTCACTCGTCTCAAAGAAACAGAACCAGCGGGATCGTCGGGTCGCCCTTAACGAGGCCGGACAATAGCGTTTTTGACTAGCGACACAACCCGCCTCAGGCCGAATTGCACTAAACAGCGCTGCTGACTGTGGGGAATTGCCGTAACGGCATCTTACATATCGGCTCAAGCCCCATCTGGCCGCTTCAGAACCGCCAGCTTGGCAAATGGGGAGACTTCAGCTTTGCCAGGGTCAGGCAACGGCTCGAATTCAGCGCCAGGCTTGCGCGGATAAGGATCCAGCCCGAGCATGAAAAATTCGACCGCTATCGCACCTACGTCGATGGTCCCGCCTTCATAGAAATCAGGCATATCCTCGGCCTCGACATCGACAATGATCTCCCCTTCCGGCGACGTCTTTGGCGCATAGCGCTCGGCGTCACTGATCGGCACGAGCTTCAATTCAATGGTTTCATCGATATAGCTCGGCACTGGCTCAAGCGTTACGACACATGACTGGACGACATGCGCCTTGACCTGACCGGTCACACGGAAGCCAAATTTCCCCCAAGGCCGCACATCGAGTTCAGCAGCGAATGCGTCCACTGATTCGATCTCGGCGAAAGTGGTCAGGGCTGACAATTCTTCAGCCGTTGCCTTGATCGAGACGTGCCGTCCGTCGCCAGGAACATCCGTTGTCAAAAGACTGCGCGAGATGGGCACAGGCAGGGCGTCGACCTCGGGTTGGGTCATGATTCGTCTCCGGCAGTAGCAAGATCAGGCTCGCTAGAACGATCAGCAACAGATGTTGGCGTCAATGGGGCGGTTTGCAGCTTGCCTGACAGTATGTCGGATACCGGCAGACTTTGCATCAGGATCGCGGTGGCAAAGGCGTAGTCAGCGATCGCACGCGCGCCTGAGATCTGCGCGTCGGTTTCTGTCCCTGCATCAAGCGCCATGACATTGCGCAGGACCGCAGCTGAAAAGGCATCGCGATCATCCTCGTCGAGGGCCTTGAAGTAGGCCAGCGAACGGCCGTTATAGGCTTTTCCCAATTTTTTCATCTTCTTGGGAACACTGGTATCGCCGATGCCCATCTCACGTAGTGATCGGTCCATGTCGTTGAAGAATGCCTCCACGACCGTTTGCGCCGCCTTCCGCGCGCGCTCATCTTCATTCCGGAGCCGATGAAACAGAAGGGCGAGATGCAGAATGATCATCTCGAATCGACCCTCCACCGTGTCAGGCACGCTGAAATCGAGGTAAAACCCGGGCTGGCGTGCTTTTGCCACGACATCCAGATAAATCAGGTCGACAGGGTCATGTGCCTTCGGGCGAAAGAGATTGAAAATCACACGGCATCTCCGAGAGGACTGAACGCCTCTATACCATTGCGTAAGGACCTAACGCACACTGGCCGGGTTGCCAAGGACTCTGAAGGCGGGAGCGGGCACGGGACTCGATCACCGGGCGTGACTCAGACAAACAATCCGGCTATACGACGTGCCCACCAGCCGTCTTAATGCCATGATCTCGCGGTCTGACTGATCTTGCCGTGCAGCTTGAAGCAAACGTGACGTGATCGCGTTTCTGTCTTGCAGAGATCTGAGGAGTCGTTCCATGCCCCGTTTCGCCGTCCGCAAGTCCTTGTTGGCAACTCTGGCCATGATTGGTCTGGCTGGCATCTCCCTGGCCGGTTGCGCCGAGGAATACAATCACGGGTACGTGCTCGATGAAAACGCGATGTCGCAGATTTCGGTTGGAGCCAGCAAGGAGCAGGTATTCCTTGTCCTCGGAGCGCCCTCGACAACATCGACCATCGGCGGTGAGAGCTTCTATTACATCTCGCAAAAGACGGCCCGTAATCTGGCTTTCATGGAACCAGGAGTCGTCGACCAGCGCGTGCTCGCTGTCTATTTTGACGACAAGGGCCGGGTCAAGGAAATCGCCAATTATGGTCTGCAGGACGGCAAGATCTTCGATTTCATCGGCCGCAAGACCAAAACGACCGGACAGGATTACAATATCATCTCACAGATCATGCATGCCGGGCCGTCGCTCGGCTCACTGGCGGGTCCAAAGTGAGCGCGCTGTAACGATGCGCCGATACGTAAGCACGATGTGACAGAAAGATGGCTGATATGACGCGCGACGAGGTACTTGAGGTTTTTCGCGAGTGTGGCGCGATCCTGGAAGGTCACTTTATCCTGTCATCCGGCCTGCGGTCTCCGGTTTTCATCCAGAAGGCCCGCGTATTCATGCATCCCGACAAGACCGCGATCGTCTGCAACGCGCTGGCTGAACGGATCAAAAGCGCTGGCCTTGGGCAGATCGACCTTGTTGTCGGACCTGCACTCGGCGGCATCATTCCAGCGTATGAGACCGCGCGGCATCTCGGCGTACCAGCCGTCTGGGTCGAGCGCGTCGATGGTCAGATGCAATTGAAGCGTTTCGATGTTGCGCCCGGTTCACGCGTGGTCATCATTGAGGATATCGTCACAACGGGGTTATCCTCACGCGAAACCATCGCTGCGCTGGAAGCCGTTGGTCTCAAGGTCGTGGCAGTTGCCTGCCTGATTGATCGGTCGGACGGCGAGGCTGATACCGGAGCGCCGCTGGTTTCGCTGGCGGGCTACAAGGTTCCGGCTTACCCCGCCGACGCCCTTCCTCCGGAACTCGCCGCGCTTCCAGCCGTAAAGCCGGGCAGTCGCACGGCTGCCTGAAGGGCCTGGTCCATGATCATCGGCATCGGCTCAGACCTGTGCGATATCCGCCGTATCGAGAAGACCCTCGATCGGTTTGGCGAGCGCTTCACTCATCGCGTTTTCACTGAAATCGAACGCGCCAAGTCAGACCGTCGCGCAGAACGAGCCGCCTCCTACGCCAAACGATTTGCCGCAAAAGAGGCCTGTTCCAAAGCCTTGGGCAGCGGCATTGCCATGGGTGTCAACTGGCGTGAGATCGGCGTGGTCAACCTGCCGGGAGGCAAGCCGACAATTCAGTTGCTCGGCTCGGCTGCCGAACGTCTCTCAAAACTCACGCCTGCCGGGTTTACGGCCAAGATCGACCTGACAATCACCGACGATTATCCTCTGGCTCAGGCGTTCGTGGTCATTTCAGCCTGGCCCGCAGATTGGCCGACAGGCGCGTGACATCGGCGATCACGGGCCCGCAAGCGACGCGAAGCCGACTGCGATAAAACAGGAAAGCTGCCGAAGCGTATCGCGCACGGAATCTGGTTACCGATCATCCCCCGGAACGCCATAGCCGGGCGCAACCGTCGGATCGAGGGCGCGGGTAATATAGGCATCCAGTTGTGGCTTGTAGAGGTCCCAGAGATCCCGGAGCTTTCCGATCGGATCAAACTCATCCCAATCAACGCGCAGATCAGCAATCGGAAACGAGACCTTGCCGACCATCAGGAGGCCCGCCGAATGGACCGGTCCGGCCTCGCCGCCAGCCTCAAACCCAGCGATAAGTCCCGCCATCAGGCGATCGCCCAGATGTCCCGGCGCGGCTTCAAAAGCCGCTACCATCGCAGCAGGAACGCCTTCGTTCGCCAACATATTCCCGGCAGCGGCAACATTGAGGCCATAGGCAAAAGCGTTCGTGCCAAGCACATGTTCGCCCGAGAACACCGACGGCCTTCCGTGCGAATCGATTGCAACGAGCTGCCGATACTGGATATTGGGCGTTTCACTCGCCAAAACCTCCAGCGCCGCGCGCGAGGAAGCCCCCAGCGCCATCAGGTCAAGCGCAGAATACCCGAGGCGGGGATCGGTGATATTCTGCGAACAGACCGCCCCGACATCTGCTCTGGCGTGAGCGCAGCGAGCAGCTACAGCCGGCGAAGAGGAGGAAATCGCGACACCGAAGCGTCCGGTTTTCAGGCAACGCGCTGCAAGGGAAAATGTCATCTGATCCTCAATCCGGAATGACGGCGGTTGCGTCGATTTCAACAAGCCAAGTGGGCCGGGCCAAAGCGACAACCACGAGGCCGGTGCAGACGGGATGCACGTTTTCGATATACTCGCCCATGACCCGGTAAACCGCCTCGCGATGGCGGATATCGGTCAAATAGACCACGAGCTTGCAGATATGCTGCATCTCTGCCCCGCATTCTCCGATCAGTTGACGAATGTTCTGCATCACCTTGTGAGCCTGCGCGACGGGATCACCGATGCCAACGTCCTCGGCGGTATCGAGATCCTGTGGGCACTGCCCACGCAGGAAAACCATTGTGCCGCGAGCAACAACCGCCTGAGCCAGATCGTTGGAAAGCTTTTGTTCCGGGTAGGTATCGCGGGTATTGAAGGGCCGGATGCGCTTGTGGATCATGACAACCTCGGTCAAGGAACGGATGGAATTCGATACGGCATCACTCACGGCCAGAGTCGCCGCTGGAAGCGGGCCATGCGATGCGCCAATGACATCATCACGCATCCCTGGCTTCAAGGGAAATATCCCTTTTTGCTGTCTTGAATCAAAATAATGAAAGTGACCGATTGGCAGGCGCGGCAACTTCGCGGCGTTCAGGGATACCTTAAAGCCGCAAAAATCAACGAAACCTGGAGGAAATGACACGTTCGTGCCATGCTTCAGCCTGATTACCGCGTGAATACGTTGCAGCTTTTGCGTTGAAGCGGTATCAGGACCAACCGGATTAACGGGCAGGCGTAGCCGGGCGAGCGACTTCTCCGGAAGAGCGTCCAGCCAGTATCTCCCGCAAAGAGGCGACGTCAGTCGTTGGAAGGTAACGGACTTATGAGCGTGACGAACGAGACAAAGAAAAAAGACGACGGCGGCCTATTGGAAATGGTCTGGATCATCGTTCAGGCTATTGTCCTGGCGCTGCTTGTGCAGATGTTTCTGTTTCAACCGTTCAATATCCCGTCTGGTTCTATGGAACATACGCTCCGGGTTGGCGACTATCTCTTTGTGAGCAAATGGTCGTACGGTTACAGCCGCTATTCTTTTTCCAATAATTTCTTGGGTATCCAAAAAGGAATCATTCCCTTTTCAGGCCGGATTTTCGGCTCGGATCCAAAGCGCGGCGATATCGTCGTGTTCCGCAAGCCGCATGAAGAAGAGATCGACTACATCAAGCGTCTGATCGGTCTGCCGGGCGACAAGATCCAGGTCAAGCACGGTGTACTTTTCATCAATGGTGAAGAAGTGAAGCGCACCTTCGACAAGAATTTCGACGAAATTGACTATCGTGGTGACCGCAGTGTCGGCAAGCAATACACCGAAACACTCCCCAATGGCGTGACCTACCATGTGCTGAAGCTTCGCGACGACGCCCCAACTGGCATGGGTGGCGAGTTTGATGCGAATAACACGCAGGTCTACGAAGTGCCGCCTGGTCACTATTTTATGATGGGCGATAATCGCGATAACTCGGCTGACAGTCGGTTCATCAATGACGTCGGCTATGTCCCGGCGGAAAACCTGATCGGCAAGGCGCAAGTCATTTTCTTCAGCCACGAAGGCGATAGCGCCATCTGGAAAATCTGGAATTGGCCGTGGACGGTGCGATTTGATCGCCTGCTGAAACTCCTGTGAAGCAGATGGCTGGCCTGGACGCACTGGAGACCCAACTCGCCTACAGGTTCCGGGACAGGTCACTGTTGACGCGCGCCCTGACGCATACCAGTGCAGTGTCCAATGCTGGCGACAGCTATCAGCGGCTCGAGTTTCTCGGTGACCGCGTGCTTGCCCTGACGGTCGCCCGGCTGACCTATGATACGTTCGCTGGGGCCGATGAAGGCGAGATGGCCCGCCGCCTGAACGCGCTCGTCAAGCGCGAGACCTGTGCCGAAGTTGGCCGCGATCTCGGGCTTGGTGCCATGCTGCGCCTGAGCAGTGGCGAGGCCCAGACTGGCGGACGCACCAAGACAGCCATTCTGGGCGACGTCGTCGAAGCGATCATCGCGGCCATCTATCTGGACGGCGGCTTTGAAGAAGCATTCCAGTTTGTGGTAAGGAACTGGCAGCCGCGCATGATGGCAGCACGAGGCCCCTTGCGCGATGCCAAGACGACATTGCAGGAATGGGTCCAGGGACGTGGCGGACCGACTCCCATTTACCGCGAGGTCGCGCGTACCGGACCGGATCATGATCCGGAATTCACAATTTCAGTCGACGTCGCAAATCTGGCGTCGGGTTTGGGTCGCGGTCGGTCAAAGCGTGAAGCAGAACAGACGGCAGCGGCAACAGTTTTGGTCCGTGAAGGGATCTGGAAGGATATGACGGGTGGTTGACATCGAGGCGGGCGAAGGCCCGGAGAAGACAGACGGCCCGACACGGGCAGGTTTCGTGGCGCTGATCGGCGCGCCGAACGCGGGCAAGTCGACGTTGCTGAACCAGCTTGTCGGCTCCAAGGTCTCGATCGTGACCCACAAGGTGCAGACGACACGCAGTCTTGTGCGCGGCATTGCGATTCTTGGTCAGGCACAGGTGATCTTTGTCGATACGCCCGGCATCTTCCGCCCGCGTCGACGACTGGACCGGGCCATGGTCACAACGGCCTGGGGCGGTGCCCATGATGCGGATCTCGTCGCTGTGCTTGTCGATGCCAAGAAAGGCCTCGACGACGAGGTTTTGACGATCTTTGAGAAGCTGGAAGAAGTCCGTCATCCCAAGATCCTGATCCTCAACAAGATCGACCTGGTCAAGCGCGATACCTTGCTGGCGCTGGCACAGGACGCGAACGCGAAGGTCCCATTCGACCGGACTTTCATGGTCTCGGCACACACAGGCAGCGGCGTGGATGATATCACCGCCTGGTTCGCCGAACATGTGGCACCGGGTCCGTGGCTTTATCCGGAAGACCAGATCTCAGATCTGCCGCTTCGCGGACTGGCCGCTGAAATCACCCGCGAAAAGCTCTTCCTGCGCGTCCATGACGAATTGCCTTACGAATCCACCGTCGAGACGGAACAGTGGAAAGACATGAAGGACGGATCGGTCCGCATCGAGCAAACAATCTATGTCACGCGCGACAGCCAGAAACGCATCATTCTCGGGTCCGGTGGCGAAACGATCAAGTCAATCTCGATGGCGGCCCGCAAGGACATTGCCGAGGTTCTGGAAAAGCCGGTCCATCTCTTCCTGTTCGTCAAGGTCCGCGATGGCTGGGCGGATGACCCGGAACGGTATCGTGAGATGGGTCTGGACTTCCCGAAACTCTGAGACGACGCCTTTCACCCCGGGACCTCGTCGGCATGCAGTGGCGCGATGATGCACTTGTCTTGGGTACGCGGCGGCACGGGGAATCCTCCCTCGTGCTGGAGGTTCTGACGCGCGAGCGCGGTCGCTGCCTCGGTCTGGTCAAGGGCGGTCGTTCGCCGCGTTTTGCAGCCAAGCTTCAGCCGGGCAACAGCCTGGACGTGACGTGGCGGGCACGCCTCGACGAACACCTGGGAAACTTCAGCGTGGAACCAACCGACCTGCGCGCCTCGGGTCTGATGCAGACGTCGCTTGGTCTCAACACGGTGCAAACGCTCGCCAGCCATGTCCGCCTTCTGCCGGAACGGGATCCACACCCGGAACTCTATGACGGCATGGTGACCTTGCTGGATATTGTTGCAACGGCCCCTGAGACCGATGCTGACGGGGTAACGCTCTCGGCGATCATCGCGGGCGGGCTGGTCGTCCGATTTGAGGTGATGATCCTTGACGCACTCGGATTTGGCCTTGATCTCAGTGAATGTGCTATCACGGGAACTTTCGAGGATCTGGCCTATGTGAGCCCGCGCACAGGCCGCGCCGCGTCGCGTGATGCCGGGCGGCTCTGGCATGACAGGTTGCTGGAACTCCCCGCCTTCCTCAGCGAAGCGACCAACGAGCATGCGCCGAACACTGCTGACATCCGCGCCGGGTTTCGGCTAACAGGGCATTTCCTGCAACGCCATGTCTGGGAACCGCGTGGCATCGCCCCGCCCCCGACGCGCGACGGCATCCTGATGGCGCTTGCTGAAGCGTGATTACCTGCCGAAACGCCCACTAAACAAGCGCCGATGACCGTTATCCTGTCTTGCCCTGAAGCGGCAAGGTGACTAACCCTTGCATCATGGGAAACAGGGTGATTCCGCCGGGTGACGGCGAAGGCGATAGTCCGGGCGGCGAAGTGCTACCGGTCAACTTGCGCGAGGCGCTGGAAGAGCGCTACCTCGCCTATGCCCTGTCGACCATCATGCACCGGGCCTTGCCTGACGTTCGCGACGGTCTGAAGCCCGTGCATCGGCGCCTGCTCTATGCAATGCGTGAATTGCGGCTCGATCCGACCGCTGCTTTCAAGAAATGCGCCCGCGTTGTTGGCGACGTGATCGGCAAGTTTCACCCGCACGGCGATCAGTCCGTCTATGATGCGATGGTGCGTCTGGCGCAGGATTTTGCCCAGCGCTATCCGCTTGTGGATGGACAGGGCAACTTCGGTAATATCGACGGCGATAATCCGGCAGCCATGCGCTACACCGAAGCGCGCATGACCGATGTCGCCGCCCTGTTGCTTGAGGGGCTTGAGGAGAACGCGGTCGATTTCCGCCCGACCTACGATGGCTCCGAAGAAGAGCCGATCGTGTTGCCGGGTGCGTTCCCGAATTTGCTCGCAAACGGCTCCTCCGGCATTGCGGTTGGCATGGCGACCTCCATTCCGCCGCACAATGCCTTTGAACTGGCTCAGGCCGCGCTGAAGCTGATTGCCTTGCCCGATACGCCGGTTGAAGAACTCGTCGAACTGGTGCCCGGCCCTGACTTCCCCACCGGCGGCATTATTGTGGAATCGAGAGCTTCAATTCTCGAAAGCTATCGCACGGGACGTGGCGGCTTCCGGGTGCGGGCTCGCTGGGCAACGGAAGAAACAGGTCGCGGCACCTGGCAGGTAGTCATCACCGAGATTCCCTATCAGGTCGCAAAATCCCGCCTGATCGAGAAGCTCGCCGATCTCATCAATGAAAAGAAGCTGCCGCTTGTCGATGACGTCCGCGACGAAAGCGCCGAGGACGTACGCGTCGTCATCGTGCCCAAGAGCCGTAATGTCGATCCCGGCCTGATGATGGAAAGCCTGTTCAAGCTCTCCGAGCTTGAAAACCGCATTCCGCTCAACATGAACGTGCTCAGTCACGGGCAGGTCCCCAACGTGCTGGGACTGCGTGAGGTGCTGAAGGAATGGCTCGATCATCGCAAGGATGTTCTGGTCAGGCGCTCGACGCACCGGCTGACCCAGATCGAGAAACGGCTTGAAATTCTCGGCGGCCTGTTGATCGCATACCTCAATCTGGATGAGGTTATCCGCATCATCCGCTACGAGGATGAGCCGAAGCAGGAGTTGATCAAGGCCTTCGCGCTGACAGATGTGCAGGCTGAAGCCATCCTGAACATGCGACTGCGCAATCTGCGCAAGCTCGAAGAATTCGAAATCCGCAAGGAGCATGACGAGTTGATGGCTGAAGCCGCTCAGATCCGCGAGCTGCTGGCCTCAGACGAAAAGCAGTGGAAAGTGATCGCGATCGAGATCCGCGATATCGCCAAACGCTTTGGCCCGGATACGCCACTTGGTCGTCGCCGATCCACCTTCGCCGAAGCGCCATCCCATGACGTCGGTGACATCATGGAAGCCATGATCGAGCGCGAGCCGATCACGGTCGTCGTGAGCCAGAAAGGCTGGATCCGCGCCTTGAAGGGGCATCTGGACGACTTCTCCAAGCTCGAATTCAAGAACGACGACAAGCTGAAGATCGCCTTCAAGGCGGAGACGACCGACAAGATCATCGTCTTCTCGACCGGTGGCCGCTTCTTCACGCTGGAAGCCTCCAAGCTGCCGGGCGGACGTGGCGCGGGTGAACCAATCCGCATCCAGGTCGATATGGATCAGGATCAGGATGTGCTGGCCGTCTTCGTGCACAAGCCCGACCGCCGATTGCTGATCACGTCCAAGTCCGGTCGCGGTTTCATCATCGCCGAGGCCGAAGTCGTGGCTCAGACGCGCAAGGGCAAGCAGATCCTCAATGTCGCGACCGGTGACGAAGCACGCATCTGCGTTGAAGCGCCGAAGGGCATGAGCCATGTCGCCGTCATTGGCGATAACCGCAAGTTCCTCGTCTTCCCCGCCGACCAGATCCCGGAAATGCAGAAGGGATCGGGCGTGAAGCTGCAGGCCTACAAGGACGGCGGCATTGCAGACGTGAAGTTCTTCGATGGGGCTGTCGGCCTGACCTGGACATCATCCTCGGGCGCAAGCTTCACGCGGTCGCTGGCCGAACTCGCCGAATGGGTTGGACTGCGCGCTCAGGCAGGACGCTTGCCACCTCGCGGCTTCCCGGCCACGAACCGGTTTGACAACGCACAATAAAAAGGAGCGATCGGGCTTGTGCCGCGATCGCTCCAGAGTTTGGCACAACGGGCCGGGGGAAAGCCGCGTTGGCTTGGTCAATTGCCGTCAGCGGCAGACACGGCGGACGTGATAATAGCCGTATTCGTCCACAAAGCGGACCCGGTGACAGTAAGCCGCATCATCATCGTAAACGACAACCGGGCGATTTTGTGATGCGATGATGCTACCAACGGCCAGGCCACCAATGATGCCGGCGGCGATGCCGAAACCGGGTCCAGGGCCGTGTGCTTCGGCTGTCGTGGTCATACCGAGCGAAGCGGTGGCGATGACAGAGGCGGCGACGAGGGCTGCGATGATCTTTTTCATGGCTCAATCCTTCTGCTGGTTCAGGAACTTCGGTGGGGTTTGGGGTAACCGTCGTTCGATGAGGTGACATTACCCCGCTGAAGCTGCACTCACCCTGAGTGAGCCGTTCAAACTTCGTTCATCCATGTGAAAATGCAGACGCCAGCCTGATTTTTTTCATGCGGATTTGGCTTTCCTTGGTGTCGCCAGATCCCTATTGTCCGGGCATGAAACAGCCCGCCACACGCTTTGCCCCCGCTCAATCCGCCCTCGAAATCGCCAAAGGCATCGGCGCCGGAGATCTGTCGCCAGCCGCTGCAATTGAACAGTCACTGGCTGCCATCGCGGCCATTGACACCGAAATCGCCGCCTTCGTCGTGACAGCGCCCGACCAGTCGCGCTCGTCTGCTCTCAAGGCCTCCGGCCCGCTCGCCGGTCTGGCTCTGGGCGTCAAGGATGCGTTTGATACCTGCGATTTTCCTACCGAAAAGGGCACGCCGATCTATGCCGGAAACCGGCCTCGCAGCGATGCGTCCGTCGTGGCGCTCGCACGGCGAGCTGGTGCGACAGTGATCGGCAAGACAACGACAACCGAGCTTCAGCATCGCACGCCGTTCTCCTCGACACGAAACCCGCATAACCCCGCGCATACGCCGGGCGGCTCATCGTCAGGGTCCGCAGCGGCCGTTGCCGCCGGTATGATCCCGATTGCCATTGGCGCGCAGACCGCAGGCTCCGTGATCAGGCCAGCTGCCTTCTGCGGTATAGCCGGGTTCAAGCCGTCATTTCGGTTGTTGCCAACTGTCGGCCTGCAGGATTTCGCCTGGATGCTCGATACGGCTGGTCTCTTCGCCTCGAGTGTCGCCGATGTCGCCTATTTTGCCGAACACCTGACACAACGATCATTGCGAGTGGATGGGTCCGACCCGGGAACTCCCCGGATTGGCGTCATGCGGCTGCATGTGTGGGACGAAGCCTCCGCCGAAATGCAGGCGGCGATCGAGCAGACGGCCAAACGGGCGGAAAAGGCTGGCGCGAAGATTGTTCATCTCGATATGTCCGACACGCTGATCGAGGCCTTTGACAGCCATTTGATCATCCAGAATTATCAAGGAGCGCTCGCACTTGCCTGGGAACACGACACCCACCGCGAGGCCCTGAGCCCCGCGTTGGCCGCGGCCCTTGATGAGGGCAAGGCGATCCCTACTGACGTTTATGACCTCGCCCGCAGCCGTTCAAAGCGGGGCCGCCGCGCATTGTCGGCCTTGTTTGACTCAGCCGGGATCGACGTGATCCTGACACCCAGCGCCAGTGGCGCGGCACCCGCCGGGCTTAGCTTTACAGGCGATCACAGTTTCAACCGGCTGTGGACCCTCATGGGCACGCCTTGCGTGAACGTGCCAGGGCTGTTCGGAGCCGACAACCTGCCGCTCGGCGTCCAGATTGTCGCGCCCTTCGGACGTGACCTCCAGTGCCTTCAGGCGGCAGCGTTCATCGAGCGCATAATTGCCTGATCTGCCCCGCGTGATGCCGCATTGACGCGCGGCATCCGGTTCGCGACACTTTTTGCTTGAACTCGGATCTTGCGGAGTAAACCTATGTCAACTGTCCTGCTCACCGGTGCTAATCGCGGCATCGGACTTGAACTTGCGCGCCAATTGCTGGCCCGCGGCGATCATGTGTTTGCCTGCTGCCGGGATCCGGAGTCTGCCGATAGCTTGATCCGTCTCAGCGAGCAATCGTCGGGCCTCGTGATTGTGGCAATGGATGTGACTGACCCTGCCTCGATCGATCGCGCTCGCGAACGCGTCGGAGCGGCAGCAATTGACATCCTCATCAACAACGCCGGGACCATCGGCCCAAAGCGCCAATCCACGCTCGACATGGATTTTGATGGCTGGATGGAGACCCTCGCGGTCAATACGCTCGCCCCGTTGCGGGTCCTGCAAGCCTTCCTGCCAAACCTTAGCCTGAGCGCGTCGGCCAAGGTCCTGACGATCACGAGCCGGATGGGTTCGTTGACCGCCTCGCCAGCCAGCGACCGTATCGCGTATCGGTCCTCAAAGGCTGCGCTCAATCGCGCGATGCAGGCAGCGGCATCAGAACTGAAAAGCCGCAACATCGCGGTCTGCGTCGCTCATCCAGGCTGGGTTCGAACCGACATGGGTGGATCCGCAGCCGATATATCGGCGACGGAAAGTGCAGCCGGGCTGATTCGATGCATTGATGGAATGACCGTGACGCAGTCGCCACGCTTCCTGAACTACGATGGCTCCGAGATTTCGTGGTAATTATACGTATTCTGTCTCTGCACACGAGAGCATTCACAATGCATTCGCGGTCGATTTCTTGACCGTCAATACCCGGAAAGTGGGCCGAATATTGCCATCAAAATACTGATTTTGATTGTTTATTTTTGTCCAAACGATAACCGGACCTGTGCCGTGTACTCGCGGAAACCAACCATGAAATCGCAGTGCGATTTACGAACCGGTTATCTCTGGCTATTTGCAGTACCAAGAAAAAACGGGCCCGAAAGGGGCCCGTAGTTGCTTAGTGGAGGGAGGAATACGCAGAACATAGCCTCAATATCTTTACAATTAGTGAGTCGGTCCAGTGCAAAAGAAAAATTGCAACTGAATTTTGAAACATTGTCGGCGGAGTGTTGCAAAATCGACATTGTACCTTGCCGTCTATCCACAGCTCAGACGACGTTTTCCACAGGCGGGGTTCCGTCATCAGCGGCAATCAGATAGTTTTGGCTTGCTGGCGACATCGCTGACGCAAACGTGACATCGAAAACGACGCAAGGGGGAAATGCTATGCTGAGCGATATCGAGATTGCCCGTAGCATGACGCCGAAGCCGATCGCATCGATCGCTGCCAGCCTCGAAATCCCGGAAACAGCGCTTTATGCGCATGGCCCCCACATCGCCAAATTGAGCCATGAGTTTGTCGCGACGCTGACCGAGCGTCCCTGTGGCAAGCTAATTCTCGTCACGGCCATCAGCCCGACGCCGGCGGGTGAAGGCAAAACCACGACGACCGTTGGCCTTGGCGATGCCTTGCGTCGCATTGGCAAGAAGACGGTCATTGCTTTGCGCGAACCCTCACTCGGACCCTGCTTTGGCGTGAAGGGTGGTGCCGCTGGCGGTGGTTGGGCGCAAGTCATTCCGATGGAAGCGATCAACCTGCATTTTACCGGCGATTTTCACGCGGTCTCATCGGCCCATAATCTCCTGTCGGCAATGATCGACAATCATATCTATTGGGGCAACGACCTGAAGATGGACAGCCGCCGGGTCTATTGGCGGCGCGTTGTTGATATGAATGATCGCGCGCTCAGGCACATCGTCCAGTCGCTTGGTGCCGGAAACGGCTTTTCGCGCGAAGATGGCTTCGATATCACCGTCGCTTCGGAAGTGATGGCGGTATTCTGTCTGGCACGAGACCTTGATGATCTGGAAGCCCGGCTTGGGCGGATGGTGATTGCGGAGTCCCTGAACAAACGCACGTTGACAGCTGCTGACATCAAGGCGTCACCCGCGATGGCGGTTCTGCTCCGGGATGCGCTCCAACCCAATCTCGTCCAGACGCTGGAGGGGACACCGGCACTGGTCCACGGTGGACCATTTGCCAATATCGCGCACGGCTGCAACTCGGTCATCGCGACCAGATCGGCGCTCGCACTCGGCGACTACGTCGTGACCGAAGCGGGATTCGGGGCAGATCTTGGCGCGGAAAAGTTTTTTGACATCAAGTGCCGCAAGGCTGGACTCGCACCCGACGCTGCCGTGATTGTTGCGACCGCCCGCGCCCTGAAGATGCACGGTGGTGTCGCGAAAGACGCGCTCGGAACTGAAAATCTGGCAGCTCTCGAGGCTGGTTTTGCCAATCTGGCCCGCCATGTGGAGAACGTCGGCAAATTTGGCGTGCCCGTCATTGTCGGCATCAATCGCTTTGTGACGGATACCGACGCCGAGCTTGATTTTCTGGTCAGGACCTGTCGCGAGAAGCTTGGCGTTGAAGCGATCATCTGCACGCATTGGGCCGATGGTTCAGCAGGTTCAGAAGCGCTCGCCCGCGCAGTCGTGACGCTCGCGGAGGCAGAAGGCGCTAACCAGTTCGCGCCGCTCTATCCTGACGAATTGCCGCTGAACGCCAAGATTGAAACCGTCGCACGCGAAATCTATCACGCCGGTTCCGTGGTTTTTGACGCAAAGGCCTCCAGGCGACTCTCAGAGCTTGAAGCAGCCGGTTATGGAAACCTGCCGGTTTGCATCGCCAAGACGCAGAACTCGTTTTCCGCCGACCCAACAGTTATGGGCGCGCCAGAAGGTCACGTCTTGCCCGTCCGGGAGATCCGTCTGTCCGCCGGGGCCGGATTCGTCGTGGCCATTTGCGGCGATATCCGCACGATGCCGGGCTTGCCGCGTGTGCCCGCTGCCGAGCGGATCAGGCTCGACAAATCAGGGCATATTGAAGGGCTCAGCTGAGGCCGGGTCTATGGGGACCCTGACGCGCGCTCGAAGCCAGACGTGAAAGCCAGCAAAAAGTCACTCTCTGACCCAGCCTGGCGGGGTCAGATATTCCAGCGGCTGGAAGCGGCGCTTGTAATCCATCTTGCGCGACCCCTCGACCCAATAGCCGAGATAGACATATTTCAGCCCCATCGCCTGGGCGCGGCGGATGTGATCCAGAATCATGAAGGTGCCGAGCGAACGGTACTCCTCATCGGGATCATAAAACGAATAGACCATCGAAAGGCCATCCGCGAGAATATCGGTCAATGAAACGCCGAAAATGTCGCCAACCCCGCGTCCATTGATCCGCGAATCCGGACCGCGCCGACGATATTCGACAAGGCGTGTCGTCACATGCGTATCTTCGACCATCATCGCATAATCGAGCACCGACATGTCGGCCATGCCGCCATCGCCATGCCGACTGTCCAGATACCGGCGAAACAGTGAATATTGCTCAGCCGTCGGTGTATGGCTCAAGGTTGTGCCGATGAGGTCGGCATTGCGCCGTTCCACCCTGCGGAACCCGCGCGTCCAGTCAAACTCGTCAATGATGATCCGCACGGAGACGCAGGCGCGACACCCGTCGCACGCTGGTCGGTAGGCGATATTCTGGCTGCGACGAAATCCGCCTTGTGTCAGCACATCATTGAGCACCGGAGCCCGCTGACCAATCAGATGCGTGAACACCTTGCGTTCCTGGCGACCCGGCAGATACGGGCACGGCGCAGGCGCGGTCAGATAGAATTGCGGGGCATCAACGGGATGCTGCGTCATGGCTAATCCAACTCACAGGACCTTCAGGCCTGAATATGTTCGGAGCGTTTCGCATGAGTCTACCCCGTTTGATCGAATTGGGATACTCCGAGGGAACCAGACTTAAACAGAATGCGGAGCTGATTTTGGTGGTGCCTGGTCGCCGGGTTCAGCGTCGATCTGGCGCGCAGAACCAAATTTATGCTAGTTTTTATACTGCAAAATCCGGTTTAACGGTCGCCTAACACACACGATTTGCGGGACAGCTCACAGATATTTGAGTGCAGCCATGGAGCAGGGAAGCGCGTTCGCCTGACGTCAAGGCCGTTCGCCGCGCTCTTCGAGCGCACGACGCGTTCCGAAAATGCCCTCCGGCTTCAGGATCAGCCAAGCAACCAAGGCGATGTAGATCACACCCTCGCGCCAGACGATTGGCTCATAGGCTGACCAGAACGCCTCGGTCAGGCCTAGCAGCAATCCACCAATAACCGCCCCGGACAAGGACCCGATTCCGCCGATGATCGCAGCAACCAGCGCCTTGAGGCCAATCGTTGTCCCTAGCGTGAAACTCGTGCCACCATAGTGCAGCGTCAGGATTGAGCCTCCAATCCCGGCAAGTCCGGATGCAAGGGCAAAGCTCGCGACAATGACCCGATTGACGTTCACGCCCAGCATCGAAGCCATGAGCCGGTCATCCGACACAGCCCGCCACACCCGCCCAAATCGGGAATAGGTCACAGTGAGGAATACGATCACGATCAGGATGGCCGTCGCCATGGTCACCGCGAGTTGCATCGAGGTCACGATGACATCAAACGGGCCGTCGGCGATCCGATGCTGCGTTGCCAGGATCGGCGACAGCCAGCGTTCCTGGACACCTTGCGCACGTGCCAGAAACTCCTGAATCACAAGCGCCAAACCGATGGTCGCAACAAGAAGCGGCTGTGATGAGCGACCGATCAGCGGCAGAAAAACCGTGTTCCCAATTGCCGCTCCGGTTCCACCAGCAAGCACCAGTGCACACAAGAGCGCCAAAGGGATGGCCAGTGACAATTGCGGGACCCCGATGGCAATGGCTCCCAAGATCCCGATCAGCGCTCCGAAGGCTCCGACGGTGGCCAATCCCCCGAACGCCAGGTTGATGCGGTTCGTCAGGCCATAGACAAGACTGTAAGCGAGTGCCAGCAATGCATAGAGCGATGTGGTCGGCCCTGCATTGACAATCTGCTGGAGAAAATAGCCGCTTGCAAAATCGAGGGTGATCCAGCCCTTGTCGCGGGCCAGCCCTTCGCGTGCAATCTGGTCGGTCACGCCGATCCGTGCCTGATCATCCGCGATCCATTTCTTGTTCAGGAATACCAACTGCGTTTCGGACAAACGACCCGACGGTGTCTCGACAGTTTGCAAGACAAGGCGATCCCGATCGAATCCGCTACCGGCATATTGGCATACGATCTGGTGCTCGTCGGGTGTCGCGGATTGTTTGGAACTCGTTCGCCCGGCAACACGGTAGGAGATCGTAATGCGATCTGGGTTGTCTTGGTCGGATCGGACTTCCTGCAAGGTAATGGAGCTGTCAGGCGGCTCAAACAGCGGGATCAGGGCCTCGCATAACTGCGTTTGGGTGCCGTCCGCAATCACGCATCCGGCCAGGGACAGGCACGCGAGGAGTGTACAAAGAAGCGCGACGACAAAACCTGTTTTGTGACGCTGCCTCGCCGAATGGCGGGCACCCCATCTGTCAGGCCGCATCGCGCGAGGGGTCACCGATGACGCCTGAGTTCTTCGGCGACCATTGGTGCAAAATAGGTCAGGATGCCGTCAGCGCCGGCCCGCTTGAACGCGACGAGGCTTTCCATGGCAGCCCGGTTCAGGTCGATCCAGCCATTCTGCCCAGCAGCGGTGATCATCGCGTATTCGCCTGATACCTGATACGCAAACGTCGGTATCCGGAATGTGTCCTTCAACCGCCACACGATATCGAGATAGGGCATACCTGGCTTGACCATGATCATGTCCGCCCCTTCGGCAAGATCGAGCTCAGCCTCCCTGATGGCTTCATCGCCGTTACCCGGGTCCATCTGATAGGTCCGCTTGTCACCCTTCAGCGTCTTGTTGGTGCCCACTGCGTCGCGGAACGGTCCATAAAACGCGGAAGCATATTTCGCCGTATAAGCCATGATCTGCACATGCGAGAACCCGGCATCATCCAATCCGGCCCGGATGGCACCGATACGGCCATCCATCATGTCCGAGGGGCCGATGATGTCTGCACCGGCGCTGGCGAGCACGATCGATTGCTCGACCAATTGGGCAACAGTGGCGTCATTCAGAATCTCATCGCCCTCCATCAATCCGTCATGTCCATGGCTTGTATAGGGATCCAGGGCAACATCGACCATCAATCCGAGGTTCGGAGCAGTCGCCCGGATCGCCCGCACAGCCCGGCAAATCAGATTATCGGGATTAAGCGCCTCGGTTCCGTCCTCATCCCGGAGAACCGGATCGGTATAGGGAAACAGGGCAAGGACCGGGATGCCCAGGTCCGTCGCACGCTGCGCCTCCTTGACGGCTTCATCAACCGTCAGCCGAAATACCCCTGGCATCGATGGCACTGCTTCGCGACGAGATGCCCCTTCCATGATGAAGATCGGCCAGATCAGGTCATCAACGGTCAGATTGGTTTCTCTGACCAGACGCCGCGACCAGTCTGTGCGGCGATTGCGACGCATGCGACGCCCGGCCACGATGGCATCGACATCAATGATCCCGCGGCGACTTCCTGATCCGTTGGTGGCGTCCATTGTCGTGTTCCCGTCCCCTGTTCATAGTCTGGTAACGAGTTTAGCGCGGGTTCATGCGTTTCGCCAAGGCTCCAAGTGCAAGGCTGCTACAATCGAACACTGGCCATCTGACAAGGTCCTCTCTATACATTTGTCGCCGTGCCCTTGGACAGGATTGCCCGACATGACTCAGGCTGCAGACGCTCAGCCACCCGCGACAGTGTTTGACCGCTTGCTTAAGGCAGCGACCCTGCGGCTTGTGTTCACGCGAGTACTTGCCATCGGGTTTCTGGGGCTCGGCCTCTATGAATGGGCCGAATTGCTCGGCGCCATCAAGACTAGCGCCCCGGATTTTTTCAGCCTGAACGTTCAGTCGCAAGCCCTGCAGCTCTTTTTCGCCGTCGCCAATCTAGTCGCCGCCGTGGGCCTCTGGCTACTGGCAACCTGGGGCGTGGTCGTCTGGCTGTCAGCGGCATTTGCCCGAATCCTGCGCCATACGCTGTTTGCCAACGCGTTCGGCTGGACGCCGATTGCGACCACAGTGGAATGTCTCGGTATCCTGCTATTCATTGTTTTGCTGGTTCTTGAGGCGCGGGCCGAGCAGCGGGACATCATTCAGCAGCGGGAATCGCGTCGTAACCGGGCACGTGAACCCTGAATTAACGGCGTTTTCAGGCAAGGGTGAACGAGTTTGATCCCAAAATGACGGCTCGAAACCCCGAGTTGGCTCGCCTGATGGTATGTCGATCACACAGAGCATCGGGTCATATTGCATACAAACAAACCGATCGTCGCGCGTCGCCGACCGACGAATACAGGTAACGATGTATATTTAAGTGTATGATTTAATTTAATAAAATCGTCTTTTTCCGAGATAGCCAAGACATCGCAGGAGGCGTTTAAATTATGGTGAAGGCAACTTAATCAAATTCCAAGGCATATTGTCGCTAAATGTTAAGAATATTTCGAGCCAGTTTTGATTCATAGATGGTTCATAATAGCATTTAATCTGATCTTAGAAAGATCTGTGTAGTGTTGCCTCATCGACCGGATGATCCTTTCCGGAATAAATAACAGAACAGCGAGGCGAAATCCAATGCTGAATGCAAAGAAAGCGGTAGAAGCTCTTTCACAGTCTGAAGGTGAAGCTACCGTAAAGCCACTCTACCTTGAAGCACTGACACTTGTCGAGCGACTGCATCGTCGCCTTCTCGATGTGATCAAGGATGAGTTTGATCGCATGGGCCGCGATGACGTCAACGCAGTGCAGGCTCTTTTGCTGTTCAATATCGGTGGATCTGAATTGACCGCCGGTGAACTGCGCACACGCGGCTACTATCTCGGCTCCAACGTGTCCTACAATCTGAAGAAGCTTGTTGACGGAAACTACGTAAAGCACGAACGCTCACGAATTGACCGCCGCTCGGTCCGCATCAGCCTGACAGAAAAGGGCCGTGCGATCGCAGACGTTATCGAACGGCTCTATGATCGCCATATGCGCTCCATCGAGCAGGTCGGCGGGATCGGTCCGCAGGAATTCCGTACTCTCAACAAATCTCTGCATCGGCTCGAACGTTTCTGGACCGATCAGATCCTGTATCGTCTCTGAAACTTCGGTCTGTCGATCCAAATCATCCTCTTGGCAGACCTGCGGTATTGACCACTCCCGCAGCCTCGGTCACGTCGGCGAAGCTGATCGGCAGCAAGAACTTTCGAGGCGATTTCCCAAACGCCCCTTCGCAGCCTCCTGCGAAGGGGCTTTTTGTTGGTCGCTTGTTTGAAAATCGATACCGATTGAGGCGCATTTTTAGCAGATATCGCAATTTCATAAGCACTCAATTTCATGAATCAGCCACATTGCCATGCGATCCAGCGCACGTGCACGCTTCAGTCACCTGTTTTCAGACGGCTGGGTGGCAAGGCAATGCGCATGCAACACATTAAAGTCTGATGATTGATCATACTTTGAGCTGCGACAGTCTCGGAAGTGTCGTTGCGACAGATGGGCTGATCATGTTAACCGGTGCGCGAGATCCTGCGAGTCACGCCCAGCGGTCTTGCGAAGTGAAATGGAGAGTCTGGACGTGTCTGACGGGAAAGCACTATCGATGAGCAGTCGGGCAGTCTATGGCCAGCCCCGTCTTTCACGGCGAGCGCTGATGGCAGGTGCGACTGCGGCCTTCGCGGCACAGATTGTCCCGTCTCTTGCCGCAGAAACGGCCCTCGACCAACTGATGCAGACGCAGCAACATCAGGAATGGCATGAAAAGTTTGACGACGGTGCCGTTACGCCCGTCGATGAATTGAAATCAGATCACCCCCTGCTGTCACCCGACACGGCACTGAACATCGAATCTGCCATTCCATCGATGCAAGATATCGTCGCGCGTGGTGGTTGGCCGCGCGTTGATGACCGAACCCGGCTCAAGATTGGCAGCCGGCTAGCGTCAGTCACCCAATTGCGCCAGCGCCTGACGATTTCAGGTGATCTGCCGCCGCAGCAGGTTGGTTTTTCCGAGATCTTTGACAGCTATGTCGAGGCCGCAGTCCGCCGGTTCCAGGTCCGCCATGGAATGCTGGCAACAGGTGTCGTTGAGAAGCCGTTGTTTGATATCATGAATGTGACGGCAGAAACCCGGCTGCAGCAGTTGGAGACGAACCTGATCCGGGTTCGTTCCATGTCGGGATTCCTCGGCGAGCGCTTTGTCTTCGTGAATATTCCCGCAGCGGAAATGGAAGTCGTTGAAGGTGGTCGTGTCGTCCAGCGCCACAACGCCGTCGTCGGTCAGATCACCCGCCAGACCCCGATCTTGTCCTCGAAGATCAATGAAGTGATCTTCTATCCCTATTGGCATGTTCCGGTTTCGATCATCCGCAAGGACCTGATCCCGCACATGCAGAAAGATCCGAACTATCTTGCGGATGAGCATATCCGTATCTTCGATAACAAGGGTCGCGAGATTGATCCGACAACGATCAATTGGGAATCCGACGATGCCGCTAAATTCGCGTTCCGCCAGGATCCGGGCGAGATCAACGCGATGGCAACGATCAAGATCAATTTCCCGAACCAGTACGACGTCTATATGCACGACACGCCGTTCCGGAACCTGTTTGGCGACAATCAGCGCTTCCACTCATCTGGCTGCATGCGCATCCAGAACGTGCGCGATGTCGTGATCTGGCTATTGCGGGATACGCCGAACTGGAACGAGCAGCAGGTTGATGCGGCCATCGCCGCAGGCAACAACAACGAAGTTCACCTGAAGACGCCGGTTCCCGTCTACACGAACTACATTACCGCCTGGGCGACTCACGAAGGCGTCATCCATTTCCGCGATGACATCTATGGCCGCGACGGGATCGGTGAACTGGCCCAACTCGCGAACGTGATGGACGAATAAGCAGGATTTTGGGCGGGCCTACCGCCCTATCCGTCCGTGATCACTGCATGCGCTTGGATCTGGTTTTGGCCCATGCCTTGACCAGATCTTTTGCGTTTCAGGACGGCTTTTTCTCGACATCGCTCAGTTCGTCGAGAACCGCTTCGAAATCCTTCGCCTCGCGGAAATTGCGATAAACCGAGGCAAAACGGACATAGGCAACATCGTCGAGGCCCTTCAGGCCCTCCATCAACAATTCGCCGATTTGCTCCGTATGGACCTCGGATTCGCCGAGGCTTTCCAACTGACGGACGATGCCGGATACCATCCGCTCAATCTTCTCGGGATCAACCGACCGCTTGCGCAGCGCGATTTCAACGGACCGTAGCAACTTGTCCCGGTCAAACGGAACCCGGCGACCGGAGCGCTTGATCACCGTCAGTTCACGCAATTGCACACGCTCGAAGGTCGTAAATCGCCCCCCGCACGACGAACAGACGCGCCGACGACGAATGGCCGCCCCATCTTCGGTCGGACGAGAATCCTTCACCTGGGTGTCATCGCCAGCACAATAGGGACAACGCATGAAGGACCTCGTCTCGTTTGACCGTGCTTCACTGCGCCGGTATGGGCGGATATTTCGCCCCTACCGGGAGAGAATTTCAAGGGCTAGCAGGCCACACAGGACAGAAATCTAGCGATTGATAACGAAACAATGCAAACATCCACTCTACCTCCCCGCAGGGAGGAATGAAGCAACAGTCCACGCACCAAACCCTACCTCCCCGCTGCGGGGAGGTCGACGCGCAGCGGCGGGTGGGGCGCTCTACCGAATGACACGCAGTTCGTGGCAGTCACCCCGCCCCCGGCTCCGCCGGACCCTCCCCGTTAGGGAGGGATGAACCGGTTGGCATCACATCAGATCCGTCGACAGACTCACCCGTAGATCGGGAACCGGCGGCAAAGCGCAGTCGCCTCTTCCTTGACGCGGGCTTCGACCTGCCCATCGCCCAACTCGCCATTTTTCTGCAAGCCGTTGACGACTTCGCCGATCATCTTGCCGATGGCCCGGAACTCAGCCGTCCCGAAGCCGCGCGTGGTGCCCGCCGGGGTGCCGAGACGAACGCCGGAGGTCACCATCGGCTTCGCAGGATCGAACGGAATGCCGTTCTTGTTGCAAGTGATATGGGCGCGCTTCAGCGCCTTTTCCGTCACATTGCCAAAGGTGTTCTTCGGGCGCAGATCGACGAGCATCAGGTGGGTATCGGTGCCACCTGAAACGAGATCGAGACCCTCTTCCTTCAGGCTTTCGGCGAGCGCCCTGGCGTTGGCAACGACGTTCTGCGCATAAATCTTGAATTCCGGGCGCAGCGCCTCGCCAAAGGCGACCGCCTTGGCCGCGATCACATGCATCAGTGGCCCGCCTTGCAGACCAGGGAATACGGCGGAATTAATCTTCTTGCCGAGGTCAGCATCACGCGACAGGATCATGCCGCCACGCGGGCCGCGCAGCGTCTTGTGCGTCGTCGTGGTGACGACATGGGCATGATCGAGCGGATTGGGATGCGCGCCACCTGCGACCAGACCGGCGAAATGCGCCATGTCGACCATGAAATAGGCTCCGACTTCATCGGCAATCTCTCGAAACGCCTTGAAATCGATGATGCGTGGATAGCCCGATCCACCGGCGATGATGAGCTTCGGCTTGTTGGCGCGGGCGAGATCACGGACTTCGTCCATGTCGATCAGATGCGTGTCAGGGCGAACCTTGTAAGGCACCGGCTTGAACCACTTGCCGGACTGGTTGACGGGCGAGCCATGCGTCAAATGTCCACCGCAGGCGAGATCGAGGCCCATGAAGGCATCGCCCGGCGACAGCAGTGTGAAAAAGACGGCCTGATTTGCCTGCGCGCCTGAATGCGGCTGCACATTGGCGTATTCGGCGCCGAAGATCGCTTTTGCCCGCTCGATGGCGAGGCTCTCTGCCACGTCGACATATTCGCAGCCGCCGTAATAGCGCTTGCCCGGATAGCCCTCGGCATATTTGTTCGTCATCACCGAACCCTGGGCTTCCAGAACGGCGCGCGAGACGATGTTTTCCGAGGCGATCAGCTCGATTTCATCCGACTGGCGCGTCAGCTCATCCGTGATGGAGCCAAACAGCATCGGATCTGACGACGCCAATGTCTCGGAGAAAAAGCCGGGAAACAGGTTTTGCGGTGCGGAAGCGTTCATGGATATCGCCTTTGCCAAAATCGACCCGACTGCGGCACGCGAAGGCGCTGGGCCGGTTCTCCAGATAGGCGGAGCCGATAGCGCATCGACGCCGCGAATGATGCGCATGTCAGTAGCCCCGCGAAGGCCGAAGGTCTAGCGCGAATACGCCACTCGCATCACCGGCAACAACATAATGCGATTTCTCCGGCAGGAAATGGGGCAAGCGAGGCATTCTCCTCCCCTGCCCCGTTTTCGGCGACCTCAGCCTTTATGGTAGCTTGGCTGCAAAGCGTAGACGGGCGTTGGAATGCCTTCGTAGCGCGCCTTCAGCTGCAACGACAGGAATTGCGAATAATGCCGCGACTGATGCAGATTGCCGCCGTGCATCCAGAGGGCTTCCTGCTGGGTCGGCTTCCACATGTTGCGCTGCTCACCTTCCCATGGGCCCGGATCTTTCGGCGTGTTGGAGCCAAGACCCCAGACCTTGCCCACCTTGTCCGCCGTCTTCTGATCGATCAGATCGGCAATCCAGCCGTTCATCGAGCCATAGCCCGTGGCATAGACGATCACGTCCGCCGGGATTTCGCGACCATCGGTCAATTTGACCCCGTCTGCAGTGATTTCCTCGACCTGACCGCCGACAAGCTTGATCTTGCCATCGATGATCAGTTGGGAGGCCCCGATATCGATGTAATAGCCGGACCCACGGCGCAGGTATTTCATGAAGAGACCGCTGTCGTCCGGGCCAAAATCGAGCTGGAAACCGGCCTTTTCGAGCGCCGCATAAAAGTCGGCATCGACTTCGCGGATCTTGTCGTACACCGGTTTCTGGAATGTGTGCAGGATCGCATAGGGCAATGACGCAAAGATCAGATCCGCCTTGGCTGTCGTCATCCCCGCATTGACCGCGCGTTCTGAATAAAGGCCACCCAACCCGATTTCCATGAGCGAGTCCGAGCGCACGATATGCGTTGTCGAGCGCTGGATCATCGTGACGTCGACGCCGTTTTCATAGAGCGCCGCGCAAATATCATGAGCGGAATTGTTCGAGCCGATGACGACGACACGCTTGCCCTTGTACCCATCCGGGCCGGGATGGCTGGATGAATGATGCTGCTCGCCCTTGAAAGTCTCCATGCCCTTGAATTTGGGCACATTTGCCTTGCCCGACATGCCAGTTGCAAAGACAAGCTGCTTTGGCTTCAGCACGATTTCCTTGCCGTCTCGCTCGACGACGACGGTCCATTCCTTGGTGGCCTCATCGAATTTGGCGCTCTTGGCCGTCGTATTGGTCCAATAGTTCAGCTCCATGACCTTGGTGTACATTTCCAGCCAGTCGCCGATCTTGTCCTTGGGTGAGAAGATGGGCCAATTCTTGGGAAAATCGAGATATGGCAAATGGTCGTACCAGACGGGATCATGCAGGCAGAGCGACTTGTAGCGCTTGCGCCAGCTGTCGCCGGGACGCGCGTTTTTCTCCACGATAATGGTCGGAACGCCCAGTTGCCGCAGGCGTGCACCGAGCGCGATGCCGCCCTGTCCACCGCCGAGGATGACGACATAGGGCTGCTTGGTGAAGCCGAGCGTTGCCGCCTCCTCCTCGCGCTCTTCCTTCCAGGATTTTGCGCCGGGGTTGACGCCGTGCTTGGCACCGAGCGGCCGGGTAAAGCCAGATTTTTCCTCGTGGCCCTTCAGTTCCGCCATCGTGGTAAGCAAGGTCCAGATCCGCCCGTCCTTGATGCGGATGAGACCATAGCCCCGCGCGACGCCTGTCTCAAACGAGATCCAAGCCTCCAGCAGCCCGGCGCTCTCTGTCGCGGTCTCGCCATCGGCCACCTGCCAATGCGTCGGTTTGACGTTGGAGAGGCACGCCTCCAGCATGGATCGCACCTGTGCGCGGCCCTCCATGGTCTTGATATTCCACGTAAAGGCAATGAGATCGCGCCAGTAGCAGTCTTCGGCAAAGAGATCGACGGCGGCGTCGATGTCGCCTTGGGCAAGCGCTGTTCCAAATCGATTTAGAAATGCGCCGACGCGTGCGTTCGGTGTTGTATCGAGCATGGTGTCCTCCCCGGGATCCTGCGGTCAGGTCATGGCCCTGCCGCCGTTGTCCTTGCCCGGTCTTCCGCCGGACATAAGCCAATCGTTATCAACTATGACGAGGATCAATTGAGGTTGCAAGCGCGGCGCTGGCGACCAAACCAAGCTCGCAAATGCCCGATTTAGCCGAAATCCTGCCAAGCGCTTGATCCGCGTGGAGCACCCGGAGAAGCCATGCACCCACGCCATTGGTGCCCGGCGTTTTTGGCTGACAAGGCAGGGGGGGTGTGGGGAAAACCGCCCCACGCCAAGGGGATTGCGCTCCCAGATCGTTCAATCATGCCCGAACTCCATCCGCCTTTGCCATTGAAGCGCCCAGAGCGTCTGGCCACGCAAGATCCTGGCAAGGGATTCTTTCATCCCGTCGGAAATGCCCGGCTGGCTCCGAATATCGATGAGAATAGCTTGCACACGAGCGTCGAGATAATGTTCAACAAAGACACGAGGATAATGGGTTAAATCGACAACCCGATAGATCCAGCTTTCAGAGATGAGGCCGAGTTCGTAGTATTGAAGCAGTCGTCGGATAAGATTTACCTTGTCATCAATATCCAGCGCATACATGGCTGCTACAGCGATAAACTGGTTACGCTGATCCTGCGCTTGGACGGCAACATATTTGACGCAATCGTCGATGTACATCGCACCCTTCGCCGCTAGTCGATCAAACGATGGCAGGCCGATCAGAAACCAGGGGGCGAATCTATCCGCAGATCCGCTCACGATCGGCTTGATCATCGCCGCATAGGCCACCGGGTTATGCGCCTGCCCCGCATCGCGCTCCAGCCATGGCGTCAGGATGACGCCATCTCCGGTCCGACACAGAAGGTTCCCCGCAATACTTAGCACACACAGCATTGTCGACATCAGGGCCTCCAGCGCCTGAAGACAAATTTCATTGCCCCCCCCAGAAGCAAAGGACCTCTGAACCCACTCTTCCGTAACTCTATGTTTTTGCTAGCATTTTGCGAAAACACGCAATGGGCTCAGTTCGCTGGCTGGCTGCAGCATTGATTAATACGCGTATTATCCAAAAGTTTCTCACAAAATCAATCTGAAATTGTATCTCGTCATCGGCATTGTGTTTGTTCGATGATCGGCTTGTGCAACGGCTGCCAATCTGCGCGCATGGCATTTGCCGAACCCCTCTCCCTGTCCCTCTCCCGCAAGGGGAGAGGGAACGCTTGAACCTAGCCTTTCCGTCAGAAAAGGTGTGATTTTGGTGTCGAGCCAGTCGCTGGGGTCCCCTCTCCCCTTGCGGGAGAGGGACAGGGAGAGGGGCCCATTCAAGCACCGTCCTGCGTAAACATCGAAAGCGTGTGCCCTTGCACCTGTCCCCAACCCACACTAAACCCGTTGCACCCTGAAAACGCTGGATGCTGCGTGACTGAAACGACTGCCGTCATTCCCTCGCCCGAGACCGACCGACGCCTGATGGCGGCGGCGATTGCCTATGCGCGGCGGAATTTGGGCGCGACATGGCCCAATCCGTCGGTCGGCGCGCTAGTGGTGCGGTTTGATGATCCGGCGCGGCCGGTTGTCGTCGGTCGCGGCGTGACGGTGGCGGGTGGTCGAGGCAAGCCGCATGCCGAGCGCGAGGCGCTGAGGCAGGCCGGCGATCTGGCGCGCGGCGCGACGCTCTATGTGACGCTCGAACCCTGTTCCCATTACGGGACCACCCCGCCCTGCGTTGAAGCGGTGATTGCTGCCGGGATCGCCCGCGTCGTCACCGCCCAGGACGACCCGGATTCCCGTGTCGCCGGTCGCGGTCACGAGATGCTGCGCAAGGCCGGAATCCTTGTGAAGGCAGGCGTCAACGCGCAGGCTGCCGAACGCGGCCTCATCGGCCATTTCACCCGCATGCGGCGGGGTCGGCCCTATGTCACCTGCAAGCTGGCAGTGTCCGCCGATGACCAGATCGGTCGGCTCGACGAGGGCCGCGTCGCCATCACCGGATCAGACGCCAGAGGTCGCGTCCACGTGATGCGCGCCGAACATGATGCCATCCTCGTCGGCATCCGCACCGCGCTCGCCGATGATCCTGATCTGACAGTCCGTCTGCCCGGTCTAGAACATCGTTCGCCTGTCCGCGTGATCTTCGACAGTCGCGCCCGCCTGCCACTGGACTCCCGCCTCGTCGCGACCGCCCGCGATGTGCCGGTCTGGCTGGTGGCAACTGAGGCCGCGCCGCGTCACCGGATTGAAGGCTTGCGCGGCGCAGGCGTTGAAAGCCTGATCGTTCCCGCCGGTGCCGATGGACGACTTGATCCGCATCACGCACTCGCCACACTCGCCTGGAAAGGCATCACCTCGATCCTGCTGGAAGGTGGCGCAACGCTTGCCGGTGATTTTCTCGCCCGTGATCTCGTCGATGAACTGGCGATCTTCCGGTCATCGACCCATATTGGTGACAACGGCGTCGCAGCCCCTGGTCTCCTCGCCGCAATTGAGACCGGCGACAGCGAACGTTTCCACGAGATCTCGCGCCATCACGTCGGCACGGATCGCCTCAAGATTTTCCGCCGCCGTCAGAGCTGATCGCTGGCGCGCACCCTGACCTTATCTGACACGAGCGTTTTGCATGTTCACCGGCATCATCACTGACGTGGGCGAAGTCATCGCCGTCACCCCGCGCGAAACCGGCATCCGCCTGCGCGTCGCCACCCGCTATGATGTCGCGGGCATCGACATGGGGGCCTCGGTCGCGCATTCCGGCATCTGCCTCACGGTTGTCGAGAAGGGGCATGGCACCCCGGATCAGACAGCCGGGCATGACTGGTATGATGTCGAAATCAGCCCGGAGACGCTGCGCGTGACCAATGCGGGCTCCTGGCGCACCGGTACGCGGCTCAATCTCGAGCGCTCGTTGACACTGGGCGCTGAGATGGGCGGCCACCTCGTGACGGGCCATGTTGATGGCGTCGCGGAGCTGATCGAACGCACCAATGATGGCGACATGGCAGTGCTGACGTTCCGCGTTCCGCAGAGCTATGCCCGCTTCATCGCGGCCAAAGGCTCGATCTGCCTCGACGGCACCTCGCTCACGGTCAATTCGGTTGGCCCGGACACACTTTCGGTCATGTTGATCCCGCACACGCTTGAAGTCACCACCTGGGGCGAGGCAAAAGTCGGTGACCACATGAACTTCGAAGTTGACCTGATGGCCCGTTATGCGGCGCGCCTGATGGAGCGCTGAGCCAAAAACAGCTCGCCGGACGTACTGTCTGGTCGTTTCAGCGTCTTTTTACTGGACAATCCCCCCATCGGAAGGCTTTATGCGCGCCTTCTCCAAGGATGCCGCTCGATGTCGACCCAAATTCACTATGGCCAGATTGATGCTGAAGCCGTTCGCGGCGCGCATGTGCTGATCGTCGAAGCTCGGTTCTACGACGGGTTTGCCGATGCCTTGCTCGACGGGGCAAAGGCCGTGCTTGATAATGCTTCCGTGACCTACGATGTCATCACGGTTCCCGGCGCGCTGGAAATTCCCGCCGTGATCGCGATTGCGCTCGCTGGCAAGGCTGAGCGGGCCTACGATGGTTACGTGGCGCTCGGAACCGTCATTCGCGGCGCCACCACGCATTACGAGATCGTCTCCAACGAATCCGCCCGCGAGTTGATGCAACTCTCGACCCGCCACGCCATCGCGCTCGGCAACGGCATCCTCACCTGCGAAAACGAGGATCAGGCCTGGGAGCGTGCGCGCAAGAGCGATCTCGACAAGGGCGGCGGTGCGGCAGCGGCAGCGCTGACCATGATTGGTATCCGCCGGAGGTTCGGACTTTGACCGCGCGTAACGATGCGAAATCGACTGGCGAGGTCAAGCCTGCCAACAAGCGCGGCACGGCGCGTCTTGCGGCCGTGCAGGCCATCTACCAGATGGAAATCGCCAGCACCGAACTCGGCGATGTCCTCGAAGAGTTCGAAACCTACCGCCTTGGCAAGGAAATCGACGGAATGACCTTCCGCGATGCGGACGCCTCGTTCTTTCGCGATATCGTGTCAGGCGTCGTCAAGGAACAGCGGCGCATTGATCCGGCGGTTCACCTCGCGCTAGTCGAAGATTGGCCGCTGAAGCGTATCGACGTGACATTGCGGGCCATCCTGCGCGCCGGCGTTTATGAGCTGATCGCCCGTAAGGATGTACCAGCGCGCGTCGTCATCACCGAATACATCGATGTTGCCAAGGCATTCTTCGTTGAAGACGAGCCGGGCATTGTCAACGGCGTGCTGGACCGCCTCGCCCACGACCTGCGCCCTGACGAATTTGCTAACAAGACCTGAGAGCAGCATCCATGGCCGAGCCTCGATTGCCCGTACTCGCAGCTGACGCATACGATGCAGCCCAGGCAGATGCAGCAGCTTATTTTCAAGAGTCGCGCAGGACGCCGGTCTTCGGGCCATTTGAACCACTCATGCATAGCCCGGACCTGATGCGTCGCGCCAGCGACATGGGTCTGTACCTGCGCTATGGCTCAGCCATCGGTCTGAAACTCTCGGAATTCGTCATCATCCTGACCGCGCGTTTGTGGAGCCAGGATTATGAGTGGCATCTTCATGCCCGCATCGCCGCCGAACAGGGCGTCAGCGCCGAAGTCATCGCGGCAATCGCCGACGGGCGTCGGCCCGATGGCATGAGTGAGGACGAAACCATCCTCCATGATTTCGTGAGTGAATTGCACCAGACACGTCGGGTCTCCGATCAGACCTATGATCGCGCTGTCGCCCGCTTCGGGACCAAGGGCGTCGTCGATGTGATCGGCATCACCGGCTATTATTCACTGCTCGCGATGGTACTGAATGTGGCGCGAACACCGGTACCAGATGGTGAAGCCGTGTTGCCCAGGCTTCCCTGAACGACGTGCAGAATCAGGAAATTGCAGCCATTTCTTGATTCAACTTATGAGTCCATTTTTGAACTTTTCTGTTGAACGCCACGTTTGGCCAAATTCAAGGCTTTCAAGCCTGTGAAAACTGCAATTCCACGCGATTACCTGCCGGATCTTGCAGGAAAATCTGCCGCAAATGCGTGCCCGGAATCCCTGTCGATCGATAGGGAACCCCGAGTGCCTTCAGCCGGGCTTCAGTCGCGGCGGGATCGCTGCAGGAAAACGCGACGTGATCGAACACCCCATCGGCATCGGGTTCCCGGATTTCGCCGACCTCCGCCTCATAGAGGTGCATGATCGGTTCGCCTCCCGCATAGAGCCAATAGCCGGGACGGGGAAAGGGTGGGCGTGGACCTTCGGTCAATCCGACGACGTCACAATAGAAGTCGCGCAAGGCGTCGAGCAGCGGGGGATGCGCGCGAAAATTGATGTGGTTGAGGCCTGTAATGGGCATGGGTCTTCTCTATTAGCGATAAGATAGGCACTTGAGCACCGATGCCCACGTCCGGCAAGCCACTCGCTTACCCTTTCGCCAAGGCTCGCCCGGCGGCTCTGCCTGAAAAGATGCAGCCTCCGAGAAATGTGCCCTCCAGGGCCCGATAGCCGTGCATGCCACCGCCACCAAAACCCGCGGCTTCCCCCGCCGCGTAAAGCCCCGGCAAAGGCTCGCCACCGGCCCTCAGCACCTGCCCGTCGAGATTTGTTTCCAGTCCACCCAACGTCTTGCGGGTCAGAATATTGAGCTTCACAGCGATCAACGGACCATGTTCGGGATCGAGAATCTTGTGCGGCTTGGCTGTACGGATCAACCGGTCACCAATATAACCGCGCGCAGCCCGGATCGCCGCGATTTGCGCATCCTTGGCAAAGGGATTGTCGAGTTGGCCATCGCGGGCGAGGATCTGCGATCGTATATCCTCGACATTGAGCAATCCGTCGCCGGTCAAGGCATTCATCCCCGCAACCAGTTCCTCGATGCTGTCGCGAACAACAAAGTCCGGCCCATGCTGCTTGAAGGCCTCGACTGGGCCAGGCGCAGCCTTGCCAAAGGCCCGACCAAGCACCGCCAGCCAGTCCTTGTTCGTGAAATCGGGGTTTTGCTCGGAGCCGGAGAGCGCAAATTCCTTGCGGATAATGCTTTGATTGAGGATGAACCACGAATACTCGTAGCCGGTACCCATGATGTGTTCGAGCGTGCCGAGCGTATCGAAGCCCGGTAGATAGGGCGCTGGCAAACGGTCCCCAGTTGCCGAGAACCAGAGGGAAGACGGCCCCGGCAGGATGCGGATCCCGTGCATTGGCCAGATCGGCGCAAAATTGCGGATGCCCTCCACGTAATGCCACATGCGATCCGGATTGATCAGCGAGGCTCCCGCAGTTTGGGCGACATCGAGCATCAGACCGTCGACATGATTTGGCACGCCGGAGATCATCGATTGCGGCGGCTTTCCCAGACGCGTTGGCCAATTCTGGCGGACAAGATCATGATTGCCGCCAATACCGCCGGAGGCGACCAGAACCGTTTCCGCGCGCAGGTCGAAATCGCCGATGACGTCTCGATTGGACTTGATACCTCGCTCGACATCACTCGGCGCGAAGATCTGTCCGGAAACACCGACGACGGCCCCCTGTTCGACAATCAGGTTCCGGACGGCGTGGCGGAAACGAAACGTCAGCAGCCCCGCTTTTTCTGCCTCGATCGCCCGTGCGACAAAGGGTGCGATCACGCCCGGCCCGGTTCCCCATGTGATGTGAAATCGCGGCACACTGTTGCCATGTCCGATGGCGCCCTGCCCGCCCCGTTCGGCCCAGCCAACGACCGGAAACCACGATACGCCACGCTCGCGCAACCACGACCGCTTCTCGCCCGCTGCAAATGCGACATAGGCTTTTGCCCACGCGCGTGGGCAATGATCTTCAGGGCGATCAAAGGTCGCCGTCCCGAACCAGTCCCTGAGCGCAAGATCGTGACTATCGCGGATGCCGAGACGACGCTGTTCGGGCGTATCGACTATGAACAACCCGCCAAGCGACCAGAACGCCTGCCCACCAAGCGATTGGCGCGGCTCTTGGTCGATTATCGCAACCCGCTTGCCGGCGTCGGTCAGCTCCGCCGAAGCGACCAGTCCTGCCAATCCACCGCCAATGATGATAACGTCCAAAGTGCTTGTCATGGTGTCCTCGTGCGAGACGTCCTACAATGCGGGTTTGATGCAATGATACAAGTTCCTTGGTGGTCATTCGGTCTCAGGCTTGACGGACCCTATCCGGTGTGGCCAATCGCAAACATGACACGCCCCTCAGAAGACGACCTGATCGCCCGATATTTTCGCCCGCTGGCAACCGATCCCGGCGCGCTGCGGCTCGGCGACGATTGCGCCACCCTGACGCCACCAGATGGACACGAGCTGGTGCTGAAGACCGACGCCGTCGCCGAAGGCATTCACTTTTTCAGCGACGACTCCTGGAAGTTCGTGGCACAAAAAGCCTTGCGAGTGAATTTGTCGGATCTCGCCGCCAAAGGCGCTCGCCCTCTCGGATATCTCCTGTCGCTGGCCCTGCCATCCGATTGGACAGAACCACAATTGGCGGACTTCGCCGCCGGGCTTGCCGAGGACCAGGCGACCTACGCAATCTCCTTGCTGGGTGGCGACACGATCAAGTCGCCGAAGGGACTCGTCATTACCATAACGGTTATCGGCGCTGTTCCGACAGGGCGCATGGCCCGTCGCGCCGGAGCAAGGGAAGGCGATCAGATCTTCGTGTCAGGTACGATTGGCGACTCGGCGCTTGGCCTGAAACTGCGCCTGGATCATGCTTTGGCAGCAAAACTCGACCTTGATGCCATGGCGCAATCTTATCTCCTTGATCGATATCTACTGCCTCGACCCAGGTCGGTATTGGCCCAAGCCGTCCTCGATCATGCCAATGGCGCAATGGATGTCTCCGATGGCCTCGTGCTGGATCTGACCCGAATGGCAAAGGTTTCCGGCGTGGATGCTGAACTGGAAATCGACGAAGTGCCTTTGTCCGCAGCGGCCCGACAGGCTCTGACCAGCGATCCATCGCTTGTGTCCACTCTCGTGACCGGTGGAGACGATTACGAGTTGCTACTGACGGTACCTGCCGCCCGATCCGACGCGTTTGCGGACGCGGCCAACCGTGCTGGCGTGGTGGTGACAAGGATTGGCACGATAGTGCCCGGCAACGGCAATCTACATCTTTCGGGTAAGACCGGCGATCTCCTTGAAATCCAGGCGACCGGCTACAGCCATTTCTGATCGACAGATTTTCACCCTTTTAGCAGCTCGGAAGGCACGCAAGATCCCGCATTCCCTGTTATTTTCGTCCTTTCCACCTTGACGCCATGCACTGCGTCGATAGGGTACGCCCCATTCGTCTTGGCGGGCAAATGCTTGGCAAGTCACACAATCAAAAAAGAGGCGCCGCAACGGGTGCCGGTGCGCTCGGGGATAGGACATCCCCGGCCGTAACAGTGGAGGCAGCATGTCCATTCTGATCGTTGTATTATGTGGTCTATTATCAATTGTTTACGGGGTCTGGGCGATTGGCTCGGTTCTGTCCGCAGACGCAGGTAGCCCGCGCATGCAGGAGATCGCAGGCGCGATCGCTGAAGGTGCGCAGGCCTACCTGAAACGCCAATATACGACGATCGGCGTCGTGGGCATTGTGATCCTCGTGGCCCTCGCCTGGTTGCTTGGCCGCGATGTTGCGATCGGATTCGTCGTCGGAGCCGTGTTGTCCGGCATCGCCGGCTTCATCGGCATGAACGTGTCGGTTCGTGCCAACGTCCGCACGGCACAAGCTTCGGCCACTTCACTGGCTGCTGGCCTCGACATCGCCTTCAAGTCCGGTGCCGTTACGGGCATGCTGGTCGCGGGCCTCGCGCTTCTCGGCGTGACGATCATGTACTGGGTGCTGACCGGTCCTATGGGCCTTGCTCCCGATGACAGGACCGTTACAGACGCGCTCGTTGCCCTCGGTTTTGGTGCATCGCTGATCTCGATCTTCGCCCGTCTCGGCGGCGGCATCTTCACCAAGGGCGCTGACGTCGGCGCTGACCTCGTCGGCAAGGTCGAAGCCGGCATCCCCGAGGATGATCCGCGCAACCCGGCAACGATCGCAGACAACGTCGGCGATAACGTCGGTGACTGCGCCGGTATGGCCGCTGACCTCTTCGAGACCTATGCCGTGACAGTTGTCGCGACGATGGTTCTGGCCTCGATCTTCTTCTCGGGCCAGCCGGTGCTGGCGAATGCGATGCTGTATCCGCTCACCATCTGCGGCGCATGCATCGTGACCTCAATCATCGGCACCTTTTTCGTCAAGCTGGGTGCGAACAACTCGATCATGGGAGCTCTTTACAAGGGCCTCATCGCCACCGGCCTCCTGTCTGTCGTCGGTCTCGGACTTGCTACGCATTTCCTGCTTGGCTGGGGCGAGTTCGGAAAGGTTGGAGCCATCGGCATCACGGGCACGAACCTCTTTATCTGCGGGCTTGAAGGTCTTGCTGTTACCGGCCTGATCGTCTGGATCACCGAATATTATACCGGCACGGGCAAGCGTCCGGTCGTGTCGATTGCCCAGGCTTCGGTCACCGGCCATGGCACCAACGTGATCCAGGGCCTCGCGATCTCGCTGGAATCGACCGCCCTGCCCGCCATTGTCATTGTGGCTGGCATCATCTCGACCTACCAGTTGGCTGGTCTCTTCGGGACGGCCATTGCCGTGACGACGATGCTCGGCCTTGCAGGCATGATCGTCGCACTCGACGCTTTCGGTCCCGTCACCGACAACGCCGGTGGTATCGCCGAAATGTCGGGCCTGCCGAAGGAAGTCCGCCACACCACCGACGCGCTTGATGCGGTGGGCAACACGACAAAGGCCGTCACCAAGGGCTATGCCATCGGGTCTGCCGGTCTTGGAGCGCTGGTCCTGTTCGCGGCCTATTCCAATGACCTCACCTACTTCGCGGCTCATCCCGAGAAGTATCTCTACTTCAAGGGCATGGGCGTGATCTCCTTCGATCTCTCCAACCCCTACGTCGTTGCCGGCCTGATCTTCGGCGGCATGATCCCCTACCTGTTCGGCGGTATCGCCATGACTGCTGTCGGCCGCGCCGCCGGGTCGGTCGTGGAGGAAGTCCGTCGTCAGTTCAAGGAAAAGCCTGGTATCATGGCTGGCACGGATAAGCCCGACTACGGTCGTGCTGTCGACATGCTGACCAAGGCGGCTATCAAGGAAATGATCGTCCCGTCGCTCCTGCCCGTGCTGGCACCGATCGTGGTCTATTTCGGCGTGTTGCTCGTGTCGGGTTCCAAGGCTTCGGCCTTTGCCGCACTCGGCGCTTCACTGCTGGGCGTGATCGTCAACGGGCTGTTTGTCGCGATCTCGATGACCTCGGGCGGTGGTGCGTGGGATAATGCCAAGAAGTCATTTGAAGATGGCTTCATTGACAAGGACGGCGTCAAACACTTCAAGGGCTCCGATGCGCACAAGGCATCGGTGACCGGCGATACCGTCGGCGATCCCTACAAGGACACCGCTGGACCGGCCGTCAACCCGGCCATCAAGATCACGAACATCGTGGCCTTGCTGTTGCTGGCAGTTCTGGCTCATTCTGGCTAAGTTCGTCTAACTGAAGCTACAAGGAGCCCGGCGCGCAATCGCCGGGCTTTTTGCTTGGCGAGAGCGCGTTGACGCCTGCCCCGCTTCCAGTGCCTTCGGAGGGAGCGATCCTTCGGCCTTGTAAGATGCCGGCTTGTTTCAGGAGAGTTCAGTTCACCACCAGGTACGACAAACGCCTCTGCGACGCGCATGAGGCACCCTGCAGACATCGACTTATCCGATAAAGCTGATTGGTCTGACGCGTGAATCGTGCGGTTCACTAGCCGTTCGCTCGGGCAACGCTTGAAATAATCGGCTTTTGCTTCAATTGACTGGTGATCCGGTTGAGATGCTTCAGGTCCCAAACCTCGAGATCAATCATGATCTCGTGGAAATCGGCTCCCTTGCGGATCATCTTGATATTGTCAATGTTGCCATCATTGTCAGCAATAACCTGAGCGATCTGGGCCAGTGAGCCAGGTTCGTTCAGGGAGGTGAGCGCTATCCGCGCCGGGAAGCGCACGGGATCATCAGGATTGATATCCCAGCGTACGTCGAGCCAACGCTCCGGCTGATCGTCGAACTCCTTGAGGGCGGAAGACTGGATTGGATAAACCGTGATCCCCTCGCCTGGCGTGAGAATGCCAACAATCCGATCCCCCGGAACAGCGCCGCCTTCTGGCGCAAACTGCACCGGCAGTTCCCCGGAGATGCCGCGAATCGGAATGGCCAGATCCGACGCCTCGCCGTCACCCGGAACGCGGAATTTCATCGTGCGCCCACGATCCAGGCCAAACCAGCCATCGCCTTGCGATGCCCGTGGACTGGAAGTCGTGCGCTCATCCTGATAATCGGGATAAACGGCTTTGAGCACGCCATCTGAAGTCAATTCGCCACGCCCGACCGCTGCAACGAGATCGCCGACTGTTTGATGGCCGAGACGGGGCGCGGCCTGTTGCAACAGGCTGTCACTCAATGGTCGCCCGGCTCGTTCAAACACACGCTCGAGAATTTGCCTGCCTAGCCCACTGAACTGCTTGCGAACGGCTTCGCGTGTGGCGCGGCGGATCGCGGCACGCGCCTTGCCGGTGACCGCGATGTTCTCCCAGGCCGGTGGCGGCACCTGCGCCTTCGACCGGATGATTTCGACTTCATCACCATTCGATAGTTCGGTCATCAACGGCATGATGCGTCCGTTGATCTTGGCTCCAACGCAGGTGTTACCGACGTCGGTGTGCACCGCATAGGCAAAATCAATTGCATTTGCGCCACGCGGCAGTCCGATGATCTTGCCCTTGGGCGTGAAGCAGAACACCTGATCATGGAAGAGTTCAAGCTTGGTATTCTCCAAGAACTCTTCCGGGTTGAGATTGGGATCATTCAACCGCGCGACCGTCTCACGCAACCACGCAAAGGCGCCGGACTCGCGCTGAAGGCCCTCGCTCTTGCCGCCGTCCTTGTAGAGGGCGTGCGCCGCGATGCCAAACTCGCAGACCCGGTTCATCGCATCAGTCCGGATCTGCAATTCGACACGTTGCTGTCCGGCCGGACCAACGACCGTCGTGTGCAAAGAGCGGTAATCATTCTGCTTCGGCGTAGAGATGTAATCCTTGAAGCGACCCGGCACCATTTTCCAGGTCCTGTGGACGATTCCGAGCGCCCGATAGCAGTCGTCTTCGCCCGGAACCAGCACCCGGAAGCCGAAGATATCGGATAATTGCTCGAACGATACGCCCTTGCGCTGCATCTTGACGAAGATCGAATAAGGCCGTTTCTGACGTCCTTTGACAGTCGCAACAATGCCGTTCGCCATCAATTTTTCAGTCAGCGCCGACTCGATCTTCGGCTTCAGGTCCTTGTTCTGATCAGCCAGGACAGCCAGTCGTTCGGTGATCTTGAGATGTGCGTCGGGATTGAGATGCTGGAACGCGAGATCTTCGAGTTCTTCGCGCATGCTCTGCATGCCGATGCGTCCAGCCAAGGGTGCGTAGATTTCCATCGTTTCTTCAGCGATGCGAAACCGTTTTGCCTCAGCCATATGGTGAAGCGTACGCATATTGTGCAGGCGGTCCGCAAGCTTGACCAGCAGGACCCGGATATCGTCGGACACGGCAAGAAGCAGACGACGGAAATTCTCAGCCTGCTGGGTTTGCTTGTAGACAAAATCCAGCTTCTTCAGCTTGGTCAGGCTTTCAACGAGCTGCCCGATTTCGGGTCCGAAAAGACCGTCGATTTCATCGCGTGTTGCGTCTGTATCTTCAATCGTGTCATGCAGAAGCGCAACGGCAATCGACGCGTCGTCGAGCCGTAAGTCCGTCAGAATGGCAGCAACTTCGAGCGGATGCGAAAAATAGGGGTCGCCGGAAGCCCGCTTCTGTGCCCCATGCTTCATCATCCCGTAGACGTAGGCTTTGTTGAGTAAAGCCTCGTCCGCCTGCGGGTTATAGCGCTTGACGCGCTCGACGAGGTCGTACTGACGCATCATGGCTGCGGTCCCGTCGCTGCGATCCGAATACGATTCAAGATCGTCAAACGTAACAATCCGGGCAGCCGGATGGAAGGGCTACGACCCGCGTTTCAGTCTTCCTCTTCCTTGTCAGGAGGAACCAACCCTTCGAGACCCTTGAGGAGATCTTCTTCCGACATGCGGTCAAACTGGACTTCGCCGTCGTCCTCGCCAGAAGCTGCCGCAATCATCGGAACAACCTCAGGCTCAGGTTCGTCGACTTCAACAAACTTCTGAAGCGAGTGGATGAACTCTTCCTTCAGGTCTTCTGGACTGATTGTCTCATCTGCGATCTCACGCAGTGCAACGACGGGGTTCTTGTCGTTGTCGCGATCAATGGTGAGCGGCGAACCTGAGGAAATCATGCGGGCGCGATGGCCGGCAAGAAGGACCAGTTCAAACCGATTCTCCACCTTGTCGATGCAATCCTCGACGGTGACGCGTGCCATTTATGTGTCTCCGGGGCCTTGTGCCCTTATCCATCCGGATGCCAAACAAGATCCGAGGGATAATGTGCAAAATATCTTGACGATTCGGATTCAGCGTCCAGGCGCTGTCTCACGCTTCTGCGAAGCGAGATACCTATAGCGTTGTGCTCCAAAACGCAATGGTGGAAACGAGATGCCGGATTGGCGAACATCCTTGTGAAGCAAGGTCATCTGGTATCTATGAACCGACCCTGCAAAAATCCATTGCTCGTGATTCGTCAAATCAAATCCAGTCCCAAACGTTAGGGGAATGTGAATGAATTTGCATTTCTGCGATAATTCGCCGCAGATATACGTATAGAATATAATATCTATATCTCCGATTTAGAAAATCGATCTGTTTTACTGATTGAAACGCTGCTGAGAGTTGTAATTCCACTCAAATTCGTAATTTTTTGGAAGTTACTGGCTATCGCTAAAGAAGTCGGCTATATTCATTTTGTTTCCGAAAGAACCAATTGGGGGACTTCGATCTCCAACGCAGCGTTCAGGGGTGGCTGAAGGTTTGCTGGCAACTTGAGGGAAAATCGGAAACTTCAACCCGGACTCAGGATACGCGACATTACGCGTCCACGAGAACGATTCGTCAAATAATTACGAAGAAGTAAAAATGTTTCAGACACGTGAAAAAGTCGCCCTATTCATCGATGGTGCAAATCTGTATGCAACGTCAAAAGCGCTCGGTTTTGATATCGACTACAAAAGACTGCTACAGGATTTTCAATCAAGATGCTACCTGATGAGGGCTTTTTACTATACAGCCCTGATTGAGGATCAAGAATATTCTTCAATCCGACCTTTGATAGACTGGCTAGACTACAACGGATTCAAGGTTGTCACGAAGCCGACGAAAGAGTTCTTTGATGCCACGGGACGCCGCAAGATAAAGGCGAACATGGATATCGAACTGGCCGTCGATGCGATGGAGATGGCCGACCATATTGATCATCTGGTTCTGTTCTCCGGCGATGGTGACTTCCGGCGGCTTGTCGAGGCCGTGCAGCGCAAGGGCAAGAAAGTGTCGGTCATCTCGACTCTCCAAACCCAGCCGCCCATGATCTCTGACGATCTGCGTCGGCAAGCCGATCATTTCATCGATCTGACAACACTGCAGTCACGCATCGGTCGTGATCCCTCTGAGCGGGCAGCACGTTTGGCTGAGCGCGAAACGCAACGCCAACGACACATGCCGGATTTCGAAGATGAATTCGACGATATCTGAGCGTACACGGTGAAATCGGATCGGATTTCAGCCAATGGCGATCTCGAGGTCAAGCTTGATCCGGATAGAGATTGCGATCTCTGTCCGCGACTGAAGGCATTTCGGGATGATTGGCGTAGGCGTGAACCCGACTGGTTCAATTCGCCGGTTCCCAGTTTCATGGGTCGTGATGCGCGCGTGCTGATCGTGGGACTAGCTCCGGGGCTGCGTGGTGCCAACCGCACAGGTCGACCGTTCACGGGCGACTATGCCGGCGATCTCCTTTACCAGATGCTCGCGGAATTTGGGTTGTCGGACGGACAGTTTGCCGCCCGAATTGATGATGGGCTGCACCTGACAAGAGCTGCGATCACGAATGCCGTCCGGTGCGTTCCGCCGGAAAACAAACCAACACCTGCCGAAATCAACGCGTGTCGGCCATTTCTGGTGCGCACGGTTGCACACCACAAAACAATTTCGGCCATTCTAGCCCTTGGCAAGATCGCCCACGACAGTGTCGTGCGCACCTTCGGCCAGCGCCTCGCCTTGTTCAAATTTTCACATGGCGGAAAACATCAACTGACGCCGGAACTGACGCTCTACGACAGCTATCATTGTTCGCGGTACAATACGAACACCGGCGTACTGACGACGGACATGTTCAGGAATATCTTCATGGACATGCGCCGTGATGGCGTAATCTGAGCCGGTCAGCAGAAGCTTGTCCGGTTCTCAATCGCGGGATTTGAGCAAACGGCCCTGCTCGCGTTTCCAGTCGCGGTCCTTGTCCGCTTCGCGCTTGTCGTGCAGCTTTTTGCCCTTCGCCAGAGCAAGCTTGATCTTCGCGCGCCCCTTGTCATCAAAATGAATATCGAGAGGGACGACCGTCAGTCCCTCACGTTCCGTCGCACCCATGAGCTTGTTGATCTCCCGGCGATGCAGAAGCAATCGGCGCGGACGACGCGTTTCATGATTGAACCGGTTAGCCTGGAGGTATTCCGGGATATAGGCGTTATAAAGGACAAAATCGCTTCCGGCTGCGGCGGCATAGCTATCCGTAATATTTGCACGGCCGCCACGCAGCGACTTGATCTCCGTACCGGTCAGCACGATGCCCGCTTCAAAGACATTGATGACCTCGTAATTGAACCGCGCCTTCCGATTCTCGGCCGCGATCTTGCGTTCCAGATCCTTATGTTCGGTCATCAGGGTCTCAGCTCAGAGGTCTTCTCAATTGAGAAGGCCAGCAATCCGCAAGGCAGCATCGATTTCCGCTTCAACGGCGGTCGATACTTTGACCATAGGCAGGCGCAACTCGTTGCGCATTCGTCCAAGTCTGGAAAGCGCGTACTTCGGGCCACCCGGATTCGGTTCCAGAAACAGCGCCCGATGCAGCGGCATCAGCTTGTCTTGATAGGCCAATGCCGACGAGAAATCACCCGCGAGGCAGGCCGCCTGGAATTCGGCGACAAGTCTCGGAGCAACATTCGCGGTCACCGAGATGCAGCCATGTCCGCCATGCGCCATATAGGCAAGCGCTGTTCCGTCCTCACCAGACAACAGGAGCCAATCCGTGCCAATCGCCATTCGCTCGAGCGATGGGCGGTTGAGATTCATCGTCGCGTCCTTGACGCCAATGATGTTTGGACAATCATCGTAAAGGCGCTTCATCGTATCAACCGAAATATCCACAACTGAGCGTGGCGGGATGTTGTAGACGATGACAGGGATACCAACAGCCGCGTCAACTGCCTTGAAATGCTGGTAAAGTCCTTCCTGGCTCGGCTTGTTATAATAGGGAGCAACAACAAGAAGGGCGTCGGCCCCTGCCTTCTCGGCGAAACGCGCGAGGTCGATGGCTTCTGCCGTATTGTTCGAACCAGCACCCGCGATTACGGGGACGCGCCCAGCGGCAATCTTGATCGTCCGTTCGATCACACGCTTGTGCTCATCGTGCGTCATGGTCGCGCTTTCGCCCGTCGTCCCGCACGGCACGAGCCCGTTGGACCCTTCCTCGATTTGCCAGGCAACAAAGGCTTCATAGGCAGCTTCATCCAGCTTGCCATCGGCAAATGGTGTGACCAGCGCTGGCATGGACCCCTTGAACGGGTGCGGCCCCTTCGACATCTTCGAATTTCCCCTACTCTAAAACCGGACCCGTAACCTAAGTATTGTGACAAATTGCGCAAGCGTCTTGACCACGAAAAGCCATGTATCTGTCAAATTTTTGGTCAAAAAGATGCGTCAACCAACGGATAATGTGTGGCACCGCACGCGCTCCCCGCCCACTATCGGCATCAAGGACGCCCACCTCGGTCGAGGCCTCGCCGTAAATCAACGAAAATTAAGGAAAAATTGACCATCTTCGCGCAAGGTGCGGACAAGTTGCTCATGTCATTTTCATGCTCATATATGTGCATGGATTGAGCTATATTGAGAATTGAATGCCAATTTGATCGGGATGGATCTGGACTTGCGACGCTTTGCTTGCAGTTGGCTGAAAATCTGGAGCCAGCAAGCCGCAGGGCCGGTCAACCGATAAGATGAGCTGTCAGGAGCCAGTCATGGTCGATCAAGTCAGGCGCCTCGCCGCAGCCGCAGTGATCGGCGCAGCGCTTTCAGTGCCGATGGGCCAGATAGTCGCCTGGGCTGACCCAGGCACATTGCAACGCGCGCTCGCTGCCGCCGACCACGGTGATGTGCATTCAGCGCGCGACATGGAATCGCAACTCGATCGCGTCGAACAGAAGATTGTCGACTGGTATCTGATCCGCGTTGGCGTCGGTGATCTGTCCGCTGCGGCGATCACCCAATTCGCGATCAACAACCCCACATGGCCGGAACCGGAGCTCTTCCGTCGCCGGGCCGAACAAGCCCTGGAACGCGAGAATCCCGGCCCGGAACTTGTCATTCAGGCCTTCCAGGGCAGTCACCCCTATTCGGTGCGTGGCCGCATGATGCTGGCCCGCGCCTATCTGGCGCTCGGCAAGACAGCCGAAGCCAAGACACAGATTCATGCGGCCTGGCTGGATACCTCCTTGACCGATCAGGACGAGGCGACGATTGCCACTGAATTCAAGTCCTTGATGTCACTGGAGGACTTCAAGGAGCGCCTTGATCTCGCGCTTTTCTCCGGTCATGTGACGGATGCCGTTCGCATCGCCAAACACATGAGCCCGGACTACGAGAAGCTCGCGGCTGCGCGGATGGCCGTCGAGAAAAATGCGCCCGATGCCGGTCGATTGCTGGCCGAGGTGCCGGCGTCCCTCACGAAGGAGCCATCCTACATCTTCGGACGGGCCCAATATGCGCGGCGTCAGGAACATTGGCAGGAAGCGGCAGAATATCTGCTGCGTGCCCCCAAGGATCCGCGTCTCATGGTCTCGCCGGATCAATGGTGGGAGGAGAAGCGGATTGTTTCCCGCAAGGTGCTCGATCTTGGAAACCCGAAACTGGCCTTCGAGATTGTCGATGGCCATCTTGGGTCCACAGCCGCCAATCAGGCGGAGGCCGAGTTCCACGAAGGCTGGTACGCGTTCCGCTACCTGAAACAGCCGCGCGTCGGATTGGTGCATTTCGCCAAGGTCGCCGAAGCCTCGGGCAAGCCAGTCACACGCGCGCGCGCCTTCTACTGGATGGGCCGCGCCGCAGAGGCCGGAGCTGGCGGTTCCGCCCGGGACTATTACACGCGTGCGGCAGAGTTTGGCTTCACCTTCTATGGTCAGATGGCAAGGGCCAAACTCGGGCTGACAGATCTGGGGTTGAGCCGCACTGTCACACCGACGTCGGCGGACAGGACTGCCATTGAACACGACGACCGCTTCGCGGCCCTTGCCAAGCTGAATGCGATGGGCCGCAAGGATCTGGCGACGCCGTTCTACAAATATATGGCCGAATCCCTGCCGACGTCGGGTCAGGTCGCGGTCCTGATAGACATGGCGGAACGGCAGGGCTGGTACACATTCGCGGTGACGGCAGGCAAGGCAGCGGCGCAACGCGGTCTCGACATGCAGGCGCTGGCATTCCCGGTACGCGGCTTGCCCGAGGATATCGATACATCCGGGCTGGAAAAGGCTCTCGCTTTCGCCATTACGCGGCAGGAAAGTGAATTCAATCAAGCCGATGTCTCGTCCGCAGGCGCGACCGGGATCTTTCAGGTGATGCCGGACACGGGACGCGATGCGGCAAAGATGCTGCACATTCCCTACGACAAGAACGCGTGGAAGACCGATCCTCGCTATAATGTGAGGCTGGGAACGGCCTATGTGAATAATCTCGTGAAGAACTATGACGGAAACTACGTCATGGCGATTGCAGGCTATAACGCGGGTCCAGGACGTATTCACGAATGGGTTCAGGCCTATGGTGATCCAAGGTCGCCTGACATTGACATCGTCGACTGGATGGAACGGATTCCTTTCTCCGAAACCCGAAATTATGTCCAGCGCGTGCTCGAGAACCTTCAGGTCTATCGCTTCCGGCTCGAGGGAAAGCGCCTGATGATCGCCGATGACCTGCGGCGCGGTGTCGGCGCGCGCGAAACAACCGGTTCAATCGGTCCGGCCAGCAACACACAGGGCAACTGACAACGCCTGACAACGTCGCTGGACCGCGATTCAGCCAGGGCATCAGATTGCCCTTTGGCAGGCAATCATTGTTGTCCTTTCCGTGAAAAAGCAGCTAGCTCACTGTCAACGGAACATGAAGGGAACCAGCCATGACCGGGCAAGCAACCGAATATCCCGCTTTTACGCCGCAGGTTTCGAGACTTGACGTGATCCAGGATTCCCTGGACACCGCTTTTGAACCGCTGGAGTGGCAGTCGTCCGAAGGATTGAAGCTCGCTGGCCGCGACTATGGTGCCAAAAATGGCGCGGACTTACCCATCCTCTGTCTGGCGGGTCTGACACGCAACAGCCGGGACTTCGAGCCATTGGCAGCGCATCTGGTGGCCAGGGGCAGGCGCATCATCACATTGGACTATCGCGGCAGGGGTCTGTCGGATCGTGATCCCCAACCAGACCGCTATTCACCACTTGTCGAATTGGCCGATACCCTCGCACTGATCGACGGGTTGGGGCTCCAATCGGTGCAGGCGATTGGCACATCGCGCGGTGGCATTCAGCTGATGCTCGGGGCGTTGATCCGGCCTCAGCTCTTCGAACGTGCCATCCTCAATGACGTCGGACCGAAGATCGATTTGCAGGGACTGCTCCGGATCAAGGGCTATGTCGGACGCGATCTAGGCGACATGACCTGGGAACAGGCAGTCTTCGCACTCTCGGTCTCGCAAGGCACAGGCTTTCCGCGCCTTGATGATGCGGGATGGCAGCGCTATGCGCGACGCCTTTGGCGCGACGTGGGGGGTAAGCCGGTCAGCGACTATGATCCGGCCCTGGCTCTCGGCCTGGCCGCGCTGACACCAGAAACGAAATTGCAGGAACTGTGGGAGGCGTTCGACGCGCTTGCCCAAAAGCCGGTTCTCGTACTGCGCGGTAGCCTGTCCGATATTCTGACAGATCGCATCCTAAACGAGATGACAGAGCGCCAACCGTCCATCGCATGCCATATCGTGCCCGATGAAGCACATGCGCCTTTGCTCGAAGACGACGAGACACTTGGTATGATCGAGCGCTTCTTGAATGGCAACCGTGGGGACGGGACCAGGGCCGACTGATAAAGCTGCAAGGCAGCGCTGAGTTATCGAGCGTACCTTCGTCGCGACGATACTTTCAGGCAGATCCAAACAGCAAAAAGCCCGGTGATTGCTCACCGGGCTTTCCGTCAGATTAGATCAATCAGATCAGAACGAGCGCTTGGCGCGCAGACCGAAGATCCAGGCGTCGGCGTTCTGCAGGCCCTGAGCTGCATAAACAGTCTTGGTAGCCGATGTGAATGCAGTGTTAGCATATTCAACCGATGCGTCGAACAGCAGGCCCTTGACCGGGGTCCAAGCGAGCGTTGCACCGATTTCGCCTTCAGTGTAACCAACCTTGGTGCCGCCAGCGAAGAGACCATCATAACCCGTGTAACCCTGCACACCGCCGCCGATGGCGAGGTTCACAGTGGACGAGAAGTTATGAATGATCGAGCCGTAAACGTTCCAGGCGGTGTTCAGCTTGGCTGCGCCAGCGGTCGTAACCGAAGCGTCGGTGCCGATGTCGGTGTTGGTCAGACCAGCAACGATTTCACCAGCCGACGTGTACTTCAGAGCGCCCTGAGCGTAAGCAGCCTGGAAGCCGATCTTGTCACCAGCGCCGAGGGTCGGCAGGTTGAACCAGACGCCAGCCTGAGCTGCGTAGCCCCACTTGTTGACGTTAACTGCATTACCCGTGCCGTACACATTGTGTGCAGCGAGCGAGAGCTGAGCAGAGCCCCAAGCCTGGGTCACGTTCAGGTAACCGACAACGTCAGGAACCTTGTTGCCCTGATAAGCGAACGAGCCGCCTGTCGAAGTCGTGCGGGTCGACGTCGTCGAGTCTTCGAGACCGATCAAGGCGGTGACGCCGTTACCGAACGAAGCCTGATAAGAAACAGCATTGGTCTGATAGTCAGACGCCAGTTCCGAGAAGTTCAGCTCTTCGTTGTAACCCTGGAAGAACGTGAAGTTCGACTCGATGCGGCCAGCTGTGAAGCCACCCCACTGGACGAAACCACGGTTCAGATTGATTGTCGTTGCGCCACCGGAGTTGAAGTCGACATCGATCGACTCATAGCTGCGGAGCAGGCCATACTGCGTGTTTGTACGAGCGTCGATATCGACTTCGATTTCAGTCTGCGAAACGAAAGCGTTACGCGTACGACCACTTGTCGTTCCAGAAGTCGAACCACCGTAAGGGCCGAGGAACTGAGCTGCACCGATCGAGGTCATCGACTTGCTGCCACCGGTCTGCCAGGTCTCACGGGCATAACCCGAGATCTGCAAGCAGGTGTCGCTGCCCGGGATGTAGAAGAAGCCTGCGCCATAAGCGTCGCAAACCTTGACGTAATCAACGGCTGCCTTGGCGGGCTTGTTTAGATCGGCTGCCTGAGCGGCGCCAGCCGTCAATACGGCTGCGGCGACGAGGGCCAGGGACTTAATATGCATGGTGCCTCCTGATACGGAACTTGATGGACCAGAGTGGTTCATCTGCAATCTTTCAACGACACTACTTTCACCGGACCCGGTAGCCAACGTGACGTCGTAGGATGATATTGTCCTAACTCACCCGCCGATGAAAGCCCTGAATCCGGCAACTAAGCCAGTTATGAAAATGTGTTGCAGTGATGTCACAAAGAGTGTGACCGAATGCCGCAAAGAGATGCAAACAGGCTGAAATGCGCCACTTTTTGTGCGTCCATCACCTGTCTGACCGTTACGCTTTATTCACCAAGATCCCCATCCCGGGCGACGAAAAGCAGCGTCTTACGCCACGCCGACGGACTTACCGCCTTTTTTGCGATAACGCTTGCGATTCAAGGGACGATTCCATCACGACACCAACAGCCCTTGCAGCGCGCACGCCATTTGCGACACAGCTGACGCTTCGATTCGGACTGGAGAGAAAACGCAACGAGAGGGATGGCTTCTGACCAATCCAGCTTGGTTCTTTGATTTGCTTGCAACAAGATCACATCCCGAACCCGTTGAGAGCGGCACGGCCTCGTTTGATTCGTGCTGCCTGACTGACACCAGCACGGGGTCTTACTGACAAGCCCGGTTTCGATCGAGACTGAATGATTGTCGAAATAGACTCAGACCTCAGCCCGCAGCTTCCACGACACCCAAGTCCGTCGAATTCAAACACTATGGGTTCGAGGATCAGTCAATTTACGAATTTCGCAACTTGCTCCAAAAAATCAAAAGCCAGCTGAACCCTTGGGATTCAGCTGGCTTTCAACTACTTAAGCTCCAATATTTACCTGATAAACTAAGTTATCAGGTAAACGCTCTGCCGAGATCAGAAGCCGCGGTTGACGCGGATGCCGAACTCTGCGCCCGAAGCGTTTGCAAGCGTACCGTAACCGCCCGTCGGAGCAGCAGCGGCGTATGCGGTCTTCGTGGCCGAAGTGTAGTTGATCGAGCCGTACTCAGCTTCGAAGCCGATGTAGAAGTTGCGATCAGCTGTCGGGATCCACTTGAGAGTTGCGGCTGCCGTTGTGGTCGACTCGCTGCGGTTGTTGTAACCGTTCACGCCAACGTAAGACAGATCAACGTCAACCAGGAAGTTCGGGTTGAAGTTGTGCTCGAAGCTGCCAACGACACCCCAAGCCTTCGTCTGACGCATTGCGCCACCGTCAACAGCCCAGTCTTCGCCGATGTAGTTACCCGGGCGGAAGGACTTGCCGATCGTGCCAGCGCCGCTGTCGAATGGCGTGATGTAACCAACGCCACCAACCGAGTAGCCGCCGTTGACGGCAACCTTGTCGCCCTTGGCGATCTGGTCAAGCTTGAATTCTGCGCCAGCATCGATGGCGTAGCCCATCTTGGAGCCGACTGCTGCAGAAGCGCTGTAATCCTGATGCAGAACACCAGAGATCTGTGCGCTACCCCAAGCCTGCGTGACGTTCAGATTAGCAACAACGTCAGGCATCTGATTGCCGCCGTAGTTGTCGGTCGTGAAAGCCGCGTTAAGCGCCGTGCCTTCGTTGCGAAGGATCATGTTGTAGGTGCCGTCAGCAGTGGTCGAGTCCTGCAAGGCGATCGTGCCGGTCACGCCATTGCCGAAATTGGCGGTGTAGCCAACGGTGTTGAGCAGCGTGTTGGTCTGATAGGCGACATAATCGAAGCCCATCGTGTAGCCAGCAGGCGTGAAGTCGTAGAACGAACGTGCCTTACCAGCCGTGAACCCGCCCCACTGGACGTAGCCGTAGGTCAGATCGATCTCAGGACCAGCAGCCGACTGGTTGGTCGTGTAACGAACGCGGAGCTCTTCGAACGAACGCAGCAGGCCGAATTCGGTGTTGGAGCGAGCGTCGAGGTTAAAGTAGATCGCGTCGCGGGTGTAGAAAGGCGTGAATGTACGTGAGTTCGTCGCAATTGTGTTCGCAGTCGTCGAACCAGCGATGCGGTTGTAAGCGCCCGTTCCGGTGCGAACGTCGAAATACACACGACCACCGATCTTCAAGCAGGTGTCGCTGCCCGGGATGTAGAAAAAGCCTGCGCCGTAAGCATCGCAAACCTTGACGTAATCAACTGCAGCCTTGGCAGGCTTGTTGAGGTCAGCAGCGCCAGCCGAAGTGGCTGTTGCAGCGACGGCAGCAGCCATCGCAAGGAACTTGAACTTCATAGTGAACCCCCTGTTGGTTCCGTTGATCTCGACGCCAGGTTTGGCCATTTACATGGTCGCCCCACCGCTAAGCCGCGCAAACGAGATCGTTCACGGCCGTCGAATAAGTTGGATCATAAACTCTGTTTTCTGAATTTTGAACCATCTTCGGACCATTTCAGCCGCTCTTCACATCGTTCTGGCGTCGACGTGGCCAATTTGACACAGATTTAGGCAAGGCCTCGCGCACATTCGGAATTTTCGACCTCGGCATGGTAAATGGTGCCTAAATTTTCAGTTTTGGCGTGAGCCGAATTCGCACTACACGCATGCCATAAGGGCCGTCGCCGGGGTGCGGGTCGTGATCAGACCTGATTCCGGCGTCTCAGGCTGTCTTCCCAAGCGAGCGCATGGGCGACAATGGTGTCGAGATCATCCCATTTCGGCTGCCAGCCGAGCACCTGGCGGACGCGATCCGACTTTGCGACCACCTTAGGGCTGTCACCGGCGCGGCGCGGCGCATAGTCGACCGTGAGCTTGCGACCGGCAACCGATTCGACCGCCCGCAACACGTCAAGCACGGAAAATCCGCGCGAATAGCCGCAATTGGCCACAAGACTCGGCGCACCGGTTCGCAGATGGTCAAGTGCCCCGATATGCGCTGAAATCAGGTCACTAACGTGGATATAGTCGCGCACGGCCGTGCCATCGGGCGTGTCATAGTCGGTGCCGAAGACGCTGATTCCGGCGCGTTTGCCGAGCGCTGCCTCGCAGGCGACCTTGATCAGATGGGTCGCACCCTGCGTCGACTGACCGGTGCGTCCGCGTGGATCGGCACCGGCGACATTGAAATAGCGCAGGGCGACATAGCGAAAGTCATGCGCCTTTGCGACATCGGCCAGCATGATCTCGGTCATCAGCTTGGACGTGCCATAGGGCGACAGGGGCCTTAGCTGCGCTTCCTCGGAAACGGGGATCTCGTCGGGATCGCCATAGACGGCAGCAGTTGAGGAAAACACGAATTGCTTGACGCCATTTCGAACGGCACTGGCGATCAGCGCGCGGGATTTGACGGTGTTGTTAAGATAATAGCCAAGCGGGTCCGCGACCGACTCCGGAACAATGATCGACCCTGCGAAATGGATGATCGACTCTATGTCATGTTCGGCGATGAGCCGGTCGAGCAGGTCATCATCCGCGATATCACCGACCACAAGTTTCGCCTCGGGTGCGACGGCCCAGTCAAATCCCGTTGATAGCCGATCAAGCACGACGACGCTCTCGCCGCGATCGAGCAATCCCCAAACCATGTGGCTTCCGATATAGCCTGCTCCGCCAGTGACGAGGACGCTCATTCAAAAACTCCGGATTGACAGCATTTTAACGCAACAGGCACAGTGTTCTTGCCGAGACACGATGTGGACATGATGTCTCCACAATAGTGCTGGATTGTTCAGAAATCATGATCGCATTGACTTTAAGACATTGTTTCAGAGCCGCTTGAGGCCACGCCCCCACAGCTTCGTCAAGAGGCCCGGCGTGTTTTATGGAGAGCGAAAATGGCATTGCATGCAGTTTCCCGACGCGGCTTTCTCGTCACCGGTGGCGCTCTGGTCGCCTGGAACCATATGCCGAAACCCGCTCAGGCAGCGGCAAGCCGCGATCCGCGCTTTGTTTTCGTCAATCTGCGTGGCGCACTGGATGGGCTTGCTGCGGTCGCGCCCTACGGCGATCCGTCATACGAAAAGATCCGTGATGGATTGATCCTCCCGCTCGACGGGCCTCAACCGGCAGTCAAGCTGGATGATATGTTTGCCCTGCATCCCGCCATGAAGACCCTGGCCGCGCTTTATGCGGATAAGCAGGCCATTATCGTCCACGCGGCAGCTTCTCCCTATCGAGAACGGTCCCACTTCGATGGTCAGGACGTGCTCGAATCCGGCTTCGGCGGGGTCGGTCGGGTGTCGACGGGTTGGCTGAACCGGGCCACCGGCGCCATCCCGAAGGGTGAACGCATCAATCCGGTGTCTGCGATCTCGGTCGGCGCAGAAGTGCCGCTGGTCATGCGTGGCAAGGCACCCGTCGTCACCTGGTTGCCCGTCGGCTTTCCGCCAGCCAGCGATAATACGCGCGACCGGCTGCTCGCGATTTATAACCATACGGATGCCGAACTGGCGAACAGGTTCAATGAGGCGCTATCGGTTGACCGGACAGCCTCCGATCCCAACATGGCTGGCAAGCCGGGCCAACCGAAACGGCCAGATGCCGGCACATTCCGGGAAGCCGGTGTTGCCGCAGGCAAGCTGCTGGCGCGGGATGATGGACCGCGCATTGGTTCAATGAGCTTCCTTGGCTGGGATACACATGCCAACGAAAAGCCTGTCGACGGCCAGCTCAACAAATTGCTCGGCTCGCTCGATGCCGCGATTGAAGGGCTAAAGTCGGAGATGGCGTCGGTCTGGCATGAGACGGTGATCGTCGTTGCAACCGAGTTCGGTCGGACTGCACGCATGAACGGGACGCTGGGCACGGACCATGGTACCGGCACGGTGGCGTTTATCGTCGGCGGAGCCGTCAAGGGCGGGCGGGTCGTCGCTGACTGGCCTGGTCTGGCGGAGGCAAAATTGTACCAGAACCGCGACCTTGCTCCCACGACGGACCTGCGAGCGATCTTCAAGGGCCTGTTGCACGAGCATGTCGGGCTGGATGAAAAGGTTCTGGCGAGCGATATTTTCCCTGATAGCGCGAAGGTAAAGCCGATCACGGGTCTGGTTGCCTGACGAAAGTCAATTCAGGAAGATGCAAGACTGGGCGAAAGCGTGTAGATCTCTCGCATCAGCCGAGGGAACGAACATGGATGTGTCCGAGTTTGACAAATTTGCCCATTCATACCGGGACATGCATACCAAGAGCATAGCCGCCTCCGGCGAAAGCCCCGACTATTTCGCCGAATACAAGATTCGTGATGTCGCCGGACAGATCACGGCGGCCGGGCTTCCTGCGACGTCATCCGTGCTGGATTTTGGCTGCGGCATCGGCGGGTCAGTACCCTATTTCCGCCGCTACCTGCCTGAAGCGACGCTGACATGCATTGACGTCAGCCAGAAAAGTCTGGAGATCGCGCAGGAGCGCTTCCCCGGAGCTGCGACATTTCTCGCTTTCGACGGCAAGCTCCTGCCGTTCCCGGATCAGAGTTTCGATGTCGTCTTCACAGCCTGCGTTTTTCACCATATTCCAGAAACAGAGCATGTGGCCCTGTTGCAGGAAATCCGTCGCGTGCTGAAGTCCGGTGGTCGGTTCTTCATCTTTGAACACAACCCGCGCAATCCGCTGACGTTGGCCGCCGTGAATAACTGTCCCTTCGACGAAAATGCTGTGCTGATCGACGCATCCTTGATGCTGAAGCGAATTCGCTCGGCAGGCTTCAGCCAGATGCGACCGGTCTATCGAATCTTTTTTCCGCGAGCCCTGCGCTTTCTTCGCTTCCTTGAGCCGATGCTCACCTGGGTTCCCTTCGGTGCGCAATATTATGTCGCTGCACGCCCCTGACTCTCGTCGTCGTGACTGCCCTGCCTCAGTATCGCGAAGCGGGCTTTTGCTGAGCATCCGTGCGGATCGATCCGGTGATCTCGCCCGTTAGCTCCCGGGCCGTCGCACTCTCGACGGTAGAGCCGGTACGGATCTTTGGACCATCGTGACCATCGCCCGAGGCGCTGTAAACAGCGAACAGAAGCGCCATCGCACCCAAGGCCAAAATCCGAAAATCACTCATGGCAACAACCCCTTGACACCCGCATCCAAAGTGAGATGACCTGCAATTCGGGCAACGAAATGGCAGAGCAATGTCGGGGGTGCGGCAATCGATCACGAAGCCCTAAAAGACCGGCAAGAGGTTAATGGGAGGTTAATCGTGCAGCCCGGTTGCGCGCCTGAACTCTCTGGTCGTCACTTCATGGCGCAAGGCATTTTCGGCAACAGAGGGCTTCAAACACGGGGGATTTAAACCAATCCATCGGTTGCCCCGCATTCCCGGTCGACGTGCGGCGCAACATCGGCTAATCGAACCGTCATGCTCATCGTTCAGGACGTCACATATCGTATCGCTGGCCGTTTGCTTCTTGATGAGGCAAGCGTGATCGTACCCACCGGAGCCAAGGTCGGATTCGTCGGCAAGAATGGCACCGGCAAGACCACCTTGTTCAAGCTCATTACCGGCGACATCGTGGTTGAGAGCGGGACAACATCCATTCCGAAGGGATCCCGGATCGGTCAGGTCGCCCAGGAAGCGCCGGGCAGCGAGATCACGTTGGTCGATTTTGTGCTTGCCGCCGACAAGGAGCGCGCCGCGCTTTTGCTCGAGGCGGAAACAGCCACCGATCCGCATCGGATCGCAGATATCCATATCCGCTTGTCCGACATTGACGCCCACTCTGCGGAAGCCCGCGCAGCGACGATTCTCTCGGGGCTCGGCTTCGACCACGCGGCCCAATCCCGTCCCTGTTCGGACTTTTCCGGCGGTTGGCGCATGCGGGTTGCGCTGGCTGCTGTCCTCTTCTCCGAGCCGGACCTGCTCCTGCTCGACGAGCCAACCAACTATCTCGATCTGGAAGGCACGCTCTGGCTGGAGAATTACATCGCGAAATATCCGCATACGGTCATCATCATCAGCCATGATCGCGATCTGCTGAATTCCTGCGTCGATCTCATTGTTCACCTCGATCAGTGCAAGCTGACCGCCTATTCCGGCGATTACGACAGCTTCGAGCGGCAGCGGCAGGAGAAACTGCTCCTGAACCAGAAGATGCGGGCCAAGCAGGAAGCGCAGCGTGCGCATATGCAGTCCTTCATCGATCGCTTCAAGGCAAAGGCAACCAAGGCCAGGCAGGCACAGAGCCGCATGAAGGCACTGGCGCGGATGGCCCCTCTCGTCGAATTGAACGAAGATCAGGGCCTGACGTTCTCGTTCCCGCAGCCAACTGTGAAACTTGCCCCACCCGTGATCGCGCTTGATCGCGTCTCTGTCGGCTACGAGCCGGGTCGACCCATCCTGAAGGATATAACCCTACGGCTGGATGTTGATGATCGCATTGCGCTGCTTGGCTCCAACGGCAACGGCAAGTCGACCTTCGCAAAACTCTTGGCCGGTCGCCTGCCTGCCATGTCCGGCGAGATGAAACGCGCGGGCAAACTGTCGATCGCCATGTTTGCCCAGCATCAGCTTGATGATCTCTTCCCCGACGAGACCCCGGTTGAACATGTCGCCACCCTGATGCGTGACCAGCCCGCGCCTAAGGTCCGCTCGCGTGTTGCCCAGATGGGATTGCCGACGAATCGCATGGACACACCGGCGAAGGACCTATCGGGCGGAGAGCGTGCACGCCTGCTTCTGGGTTTGACGACATTTGCTGGCCCGAATGTGCTGATTCTCGACGAACCCACGAACCATCTCGATATCGACAGTCGCGAAGCCTTGATTCGGGCACTGAATGACTATGAAGGCGCCGTGATTCTCATCAGCCATGATCGCCACCTCGTCGAAGCGACCGTCGATCGACTGTTGCTGGTCGCAGACGGCGGCGTTGCGCCCTTCGATGGCGATATCGAGGATTACAAGAAATATGTGCTTGAACGCGCCGGTCAGGATCGTCGCGGCGGCGGCTCCGGCACGGGCGGCCAGGGTGCCAAGCGCAAGAATGCCGCCCAGCGCCGCGAAGAGCTGGCACCGTTGAAAAAGCGCATCAAGGCAGCCGAGGACACACTCGCCAAATTGCAGAAGCAGCTTGCCAAGGTCGAAGGTGAGCTTGCTGACCCGACCCTCTTCCAGCGGAACGCCCCGCGCGGCGCTTATCTCTCGAAATCCCTGTCCGACACGACGAAGGCCATCGCAGTAACCGAAGAAGAGTGGCTTTTGCTCACCAGCGAATATGAAGAGGCGCTGGCGTCCTGACATCAGGCCTTTTTCAGAAACTCGGTCCTGAGCACAAGCCCCTTGATCTTCTCAACCCGACATTCCACGAGTTCCGGATCATCGGTCAGTCGGATGCCCTTGACCATGGTCCCGCGCTTCAGGGTTTCCGACGTTCCCTTCACCTTCAAGTCTTTGATCACGGTGACATTGTCGCCGTCTTTCAGGATCGTTCCGTTGGAATCGCGGACATCATCGCTCATGGCAGCCTCGACCGGTTATGTCCGGCCACACTGGCAGGATCAGGTGCCCGGCGGGTAGCATGGGCACCGGTCGCCGCATATCGTAGAACTACCTAGATGAAACGGCTTTCAAGCGCTGGCTCCATGTCAGCGGTTATGATTGAGCATATAATTCTCGACCGGATTGACCGGCTGGATGCTGACCGGAGCAGTGCCTGCAGGGCAATCGCCCGTCAGTCTGCCGGTCGTCAACGCGACTACGCTCGCCTGGCTACCGCTTGCGTTGATCCAGCTTGAATGCACCTCTTGCCGGAACGAGGCGGTCACACCATCACGACCGATTTCGACATCTGTGCGGCCTGTCAGATGCCCGTTATTGGCAAACGTACACTCCGCCCGAGTGTGCAGGGATCGTTGATCTTTCTGCACATTAAAGACCGGACACATGAATTGTGATAGCCTATTGACAGGTGGCACCGGGTTGCGCAGATCATAGCAATGATCAAAGTCGCGCTCGACGGTTGCCTTACCCGAATTTATTGTTGTTTGCTTTATATGCATATGCCAATATCCAATTCTATTGATAACAGATTTAATTTGATCATCCGCCAGCACAATCCCACTTGTGTAAATAACGAAAGAAAGAAAAACGACACTTGATATCGTTGCAGTTAAACGTGACATCTCGGCCTTCCATTATAAAATTCAATTCTTGATAGTGGTGCATTTCATTTAGTATCTATCGTTTTTTTCGCTATTTCAAGTTGTTGAAATATATTTTTTGGAAGCTCGACATACTTGGTTAAGACACTGTGAAGTTTAACCGCTGGTCTTCGATTGGACTCACGCCTTCTTCACCCACTTGCCATTGTCCTGCTGCCAGTAACTTGGCGACAGTCCAGCCTCCTTGGTCTGCTTCCAGTACCGTCGTGCATCGGCCAACGCTTCCGGATCGTTGCCATCGAAGATGAAGACCGCGCGCGTGTAGCCGGTGAGATCGGTCGGTTCGGCCCGATCGACCAGAAAGCGAACGGAGGCCTCATTGGGATTTTCTGGCAGCGACGTCAGAAAGATCGGCTGCGAAGCGGGATCGCCTTCCCTGACTGTGCCATGCGCGAGGAATGACTCATCCGAATAAGTCCAAAGGTGCTGATCCAGCGCATCACGGCGCTCATCGGAACCGGTCTGGACGCAGACCCGCCAGCCGCGCTCCAGGCATCGCTCGAGCAACGTCGGCAGGACGCGATCCAGAGGCTGTGATTCCAGATGATAGAAGAGCACTTCGGTCATGACCGTGTTTTAGCACGCCCGACGTATTGCGCCAGATCGTCTTCAATCACGCGATCAGTCCGGCGATAAACCCATCGACACCGGTTCTGCGCTCGCGCTTCAGGCGCTCGGCCCGGAGAATCGCCTTGATGTCTCCAAACGCCCGATCGAGATCGTCATTGATGACGACATAGTCGAACCGCTGCCATTGCTGCATTTCGAACTTGGCATTGGTCAGCCGTTTCTCGATGACATCCGATGCATCCTCGGCACGACGCTGCAGGCGCTGACGCAATTCGGCCATGCTCGGCGGCAGGATGAAGATGGTCACGGTATCCTCGGGCATCCGCTCGCGCACCTGGACGGAACCCTGCCAGTCGATATCGAACAGGACGTCGCGGCCAGATTTCAGCGCGCGTGCGACGGGCTCGACAGGCGTCCCGTAAAAATTGCCGTGCACTTCCGCTGACTCGAGCAATTCACCGGCTTCGCGCATCGCCTGAAAGCGCGCGACCGAGGTAAAATGATAATGGACGCCATCCACTTCGCTCGGACGACGGCCACGAGTTGTCACTGAAACCGAGAGATCGATCTCCCTATCCGTATCCAGCAACAAGCGAGACAATGTGCCCTTCCCTGCCCCGGACGGCGAGGAGAGCACGAGCATGACTCCGCGCCTGTCGAGCCGAATGCTCTGGAGGTCGGACCCTTGCTGGCTCCGGGGAAGACCTTGGCTGGCCATCGCACACTCCTGAGGTTGGCGCTCACTCGATATTCTGGATCTGCTCTCGCAATTGATCGACAGCCGCTTTTAGGTCCAGCCCGATCGCTGTCAAGTCCTTGTCATTTGATTTCGAACAGAGCGTATTGCTCTCGCGGTTGAATTCCTGCGCCAGAAAATCCAGTCGCCGACCGACTGCGCCGCCCGCCGCCAGCATCTGCCGCGCTTGACCGACATGGGCACGCAGCCGATCAATTTCTTCGCGGATATCCGCCTTGGTCGCGATCAGCACAGCCTCCTGATAGAGCCGTTGCTGGTCAAGGACCGGCGCTGCACCTATCAGATCCTCGATTTGCTTTTGCAGGCGATCACGGATCACCTCTGGTCGGCGCGCCGGATTGGTCTCTGCCAGTTCGGTCAACGCCTCAATGCGATCGACATGACTCGCGAGGACAGTCCGGATCGCATCGCCTTCCGCCTCTCGTGCCGAGGCAAGGGCACTCAGCGCAGCTTCCGCCCCGGCGATCAGCACGGCGTCAAGCGCAGCCAGCGTTTCGGGATCATCTTCCGTGTCCGCTGATTCGATCACGCCGCGAATTGCCAGAATTCCGTCGAGCGTCGGCGCAGTCGCGTCAATCTTGAGCGAAATCAGGTTCATCGCTTCAATCACGGCATCGAGAACACGCTCGTTGACCTTCAGGGTCGTTGATGGCGTTTCCCGCTGCAAGGTGAGCGTGAACGAGCAGTTGCCGCGCGAAAATACCTTGCTGGCCCGTTCCTTGACAGGAATTTCAAGCCGCTCGAAGCCTCCGGGCAGCCGCAGCCGGATATCGAGACCCTTGCCGTTGACGCTGCGCATCTCCCAGGTCCAGCGGTACCCGAAATCGAAGCCGTCCATTCGGGCAAAGCCGGTCATGCTCTGTAGACCCATCAACCTGGTCTCCTGATGTCACTGCGTATAATGCGTTAGCCTGACGCGAGCGGATAGCAGCCAATCTGTTGATGATCTGCTAATCCCGCGACAGTCATGAACCGGCTCGGATGAAGGCCAGCGCCACTCCAGTCAGGGCGTAGAAATCCTCATATCATCGCCTCGGCCTGTTACAGGCGCATCACGTCAATTTGCGCCAGAAGGCGGTTGGTCCTGAGTTTGAGGCACTGCTGGCTGCACCTTCACGCGCGGCTTGGGAGCCGTTGGCTTGGCCGGTGCAGGCAATGTCGTGGCAGGCGCCCCCCCCTGGACTGCCTGAACGCCCGTTCCCGAGCCGGGAATTGCTGCAGCAGCTCCATTACTATCCGATGCCTTGCGCTGCCGCTCGATCTCCCGCCATCTCAGGACGTTCTTGTTGTGCTCTTCCAGCGTCTCGGCGAAAGCATGACCACCGGTTCCGTCCGCCACGAAGAACAATTCGTTTGTTTGCAGTGGCTTGGCGGCAGCCTCAAGCGATGCCCGACCCGGATTGCCGATTGGGCCAGGTGGGAGACCGTTGATTTTATATGTATTGTAGGGATTTGGAGCCAAGAGGTCAGCTTTGGTGATTGTCCGGGACTCGCTCCAGGCCTTCCCGCCGTAAAGGCCGTAAAGAATCGTCGGATCGGTCTCAAGCCGCATACCGCGATTCAGTCGGTTCACAAAGACCGCCGAAATACGGGCGCGTTCTTCGGGCTTCGACGTTTCCTTTTCGATGATCGAAGCCAGGATGACGAGATCCTTCGGGACCTTCAGCTCCTTCAGCATATCGGCGTTTCGATGTGCCCAGATCTCCGTGAGGCGGCGTTCCTGATTCTTGCGCATCAGATCCAGAATCTGCTGACGGGTTTCGCCACGCGGGAAGGTGTAGGTGTCCGGTAACAGGGAGCCTTCTTCCGGTATCGCGACGATTTTACCTGTCAGGACAGGGTCGTCGATCAGACGCTGCACAATCTGTTCGCTCGTCCAGCCTTCAGGGAAGGTAATCTTATGCTGAACAACCTTGTTCTGCTGCAACTCCTCGGCCACTTCCCGCATGGACTCGTGCGGACGGAACTCGTATTCGCCAGCCTTCAGATCCGACAGTTGAGCGATTGCTGACCCGTAGACAAAAACCCAGCCTGTTGAAACCACACCCGCATCCTGCAGGATATCTCCAATTTCATCGCGCGATTTCTTGGCCGGAATGACAACGACAGCCGATGCCGCCAATGGTCCAGGCAGGTCGAATTCATGCATCCCGGCAAAGGCCGTGACCCATAGGAGCAGTGCTATAATCGTCGCAAGCGACATCAAGCCGTCGAAAACGACAACAACCGAACTACGAGCCGCCTTCGATCTGAAGCGCGACCGCTTTTTCTTTTGCTCCGTCGGCGCAATGGTGCTTGGCATGGCATAGGCTTCAGCAACTGACGACTGTCGTTGCTGAAGATTAGACGCTTGTTGCGACGCCATGGCCGGTTGCGGCGGAGGCATTGCAGCAGTCGGCAGTGGCGGCGGTGTCACAGCCCGAGGCGTCGGGGCAATCATGATCGTCGGCGCGTCTGCTTCAGATGACCCTCGCGGACTTACCGGGGCCAGAGAAGGCTCAATCCTGTGCGTTGCCGGTTCCGGACTGACCGAAGCATGCGGCTCTGATGGTTCAATGCGGACAATGGGAGCGGACCCCATGTTGCCGTCCACCGCGCTATCCGGCTCGGGAACCTTTACCACAGACTCTGGATCATGCGCATGTCCCTCGGGCGACAGAGCCTTTAACTCGGGCGCGCCGTCTGCACTGGTCGTAGCTGTCATGTCCTGAGCGACACTGATCCGGTCGTTGCTGTTGACAGTCGGAGCAGTCACGACGTCTGTCTCGGAATTCGGATCGTTGGTCGCAGGTATCATCGGGTCAACGGCTCCTGTCGAGCGACTTGAGTCAGGACGTTCCATTTGAGACGATGCCTCAAACAAGCAATCTACCGGGTCACCAATCGCGAAAATATGGCGAAACGGCGTCCAGTGCTCGAAACACGGGACGCGCAACCCGATAATGTGTGCCGGTTATGCCACGTCGCGCCGCATGATCAAGGTTGCATTGGTGCCGCCAAAACCGAAGGAATTGGAGAGCGCAATATTGATATCCTTGGGCTTGGCAACATGCGGCACAAGATCGACGGCAGTTTCGACGGATGGATTATCGAGATTGATCGTCGGTGGCAGGATGCCGTCGCGCATCGCGAGGACACAGAAAATAGCCTCGATCGCCCCTGCTGCGCCGAGCAGATGACCGGTCATCGACTTGGTCGAAGACATGGCAACCGAACCCGCCGCATTTCCGAGCAACCGCTCTACCGAGCCAAGTTCAATTCCGTCCGCCATGGTCGAGGTGCCGTGGGCGTTGATGTAATCGATATCCGACGGCAAAATCCCGGCCCGCTTGATGGCGGCTGCCATGCAACGGTAGGCGCCTTCACCTTCCGGCGACGGTGCTGTGATATGAAATGCATCGCCGGACATGCCGTAGCCGATCACTTCGCCATAGATCTTGGCGCCGCGTGCACGCGCATGGTCCAGTTCTTCCAGAACGACGACGCCTGCGCCCTCGCCCATGAGGAAGCCATCCCGATCCCGATCATAGGGTCGTGACGCGCGGGTCGGGTCATCATTGTAGGATGTGACCAATGCCTTGCAGGCCGCGAAGCCCGCAATGGACAAGCGGTTGACAGGGCTTTCCGTGCCACCGGCCACCATGACATCGGCATCGCCCAGCGCAATCAGGCGCGCTGCATCACCGATTGCGTGGGTGCCTGTTGAACAGGCTGTCACAACTGCGTGGTTGGGCCCACGCAAACCGTGCGTGATTGATACATAGCCGCCCGCCAGATTGATGAGGCGACCGGGAATAAAGAATGGTGAAACGCGCCTCGGGCCTTTTTCCTTCAGTGTGATCGACGCATCATAAATGCCGCCAATACCGCCGATACCGGACCCGATGAGAACACCGGTTGCCGTCTGATCTTCTTCCGTGGTCGGATGCCAGTCGGCGTCATCGAGCGCCTGGGTCGCCGCTGCCATCGCAAAAACGATGAACTCGTCGACCTTGCGCTGTTCCTTGGGTTCCATCCACTGATCAGCATTGAACGTGCCGTTGCTGCCATCACCACGCGGAATACGCGCAGCAATCTGGCAAGCCATGTCTGAGACATCAAAATCCGTGATCTTGACGGCGCCGCTCTTGGCAGCGCGGATATTGGCCCATGTCGGTTCAACTCCGCATCCCAGCGGTGTAACCATTCCAAGTCCGGTAATGACGACTCGTCTCATTCGCTTCGATACCCCGTCCAGATCACACCCGAGTGCCCGGATCTCTAAGAACGTCGGGATTGGAAATCTATCCCAGACATTATCTTTGGTCAGCTAAAATTTGCGATATAAATCTGGACAGTTGGACTGCCGGCATGGCTCTGCCTCCCCAGTCTCAATTCCTGTCTCGATTGTCGTTTAACTGGCACCAAAGGCCGCTCCGATACGTCGGAGCGGCCTTCGATGAAAGATCATCCTTGACAGCAAGCCAATCTGGCTCAGGCTGCAGGCACGTTCTTTTCAAGGAACTTCACTGCGTCTCCGACCGTCAGGATCGTCTCGGCTGCATCGTCCGGGATCTCGACGCCGAACTCTTCCTCAAAGGCCATCACGAGTTCGACTACGTCGAGTGAATCTGATCCGAGGTCATCAATGAAGCTCGCATTCTCTGTCACCTTGTCGGCTTCAACGCCGAGATGCTCGATCACGATCTTCTTTACGCGGTCAGCGATATCGCTCATGTTCCTAATCCTCGAACTGGATTCTAATTTGACTGGACAAGCCTGCGCCAGGGATTGGCGCGGGCGTTTAACGGTTCCGACTTCAGTGGCCGGCATCCCCGTGACTAGCTGGCTGCGACTGTCCGACTTCGACCCGGAGTATCATATCCGGACCTGATCGAAGAGGTTCGCGTTGCCCACTCCTCTGGTTCGACCCCCAAGCCCGCCAATTCAACCGGTAAAGGCCGGATTCCCTAGGCGAGTTGAGGTCGTGCTAGCATACTTTCCGAGCCTTGACCAGTCGGCAGACAGGTTCATGCGCCTGACTGCGTGTCTGTTCAAAACCCGGATTTTCCGCAATTAAATCATGGCCATGCCACCGTTGACATGCAGCGTTTGACCCGTGACGTAGGCTGCTTCATCACTCGCCAGATAGACGACAGACGCCGCAATTTCAGCACTCGTGCCCAACCGGCCAGCCGGGACACGCCCCAGAATCGTCTCGCGTTGCTTATCGTCGAGGACGTGCGTCATCGCCGTCTCGATGAAACCGGGTGCCACTGTGTTGACAGTGATGTTGCGCGAGGCAACTTCCTGGGCGAGCGACTTCGACATACCGATCATACCCGCCTTGGCGGCGGCGTAATTGCCCTGGCCAGGATTTCCGGTGACGCCAACAACCGAGGTAATGCCGATGATGCGACCGAAGCGGCGCTTCATCATGCCACGCAGCGCCGAGCGGCACAGCCGGAAACCCGACGTCAGATTGACCTCGATAACCTTGTCCCACTCATCATCCTTCATGCGCATGAACAGGTTATCGCGGGTTATCCCCGCGTTGTTCACAAGAATGTCGAGTTTTCCAAACGACTTTTCCACAGCCGGGATCAAAGCATCCACGGATGTGCGATCCGAGAGATCAGCGGCAAAAATCTCGGCCCGATCGCCAAGCTTGGCTTGCAGCTCTTCGAGCACTTCGCGGCGGGTGCCCGAGAGCGCGACCGTCGCGCCACGTGCGTGCAGCGCTGCCGCTATTTCGCCGCCAATTCCGCCGGTGGCACCCGTGACAAGCGCATGCTTGCCGGTCAAATCGAACATTGTCAGTCCCCCAAATGTGTCTGTGTCCCGAGCTTCAGGGCAATTTTCAAATCAGCGCCGCGACCATCTTTTCGATGTCGTCAGGACCATTGATAGCGATCCCTTCAACTGTATCGGCGATGCGCTTGACGAGCCCAGTCAGAACCTTGCCCGATCCGATTTCGTAGGCGCGTGTGACACCATTGTCCGCAAGCCATTTCACGCTTTCACGCCAGCGAACATTGCCGGTGACCTGTTCGACAAGCCGCGTCCGGATTTCCTGCGGATCGCGGATCGGGCGCGCCAGGACATTCGAGACGACCGGAACGGCAGGTGCCAGTACGGTCACATGTGCCAAGGCCTCGGCCATGGCATCGGCGGCCGGTTGCATGAGGGCGCAATGGAACGGCGCCGACACATTCAACAGCATCGCCCGTTTTGCACCTTTGCCCTTGGCAATGGCGACTGCACGTTCAACGGCAGCCAGTGTCCCCGACACAACAACCTGTCCGTCCGAATTGTCATTCGCCGCCTGACAAACGTCGCCTTCTGCCGCCTCGGCAGCCACAGCGACAGCCGTGTTATAATCAAGGCCAAGCAGGGCCGCCATTGCACCAACGCCGACCGGAACAGCGGCCTGCATCGCACGGCCACGAATCTGCAGGAGGCGTGCGGTATCGGCAATCGTCAGAGACCCCGCTGCAGCAAGGGCGGAATATTCGCCAAGTGAGTGACCCGCCACAAAGGCTGCGTGTTTGGCGACAGTGACGCCACGGCCTTCCAGCACGCGCATGGCCGCAAGACTGACCGCCATCAGCGCTGGCTGGGCGTTTTCGGTCAGGGTCAAGGCGTCGGCGGGCCCGTCCCACATCAGACTGGAAAGCTTCAGGCCAAGGGCGTCATCCACTTCCTGAAAGACCAGCCGCGCTTCAGGGAATGCATCCGCCAGCGCCTTGCCCATGCCGACGGCCTGACTGCCTTGTCCTGGAAACGTAAAAGCGTTCGTCATGATAAGTCTGCCTCCCTTGCAACAGCCTTCAGGGGGTTATTGGTCGCGTAGCCCCGTTGATCGAAATATCGGGTCGCACGCAATCTTGGCGGCGCAAAGAGCCCTAACTGACGACGGAGTCAAGCCGCATTGGCGTTCGGGGTTGAATTTCGGTCGTCAGTGCGGGACGCTGAGGCTACGTTTCGAATAATCATGTCAGGATTCCATGGACAAGATCATCCTCTTCTTCACCTCGATGGGGTTTGGCTTTGCCGTGGCGGCCCCCGTCGGGCCGATGGCGCTTCTGTGCATGCGGCGGACGCTGGCGCGGGGTTGGATCTTTGGCGCAGCGACGGGTGCGGGAATAGCTGTGGCTGATAGTGTGTTTGCAACGCTGGCTGCCTTTGGCCTGGCAACCGTCTCGGACGTCGTTCTCGCCCATGAGCGACTTCTGCACGGTCTGGCGGGGGTATTCCTGCTTTATCTCGGCCTGAAGACTTTTTTCCCAAGCAATTCCTCTGACACGTCTGATCAATCCCGGGGATTGCTGGGCTCCTGGCCTGCCGCTTTCCTCAGCGCTCTCCTGCTGACACTGTCAAATCCGCCGACGATCATCCTGTTCGCCGCCATTTTTGCGACGCTGGCACCGAAGTCCGGCTTCGACCCGACAATTGCCTTCTTGACTGTCGCCGGCATCTTTGCCGGATCGCTCAGCTGGTGGGCCGGACTTACGGCTGTTGTGAGCACATTTCGCAACGCGATCGGCCCGTCTACACGGCGCTGGATTGACTGGATAGCAGGCGGCGTGCTTGCTGGGCTGGGCTGCCTTGCCCTTTGGTCGGTCGTCTGAACCGACGAATTCGGCTGATCGGGCACAATCTGCCCGTTTTCAGACGACATGGCCTTGCCTTCTCAGCGCTTCTCCTCTAAAAGCCGCGTCTTCTGTCGGGCGCCTGGCTGGTGGCTGAACGGACGGCTTTGTCGTTTACAGATAAAGCAGGACCAGACAAGGGTCCGTCGTCCCGTGTCTCCGCTCTCCGACTGCTGAATTTTTCCTGATCCTCGTTACCAGGGGGTCCGGGAGGCTTAGCGCCAGCGCCGTGATGGATGAGAACGAGGAAAGGTAAACCCGCATGCCGCTCTATGAGCACGTATTCCTGGCGCGCCAGGACGTGTCGACGCAGGCCGTTGACGCGCTGATCGAACAGTTCAAGACCCTGATTGAGACCCATGGCGGCAAGGTCGCCAAGATCGAGAACTGGGGTCTGAAGACGCTTGCCTATCGCGTCAAGAAGAACCGCAAGGCGCATTATGCGCTCTTGAACATTGATGCCCCGGCCCCGGCACTCGCCGAGCTGGAACGTCAGGAAGGCATCAACGAAGATGTGCTCCGTTTCATCACCATCAAGGTCGATGAACTCGAGGAAGGCCCGTCTGCGATGTTGCAGAAGCGCGATCGTGACGAACGTCGCGACGAGCGCGGTGATCGTGGCCCGCGTGATCGCGGCGACCGTGGTGATCGCGGCCCGCGTCGTGATCGTGGCCCGCGCCGCGATGACTTCGCCCCTGCCTATGGCTCATTGGATGAGGAGATCGACTGATGTCTGACGCTTCACAAGGACAGTCGCGCCGCCCATTCTTCCGCCGTCGCAAGACCTGCCCGTTCTCGGGAGCCAATGCGCCGAAGATCGATTACAAGGACGTCAAGCTCCTGCAGCGCTTCATCTCCGAGCGTGGCAAGATCGTGCCGAGCCGCATCACGGCTGTTTCGGCCAAGAAGCAGCGCGAACTCGCCAAGGCGATCAAGCGCGCACGCTTCCTCGGCTTCCTGCCGTTCGTGATCAAGTGATCTGAGTAATTGGCCGGTGGCGCTTTTGTGCCTCCGGCCAATCTGATGATGGCGACGCAGCCTGCCAACGAGAAATGGCTGCCAGATAGTCGGGTTGGGGTGGAAACGCCTCTAACCGCCATTGCGCGGGACAGCTGGACGATGACATTTGTCGTCTCCACCAGATCGATTGCCGTCGGCATTTTGGCCGGCCTTGCCTCTGCCTTGCTGGTGCTCTCACCGGTTGGCGGATCGATTTTGGCGTTTCCGCTCACCATCCTGATTGAGCTGCCGCTCGTGATTGCCGCGCTCGGCTGGGGAACACAGGCAGCCATCGTCGGCTCGCTTGCCGGCGCCGGTGCCCTTCTGGCAATTTCGCCCGGACTGTCGCTTTACCTCATTGTGTTTCTTGCTCCACCTGCGGCTGTCGGTGGTCATCTGGCCGGACTTTTTCGCCGTCAGGACGACGCACCGGAGTCGAGCATCGAATGGTATCCGCTCGGGCGGATTCTGTTTGTCGTCGGGCTTTTGGTCGCGGCTGGTGCCATCATCGTCAGCGCGGTGAATGGATTTGACCCCTCATCCATTTCGCCCGAACAAGTCCATGCTATTGCAGCGAAATATGCAGAGGCCCTTGGCGACGCCGATACGACGCTGGACGCCGAACAGGTCACGGCCCTGATCGAGCCGACGATTGCCACCACTCTGCACGTCCTGCCGTTTGCCTTCACCGTCATCTGGACACTGATCGCCGCTGCCAATCTGGCCCTCGGTCTGATTATTACTGCGAAATCAGGCAATCTCGCGCGCCCGCCCGAGAATTTTTCGGCGGTCGAGCTGCCGAAACCGGTTACGCCGCTGTTAGGTCTCGCCCTCGTCGCCAGTTCGATCGGCGGACCTTTTGGCTCCGTGGCGTTTGCAATAGCCGGTTCGATGGCCGCCTTGCTGCTGATCGGCGGATTGGCTGTGCTGCACACGGTGACACGCGGTTTCCTGCTGCGACTGCCATTGTTGATCCTCGTCTATCTGTTCATCGGCCTCTTTGCCGTGCCGCTGGTCATCCTCGGCGCGCTCGAACCCTATCTCCACCTCAAGCAGCGCATATCCCTGCGCAAATCTTGAATTCCGCCCAACCAGTCAATCCCCTAAGCCAAAACTCATGGAGTGCATCATGGAAGTCATTCTCTTGGAACGCCTCGGCCGTATCGGTCAGATCGGTGACATCGTCCGCGTCAAGGACGGCTTTGCCCGCAACTACCTCTTGCCGCGCCACAAGGCCCTGCGCGCCAACAAGGCCAACAAGGAGCGTTTCGAACGCGAACGCGCCCAGATTGAAGCCCGCAACCTCGAGCTCAAGACAGAAGCTGGTAGCGTCGCCGAGAAGCTTGACGGTCAGAGCTTCGTTGTTGTGCGTCAGGCAGGCGAACTTGGCCAGCTCTACGGCTCCGTTTCCAGCCGCGACATCGCAGACCTGATCGAAGCCGGCGGTTTCACCATCGCCCGCAACCAGGTTGCCCTCGACGCGCCGATCAAGACAATCGGCCTGCACAAAGTCACGATCACGCTCCACCCGGAAGTCAGCTGCAAGGTCACGGTCAACGTGGCCCGTTCAGCTGACGAAGCCGAGCGTCAGGCACGCGGTGAAGAAGTCCTGACCCGCGATGTCGATACGTTCGAGCGCGAAGTCGGCCCGATCACCGACGAAGAAGGCTACGGCGAAGACTGATTTCGTCTGACGACTGCCGATAGGATGATGGGGTTGGCCTGCGCGGCCAGCCCCATTTATTTTTGTGCGTGTCCGATTCCGTTTCCGCTAATGTTTACCCTCTGTGGATAACGAGCATGGTTAACACTTCGCTGCCAAACTCCGGCCAATTTGCGCCATGATGACTCATGCGATCGATGGACGCGTACCCCAGTATTTTTTGAGCCAATCCGCACCAGACCCCAGACTCAGACGCATTCGCATTGAAAGACACTTTGATGAAATCTCCCGCCCGCCGACTGGAAGACATGCCGCAACTGCAGCGCCTCGCCCCCCACAATGCGGAAGCCGAACGGCAGCTGCTCGGTGCCATGCTGGTCAACAACGAGACGTTCTACCGCATCTCCGACTTCCTTGAGGCGCAGCATTTCTTTCTCGAACCGCACAAGCAGATCTTTGAAAAGATTGCCCAGTTGATCCAGGCGGGGAAGATTGCCTCACCGATCACATTGAAGACCTTCTTTCCGCATGATGCCCAGATCGCCGACATGGGCGTCGTGCAATATTTCCTGCGGCTGGCCGCCGATGCGACCACGATCATCAATGCCGAGGATTACGGTCGGGTCATTCGCGATCTCGCCGTTCGCCGCAATCTGATCCGGATCGGCGAAGACATGGTCAACATCGCGTTCGATGCGCCGGTCGACATGCCACCCCGCGCCCAGATCGAAGATACGGAAAAGCGGCTCTATGAGCTGGCCGAAAGCGGTCGCTACGACAGCGGCTTCGTCAGCTTCAGCGACGCCCTGCGCGGCTCCATCCAGATGGCCGCCGCTGCCTTCGAACGACAGGGCGGTTTGTCCGGTATTTCGACGGGCATCTCATCTGTCGATCGCATGATGGGCGGCCTGCAACGGTCCGATCTGATCGTGCTCGCGGCACGTCCCGCGATGGGCAAGACGTCGCTCGCCACCAACATCGCCTTCAATATCGCCGCAGCCTATCGGTCTGAAGAACAGGCCGACGGGACCCACAAGACCGTCGACGGCGGAATCGTTGGCTTCTTCAGTCTCGAAATGTCGTCCGAACAGCTCGCAACCCGCATCATCTCCGAGCAGACCGAGATCCCGTCCCACAAGATCCGGCGCGGCGAAATCAGCGACATGGAGTTCGAAAAACTGGTGGCAGCCAGCCAGATGATGCAGTCGATCCCGCTCTATGTCGACCAGACCGGCGGCATCTCGATCGCGCAATTGTCAGCCCGCGCCCGTCGCCTGAAGCGCCAGAAGGGGCTCGATGTCATCATCGTCGACTATTTGCAATTGCTGGCCGGTTCGCAGAAGCGGGCATCTGAAGGCCGCGTCCAGGAAATCACCGAAATCACGACCGGCCTGAAGGCTTTGGCGAAAGAACTGGAAGTGCCGGTCGTGGCCCTGTCCCAGTTGTCGCGTCAGGTGGAAAACCGCGACGACAAACATCCCCAGCTCGCTGACTTGCGTGAATCCGGCTCCATCGAGCAGGACGCCGACGTGGTCATGTTCATCTACCGCGAGGAATATTACCTGAAGAACAAGGAACCCTCGGAAAAGGGCTCCGAAGCCTGGTTCAAGTGGGAAACCGACATGCAGCGCGCCAAGGGTGTTGCCGAACTGATCATTGGCAAACAGCGCCACGGCCCGACAGGCACAGTTGAACTGCACTTCGCCGGCGAAGTCACACGCTTCTCCGACCTCATCCGTGACGATCACCTGCCGACGCCGATTGGTTGACCTCAAGTTCAACCGCCCGCGTCCACCCCTCTGCATTATAGGCCTGTACATAACAAGAACATTCATGGTATGTTCTTGTCAAAGAGGAGTGGTCATGGTCAAGCGCTCGGCTCGGTTTGTCTGTCAGAATTGCGGCGCGTCGACGGCACGCTGGGCGGGTCGTTGCGATGGCTGCGGCGAATGGAACACGATCGTCGAGGAAGTGGATGGCCTCGCGACCGGCTCGGGCGGTGTCGGCGCTGGCCCACGTGCGACTTCGGGCAGGCGCGGACGCGTGTTTCCGCTGGTCTCGCTAGAGGGCGATGCCAAGGAAGCGCCCCGCATCGTCTCCGGAATGGCGGAACTGGATCGGGTCACCGGTGGTGGCTTTGTGCGTGGCTCCGCGATTCTCGTCGGTGGCGATCCCGGCATCGGGAAATCAACCCTTCTGATCCAGGCGGCGGCGATTCTCGCCAAACGCGGACACAGTGTCGTCTATGTCTCGGGCGAAGAGGCCATCGGGCAGGTCCGCCTTCGGGCCGAACGGCTCGGGCTATCCGGCGCACCGGTGAAGCTGGCCGCCGAAACGAGCGTCGAGGATATTCTTGCCACCCTCAGCGCCGGACCGCCGCCCGCTCTCGTCGTCATCGATTCCATCCAGACGCTGTGGACTGAATTGGCCGATTCGGCCCCCGGCACCGTCACGCAGGTCCGCACCGCCGTACAGGCGTTGATCCGCTACTCCAAGGCGACGGGAGCGACAGTTGTGCTCGTCGGCCACGTGACAAAGGATGGCCAGATTGCCGGGCCACGCGTTGTCGAACATATGGTCGATGCCGTCCTATACTTCGAGGGCGATGGCGCACATCAATATCGGCTGCTGCGCTCTGTGAAGAATCGCTTTGGTGCGACCGATGAAATCGGCGTGTTCGAAATGACCAGCCTCGGCCTTCAGGAAGTGTCGAACCCGTCGGAACTGTTCCTGGGTGATCGCGACGGTCGCTCGCCCGGTGCTGCCGTGTTCGCCGGCATGGAAGGGTCAAGGCCGCTGCTTGTCGAGATCCAGGCGCTGGTTGCCCCGACGTCGCTCGGCACGCCGCGCAGGTCTGTTGTCGGCTGGGACGGAAGCCGGTTATCCATGATTCTGGCAGTGCTCGAAGCCCATTGCGGCCTGCGTTTTGGACAACACGACGTCTATCTCAATGTTGCCGGTGGCATGCGCATCCAGGAGCCGGCTGCTGATCTTGCCGTTGCAGCGGCACTGGTTTCCTCGCTGAGTGGCGTGCCATTGGCGATCGACAGTGTCTATTTTGGCGAAGTTGGCCTCTCTGGAGCGATCAGGCCGGTCCCACGGGCCGACCAACGCCTGAAAGAAGCCGAGCGACTTGGATTTCGGGGAGCCGTCCTGCCAGCGGGAGGCTCGTCCGATGGCGCCAGTCGCACTGCTTGCGGGCTTGAACTGAGCGAAATCGATGTCCTGGCCGGACTTGTGGCCCGGATTGCGTCGCGGTCTGACGGAACGGTCAAATCCATTCGGGAAGCCGGACGACGCGACCGATAGGCCGTCGGCGTCGGGTGCAAGAGGCCGCGCCATCTTCTAGCCATCAGGGGGTGCTCAGACTGGAGCAAGGCCAAGCTAAAATTCATTGGAGCAGAGGTCGCGGCTGGCACACGTTTATGCTATCGAGCATATACAGGCGCTGGGCAAAGCGGTTCCAGACGACCATACGAGAGTTCTGACAGATGGATTTCATCACGCTTCTCGACGGGATCGTCCTCGTCGTTATTTTTGTCTCGGCAATGCTGGCAATGTATCGGGGCTTGATCCGGGAAATATTCTCGATCGTCTCGTGGGCTGCGGCAGCCGGTGCAGCCTATGTGTTCTACAAGCCCATGCTGCCAATGGCGAAACAATACATCAACAATGACTATGTTGCGCTTGGCGTGACTGTCGCCGCGATCTTTTTGCTGGTCCTCATTGTTGTGAGCTACGTCACAATGAAGATCTCGGATTTCGTGCTCGATTCGTCGTTTGGTGCCCTTGACCGGTCCGCAGGGTTTCTTTTCGGCGCAGCGCGTGGATTATTGTTGCTTGTCGTGGCAATGATGTTTTTCAACTGGTTTGTTCATGACGATCAGCAGCCTCACTGGGTTGCTGCGTCAAAGTCGAAACCGATCCTCACCTTCCTCGGCAACAAGCTGGAAGCTGCCCTTCCGCCGGATCTGGCCGAAACCATTCTGGCCAAGATCAAGAAGAAGAGCGGCGATCCCGGCACGCCTCAGGAACCGGGCAAGGAACAGAGTGCAAATCCGCAGCACACAGAAGCCGCACCCACGTATCGACCAGGCGATCAGAAGTCATTAAACCAGTTGATAACAGGCAGCGCCCGGCCCGAATCCAGTCAATAATGCCGTTTCAGCACGCTTATAGCGCTGGTATTTGAGGGCTGGTTGCCCATATCTACGTCGTGCGAACAGCGCCTGTTTGCGTGGAACGAAGACCGTATGGTTCGCCTTTAAGGATCGTTGCGGAAAGCAGCGCGGAATGTTGGTCACGCCTGACACGTGATCGCAGCGAGAGGGTTCATGAATTGGATGATGATCTGACAGGCCTGCCGTTCGCGCACGACGATAAATTCCATGAGGAATGTGGTGTCTTCGGTGTCTTCGGGCACCCGCAGGCCGGTGCTCTAACCGCGCTTGGTTTGCACGCCTTGCAGCACAGAGGGCAGGAAGCTGCGGGAATTGTGACCTTCGACGGCCAGCAATTCCATGTCGAGAGACATCTCGGGCTGGTTGGCGACAACTTCTCGACGGCTGGCGCCATTGAGCGCCTGGCAGGGTCTCGCGCCATCGGCCACACACGATATGCGACAACCGGCGGTCAAATCCTGCGAAATGTTCAGCCGATGTTTGCCGAATTTCACGGTGGCGGATTTGCTGTCGCGCACAATGGCAACATCACCAACGCGATGACGTTGCAGCGCGAGTTGCAGAAGCGCGGCTCGATCTTCCAGTCGACGTCTGATACCGAAACCGTCATCCATCTGACGGCGACATCGCAAAAACCGATCCTGGTGGAGCGCTTTATTGATGCACTGAGCCGAATCGAGGGGGCCTACGCCTTCGTCGCCCTGTCCGAGAAAAAGCTCATCGGCGTCCGCGATCCGCTCGGCGTCAGGCCGCTGATCTTGGGTGACGTTGACGGCTGCCCTGTGCTGGCCTCGGAATCGGTCGCACTGGATATTATCGGTGGTCGGGTCATCCGTGAAATCGAGCCGGGCGAGATGGTCGTCATCACGGACGAGGGGATCGAGTCGCTCAGACCATTTGCCCCCGCATCCTCTCGCTTCTGCATTTTTGAGTTTGTCTATTTTGCGCGTCCAGATAGCCTCATCGGTGGCACGAGCGTCTATTCCGTCCGAAAGCGGATCGGTGCCCAACTCGCGCTCGAATCCGGCATTGATGCGGACGTCGTGATTCCCGTTCCGGATTCCGGCACGCCCGCTGCCATGGGCTTTGCCGAAGCCTCGAAATTACCGTTCGATCTCGGTATCATCCGCAATCACTATGTCGGTCGCACGTTCATCCAACCAACTGACGCCATTCGCCATATGGGTGTCAGGCTGAAACATAACCCGAACCGGTCCGTCATCGAGGGAAAACGGGTCGTGCTGGTCGATGATTCCATCGTCCGGGGTACGACGTCGCGCAAGATCGTGCAAATGGTGCGGGATGCAGGTGCGACGGAAGTGCATATGCGGATCGCGTCACCGCCCACGATCGACCCATGTTTCTATGGCGTTGATACGCCCGAGAAATCCAAGCTGATTGCCTCGCAGATGTCGGTCGCGGAGCTTGCCAGCTTTATCAATGTTGACAGTCTGGCATTCCTGTCCATCGACGGTCTTTACCGCGCCGTTGGTGACGCCCGTCGCAACAATGAACTGCCGCAATATTGCGACGCCTGTTTTACCGGCGACTATCCGACGGTATTGACCGATCGTGAAAACGCATCCCTCAAGACCGTCCGATTTGTTTCCGAGGCACAGCGCGCATGAGTGATCGAACGACAACCAACACGCTGGCCGGGCAACTGGCTCTCGTGACAGGCGCATCGCGCGGTATTGGCTACGTGATCGCGAAGGCACTCGCAGCGTCCGGTGCGCATGTGATTGCGCTTGCCCGCACAGTAGGCGGACTGGAAGAACTGGATGACGACATCAAGTCAGCCGGTGGATCGGCGACGCTCGTGGTTGCTGATCTCAAGGACTTCGATGGGATCGACCGGCTGGGTGCGCAGATTTACGAGCGCTGGGGTCGTCTCGATATCCTCGTCGGCAACGCCGGTGTGCTCGGTCCGATTTCGCCTCTCGGCCACGTCGAACAGAAAGCCTGGGACGATGTCATGGCGATCAACGTCACCGCCAACTGGCGCCTGATCCGGTCGCTTGATCCCTTGCTGCGCCAAAGCGCGGCCGGGCGTGCGCTGTTCGTCAGTTCCGGAGCGGCGGTGTCGAGGCGCGCTTTCTGGGGTCCCTATTCCGTGTCAAAAGCCGCTCTGGAAGCTTTGATCGCGACCTATGCCCATGAAACCGAAATCACCGGGGTGAAGGCGAATCTTTTCAATCCCGGCCCGATCCGTACCGCGATGCGCGCGCGCGCCATGCCGGGCGAAGATCCAGAGACGCTCGCAACACCCGAGGCGCTTATTCCGAGCATTCTGCCGCTATTGTCACCGGATCTCACGGTCTCAGGTCGGACTTTCAACTTTCCAACCGGGACCTGGCGAGATTGAGACCTGAAAGCCGGACAACGCGTCCGGCTTTTCTCAATGCGTATTGCGCGCATCCTTGTCGTGGAACGGATTTTCACTGCCACCGCGCAGAGACAGTCGGATCGGAATGCCTTTCAGGTCGAATCGCTCGCGGATATCGTTGACGAGATACCGGATATAGCTCTCCGGCACGGCATCCGGGCGCGAACAGAAGACGATGAAATGTGGCGGGCGGGTCTTTGCCTGCGTGGCGTAACGGATCTTGATCCGGCGACCACTGACGGCCGGCGGCGGGTGCCGTTCGGTGACACCCATCAGCCATTTGTTGAGTTGCGCTGTCGAAACCCGTCGGTTCCAGAGCTTGTGCACATCGATTGCCGCTTCCAGCAGCTTGTCGAGGCCATCGCCCATGAGGCCGGACATGCGGACCAGCGGCACGCCACGAATTTGTGGCAGCAGACGGTCGCAGGTCTCGCGCAGGTCGGCCCAGACCTTGTTCCGATCCTCGACCATGTCCCACTTGTTCAACCCGATGACAATCGCCCGGCCTTCACGCTCGATCAGATCGGCTATATGCAGATCCTGCTTTTCGAAGGGGATGGTGGCATCGAGCAGCAGCACGACCACTTCGGCGAACCGGATAGCGCGCAGGGAATCGGCGACCGACAGCTTTTCGAGCTTTTCCTGGACACGCGATTTGCGCCGCATGCCGGCCGTATCAAACAATTTGATCGACCGGCCACGCCACTCCCAATCGACTGAAATGGAGTCCCGCGTGATGCCCGCTTCCGGCCCGACCAGAAGCCGCTCTTCGTCGATCAACCGATTGATCAGTGTGGACTTGCCAGCATTTGGACGCCCGACGACAGCAATCCGCAGCATCCGCGAGGACGTTTCATCATCACCGGACTCGTCGGCCCCGTCGCCATCGTCATCGGACAGCGCCTCGCTCGCCGCGGCAGCCTGCGCCTCGTCAAATGCGTCAATCGTCGGCCTCAGCGCTTCGTAGAGATCCGCCATGCCTTCGCCATGCTCAGCGGAAATCGGTACCGGATCACCAAACCCGAGGGAATAGGCCTCCCAGGCTCCCTCGGCCCCCAGCCTGCCTTCGGCCTTGTTGGCAAGCAGGATGACCGGCTTGCCGGACCGCCGGACGATCTCGGCAAAATGAGAATCTGCCGGTATCGGGCCCGACCGAGCATCAATCACAAACAGAACGATCTCGGCGGTTCGAATCGCCTCTTCGGTCTGTCCCCGCATGCGACCGGTGAGGCTGTCATCGTCTGCTTCCTCAAGACCGGCTGTATCGACGACGGTAAACGCGAGATCGCCAAGCTTTGCCTCGCCCTCGCGGCGGTCACGCGTGACGCCGGGCGTATCATCCACAAGGGCGAGTTTCTTGCCAACCAGCCGGTTGAAAAGGGTCGATTTTCCGACATTCGGCCGGCCAACAATGGCAACAGTTGCGAGCATATCAACTTTCAATCATAGGCGCTAAGTTTGCCGGTTGCGGACAGCGTGACAAGCTTGCCATCGACCACAATTGGCGCAGACATCATGGGATCGCTTCCCGATTTGTTGACTGCAACTTCACCGGTCTGGGGATTCACGCCGAGCAATCCGCCTTCATTGGATACGAGCCAGAGCACGCCACCGGCCATGACCGGCCCTGCCCAATGGGTCGCACGCTTCTTGGCGCGCACCACCGGCATTTTTGCTGTCCAGATGATGTCACCATTCTTGCGGTCAATCGCAAAGAGATTATCGTCGAGATCGATCACGAAAACGGCATTTCCAGCTACGGCAGGCGTGTGCGCTGAGCCGATCGCGGCATCCCAGATCTTCGCTCCGGTCTTCAGGTTCAGCGCAGCAGTGCGGTTGCCGATGCCGCTGGCGTAGACAACGCCGTCCTCGATTACCGGGCTACCCGTGATATCAGACAACCCGGTCACCGCATAATTCCGGCTGCCACGCGCCATCTGCTCGGTCCAGAGTCCGCCTCCCGTCTTTATATCGACTGCGACAAGTTCGCCCGATGAAAACGGAACAACGACAATGCCATTTGCGACCGCCGGATTCGACGAGCCGACCACGCCGCCGGTTTCCGGCACGCCAGTGAAGTCCCAGAGTTCCTTGCCGTCAGCTGCATTCAGACAAACCAGGACGTTGCCTTCGTTGACGAGAAAGACCTTGCCGTCTGCGACCGTCGGTGCCCCACGCCCCGGATGATCCTGTTTTTGTGACCAGATCACATTGCCACTGCCGGCATCCAACGCCGCCACGACACCGTAGCCGGTATTCGCATAGACGACATTGCCGGAAACCGCGATACCGCCACCCGTTGTGAGCGAGCCGACGTCTGAGGGTTTGAGGCTGGCTTTCCAAAGCCGGCCACCGCCATCTGAACTGACTGCAGATACATTGCCGTTGGGATCATAGGTATAGATCCGGCCATCAGCCCCCACAGGCCGTGCGAACACACGGACAGGGTCGCGTCCAAAATCAGATGGCCCCGGATCAGCCGCTGACGCGGACCAGATCCGCTCGCCCGACGTGCCAGACAACGCGCTGTTGCCCGGATTGTTGCTGACCGGGCCAGCCGCCTGCCCCCAGGCTGGGACAGGTTTGGCAGGCGGGACAACAACGGACTTGCCCTTGGCGATCTGCACAGAGCCGCTTTGATCCGCCAGGACCGGATTCCGTTCGCCGGGTAATTTCTTCTTCGAATCCCCGAAAGGATTGATCGAGGCGACCGCATCGGCAATATCGTCCGATGATGCGCATGCCGAAAGGCACAGCAACACAAGCAGACCTGCAGCGCTGCGCGCAAGGACACGATGTTTATCAAAGTGATGAAACGGGCTGAAGAACATCACTCAACCTTTGCTGCAGGTGCGGATGAAGTCGTCGGAGCAGGTGCCGCTGCGGCGGGAGCCGGACTGTCTGGCTTCTTGGCCGCCGCAATCACAGCCGACAGGATCGTGGTTCGATTGGTGAGATCAGCAGGGGTCGTCGCATCCGTCTCAATCTGATCGATAACCGCTTTCGCCTTTGCCAGATCACCGTCCTTCCAGGCTGCAACTGCCAGGATCTCGCGGGCTTCGTGGTGCCACGGGTTAGCTGCCTCGAGCATCGGCTTCAAACGCGCTTCGAGCTTGGACCGATCCTCCAGATCCAGTGCCAGATAGGCAGCCCTTATACCGGCCAGTCCCTTGAAGGCGGCTGGAACCGAATTGTCTGACGCGATGGCGTCAAAGGCCACCAAAGCCCCGGCCTGATCACCTGAAAGGCTTTTTTCGTCCGCTGCCCGCACTCTTGCCAAGGTTCGATATCCAACGCCGCCGCTGCCTTCGATCTGGTGCAGCGCCGTCTCGGCAGCCGCATAATCACCCTTGCTGGATAGTTCGATCGCGCTCAGATAGCGGTCGCCCTCGGCACGCGCCTTTTGTTCGGCCCAATATTCCCAACCGCGCCATCCCGCGACCCCGACCACGATCAGAACTGCGACCAGAAGAATCAAGCCACTGTATCGGGACCAAAGACGGCGCAACTGATCGCCGCGCAGCTCTTCATCAATCTCGTTGAAAATATCTGACATTAGTCCCTGTCCGTCATGACACTGCCTGTCGCCACCGTGGCATGTCGTTCAAACGACGGGCTTTCACCCCTGCTGTTTGACGCGCCAATTCCCGATAAACGCTCTTTCCCGCCTCAAAGTTCACGTTGCGGCACCCCTTGAAGGTCGCGCACCATATCCGGTCACGCGCCGCGCCGCAAACCCTGACGACGAATTGAAGGCCAGGTCGCCTGAAATCGGCCTGATAAATCAACCGGCGTCCCTATTCGCCTGACTTCATGGCAAACCCAAGGCAATCAGCCCAGAGGTGAAACGCCGATGAGCAGTAAATGGAGCCGCACGATGGTCACGACATAGAGAAGCAACCCTACGCCAATGGCGATCCAGTCGCCGCTCGTAAAGGAGGCCACTGGTGCCGGTGGCTGAACCCCGCGGCGCTTCAGAGAGATACGGTCGATCACGCCCCACGCCAGGAAGCTACCGAAAATCAGCATGTCAGGTAATGTCCCATTCGCCAGCAAATGCGCGAACGCCCACAATTTGACTGCTGTCAGCATCGGATGCTTGACGGTCGCACGGATCTTGCCTGGAACATAGGTCGCAATCAGCAGAGGGAAAAACGGCACCATGAGCAGAAGCGTCAGATGACGCATGCCTGTCGGAGGTTGCCAGATCACAAGGGCTCCGGCGGCACGGGTCAGGTCATAGCCCCAGACAATCAGGACAAGCCCGACGAATGCCCCGAGTGAAACCAGTCCCTTGTAAGCGCCAGCGCCGAGCTTTCCGACGAGGGACGCTTTGAGGCTTGCTTGCACGGGCAACAGATGTAGCCCGAGGAAAATCACAAGGCCGAGGATGAGGATGAGCATTGCCTGGCTCCAGATCTTGAACGGGGCACGCTATCGGTCCCCTGGAAAGCAAAATGGTGCGTCTTGTCTGACACTCCGAGCAAGGTGCCGCAAGTCCGCAGTGATGACGTTCGCCTGTTTTAGATCATACGAGCAGGCTGCCGTTAACGCTTCATTTTCTATTATATTCTAAAATTAACCTTAATAAATTCCGGCAATCAACGCGTCCATCAGATCGGCGAGGCTCCGATCTGCCAAGGTCCAAGGAGCAGATTGAATGTTTTTTTCTCGCAAAGTCGCAGCGTCGCAAACAGAAGTTTCCGACGTCGCCAATCTGCAACATCAGGCCCTTTTCGGCTCACCTGATGCAACGATCCTGTTGGTCGACGGTTCCGTCGCTTTCGCCAATCCAGCCCTGGCCCGCCTGCTGGGCGCATCTTCCGAGAAGGAATTCATGGAGCGCAAGCTTCAGGATGTCCTGGCCCCCCGCCAGGACGGCAGCGTTGACCGCTCATCCTTTGCATCCGACCTCGTCTCCCGTTGCATGTCGAAGGGTCATGACCGTGGAACCTGCCTCATGCAGCGCGCCGATGGCACGACAGTCACAACCCGGTTTCTTGCCGTGCGGGCGCCCCATGCGACAAAGCGCGTCGGCCTGATCACGTTTGAAGACATTTCAGGTTCACTGGCAGATCAGACTCGCACGGAAAGCGCGTCGCGGGCACTAGCCCACGACGGGACTGTCGGCGTTGTCGCCCGTCAGTTGGCCGAGGCATCAAAGGCTCTCGCGATTGAGACCAGCAATGTCGCAGCCGGCTCCGACAAGGCCAATGGCGAATTGGCCAGAGCCAGCCAGACTGCAACGAGCGCCGCAGAAAATGCGCGAGCCATTGCGGTTGCCGGTGAGGAACTCGCATCGACCGTTTCGAGCATTGCGACCCGACTGACCGCCAACGAGCGAATCACAGCCGACGCAGTCCGTGAGGCCGAACAGGTTTCCAGCATCGTCTCGACCCTGTCTGAAGCCGCAGGCAAGATCGATGACGTCGTCCAGCTCATCAATAACATTGCTGGTCAAACAAATCTGTTGGCGCTGAACGCGACGATCGAAGCAGCGCGTGCCGGAGAAGCCGGGCGCGGATTCGCGGTGGTCGCATCGGAAGTCAAGGCGCTCGCTAACCAGACCGCCAAGGCCACCGAAGACATTCAGAATCAGATCGGCAATGTGCAGTCCGCATCGCGCTCTTCGGTGCAGGCCATTGGTCGCATCTCCGAAATCATCGGCAGCATCAGCCGCGACAGCCATGAGATCTCGGACGCCGTCAACCAGCAGGGCGCAGCCACCTCCGCTATTGTCACGGGGATTCATCGGACCTTGCAGGAAGCACAGGCACTCGCCGATGCGATCGTTACAATCGGATCGACGGTCGGCAGCAATCAGCAAAGCGCGCGTCGCCTGACCGAACAGACCAACGCCCTGAAACAACATGCCGACAAGCTCAGCGATGAGGTACACGGTTTCTCTGCGACCGGCCAGTCGCGCCGCTAAGGCCGCGAACGCGAAACACCGAACGCCATCAGAAAATCCGTCAGCTTCTTGGGAAGCTGACGGATTTTCCGCTTTTGCGGGCTTTCTTCGTCGAACGATTCATGTCACCTACCCCGTAACAACGAACTGAAACCATGAACGGGCGGACGGTAACGATATGGCTCAGCGGAAAATTGGCATCATCGGTGTCGGGAAAATCGCTGTCGATCAACATATTCCGGCGATCCGGGCAAGCGCCGACTGGGATCTGCACGCAACAGCCAATCTGGTTCCGGTTCCGGTTGATGGCGTCGCTCATACATTGACCGATTACCACGACCTCCTCGCCAACGCCGATATTGAGGCCGTCGCCATCTGTACGCCACCTCAGGTGCGGCATCGCATCGCCAGGCAGGCAATCGCAGCGGGCAAGCACGTGCTGATCGAGAAGCCTCCGGCAGCCTCGCTGAGTGCTCTGGTTGACCTGTCGCATGCTGCCCGTTCGGCAGGCGTTACCCTGTTCACTGCCTGGCATTCACAATACAACAAAGCAGTCGATGCCGCAGTAGCAGAGCTTGCCAACAGTGCCATCAAGCGTCTCAAAATCACGTGGAAAGAGGACGTTCGTCACTGGCATCCGGGCCAGACATGGATCTGGCGCGCCGGCGGATTCGGGGTTTTTGATCCCGGCATAAATGCACTTTCCATTATCACACGGATCCTGCCACAGCCCTTGTTCGTGACGGCTGCAAACCTTGCCTTCCCGTCGAATTGCGATTCACCGATTGCGGCTGAACTTTCGTTTGCCAGCGCGGCGGGCGAACCGGGTGAAGAAATGAGCGCGGTTTTTGATTTCCGTCAGACTGGCCCGCAATCGTGGGATATCGACATCGAAACATTTGATGGTCGCAGCCTGCTGCTGTCGTCAGGCGGGACCAAGCTGGCCATCAACGGAACGTCTGTCATCGATGCGGCGCCTGCCGAATACCCCGCCATGTACGCGCGCTTTGCCGATTTGATTGCCTCGCGTGCGTCTCTTGTCGATGACGGGCCATTCAGGCTTGTCGCCGATGCCTTCATGCTTGGTCGACGCACGCTGGTCGAGCCATTTTATGATTGAAATCAGGGGATGGTCCTGCAGCATCGGGTAGCAGCGACACTCAAATCCTGCCCCATCGATCGAAATCAGTTCGTAATCTGCCTTGGTTCGGGCACTTTGTAAGCTCGCGGCGCTCCGCTTCCGGCCGAGACTGTGACCAGTTCGACGAACGAGGCCACCTTGAGGGGTGGGGAGAATAGATATCCCTGCCCCAATTCAACACCAAGCGCCTGCGTTCCTTCGAGTTCTTCGATGAGCTCGATTCCTTCCGCGACAATCGGCAGGCCAAGTTCGTTGCCCAGCGTGACACAGGTCCTGACGAGGGCAGCGATCCGGCGATCGTCTTCAGAGGTCCCCCGCAGACAACGCGTGTAGCTTCGGTCGATCTTGATCATGCTGACGGGGAATTGCTGAACATAGTTGAGCGACGAGAAGCCGGTGCCGAAATCATCGAGCGCAAACCTGACGCCCAGGCGAGACAATGCGGTCAGGATCTCATTGGCTTTTTCCGTATCATCGAAAAGAGCCGTTTCGATGATCTCCAGAACCACGTTTGATGATTTGACGCCGAATTCAGCCATCAAGTCCTGGATGAAATTCGGCAGATCATCGCGGACCTGACCACCAGACAGATTGATTGACAAATAGAATTCCGGATTACCGGTGACTTCGATCAGTTGCGGAATGACGCTGATGGCCCGGCGCAGCATGATGCGGCCGATTGCATCAATCGATCCATTTTCTTCGGCAGCCTTGATGAAGCGGGCGGGCGATAGGAGGCCCTTGCCCGGATGATTGAGGCGGGCCAACGCTTCGCCTCCGACGATCTTGCCATCGTGCAACCGAACGATGGGCTGCAAATGCATGATGAACCAATCATTTGCGAGCGCTTCGCGAATATCGTTTTCCTGTTCGCGCCGTTCGGCCAGCTCAAGTCTGAGGCGCTCGTCGAAGCGTTCCACGCGATCGCGCCCGCTGTGCTTGGCTCGATAGAGCGCCAAATCCGCGGCAATGATGAGTTCAGCTGAATTTTCACCATCATTCGGGAACCGGGCAAATCCAACGCTGCCCGACGGCTCGATGATTGCGGTCCCCAGGCTGACAGGTTGGCGTAGCGCTTCCAGCGTCGCCTTGGCGAGCATCTCCGATTGATCATCATCGCTGATATCCGGGATGTAGAGCGCGAACTCATCCCCCCCGAGCCTGCCAGCGAAGCCCCCGTTCGAAACAAGTGTCTTCAGGCGCGCTGAAATGGCCATCAACAATCGGTCACCGGCGGGATGACCATAGGTATCGTTGATGCGCTTGAACCGATCCAGGTCAACGAAAGCGATCGTTGCCTTTCCGCCGAAATGAATAGCTTTTTCGACCTCGTTCAAGAAACCGCGACGATTGAAGAGCCCGGTGACGGAATCGGTTGCAACCAGCTTTTCAAGCTCTCGTTCGGCCAGCTTGATCTTCGAAATATCGGTCATCACCGAGAGGGAGGGTGACCCGGGTATGTTCTGGTCGGATTCGCGCGCCTCGGCAAGCAGCACGTCCATCACGCGTCCATCGCGACAAACAAACTGCAACGGCGTCTCGTCCGTTTGTCCCGTCTGAATATAGTTGGGCAAGATCTTGGAACGATAGAGTTCGGCGGAGTCATCCGTCAGGAACTGGGTCAGGGGTTCACCCAACGCTTCATCCCGTGCATAACCGGTTTCCACGCACCAATGCGTGCTGACTTGCTGGAGTATCCCCTCTTCATCGACGGAATGCAGCATCACCGGCGTGCCGTGATAAAACCGCTCAAGTTTGCTCTGGAACGCGGAATTATCGGCGTCGACGAGGTCGAGCCAATTCTGCATGCGATTGAACGCGGAAGCGAGACGACCAAATTCGTCGTCACTCTTCCAGTCAACCAGATGCCGACGACCGTCATGCAAGCTCGCATCGAGTGCAAAGGCAATGCGGTTCAACGGTTTGCCTATCAGCCTGTGCGTCACGAATACGATCAGCAATCCAAGCACGATGCTCGAAAATACAGCCAGGGTGAAACCGCGATACGCATCGTCCCACAACTTGTCGCGGGCGCGCTCTGAGGAAAAGGTGACAACCAACTGGCCTGTTGCCGTTCCCGATGCCCCCTGAGCATAGACAATCGGCCAACTATGGCGCTCTTCGGTCTGGTGCCCATGATGCCCGACGGCGCGCGTCACTTCGTAACCGGCGCTGTCATACACAATCGCCTCAACGACATCGTTGTCGGTTGCAAACTGGGCTAGATGCAAGGCAACCGCCTCGGTACGCGAGCCCTGCAATTCAGGCGCAATCAGATGAGCCTGCGTTGAAAGCAGTACTGTGCGCTTCTCCTGCAGTTCGCTCATCTGCCGATCGAATTGCACGATTGCAACGGCACCGGAAATCAGCAGGTTCACCAGGATAATGGCGGGAATGCAGACCGCAAGAATCTTGAAATGGATCGAGGAGGAAACCGGGAAACGCTTGGTCCGACCGGGTATGCGAACATCGCCGGCAGCGGACGCCTTGGTCGCGGCCGCTTCCCGATTCACCCAGAGGATTGGTTCCACAGAATCCTTCACTTGCGCCATCACTCTTGCCCGCAATCAAGCGAGCTGCACTCATATCCCACGTCGCGTCGGCCTTGACGCACTCGACAGGCTTGCGACACGGCTTGGGCACTATGCCTACCTCGTGCGCCATTCCTTCGTCCGGTTTTGCAACCGACCATCAGGATCGATCGCCGCGTCACCGACCCAGTCAGAGTCCACAGCTGGCCTGACTGATAACGCGGGGCAAAAGCTATCGGCATTTGATTAAAATTGTAGGTATAACTGTTTTCCGTGCCAAATTGGCGACCAGCATGGTGTATAAATGATAAATCGCATTATCCTAATTGATTGATTTCCATCACTAATATTAAAATTATTCTAATTGTTGGCTGGAGGGTGACGTGATGTATCGATGTTCAGCTTTCCTCAGAAAATGGGCTTTAATCCTATTAATTGTTTTTGCCGACCATTCGGTCGTATTAGCTGCCTCGAGCGCGAAAGACTGGAAGGTCGTGCGGATCGGTATCGACGCCTACAATGCGCCCTTCAGTTCGGTTGACAGCGCTCTGATCCCCAATGGTTTCGATATCGATATAGCCAAGGCGCTCTGTTCGCGGATGTCTGTCACATGCGAATTTGTTCCGGCTTCCCGTGAGGCGCTGCTGCCGAATTTGCTGCTTCGCAGGATCGATGCCGTATTGTCCGCCGCCGCCGTCACGGACGATCAGAGGAATACACTCAGTTTTTCAAACAAATATTATTCCCTCGAAGGTCGGTTCGTCGTCAACCGGACATCCGACAGTGTCGATACAAGTCCGGAGGCACTCAGGGGCAAGGTTGTTGGCGCCGTAGCCGGAACACCCTACGCCTCCTACGTGAGCAACGTTTACGGTTCCAAGGGCATCGCTGTAAAACTCTACAAGAGCGAACCGGACGCCTTTACGGATCTTCGAGACGGTCGGCTGTCGCTTTTGCTCGGCGGTTCAGTTCCCCTTTATCATTGGTTCAAAGAGGGAAATGCAAGTCGATGCTGCCGGTTTCTGGGTCAGTCGATTCGCAACACGAAATACCTTGGTGATGGCGCGGGTATTGCCGTGCGAAAGGAAGATGCAGATCTCGCGACGCTCTTTAACAAGGCCATTGAAGATATTCTTCGAGATGGCACCTATGAGAAGATCAATGCGGTCTATTTTGATTTCTTCGTCTATTAAGGGTCTTGATGGACCATGTTTCGGCCCGCACTGCATTGGGACCTTGGATGGCACAGCCTTTGAAAAGCGAAGTGGACTGGTAAGCCGCCCGAAAAGCAGCTAGTTGCTTGCATCATCACAAATCAGCACAAAAGAAGGTACTGCAATGGCAAAAGTGGCATTCTTGGGTCTCGGCGTCATGGGTTACCCGATGGCGCGGCATCTGAAGGAAAAGGGCGGGCACGATGTGACCGTCTACAATCGCACGACCTCAAAGGCCAAGGCCTGGGTCGATGCCTACGGCGGGGCCTTTGGAGAGACACCCGCAGCCGCCGTCGTCGACGCGGACTATGTGCTTGCCTGCGTTGGTAATGACCATGATCTGCGCGAAGTGACGCTTGGGGCAGCAGGCGCTTTCGGGTCCATGAAGCCCGGTGCCATTTTTGTCGATCATACAACAGCCTCCGCTGACGTTGCGCGCGAGCTTTACGGCATCGCCAAGTCGCGTGGCCTTCAATTCCTCGATGCACCCGTATCCGGCGGACAGGCTGGCGCGGAAAACGGTGTCCTGACGGTCATGGTCGGCGGGGATGCCGAGGCCTTTGCGAAGGTTGAGCCGATCATCACGTCGTTTGCCCGCATGATCAAACTGTTGGGTCCCGCCGGATCCGGCCAATTGACCAAGATGGTCAATCAGATCTGCATCGCCGGTGTGGTGCAGGGGCTGGCGGAAGGTATCCATTTTGCCAAGCGGTCGGGGCTGGATGTCGAAGCCGTGATCGAGACGATCTCCAAGGGCGCTGCGCAATCCTGGCAGATGGAAAATCGCTACAAGACCATGAATGTTGGCAAATTTGACTTTGGCTTTGCCGTCGACTGGATGCGCAAGGATCTGGGTATTTGCCTCGCGGAAGCCTCGCGCAACGGCGCACACCTGCCTATGACCGCACTCGTTGATCAGTTCTACGGCGATGTGCAGGAGGTTGGCGGCGGTCGTTGGGATACGTCCAGCTTGCTCGTCCGTCTCGAGAAGAAATAATGAACGACACGACCACGCCGTCTTTTATCGTCGGCGTGGTCCTTGCCGGCGGCAGATCGCAGCGCATGGGCCTGGACAAGGCCCGCGTCCTTCTGGCGGGAAAGAGCCTGCTGCAACACGCATGCGACAGGCTGGCGACGCAGGTCAACCAGTTGGTGATAAACGCAAACAGCCAAGGCACTTCTCTTACGCAGACCAATCTCCACATCATAAGCGATACCCTAGAAGGTCACCCCGGGCCGCTAGCCGGACTTCTTGCAGCGATGCGATGGGCAGAGACCTCGTCCGTCAAGGCAACCCATGTTGTCATGGTCCCGGTCGATACACCTTTCTTCCCCATTGATCTGGTTCAACGTTTGGTGTCCGGGATGAAGCAGGCATCCGGCTCACAGGTCGCGTTTGCCACGACTGCCGACGGCGATCAGCCCGTATTTGCATTGATAGACATTCGCCTTGTGGACGAACTGGAAGTGGACCTGAAGTCCGGCAAGGCACGACGCGTCGGAGAATGGCTCCGCAGCCATCCATTCGTCGCAGTCCGGTTTGATGACGCGCAGGCTTTCTTCAATCTGAATACGCCCGCCGACGTGACCGAAGCCGAGCGCGTGCACGAACGTCTCACGCAGAAACGCTCAAAGTCTTCGTGACCATTGGAAGCGCAATGATTGTTCAGGCCGGTTTGTCGCTGACCTTCTCAAGTTGTGCAAATCCAAGTGGCAAGGCTGTTGTATATTTGATCTGCTCCATGGCAAATGATGACGAGACATCCGAGATATCAATTTTAGCAATCAGTTTCTTGTAAAATGTATCATAAGCTTCGATATCGGAAACAACGACCCTGAGCAGGTAATCCACTTGCCCCGCCATCCGATAAAATTCGACAACCTCGGGAAGTTGGGACACGATTTCAGCAAACCTCTTCAACCAGTCTTCGGAATGCTGGCTGGTGGTGATTGCAACAAAGGCATTCACCTTGGCATTGACCTTTGCACCGTCGAGGACCGCAACCCTGCGCTGGATGACGCCATCCTCTTCCAGCTTCTGGATCCGTCGCCAGCAAGGCGTCGTCGACAACCCGACCCGGCGACCAATTTCCGCGACTGGTACTGTGCAGTCCTCTTGCAGGATTTGCAGAATTTTACGGTCGATACGGTCGATCATCGAATTCTCCCGGCGCAACGCGATCGAGCACCTCTCGTGTTGAGTATTTTTTTCTATGTTTCAATTAAAAAATCAAGCTGGATTGCGCGCATGAACGGGCAGGCGCTTCACTTAAAAAAATTATTCTATCAATTGGCAGAAAGAGAGGTAACGGGTGCTTCAGTTGACCCGAATTTTAGCGTGTCAAACCAAGGTTAAATTAACACTCATTAGCTTATCCTTGACGGCTGATGGGCAATGCGCAGGTCTTTTTCTGGAAAAGCGCGGTGCGATGAAGACCTCTCGCTTTATGCCTTGACCTGTCTCTGGACTGTGCGTTGTAAAAAGGGACCTTGATGAGCGAGAGCTCTGGCATAGCCAGCGCAGACCGGACCGCCATGAACTCCCGTCGTGCAGAGCGGCGGCGCGAGGTTATGCGTGCGATCCAGTCCGTTCGCGAAAAGATGGCGTCAGAAAATGGATTGCCACCAGCGTTCTATCTCGAACTCTATATAAATCATGCACGTGGTCAACTCGCCTCCGCCCTGATCAAGCCGCTTGTCATCACCTTTTTGGGGGTGGCCGCGAACCTCTGGACAACACGGGTCTTGATTACGACCTGGGCCTTGATTGCGATCATGGCGCACGTCACCAGTCTCTTTTTCTATCGACGCTTCCTCAGGCTCATTGAAAAGAATAATTCGCTCAACGGCTGGCGCTGGCGGTTCGCGCTCCTGGATGGCCTGACAAGCTTCGCGATCGGCTTGCTGTTTGTGCTTCCGACACTGCCCAATGTGGCTACCGACATCTTCCAGTTCTCGGCGATGCTGATCCTGATCGCCTTTTTGTCACTCCTGTCGTCGAATGTGCCATCGGCGATGATCGCATCGTCCCTGCCGATCACGGCGTCATTAGCGTTTGAATTCATTCGACGCGCGCTGGAGTCGCCGCAGTCACCCGATCACCTCTACGTGCTCGCCGGAATGTCGCTGACGGTTGAAATCTTCTTTGTTTTGCTGGGCTTCCGGCTCTATCACGCCAACGTGGCCCAGATCTCCGCCAAGGTCGAAAAGGATGATCTGATCGCCGAGCTTGAACAGGCGAACGCGATCTCTGACGAAAGCCGCCGCAAGGCTGAGGAAGCCAATCTGGCAAAAAGTCGCTTCCTCGCAACGATGAGCCACGAGTTGCGCACACCACTCAATGCGATCCTCGGGTTCTCTGATGTCATGATCAACGAGTTGCTCGGTCCACTCGATAATCCCACCTACAAGGGCTATGTCGTCGATATCCACGATTCCGGTCGACATTTGCTCAACCTGATCAATGAAATCCTCGACATCAGCCGGATCGAGGCCGGTCGATACACGCTGAATGAAGAAGCGATCACCTTGCCCTACATCGTAGAAGACTGCGTCCACATGATGAATTTACGCGCACGCAACAAGTCCGTTGCGATTGTCGAAAACTTTGAAGAAAAGATGCCCAAGATTTGGGGCGATGAACGGGCCATCCGGCAGATCACATTGAATCTCCTGTCAAACGCCGTCAAATTTACCCCCACCGGTGGGACGATCACGGTCAAGGTCGGCTGGACGGCAGGCGGTGGTCAATATGTATCGGTTCGTGACACGGGTCCGGGTATCGCGGAGTCTGAAATTCCCATCGTCCTGCAGGCTTTCGGCCAGGGATCACTCGCGATCAAGTCTGCCGAACAGGGAACCGGTCTCGGCTTGAATATTGTTCAGGCTCTCGTGGCGATGCACGGCGGTACCTTCGATCTGAGGTCGAAGCTGCGGGAAGGCACGGAAGTCATTTTTACCATTCCGCAATCGCGCGTGATGGAAATCATGCCCGCAATCAACGAACGTCCACGCAGACGGCCTCTCGGCATGGGCCTGCCAATCGCCTCTGTGCAAATGCTGGAAGCCTTGAAACAACAGGCCAACGCCCGCCTCTGACCCTGAACAGTATTTCCAGCGCCGTTCGTGCGCACCGATCGGCCAATCCTCAGACCTCAGGACGGATCGGGCTGCTTCTTGATGCCCGAGCGCGCCACATCCGAGATAGCCTGTGCCATCGACACGAATTCCGACGGCATCATGACGATGGTCATGGTGTTCTGTTCGGCACCCACCTCGGTGAGCATCTGCATGCGGCGCAGTTCCAGACTTGCCGGGCTTTCCATGATCGTTTGCGACGCGAGCTTCAGAAGTCCGGCGGCCTCGACTTCGGCCTCGGCCTTGATCAGGCGCGACCGCTTTTCCCGCAGGGCTTCAGCTTCCTGGGCCATGGCCCGCTGCATCGATTCCGGAATCTCGACGTTTTTCATCTCGACCCGCTCAACCTTGACGCCCCATGGTTCCGTTGCAAGATCGATGGCAGTTCTCAAGGCGACGCCAATGGTTTCCTGATCTTTCAGGACTTCATCGAGCGAATGGCGTCCGATCACATTGCGCAGTGCCGTAACCGCGACCTGGATAACCGAGTTCGAGACGTCCCGAACCTCGATCACCGCCTTGGCGGGATCAACGACGCGTCGCCAGATGACCGCATTGATCTTGATCGGCACATTGTCCCGGGTGATTGTTTCTTGCTGTTCGACCTGATCCGTCAGGGTCCGCATGTCGAGCCGAACCTGCCATTCCAGATAGGGAATCAGCAAATAGAGGCCGGGCGAAGCGGTCCGGACATAGCGTCCGAGCCGAAACACGACCGCGCGCTCATATTGATTGCAGATCCGGACACTTGGTCCGAGGATCAGCAGTAGCAGGAAGGCGATCCCGAACAGGCTGATAAGCCAACCGTAGAAATGTTGCTCCGACATATGTCGTCTCCTCCAGTCACCTGAGTTTACGACTCATAGTTGTCTTGTACAAGCTTGTCGAGGAGCCGCACACCCCAGCCGGATGCCCAGAGCCGGTTTGTCTCGGTCTGGGTGCTGTCCATTCCTGTACCAGCGATATCGAGATGCACCCAGGGCACATCATTCGTGAAGCGCTTGATGAAATGGGCTGCCGTAATGGATCCGCCAAATCGACCGCCCGTGTTTTTCATGTCGGCAAACTGGCTGTCGATCATCTTGTCGTACTCTGCTGCGAGCGGCATCCGCCAGACCAGTTCACCGGTTGCCTCACCGGCCTGTGACAGTTGTGCAGCCAGTTCGTCCGAGGTTGAAAACAGCCCCGCATAGGTCTTGCCAAGCGCGACCAGGATTGCGCCCGTCAAAGTAGCGAGATCGATCATGAATTTCGGCTTGTAGGTCTGTTGGACGTACCAGACGACATCCGCCAGCACCAGGCGACCTTCCGCGTCTGTATTGATGATTTCGATGGTCTGACCGGAAAGAGAAGTCACGATATCCCCGGGGCGCTGGGCATTGCCATCCGGCATGTTCTCAACAAGCCCGATGGCTCCAATCGCGTTGACTGGTGCCTTGCGAGCGGCCAATGCATGCATCAGTCCCGTCACGCAGGCAGCCCCGGCCATGTCGCCTTTCATGTCCTCCATTCCGGCTGCCGGTTTGATCGAAATGCCGCCGGTGTCGAAGGTGACACCCTTGCCGATGAACGCAATTGGCTGCTGATTTTTCGATTTGGCTCCGTTCCAGCGAAAAATGACCACTCGAGGTGGCCGGGCCGACCCTTGAGAGACTCCCAGCAACGCACCAAATCCGAGTTTCTTCAGTTCTTTCTCGCCGAGAATGTCGATTTCAACACCCAGCTTTTCAAGCTTCCTGGCCCGATCCGCGAAAGCTTCGGGATAGAGGACATTGGGTGGTTCGATGACGAGTTCACGCGCCAGATTGACGCCGTCAGCCAAGGCCTTCTTCGCGGCGAAGACTTTCTTGGCCGCCGCGAACGTCTCGGTTACGATCGTGATCTTGAGGGACTTGCCGTCGGCCTCGTCGTCCTTCTTCTTGGTTTTGTAGACGTCGAACTTGAAGCCTCGCAATAGGGTGCCAAACGCGATTTCGGCAATGTCAGAGGCCGTCGGCGCATCAGCCTGGCCCCAGTTCGCAAAGATCGTTGCCGTCTTGGCCTTGAATTCCGCAAGCTTGCCTTGAATCGAACCTCCGATGCGCGCCCAGTCGCGCGCTTTCAGATCACCTGGTACACCAAGCCCCATCACCAGAATACGATCCAGCCCGCAGCCATTGGGCGCAAGAATATCAAGACTGCTGAGCAGTTTCGGCTTGAAACCAGCCTTGGCAATCGCGCGTGTCACTGTGCCGCCAGTCGCAGCGTCAATCGACACGAGGTCGGGTCCGAATTCAACACCCTCGGCGAGGAGAACGACGGCCACACCTTCATCAAGCGAGGCGGACTTTGCAAAGGACAGGGTTGGAAGCGGCATTTTCAGCTCCTGGCGTGGGATCGGCATCTGGGATCAGCGCCAGATGGTGGTTCGGTGCGGACCAAATCAGCGAACAAGCGGTCGTTTCAAAGTGTTATAGCGCCGTTAAACATGATTGAAAGAGTGTTACTTTTCCACTGGTGGATCATGGTTACCAAGCCTTACACTGGATAGCATTATAATCTAGAGACTGGAGTGACATGGATAGGCTAGGAGGACCATGTTGACCTGCACGGAATGACAACTCATTCGGGCTGCCTGCGCGAGGCAGCAAGACATTTGAGGACAGGCGATGAGAGTGATCGCAGCCGACTTTTAAAGGACGGGCCGGACCAGCCGATGGGTTTGATTGAGCGCTATATATTCGGCCGATTGACGAGTTCGTTCGCCATGGCGCTCGTCGCGCTTGTGAGCGTAATCTGGGTTGTTCAGGGTCTGCGATCCATGAACCTCGTCACTGCCCGCGGGCAGACCATTCTGGTCTTTTTCGAGATTACATCACTTGCCCTGCCCTTGCTGGCGGTCATCATCGCACCAGTGGCCTTGCTGATCGGAGCCGTTTTCATGCTCAATGGCCTCAATGCTGAATCGGAACTGGTTGTGATCAGTGCCGCAGGCGGGTCTCGCATGAAGGTGGCCGCGCCGGTGCTTTGGGTCAGTGCGATCGTGGCATTCGTCATGCTTGCATTCACGAGCGTACTGGCCCCGGCTGCCCAGCACAAGTTGCGTGAGGAAACCACCAAGATCAATGTCGACCTGATCGCGAACATTGTGCGGCCAGGTCGCTTCTCGGAAATCCAGAAAGGTTTGACGTTCCATATCCGCGATCGGGCTGGTGACGGCACTCTGGCTGGGCTCATGATCGATGACCAGAGAGACAAGACGGTCGGCGACACCTATATCGCCGATAAGGCCAATGTCATCGAAGTACCTGGCAAGACGTTGCTTGTCATGCGCGATGGCAATCTCCAGCACGTGAACAAGTCCGACAATTCGCTCTCCGTCATTGACTTCGAAGCCTACGCCTTCGACCTCAGCGAGTTGGCCCCCCAGGGCGCGAAGCCTGCCTATCGCCCAAGCGAACTGTCAACATGGGAGTTGTTGACGGTTGACATGACCTCTGAAGAAGGTCGCAAGAATATGGACAAGTTTCGCGCTGAACTCGTAGATCGGTTCTCCCAACCCCTTCTGCCGATTGCCTTTGCTGTCGTCGCGCTGGTGATGCTGGGCGATGCCCGCACGACCAGACAGGGACGTGGTCTGGCCGTGTTTGGCACATTTATGATGGCGCTCCTCGTGCGCGCCCTGCATTTTGCTGCCTCGAGCGCTGCGGTCGGGAATAGCCTGGCGACACCACTGGCGTTCCTCGAACTTCTCGGTGTCATCACGGGAGGGCTGGTACTGATCGCAATGGATCGCAGCCTCAGTTTGCCCGGCCCGGTCGAATGGGTCATCAGTGCCGTGACCGATGCAGCCGGATTTGCCTTTCGGCGCTACTTCGGTCGTGAGGGCGATACCGCATGATCCTGTTTTCGACCTTGGGCAGATATATTGCCGGACGCTTTGTGAAGGGTATACTGGTTGCGTTCCTGTTTTTCTTCGCAATTGTGTATCTTGGAGATTTTCTGGAGCTCTTTCGCCGATCAACCGAGAGGCAGGGCTTTACGCCCGCGACAGCAGCGCTAGCCTCGCTCCTGCGCGCGCCCTCCATCGTCGAGTTGATGCTGCCCTTCGCCGTACTCGCTGGTTCGATCTGGGCTTTTCTGTCGTTATCCCGCAAGCTGGAATTGGTTGTTGCGCGCGCTGCCGGCATTTCGGTCTGGCAGTTCACAGCCCCCGCACTCACGGTCGCTTTCGTTTTCGGTCTGGTAACTATGGGAGTGTATAATCCGCTCGGCGCGTATCTCAAGGATCGTGCGGATGAGTTGACCGCAAACATGTTCTATCGCGAAACGCGTTTCAGTACCGATGGTGCCTCGACACAGGCCTGGCTCAGTCAGGATGGTGCCGATGGCGAATCGATCATGCATGCGCAGCAGTCTCTGGAACAAGGCGCACGGTTGATGCAGGTCACCGCCATGACCTTTGACCAGAAGGGACAGTTCCACGAACGGATTGAAGCCGCAGAGGCGGATTACGCGAACGGTGTTTGGACACTCCGCAATGGCAGTATCCACGCTGCGAAACTGGCTCCCAAGCCTTTTGACGTCTACACGATTGCAACTTACCTGACCATCGATCAGATCCGCAACACGCTTGCCGAGCCGGAGTCCGTGCCATTCTGGCAGTTGCGCAACTACATCGACACCGCCCAGAACGCCGGCCTGCCTGCCTATGCCTATGAGTTGCAATACCAGCTACTGCTGGCCCGCCCGTTGCTGTTCGCGGCCATGGTTCTGATTGCAGCGACTGTTTCTCTGCGAGTGTTCCGCTTTGGCAACATCGGACGGCTCATTCTGGGTGGCGCAGTCGCCGGCTTCGTGCTTTATGTGGCGGGGGAGTTAGCTCGCGGGCTTGGCAGTGTGGGAATCGTCCCGCCAACACTTGCCGCGTGGTCGCCTGCTGTTGTTGCGTCTTTGATAGGTTTCACGATTTTGCTCTACCAGGAGGACGGTTGATCATGCCCCGCCACGTGACGACACGCGACGGGCAAAGACTGTGGCGCGATAACGCGGCGCAGACGCTGGGATTATGTCCCGGCGCGACCTCGGCTTTCCCGGCCATTCGTGATCGCTTCAGCAAACGGGTTGTCGACCGTCCCGCAAACCGCAGCGCGGCGTTACTGCTTGCCGTGACGACCCTGATCGCGGCCTTGACACTGGCTGGCAACTTGACAGCCTTTGCGGCGTCCAATGGCCAGTCTGGCGGACCCGTGGCCGACCAATTCGTGACGACGCGGCCTGAACCAACCGCCAATCCCAAGGCGCTAGCAGCTGCGACCGAAGATGACCGGATGCTGGTGGTAGCAGATCAGAGTGTCTATGACCGACCGTCAAATGCCGTCACGTTGATCGGCAAGGTGCAGATTTATTACAAACGCAGCACATTGCAGGCTGACCAGGTCGTTTATTACACGGAAACCAAGCGCGTCGTAGCGACCGGCCATGTCCGTCTGACCGAACCGAGTGGCAATCTCCTGCACGCCGACAAGATGGATGTGACCCAAGGGTTCCAGACGGGTTTCGTCGAGGCGCTGCGGATCGACTCGGTTGATCGGACGCGATTTGAGTCGACCTCGGCCGAACGCAAGGAAGGCAATATCACGATTTTCAAGGACGGCGTTTACAGCGCGTGCCAATATTGTGAAGTCACGAGCAAGTTGCCATTCTGGGAGATCCGCGCCAGCAAGATTACCCATAATGAGACCGAGAAGACCGTCGAATACGAAAATGCCGAACTGATGTTCGACGGGACGCCGGTTGCCTATCTTCCCTATTTTCAGCATGCGGACCCGACAGTCACGCGACAAACCGGATTTCTGTTGCCGACCTATTCTGCATCGACAAACCTCGGCTTGACCGTATCTGCACCGTTTTACTGGGCACCAACCAAGGACTGGGATGCGACGCTCCAGCCCGCCTATCTGACCCGTCAGGGATTCCTTGGGGATTTCCAGGTCAGACACGCGTTTGAGAATGGCACTGTGACAGTGCGGGCGATCGGCATCAACCAGACAGACCCAAGTGCATTCCTGAATACAAGTGGCAATCGTGTCGAGCGCGGCGCGCTGATGTCGACGGGCCAGTTCAGCATCAATGAGAACTGGAAATGGGGCTGGGATACGACGTTGATCTCCGATCGTCGTTTTCTGCTTGATTACCACGAGAACACTACATCCTCTCAGGACGCCACCTCGCAGGTTTACCTGACCGGCTTGGGCGAACGCACCTATTTCGACGCCCGAGCTTTCGCGTTTCAGATTTTTACTGACGATGATCCCTCGCAGCCCAAGAACACAGGGTTGGACCTGCAGAACAAGCAGCCAGGCGCCAGCGTGATCGATTATGACATGGTATTTGGTGAACCGGTCTGGGGAGGCGAACTTTCGGCCAAATACAATGTCACGAACCTGTACCGCGCCGTCACCGATATTGGACTTGCCAACCAGGTCTACGGGATCGCCGGCGAGTTCTCACGGGCGTCCATTGACGTAAACTGGCGGCGGAGCTTTACCGACAGCTATGGTCAGATATTCGAGCCATTCGCTTATGTGCGTGGTGACATTTTCTACAACAACGAGAGTTCGCAGGCCAACGGGGTCGGCGTGAACTGGCTTGAGCGCGGGTCGGCCTTCCGGGGCATGCCGGCGATCGGCTTGGAATATCGGTATCCCTGGCTCATGACGTCTGTGGTCGGCAACCATATCCTCGAGCCGATTGCCCAATTGATTGTGCGACCGAATGAGACGCTGGTCGGCAAGTTGCCGAACGAAGACGCGCAAAGTCTGGTCTTTGACGACACCACGCTGTTTCAGCCCGACAAATTCTCCGGTTTCGACCGGGCAGAAGGCGGAACAAGGGCGAACCTTGGCCTTCAGTATACCTATCAAATTCCGAGAGGTGGGTACGTAACGGCCTTGTTCGGACGCTCATTCCAGCTGACCGGCGACAATTCCTTTGGTCAACCGCAGTTGCAGGCCCTTGAAACCATGGCGCGCGCGGGAGAGCCTGTGCCGCTGAGTGCCCTTGGATCAGGGCTGGGCAAATCACTGTCAGATTATGTGGCTCGTCTAAACCTGGATACGGGTGCCGGCGTGCGGATCGGAACCAGCGAGCGGTTTGCGTCGGGCACCTTTGAACTGCGCAGAGCTGACTTCAGCTTGTCCGGCACGGCTGGGCCGCTGACATCATCGCTGACATGGGCCTATCTGCGAACGCCACAGAGCCTTTACAACCTGATTAATGCCTATGACCCGACGCTGCTGACCAACTATCCGAACCTGCTTCAGTCCGAGCGTTCCGAGTTGCAAGGAACTGTCAGTCTGAAAGTCAATGAAAATTGGCGTCTGTTTGGCGGGTCAAAGTATGACCTGAAGAACAAGTTTGCAATTTCAGATCTGGTCGGCTTCGGCTACGATAACGACAGCTTCTCCACGTCCTTGACCTTCAGTGCGAATACCAATGTGCCCACAACTCAGTTTGTGACAAACCAGGTTCTGACCGACAGGACCATTTATCTGAAGTTCGGATTCAGGACACTGGGTGATGGCTCTATCTCGAACGGTAGCAGCGCAAACAGCACCGGTTCAAACAGCACCGGTTCAACCGGCTTCGGTTCAAATAGCATCTACAAGTGATCGAAAGCGCCTTATGCCTAGCTGACGCCCTCACACTGTGGTTCGGAGCCATAAAATCGGTCTAATTGTGGTGTCGTGTAGAGGTCTGATGCATTCGCCTGTTGGATTCCATGGAATGGTCAGACATTTCAGCGCGGCGACCTTGACAGTCTGGGCCGTCTGACGCTTCTCACGGTCTCAACGAAGGACCATAGAATGACATTTACAAAGTTTCTCATGCTGCTGATGGCAGTGGCGGGCCTTGGTCTCGCATCGAACAGTTCCGCGATGGCTCAAACCCGCATCAAGGCCGTGGTCAATAATGAGCCTGTCACGACGAACGAGGTTCAGCAGAGAGCCAGATTTTTGCATCTGATCGCACATGACACGCCAAATGCGACGCTCGAAGCAACAGCACTCGAAGAGCTTGTTGACGAAAGGCTGCGCTTCCAGGAAGCCAAGCGACGCAAGATTGAGGTTTCCGAAGCCCAGGTCGATGCAGCATTTGCCAATATCGGCGCTCGGGTGCACCTGACACCGGATCAACTGAGGCAGGCGCTTGGGCAATCCGGGATCGAGGTCGCAACACTCCGGCAGCGGCTGAAAGGGCAGATCCTTTGGCAACAAATGGTGATGCAGCGCTTCCAGCAGTCGGTAAGCGTATCGGATCAGGATGTCGTCAAGGCCCTGCAAAAGCAGGGTATCAAAGAGGGTGCGGCCGCACCGGATCAGCAAACCAACGAATACTCGATCCAGGAAATCGTTTTTGTTGTTCCCGCTTCAGCCGGCAAGGCAGGTCTTGATGCTCGGATCCGGGAAGCTGAACAGATGCGGGCAAAATTCACGGGGTGCGACACGCTTCTTGAGCAGGCCAAGGCTTACAAGGAAACCGTGGTCAAGAATATGGGCAAGCGAACCGAGGACGAATTGCCGCCGATCTTCGTGCCATTGTTGACCGATACGCCAGCGGGCAAGCTGACCAAGGCAGTCCCGACGCCTCAAGGCGCTGAAATGCTCGCCGTTTGCGATAAGCGCGTCGTTGCTGGCAATCTTGTTGAACGCAGCAAGGTCGAGAACGAAATCAGGGAACAGCAGGGACAGGTTCTGGCACGACAATATACCCAGGAACTGCGTCGTTTTGCCGTGATCGAATACAAATAGCGATGCTGACACGACCGAAGCCGAATCACGAACTGCCATTGGCTGTTTCCTCGGGTGATCCCGCCGGAATCGGGCTCGATATCACGCTGATGGCCTGGTTGCGTCGCAAGGACAGTCCGATCCCCCCGTTTTATCTTCTGGGCGACATTGAAAGTCTGAAGGCACGGGCAGAGTTGCTTGGCTTGGACGTTCCGATGAAGTCGGTCGAAGCAGGCGACGCCAGTCGCTGTTTCGCAGATGCCTTGCCGGTATTTGATCTGGGCATTCACACCGAGGTGACGGCAGGCGAAGCATCGTCCGGGAACGCGAAGGCCGTGATAGCGTCCATACGCCAGAGCGTCTTGGATATACGCGAAGGCAAGGCGCGCGCCATCGTCACCAACCCGATCGCCAAGCACGTCCTCTATGAAGCTGGCTTCACCCATCCGGGCCACACCGAATTTCTCGCGGAACTCGCATCCCTATGGGGACGATCGCCCGGGTCGGTTGGTAAGGACAGTGGTCAATATAAGCCGGTGATGATGCTCGCAGGACCGGATCTCAGGACAGTTCCGGTCACGGTTCATGTCGCGTTGTCCGAAGCCGTCACCTTGCTGACAACCGAACTGATTGTCGAGACGGGCCGGATAACAGCCTCCGAACTGGTCACGAAATTCGGAATTGTCAATCCGAGGCTGGCGCTGACGGGCTTGAACCCGCATGCAGGCGAGCGTGGCTCAATGGGCCGCGAAGACATCGACGTGATCGCCCCTGCCATTGCGGAACTGCGTGCGCTCGGGATCGATGCCTTTGGCCCAATGCCCGCCGATACGCTGTTTCATGCAGCTGCGCGAACCCAGTATGATGTTGCCCTCTGCATGTACCATGATCAGGCACTCATTCCGGTCAAGACAATCGCCTTTGACGAAACCGTCAATGTAACGCTGGGCCTCCCGTTTGTTCGCACCTCACCAGACCATGGGACCGCGTTTGATCTTGCCGGAACGGGTAAGGCGCGAGCGGACAGTTTCTGCGCCGCGCTGAGGCTGGCTGATATCATGTCGCGTGGCACGCAACCGGTTGACCGACATGGCGCAGATTGACGACCTGCCGCCGTTACGCGATGTCATCAGCCGTTTCGGTCTTGATGCGCGCAAATCGCTTGGCCAGAATTTCTTGCTCGATCTCAATCTGACATCGCGGATTGCGCGCACGGGCGGCGATCTGAAGGGGCAGACCGTCCTGGAAGTTGGTCCCGGCCCAGGCGGACTGACACGCGCCATTCTCGCCGCAGGTGCCGAACGGGTCATCGCGATTGAACGCGATGAACGATGTTTGGCCGCCTTGGCCGAGATTTCGGCCCATTATCCGGGAAAGCTTGAGGTTATTTCGGGTGATGCGCTCGCGGTTGATGTCCCTGCCATCCTAGGTTCAGACAGTGCCAAGGCCCGCATCATCGCAAATCTGCCGTATAATGTCGCAACGCCCCTGCTCGTAGGCTGGCTCAGATGTGAACCCTGGCCGCCATGGTGGACATCTGCGACGTTGATGTTCCAGCGGGAAGTGGCCGAGCGCATTTGTGCCGGTCCCGGATCAAAGACCTACGGTCGCCTGGGGGTGCTGGCTGGCTGGCGATCAGAGGCGCGAATGATGTTTGACGTCTCGCGTCAGGCCTTTGTCCCGCCGCCGAACGTCACCTCCACTATTGTGCATCTCGTCCCGCGCCAGAGCCCCCACCCCTGCGATCCTGACAGACTGGAGCGACTTGTCGCATCGGCCTTTGGGCAACGCCGAAAGATGCTGCGATCCAGTCTCGGCGGATTTTGCAAGGACCCGGCAACTTTGCTGGAACGAGCCGGGATCGAGCCAACCCGCCGGGCTGAGGAAATCGATGTGGCAGGCTTTGTCGCGCTGGCCAATTCCGCCGCAGATTAAAGCGAACAATGTTCCGGTCGCCATAAACCGGCTATGCCTCGTTTGCACTGCAATCTGCAATTATCAAAATTGCGATGGACATAGTCTATTTGGCGGCCTTTGCAAATTCCGTTCTGTATGTCTTCGACAGAACGATTGTCTTACCCTTCATGTTTCTTGAAAATGCCTGCAGGACATTGAAAACTGTTTTTGGACCGTCTTCCGGCATAAGGCCATCAACTGTAAACATCTGCTTGCTTACTGCGAGACTAGCGACGTAGGTTGCACGATCCCCGGCCATAAACTCAACCGGCAGCTTGTCGGCAATGTCGTCTGCCGAGTGCGTCGCGATGTAGTGAAGCGACCGGACAAACGCGTTCGCGAGCTTCTGCGCGATATCCCTGTGCCCTTCGATCCATCTGGTGTCCAGAAACAGGCTCGCTCCCGGATACGTTCCGCCCAGAAACTGGCGCGTGGTGTCAGGGGATCGCAGATCCACGAGAATTTTCGCTTCGCCGGCGTTCAACAAGCGCGAAACCGTCGGCTCCGTCGTCATGCCAGCCTGGATGAGATCCTGTCGCATCGCCGAAATGAAGACATCGCCGGATCCGACAGGTATCGACGTGAATTCGCCCAGCGCAACACCGGATTTGACGGCCAGATACTGGGTGAGAAAGTTCGAGGATGATCCGAGCCCGGTCACGCCCAAGGTCTTGCCGCGAAAATCCGATGGTGACTGAATTTCCGGGTGCCGTGTCGAAACCAGTTCCACTTCGCCAGGTGTCAGGGCCAATTGGACGATCGACTCGACGAACTTCCCCTTTGACTGCAAATCAACGCAATGGTCGTAAAATCCGATGACCCCCTGCACTTTGCCTGCAAGCAGTTCATCAACCGCATCAACGCCGGAACGTTCACTCAAGAGTTGTACATCCAGGCCTTCATCCCTGAAATATCCGAGGCTATCGGTGAGCTTGGCCGGCAGATAAATCTGCTTCTCGATCCCGCCAACGATGATGGTGACCGTCTCGGCAGACAGACTCGCCTGGGTGGTCGAAGCCAACGCGATGAACGAGACTGTGAGAACGCGTAAAAGGGTCAAAATTTGCTTTTCTGCCAACAAGATAGAAACCCTCTACGTCCTCGTCTTTTTGATTGTCCGAAACGTTACAGGCTTTACGCAGAAGTGCAAGAGAGACTTCCGACTTAAGTATTACAATCGCGAAGCATGTCAATATCAAAGGTTGCAATCGAGGGGTGACTGTCCACTATGCGCCGCCTCGCGGATGGTCTGCATCAACATCAACACGGCAACCCCTGCTGGCTGATCTGCACGCATGGTCAGACCCACTGGTCCATTGGTGATGGCAGTATCGACGTCGAGTTCGGCCAGAACGCCTTCCGCAATGTCTTCAGCCACGACTCCACGCGAAATAATCCAGACAGCATCACTGGACCGCACATATCGGCGACCGAACGGCATCGAGACAGTTTCAATCCTGTCAGGGACGCCGCCGATTCCATTGGCAAGCAGCAGCCGATCAACGGCAGGCCGGATGATCGAACCCTCGCTCGGAAGGAGGACCGTGAAATCCAGGATGCGGGTCAGCGCAAATCCCGCTTCACGTGTCAGCGGATGGTCAGGACGCACGACGAAACTTACTGGCTCCGTATAAAGATGTTCGAAAACCAGATTTTTCATTTGCTCGGGTTCAGCCAATCGGCCCACGACGAGATCCACCTCACCCACCCTGAGTGCCGCAAGCAGGATCGCATTGTCACCGGTAATCACCCGAACAGTCGTCCCGGTTGCCCTTCGCTTGTAGGCAAGAATGGCACGCGGCATCATGCCGGCTGACACAGTGGGCAATGCGCCCACCGTGACCGTGGCGCCGCCCCGGTTCCGCACCTGGGCAATGCCGTCTACCCCTTGCCTTAATGCAGCAACGCTTGCCCCGGCATGACGCAAAAAAACGTCACCGAAGGGTGTCAGTTTCGCCCCGCGAATGGTTCGGTCAAACAGCGAGACATCGAGCGTATCCTCAAGCTCTTTCAAGGTCTTTGAGACAGCCGGTTGCGTGATACCGAGGACATCGGCGGCCTTTACCACGCTGCCTTGTCGCGCCACTTCGAGGAAACATTGGAGGTGCCGAAACTTGATCCGCTGGTCGATGGACATGCGATTTTTCCCCAGCCAGTGCCCCCAACCACCCCCGGAAAACCCCTAATATAACTAGAGGATGATCTATGTTGGCAGAAATGTCATTTTACATAACTGAAAATATCATGCATCGTCAGATAATCAAAGCAGCAAGATCATCCGGTCTGGAATGGATTGTGTGGGGGGACAGACAGTATGGCGTTCGCAAAGATCGGGTCGCACCTGCATCATTATGCGCTGACCGGCCCTGAGGGCGCTGATACCCTCGTGTTCATCAATTCGCTCGGGACTGATTTCCGGGTCTGGGATCGCGTCATGGCGATCTTGCCGGCGGGCTTTCGCGTGTTGCGCTACGACAAGCGCGGACATGGTCTGTCGTCGTCAGCAGACGACACGATGCAGATCACGGACTATTCCGCTGATCTTGCCAGCCTGATGGATCATCTGGGACTGAAGGCGGCGACCATTGTCGGCCTGTCGATTGGCGGGATGATTGCGCTTGGACTCTCCACCCTGCGCGCGGACCTGATCAAGTCACTGGTTCTGCTGGATACCGGCCACAGAATTGGTACGCCCGACGCTTGGGCCTCGCGCATGGCCGCGATCCAGGCGAATGGCATCGCGTCAATCGCCGACGCGGTTATGGAGCGCTGGTTTTCGCCGGAGTACCGGACAAAGTCTGCCGATGACGTCGCAGGCTGGAAGACCATGCTCGTACGGACTCCCGAGGCCGGATATGTGACCGCGTGCGGTGCGATCCGTGATGCCGATCTGGAACCGGCAGCACGCGCGCTGACCGTCCCGACCACGTGCATTGTCGGCTCGACCGACGGATCGACCCCTCCTGAACTGGTAAAGTCCCTCGCCGACCTCATTCCGGGCAGTCGCTTCGAATTGATCGAAGGTCCCGCGCACCTGCCCTGCATCGAAACCCCGAAGATCTTCACGGACTTGCTGCTTGCGCATCTCAAATCCGTCAATGCGATCACGGATCGGTTCGCGACGGGCATGAAAACGCGACGTGCGGTGCTTGGCGACGCCCATGTTGATCGAGCAGAGGCAAACAAGACGAATTTTGATGTCGATTTCCAGACCTTCATCACCGAGGGTGCCTGGGGATCGGTATGGTCGCGGCCCGGGTTGACCCGGCGCGAGCGTTCCCTCGTGACACTGGCGTTGCTGGCTGCCCTCGGCCATCACGAGGAAGTCGCGATGCACACCCGCGCGGCCCGCAACACAGGCACGACCCTCGACGACATCAAGGAAGCTCTTTTGCATGTGGCAGTTTATGGCGGCGTGCCCGCAGCCAATACAGCTTTCCGCATCGTGAAGGAAACGGTCGCGAAGGACGGCGCGGCTGCATGGGACCATCCGGTCTGACCGGAGCACAGAGACACGAAGGAGATGACCATGACAGCTGATAACAGCAGCAAGCGCGATTGGGAAACGCATCCGCCCTATAATTTCCCGGCTTATACGTCCAGCGTTGCGCGTTCGCCGCGCCAACCGCTGATCCCGATCAAGCATCGGCTCCTGGAGCGCTCGGCCCCCGTCTACGGCCATGAGAGCGTTGGCCCACTCGACAATGATCTAACCAAGAACGGCTCGAAGGGTGGCGAACCATTGGGCGAGCGGATCATCGTCACGGGCCGCGTCCTTGACGAAGATGGTCGACCGGTGCGCAATACGTTGGTCGAAGTCTGGCAGGCCAATGCCGCCGGTCGCTATGTCCACAAGGTCGACCAGCACGCTGCACCGCTTGATCCGAACTTCCTCGGGGCAGGACGAGTCGTCACTGACGAAGAAGGGCGTTACAAGTTCTACACGATCAAGCCGGGTGCCTACCCCTGGGGCAATCACGCCAACGCCTGGCGTCCGAACCACATCCACTTCTCGCTGATCGGCAACACGATTGCCTCGCGCCTCGTGACCCAGATGTATTTCCCCGGCGATCCCCTGCTCAATTTCGATCCGATCTATCAATCGGCCCCGGTTGGCGCACGGGAACGGATGATTTCCGATTTCAGTCTTGATGTCACCGAAGAAGGCTTTGCGCTCGGCTACATTTTCAACATCGTGCTGCGTGGCCGTAACGAAACCCTGTTCGAGGCTTGAGATCGATGACCGGCAAACTGCTCCCGCAAACTCCGTCGCAGACGGTGGGTCCCTATTTCGCCTATGGCCTGACAGCCGTGCAATATGGCTATGCAAATACACAGATCGCTGATGGCGCCATGGCTGAACAAAGCCTGCCAGGCACACATATCCGGATCACGGGTCGCGTGCTCGATATGGATGGAAAAGTCGTTCCAGATGCCATCGTCGAATTCTGGCAAGCGGATAGCCAGGGGCGCATTGCCGACGGCAAAAACACCGGAAACAGTCGCTTCACCGGCTTTGGACGGCAGGGCACCGGCCCGGACCCGGAGAATCGCTTCGTATTCAACACCGTAAAACCAGGCAAACTCGCGCCGGATGAAGCACCGTGCATCGCGGTGATCGTCCTGATGCGGGGGCTTCTCAGCCATCTCTACACCCGGATCTATTTCGACGACGAAGCCGCAGCCAATGCGACAGATCCTGTCCTTCAGACAGTGCCGGAAAGCCGCCGTGCGACACTGATCGCAAGGACAGTTGCTCTAAATGAATATCGATTCGATATCCATTTGCAGGGAGCTGACGAGACGGTCTTCTTTGACGTCTGAGCTGGCAACGGAAGTCGGACGCACTAGATCTTAATCTGTATTGCCTATCGGGAGATAACCGATTGGTCGGGGATTATCAGGGATCAGCCAAATGCGAACACAGGTTGCCATCATCGGGTCGGGGCCGTCCGGTCTTCTTTTGAGCCTGATGCTGGCGAAGGCAGGCATCGATGCGATCATCGTCGAGCGCAAGTCGCGGGATTATGTGTTGTCGCGCATTCGCGCCGGCGTGCTTGAGCGGGGCTCTGTCGGCTTCTTTGACAGCGTCGGCGTGTCTGATCGCTTGCATGCAGAAGGCTATGTACACGAAGGCTTTGCGCTATCGTTCAATGGTCACAAGCACCGTGTCGATCTGCAGAAATATGCTGGCAAGACCGTCACCGTCTACGGGCAGACGGAAATCACGCGCGACATGATGGACGCGCGGCTCGAGCGTGGGCTGACGACCATCTACGAAGCCGACGATGTCGCGATCCACGACTTCGATACCGCAAACCCGAGCGTGACCTACAAAAAGGATGGTGTCGCCCACACGATCAACTGCGACTTCATCGCCGGTTGCGACGGGTTTCATGGCGTTTGCCGCGAAAGCCTGCCCGCCGGCTCCTATGAAACCTTCGAGCGGATCTATCCATTCGGCTGGCTCGGAATTCTGAGCCGCACGCCGCCCGTCGACCACGAGCTGATCTATGCCAATCATCAGGATGGCTTCGCACTCTGCTCGATGCGGTCCGCGAACCTGTCCCGATACTATGTCCAGTGTCCGCTGACCGATACCGTTAATGATTGGTCCGACAATCGCTTCTGGGATACGCTGCGCGCACGTCTGCCTGCCGAGACGGCGGAAAGCCTCATCACCGGCCCATCGATTGAGAAATCGATCGCGCCGCTCAGGAGTTTCGTCGCCGAACCGTTGCGCTTCGGGCGACTGTTCATGGCAGGCGACGCCGCCCATATCGTGCCACCGACCGGCGCAAAAGGCCTCAATCTGGCAACCGGCGACGTTTATTATCTCTCGCAGGCCCTGATCGGCTATTACGTCGACAAGTCCGAAAAGGCCCTTGATACCTACTCAAACAAGGCACTTGCCCGCATCTGGAAAGCGGAGCGCTTTTCCTGGTACCTCACGAACCTCATGCATACATTCCCGGAAAATGGTGCATTCGGGCGCAAGATGCAGTTAGCCGAACTCGGCTATGTCTTCTCGTCAGATGCCGCCGTCACCTCGATCGCCGAGAACTATGTGGGTCTGCCCTATTGAACGCGTGTCTCCGACGGGATTGCGACGCATCACGTCGGATATGCCGGTTAACAAACCGGTCAGACCCCGCTATAGCTCATCGGCCGATTGGGCAATGAGTTAGAAGGTCATTCATGACATCTCCGATCATCGTTGTTGGTGCAGGTCAGGCTGGTGCCCAGGCCATTCAGTCGTTGCGGCAAGGCGGCTACGAGGGTCCACTCGCCCTGATCGGATCCGAGCCGCATCTGCCCTATCAGCGACCACCGCTGTCGAAAAAATTCCTGACCTTCGATACCGACGAAGAGCGGCTGCTGCTGCGACCCGCTGCGATGTACGATGAGTTGAAGGTCGAGGTGATCCTCGGCAAACCGGCGACCCAACTGGACACGACGCATCACACCCTGCGTTTGCTGGATGGCCGTGAACTCACCTATTCGAAACTGATCCTGACGACCGGCATGCGACCTCGTCCGCTGTCGATACCGGGTGTTGATATGCCTGGTGTCGTCATGCTGCGCTCCCTGATGGACGCGGCGCTGATACGCAGTCAGCTTGTTCCCGGCAAGAACGTCGTGGTGATCGGCGGCGGTTATATCGGCCTGGAAGTCGCGGCTGTCGCGCGTGGATTGGGACTCAATGTCACGGTTCTGGAGGCAGCCGAACGCGTGCTGGGTCGCGTCGTGGCTCCCGATGTCTCTGCCTTTTTCACGCAACTGCATCGAGGTCGGGGCATCGATCTGCGCGTTTCGACCGGTGTGCTGGCCATCGAGGGCGGAGCCCGTGTCGAGGCCGTTGTACTTGCGGATGGATCGCGAATTCCGGCAGATCTCGTGCTCGTCTCCATCGGAGCCTTGCCCGAAACGACCCTTGCCCAGACAGCCGGTCTGGACGTGGCTGACGGTATCCGGGTTGATCACGAAGCTTGCACCAGCGCGCTCGATGTCTATGCGGCAGGTGATTGCGCCCGTTTCCAGTCCGGTCGCTATGGCCGGTCGATCCGGTTGGAAAGTGTTCAAAACGCCATCGATCAGGCCAAGACCGTTGCCATGTCGATTCTCGGTCAGTCACCGGTCTATGATCCTGTTCCGTGGTTCTGGTCCGATCAGTATGACGTCAAGCTGCAGATCGTCGGCCTCAGCCATGGATATGACACGATCCACATCGACGGCGATCCAGCAGCCAATGCCTTCTCGGTCGCTTATGTTGGTGCTGGCAAGCTTCTCGCGGTCGACAGCATCAATCACGCCCGCCGCCACATGCAATCGCGCAAGATGATCGGCGAACCCTGGACCGGATGGATGGGTTGACCATGTTGATCGAGCCGCAATTTCGCACCAGCGTCTCGGACCAGATCTGGAGTGCTCGGGCTCGTCTTGCTCGCATGGTCGCATTCGAGGTGGAACTGGCCGCAACTGAGGCTGATATCGGCCTGATACCGCAGGCTGCCGCTGATGCCATTCGGGCTGCGAGTCTTGCGGATGGCCTGGATGCGTCTTCAATCTTCGAGGCAGCCCGTGATGCAGGCAACCCCGCGATTCCCTTCGCGAGCGCATTCACCGCGCATGTCACAGCCTTGAACAAGGACGCGGGCCGGTTCGTCCATTTCGGCGCGACCAGCCAGGACGTCATCGACACCGCCCACATGCTGGCATTGAAGGCGACGCGCGATCAGGTGCTGAAGGATCTTGACCGGGTCAAGTCAAGCTTGACGGCCTTGGCGCAACGCTATGCCGAGACGCCAATCGCAGCGCGCACGCTGCTGCAGCAGGCAACGCCGATTACCTTTGGCGCAAAGGCAGCGCATTGGCTTCTCGCGATTCGCCGGTCCTATGCGTCGATCGACAGACTGATTGAAACTGACCTTCTCGTTCAGTTGGCGGGCGCGAGCGGTACACTCGCCGTGCTCAATCCCCACGGATCGACAGTACGCGCCGGATTGGCTCGACGCCTCGGCCTCGCTGATCCCCTCGGTAATTGGCAGACGACCCGCGAGCCCTTGCTGGCGATTGCGTCGGCTCTCGTCGGTGCGATGCAATCAGCCGCCAAGATCGCAGGCGATATCCAGTTGCTGGCCTCAACTGAAGTCGGCGAATTGGCCGAAGGTTTGCGCGCCGGAGGCGGTGGTTCAAGCGCCATGCCGCACAAGCGCAATCCGGTCGATAGTCTCGTACCCATCGCTGCCGCCCATATCGGAAGCGGCTTGCTGGCGAGCCTCTCGGCATCGGGCATTCAGGAACAGGAACGCAGTCCGGGCCGTTGGCATGCGGAGTGGACGATCCTGCCAGTTGTGAGCACGCTTGCCTTGGCGAGCGCTGACCGGCTTGCAACGCTGGTTGAGACTCTATCCGTTGACGAAGCCCGCATGCGCTCGAATCTCGACCTGCTCGGCGGTTTGCTTGCTTCGGAAGCCTTATCGTCGGCGCTCGCCGCAAAGCTCGGGCGGGCGGACGCAAAGGCGCTGTCGGGTGAGCTGGTTGCCAAGGTCCGCAGCGAAGGCCGCCATCTCCGCGATATCGCCTTGAGCGATCCGCGAGTCAGCAGTGCGCTCTCCTTGGAAACGCTCACCGATATTTTCGAGTATCGTGATGCCATCGCCGCCGCAGCGACCGAAGCACATCGGATTGCCGGATTGGCCGACAATTAACTGATAATCGGCTTATTGCCAGCAATCGCAACCATTACCTTAAAATCAGTTGATGTCAGGCCTTTGCAAGCTCACCGCCTGTCATCGCCTTCGCGATCCCCGTAGTTCCGGGTAAACTCAACGGCAAACCCATCACGCTGCGGACCGCCAGATACCCGAAACAATGCGCTTCGAGAAAGTCACCGTCCCAACCGACGGCTTCGACGGGATCAACGGCGACGCCCAAACGGGTGGCCAAACGCTGCATCATGGCCCGATTATGCCGCCCACCGCCGCCAACGACCCACCGCTCTGGCGGAATTGGAACCTGATGCAGGGACGCCGCGATGCTCTCAACCGTGAATGCGGTCAGTGTCGCAGCGCCATCAATGGTGCTGAGCGTTTCGATTTCGCGGGTCAGTCGATGGAAGTCGTTGCGATCAAGTGACTTGGGTGCAGGCAATTGGAAATAGGGATGCGCCATGAACCGGGCGAGCATGGCTTCATCAACATGACCGGACGCCGCCAGCGCACCGCCCTCGTCATAGGCCGCTCCGGTCCGATGCCGGACGAAATCATCGATCAAGGCGCTGGCCGGTCCGGTATCAAAGGCGATTACGTCATTTTCTGCGTCCGTTCCGAGCCAGGTCACATTGGCGACGCCCCCGAGATTGAGCACCATCAGCGGCTTGGGCAAGTGATGGGCGAGTGCCCGGTGATAGAGCGGCGCGAGCGGCGCGCCTTGCCCTCCGGCAGCCACATCGGCGTGTCTGAACCGATAGACCGTATCAATCCCCAACTGGCGAGCTACAGCATGACCATCGCCAAGCTGGCGTGTTACCTGCCGGGCCGGGTCATGAAATACGGTTTGGCCATGCAAGCCGATGAGGTCAACATCCGCCCTTGTCAGCCCTTCGTCCACCATGAACTGCGCAATCGCATCGGCATGTGCCTGCGTTACACCGGCTTCGATGTCCAGCAGCGGATCGTATGCAGCGAGATCTCGATCTGCGACGACCGTACCCAATGCGGACCGTAAGTCAGCAGGATAAGCGTACCCCCGTCCGCCATGTGCAATCACATGGGAATGGCCATCCGTTTCGACCAACCCGACATCGATGGCGTCCATCGATGTCCCGCTGATAACGCCAATCGCTCGCCAGATACGCTCGCCCACAGCCAACCCCGCATTACAAAACAGAAAAAATCCCTGCTGATCTCGATACAACTGCTTGGCTTGCATAAGCAATTGCGGCTTGAAAATCCTTTGTTAACCATAATTCTCTATCGTCTGGCGGGCGTCAACGACTCCGAGCCACCGAGGATAGGACGCACAAAACTGCCTGTCGAGTGATCGAAATGTCGAACCATGGCCTCGAGTTGGGACAACACGGAGCGTACGAGCGCGCCGAGCCTGGCGGCGTGCGCATTCGCAACTCGGTCAATCTTGGTGGCTTTTTCTCAATTCTGGCCCGGCAACGCCTGTGGATCCTTGCCGGTCTTATCTTCGCGTTTGCGCTGGCCTTTTATTATATTTTCTTTTCGCCGCTCACCTACACATCAACAATCTCGATCCTGATTGATGCGCGAGATCGCCAGACAATCGGCTCCGACCAGGCACCGATGCCGCAGCAGGCCGACCCGATCATGGTCGAAAGCCAGCTGAAACTGATGACCTCGGAATCAGTGCTCCGTCGGGTCATTGCCAACGAACACCTCGAATCAGATCCTGAATTCGCACCCTCCGACCACGTCGGGCTGATTTCGGGGCTGTTCAGCCTGTTTCAGCGAGGCACGGTCTCGGCACCGGCCATCGATCAGATCGTCAATGCCCTCACTGAGCGCATCTCGGTCAAACGCCCGGACCGCACATATGTCGTCGACATGGAGGTCAAGGCATCAAACCCTGGCAAGGCCGCCAGACTGGCCGATGCAATCGCCAAGGCATTTCTGGATGAAGAGCGCTCCGCCGCCGATGTCTACACACAGGATCAGTTTGACTGGGTCGTTCAGCGGACGAAGGAACTCCGCGCCAAGGTTGAAGAGGCCGAGAAGAAGGTACAGGACTACAAAGCAACAAACGGAATTGTCGATGTCGCGGGAACCCTGACGCAGGAGCAGCAGTTGCAGGAGGCCAACCGGGATCTCGTTGCTGCACGCGCCAAGGCAGGCGAGGCCCAATCGCGGGTTGATCAGATCCGCAAGATCATTGCCTCAGGCAAGACCCTTGATGGCTCGTTCGACACGATCAATTCGACAGTGATCCGCCAATTGCGGGTCCAATATTCCGACCTTATCCGTCGGCAAGCCGCTGCGTCGCAGAAATATGGCAGCCGCCATCCCGAGATTCTGGATATCGAGCAACAGCTTCAGGCAATTCGTGGTCAGATCAACGACGAAATGCAACGAATTTCGTCTGCTTTGACAAATGAAGCGCAGGTCGCCCGTGGCAATGAAGATGCCGCGCAAAAGCGCGTCCAGATCCTCGAGAACAAGACGACAGACACCAATGCGACCAGCCTGCAACTGCGGGAACTGCAGCGTGAAGCCGACAGTGAACGGAGCAATTACGAGAAGTTCCTGCGTGCCAACGAAAGCATCCGTCGCAACCTGACCGAGACGCCCTACGCCCGGATCGTGGCACCGGCCAGCTTTCCCAGCAAGCCTTCAAGTCCCAAGGTCATGGCGGCCTTGCTGATAGCGGCCTCCGGTGGCCTGAGCCTTGGAATTGGCCTTGCCGTTGCGATGGATCGTGGATCTCAGATTCCTGATTATACCTATGGCGGCGGTTACCCTGCCCCGTGGCCCGGTCCGGCGCCGTCCGGCCCGCCTGGGCCGCCTGACGTCCCGGCTCCTGCGCGCGACGATCAACGCCCGCCGGGTCGGCGCCCGCTTGTGGCCGAACCAAACCATAGGGAGCCACCGCAGCCCTCTTCGGCGCTGCCTCCGCTTCCCGGGTACCCCGGTGAGCAGTTTTCGGCACATCCGGTCAACATGCTGGAACCCCAGTCCCAGACAATGGCCGCCGCGCCGGATCCGGCAACTGCTCCAATGGAGATGTCCCGCGCTACATCGACTGATCCTCTGACCGCACCGTCGACAGCGATTGATCCGCGCGAGCTCGCAGCGAGCCTGTTTGCAGACCTGTCGCAAGGCCGCAATCGGCGCTTCTTCCTGACTGCACATTCAGCCGATCGCCAAAAGACTGAGCTGGCGTTGACGCTCGCCAAGGCCATCGCCGCGCACGGCCACGCGATCCTGTTGATCGATGGAGACAACCAGCGGCACGGACTTAGCCGCATGGCGATCCGCGAGGGATTGCCTGCCCGCATCCGGTTTGATCAGATCGAAGTCAGCGTGCTGGGTATCCCAAGCCAGGGGAATGGCGTGGTGTTCGTATTACCCCATCAGGCGGCTACAGGTGATCTCGCCATCGTGGAATCGCCATTCATCGAGTGCCAGATCGGTGCCGTGATCGTCGATGGACCGGCGATGGGTCCGGAACTCGGCAAGTTCACGGGCCTGACGACCGACGGTTATCTTCTGGATGACCGGGGCTATCTGACCAGTATCGATATGCACACAGCCCTCAGGGAACCAGCCCAGCACCAAGATCACGCGCTGGCACCAATGCGCTTCGCGCACTTGCGGGCAAACTGAACCGGTCTGGTCAGAGGAACCAGACGAGAGCGGAGGTATTGCCGTGACAATGACACCGCTTGCAGGATACTCGCAAAACCCGTCCAGCTTTGCGCACATGAGACCGCGCCCGGTCGTCGTGGCGCTGACCTTCGCAGCAATCCTGACGGGGATGCTGGTATCACCATTCTTGCTTGATTTAGTTGGCTATATCTATGGTTCCACTGGTGGAAGTCCGCTGACCAAGGTTCATCCAATGACCTATCTGGCGGTTCTGGCCTTCCTCAGCGCTGCCATTTCACGTGGAAATCCGCTAGCCTACCTTGCCGAAAGCGTCGAGCGCTTTCCGGGCACAGCCTATTTCACAGTGATGCTGGTGTTCATGATCCTTTGGACGCTTCTCATCCAGCGTCAACCGCTGACATCCTTGATCGACACGTTCCTGCCTGCCGCCTTGTTCATCTTTCTGATTTCCGATCTCACGGCAAAACAGCATCGCATCCTGACGATTCTTATCCATATCATCATGAATGCAAATGCTCTTTTGGGCGTGTTTGAGGTTTCGACGGGCTGGCGGCTCACGCCAATCACCCTGGAAGGCAGCGTCGTCGAATGGGAATGGCGCGCAACAGCCTTTCTCGGACACCCGCTCGAAAACGCATTGATGTCCTCGATTTATCTCGTGATGATGACTTTCGGGGCAGATCGCAGTGTTTCGCCTGCAATGCGCATTGGCATCATATCCCTTCAGGTATTTGGCCTGATTGTTTTTGGTGGCCGAACTGCGATGGTTCTCGGCTTCATGCTCCTCGGCGTGAGGATCGTGCTCCTTTTCTTCAGCTTGCTCAGGGGCCGTACATTTGATCCCAGGCTGGCCGGGCTGGTGGTCATGGCGATCCCGGTCATCATTGGCTTGTCCCTGGTCGCCATTGATCTTGGCCTGCTTGACCGAATGATAGAGCGCTTCACCAACGACGGGGGTAGCGCCGATACCCGACTTACCATGGTGAGAATTTTCAACAGCTTCTCGCTCTATGACTTGCTGATGGGTCCAGATCCCGTGGCACTCACAGCAAAAATGTATGCCGAAGGAACACAATACGGTATCGAAAGCTTCGTCTTCGGATTTTTCCTGCAATCCGGTGTCCTGATCTCGATCATCTTTTTCTTTGGCCTTGCCGCCATAACATATGATCTCTGGCGGATCGGCAGTCGCATCTGCCTGTTGCATATCGCCCTGTTCTATACGATTGCAGCCGGGGCAGCGTCCCTGTCGGTCAAGGGGCAGTCGATGACCCAGTTTGTCATCCTGTTTTGCACGATTGAGGCCTTGCCATCCCTGATGGACCGGGATCCAGCGTGATCAAAAATCAACGAAGGGTACGTGCCCAGGGATACCATCTGTGCTTACCTGCGCCATTCATTGAGAGATTTGATATATGATCGCTAATGTATGATCCTGCTGGCTGCAGTCGACGGTCCGTCACAGCCTGATTTCTGACACGAGTTGATCGCATGCTGTTCCGCCAGACACTCCTGTATTTGCCCGCCCAAGTGTTTGGACCTCTGTTCCAGTTCATCGCGGCGGTCGTGTGGACGCATCAGCTCGACGCAACCGCTTACGGCGTCGTTACCTATCTGATCGCAGCACAGGATCTGATCGCCATGGTGGTTCTGGGCGGATGGTCGTCCTATGTCCTCAGGCATCGCGAGGAATTGGGCGAGCGCTTCGGGACCAACCTGCGCCGTCACGACCTGATGTTCATCTCGGTCGCCTCCGGCCTGCAGATAGTGGCTGCGGGCCCGATCCTCTGGAGCATCAACGTCGAACTGACGTGGTCACTCGCGACGATGACTGCTCTCTTTCTGGTCACGCGCAGTGCGCTGTCCCATTATGCAGACGTCTGCCGATCGGAAACAGCCATCGTCACCTTTACCATCGGGCAATTGGCAAGCCCCGTCCTGGGTTCTTTACTGTCGTTTGTTGCAATCCAGTATTTGGGACCTGACCCGCGCGCCGTTCTGGGTGCCCTTTGTGTCGCGCAAACGCTGGGCCTGATCGTCGTCATGCGACGCCTGGGGGTGAAAGGATCACCGCTCCCGCCAGACAAGGCCTTGCTCAGAAGCGCCTACACCTATGCAGGGCCACTCATCGCAGCCGGAGCGGCGCTCTGGATCGGTGGCAATGGCATCCGGGTGGTTGTCGAGCACATGTCAGGCCCGGTTGGATTGGGCCTGCTCTCCGTCGGTTGGGGGCTAGGCCAGCGGATTGCTGCCTTTGTAGCCACTTTGGTGACAGCGGCGGCCTTCACACTGGCGGTCAAACGCATGAAGGAAGGCGATCGTCACGAGGCCATGCGACAGGTCGGTGTCAACAATCTGTTGATCCTTGGGCTTCTCGCGCCAATGGCCATCGGCACGCTGATTGTTTCGACCAATCTCGTCACCCTCATCATTGCCGGCCCCTTTCAGGCTGCAACAATCCTGATTTTCCCTGTCGCCACAATGACCGGAGCTCTCAGAAACTTTGCAATCCACGGCGCATGTCAAACCTATCTCCTCGTTTCACGGACAGACCTGTCACTGAAGGTCAACGGTTTTGATGCAGTCACGTCGATGGTGTGCTGTGCCATTGGCCTCTACTTCGGGGGCGTCGCGGGTGCGGCCGTTGGCTGCATGATTGCCGCTGGCATCTGGGTGATGCTGACATTCTCCATAGCCTTCTCGCTCGGCTTGCCCAAGATGTTCGGATCGGCAGCGCGTATCGTGATTGCGACGTTGGTCATGGGCGGATTGCTCCACCTGGTGAACTGGCCTCTCGGCTTGATTGGCCTGCTGGAAACAATTTCTGCCGGGGGGCTGATTTATGTAACTGCCCTGTTGGTTCTGCTCCCGGAGTTCAGGTCCGGACTTCTAGCCGCGTTGAAACGGGTCTCGACCGCGTCATCGGCCTGACGATCCGAGGCTTTCGTAGAGGGCGACCATTTCGCGGAAATAGCGATCGCTGGTGAAGGTCGATTGGGCCGAAACACGACCAGCTTCACCAATGTCTCTCGCCACGTCATCCGGCAGCGAAAGCACATGCCCGATCATGCCCGCGAGATCGTGCGGATCACCAGGAGTCACCAGAAAACCCGAGGTTCCGTGATCGATCATTTCCGGCATGCCACCAATCTTGCTTGCGATGACGATGCGGCCGCGTGATTGCGCTTCCAGCAAGCTCTTGGGGGCATTCTCGTAGCACACTGACGGCAACACAACGACGGACGCCGCAGTGACATATGACCAGAGCTCCGCCCCCCGCTGATGCCCGACAAAGGTTACATCCGCCTGTAGCGCCTTGGCCTTGGCCTCCAGATCGGCACGTTGGGGGCCGTCGCCGACGAGCAGCAATTTCATGCCCTGATGACTGGCCGCCTCAATCAGGACATCGACGCCCTTCTCCCGTGACAGGCGCCCGAAATAGAGCACGAAGCGACCATGCCTGGCCCTGAGTGCCTCAATTGCCGACGGTGCGATTTCGGTGTCGTCAGTCGTCTGGAAGAAATTAGGGATATAATGCAGCTTCTCGGCATCCAGGCCGAGTTCTGTCATCTTGCCTTGCATGAATCGCGACGGGGTCACGAAGGCTGAGACATTATTTCGGGTGGCTCCGCTATACCATTGCACCAGTCCATCAAGTGCAAAGACGGCATCCTTGGCCAGGGAGTCGCCGGAACACCGGTTGAGCAGGGCGTTCCACTGCCGACCGCCCTTGCATTTTTCGCAGATGCCAGAGGTCTGGTTGTAGAGATAATAGGCTGGGCAGACGAGCTTGAAGTCATGCAGGGTGAAAACCGTCGGGATTCCCCTTGCCTTGGCCGGTTTCAGAACTGATGCGGTCAACTGCTGATAAAGACCGTGGATGTGAATGATGTCCGGCTTGAAATCCGCAAGCATCCGATCAAAACAGGCCGCCGCTTCGCTGGAATGCATGAACCGCGGCACCTTCGCAATTCGTTCCAGAAACGACCCGCTGTCGGGCTCAAACCGCGATGGAAAATAGTCGGCCCACGAAGACGGCTCATTGTCCGGGTGTTGCATCGCAAATTCGGCGCAATCCCAGCCATGATCGCGAAAGAGCCGCAGATGGTCCAGATGAACGCTTTCCGCACCACCCTTGCGGTAATGGATCCTGTGGACACTGAGCAATCGCTTCGAGTTTGCCATCCGCTGTTAGTTCCAATGTTCAGTCAGATTGATGAAGCAGGACAAGGCATGATCTGTCGAACGGGAGAGACGGAGACAACTGTGTTTTTCGGCCCCGAACGGTACGGATCATATGCCACGACGTTCAGCCTCCCAGGCTACGGTCTGGAACATCTCTTCGTAGGCAGAGATCCCGGTTTCCACTGAAAATTCCTTGGCTCGCTCGAGTCTCGGGCAGGGATTTCCTGGATTGGCCAGCATCCGGTCAATCGCTGCAGCCATGGCAACCGGGTCATCATGCGGAACCAGTTCGCCGTAAAGCCCGTTTTCGAGCACCTCGTTTGGCCCATCACTCGGTGTCACAATCACGGGCAATCCTTCAGCCAGGGCTTCCACCAGTACGAGACCGAACGACTCTTCCCGGCTTGCAAACGCAAAGCACCTCGCTTGCCGATAGGCCGTCCAGGGTTCCTGAAGATAGCCGGGCAGCGTTACCCGGTCCTGCAATTGCAGCCGCTGCACCTCTGCCTCCAGTTCCGGGCGCATACGCCCCTCACCGAGGATCACAAGTCTGGCTCCGGGTGTCTTCACAAGCGCGAATGCCTTGATCAGCGCGATGAAATTTTTTCGGGGCAAAAACGACCCGACGGACAGCACAATGGGATCACGCGCCAAGAGATCAGCCTCTGTCTGCGCAATAAGCCCGTCTGCACTGACGAAGGTTGGATTGTAGATCCGGACTGTTCGTCGCGGCGACCCCCACCAATCCCTGATGACGTGACGTCGCAACCCGTCAGAGACGGCAACCGTGCGCGCCGTCAGCCGTGACGTCAGCCAGGTCGCCCAATAGCCAAGTTGATTGGAGGATTCCGGTTCGGCCGACGCATGGCCATGATATGTCATGATCGCCCGATTGCGTCGTCCAGCCAAAACGGCCGCAAAAGCGTGTCGCATGTTGCATGCGCTGATGGCCGAGACCGAAATGTCCGGCTGTTCGGTCTTCAGGATATGGACCAGCTTCGCAATCGTTTCCCAGCGGTTACCCGTTGGCGGCAGCAGTCTGACAAGTGGATCAAGGTAGCGCAGGTTCTGGTTGTCTTCATGCTCGACTGAAAACATCACATCGTGGCCGCGCTTGGCGAGGCCGGACGCTAGAACGGCAAAAACGCGTTCTGCACCGCCGCCCGCCAATGACCAACTGTGAAAGAGAATCTTGAGTGGCTTTGATGACATAAACCAGTCCCGCGCGGCCACGTCGTCGGACATGGTTCAGGAGATCAGTTTCGTCAGCCGAAATGAAAATCGCGTTAAGTCAGCGGGATTTGCTCGCCAGCAAACCACCTACAGCTTGTTCGTTCGCTTCACGATCGGGGCGCGCTGTGCCAAGGGCACGCGTTCCATGAACGAAACACGCGAACGGGCCTGGTCGAGTTGGGGCCTTCGTGCGTTCAGCACCAGTTCGAACTGCCACGGCAAGCTCAGCCAGATCAGCATCAAGGCACTATCCACATAGCGCGTAAACAATCTGACCGGGTTCTTGATCAACCGCCACAGCCACTCAAGCCCGTTCCGCGACATGAACTCTGGTGCACGCCGCTGATGACCCGCAATGAAATCCAGCGCAGCGCCCACACACAAATAACCGACCTTGTTGCATCGATCGAAGGCCATATCAGCGAAGAGTTCCTGCTTGGGCGCGCCGAGTGCGACAAAACAAAGGCCCGTGCCTGAAGCTGCGATCCGATCGGCAGCCTCCGAAGCTGCTTCAGACAAGGGATCAAACCCCATCGGCGGCGATTCATGACCAGCCACCACGAGCGTCGGAAACACCGCTCTCAGTTTTTCGATGGTTTTGGCGATAACGCTGTCCGAAGTACCGAAGAAATAAACCGGAATGCCATTCTTTGCTGCTTCTGCGACCATTGGCTGAACCAGGTCAGCACCTGTCGTGCGCGAAATCGGTGCCCGCACGCTACGTGCCAACCAGACGATCGGTGTTCCGTCGGCGGAAATGAACGTGGCCCGATCATAACAATCCCGGAACTGCTGATTCTTCCGACGCTTGCACAAATGGTCGAGATTAAGGGTGAAAAAGGTGAAGCCGATGCCCTTGCGGGCCCGCTCGATGGACGCACGAATAGCGCTATCCATCGAGTCAATATTCAGCCGCTGCCCGTCCACGTAACAAAGGGGACGCTCTGGCGCTACTTCATATTGTTCAATTGCCACCTGGAACACCCCATACTCAACTGTGGCTCGATCAAATACTGAATTTCCCGAAAAAGCAACACAAACGAAGAATCAAGGTGAACGAAGCCCTGTATTCCACCAAATATTCGACGTTTAATATTTTGAATTTGTTTACAATACTAATGCTGATCCAGATCTGTATTAGGGTTAAAAATGTACTCACATTCGAATAGTCAGTATATTTTGTGCGCTTGAAGCAAAGCTTTCCGCGTTCTTTTGTGCACTTTGCTCATCGCCTGACGCCGCAATACACGCGACCCCAAGCTGAAAGTTGATTGTCGCATTAACAATCAACTTTCCCGTCTCGAACTGAAACTCAGAGGTCAGTCGTTACCATGACGGATCGCGTTGATGATCCCGGAGAAGTCTGTGTCGCCATGTCCAGCCCCTTCAAACGCCGAATAGATTTCCTCGGCGTGCTTGCCAAGTGCCGTCAATGCGCCAACTTCCGCAGCCGCGGACTGGCTCAGTCGAAGGTCCTTCAGCATGAGGCTCGCGGCAAATCCCGGCTTGTAGTCATTATTCGCGGGGCTCTTGGGAACAGGACCCGGCACCGGGCAATAGCTCGTCAGCGACCAGCATTGACCCGACGAGGTGGATGCGACGTCAAACAGCGCTTGCGGCGAAAGCCCCAGCTTCTCGCCGAGCACGAAGGCCTCTGAAACAGCGATCATCGAAATCCCGAGGATCATGTTGTTGCAGATCTTGGCCGCTTGTCCTGCGCTGGCATCGCCGCAATGGACGATCCGGCCTGCCATAGGCTGGATCAGTGCCTGCCCCTTCGCAAAGGCTGCTTCACTGCCTCCGACCATGAAGGTGAGCGTTCCCGCTGCGGCGCCGCCGACACCGCCCGAAACAGGCGCGTCCAGCATCAACATGCCCGCTTTCGCCGCCTGCCCGTGCGCGAGACGACAAGACGCAATGTCGATCGTTGATGAGTCGATGAAGAGCGTGCCCGGCTTTGCCGCCGTGAGCAGGTCTTCGAGCACCGCAAGCACATGTTTGCCAGCCGGCAACATCGTCACGACCGCATCAGCCTCGCTGACGGCCGCCGCACCAGACGGCATGATTTCAACACCAAGCGCGCTGGCCGCGTCGCGACAGGCAGGGCTCAGATCGAAACCAAGCACCCGATGCCCGGCCTTCACCAGATTGCCCGCCATCGGCGCGCCCATGTTGCCGAGACCGATGAAACCAATGGTCGCCATGTTTCCTCCTGCAGTGTCGCTTTGATAGTTTGATCTGGAGATTAGAGTTTGAGTTCTTCGCCGCCCAGCGACGCAAAATACCAATCGATGGTCTCATCCGTCACGTCCGCGAGGCGCGCTGGGTTCCAGGCGGGATTGCGATCCTTGTCGATGACAGCTGCGCGCACACCTTCATAGAAATCAACGCCTTCAGCGATCCGGCACACGACGCGGAATTCCATCGCCAGCGAGGTGGCGAGGTCCGGCAGGTCCCGCGCACGTCGCAGGGCCGACAAGGTGAGTTTCAGACTCGTCGGTGACCGCCCCCGGATCAATTCCGCAGTTTCCCGCGCCCAGTCGGATCCATGCTGGTCCAGATGATCCAGGATCGTCTCAACGGTGTCGCCGGAAAAGACCTGATCAAGGTCGTCCGTATTGGCAAGCGAGCCCGGCCCGGGATCAGATCCGCACGACTTCAGCACGCTCTCAACCGCTGCAAAACTTTGCGCGCCGGTCGTGGTGATTTCATCGAGCCCATCGAGGAGCCGCGCGCGGTCCCGGCGCAAGACGAAGGCATCAGCAAGCCCGGTCGCGATCATCGTGGCTGCGTTGATCGACCGACCCGTCAGTCCAAGGTAGGTTCCCGCCTCGCCGGGCATTCCGGACAGGAATCGACTGGCGCCGACATCGGGTATCAATCCGATCCCGGTCTCGGGCATCGCAAAAGTTGCCCTCTCGTCAACCACCCGAAAACGGGCGTTGATCGCCAGTCCCGCACCGCCGCCCATGACGATCCCGCTGATCAGCGCCACAATCGGCTTGGGATAGGTCGCGATCATATGATCGAGCGCATATTCCTCACGCCAGAACGTCCGGGCATGCGGATTTCCGTTGCTGCGGTCTGCATCGAAAATCGATTTGATATCGCCGCCTGCGCAAAAGGCCCGGTCTCCGGCACCATCCAGCAAAACGACGCTGACGTTGGGATCGCTCGCCCAGCGCGTCAGCGTCGTGACGAGGCCGCGTACCATCGTCAATGTCAAGGCGTTTAAGGCCTTCGGACGGTCGAGCGTGATGCGACCGATCTTGCGCTCAACACGAATGACGAGACCTTCGATGCCGTCCATCCGTTTCATCCCCTGTGTGGTGCTCCCGATACTAAAGGGCTGCAAGACAAACCCGATAGGGCAAGCCTTGCAGCGAAGCGTTGATCAGATGCTGGGTCAGCCCATTGTCGGGATGACGAAGTCCGCGCCTGAGCGGATGCCCGAGGGCCAACGCGAGGTAACCGTCTTGGTCTTGGTATAGAAGCGGATCGAATCCGGTCCATGCTGGTTCAGGTCGCCGAAGCCGGATCCCTTCCAGCCGCCGAACGTGTAATAGGCGATCGGAACCGGGATAGGCACATTGACGCCGACCATGCCGACATTGATCCGGGCGGCAAAGTCGCGGGCTGCATCGCCGTCGCGGGTATAGATCGCGACGCCGTTGCCATAGGCGTGTTCGTGCGGCAGCTTGAACGCATCTTCATAGGTCGGAGCACGGACGATCGAGAGGACCGGCCCGAAGATTTCTTCCTTGTAGATGCGCATGTCCGGCTTCACGTGGTCGAACAGGCAGCCGCCCATGTAGAAGCCATTCTCATAGCCCTGCATCGTGAAATTACGACCATCGACGAGCAGCTTCGCACCCTCGTTGACGCCGAGATCGACGTAGGACTTAACCTTTGCCAGATGCTCGCGCGTCACCACGGGACCATAGTCGGCCGTTTCGTCAGTCGATGGGCCAACGCGAAGCGCTTCGACGCGAGGCACCAGCTTGCGGACGAGGGCTTCCGCCGTCTTCTCGCCAACCGGAACCGCGACCGAAATCGCCATGCAACGCTCACCTGCCGAGCCGTAGCCAGCGCCAATCAGCGCATCGACGGCCTGATCGAGATCAGCGTCCGGCAGGATGACCATATGGTTCTTGGCCCCGCCGAAACACTGCGCCCGCTTGCCCGTCGCAGCAGCGCGCGAATAGATATATTGCGCAATCGGCGTCGATCCGACGAAACCGACAGCCTTGATATCGGGATCGTCGAGGATCGCATCGACGGCGACCTTGTCACCGTTCACGACATTCAGGATACCTGCTGGCAGACCAGCTTCGATGGCCAGTTCAGCCAGACGCATCGGCACGCCCGGATCGCGCTCGGACGGCTTCAGGATGAAGGCATTGCCGCAGGCAATCGCCGGTGCCAGCTTCCACAGCGGGATCATGGCGGGGAAATTGAAGGGTGTGATCCCTGCGACGACGCCGAGCGGCTGGCGCATCGAGTAGATGTCGATGCCTGGACCTGCGCCTTCGGTATACTCGCCCTTCATCAGATGCGGGATGCCGGTTGCGAATTCGACGACTTCGAGGCCGCGCTGGATGTCGCCGCGCGCATCCGGGATCGTCTTGCCGTGCTCGCGTGCCAGCAATTCGGCGAGCGCTTCGTAATCGCGCTGGATCAGTTCGATGAACTTCATCAGCACGCGCGCGCGGCGCTGCGGATTGGTCGCGGCCCAGGCGGGCTGAGCAGCGCTGGCGTTTTCGACGGCAGCGCGGACATCTGCTGCGGTTGCCAGATTGACGCGGGCGATCACCTCGCCGGTCATGGGCTGGAATACATCGGCGAAACGGTCAGTTGACCCCGCGACATGCTTGCCACCAATAAAATGCTTGATCTCGCGCATAAGTGCCTCCCTGACTTTGACGGCCATATTGACTAGCCTGAGTGCCGCATCGGTAGCAGGGGCTTTGACGAAGATCCATGCGCAATTCGGGGCATACCTCATGCGAAAACGGCGTACACTTATGCGACCTCCGCAGAACGTGTCCATGAACGAATCCTGACCCATCTCAGCTTTCGGGCCGAGCCGTCAGTTGATGCACACAAACTGTTATGATATATAACAATCAAAAAATCAGGCCAAAATCGGCTAGGCTGCATTTCCAATTGGACTGTAGTCCAGTCTCGCGCTACCAATTTGCCGAGATAAAACGAGACTTTAATGGGAGGACTGCAATGCGCCACTTCATATCTGGACTGGGACTGGCGGCGTTCTTGAGTGCCTTGGGCATTTCGGGCGCGATGGCTGAAATCAAGATCGGTTTGACGATCTCGGCAACGGGACCGGCGGCGGCGCTCGGCGTGCCGGAAATGAAGACGATCCCGCTGCTCCCCACCGAAATTGGTGGCGAAAAGATCACCTGGATTCCGCTGGATGATGCTGCTGATCCGACAAAGTCCGCCGCAAACGCCCGCAAGTTGATTGCCGAGGACAATGTCGACGCGCTGATTGGCTCGACCATCACGACATGCTCTGTGCCATTGATCGATATCGTCGGCGAGGCAAAATTGCCGCTCATCTCCATTCAGCCCGGCACCATGATGGTGCTGCCGATGGACGACAAGCGTCACTGGATCTTCAAGGTGCCGCCGAACACCGATATCATGGCCGGTGCCGTGCTGAAGCACATGCAGGCTACGGGTATCAAGACGATCGCCACCATCGTGTTTTCCGACGCCTATGGCCAGACATGGTCGAACGCTGCCAAGCAGTTGATGGAGCCAGCGGGCGTCAAGCTGGTTGATACCGAGGAATTCGCCCGAACCGATACCAGCGTCACCGGTCAGGTGCTGAAGATCCTGGCTGCCAAGCCCGATGCCGTGATCGTCGGAGCGTCGGGCAGTCCAGGCGTGATGCCGGTCAAGACGCTGCGCGAGCGCGGTTACAAGGGCGCGATCTATGGTGCCGATGGTCTCGCCGGACCCGATTATATCCGCGTTGGCGGCAAGGACGTGGAAGGCTCGTTCATCGCGTCCAATCCCTTCACGGTCGCCAAGCAACTGGCCGACGACAACCCGCTGAAGGCAACAGCCCTCGCCTACCAGAGCACTTATACGGCGGCGTACCAGACCCCGGCCCCCTACTTCTCGGCCATCCTGCGTGACGCGGGCAGCTTGCTCGAAATCGCCGTCCCGATTGCCCTGAAGAAGGCCAAGCCCGGAACCCCGGAATTCCGCGCCGCCTTGCGTGATGCGCTTGAGAGCGGCGTGAAGGACAAGGCCCTGCTCAGCGGCGTCTTCTCGTTCACCCCGCAGGATCACTCTGGCATCGATCAACGCGCCGCCGCGATCTCGACCGTCAAGGATGGTCAGTTCGTTCTCGTCCAGTAAGTCCACCATCCCGCGACCCGAGCGGCCTCACTGCCGCTTGGGCGCAGGCATCGACAAAACATCCGGGATCTCCATTGGATAGCACCATCCTCTTGTTCATCCTGCAGGATGGCATCGTCACCGGCGCGATCTATGCGCTGCTGGGCGTTGCCTTTGTGATGGTGTTTGCCGTCAGCCGCGTGATCTTTGTGCCGCAGGGCGAGTTTGTCGCCTTTGGGGCGCTGACGATTGCGTCTCTCTCGGAAGGACTGGTCCCAGGCACGGCCTGGCTCATGCTCGGCCTCGGAATAGCGGCCTTCGTCGCCGACTGCATTGCAGATCGACGACTGATCACCCTGAAATGGCTCTTGCGCAGGCTCGCGCTCGACATCGGTCTACCGCTTGTCATTCTTGGCATCGCCAAAGTGCTTGCGCCGATGCATTTGAATATCCTGATCCAGATCCTGCTCACCTTTGCACTGACGATCCCGAATGGCCCCTATCTCTATCGGCTGGCGTTCCGTCCCTTGAGCGGAGCCTCAGTCCTTGTCCTGATGATCACGGCGATCGGTGTGCACCTGGCACTGATAGGGCTGGGATTGCTTGTGTTCGGACCCGAGGGCTACAAGATGGAGCCGCTCTGGGATGCCCAGTTTGATCTTGGTCCCCTGCCCGTCACCGGCCAGAACATTCTGATGGTCGCAGGGGCGTTCCTGGTGATGTTGGCGCTCTGGCTGTTTTTCGAGACCTCCCGAACCGGCAAGGCGCTGCGAGCCGTGGCCGTCAATCGCGTCGGCGCACGGCTCGTCGGCATCCCGACCGAACTCGCGGGCCAATTGGCCTTCGGGCTGGCTGCTGCTCTCGGCACCCTCGCAGGCATTCTCATTATCTCGACAACCACGGTCTTTTACGACACCGGGTTCCTCATCGGCCTGAAGGGGTTCGTCGCCGCGATCATCGGCGGGCTGGCCGCCTATCCGCCAACGGTGTTCGCTGCCCTGTTCGTCGGGCTCGTGGAAAGCTTTTCGTCGTTCTGGGCGAGCGCCTTCAAGGAAGTCATCGTCTTTTCGCTCCTTGTCCCGGTCCTGCTGTGGCGTTCGTTGACCAATACAGCGCACGATGATGAGGAGGACTGAGCCATGCTGACCCGGTTCCTGACCATCGCGTGTGCGTTGGCTGCCTTGCTAGTGCCCTTGTTCCCGCAGGTTCCGCTGTTCTGGGTCACGCTGGCCGATACCATCGGCATGGCGTCGCTGGTTGCGCTCGGCCTCGTCCTGTTGACCGGCGTTGGCGGCATGACATCCTTCGGGCAAGCCGCCTTCGTCGGATTTGGCGGTTATACGGCGGCGCTTCTGTCGCTCAAATTCGGGCTTTCAGGCTGGTTTGCCCTGCCCGTCTCATTGATCGTGACGGCTGCCGCTGCAGCCGTCCTTGGCCTGATCACCGTTCGCCTGTCCGGCCATTACCTGCCGCTTGGCACGCTCGCCTGGGGGCTGGCATTCTACTATCTGTTCGGAAATCTGGACGTCCTCGGTACCCACGACGGTCTCTCCGGCATACCACCGCTGACGTTGGCCGGGCATACCTTCAACGACGCCCGCAGTTTCTGGGTCATTGTCTGGGCGGGACTTGCCGCCGCACTGCTCCTGACGCAAAACCTCCTCAATTCCCGCCTTGGCCGCGCGATCCGGGCGCTCAGGCGAACCAGTTCCGCCGCAGAAGCCTTTGGCGTCGACACTGCCCGTGTAAAGCTGATGGTGTTTGTCTATTCAGCCGTGCTCGCAGGTCTGTCCGGCTGGATGTTTGCCTATTTCCAGCGTGCCGTCGCGCCCAGTTCCTTCGGGCTTGGTCGCAGCATTGACTACCTGATGATGGCCGTCGTCGGTGGCTCGGGCACGCTCTATGGCGCGATTGCCGGCGCAATCATCGTCACGCTCGCCGATGACTGGCTGCAGGATCTGATGCCGCGCATCGTCGGCATCGCCGGCGGCACGGAAACCATCGTGTTCGGCATCTTGCTGGTCCTGATGTTGCAGAACGCTCGAGATGGCCTCTGGCCCTATGTGACGCGCTTGGCGGATCGCTTCAACCGAACGCGCCGCGCCCCCGGTGATGCAGAGCCATTGCCTGGCCGCTCGCTTCTCGCCCGAGGCACGCCTCTCATGTCGGTGCGCAGCCTCACGAAGCGGTATGGCGGACTGATCGCGGTAAATGACGTCTCATGGATGCTGTCATCCGGCGAGATCGTCGGCTTGATCGGCCCGAACGGGGCGGGCAAATCTACCACCTTCAACCTGATTTCCGGCCTTGCGCGCGCCACCTCCGGCGAAGTTCGGCTGTCGGGCGAGCGGATCGACCAGTTGCCCGCCCGCGAGATCGCAAAACGCGGCCTTGCCCGAACCTTCCAGCACGTGAAGATCGTGCCGGACATGAGCGTCCTGGACAATGTTGCGCTCGGCAACACGCTGCGTGGCTCCGCAGGTTATATCAGCTCGATGTTGCGGTTAAATGGGCGCGAAGAAGCGCGCCTGCTCGCCGATGCGGCCCGCCAGATCGAGCGCGTCGGCCTGACGGATGTGATGCACCGTCCAGCGGGCACGCTGGCGCTGGGTCAGTTGCGTGTCCTGGAAATTGCGCGAGCGCTGGCCCTTGACCCCATGCTGATCCTGCTGGATGAACCAGCTGCCGGACTTCGCCACAAGGAAAAGCAGGCGCTCGCCCGATTGCTGCACAAGGTGCGGCAAAGTGGTGTCGGCATCCTGCTGGTCGAACACGACATGGATTTTGTCATGACCTTGACCGACCATATCGTCGTGCTCAATTTCGGCACCAAGATCGCCGAAGGGACACCCGCTGCAGTCCGGGCCAATCCAGCAGTTCTCGCTGCCTATCTCGGAGGCAAGCCATGAGCGCAGAACCGGGTCTCCAGATCGGCAATATCGCGGTCAGTTATGGTCAGGTGGAAGCACTGACCGGCGTCACCATCGAGGTTCCCGCAGGCACGATTGTGACCGTGATCGGGGCCAATGGTGCGGGCAAGACATCGCTCTTGAATGCGGCCATGGGTCTGGTTCCGGCAACCGGGTCGGTCGTGCTGGCCGGAACCGAGCTTCGCCATCGCCCCACCGAACAGCGGCTCGCCAGCGGCCTCGCCCTCGTGCCGGAACGCCGCGAACTCTTTGGCTCGATGACCGTGTTCGATAATCTGACGCTCGGGGCCTATCTCCGAACGCGAGCCCAACTGGGCGAAAGTCTTCAACAGGTGTTCGAGCGCTTCCCGCGCCTGGCCGAGCGGCGCAGCCAGATTGCCGGTACCCTGTCTGGCGGTGAGCGGCAGATGCTGGCCATTGGCCGCGCCCTCATGGGTGCGCCGAAGGTGTTGATGCTCGATGAGCCGAGCCTTGGCCTTGCGCCGCGCATTGTCGAGGACATCCTCGATATCGTGGTCGACCTGAAATCGTCTGGCGTATCAGTGCTGCTTGTGGAGCAGAACGCGCGGGCGGCGCTGGCCATTGCGGACTTCGCCTATGTGCTTGAATTGGGGACCGTGACCTTGTCAGGTCCGGCAAAAGAGCTTGCCGATGATCCGCGCGTGATCGAAAGTTATCTGGGATTGGCGCATCAGCCGATCTCCCTTGAAGACTGACCCCGCATCTGGAGACTGCGCAATGTTCGTAGCCACCCCCGCCGATGGAGTAGCCTGGGTCACCGGAGCCAGTTCGGGCATTGGTCGTCACGTCACGATGGATCTGGCAAAGCGTGGCTTTACGGTCATTGCCACGGCCCGCAGGGTGACCGAACTGGAAGCGCTGGCGGCAGGCCACCATGGCGCGGGACGGATTGTCGCCATGCCGTGCGACACCACCGATACCCCGGCGATGGCGGATCTTGTGACCCGGATCGTCGCGGACTATGGGTCGATCGCGCTGGCGTTCCTGAATGTCGGGTCGAATTTCGTCAACTGGCTCGAACCCTTTGAGGCGACCAAGGGCTGGGCGACATTCGAGGTCAACGTCAAATCCGTCGTCAACGGGCTTGATCCGCTGGTCCGGCACATGAAGCCGCTCAAACGCGGGCAGATCGTGATCAATGCCTCACTGTCCGGCTATGTCGGGCTGACGGGACTTGGCTATTACGGCGCGTCAAAGGCGGCGCTCATTCATCTGGGCGAAACCCTGCGCATGCAATTGGCCCCGGCTGGGATCACGGTTCAGGTCGTTTCGCCCGGCTTTGTCGGTACGCCACTGACGTCCGGTGCACCATTTCCGATGCCATTCCTGATGCCCGTTGAAGAGGCATCCCGGCGGATTGTCAGAGGCATGAGCCGCTCAGGCTTCGAGATCACCTTCCCGCGCAGGCTGTCCTATATCCTTAAAATCCTGCGTATCCTGCCGCATTGGGCCTATTTCCCCTTGGCCAGCCGCTTTCTGTCCTTCAAGCCAACCAAGAAATAACGTCCCGAACCTTCAAATCTGAACCTTCAGCACGTCTCCCTTCAAGTCGTATTGGCCTTGCTGCACGGTATTGCCCCAGCGGATGGTTCGCTCTAGCCCGCCCAACGGGAAGAGATGCACATGGCCGAGCAAGCTCTGGGGATCGACTTCGATGGCCCGCGCGAGGCCAAGCGCAAGGTCATCCGGCGATTGCAGCATTGCCATTTGCAGCAGGTTTGAGGCTCGCGCCGACAAGACCTTCAGCGACGCACCGACGCCGCACGCCATACCGTGCTTCACGAGACTGGTGATGCCTGTCACGCCATGCAGGCCAGCATGAATGGGCAATCGGTTACCGCTAGCCCGGATCCGCTTTTCCCAGGCAACAATCGGCGCGGCATCAAAGAAGAACTGCGTGACAATTTCCACGGCAAGACCCGTACGCGCAGCGAACTCGTTTTTCAGCATCAACGCCCGATGCAAGGCATCGGCGTTGGCGTCCGGGTGTCCCTCGGGGTGTCCGGCGACGAAAATCCGCTTCAGGCCGCTGGATGCCAGCACGTTAGACCCGAAAATCGGACCCGTATCGGCAAACGCGCCTTGCGGCTCTACCGTACCCGCGATCATCAGGATCTGCTCAACGCCCGCCTGTGTCGCGAATAACTCAAGTTCACGGCCGAGATCTGCGAGCGAGATGGTCGTCCGCGCGGTCACATGCGGCACCGGTGCCAGCCCGAGATCCCGCAAGACCATGCAGGCCGCCAGGCTTTCCTCAAAGCTGCCCTTGGGCAATCGCGTCACGAACACCCGCGTGCCCCGAGGCAAGTCCTTGAGCAGGTCTACGTGCTTTACCGTGTCACGCGGATTGATTTCGATCGTCATCCCGTCGGCGAGGCGCGCCAGCCCGGATGAGCCGCCGCCCTTCAGACCGTTGCCATCGATCCTGCTCACTTTTTGCAGCATGGTCTGCCCGTCCCGTGTTCGCTTTCGTCGAGTGGGGAAGGATCAGGCACAAATCGGCCAGACAATAGCTTGCGAACGACATCCGCATCGTCGGACCCGTCGAAACCGCGGAATATATGCATCCATGATTTTTTGAGATCAGCCGGCAACACTGATCCGGATCGTCCCATCCGCGTCAATCGTGATCGGGATCACATCGAGGGCGCAGTCATGGCCGAGATCGAGTACGCCGATCCCGTCGTTAATGCGAAAGCCCGCCTGATGATTGGAGCAGAGGACCATCGACCCATCCGCGCTGATGATATCGCTGCTGCGATAGTCGAGCGGCAGGTCCTGGTGCGGGCAGGAATTCACAAAGGCCCGGATCAGCCCCTTGCTGGCGACCAGTAACACGGGGAAGCCGCCCTTGCCGCTGTCGATCAGCACCGATCGCGCCGACCCATCGACGAGATCATCCTTGTGACCAAGCGCGGTTCCCGGAGGCGGACTGCTGCGATAATCGTTCCACGCCATCCGGTTCTAAAGCCTTATGCCGTCAGCACACCGCGATTGATCTGATCCTGCTCGATGGACTCAAACAGCGCACGGAAATTGCCCTCGCCGAAGCCGTCGTCGCCCTTTCGCTGAATGAACTCGAAGAAGATCGGACCAATCACCGTTTTCGAGAAGATCTGCAGGAGGATTCGCGTCATGCCACCGTTCACGACGCCTTCGCCATCGATCAGGATGCCATGCTTCTGCATCCGATCGAGAGGTTCTGTATGCCCTTTCACGCGGGCGAAGGACTTGTCGTAATAGATCGATGGCGGTCCCGGCATGAACTCCAGCCCGCGCGCGGCAATCGCATCGGTCGACGCATAAATGTCATCCGAACCAACTGCGATATGCTGGATGCCTTCGCCCTTGTACTGGCGCAGATATTCCTCGATCTGGCTCTTGTCGTCGGAGGATTCGTTGATCGGAATCCGGATCTTCCCGCAAGGCGATGTCAGCGCGCGACTGGTCAGCCCGGTCAACTTGCCCGCAATATCGAAATAGCGGATTTCCTTGAAATTGAACGTCTCGGCGTAGAACTTGTACCAGGTGTTCATGTTGCCGCGCATCACGTTATGGGTGAGGTGATCGAGATAATAGAACCCAACCCCCTTCGGCTGCGGGTCACGCGCACCGATCCACTCGAAATCCGCGTCATAGGGCGATCCCTTCGCGCCATAGGTCTCCACGAAATAGAGCAGCGATCCGCCAATCCCGATAACGGCCGGGACGTCAAGTGTCCGATCAGCTCCCGTATATTCCGTCGCGCCGAGGGCCACAGCCCGTTTCAGCGCATGATTGGCATCAACCACCCGCCAGGCCATCGACGGTGCGCAGGGGCCGTGTGCCTCGACAAAGCGCGCCGCATGCGTATTCGGTTCGCGATTGAGGAGATAGTTCACATTGCCCTGCCGGAACAGCGAGACATCCTTTGTCTTGTGGCGGGCAACCTCGACATAGCCCATCCGCTCGAACAGATCGGCAAGCACTTTGGGATCGTGATGCGCGAATTCGACAAACTCGAACCCGTCGGTTCCAGCTGGATTGTCCTCGGAAATGACGGCAGGCGGCGCATTATGCGGAAAGGGGCCCATCGGCGATGCTCCTGTGCTTGACTGCTGCAATGATGGCCCGCGAATCGCGCAATGTGTGTGCAAACTAAGCGATTTCACGGTAATCTACGCACAATATGGTCATCATCCCGCTCAAATATGCAGGTTCCGCGCATGGACGAGTTCGACATCAGGATTCTCGCCGCCCTCCAGATCGACGGTCGGCTGACCAACAATGACCTGGCTGAAAAGGTCGGTCTGTCCGCCTCGCAATGTTCGCGCCGCCGCGCCCAGCTTGAGGCCGATGGGGTGATCGCGAGCTACCACGCCGAACTGAACCCGGAAGCCCTCGGGCTGGATGTTCTGGTCTTCGTGCAGGTGACGCTGGCAACCCATTCGCCGGATAATGCGCGGCGGTTTCTGTCGCTTGTCTCGGGCCTTGATGAAGTGCTCGAGGCCTATTCGCTGACCGGTGAGAGCGACTACCTGGTTAAACTCTCGGTGCCGACACTGAAAGTCCTGTCGCGACTGGTCAGCGAGGTGTTTCTGCCGCATCCAAGCGTCGCCCATGTGCGGTCGTCCATTGTGCTGGATCGCCTGAAATCGAGCGGTCGTCTGCCGCTCAACCATCTGCGACGCAACGGCTGACCTGTCGCAAGACATCTTCGGTCAAATTCGACGCGGGCGTCATGTTTTCCTGACAGTCGCCAACGAGATTGGTACAAGCATTTCTCTGCTGCACCGGGCCAATGGCAACATGGATCAACACAGTCACACATCAGGCTCCGCCGCCCACCCAACCTTCTGGCAAGCGCTCCTTGTCTGGGCGAAGATCGGGCTTCTGTCCTTTGGCGGTCCCGCTGGCCAGATTGCGCTCATGCACCGCGAACTCGTGGAGACCCGCAAGTGGATTTCCGAGACGCGGTTCCTGCATGCGCTCAATTATTGCATGCTGCTGCCCGGACCCGAGGCCCAGCAACTGGCCACCTATATCGGCTGGCTGCTGCATGGCACGCGCGGCGGCATCACGGCAGGAACGCTGTTCGTACTTCCCGGATTCATCGTGATCGTCACGCTGTCGACGCTCTATGCCGAGTTCCAGACAACCGACTGGCTCAATCATCTGTTCTTCGGGCTGAAGGCTGCCGTGCTTGCCATCGTGATCGAGGCCGTAATCAAAGTCTCGAGGCGCGCCCTGAAATCCAATGCAATGCTGGGGATCGCTGCGACATCCTTCATCGCAATCTACTGTTTTCATGTCCCATTCCCGGCCATCGTGCTTGGTGCGGCTCTTGTCGGCCTGATGGGCACCCGCTTCCAATTGGCGGGTTTCACCTCCGCGCCAGTCGAAAAGAGCACGGCGACGCTCGATCTGGCACTCGATAACGGCGTTCAAACTGTCACACCAACTTTAGGTCGAGCGATCCGCGTTACGCTCACCTGGGTCGCAGTCTGGCTGGCACCAATTGGGTTGGCCACATTGTTGCTCGGGTCCAGAAGCGGCCTTGTCGAGATCGGCAGCTTCTTTGCGTGGCTGGCCGTGGTCACTTTCGGCGGGGCTTACGCGGTTCTTGCCTATGTCGCCGACGTCGCAGTCACGCATTTCCACTGGCTGAAGCCGGGCGAAATGCTCGACGGTCTCGCGCTTGCCGAGACGACGCCGGGACCACTGCTGATGGTTTTGCCCTTCATCGGATTTCAGGCCGCCTATCGTCTTGAAGGCAACGCAGGCGGTCTCGTAAGTGGCATTCTGGGCGCGGGCCTCGTCACTTGGGTCACGTTTACGCCCAGTTTTCTCTGGATCTTTCTCGGTGGCCCGCATGTCGAACAATTGCGCGGCTCAAAACTGCTCTCAGGCGCCCTGTCGGGCGTGACGGCGGCGGTCGTCGGCGTGATCCTCAACCTCGCAATCTGGTTCGGACTGCACACCCTGTTTTACGATCTCATCCAGATCAGCTATGGCCCGTTCCAGCCGGTCTGGCCGCAATGGGCGACGATTGATCTCAAATCCGCAAGCCTCGCCGCAATCGCCGTCGCGCTCGTGTTCCGCCTGAAACTCGGCGTCGTTCCGACGCTGGCAGTCACTGGCATTCTGGGGCTTGTCCTGAAATCAATAGCCTGATTGGAGCGACACAGTGCAGGTTTCGCTCTGATGCGGTTGACCCCGGCCAAACGCAGCGTATGTAACAGGTACGTTTCGCCGGACACCGGTGCCACCCCAGGAGACAAGATATGTCCGTAAGTCGCGATGCCGTTCTCGGGTCACTTGCCCGCATTCCGGGCCCTGATGGCGCAACGCCGCTTGACCGGTCGCCTGCCCTGTCTGAAATCGTGATCCAAGGCGACAAGGTCCTGTTTTCAATCGCCATCGATCCACGCCGTGCCCGCGAGATGGAAGCTTTACGCAAGGCTGCGCAGGATGCTGTGACCGCGCTTCCCGGCGTTGGCTCGGCACTCGTGACCCTGACCGCCGACCAGACAGGAGCCAGCCGCCCGAGCACGCCGCCGCCAGCGCCTCACACTCATGCAGGCCATAGCCACGCCGCTCCGGCCCCGCGCGCACCTGCTCCGACAAGCCGCCAAATTCCGGGCGTGAAACACATTATCGCCGTCGCTTCCGGCAAGGGCGGCGTCGGAAAATCGACGACTGCTGCCAATCTCGCCCTCGCGCTCCACGCTCTGGGTCTGAAGATCGGCCTGCTCGATGCCGACATCTATGGTCCTTCGGTTCCGCGCCTGTTTGCCATCAAGGGCAAGCCCGCCTTGAAGGATGGTCGGACGCTGATCCCGTTTGAACCCTATGGCATCAAGGTCATGTCCATCGGGTTCCTCGTGGACGAAGAAACGCCGATGGTCTGGCGTGGCCCCATGGTCATGAGCGCGGTCACCCAGTTGCTGCGCGAAGTTGATTGGGGTGAGCTGGATATCCTGGTCGTCGACATGCCGCCCGGCACCGGCGATGCCCAGTTGACGCTTGCCCAGAATGTACCGATTTCCGGTGCAGTCATCGTCTCGACCCCCCAGGATCTCGCCCTGATCGATGCGCGGCGCGGTGTCGCCATGTTCCAGAAGGTCGAAGTGCCGCTCCTCGGCATCATCGAGAACATGAGCTATTTCATCTGCCCGGATTGCGGCGGTCGGCACGATATCTTCTCCCATGGCGGTGCGCAGGCGGAAGCCGACAAGCTCGGCGTCCCCTTCCTCGGTGAAATCCCGCTCACCATGGCCATTCGGGCACAGGCCGATGCGGGTAAACCCACCGTTGTCGCCGACCCCGCAGGTCCGCAGGCTGCCATCTATCTGGCTATTGCCGAAAAGGTCCGCGATCGCCTCGCCGCAGGCGGGCTGCAACGCCCTGCGCCCAAGTTTGTGATCGAATAGAATGAGCGGGTCCTCGTCCAATTTTCCTGAGACAGTGGCCCGAGAGATCGAGGCGGTGCAGGTCAAGACGCATGGTAAGATCCATGTCGTTGAACGTGCGGCAGAAGAGGTCCCGGTTGCTCTGGTCTATAATGGTCTCAGCCACGCCGTGATGATGGCGACGCCGGCTGATCTGGAGGATTTTGCGCTCGGGTTCTCGCTGACGGAAGCAATCGTCACCTCGGCGAGCGAAATCTACGACACAGAAGTAATTCCGGTCAGTGGCGGCATCGAGGTCCGCCTGACGATTGCCGCAGAACGCTTTGCCGCCTTGCGTCATCGTCAGAGGACGCTGGCCGGACGCACAGGTTGCGGCCTGTGTGGCGTCGACAGCATCGCCGAAGCGCTCCGGCCCGTACCCACGGTCAGTTCGACCCAGCGATTTGACCAAGCGGCGATACTGCGGGCGATATCCGAATTTCCGGCAACGCAGGTGATCAATGCCGAGCTCGGTGCAGTCCATGCAGCCGCCTTTGCCAATGCCGATGGCAAGATACGTCTCACCCGTGAGGACGTCGGGCGTCACAATGCGCTCGACAAGCTGATCGGAGCGCTCGCCCGAGAAAAACTTGATGCCGCTCGCGGATTTATCGTTGTCAGCAGCCGCTGTTCCTACGAGATGGTCCACAAGACCGCTGCGGCTGGTGTCCCATTGATCGCTGCCGTGTCTGCTCCAACCGGACTAGCCATCGATTGGGCCTATCGTGCGGGCATGACCTTGCTTGCTTTCGCCCGCGAGGGCCGTTTTACGATCTATGCAGGCGCGAACCGATTGATCTGACCTGGAATTATCACGGATCCAGTACTCATTCATGGCGCGACCCAACGCGATCTAAACGCACCAAAAGGTTGTTATTTATAAATAATGACGATTACAATGAGCTGACATTGAAATTGAGCGTTCGCTTCCGAATAACACCAAACCTGTTAACCAAAATTCAGCAACTCTCTTAAATCAGCTAAACAAATTTTATCATAATAAATAGATCAATCGATTATTCGTGGGCAAAAATCCCACATATTTAAGACGTCAAATTAACCTGAATATTGAAATCGAGCCCGGATGTTTCCTGCAAACACTTGCGCCCTCGTTTATCTTTTGTTAATCCCTTGCGCCATCCACTTGGGGTTTTTCTCAAGTGATTATTATCAAAGGAAAAAGTCATGCGTTCGAAGAAGCTTGCTGCTGTTGCCGTTGCCGCCGCCCTCGTTGCATCAACTGCTATCCCGTCTTTTGCAACCAGCGCACCCGTTAGCAATGCCGCTCCGGCATTCCGCCCGAACGTTGCGGTGACCTATATTTTCGCCGGTACGATTTCGGTGATCTTTGACGCGATCTATGTTGCTGCAACGCAGTGCCGCGAACTGACCGCCCAGGAAGCCGCAACGGCAACGATCCTCCCGGTTGTGGGTGGCATCTACAATGCGTCGCAGCCTTCGGCGAGCAAGTGCAAGAAGTGATTTCCTGAGCGCCTGATGCGCTCAATTGAAACGCCCGGATCGCATGATCCGGGCGTTTTTCGTTTGATCGATACAATCAAGGCCGACAACTCAATCCTTGTCGGAAACACCAGCCTCACCAAATGTCGCCATTCCGGCGTGGGTCGCCGCCGCCGCCCGCACGATGCTGGCGGCAATCGCTGCGCCCGAACCTTCGCCAAGCCGCATGCCCAGATCAAGCAACGCAGTCTTGCCCATGATGGCGAGCGCGCGCGCATGCGCTGTTTCCGCCGAGACATGGCCGAACAGGCAGTGATCAATCCCCGATGGATTGATCGAATAGACCACCGCTGCGGCAGCTGTGGCTACGAAGCCGTCGATCACAACCGGAATCTTCTGGTGGCGCGCGCCGATGATCGCGCCGGCCATAGCTGCAATTTCCCGCCCGCCAAGCCGCCGCAACACCTCGAAACCGTCGTCGAGGTGCCCTGCATTGAGCGCGACGGCCTTGGCGATCACATCGGCCTTGTGCGCAAGCGTCGACCCGGAAACACCGGTCCCCGGTCCAACCCAATCGCTGACCTCACCGCCAAACAGTCCCATGTAGACTGCGGCAGCGACGGTCGTATTCGCAATTCCCATCTCGCCGATACACAACAGATCCGGTTGACTGACCAGCGACTCCATTCCGTAAGCCATTGTGGCCGCGCACCCGGCTTCATCGAAGGCAGGCCCTTCGGAGATATCCGGCGTTGGGTAGTCGAGCGCCAGTTCGAACACCTTGAGGCCGAGATCATAAGCGACGCAAAGCTGGTTGATCGCAGCGCCGCCGCCTGCGAAGTTCGCCACCATCTGCTTGGTGACCTCTGCCGGGTAAGCCGAAACCCCCTTTGCGGCCACGCCGTGATTGGCTGCGAAGATCGCGACCAAAGGCTTGTTGACCGCTGGCTTTGCCTTGCCCTGCCAGGCAGCCAGCCATTCCACGAGACCTTCAAGCCGCCCGAGCGATCCCGGCGGCTTCGTCAGGAACCGATCGCGTGCCTTGACTGCGGCAACGGCGTCCAGATCAGGGCCGGGTGCGAGATTGACGAGATCGCGAAAATCATCGAAGGGCGTTGCGGCAGACGCTGCATGGTCGGACATTCGGGCCTCGTGAAACAGCCGCATATTGGTGCCCGGACTTGCGGGCAAGACGCCAAGGCGGCAGGATGGTCGGTAATCGGGCTGAACAGCCTCTACGGCTGGGTTATAGGCGCGATGCTGGGCGTCGCAAGTGGATTCTGAGTGTGATCAACGACGTAAATGACGACACCCCGGTTCCGTCTATGCCGCTCAGGCTGATCGGCGAGGCCGCGGCCATGCTGCGATTCTACTCGCGCGTTCCGTTGCCGGCCCTCGGTTGCTTTGATGATCCAGCCAATCCACCGCCCTTCGCACGCGCCTGTCGCATGTTGCCGATGGCCAGCCTAGTCATCGCGCTGCCCATGGTGGTCACGATTTACCTCCTTGGGCTGACTGCCCTTCCGCCTCTTTTCATCGCGGTCCTGACCGTCAGCATCAGTCTCATCACGACGGGCGCTTTGCATGAAGATGGTCTGGCGGACATGGCGGATGGGTTTGGCGGAGGTCACACACTCGCCCGCAAGCTCGAAATCATGAAAGACAGCCGGATCGGCTCTTATGGTGCCGCTGCCCTGATACTGGCCATCCTAGGTCGCGTGATCTTGATCGCCGGATTGATCGAACAGGGATCAGGGATCGCCGCCGCTTGTCTTTTGGCGGCAGCCGTGGTGTCGCGGACGCTTGCGCTCGGTGTCTTTACTTCCCTGCCCTCCGCCCGTGCCGACGGGGTGGCGGCCAACATTGGTCGCCCCGACAGCACCGCCCTGATCGTTGCGGGCGTGCTGACGATCGGTTTGCTCATCTGCCTCGCGGTCCCGACGATCGGCCTTGCCCACGCGTTCGTCGGCAGCCTTGCAGCAAGTGCAATCAGCTATGCTGTTGCGCGCGTCGCCCTCAACCAGATCGGCGGCCAAACTGGCGATATCATTGGTGCCGCGCAAGTCCTGTCGGAAATCGCTTTTCTCGCGGGAAGTCTCGCATTTTAACTGCGCTTGCAGGAATCTGCTGGTCCTGCGTTGTCAATTGATGGTCACTGCCGCATATGTAGTCGGGTAACCCCTGAGGCTCCCGGCGATGCCCGCCCGCTTGACGTCTGACGTTCAGTCTCCTTGCATCAAGCTGTGCACGCTCGATGCAGCGGGAAAGACGTGTCTGGGCTGTGGCCGCACGGTTGCTGAAATCGCCACGTGGAGTCGTCTCGATGACGCGGCACGCCGCGTGATCATGACCCGACTGGCCGATGCAAAAGGCAATCCCGCACATGCGGAGACCTTGCCTCCATGAGCCTCGATATGCCCGCCCACGATACCGCCCGTCTGATCTATCTCGGCATCATCCTTGTCGCGCTGATGGCGACTGTCAGTCGATTGAACCGTTCGAACATCGGCAAAGCCCTGCGCAATCTGGCCATCTGGATCGTGATCTTTACGACAGCCCTGGTCTGTTACGGTTTTCGCTTTGAAATGCGCGAGGCAGGTTATCGTGTTCTGAGCGTGCTTGTACCAGGCGAGCCAGTCCCCGGACCGACGCCGGGTTCAGCGGCCGTCACGAAATCCCATGATGGCCATTTTCACCTCCGGGCCTCTGTTGAAGGGAAACGGATTGATGTGATTGTCGATACTGGGGCAAGCGCTGTCGTGCTGACCCATCGGGATGCGATGGCGCTTGGCATTCATCTCCGCGACGATGCCTTTACCGTGACGACGTCAACCGCGAACGGCCACGCCTTTGCCGCCCCTGTCGTCCTGGACGACATCACGATCGGTTCGATCGCCGTCAAGAACGTGCCGGCGCTTGTCTCCCAGCCCGGTGCCCTCGAAGTCAGCCTGCTTGGCAACAGCTTTCTTGAGCGGTTGTCGTCCTTCACCGTGGAAGGTGACCGGCTTATCCTGAAGCAATAGTGGCAATATCGCTCTCAGACCTGCACGGCTGCCACTGCCCGCCGCAAGACCTCGACGCCAGCGCCCGGCAACGCCGCCTCCACCGTCAAAATCCGCCGCCAGCTGCGGGCGCCGGGGAAGCCGTTGAACAGCCCGAGAATATGCCGGGTGATATTCGGCAACCGTCCACCGGCCTCCAGATGCCGCGCGATGATCGGCTCCAATTGCTGAACCACTGTGTGGGGATCTGCATCCTCGACCGGCTCTCCGAATATCAACCGGTCGACACCTGCCAGCACACGCGGCGTCTCATAGGCCGCCCGCCCCAGCATGACGCCATCAAGCGCGGGTCCATCAGCGGTCGCGTTGAGCAATTGCCCCGCCATTTCAAGATCGGTGATCCCGCCGTTGATCGAAATCGTCAGATCGGGATGAGCCGCCTTCAATCGACGCACGATGCCGTAATCGAGCGGCGGCACGGTTCGATTTTGCTTGGGCGACAACCCCTTCAGCCACGCCTTGCGCGCATGCACGATCAACCCGTCGACGCCAACGGCGACAAGCGCCTCGGTCAACCGCGGCAACGCTTCCTCGGGGTCCTGCTCATCGACCCCGATCCGGCATTTTACCGTCACCGGTAGATGCGTTGCTGCCTTCATCGCCGCGATGCACTCAGCAACGAGATCCGGCTCCGCCATCAGGCATGCACCAAATTTGCCCGACTGAACCCGATCCGATGGGCAGCCGACGTTCAGATTGATTTCGTCATACCCGTAACCGGCCCCGATCCGCGTCGCCTCGGCCAATTGCTTCGGTTCAGAGCCACCAATCTGCAACGCGACCGGATGCTCATCAGGCTCAAATCGCAGCAGCCGGTCGCGATCACCGAACACAATCGCAGGTGCCGTGACCATTTCGGTATAGAGCAGCGCCCGCCGCGTCAGCAGTCGATGAAACTGCCGACACCGACTGTCCGTCCAATCCATCATCGGGGCGACGGAAAAACGATGTGATTGATCAGGAGACATTTTCAAAATTCTCAGTGTCTTGTCCGGTCGCATGCTATCGCGATTGGTCTTGTCAGACCGTCAGGCCGCCGCGCTTAATCCGGTTGATAACGGCGGAGTCCATACACGACTTTTGCCATTGACCTGCCGAATTCAGGTTCAGGCCCACCAGATACGACGAAAAAGGCATAATGTCAGCGAAACTTTCCTGCGACTCGGTGAAGCCACAGGTGAGTTCTGCACAATTCCACTATCTGTTTTGAGAAATAGCCAGAAACAGGACGGTCATGATCACCAAGCTTGGCTCCCCGATCAAAACAGGCAAAGTCAACAGACCGGACTCCCTTCGGTTCCTCGTTCTCATGCATCTTGTACTTCTGGTCTGGCCCGGTTTGGCCTCGGCCGAAGAGTTGACGTTCAAGACCGACAGACTGGTCACCCCGCCCGGCGAGCGGAGCATGCAGGTCGTGCTTGTTCACCTGGACGGAAACTGCGGTGACCAATGTGCTCAATGGATTTCCGCCGAAGGTCAGATCACCAGGAGGACAAGCGACGATTTCAGCGCCGTCCTGGACAAGATAGGACGGAACAAGATCCCCGTCTTTATTCATTCGCGTGGCGGCGATGTGTCAGCAGCACTTGAGATCGGGCGCATGCTGCGCGCGCACCAACTGTCTGTTTCCGTGACCCACACTCTGTTTGAAGGCTGTGTGCCGGGGCGAAGCCAGTGCAACGATTCGATCAACGACCGTGGCTATGTCGGGCGACCGACATCCCGAGCAGCCATCTGCGCGTCCGCCTGCGCCTATATCCTGGCAGGGGGCGTGAACAGGTATGTTGCACCTTCCAGCTTGGTCGGCATCCACGATCTCAAGGTGACCAACCAGCCCTTGGTCGTGCAGCATACGACGACCAGAGTTGATCCGTCCGGCGCGATCGTCGAACAGCAACAGGAATTTACAAGCCTGCCACAGACCGATCTGGCGACATTGCGCCGGGCATCCGGTGACCAATCTCACGAGATCATGGATCGGGGTCGGCATGCGATATCCAGCTATCTCGCCGACATGGGGATAGGGCCGGAATTGGCCGAACTGGCGGCCTCAATCCGGCCAACGGCGCTGCACTGGATGACCCGAAACGACCTGAGCAGAACCAGTCTCGCCACACAATTCACCGGTGGTGAACTCTTGGTGGGCATGCCTGACGAATTGTCGGATAAAGCACCTGCACATGAGCCACGCGATCCCTGACGAAACAGGACACGACCGTGCCGTTACCACGACGCCGGCATTTACCAGGCACACGAACTCGGCCACGCCGACCGGCGAAAGTTCCAGCGCACCGGTCAATTTAAATCATTCAAATTTGATGCTTTCATTAAACTTGATAGTCATGATTAATACATTTTCATATAAATACGAATTTATTGGAATATTTCGTGCACTTTATTTAAATCGGAATGAGCAATAGTCGCCCTGTCGAACAAGCGAGGGCGTCATGCGTCAACGGTTTTGCATCAATATTTCAGTAATACTGATCACTATTGCTACAGTGAGCTCAGCTCAGGCAATGTCGCTCAGCCTTGATCGCAGTCTCACTCGACATTTGCCGATTGGTGGGCACCTGTCTGATGGCAGCTTCACGCAAAGCCCTCGCGCCTTTCAGAATTTCTGCGGCGAATATGCGTCTGAATGTATCGTGCACGGATCCGATGAAACAATCCATTTGAATGATGAGCGTTACACGGTACTTGAAGCGATCAACGGACAGGTCAACCGGTCGATCACCCCCCAACCTGCCTTGCTTGGCGCAAGTCGGTACATGCTTGGCGTCAGCGAGGGCAATTGCAATGAATACGCAGTCGCGAAGCGTCATCGACTGCTGGAACTTGGCTGGTCCACGTCTTCCTTGTCGTTAGCGGTCGTTCGCCTGCCGTCAGGCGAAGGGCATCTCGTCCTGACTGCCCGGACCGATCATGGCGACCTTGTGCTCGACAATCTCAATGAACACGTCATTCCCGCAGACCGCACGAACTATACATGGATTGAGCGTCAATCCACGGTCCATCCACGGCTTTGGGTCAGCATGAACGGGGGCATCACGAAGGATGCAACGCGGTTGAGCGACAGCAATCGTGCCGATGCCCTGACGATTGCCTGGAGCGACACCAAGATCCAACCGAACCCGTCACTGATGATCTCAAAACCGAAGGTCAGGCGCCAGACCCTCAGAAATCCGCTTCAAGCCGCTAGGTCAGCCGATCAGCGCGAAGAAGCTGTCGCGGACCTCGGACCAGATCTGCGCGCCCTGTACACGCTGCAGTCCGGCTTTAGCCTGTTTGGCAATATGGCCATTTCGGCCTGGGAGGCACCCATCCAAGCGAGCCTTGCGGAACTGGCTCAAATGGCCTCGCAACAAAGAACTGGCAGGCTCATCGTGAGTTCTCTGGATTGAGTCCGTCCTCGCCCGTGAACAGGCGCAATCCCCAATTGTCGATCTCCAGACAGGTAAGCCGACCCGTCATATAGGCGCCTGTATCAATATTGATCCGATTCGGCAGGAATTCCGGAACTTCCGTTGGCGTATGGCCATGTACGACAATAGCGCCATGATCGCGATCGTCGTTGATGAAATCGCTCCGTATCCAGTGGAGGTCTTCCGGCTTCTGCGCTTCGAGTGATACGCCCGGCCTGATCCCGGCATGGGCAAAAAAATAGCTGCCGAGTGAAAATGAATCACAAAGCGAATTCAGGAATGCTCTGTGATCCGCCGGTACCCGTGACCGAACGGCGCTGACAGCTTCGGCTCTGGTCTTTTCCTTGAGTTCACGAACGTCGACCCCATAGGAATGCAAGGTATCCATACCGCCATTTCTTGCCCAATGCATCAGATCCAGCTTCTCGTTCAGAAACCGCTCGAACATGACTTCATGATTGCCTCGCAGCAAAATGATGCGATTGGTTTTAGCGCGTTTAATGAGACGATCGATGACACCAGCCGAGTCCGGGCCTCGGTCGACATAATCGCCCAGGTAAATCTCGACAGTCGATGCTTGCTTTGTACGCAATGTTGCATCGATCTTGTTATGCAACCGGCCAAGAAGATCCGAGCGTCCGTGAATATCGCCTATAACATACCCTTTTATGTCACCTGTCACGGAGGGATAGACGAGACCTTGTGACGATTTTAAGATTTCACACCCCCGCATATGCAACTCACAACACGTTTAAACCAGAAAGTCTTGACTTGCAGACCACTGACGGAAACTGGGCATCCGATAACGGTGCTTCTCTCACATAGGCTCTGATTGAAGCACGCTCACCATTAGCCGCCCAATGGAGCACTCTTCAAGCGCAATCCATTCGCACACGACCCCACGCACCGGAAGGTTCAAGAGATCCAGGATGTTTCGCAAAGCAGGAACCATTTGACCCAACACCGGCATGAGGCCCGGTTGATCCCTGGTCGTATGGCATGGCCTCAAAAGCACCGTTGCGCAGCCAGGCTAACCTTTATCGACCTCATGCGTCGAGATAGTCCACGTCATTTGCAAACTGACTGACGGCCCCAGTGCCAGACCACAAAACTCGCCAACATCAAGGCGCATGGCAAGCCCGTTCCAGCCAGTGGCGATGGCGTCGACAAGCTTGTGGTGGTTGACAAAAATGAGGTGGTCAGCGTCGTTCCGGAAGTGGTCGAGAAGTTTGATGTAAAACTCAGTCCGAAGTCCTGCTGTCCAGCGGTGAACAGGGAAGAACCAGACGAAGAAGAGTTGGAACCATTTGAATGTCCGCTGTTCGTCTGTGCACCGCCGCCCAAGCCACCGGCATCACCACCGCCGCCGGTCGCACCAGTTGCGGCCGTCTGAATATCGCTCTGATTCGGATCGTCAGCTGCCAAGGCAGCCAAGGTGCAATACTTCGAATCTCCACCCAGACAAGCGCCGACCAGAATCGACTGAAATGCCGGTAGATTTGTGCCCGCACCGAATTTAGAGGCCCTGACAACCGCATTCATGCTCTGGCTATTCTGCTTCAATGAATCCAGCACAGACAAAATGCTTTGCTTCAGATCGTCGCCCTGCTTGGTTGCCAGATCATCCAGAATGGTCGTGATGGCGGTCTTCTCGCCATCTGTCAAAGTCGTGCCAGTGCGCGCGTCCTGAGCAAAGGACGCCGGAGTTACAGCTAAAAAACCGAGCGCGACTAAAACCAGTCTGCGCAGATTATTGTTCCACATATCGCCATCCTGACAATCAGGCACGCCAATCTTAATATTATATTTCGAACTCGATCTATACAGTACCAAAAATTAAGACAAAATTAAAGCCCGACACCGTCGATCAAAGCTTCAGCGTTCTTAATTATCCATTTATGGATAATATCGAGATGCATACGGCCCAACATAACCATAGACACCAGTGGACTCGAACATAAGCAATTTTGCGCTATCGACCTTCGAAAGGCTGATACCAATTGTCCTTGAGGCAATGATTGGTTCAGAAGCTAACGTATCCCGGACCGCAGACCGTGGCGTCTTGCCCCATTCCACCACCAGATGAAAACCGTCGATGTAGGACTCTGCAGCGACGGCATCAAGCACCAGACCAACCGGAGGCAAGTCCATTATAATGATATCGAACTTGCCCTTCAGCGACAGCATGAGATCCCGCATGCCCTGCGACCCCAGCAGATCACCCGTGGCTGGAACGCGCCCACGCGTCGAGGCGGGCAAGAACATCAAGCCCGACTGCTCCTCCATATACACGGCCCGATCGAAGGTCATCTCCTTGTCATGCAGGATCTCGAGAACACCTGCCCGCGCAGTCGGCGCCAGATCTCGCGTCAATTTTGGATTGCGCAAGTCGCCATCGATCAGCAGCACACGTTCGCCCTGAATTGCCAACAGTGATGCGAAATTTTTCGCAGCGGTCGATTTACCCTCGTTCGGGAATACGGAGATGACCCCAAGCACAAGGGGGCGTTTCAGGCCAAAATGAAAATCCGTTGATAATTTGAATGCCCGCATCGCCTCGGCATATCTGGACATTGGCTCGTCCACAGTCACCGTCAGGCTCGCCTGGGAGGGGCGTAACTTTCGCGCGCCCTGATCCGGTTTATCCTTTTCAATCGCAGACTTGCGTCGCATCCGGAAACTGGCTGCTTCCAGCATGGGAACATAGGCGACGAAATCAATACCGACTTCGCCCCTGACCTGGGTTGAGGTCCTGAAACCGCGTTCACTGAACTCCCTGAGTGCCGCAATGCCTCCACCTATTATCAAGCCCCCCACGATTGACCCCAACAGGATCAGGATAACCTTCGGGCTTGAGGGTTTGATGGGCAATGCCGCGTCCGTTATGACGCGCGCATCTGAGATCGGTATCGATTGTTGCTGGAAAAGTTCCTGCCCCTTTTGCAGATAATTCGAATAGAGCGTCTGATAGGTCGACGCCTCCTGCTCCAGCGTCTTCAACTTGGAAATGGCCGCTGAATCCGTGTTGTTGATCTTTCCCATGGAGCCGACAGTCAATTCGAGGCTTGCCACACGGTCCGAGGCGATCTTCACTTCGCTCTGATAGGATTTCAACTGACGCAAGAGTTCATCAAAAATGAGCTGATCGTATTGATCCATTTCCTTGCGCGCACGAATCGCAGATTCATGCTGGGGTCCCAGACGCGACGTGATGTCAGAGTTCATCTTGGAGGATTCGAGATATTTCGCGCGCAACTGCGAAATGATCGGGTTCGCAAGCGCGTCGATATTTGATCCCGTGAGATCATGAGCATCGATGATGGTTTTCAACTGTGCAAATTTGGCTTTTGCTGACGTCAGATCATTTCGCGCTATCGATAGCTGCGTATTCGCGTCTGTCAACGATTGGTCATTTATAAGACGACCAGAGGCTTCAGTCAGATTATTTTTGTCTTTAAATGCCTGAACTGCCAGATTTGCTGCGTCCGCCTTGGCTTTGATTTCGCTAATGCGCGCATCAAGCCAGGTAGAAGCTTGGCGTGCCGTATCGAAACGTGATTCCAGTTGATCCTGCAGATAGGCAGAAGCATAAGTGGACACGATTGCCCGTGCCAGGCTCGGATCGGGATCGGAATATTCGATTATCAAGACGTATGTCCGACCGCTACGTGTCACTTTCAGGTTGTTCTGCAACTGTGTGACCAGTAAAGACCGCTGGACATCAACCGGATAGTCGCTGAACTGACGTACCCGGCCGCCGCCTTCGAGCATAGCAAGCAAAGAATTGATCTTGGCAAAAGTAGCGCTCGCAGCGATCGACAAGAGGGACTGCGGTGGTTTCAAGAAAGCAGAATTGTGCAACAGATCCAGATGATCGATGACCGCTGCTGCAATTCGGTCCGAAGTCACGACGAGGACCTGACTATCGACCGCCCCCGTTTCAAATGCCAACGCTCCTTCAAATGCACTGCTGGCATTAAATCCGACTTGCTTGCTGTCGATCAAAAGACTTGTTGAAGCCGTATACATCGGAACAGATTGCAAAATAAACAGAACCGCCAAGACAAACAATGTCAGCACGCTATTGATGACAACCCACTTCTGGCGCCTTGCCGCCGAAAATATGTTGCTCATCTCATCGACAGACTTCTCCACGAAATCATTGAGTTTGATTGCTTGGTCAGATGAATTTAATGGGGTTCTATCGCTATTCATCAATTTTCAAGACCCCTTGCAAAGCCGCCAATCAGATTTCCGATGCCGGGCAAAGCCGGTATTACAATCTTGCCCCAATAAAGTGCCTGGGACGGATTGCTTGAAAATGACAACCTTTCCGTCAACCGTTCCCGGTTTACATGGGCCTGCATCGTCGTAGCCATAGGAAACGAGTCAACTCGACTTGCTCTAATACCATTTAGATCACCGTTCATTTTCAATATCATCCAACTCTGTTGCGGTGCAATATCAAATTTATGGCTTGCGATTGGCAGCAGCGTCCAATTTGAGCAGTCCAGGCAAGTTCTGGGGCTTTTCATGGAGCGTCGTCATAATTGTGGAAATTGGCAAAGCTTCCGTCAGAGTTGTGTAGAGCTTTATGTTCTTTGGCGTGTTCAGGAACTCGATTGCAGCAAATATCATGCGATTTCTGACAGCTGAGTCGCTCACCTGACCGAGCAGAACCGGCATATTGATCGTGATTGACTTTTTGATGTTTTCGCTCGGCACCTTGTTCAAGGCAGCGAGTTTGGTGAATACGCGTTCAACGAGGCCGTTATCGACGAAGGCAAGTTCTGCCTTCACCAGATTTCCCGCCATAACGGCACTGCCAAATGTCTCGGGGTGCTCGATAGCATCGCGTGGAATGTTCGAAAGCGAGCCAGCTGCCGCAAGCTGGCCGAGGTCAGCAACAGTGAGCTGGAAATTTTCAAGGTCGAGCTTTTCGCTGGCCTGCGCCCACTCGCCGCTCAAAGCGGCATCAACATGCAACTTGGTCAGTCCAAGATCCGTTAAAGTGCCGGTCAAAGTCGGGTTACCGACGTCAGTGACAGGCACCGATAGGCCAGCCAGCACAAGTGAGACCCTCGTCGGCAGGTACCCGATATGCTCGGAGGCTTCGATCCGGAGCGAATTCACCGCGAGGTTAAGCCCGGGTCGAACAATCACGCCGTCATCAATTGAAACCAGCGTAAAGGTCGGAATGGGTTGCCCGCGCACTTGCGTGCCGGGATCGTTCGGCAGCGCGAAATTCTCAAGGGTCAAGTGCGCGGCACGCAATCCCCCGTCGTTGGCCGTGATCTGAAAATTATCGACCTGCAGCGAAGCTGTCCGGCGCGGTTCCAAACCGGAAATGTTGACGACGTCAGCAGAAGTGCGCCGTTTCTGATCCTTGTCGGTCGCCTCCGACGAGACGTGGTGAATTCCAGCCTGGACAATGCGCCCAACACCCAGCAGCGCTTCAGCGAACTGCCTTATCTCGCCCGAATGTTCTGGCAGCTTCGTCGGGGATGTGGCTGCAATATCAAGTATGGGCAGCGGATCAAATGGGAGGCGGCGGATTTCAATTGAGCCGAGTTCAACGCTTTCCATCAGGGTATGGCTATTGCCCGCAACGATGTCGAGCCCATTCGCTGCCCCTCTTTTCACGACAGGTGTCCACGGTCGGGTCGCCAATGGATCCTTGTAGGAGTCGGGATCAATCAGGTTGAACAGGATGCGCGGCGAAAACTCTTCGAGTGCAACCTGCGCAAGGGAAATCTTGCGCTGCACCGCGGCATCCTCCGAGACCAGGCCTGACAGTTCGATCTTGCCAATTGTGCCATTCAGGACATCATGAACCAGCAGCCGATCAAACGACAATGCCGATCCCGGTGTTGGCGTCTTGTAACTGAATCCTTCAAGCCATAACTCTTTCACCTGGCTCTTCAGGCAATCACCTACCAGGGCAACGAGCGCCTCCACCGGATGGCCCGCATCCACCGTCCGATTGCCGATATGGGCGAGAATAGCGTTATTCAGGTTGATCGTCTTGATCGTCAGAACATAGCCTGCAAATGATGCCTGAACGTCATCAATGCGCAACTGGACCAATGTGAGGTCCTTTGAACCATCGCTCAGTCCCTGTACCGAGAGTGTACCAGACTTCAGCACAAGTGGGACCGCAGTGCCGAAAACAGTTGGAAAGGTTATGGTGGTCCCGGGAGACCGGAACGCATCACGTTTTGAATCATAGTCAACTTGCCCAAGGTCCACGACAGCGCCGATTGTCTGCAATTCATGCGCAATATTTCGCAGCCAAGCGTCAGTCCCAGGGCTTGATGTGTTGGGTGCAGCGGACGCAGAAAAGCCTGTCGCAAATGCGATAAACATCAGCGCCATCGTTGGCATGGTGATTATATTCAGTCTCAACAGTTTAATCACCATGGCGAACATGTATTGTTTCCTTATCGAAAATCAGGACTTACGAATGCATTTTTTCGCATTCTTAGCACCGAAACTGTAAAAAATTTCTGTCAGCAATTCCACCCTCAACCCTGAGTATTGCACCCGCTTTCGGCGAGGTATGCTCGTAAACTTGCTTTCGGGCCGTTAGGCCTTCAAAACCGCGCTCTGCCAGTTGACATCAGCTTGCCGCAGTTATCAAAGGGAGTTGCATCGAATGCTCGCGTCGTTCTGACAGCTTATACCGTCAACTGTGCATAGCTCGAGACCCTCCAGCGCCAATCGACCCAGAACCGTCAGGCTCCATGAGCGATAAACCAGTCATATGTTGATTTCAGACCTTCACTGAGTGGAATACGCGGCTGCCATCCGAGTCCACGCAGTTTGTCAGCACTCATGAGCTTGCGCGGCGTCCCATCCGGTTTCGAGAGGTCGTGGACGATTGAACCATTGAAACCGACCACGTCGCAAACTTGCCGGGTCAGTTCAAGAATGGTGATATCTTCACCTGAACCAACGTTGACGTGTGTCGCATCCGAATAGGTCTTCATCAGGTGCACGCAGGCATCCGCGCAATCATCCACATGCAGGAATTCCCGGCGCGGCGTGCCCGTCCCCCAGATGACGATCTCCTGATCACCAAGTTGTTTTGCCACGTGCGCCTTGCGAATAAGTGCAGGCATGACGTGACTCGAATTCAGATCGAAATTGTCTCCGGGCCCATAGAGGTTTGTTGGCATTGCTGAGATATAGTCATGCCCATATTGCTGGCGATACGCCTGCGCAAGCTTTATGCCTGCAATCTTGGCGATCGCATACCATTCATTCGTCGGCTCGAGCGGGCCGCTGAGCAGGGCCTCCTCGACAATCGGCTGGTCAGCGAACTTCGGATAAATGCAGGAAGAACCGAGAAACAGGAGTTTCTCAACACCGGTCTGATGCGCGGCCTCGATGATATTGGCCTCGATCATCAGATTGTCGTAGAGGAAATCTGCGGGGTAGGTTGAATTGGCAAGGATGCCACCAACCTTGGCGGCTGCCAGAAATATGGCATCCGGTTTTGCCGCTTCCATCCAGTTGGCAACCGAGGCCTGGTTCTTAAGGTCGACCTCGGATCGTGACACCGTGAGCACGATGCAGCCTTCTCCCGCCAGGCGTCGCACGATTGCACTGCCCACCATGCCCCGATGACCGGCAACCCATACCCGCTTGCCTTCGAGGGAATAGGCGACCATGTCAGGCCTCCTTCATGATGACGGAAGACTGCATGATCTTGAGATCCTCGCGTACCATCTCGCGAGCGAGGTCTCTGACAGACGTCTCATGTCTCCAACCCAGCTTGGCATACGCCTTTGCAGGATTGCCAATCAGCAGATCAACCTCTGTCGGGCGGAAATAGCGGGGGTCGACTTCAATCAGAAGCTTGCCGGTTGCCCGGTCGTACCCCTTTTCGTCAACGCCCTCGCCCGTCCAGTCCAGTTCAATGCCGACATCGGCAAAGGCCCATTCGACGAAGGTGCGCACCGGAGTCGTCGAACCGGTCGCCAGGACATAGTCGTCGGCGACATCCTGCTGCAGCATCAACCACATGCCACGAACATATTCGCGCGCATGACCCCAATCACGTTTGGCATCGAGGTTGCCGAGATAGAGCCTATCCTGGCGGCCGAGTTTGATCGCTGCCGCCGCACGCGTGATCTTGCGGGTCACAAACGTCTCCCCGCGCAAGGGGCTTTCGTGGTTAAACAGAATGCCGTTTGAGGCATGCATGCCATAGGCTTCACGATAATTGACGACGATCCAGTAAGCGTAGAGCTTCGCAGCAGCATAGGGACTGCGGGGATAGAACGGCGTCGTTTCAGACTGCGGCACTTCCTGGACTAGGCCGTAGAGTTCGGACGTTGATGCCTGATAGAAACGGGTCTTCTTCTCCAGCCCGAGGATGCGGATCGCCTCAAGCAGCCGTAAGGCGCCAACAGCATCCGCGTTAGCCGTATACTCGGGTGTCTCGAATGAGACCTGAACATGGCTCTGTGCCGCCAGGTTGTAAATCTCGTCGGGCTGACACAGCTGCACCACTCGTATGAGGTTCGTGGAATCCGTCATGTCGCCATAATGCAGGATGAACCGCGGGTCTTCGGTATGCGGATCCTCATAGATATGCTCAATGCGACCGGTATTGAACGATGATGATCGGCGCTTGATGCCATGGACCGTGTAGCCCTTCGATAGCAGCAATTCAGAGAGATAGGCACCGTCTTGACCTGTAACGCCCGTTAAAAGAGCAACTTTACCATTCGACTCAACTTTGGATAACATATGGCCTCTATCAGTGATCGTGTGACTTTGATACGAAAAAAATATCGATCCGTTCGGTGAACGGACAACATGTTAGCAATGCTTGCAGCTGCGGCTATCGATCCATACAGGCATGCAGCTCAGCCCGTTCAGTTCTTGATTTAATCAATGCACATCATAAGTGCTCGACCATCAGCCATATATCGCGACAGTATGCCGCATTGCAATATCAGCAAACCAAATCGGAGGCTGATTGGTAAATCGCTCGGGTGCTGATTTGGGATCGGGCACGCGGCTGCCGGGGCAAAGGGGCATGTCGTGCCTTGAACGATCGCCGCAGTCGGGTTTACGACCTGCCCGGCAAAGGTCTTGGTTTGCGGTCATCGCCGATGGCGACGAATGTGAACATGGCCTGGGTCACTTTCTGGGTTTCTTCTCCGAACCGATCCCGCCGCCACGCTTCGACGCTGATCTTGATGGACGTGCGTCCGGTTGCGATGATGTGTCCATAGAGACTGACTTCATCTCCGACGAAAACCGGACGCAGAAACGTCATGCCTTCCACGGCAATCGTCGCGCATCGGCCCTTCGCCAGACGCGCGGCAGCATTGCCTGCGGCGAGATCCATCTGCCCCATAAGCCAGCCGCCAAAGATATCTCCGGCCGGATTGGTATCGGCCGGCATGGCAATCGTGCGGCCCAGCGGTTCGCCGACCGGGTGCACGTCTGGTTCGGGGCTTTCGCCGTGATCTTGCGACATGCATTGCCCTCTCTGACTCAGCCTCACATCTGGCCTTCCGATCGGTGCAGACTATAAGGCAGGGCGTTCGAAATCAGCAAGAGTCTGATCTTCAGAGCAATTTCGCAGCGATCAGGCCGCCAGCGACGGCATTGGACCGATATACTCGGACTTCGGGCGGATGAGTCTGCCGCTCATCACTTGTTCGCGTGCGTGAGCCAACCAACCAATGACGCGCCCCATGGCAAAGACGCAGGTGAAACTGTCCGGTGGGAAACCCAACGCCTCCAGCAGGAGCGCCGTGTAAAACTCGACATTCGTCTCAAGCGACCGATCGGGCTTGCGCTCGTTCAGGATCTGGATCGTTGCCCTTTCGATGGCTTCGGCGTGGGCAAGGCGGTTACCCCGCGTTCCAAGCAGCCTTATTGCACGCTTCAACGCATCGGCGCGTGGGTCGCGAACCCTGTAGATCCTGTGGCCGAAGCCCATGATCCGGTCGCCACGGTCAAGCGATCCCTCTATCCACTTGCGTGCGTTCTCCGGATCGCCGATGGCATCAAGCATATCGATGATGGGTCCGGGTGCACCACCGTGCAACGGTCCCTTCAAGGCGCTGATCCCGGCAAGCACCGCAGACGTCAGTCCCGCTCGCGTCGACGCGACGACACGGGCAGCAAACGTCGATGCATTCAACCCATGATCCGCTATCGTAACGAGATAGGTATCAAGAGCCGAAACAGCCTCGGCTGACGGCATGTCACCCGTCAACATGCGCAGGATATCCGCGCCATGATCCAGAGTGCTGATCGGCGCAACGGGACGCAATCCCCTTTGCAGCCGGATGACGGCAGGCGTAAACACAGCTGGTGCCGCGATGAGGCTCAGAGCGGACTTCAGATCGTCCCCGTCGGCCAAGCGCGCGATCAATGCCCGGACGGCGTCGACGGAACCCGTCGTCAAGGTCCGTCCATTCAATCCTTCCACCTCGGCGAAGACGGCGAGACGCGCTTGCCCGAGCGCAGTTTCCAATTCAGACCGCTCAGGCAAGTCCGCAAAGAACCCGTCGAACAACAACCGAATGACATCAACCGGTGTCACCCTGCCTGTCAGTTCGTCCAGACTGTGGCCCCGGATAATCAGACGCCCTGCTGCGCCATCGACATCGGACAGGACGGTTTGGGCGGCGATATAAGTATCAATCGGATCAGACATCATCATTTCCCCCACGTTAGTGACTGGAAGATTGCCCGAACCTGTCGTAAGCTCAATCTTGAACAATATAATCAACGTAACTTCGCGGAGTGTCTCACATGAGCGACTGGTTGACGGCACAAGAGGTGATGGATCGTCTGGGTCTGAAGCCGCAAACCCTTTATGCCTATGTCAGTCGCGGACTGATCGAGGCTCGTGAAGGCGAGGGCGATGCGCGACGCAGTCTCTACCGTGCGTCGGATGTGGGCTTGCTCGAATACCGGAAACTGCGCGGGCGGCGCCGGTCCATGGTTGCCGAGGATGCGATTGCCTGGGGCGAGCCTGTTCTGGCCTCCGAAATCACGACGATCGCCCATGGCAAGCTCTGGTATCGCGGCGAGGATGCCGAACGCCTGAGCCAAACCGCCAAGCTGGAAGATGTCGCGCGCCTTCTTTGGAACTGCGGATCTGCCCGCTTCCCAACGCAACACTGGAGCATCCCGACGGGAGAGGTGAAAAGCCTTCTGTTCGCCGCCCTCGGTCATCGTGCGGCGCATGATGGTCCGATGCAGGGGCGATCAGCAGAAGATCTCTATCTGGAAGCTGCGTCCCTGCTGGACCTCGTTACAGACGTTGTCGCTGGCGGGTCCGGTGTCGGGCCAATCCATTCGCGGCTTGGTCGCGCCTGGAATTGCCGTCGCACCGGGTCTGAGCTGATCCGCAAGGCACTTGTGCTGCTGGCAGACCACGAACTGAATGCGTCCACCTTCGCCGCCCGCGTGACAGCCTCGACCGGCGCATCGCTTGCCGCTTCTGTGCTCGCCGGCTTGGCGGCACTTTCGGGGCCAAGACATGGCGGGATGGCCGGACAGGTGGAAGGATTCCTTGAGGAAACGCGGGGCTCAACCGCCATCGACGCGATCAAAGGCTACCTTGCAGACGGTTCGCCAATCCCGGGCTTCAATCATCCGCTTTATCCCGATGGCGATCCTCGTGCCCGTTGCCTGCTCGATGGGATCAAGCTGCCAAACGACTTTGCCGGACTGGCTGCCGCCGCAAGCGGAATGCCTGGTCTCAAACCCAATATCGATTTTGCGCTGGCCGCCATGACGCGTCACCTGGATTTGCCCCCCGATGCCCCATTCCTCATCTTTGCCATTGCCCGCACGACCGGCTGGATCGCGCATGCGCTCGAGCAGCACAAGACAGGTCGATTGATCCGGCCACGCGCCCGTTACACGGGTCCGACGCCTCGATGGGAAGGGTAGACCGTCCTTCAATAAGCCTGAGAACCTCCGTTTGTCCGAACGCGCGCCTTAAGGCTGTTGCTGTTTGTTCGCAAAGGTCCAGCCGACAAACACCGTCAGTGTCGCAACAGCGAAAATATTGATCTCGCGAAGATGGGCGAGGCCGTCTTCTGTCCAGCCATGCAGCGGTGCGCCAAGATGTCCGTGGGCCGCAAAGAACGCACCGTAAATTGCCACGAGGATTGATTTTACGTAACGCGTCTCGCTGGATCGGAACGAGAGCGCAGTGATCAGCGCCACTGGCGCGAAAAACAATTCGGCCCCGGAACCAGCACCGAAGAGCTTGGCCTCGAAAATCGTATCGAGCGTCGCTGCAATGGGAAACGCGATGCGAGCAGCGAGCGACCAATGGCGCGCAATGATCAGGATTGCCGCATAGGCAGGCGCTGACAGAAGCGATAGCAGCGCGGCATCGGCACCGTCCCCTACAAAATACCAGACGTACGCGGGATAGACCGGCTTGTTGAGCAGGATGACCCAGGTGATCGTCTTGATAGCGTCCAGCAAGGGGTCGCGATGATCTTGGTCTGACGTCCACGCCATCGCGCTGATGCCCTTCCGTTGCGGTTGTTACAGTCAGTTCGCCGTCAGACCTCGGTCGGCTTAGAGCCACTCGCGCGGCAAAGGCAATCGATTTCGCACCGGCGAACAAATCCCGCCCGTCACCTTACCCCTGGCTGGACGGGAAAACTACGATCAGGGTTTCCCGCAATTTCGGCAATCATGACCAAGGCCTAAGTTAAACACCGGACAGGGCGGACGACTTGGCGATTTCGGATGAAACCGCTGTTGCAATCAGCACGATGCACGCCCCAGGGAGACTTCGATGCAGACATATCACGCCGTCATCTGGTTGGACCATCGCGACGCCCGTGTCTTTCATTTCAATCGGGATGCGATTGAAAAGCTGGTGATCCACGCGGATCATCCCAACCATCACGTCAAGCACTCGGCAGCGTCCGCGACCGACAATCGCGACTATTTCGAGCAGATCATCAAGGCAATCGGATCATCCTTTGCCATTCTCGTGACCGGACCCGGCTCGGCCAAAACCGAGTTCATCCGGTATATCGAGACCCACAAGGCAGATATGCTTGCCAATATCGTCGGAACGGCGACCGTCGATCACCCCAGTGACAAGGAACTCGTCGCCTTCGCCCGCCAGCGCTTCAGCCGCGATCACGAAATCCTGCCGCGCGTGAGCTGAGCTTCGAAAAGCACGTGCGGATCTTGGACGTCAGGGCAGCTTGTCGCCGCCGTAAAGCCATTGCAGCGTGTCATACCAGTCATCTGGTGATTTCGCCTGCATGGTGGCATTGCGGACGTCAGCCATGGCACCCGCCGGGTGATAGATGTAGTCACCGATCAGGCGCGATCCCAGCTGGACGCGACCGGTGCGCACGGCACGATGCTTGTTGTAGGCGACAAAGGCCGGTTCAAGATTGCCAGCATGCGCTTCCACGAAATGAGCAAGCGCTACGCCATCCTCCATGGCCATGCAGGCACCTTGCGCGAAATATTGTAGCATTGGGTGCGCAGCGTCGCCGAGCAAGGCAACACGGCCATCGACCCAGGTCTGGATCGGATCGCGATCACACAGCACCCAGAGCTTCCAGTCCGTGCCGTGGTCGATGATCTTGCGGGCACGCTCTGAGACATGCTCGAACCCCTTGCGGACTTCCTCATGGCTGACCGGCTTGCCTGCGACAGGCTCAGGCGCATTATTGTGATAGGTCACGACGAGATTGTAGACCTTCCCGCCTTTAAGCGGATAGTGGACGATGTGACACTTCGGACCCGCCCACAGGGTCGCGGCGTTCCAGCGCAGATCCTCGGGCATCTGTTCCGTCGGGATCACCGAGCGATAGGTCGTGTGCCCGGAAACGCGCGGCGCGCCATCGCCGACCATCTGCTTGCGAATCCCTGACCAGAGGCCGTCTGAACCGATCAGGGCTGAACCTGTCACACGTTCGCCTGAAACGAGCGTCACCGTCACGGAGCTTCCGTCCTGTTCGTAAGAGGCCACCTTCGACAAGGTCCGCAACTCGACATTTGGATGCGCAACGCAGGCCTCCAGCAGAACACCATGCAAATCGGCGCGGTGGACGACGGCATAGGGGTTGGAGAATCGCTTGCGGAAAGGTTCATCGAGCGGGATCGCGCAGATCCGCGTGCCTGCTAACGCATCCATCAAAATGAGATGATCGATATAAACGGCCTTCGCACGGGCCGCATCGCCGATGCCGAGCGCGTCGAAACAATGAAACGCATTCGGGGCAATCTGAATACCAGCGCCGATTTCGCCAAACTGGCTTGCCTGCTCAAGGACGATGACCGAATAGCCCTTGCGGGCCAGGCCATAGGCGGCGGACAGACCACCAATGCCGCCACCGGCGATCAGGATCGGACGAGTTTGGGCACTGTTTCCAGCCATTTTCGGCATCCTTGTTTCGATTTGAGGCTTGGTTCAGGCTGCGACGGTGGCACCTGGATCGCGCCGGGGGGCGCGTGACGCTTCATTGTTGGCGGTGACGAGCTTTGTCAGAAGCCGCATCATGGTTTCGCGCTCATCGCCCGACAGTGGCGACAGGATCCTCTCCTGAACGCGCTCGACGGCAGCTTCACACAGCTCAAGCTGGGTTTCGCCAGCGGCTGTCAGATGCAGCGCCTTTATCCGGCGATCCCGTGTCGAGGGCAATCGTTCGATCCAGCCCTTGGATTCGAGGCGGTCGAACACATCGCCGAGGGTTGCCCGATCAAACGCAATCAGTCCGGCGACCCGCGTTGCGTCGATGCCCGGATTGGTCCGCACCGCCATCAACGCGGCATATTGGACAGGCGTCAGATCAAAGACACCACATTCCTCGAGGAAGATGGCAACCGCGATCTGCTGTGCCCGACGGATCAAATGACCGGGCTTCAGGTAAAGGGCCTCGATGCCGGTCTCAGGCGTATCGACAGGATCATTCGGCATCCGCTTGGCGCTCCGGGGCTGCATCGGCAAAGGCTGGCATGGCAAGACACGCCGCTTCCGACGCCAGAAGCTTTGGCATGCTCGTCAGGTCCACCTTGAAGCGACGCGCATTGTAGAGTTGCGGCACAAGGCAGATGTCGGCGAGCGTTGGCCGATCGCCGAAGCAGAAGGTTCCGGCCTGATTGGCCAGCAGCGCCTCGCACGCGACCAACCCTTCAGCGATGACGTCATGCGCCCAGGCTTGCGCATCTGCTTCAGAATGACCCATGGCCTTCAGCCGATTGAGAACCTTGAGATTTTGAACGGCATGGATTTCGGCAGCAATCGCCAGCGAGAAGGCCCGGCATTCAGCGCGACCATAGGCCGTGCGCGGCAAGAGCGGCGTTTCAGGATAAATCTCGTCGAGCCATTCAATGATGGCCAGCGATTGCGTCAACACGTGACCATCGTCTGTTTCGAGCGCGGGCAGCAAACCTTGCGGATTGAGCTTCAGATAGCTCGGTGCCCGATGCTCACCCTTGCGCAGGTGATGTGCAACATGTTTGACGGAAATACCCTTCAGATTCAGCGCGATGCGAACCCGGTAAGCCGCCGAACTCCTGTAATAGCCATGCAGCAACATGATATTCCTCCCGCGCAATCCTGTTTGTATAATTGACAGTATACTTTCAATCAGTATACATACCAATCAAACGGCGTCAATCGGGTGAACCGGGAGAGACGTCGAACCCAAAGGGAGGATCACCGCATGTCAGCACCCGCCGAGACCCCTGAACGCACCGCGTTTTACGCCAAGATCGACAAGCAGAATCTGACGCCGCTGTGGACTGTCCTCGGCGCGCTCATCACGCCGGAGCCACGCTCGGCCTGTGTTCCCTTCGTCTGGCGGTTTGACGAGATCCGCGCCGCCATGATCGAAGCGGGCGGGCTGATCACGGCCAAGGAAGCCGAACGTCGCGTGTTGATCCTCGAAAATCCGGGCTTGCGCGGCCAGTCCAAGATCACGACGTCGCTATATGCGGGCGTACAGCTGGTCCTGCCGCACGAAGTGGCACCCGCCCATCGCCATTCGCAATCAGCCCTGCGTTTTGTGCTTGAGGGGTCCGGCGCGCATACCTCGGTTGATGGCGAGCGCACGGAAATGCAGGTCGGCGATTTCGTGATCACGCCATCGGGTGCCTGGCACGATCACGGCAATCACACGGACAAGCCGATGTTCTGGCTCGATGGCCTCGACATCCCGCTGATCCAGTTCCTCGATGCTTCATTTTTGGAGCACGGCAGCGCTGACGAGCAGACCATCACGCGCCCGCTTGGTGATGCGCCTGCCCGCTTTGGTGCGAACATGCTTCCGGTTGATTATCACCCGGCTAAGATGACATCGCCGATTTTCAATTACCCCTATGCCCGTTCGCGCGAGGCGCTGGAAACCATGCGCCGCAGCCAGGAATGGGATCCATGCCACGGCCTGAAGATGCGCTACATCAATCCGGCCAATGGCGCTCACGCCATGCCGACCATCGGCGCGTTCCTGCAATTGCTGCCCAAGGGCTTCGCGACCGCCCGCTACCGCTCGACCGACGCGACGGTCTTCAGCGTCGTCGAAGGGCATGGTATCAGCCATGTCGGCGACACAACGATCTCATGGGGTCCCAAGGACACCTTCGTCGTGCCCAGCTGGAAGCCTGTTACGCATGAAGCCAGCGAAGATGCCGTCCTGTTCTCGTTCTCGGACCGGCCGGTTCATGAAAAGCTCGGGATCTGGCGCGAGGATCGCGGCAATGCCTGAAGGGCTGACGCCTCCACTACTCCTTCATTCACGCATTTGATATCACCTCGGAAACCCCGTTTCCCATTACCAAGGAACATGCCGATGACTGCCTATGTACTCACGCCGCCGCCCGTTGCTTCCGTCGCGGTTGTCGGCACGGATGCCCGTTTCCCGATCCGTCGCATCCTGTGCGTTGGCCGAAACTACGAGGCCCACGCCCGCGAAATGGGCAAGGACCCGACTCGCGACAAGCCGTTCTTCTTCATGAAGCCGGCGGACGCCATCGTCGATACCGGCAGCAATGTGCCCTACCCCCCGGAAACCAAGAACCTGCATTACGAAATCGAGCTGGTCGTTGCCATCGGCACGGGCGGAGCGGACATATCGGAAGAAGATGCGCTGAACCATGTCTGGGGCTATGGCGTTGGCATCGACCTCACCCGGCGTGATCTTCAGAATGCCGCCAAGGACGCCGGTCGTCCCTGGGAATGGGGCAAGGCCTTCGACAAGTCCGCGCCAATCGCGCCGCTGCATCCGGCGTCAGCCGTCGGCCATCCCGCCAAGGGCCGGATCTGGCTCTCGGTCAACGGAACCGTCAAGCAGGATCAGGACATCGCCGATCTCATCTGGTCTGTGCCGGAAATCATCGCGATTGCGTCGCGCTCGATGCGACTGGAAGCTGGCGATATCATCATGACCGGTACGCCGTCCGGCGTCGGCCCGATTGTCGCTGGCGACAAGGTGGTCGGCGGCGTCGATGGTCTCGGCGAGATCTCGATCACCATGGTCTGACCAGGATGTCAGTTGAGGCGGAGCGCGAGCACCGCGCCCGCCACAATTGCCAGCTCGATACAAGCTGCGACGCGATACAGCGTCACTGCCCGATCGATGTCGGCGGCGGTGGCCTCGCGTCGACCTGAGCCCATGGTCGCGTCGTCGACCCGGACGCCGTGGTAATAGCGTGTCCCGCCCAGCGACAATCCCAGCGCACCCGCCATGGCGGCTTCCGGCCAACCTGCGTTGGGAGACCTATGCCGACTGGCGTCGCGCCAGACAGAGCGCGCAGCCTCGACCGGATCAGCGTCTGGCAGGAAGACCGCAGCCAGGATCAGCCACAGCGCAGAGAGGCGCGACGCCGGCAGGTTGACCAGATCATCAAGCCGGGCAGCAGCCCAGCCGAAATCACGGTAGCGCTCGTTCAAATGCCCGATCATGCTGTCGGCTGTGTTGATCGCCTTGTAGGCAAGGCACCCCGGCAGTCCGAGCACTGCAAGCCAGAACAGTGGCGCGACGACCCCATCTGAAAAATTCTCCGCCAGACTTTCGATGGCCGCTCGCGCAACACCGGCTTCGTCGAGTGTCTCGGGATCGCGACCCACGATCCGCGAAACCATCGACCGGCCTTGAGCCAGGCCTTGCGGCAATGCCGTGGCGACCGCTTTCACATGCTCATCGAGGCTGCGATGCGCCAGCAATGACGAAGCGAGAACTGCCGTGATCAGGATGCCGCCGGAAACACGGTTGAAGACGCCCGTGATCGAGCCACCAACGATCAGGCTGAGAGCCAGCAGGACGAGCACGGTCGCGATACCTCCAAGACGCCTCCGCCATGGCGATAAAACAACTCGATTGAGCTGCTTTTCCAATGCGGTGATCACAGCCGCAATCGCGCCGACCGGATGCCCGATGAGCCGGTACAGCCGGTCGGGATAGCCGAGAGCGATTTCAAACAGGCTGGCGAGGAGCGCGAGTGTCAGGGTCGGGAGCATAGGCCTGTCGTTACGCGGACCGTCGTTCAGGATCAAGCGACTTCCTGCCATCGGCGATTCCTGAACCGATCAAACTGCGCTATGTAAGGCGGCAGCAACGGGATGATGACTTGAACAGCGCGATTTATCACGGCGGAAATCTGGATGCGGCGCGGGCGCGTTTCGGCGAGCCGCAACAAGGCTGGCTCGATCTGTCGACGGGAATCAACCCGGTCGCCTATCCGGTCGGCGACCTTCCCTTGCAGGACTGGACGCGGCTGCCTTCGCGAGCCGCAGAGGCCGAACTTGAGGCAATCGCCGCGCGTCGGTACGGGCTTCAGGACGCGTCCCGGCTGATCGCAGCACCGGGAACACAGGCCATCATTCAGGCCTTGCCGCGCCTGATCCGGGCAAGGTCAGTCGCCATTCTCAGGTTCACCTATCAGGAGCACCAGGCCGCATGGCGCGCCGCGGGAGCAGACGTGCGGCTGATCGAGACGCTGGCTGACGCTGAAACGGACGGCGCCGATGTTGTCGTGGTGGTCAATCCGAATAATCCCGATGGTCGGCTGGTATCCAGCTCAGACCTTTTGGCGGCGGGAAACCGCATTCATCGAAACGGCGGCGTCCTGATCGTCGATGAAGCCTTCATGGATGTGCTCGACCCCGAACTGAGCCTGCTGCCACTGCTACCAGATGATGGGATCATCGTACTTCGTTCGTTTGGCAAGACATGGGGTTTGGCCGGTGTACGCCTTGGCTTCATGGCTGGTCCTGCGCGCCTTGTCGCTGACCTGCGTGCCTATTTCGGGCCATGGGCGGTCAGCGGACCTGCATTGACGATTGGCCAGCGCGCACTGGCGGATGATGCGTGGCTTGCGGCAACAATCAAACGGCTCCACGCGGATTGCGCCGCATTTCACGAAATTGTCCAAACCGCTAGCCTGGAGATTGTCGGCGGTACCCCGCTCTATCGCCTGACGCGACACCCGAACGCGCACACCCTGTTTGACCGCCTCGGGCGGGCCGGAATCCTGGTGCGTCCCTTTCCGGATCGGCCAGAATGGCTCCGGTTCGGGATTCCGGCGACGGACAGGGATCGGGCGCGTCTCAGGGAGGCCCTTGCGTGATCGATGATCCCGACGAACTCCCGGAAGCCCCCGACAATGCCGCGTCGCTCCGACGCGGCTGGACCACCGGTGCCTGCGCGACAGCAGCGGTCAAGGCGGCAGTGCAAGCCCTCATGGGCCGGGAGCCCGATGATCCGATTCCAGTGACCCTTCCCGCCGGGACAGTCACCCATTTCACGCTAGCCACCCTGATCCGCGACGGTGATCACGTGGCCGCTGGTGTTATCAAGGATGCCGGCGATGACCCGGATGTGACCCACGGCGCGCTGGTGACGGCGGAGGTCCGGCGCGGGTTGCCCGGTTCCGGCATTACCTTTGAAGCCGGTGAAGGCGTCGGCACGGTGACGCTGCCGGGACTGCCGATCCCGCCGGGTGAACCGGCGATCAATCCGGTGCCGCGTCAGATGATGCGACAGGCCATCGCCGAGGTCATGGGATCAGAGCCGAGCGATTTCGTGCTGCGGATCGGTGTCGAGAATGGCCGCAAACTGGCCGAGCGGACGATGAACGCGCGGCTCGGCATCATCGGCGGACTGTCGATCCTCGGGACAACCGGGATCGTCGTCCCCTACTCGTGTGCTGCCTGGATCAATTCGATCCATCGCGGCATCGACGTCGCCCGCGCTGCCGGGATTACACACATAGCAGCGTCAACCGGCAGCACATCGGAAGCTGCCGTCAAGGCGCTTTATGATCTCGGCGAGCAGGCGCTGATCGACATGGGCGATTTTGTCGGCGGCACTTTGAAATATCTCCGCACGCACCCGGTCGGCCGACTCACAATCGCGGGCGGCATTGCCAAGATGGCCAAGCTTGGACAGGGGATGGCCGATCTGCATTCGGCGCGTGGTGCGCCCAATCACGACTGGCTTGCCGCGCGCATGGCCGAGGCGGGTGGAACTTCGGCGGATTGTGAAGCTGTCCGTCGCGCCAATACTGTCCTTGAAGCGCAAGCATATGCAGCGGCCCGCAATCTGCCGCTGGCCGATGTCATTGCCTCGGCTGCCCGATTGACCGCCACCGCCCTGCTCGCCAATCCGGCAGTCACGGTCGAGGTCTGCGTTTTCGACCGCGCGGGCATCCTCATCGGGCGCTCGCGCTGAACAGCCCCTTCAAGGTTTCGCGAATACCATCTGGCGAACGTCAATCGACCCGGCCCGGAAGCCCGCTTCGCAGTAGCAGAGGTAATATTCCCAGAGCTTCTTGAAGCGATCATCGAACCCGAGCGGCGCGATCTTCCCCCAGGCCTTCTGAAACCGGTCACGCCAGGAGGCAAGCGTCAGGGCGTAATCGTGCCCGAACGCCAGCGCCCCATCCAGCGAAAGCCCGTGCTTTGTCGCAAGTTGCTCTAGGATGGAGACAGTCGGCAGCATACCGCCGGGAAAGATATACCGACGAATGAAATCCATCTCGCGCCGATAGCGAGGGAAAATGTCCTCGCGGATCGTTATCACCTGTACGCCCGCACGTCCGCCCGATTTCAGCCGATCCCGCAAGGTGTTGAAATAGGTCGGCCAATATTCTTCCCCGACCGCTTCGAACATCTCGATGGAAGCGATCCGGTCATAAGCACCGCGTTCGTCACGATAATCCAGCAACTTCAGATCGACCTTATCGGACAATCCCGCGCTCGCAATCCGCTTCTGGGCGAATTCAAGCTGCGCCGGTGAGATCGTCAGGCCCGTGACCTTGGCCCCGACAGTCCCGGCGACATATTCGGCAAACCCGCCCCAGCCGCAGCCGATCTCCAGCACGTGGTGATGGGGCTGGATACCGAGCGCCTGCACGAGAGCCGCATTCTTGCGTTCCTGCGACGCCTTGAGGTCGTGGTCTTTCTCGAAATCGAGGCCCGACGAATAGGTCATGCTCGGGTCAAGCCATTGGCTGTAAAAGGCATTGCCGAGGTCATAATGCGCGTGGATGTTCTTCTTCGCGCCGCGCTTGGTATTGCTGTGCATCCAGTGATAGCACATCTGGATGAAGCGCAGGATCGGGCGGCCTTCGAGCAGTCGCGCCAGAACATGCTGATTGGCACAGAACAATTCCAGGAATTTCGCCAGGTTCGGGCTGTCCCAGTCGCCTGCCAGATAGCTCTCGGCAACGCCGATATCGCCACGAGCCATCTTCGCCGCAAAGGCGTAGTCGTGGATGATCATCTCGGCATGTGGCTCGTGACAGGTACCAATGAACGAAAAGCACCCGCCGTCCGGCATGGTGACATCAAGCGAACCAATCTCGAGCAAAGTGGCGAGCTTCAAGGCCCGCTTGGCGGCAATCGGATAATGCGAAGTTTCAACATCAGCGAGGCTGGCTGCGCGAGGGAACATTACTGACGTACCAGCCTGTAGCGACGATTGACCGTCCTGTGGATGCGAAACGTTGAAACCCATACGCCTTAACTCCCTCTTCCGTCAGACTACCGCCATTTTGGCTCATACGGAAAGAGATACGTAGAAATTATCCTGACGGATGAAGCCACAGGCAACTTTTGCAGATGATTGCTGCGCGCGCACGGCGTCTCGAACCTGAGCGTGCGCCAAGGACCCTGGATAAGCCTGCACAACCCGCAAGCTCACAAAAAAGGCCCGCTCTGAACGAACGGGCCTAATATCTTCAATGAGATCAGAAACGATCACTTCTTCTTGCCGTCCGCATCGAACTGGCCGAGGTAAGAAATAATGTCAGCGATGTCCTGATCTGCCGGCAGGCCGCCGAACGCCATCTTGGTCGACGGATTGAAGTTCTTGGGATTATGCAGATACTCGGTCAGCTTGTCCTCGGTCCACACACCACCTGCTGTCGACATATCTTTCAGCCCGGTGCTGTAGGAGAAGCCTTCGGAGCTGGCCATCTTGCGGCCAACAATGCCGTTCAGCTGCGGGCCAACGCGGTTCTTGGCACCCTCGCCAATGGCATGGCAAGCCTTGCATTTATTGAACACCTTTTCGCCCGCAGCGGGATCGCCCGCAGCTTGCGCCGCCACGGTAGCTGCAACAAGCGCAGCAACGCCAAACAGGATTCGCTTCATGGTTTTTCCTTCGCTTGAGCCAACATCAATCAGTCGGCTGAACCCAACAGACCCATCTATAACCGGCTGCCATTAACACAAAGCTGTTAGCACACCTTGGCGTTAACATAGCCAATGCTCTGACGTATGATATCGCAGAGAATGCTGAGGTAGCGATTATACCCGGCACCCGTTTCGAAGTCACCTGCAGAGTCCCGTATCAAATAGCGTTCTCACCCCTGACGTCGATGTGTGCATCCGTCAAATAAACCCAGACTGGCGAACCATTCGCAGCGCCGAAACCAGGCCGCGTGTCAGCTCGCTGCTCAGGCAAGACCATAATAATCCCGATACCAGCTGACAAAGGCCGTCACGCCAGTCTCCATCGATGTTTGAGGCAGATAACCGGTGAGCGCTTCAAGGAGTTCGTGCCCGCCGAATGTCTCTTTCACGTCGCCAGGCTGCATCGGCAGCATGTGTCGAATCGCGGGGCGTCCCAGCGCTGTCTCAATGGCTTCGACAAAATCAAGCAAACCCGTCGGCTTGCCGCCAGCGATGTTGACGACCCGCCACGGCGCTACGCCTGAGATCGTGTCGAAGCGTTCCGCTCCCTTGGCCGCAACGCCCGTTGCCGGAACAATGTCGACAAGGCGAACCATCGCCTCGACGAGATCGTCGACATAGGTGAAGTCGCGGCGCATTTCGCCATGACCATAGATCTCGATTGGCTGGGCGTTGAGGATTCGGTCGACGAATTTGAACAGCGCCATGTCAGGCCGTCCCCATGGGCCATAGACCGTGAAGAACCGGAAGCACGTGGTCGGTATCTGCCAGAGATGCGACTGGGAATGGCTCATCACCTCCATCGCCTTCTTCGTGGCTGCGTAAAGCGTTAGGGGTTGATCAGCCTTGTCCATTTCCCGAAATGGCATGACATCATTGCCGCCGTAGACCGAACTGGTTGAAGCCAAGAGCAGATGGCGCGGTTTTACCTGCCGGGCGACTTCCAGGAGATTGTAGGATCCGACCAGATTTGCGTCGACGTAGGCGCGTGGATTTTCAATCGAATATCGAACACCAGCCTGTGCCGCGAGGTGAAAGATGACCTCGGGCTCTGCGAGTTCCGCCGCCTGCTGCAAGGCCGATGGATCTTCAAGCCGACCGATAACCGGCTTGAAGGCATTCGACCGGGACAGAACCGCGTGCCGGGCTTCCTTGAGCTTTAGATCGTAATAATCTGTCATCCCGTCGAACCCGACGACGGCATGCCCATCCGCCAGCAACCGGCGTGCCAGATGAAAACCGATGAAGCCCGCTGTGCCCGTAATCAGGAAGCGCATGAGATCAGCCTTTTATAGTCCCGTCAGACTGCTGACCATGGCCGATACTGAAATAGGAAAACCCGTGTCGCGTCACCTCGTCGCGCCGATAGACATTACGCAAGTCGACCATGACCGGCGTGCGCATGACGGATTTGAGACGACCGAGATCGAGCGCCCTGAAGCGACTCCATTCGGTGACGACGACAATACAGTCCGCATCAATCGCGGCGTCATAGGGGCCCTCGGCAAAGGTCATGCCTTCAATGACGGACCTGGCGTTGTCCATCGCCTCGGGATCGTACCCGACGAGCTTGGCCCCGGCATCGCGCAGTGACAGAGAAATCGTGATGGCCGGGCTATCGCGGATGTCATCGGTATCTGGTTTGAACGCCAGTCCCAGCAACGCAATTCTCTTGCCCCTGACATCACCGCCGCAAGCCGCAATGACCCTCCGACCCATGGCGCGTTTGCGCTTTTCATTGATGTCGACTGTAGCCTCGACCAGGCGCATCGGGCTGTCGAAATCCTGGGCCGTCTTCACCAGTGCCAGCGTATCCTTGGGAAAACAGGATCCGCCATATCCCGGACCGGCATTGAGGAACTTCGCGCCGATCCGATTGTCCAGACCCATGCCGCGCGCCACTTCCTGCACATTCGCACCAACCCTCTCGCAAAGGTCGGACATTTCGTTGATGAACGTGATCTTCAACGCAAGGAATGAGTTGGAGGCATATTTGATGAGTTCCGATGTTCGGCGGCTGGTGAACATCATCGGAGCCTGATTAAGGTATAATGGCCGGTAGATTTCGGTCATGACAGGTCGCGCGCGTTCGTCTTCCAGTCCGACGACAATGCGATCAGGATGCTTGAAGTCCTTGATCGCGGCTCCCTCGCGCAAGAATTCAGGGTTGGAGACAACGGCGACATCGGCGTCCGGATTCGTCTCGCGGATAATCCGCTCGATCTCGTCACCTGTTCCCACCGGAACGGTCGACTTCGTGACAATCACCGTGAACTGCCGAATCGACCTGGCGATCTCGGCGGCGGCTGAATAGACATAGGCCAGATCCGCGAAACCATCTCCGCGCCGTGATGGCGTGCCGACGGCGATGAACACGGCATCTGCCTGCGCCACAGCGCTATCCAAATCCGTCGTGAACGACAATCGTCCATCGGCGGCGTTCTGGACGATCAGTTCTTTCAATCCCGGTTCGAAGATCGGCATGAGCCCTTCGTTGAGCGCCTCGATCTTTCTCTGGTCGTTATCAACACAGATCACAGTATGACCGAAATCGGAAAAACAGGCACCCGATACAAGTCCTACATAACCGGAACCAATCATGGCGATACGCATCAAAAACTCCGTAAAAAACATGGAAATGATAAACAGGCCCGGGATCGAATGCACCCATTGCCATTGTGCCAGCTTGTAAGAACCTTGCAGAAAAGGCGGACGGCGCACCGACGCCTTGGTTCATTGACCGCGGACCGGACTGTTGTCAATCGCCCGCATCGCCAGTCCGCACAGATGGGATCACTCCGGGTGCCGCGTCTGAGGTGGGCTGCGCGGGAGCGATCCGCTTAAAGTCGAAACGACCGGACATACCGCGTTTCGAATGTCCGAATCTCGTCCGCCACCGCCTGCCACGCCAAAGCAACCGAAGCCTTGCCGGTTCCGATTCGCATCTGGTACATGGAATAGATCGCAACGACAATCGTCATTTCAAGCCAGACATTCCACTTAAGACACATGTTTGCTGGGAAAACCAAGGCCCTTCGCCGTGTGCAGGAAAGTTGGGACTGTGTGTTCTGAACAGTGAGGTCATGCATCCATCAGGCACATCGATCAAGCGTCACTCAATAGAAGCCTAAATACAGGGCAGAATCTCAGATTTTTTGCCTCAAATTACATCCTTTGACGGAACCACCTTTGTTTTATAAGTTCCCCCATGAGTTACGTTGCTCCCATTAACCTTGGGAACGAACCAGAGTGGATATTCTATTGACTTTGACAGAAGTTAATGCTTGATTAACATCATCCGGTTCGTTAAGAACGTATCAAGTCGGTTTATTATCGGGAAGGGTCTGCCATGAAGCGGCATCTATTTGGATTGGCAATTTCAGCAGCGATTGCATTTGGTGGCGTGTCGGGTGCGAGCGCAACCACGAGCTCAAATCCGTTGAGCACTCTGCAATTGCTTTTTGACACGAATGATTTTTATGTCGAAAATACGTCGACTGACCTGTCGTCGTTCTTGACACTGCTGGGGAACACGTACAACACACCCGGCGGTTATGCGACCATCGTGTCCGCATTCGAAAATGCGACTAATATCACCCCGGCATATGTCAGCCAGTTTTTGGCAACTGGCACCCAAAACACGGTCACGGCTTCAGACGGTGATGTAAACCCTAACGATTGGGTCGTGACACTCACATTTACCAATGTAGGTAGCTCTGGCACGATCGCTTACTCAGGAGGGCTGCAGGGTGCGCCCGCATCTGTAAGCGGAACATTTAGCGGTAGCGGTGCGATTGCAGCGCCTGGTCCGATTGCCGGCGCAGGCTTGCCGGTGGTGCTCGGTTTGATTGGTTTTGGTCTCTATCGGCGCCGGAATGCGGTCGCTGCCTGATCAGGCATGCGGTGCAGGCCATCAGGTTTGTCGCTTGACATGAACTTTCGAAATATAGCCCCGCCAAGATTTGGCGGGGTTTTGTTTATTTCGAGGCCGACTCGATTTTAAGAGTGAAATCCACGGGCGCAATACAGCTTGTTTTCGGGCGTATTTGGGTCGCTCCGTCGCGTTGATCATTCATCCTTGCCTGCTCGCGGCCACTGGTGCATCATTTGGCGCGAGCCAAAAAAAACCATCAAAGGCCTGTCAAGCAAATGGCTCGCGCCTGATTACATGATGGCAGTCATTAGATTCTCTGATCAAGAAACGAGATCTTCCCTCGCTCGATCTGACCTCGCAATCCGCGTAAGCCCATCATTTTTCGGCGGATTGAAACAGACGCGCCCTCTGCGGTATTCACCGGATCAATTGCAGCGATACAGTTTGGCCAAGCGCCATCTCACCTGTTGCGATGGGCGAACAGATCCGGAGCACGTGTAAATCGGTGGTCTGACGTCTTGCCCTTGGTCTCAACCCCGACGCCGCGCAGTCGTATGCGTTGGCAGTTCGCCAAATTCGAGGAAATAGGCCTCCGCAAGTGCCCGCCCACGTGTGAATCCCCAACGAAATGCCGTTTCCTTGATAGATTTGTCGTTGGCGGGATCCAGGAGATCGCGCCGCAGATGCGCCAATCGCAAGCCAGTGAGATAGTCGCCGATCGTCTTACCCTCGTAATAGAGGAAGCTTGATTGCAAGGCGCGCAGGCTGAGCCCGGCCGCTGCTGCCACCTCCGCAGGCCTGATCATGCGCCCATAATGTTCACGCATGAACTCGATCGCCTTCGCGACGGCAATCGGCAGTCCCGTTGCAACATCGATATTGATCGAATCAGAGTAATTGTGTGTGCAGCCTTCGAGAACCGATCGCATGATCGTCCGGTTCAACGACTGAAAGGCAAGCGGATACTTTTGATAAATCTCGTGATTTTGGAATAGCTGGGTCACGATTTCATCGACCGACAGCAGCACACGATTGGCCCTGGCCCTCAGATCAATCAGCGGCTTGAATTCAAGCCGCTCGCGCGGGCGGTATCCAAGCCAGTCCTCGAGTTCCCGGTGAAGCGCGCTGCCCAGAATTCGCATTCCGCCATGCAAGCTTGTCCCATGCGCCCAACCTGACTGGAAATCAGGAAGATTAAGCGCCAATCCCTGACCTGCTGGAACACGATAGGCATCATGCCTCGTTTGAAAACCAGCCTCCCCGGTGAGCGCTCCCCAGAAGCCGTAGGCATCCAGACCGCTCTCGTAAGAACCAGCAGCGTCATCCTTGAACAGGATATGCGTAACAACAATTCCATCCATCATGAATTGGGTTTGCTTTATCTTCATTGCATCGCGATCTGTGTATTTGAACATCGCGTTGTCGACAGAAGCTGCCATTTTGTAAGCAACCTGGAGGCCCATCCCTTCGAATTGCCGTTTTCTGATCATTACTCTTGCTAACCCACACGCTTATTGTTGATACTTCGCCAGAACAATCTTTTTTAACGTCCGACGATTGCTTGTCTTGTGATGTGTTTCAAAGATCCCATCTTCCCTGATCTCGGATCATTCTCGATCACGCCGGACATTTCGATCCCTCCCCATCGTCAGCCCCTGCTCCGCGTGACCGTATGAGTTGGCAATTCGCCGAATAGACGGAAATAGGCCTCTGAAAGCTCCCGACCGCGCGTGAACCCCCAGCGGAACGCCGTTTCCTTGATGGATTTGTCGTTGGCGGGATCCAGGAGATCACGCCGCAAATGCGCCAAGCGCAAACCGGAGAGGTAGTCGCCGATTGTCTTGCCCTCGTAATAGAGGAAGCTCGATTGCAAGGCGCGCAGGTTGAGTCCGGCTGCTGCTGCCACCTCGGCAGGTCTGATCATTCGACCATAATGTTCGCGCATGAACTCGATCGCCTTCGCAACAGCAACCGGCAGTCCCGTTGCAACATCAATATTGATTGAGTCAGAGTAATTATGCGTGAACCCTTCAAGCGCCGACCGCATGATAGTCCGGTTCAACGACTGGATGGCAAGTGGATACTTTTGATAAATATCGTGGTTTTCGAACACTGTCGTCACGACTTCTTCCACAGACAGAAGCTGACGTCTGGACCTGGCCCTGAGATCGATACGAGGAACGAATTCGATTCGTTTGCGCGGACGATACCCAAGCCACTCCTCGAGTTCCCGATGCAATTCATTGCCAAGGATCCGAAAACCACCATGCGAGCTCGTTCCGTAGGCTTGGCTTGTCCGGAAGTTGGGAAGATTCATCGCCAATCCCTGGCCTTCCGAAACGTGATAGGACTCATGCCGCGTTATAAATCCGGATTGACCGCTGAGAACGCCCCAAAACCCATAAGCGTCCAATCCACTCTCGTAGCCGGCTGCCGCATCATCTTTGAAGTCGACCTGGGTTATGACGATCCCGTCCATCATGATTTGCGTTTGCGTAACCTTCAGTGCGTCGCGATCCGTGTATCTAAACATCGCGTTTTCGCCCGACGCCGCAATCTTGTAGGCGGCTTGTAGTTCCAGACCCTGAAATTGCAATTTTCTGATCATGGCGCTGACTAGCTCGCACAGTACCTATAGTTAATTCATATATATAACTAATTATGCATTTGATTTTTTAATGGTTAATCATATTCTGATTTTCACCAATAACCAAATCCTGCATAATCAGGTCTATTTACAACCTTGCTATCACATATATCAAGCTAATCTCAAATCGATCAAGCAATAATTTATTTTTAACTGTAATTTATCCCTACATATTTAAATTTATTATCTTTTTACAAAAATATACTTTCGGTATTTATCGATCAGAGGATATAGCATTCTGGTTGAAAACTGGACATCTCGAGACAGAGTTGTATTGAACTTCACAACCTGATTATCCCTCAAGATCGGAGTCGGGGCTGACGTGACCGCTCATGTCCTGACCAGCGGTCGGCGAAAAGCGCATGTTCCAGAACGTTGCGAGCAATGAGATACCGCACACGATAACGAAGGCGACGGAGAAATCACCGAATTGCGGGCGCGCGTGGCCTTGAAGGACCATGGACCCGTGCAGGAGGCCTGCGGCCACGCAGATCCCAAGCGATAACATCAGCTGTTGAAATGTCGAATAGAAGCTCGTCGCCACGCTGACGCGATCCTGGGAGATGTCGTCATAGGCGATCGTGTTGTAGGCCGTGAACTGAAAGGACATGAAGAATCCGCAGCCGCAGAGGATCACGAAGATCAGTGGCAGCGGCCAGTCCGGCCGAAAGAAGGCGCACACCCCATAACCACTCGAAGCGATAATACCATTAAAGATCAAGCTATTGCGAAAGCCAAGCCAGCGGAGCAGATGTGTCTGGACGGATTTGGCCAGGAGCGAGCCGACCGCTGTTGCCAGCACAATGCGGCCCGACATGGCGGCGGTCAGTCCGAAGTCCAGTTGCAGCATGAGTGGCAGCAGAAACGGCTGCGCGCCCTGGGTAATCCGGGTCAGCGACCCCGCAATCAGCGATGCGCTGAAGCTGCGCGACCGCATCAGCGTGAAATCCAGGATCGGTGCCGGATGTCGTCTCGCATGCCAGACATAGGCGATGCAGAATACCAGACCGATTGCGATCAGACCGAGCGCAAAGGACCATTCACCGCTGCCGCTCGACATTTCAAATCCGAATAGCAGCGACCCCAACGAGATTCCTGACAGCAAGAATCCGAGGGTATCGAATGGACTGACTGCCTCGGCCTTGAACTCCTCGATGAAGATCGACACAAGCGCAAACCCGACAAGGCCGATCGGGACGTTGATATAAAAGATCCAGGGCCAGTCGAGATAGGTGACGATCATGCCACCCACCGGCGGCCCCATGATCGGACCGATCAGTGCCGGAACCAGCAGCCACGACATCGCTGATACAAGGTCCTTCCGGTCCACGCTGCGCATCAGCACAATGCGCCCGACCGGTATCATCATCGCACCACCGAGACCCTGGATCAGCCGGGACAGGACGAGAAACAAGAGCGAAGTTGATTGGGCGCACAGGATCGAGCCAACAATGAACACGGCTATCGCCGCCCGAAACACCGTGCGTGATCCATATCGGTCCGAAACTGCGCCGCTCGCCGGGATGAAGATGGCCAGGCTGAGCAAATAGGATGTCAGCGATACGCTCATTGCGGGCGGTGCCACGCCGAAATCATGCGCCATCGTGGGCAGGGCAGTGGCGAGTACCGTTGCATCCAGCTGCTCCATAAACATGGCGCTGGCGATAATCATGGCAATGATACGGAAGTTCGTCGTTGCCGGCTGGCGATTGGACTGTCGATCAACGGGGGTAGACATTGATGGGTATCACTCGCGATGACAGTCCGGGATGCGGGAAAGACTGATGCGCAGCTTGAACTCATGCGTGCGCGAGCCAGTCCTTTACGCTGCGTTCGATGTCTTGACTACGAACAATCGCGCAATCCATCTGTGCAGCTTATGAAAAGTCGGCAGAGATCTTGCGTTGACGGCGTCATATCCCGGTCACAAAAGCCACATGCTCGACGGCGAAGACCTTGCAATGCCATTTCGCAGCGTGATCACACTTGCTAAGAGGTGATGGCGTTTGCCGTATCTGGAAAGCGGCGGGCTGCAGAGCTGTTACAAGCTTGTCGTCCTGTTGCCGTCGGACTCATCGAGGTTCAGTCATGTCTATGCGTCCCCTTGAAGGTATCATCGTTGTCGCCGTGGAACAGGCCGTCGCCGCACCATTCTGCACGGCGCGGCTGGCCGATGCGGGGGCGACCGTCATCAAGATCGAGCGTCCGGAAGGCGATTTCGCACGCGGCTATGACGATGCGGCCAAGGGTCAATCGAGTTATTTCGTCTGGCTCAATCGAGGCAAGCAGTCGGTTCTCCTCGATCTCTCGCAAGACCATGATCGCGCAGAGCTGGCTCGCCTGATTGCCGGGGCAGACGTGCTCGTCCAGAACCTGCGGCGCGGCGCCCTCGGCCGGATGGGCCTGGACCCGAAAGACCTCGTCAACCGCCATCCCGGCCTCATCATCTGTTCCATCACCGGGTTCAGCGAGGCAGGCCCCTATGCCGACCGCAAGGCCTATGACCTGTTGATTCAGGCCGAAGCCGGCTTGTGTTCGCTGACCGGCGGGCCGGACGAACCGGCGCGCGTCGGCATCTCAGTCGTCGATATTGCGACCGGCGCGACCGCCTACAGTGCCGTTCTTGAAGCATTGATCGGACGGGGCCGCACCGGGCGCGGAACGACGATCGACATCTCGATGTTTGATGTCACGGCAGACTGGCTCACAGTGCCGCTGATGAATGCCGAGGCCGGCAAGGCCCCTAAGCGGATTGGCCTGCGCCATCCCTCGATTGCACCCTATGGCGTCTTTACGGCACGCGACGGCGCGCAGGTGCTGATCGCCATCCAGAGCGAGCCGGAATGGGCCAAACTCAGCCGTCACCTGCTCGGCGACGCCAATCTGCCAAAGGACCCGCGCTTCGCCACGAATGTGTTGCGCGTGAACAATCGCGCTGAAACCGATCAGGTCGTTGCCGAGGCCTTCGCCCGGTATGACCGGGTTGACCTGATCCGCGCGCTCACGGAGGCCGATATCGCCTTTGCCGAAGTCAATGATATGGCAGCCCTCTCCGTGCACCCGCATTTGCGCAGGGCAACTGTCGAGACCGAAGCCGGTCCGGTTTCCTATCCGGCCCCCGCACCGGTGTTCGACGGAAATCCGCGCACCTACGGACCTGTTCCAAGCCCTGGTGAACACACTGAGCGCTACCGGCAGGCAGGCACAGCGGGGCAAACGCCATGACCGAAGCCATTGATATCGACGCCTTGCGCCGCTGGATCGGACGCGAGGAGACAGCCGAGGATGTCGTCACGCCGGAACTCGTCAGGCGCTTCAACGCGACGCTTGATCGTGCCTCTGGAGATCTTGGCTCAGGATCAGTTGCTCCGCCTGCGATCCACTGGTGCCTCGCACCGCCGGTCGTCCCCATGTCCCGATTGGGACGCGATGGCCACCCGGCCCTTGGTGGCTTCCTGCCGCCGGTTCCTCTGCCGCGCCGCATGTGGGCAGGCGGCAACGTCCGCCATATCGCACCAATCCATATCAGCGACACCGTACAGCGCCAATCGATCATCGCCGATGTCACCCTGAAGCAGGGCCGCACCGGGCCACTCTGCTTCGTCACTGTCGAGCATGCCTTTAGGGTTGCCGAGAAAACTTGCGTCCTCGAACGACAGGATATCGTCTATCGCGCCGCCGAGACCGCGCCTGCCGCGTCGCCCGCTACTCAGCCAGACATGCCGGCGCCGCAATGGTCTCAAAGCGTCGATGCAACCGACGTGCTGCTGTTCCGCTATTCGGCGCTGACCTTCAACGGGCATCGCATACATTATGACCGACGATTTTGTATCGAGACCGAGGGCTATCCGGGCCTGATCGTGCACGGCCCCTTGCAGGCAACCCTGCTGATCACACTGGCAACCGATGTTCGCAACGGCATCATCCCGCGCGCCTTCGCCTTCCGCAGCACCGCAACCCTGTTTGACGGCGAGACCTTCACCGTCAACGCAACCGAAGGCCCCGCCGGCCTGTCACTTTGGACCGCCGACGCATCCGCCCGCCCCGCCATGCGCGCCGAAGCGACATGGTGAGGTGACGGCAGTTGCCTCACAGCACCGCCAGCCTTATCCGGCCACGAGATGATGAGTTGCCCTGGCAAACGTTTTCGGGGTCGCGTCGCTATTACAACCACTGGACCAAGATACTCGAATATTCCATCATGATCGGATCTTTCGAATTTCGAGACCAGTCATAATGACGATTCAAAGTCCAATTGCCGAATTCTCGCCTTTTGATCTGGATGATCCAGACAATCAAGAATTCCTGATTCTGGTTCTGGAGAGTCTGGTGCGGGACTTCCTGCCACTATGGAAAATGGAACCAAAACCGGGTCTTGACGAAGATTTCGATCTGCTCCTGAAAAAGGCTGAGGCCGATGCCCTCTACGGTCATTTTGGGCAACCGCTTGCTGCTACAGCATTATCTGAATTGTTGATTTTCAAAATTGTCGATGGTCTGGATGCGACGGCAAATACATGGGATGGAATTGGTATTCCTGCGATTTTCAAACTACGTGTTTCGTTAGCGGACATACGCTCGCATGTTCTTGCAAACAAGACTCATTTTCCGATTGCCCCCCAAAGTTGCGACAATGTCTTCGCAGGCCTCATCATTTCAGCCGATTGGCTGGGACGTTTCCCAACGACGCGAAACTTGCTCCCCGCCGACCGTTTCAAGCACTATGAAGCCGTAGTCCCACACCTTGAGCGTTTCGGATATCTCAAGCGTAACTGCCTCTCGGCCGACTATTTCTGGACCGACGCTGCAGGTCGCGCGATGCTGCGTGCAGGTGCTTGGAACGAAGCAGGCAAGGCGGTCATCGACATTGACACGGATTCAGCCACCAAAATGTTAAACCTGATGCCTCGCGCTCTTGTGCAACAGGCTATTACAGCCGAGACGCGATCAGAACTGATGAAACTCATTCGCGATCATTTCGATGAGCAATCCAAAATGATTAAATTAATCGGGATCAGCCATCATTACAGGGATTTTTACTTGATTGATTTATTATGGCCGATATTCAATCAAGAAAAAGCATATTTCACTGAATTAAAGGAACATATCAACAATAATTTAAAATTTGAATCCGATCATGTTGTTTTTCTGGACGAGACCACAACTCCGCTTAAAGCACCGCTCAAAAAGCACAGCATGTCTGTCATATTTTCTATCGTGATTGCCTTGATCATGATTTTCGAACTGGTGATATCTAAGACACATCACATACCGGACACCGTCGGATTCACAATTCCGCCGCCGACTGACCGCGCCAACACGAGTCTGCGCGATCCCTTTGGCATGCAGCAGTTGCCCCGTCCGTCTCAGTCATCTGATCCCAATTGCCTGAACGGGCAACCACCGCAGCCCGCGCTTCAGACGGGATTACTGACACAAATTCCGGTCATTTGCCCGGACCACTGAACAGCCTCTCCCCCATGGTCAGCGTCCCACTCTCCCCTCACAATACCGCCAGCATGCCGCCGTCGACGTAGAGGATCTGACCGTTGACATAGGCAGAGGCCGGGGAAGCGAGGAAGATGGCGGTGCCGATCAGGTCGTCCGGCGTCCCCCAGCGGCCCGATGGCGTCCGCCCGCGGACCCAGGCGTCAAACTTCGGGTCTTCGACGAGTGCCTTGTTCATCTCGGTGATGATATAGCCCGGCCCGATCGCATTGGCCTGAATGTTGTGAACCGCCCATTCCGCCGCCATCGACCGGGTCAGCATCTTGATGCCGCCTTTGGCCGCCGTGTAGGGTGCGACAGTCGCCCGTGCCAGCTCGCTCGTCAGGGATCCGATGTTGATGATCTTGCCGCCCTGCCCGCGCGCGATCATGCGTTTGGCGGCTTCGCGGCCCACCTGAAACGCGCTGGTCAGGTTGGTATCCAGAACTTTCTGCCACTCGGCCGTGGTCAGATCGACCATCGGCTTCCTCAGCTGGATGCCCGCATTGTTGATGAGGATGTCGATTGCGATCCCGTCGGCATCAAATTGCGCGAAGGCAGATTGCACGGCGGCATCATCGGCAACATCGAAAACGCTTGAGCGAACATTATGTCCTGCACCGATCAGCTCGCCGGCAGCCGCAGACAGTTTGTCCGCATTGCGACCATTGAGGATCAGCGCCGCTCCGGCTTCCGCCAATCCGCGCGCCATCGATAGCCCGAGACCGCCCGACGATCCCGTTACCAGCGCGGTTTTTCCCTTGAGATCAAACAGTTTCGACGCGCTCATGCTTCACTCCTGCGTACCACGAGATCGGACCGCTCAAAGAGCGACGGCTGCAGATCGGTTCCAAGCCCGGGACCGTCCATCGGATAGACGAACCCATCGCGGATCGTCGGCACAACCGTGACCAGTTCCTTGTACCAGCCCGTATAGAAGGCCCGCACCGATTCCTGGATGAGCGTATTCGGCTGGCTGAAGGACATATGCACCGCCGCCACAAACCCGACGGGGCCTATGCAGTCATGCGGCGCAAACGGCTTGTGATAGGTCTCGGCCATCGCCGCGATCTTGCGACCTTCCGTCAATCCACCAGTCCAGCAGAGATCGACCATGACGACGCCAATGGCATCCTTGTCGAGCATTTCCTTATAGGCCCATCGCGAACCCAGCGTCTCGCTGGCGCAAACCGGAACATGGGTGGAGCGCGCATATTCGGCCAGCGCGCTGGATGAATTCATGCGGATCGGGTCCTCAAACCAGGTGGGATTATAGGGTTCGAGTGCCTTGGCTAGACGCTTGGCCGTCGTCAGGTTCCACAGCGAGTGGAACTCGACCATGATATCCATCCGGTCGCCGACGCGCTTGCGGATCAATTCGAACGGCTTCAGCGCCGTCTTCAGCTGCTCGGTCGAAATATCGATGCCGCCGGTTTCCATCCCGGCCGGATCAAATGGCCAGATTTTCATCGCGTTGATGCCGCTCTCCAGCAGGTTCTCCGCGAGCGCACCGGCGTCCGTGGTGAAGGCGTTCAGGTCCTCGAAGGGGCCATCGGAACTGAGGTTCCACGTATCGACCGGACGGATGTTGCGATTGCGGACATATTGATAGCCGGCACAGGTGTTGTAGATCCGCAGCTTGTCGCGACACAGGCCGCCGAGGAGCTGATGAACCGGCTGGTTGGTTGCCTTGCCCCACAGATCCCACAGGGCGATGTCGATAGCCGAGGCCGCGCGATATTCCGTGCCGGTGCTCGATTGCGCCATCGGCAGATTGACGAGTTCCTTGTGCAACGCCTCGATCCGCAGCGGGTCCTTGCCGAGGAGCCGCGATGCCAACGTATCGTGAATATGCGAGGCGACCGCGCCCGAGCCATAGAATGTCTCGCCAAGACCAATGATCCCGGCATCCGTATGGACGCGAACCCACAGGACATTCTCGAATTCGCGAGCGCTCAGCGTTTCAATTCCAGTGATTTTCATTGGTTTTCCGCCTGTTGGTCCTGGGGTGCTAATTGATGCCCGCATGCAGCAAGGCCTTGACCGTCAGATCGAAATGATCCGCCATGGCCTTTTCCGCCGCCTGAGGCTGCCGGTCGCGAATGGCGGCAGCAATGACTGCATGTCCTTCCACGCTGTCGCGTCTGGCCTCGTCGGTCGGACGACTTGCCCAACCCGTCGCCCAGGTCTGGCGCGTAACCACGCGGAAGGAGCCGACCAGCAGCGCAAACACCGGATTGCGCGATGCTCGGGCAATGGTCTCATGAAACCGAAGATCGAGCTCCATAACCCGTTCTGGCTGATCGAAACTCGATCGCATGGACTCGGCGATCCCCAGAATTTCCAGCGCTTCCGGCTCGGTCCGGCGCAGGGCTGCCAGCGCTGCGGTGCGCAATTCGATGGTACGCCGCACGTCCAGGATCTGCTGGATAGTAACCTGTTTCGTCTGAACGCAGTGATCGAACATGAGGCTCAGAACGGAGTCATCGGCTGGCGCCACGCGCGCGCGTCGACCATTGCCGATGTCGAGAATCCGCAGCGCCGCCAATCCACGAAATGCCTCACGCGCAACCGCCCGCGACACCCCCGCCTTGGCCGCAAACACAGCCTCACCGGGCACTGTCGCACCGGCTTCGAGGCCATTCTGCCGGATATAGTCGGTCACATCCGACATGACGCGGTCAACCAGACTTGCCGATGACAGGGCAACAGGATCGATATCCAACGGACTACCTGACTTGTGAGCTATTACCTATCTGGTAGGTTTGCGCATACCTTAGACCGACTGCACGATCGTTTGTCAATGCCGAGCGGCCAAGACTGGCTTCATCTGCACAAGTCCGCGCGTTTCAAATGCGGGCCGACATCGGGTCAGAACTGGTCCCTAAGTAAAATGACTGAAGGCTGAAATCTTAATCATTTTGATGCAACCTGTGATCCAGAAAACTCGACCGAATACGCAATAATCCGCAAGCCACGAGCCCGGGATCACCATCATGGCAGATCTGTCCATTGAGAAGCGTGACGCGCACGATGCGAACGAAGCGCCGCTTGACGTGAAAGAACTCTTCTTCTCACGGACCAATGGCGCGGGCATCATCGAGGCCGGTAACAGCGTCTTCCAGAAGATCAGCCTCTATTCATGGGACGAATTGCTCGGTAGTCCGCACAAGATCATCCGGCATCCCGATACACCGAGAGCTGTGTTCTATCTGCTTTGGGATTACCTGAAATCCGGACGGCCCATTGCGGCCTATGTCAAGAACCGGACGAAAGACGGTCGTTACTATTGGGTCATGGCGCTGGCGATGCCAATCGAGGGCGGGTATCTCTCGGTGCGCCTGAAGCCGACGAGCGACCTCTTCGAAACCGTCAAGACGCTTTATGCCTCCCACGTCACTTATGAGCGCAGCAATTCCGTCCGACCCGAGCAAAGTGCCGCGCAGCTGCTCGAGACGATCAAATCGCATGGCTTTGAAAGCTATGATGATTTCATGGCACAGGCACTCAGTCGCGAGATTGCGGCGCGTGACGCACAGCTTGGAACCCGGGTTGATCCGGTCCTGAAGCTATTCGAGCAGATGCTGGAGACGTCGAAGGCGCTCGTCGCCCGGTCACAATCCATGCTGGATCTCTACGATACCTATCGGCACGTTCCCCTCAACTTGCGCGTCATGGCGACCCAACTCGGCGGCGAGGGAAATGCCATCGGTGTCATCGCAGCGGATTATGGCAAAGTCTCCTCCGAGATCAGCGATGGTGTTGTCAGTTTGGGCGATTCCATCACCAAGGTGATCGACGAAATTCGCAAGGGCCGCTTCCTGATGTCTGCTTCACGGCTGCAGGAAGATCTGGTCCAGTTCTTTCAAACAGAAGCCGACGCTGACACGCAATCCATCGAAATTCATCACCTCGAAGCACTCAGACTTCAGCACAGGACAAATGCTGCAGCTGGCTTGGCCAATATGTCGCTGGAAGTAGACCAGTTTCAGCTGAAGTGCCTGGACTTGAAACGGCTCAGCCTCGGGCTTGAGGTCATACGTATCATGGCCAAGCTGAACGCTGCCAGCCTCGGGTCACAAAGCCTGACATTATCTGGGCTGATCGTTGATCTGGACAGTTTTCAGCATGAAATTACGGCGATCATCGACCACTTGCAAAAGATCAACAGTGAACTGAAGGTCAATATCCGACTGATTTCACAGCAACTGCAGGGTTCTAGCACCCTCATGTCTGGATCGGATCGCTCCAATAGCGTGGCTGCTTGAACCGGCTCAAGTGTCCCCAACCTGTTTGATTGACCAAGACATTCGCACATGTCCCATCAGTCGCGTGCAACTGATGCTGGACGATCGCCCGCCATTGCCTTGCCGACCCTACTGCCGATTGGCTTACCCAATTCTGCTGAAATCCAGACGGCGACATCGATCAATCGATCAAGGTCAACGCCCGTCAAAATCCCTAACCCATTGAGCATATAGACAAGATCTTCGGTCGCGACATTGCCGGAAGCGCCCTTTGCATAGGGACACCCGCCAAGGCCCGCAACGGAGGCATCGACGACCCGCACCCCTGCTTCCAGACTGGCATAAATATTGGCGAGCGCTTGACCGTAGGTGTCGTGGAAATGGACCGCGATCCGCTCAATCGGCACTATCGTCCCGACCGCGTGGACAAGTTCCCTGGCCTTGCCCGGTGTGCCGACCCCAATCGTGTCGCCTAGCGAGATTTCATAACACCCGAGATCATGCAATTGTTCCGCGACGTCAGTCACTTGGCTGACAGGCACGTCGCCTTCGTAAGGGCAGCCAAGCACACAGGAAATATAACCCCGGACTTTCAACCCATGCTCGCGCGCCCGCGACACGACGGGACGAAACCGGTCGATCGACTGCGCGATCGTGCAATTGATATTCTTCTTGGAGAAGGTTTCAGATGCTGCAGCAAAGACCGCGATCTCTCGTGCACCAGCCAGGAGCGCGGCATCCAGTCCCATTTCGTTGGGGACCAGAACCGGCAGGCTCAGATCCGTCCTGTCAATAAAGGCGCGCAGAACATCATCGGTTCCAGCCATCTGGGGAACCCATTTTGCAGAGACAAAGCTTCCTACTTCGATTGTCGAAAGGCCTGCCGAGATCAATCGTTCAATCAATTCGATCCGATCGAACGGTGTAATAAGCTGAGCCTCATTCTGAAGACCGTCGCGGGGACCGACTTCAACAATCCGAACCTTGCTCATCACTTGCCCCTATCGATCATGATGCGTCAACGATTGCCTCGAATACACCCAGAACAATGCCTTCATCGACAAAGCTGCCAACCGAACAGGCGAGCGATACCAGCTTGCCGGTGACTGGTGCCCGCAGTGTGTGTTCCATCTTCATTGCCTCGATCACCAGCACTGCATCGCCCTTGCTGACCGGACTACCCGGCTCGATCAGGATGCGCGTGACCGCACCCGGCATCGGAGCCGTGAACCGATCTGCACCCAAGGAGTCAGTCCCTTCAATGACATAGGGATCGATCCAGTGCAGCTTGAAGGTGCCGTTCGCGGTTGTCAGCCCAAGCTCGCGCTTGTCCCAGACAGCCGACACGCGGCTCTTGCGCCCATCGAGAAACACGTCCAGTCCGGCTTCGCTGGCAAAGTAACGGAATGGCTGAGCTATCCCATTGATCTCGATCATGAGACCCTTGGATTGGCCCGCATAGACGAGGGACGCACCGACTGTTGCCGAACCGGTGCGAAAACTGAAGGCGCGTCTGCGTTGACCCGCCAGCATCCAGGCCCCTGCCCGGTCCCAGGGAGACAAACCCTTGTTTCTGCTGGCGTCTTCACGAACCAGACAGGCTGCGACCGCTGCCGCCAGATCCGGTGGCGTGAGGTCCGCCGACCCGGAAACAAGTGTTGTCAGATCGCGTTCGATCAGGCCGGTATCCATGTCGCCCCTGCGAACAAGCGGATGGGCGATCAGGCGTGACAGGAAGGCGATGTTGGTGGTGACACCGCCGATCTCAAACCGGGTCAATGCATCCGCCATCCGGTCAAGCGCCGCCAGTCGATCCGGCCCCCACACAACGAGTTTTGCCAGCATCGGATCGTAGTTGGGTGTGATCGTATCACCCTCGACAAACCCCGTATCGACCCGCACACCCGCCGTCGTATCCGGTTGACGCCAATGGTGAATTCGCCCGATCGACGGCAGGAAGCCGCGATCCGGATCTTCCGCATAGATGCGAACTTCAAAGGCGTGTCCGGTCGCCGTGATCAGCTCCTGAGCCAGAGGCAGGGCTTCCCCAAAGGCGACTTTCAACTGCCATTCGACGAGATCCTGACCGGTGATCGCCTCCGTGACCGGGTGCTCGACCTGGAGCCGCGTATTCATTTCGATGAAATAGAATGCATCTCCCTCGGCGATGAACTCGACGGTTCCGGCGCCAACGTAGCCGATCGAGCGGGCGGCTGCGCGCGCTGCCGCCTGGATGCTATCTCGTTGATCCCTCGTCAGTTTTGCTGAAGGCGCTTCCTCGATGACCTTCTGGTGTCGCCGTTGCAGGGTGCACTCCCGCTCGAACAGCGACACGACATTGCCCTGACTGTCGCCAAACACCTGCACTTCGATATGGCGTGGCCTGGTCAGATATTTCTCAATCAAGACATGGTCATCGCCAAAGGACGCCTTGGCTTCCCGCTTTGCCCCGGCCACCGCCTCGACCAGCCCGGCGGCATCGCTCACGATGCGCATGCCCTTGCCGCCACCACCAGCCGACGCCTTGATGAGCACGGGATAGCCGATCGTGGAAGCCGCAGCAGTGAGTGTTTCGATGTCCTGCGCGTCGCCATGGTAGCCCGGAACCAGCGGGACGCCAGAGCCTTCCATCAGCTTCTTGGCTTCCGACTTCGATCCCATCGCCCTGATCGCCTCAATCGGCGGCCCGACAAAGACAATGTCATTGGCGAGGCACTCAGCCGCAAAGCCTTCATTTTCCGAGAGAAATCCGTAACCGGGATGGATCGCGCCGGCACCGGTCGCCTTGGCCGCCGCGATGATGAGATCGGCGCGCAGGTAACTGTCGCGTGCCGGGGCCGGACCCAACCGGATAGCCTCGTCGGCCTGCAGCACGTGCTGGGCACTGGCGTCGGCATCGGAATAGACGGCGACTGTCCTGATCCCGAGCGCCCGTGCCGTCCGGATGATCCGGCAGGCGATTTCGCCCCGGTTGGCGATCAGCAACTTGTCGAAGCGGCGCGTGAGGAGACCTGATAACCTGTTGACGGACATGTCTAATCCTCACATCCGGAACAAGCCGAACCTGGTTGGCTGGATCGGGGCATTGGTCCCGGCGGAAAGGGCAAGGCCAAGCACCAGACGGGTATCGGCGGGATCGATGATCCCGTCATCCCATAGGCGGGCAGTCGCATAATAGGGATTGCCCTGGGTTTCATACTGCTTGCGGATCGGAGCCTTGAAGGCATCCTCTTCCTCGGCTGACCAGGAACCGCCTTTGGATTCAATGGCATCGCGACGAAGGAGGCTGAGCACGCTGGCCGCCTGCTCGCCGCCCATGACGGAAATGCGCGCGTTGGGCCACATCCACAGGAAGCGTGGCGCATAGGCGCGGCCACACATTCCATAATTGCCAGCCCCATAGGATCCACCGATGACAACGGTGTATTTGGGCACATTAGTGGTGGCGACCGCCGTCACCAGCTTGGCACCATCCTTGGCAATTCCGCCGGACTCATACTTCCGTCCGACCATGAATCCGGTAATATTCTGCAAGAAGATCAACGGGATATTGCGCTGGCTGCACAACTCGATGAAGTGCGCACCCTTGAGCGCGCTCTCGGAAAACAGGATGCCGTTATTGGCAACAATCCCGACGGGATGCCCCCAGATATGGGCAAAGCCGGTCACAAGGGTCGTCCCATAGAGAGCCTTGAATTCGTCAAACTCCGAGCCATCGACCAGGCGGGCGATCACGTCGCGTACATCATAGGGTATGCGTGGGTCTGACGGTATCAATCCATAGAGGTCTTCAGCGGGAAGCAGCGGATCGGCTGGCGGGCGCAATTCGAGCGATTGCGGACGGGGCCGATTGAGATTGCCGACAATTTTCCTCGCAATTCCAAGGGCTTCCGCATCATTGGCGGCCATGTGGTCGGTCACGCCGGACTGGCGCGAATGGACATCGGCACCACCGAGGTCTTCGGCGCTGACCACTTCACCGGTTGCGGCCTTGACCAACGGTGGCCCACCGAGGAAGATAGTGCCTTGATTTTGAACGATAATACTCTCGTCGCACATGGCCGGGACATAGGCACCGCCCGCAGTGCATGACCCCATGACCACGGCGATCTGGGGGATTCCCGCCGCTGACATCTGGGCCTGATTGTAGAAGATCCGGCCAAAATGCTTTTCGTCCGGAAATATTTCATCCTGCTGAGGAAGAAATGCGCCACCTGAGTCAACAAGATAAATGCACGGCAGATTGTTATCGCGCGCCACATCCTGTGCCCGCAGGTGTTTCTTGACTGTCATCGGATAGTAGGTACCACCCTTGATCGTTGCATCATTGGCGACGACAACGCACTCCCGGCCCGCAATGCGCCCAATACCGGCGACTAGACTGGCAGATGGCACATCTCCGCCGTAGAGATCATGGGCAGCCAGCGGTGCTATTTCAAGGAATGGCGTGCCGGGATCGAGCAGCAGATCAATGCGATCACGCGCCAGAAGCTTGCCACGCGCCTGATGCCGGGCACGGGATTCGGCACTGCCGCCGAGCGCAACCGTCGCCAGCTTCTCCTGGAGATCGGCGACAAGTGCCTGCATCGCTTGCGTATTTTCCGCAAACGCGTTCGAGCGGACATCCATTTTCGACGCCAGAATGGACATGGGCTGCCGGTTCCTCCGATGCAAACGATCCATTTAATTAATCGGTCGACCGTTCATATAATTGGACCATAGGCGCTCGTGCGACTTGGCGCAAGCGCAATCTCGATGTGTCCCAATTCCGATCACCCTATGTCAGAACCGCCGAAAGCACCAGAAAATTGCCTTGTGGCGAACTGCGGTTCCTGCTGCCTGTCGGCGCGTACGACCGCAGGCCTTCTCCGGCGCGTTTCTCTCTCTAATTCGCTGTGATTTCTGACGAATTCCATCACGCCTTCACAAACCCGCGATAGGCACAACTGCGGCAACTGCTGCCCTTGTTTGTCCGTTCCGTTGTTTACTCTCCGGCAACAGTCCGTCGGTTGTTCTGTGTATGCAAAAGCGCGGATAAGGTCCTATGTTATCCCCCATGGATTGGTGGACGAGGTGGGGACAGATCGTCGCATCCGAATTCGACACCGCCGCCCCCGAAGAGGAGTTCGATCATGCTGGAAATGGTCATCGAAGGTCACCGCAAGGATCTCGGGCACGGGCTGATGGTCAGCCGGATGTTACCGGTCATCGCCAAACGCATGATCGGGCCCTTCGTCTTTCTCGATCACATGGGTCCGGCGCAATTCGAGCCGGGTCACGGCATCGACGTTCGCCCGCACCCGCACATCGGGCTGTCGACGGTGACGTTCCTGTTCGACGGCGAGTTCGTGCACCGCGATAACCTCGGCTACAAGCAGCCGATCCGTCCCGGCGAACTGAACTGGATGACGGCGGGCACCGGGATCGTACATTCCGAGCGGACCGACCCCAGCATGAAATCGACCGGCAGCTTCAACAATGGCCTGCAGGCTTGGGTCGCCTTGCCGGAAGCCCAGGAAGAGTCTCGCCCGACCTTCACCCATGTCGGCGACGCCGATCTGCCAACGACGGACGATGGCTCGGTCTTCATGCGGCTGGTGGCGGGTAGCGCCTATGGGCTGGTCTCGCCTGCACCGACCCTGTCACCGCTGTTTTACGCCCATGTTGATTTGATTGAGGGTGCACGTATCCCGATGCCAGCCGGTCATGCCGAGCGCGCTGCCTATGTCGTCTCCGGAAGCGTCGCCTTTGAAGGTGAAACCTACGAGCAGGGCAAGCTGCTCGTCTTCAAGGCGGGCGGCGAACCGGCATTGCGCGCCGTCGGCGGCCCGGCACGGCTGATGTTGCTCGGCGGCGAACCGCTCGGCCCGCGTTTCCTCTGGTGGAACTTCGTTTCCTCGCGCAAGGAACGCATCGAACAGGCCAAGGCCGACTGGATCGCCGGTCGCATGAGCCTGCCCGCCGAAGAGACGGAGTTCATTCCGCTACCCAGTTGAACTGGCAGGTATCGGTCTTGGAAAATTGAAAGCCGCCAGCCTCTCGGCTGACGGCTTCATCATCTCAAATAACCGATCGATCAGCCCGGCAACAGAACCGTGTTGATCACGTGGATCACGCCGTTGGACTGGAATACGTCCTTGATGGTGATCATGGAGACGTCGCCCTTGGCGTCGATCAGCTCGAGATGGCTGCCGCGATGCTTCACCGTGAGGGTCTCGCCTTCGACGGTCTTCAGGGTTGCCTGCCCGCCGCCATCCCTAACCATGGCCATCAGGTCGGCGGCGCTCAGCTTGCCGGGAACGACGTGATAGGTCAGGATCTTGGTGAGGGTGGCCTTGTTCTCGGGCTTAACCAGCGTTTCAACTGTGCCGGCGGGCAGCTTCTCGAAGGCCTTGTTGGTGGGCGCGAAGACCGTGAACGGACCTGCGCTTTCCAGCGTATCGACGAGACCGGCGGCCTTGACGGCGGCGACCAGCGTGGTGTGGTCACGGGAGTTGACGGCATTTTCCACGATATTCTTGGTCGGATACATCGGTGCGCCACCGACATCCGGATCGGCAGTCGCGGCCAGGGCAATGCTGCCGAGCATGACGGTGGTGATGGCTGCGGATGAAATGAGCTTGCTGACAAAGTTCGACATGACGCTTTTCCCTCTGTTTGACATGGGCGCACCCGGTTGAATACCGGGCTTGCCGGGGACCTCGACCGAGGCTCTGTGCTCGATCTTCGGGGAGAGTTACGGGCCCGGTTTCGGAAGGTTTCAGAGGGTGTGCGATTTTTTTGGCCGCCGGACGTCTGGTATCCGCCAGTCAGGCGCGCCTTCGCCCGGATGAGGCCTTGAGGTTCGGGGACTCTCTCGCTACGAAGGGGCGCAATCTTTCAAGGAGACAGTCCATGAGCATTGAACGCATCGAAGTTGGCCCGCGCATGAGCCAGGCCGTTGTCCACGGCAACACCGTTTATCTGGCCGGTCAGGTCGCCTCGGGCGCGCCGGGTAAGTCGGTAACCGAGCAAACGAAGAACATTCTCGCCAATATCGATGCGCTGCTTGCCAAGGCTGGCTCCGACAAGACCAAGATCCTCTCGACCACCATCTGGCTGACGGATATGGGCACCTTTGCCGAAATGAATGCTGTTTGGGAATCCTGGATCCCGGCTGGCCATACTCCGGCCCGTGCAACGGTCGAGTCCAAGCTCGCCTCGCCGGACTACTCCGTCGAAATCGGCATGATCGTCGCGAAGTAAGTCTTGGGTTCCATTTCGGGTTCTCGCTCCGGGTGACGGTTATCCGCCACCCGGAGATTGATACCGGCGAGACTCGCCTCAAGGCGTTGCCTGCACCAGCTTGCCCGAGAAGACGACCGGGCCTGTGGGTGAACCTGACGGCGAGCCGCCTTCCGGCTCAAGTGTGACGGCCAGCACCGAGCTTTCCACGACATCAGGCGAATAGGCCGCCAGGGTCACGCCGCGCGTAAAGCCGGAATCGTGTACCACGCCCAGCGATTTAGGAGCCTTCAGCGACGCGTTGATGAGCCAGAGCTCATAGGATTTGCCGGTCAGCTTATCGGCGGCGACCTGCCGAACGGTCAGCTGCCGCGTCGCGATATCGACGGACACGACGAAGGCGGGCGACACGGCATCCTTCTGGAGGACCGCCACAAATTGCGACTGTTCCGGCAGCGGCGATTGCGGCTTCAGCACGATAAAGCCTGCCAGTGACGCCGCCAGCAGCCCGGAGACCAGCGTCCCGATCTGCCAGCGCCGCACCCTGCCCTTCAGCGCGATGATCTCGGCAGTGGGCGCCATCGCTGAATAGGGGATGACCGTTGAAGCAGCAGTTTCCGCGAGCCGTCGTTCGATTGCGGCAAAGAGATCGGCGGGCGGCTGCACCTCCGGCGTCAGCTCATTGAGTGGCTGAAGCCGAAGCTCCCAGGCGATGATTGCGGCATCAAGGGCCTTGTCCGCGCCACGCTGTTGCTCGACCGAGCGACGCTCGCTTGCATCAAGGGTGCCGAGCACGTATTCGCCAGCCAGTTCATCGATTTCTGCGGGGTCGATCATGATTGCAGACATCCCTTCAACTGGGCGAGGCTGCGATGCAACCAGGTCTTGATGGTTGGCACGGGGCGGCCAAAACGACGCGACAAGTCCTCGCGGCTCATCCCGCGATAATAGGCGAGCAGGACAATCTGTCGACGCTCTTCGTCAAGTCCACCAAGGCATTGCATCAATCTGCGCAGCTCCTCCGATCGCTCGCGACCATCCAGCGGATGCTCTGTTTCAGCCGCAAAATCAAGATCCGCACCATCGTCGCCCATGCTGGACATAGAGATCGGCTTCGCCTTGCGCACCTCGTCGAGCGCGCGATTACGCACGATCGTTGCCATCCAGGTGATCGGCGATCCCTGCGCAGATTGAAAGTCGGATGCTTTCTGCCAGATTTTCACATAGGCCTCCTGAAGCACGTCGCGGGCGAGTGCTTCCTCAGCCAAGATACGCAGGGCGACCCCATAGAGTTTCGCCGAGGTTCGCGCATAAAGATCCTGAAAGGCGAGGCGGTCGCCATCTGCGATCCGACCGAGCAGAGAGACAAGATGCTGTCTGTCCGCTTCACTTGACGCTTGCATGCGTTCTTGCCCCGCTTCGCTCTCTCATCTCTCAAACTAATGCTTATACGTGGAAAAGTCCTGCTGGATCGGAAGGCGCACGTTTGACCGCGAAACCTGGCTTGACGGGTCGATTTGTTGAGCGATATGATATAACATAACATCCGAAGCCACAGACGACGTCTGACGACAGGATATCAGAGATGAGCTTTTCCGCCCTATTTGTCACAGCCGCCCTGACCATCGGATCGGTACAGGCCTCGGAAGCCAAGACGCTGAATGCAGTCGCGAGCATGACGGTGCTGGCCGATGTGGTACATGTCGTCGGCGGGGATCATGTTACCGTCAAGAGCCTCGTCGGCCCGAATGGCGACCCGCATGTCTATGAGCCAACCCCGGATGATGCCAGGGCCTTGAAGGCTGCCGATGTTGTGTTCGTCAGCGGCGAAGGGCTGGAAGGCTGGATGCTGCGGTTGATCAAGGCATCAGGCTACAAGGGCAAGATCAATGTTGCTTCCGATGGAATCGAGACCCGGAAGATGGACGACGATGGCAAGACCGTCACCGATCCGCATGTGTGGAACGATCCGAAGAACGGGATCGTCTGGGCGCGGAATATTGCGAAGGTCTTGTCGGCTGCTGATCCGGAAGATGCCGCCGACTTCAACGCCAATGCCGACAAGCTGGTAGCAGACCTGACCGCGCTTGACGCCTATACCCGGAAGGCAATCTCCGGTATCCCGGAAGACAAGCGCAAGGTGCTGACGACCCACGACGCCTTTGGCTATTTTGGCCGTGCCTATGGCGTGACGTTCCTGGCACCGCAGGGCATTTCAACGGAAGCCGAAGCGTCCGCTGCATCGGTCGGCAAGCTGATCAAGCAGATCCGCAAGGAAGGTGTGAAGGTCTATTTCTTGGAGAATTCCAACGATCCCCGTCTGGTGCAACAGATTGCCAAGGAGACCGGCGCACAATCGGGCGGAACGCTTTACGTGGAAAGTCTGTCGACACCCGAAGGTCCGGCCCCGACCTATCTCAAGATGCTGAAATCCAACATCGATGCCTTGGTCGCGGCCATGTCGAAGTCCGGGGTCTGATCTGCAGATCTGAAAATTTCTGCGCGCCCCCTACGATACCGGTCCCGGCAATGCTAAGACAGTGAGATGGCCAGCACATCCTCAAAAGAGGTGCAGCCGATCACGATAGCAGCCGGGACAAACCGGCGCCTGAGGGGGAAACGTTGGCGATGTCGGACTATATCGTTCTGGATCCGCGCTTTGAGGCGCTTTTCATCGGCCATGCCAAGCTTGAGAAATTATGGACGGGATGCCGCTGGGCAGAGGGGCCTGTCTATGTGCCGGCGGGCAAATATCTGGTGTGGTCTGATATCCCGAATGATCGCCTGATGCGCTACGACGAGACCGATGGCGGCGTGTCGGTGTTCGCGCATCCCGTTGGCTATCACAATGGCCACACCCTTGACCGCGAAGGTCGCATCGTATCCTGCGAACACGGCGGACGGCGCGTCAGCCGCATCGATCACGATGGGCGCACGCGTGCGATCGCGACCCATTACGACGGCAAGCGCTTCAATTCACCCAACGACGTCGTCGTCAAATCCGACGGTAGCGTCTGGTTCTCCGACCCGACCTACGGCATCGACACATCTTACGAGGGCGATGCCGCGCCGTCTGAAATCGGGGCTTCAAATGTCTATCGCGTTGATGCTGCGACTGGCGCTGTCACGGCCGTCGTGACCGACATGGTACGCCCGAACGGGCTGGCTTTTTCGGCGGACGAACAGACCCTCTACGTGGCTGATACAGGTGCCAGCCATGTTCCTGGCCATCCACGCGTGATCAGGGCCTATGACGTCAGCGCGGATGGGAGGACGGTCGCAAATGGTCGCGTCTTCGCCGAAAGTGACGCTGGCTTCTACGATGGCTTCCGGGTGGACTGGAAAGAGAATATCTGGACCTCGACGGCGGCTGGTGTTTATTGCTACGCCAAGGACGGCACGCTGCTGGGCAAGATCCCGGTGCCGGAGATCGTCTCGAACGTGACATTCGGCGGCCCAAAATTGAACCGGCTTTATATCACCGGGCAGACATCCCTCTATTCGATTTTCCTGGCGACCCATGCGGCTGGCTGGAAGGCGTGACTTGACAAAGTCAAAAACCCGGAGCGGTGACCGCTTCCGGGTTTGGGCCGTTTAACTGGCGACGCTCGTCAAAGCGCGTTCCCGCCAACGTCCCAGAACGCCTTTTTCATGGCCTGGCGACGATTGGTGGATTTCAGGTCGCCGCTCATGTCGTCGATGGCAAGGATGAACCCGAAGGGGCCGCCTTCGACGCCGCCGCGATCAATCCAGTAGGAGTCAAGATCCGTCCACATCCGCTTGCGACGGCTGGCGCGTCGGCGATTGATGACGTGGCTGTCGTTGGCGACCGCGAAGATCTCCTTCGCACCAAGTCGATGGGCCATTCCCTTCAGCGACAGGAGCACTGCGTCCTTCGGACGCAGGCCACCAAGATCCCGCGTCGCCGTGATGATCGCGGATTTCCCGTCGGTCTGGTTGGTCCCTTGCGTACTGCCAACGGCAAGCGTTACTCCACCGTCTGCCTGCCGCACAAAGATGAACGTCATGCGGCACAAGGGACCTGACAAAAGCGGTCCGGTGAAGGCGAGGGTCAGTTCGCCCTCATGCCTGGCACCTGCCTGATCGGCGCGGCACAAGGTGATATGATAGGCACCCTGTTTGCCATTGACGGTCGCAAGATCAATCGTCTCGCCGTTCCAGAGCTGTTCGAGCATTTCGCGGCGAACGACACTGGCCGCAATTTCGAAGTGATCGACCAGCAGCGCCTGCGTCTTGGAAACCGAGGACTGGTAGATAAAGTAGGTTGCCAGGGATTTACGAACGAGTTCAAGCGGCGGCTGGCCCAGCCGTGTCCGGCGACCATACCGCTCGAGATAGTCGATCCAGCTCAAGGACCGGCGCCATTGAAAAAGCGTACGACCGAAAAAAACGACCGCTTTTTTCAAGCTATCGGTTCGAGCGAGGGTCAAGGCATAGGAGACGATTTTGACAAAGGCTCTCCAGCCCCGGGATAATTTTAGAGGCTCGACCACGTCGCGGTTATGCTCCGATTGTTCCGATACCGCGATTGGTGCTCGCGCGCGTGAACTGCTGGACATTGGTATCCCTGAAGGCCGTCGTCTGGCGCGGTCCCCGCGAAACGGTCCGCGCTTGCGCTTTTCGATAAAGTCCCAGTCATGCATGGTGGGGCATCATCCAATCGTTAGCACGGAGGCTGATTACAGACAGTGACACGATCAGACGACCCCACTCAAAAAACGGACAATTTACAGACCGCCCAGTGCTTTCATACCAGACAAAAAACACTTTCGGACCAGACTTTTTCCCACCAGCCAACCCTCAGTCACGACCGAGGCAGATGGCATAAAAAGATCGATTCTGACGAAAATGGACCTGTCATTCGGTCGACCATTCAGTGCGTCCGCCAGGAGCCTCGCGAACCTACGGAACAGTCGATCACGGCATTATCAGCATTCTGTCATAATGTGCCAGTGCTAAGGTTGCAAATGTTTGTTGAGATGCGAGTTACCTCAAAATAAAACAGCGCTCCCATGACTGCCTGAGCGACCAGATCTATCTTCAGTTGTGTTTCTCAGTATTCTTGCGTTCAAGCGGGCCCAATCTGCTGCATTGATCGCAACATAATCAGTGGCAAAGGCTGCGAGTGAGTCGTCGAACACGGTTGACGACCCGAGATAGGCAGCGATCGATATGGGGTCACCGGTTCTGGCGTGGGCGCGGGCGAGCGTTCGCGCGCAAAGTTCGCCATAGGCAATCAGTGCATCCGCTTCATGGATATCACTGGCGATGAAATCGGCAAGCGACGACAGTCGCTGGGTTTTAAGATGCCGGACATAAAACCGTCGCTTGTCGGCAGCGGGATGAGACCCAACGGGAATCCAGTTCAGAAACACATCCGTCGCAGCTTGCAGGGCGTGCTGGCCTTCGACGACACGTTTCCCTTCCTCATCCCCGGTGGTCAGCAAGGCTGGATCGGCGACGAGGTCAATATTCACCGAGGACTGGGCTTCTTTCAGTTGCAAAACCAGCATGTCGCCGTCGGGAGAAAGGTAGAGAGCGATGGCACAAAGCGTGCCGACAGATCCCACGCCGACAACCTTGATGGCCGTATCCACATGCGCATAGCGGGCCAGCAAGTGTCGGCGTTCGGGCGGCAGAACCGAGGGATAATGGGCGAATGCCGCCGCAGCCTCGCTGACGAGGGCCTGTGTTTCCGGGTTATGTCCGTGAAAGATCGTGCCATCCCGGTCCTGAAACCGCGTGCCGGAAGACGCGGAATCAAGATGCGGGATATCATCATCGACCATCTGGTCGGCTGGCAACCGGCGCAAGGCCGATGCGATATGATGCCTGAGACGCTTGTCCTCGATCCGGTCCAGTTCGAGCGACAGATCAACGCGCTGTTGCCAGACCTGATAGGGCGACAGTTTCGCCAGTTCGCGCATCCGTTCGCGATAGGCGCGGGCCGCTGCCGCAGCCGTCTTTCGCTGGTGTTTCTTGCCAAACCCCGCATCTGACGCTGCAACGGCCAGGCTGGCGACCATGCGGCGCACGTCAACGTGAAATTCGACGCCAGCCATCGTCTCATCAAAGTCATTGATATCAAAAAGAATTCGCCCTTCGGGCGAAATGAATGACCCGAAGTTCATGATATGACTGTCGCCGGCTGCCTGCACCAGCAACCCCGTCCTTGGCACGGTCGCAAAATCAGCAGCCATCACGGCTGCGGCACCGCGCAAGAACGCAAACGAATTGGCAGCCATTCGCCTTTCACGTTCCGGGACCAGGAAGGGAATCCGATGCCGGGCCTGCCGATCCAGGATTGCCAGCGCATCCCGATCAGGTGGCAGAGCCAGATCGGCCAGAGATTCACGCGGAACCGTCGCACGCATCGCCTTGGCCTGAGCATGACGCTCGGCCCGTGTCAGCAATGGTGCGCTTGAGAGCCTGGCGGTATCCATGATCAAAACGGCAATTTCATGCCCGCAGGCAATCCGAGACTTGCCGTGAGTTCGCTGACCTTTGCCGCTACTGCCGCTTCCTGCCTGGATTGGGCATCGCGTTGGGCTGCGATGATCAGATCTTCAACGATCTCGGCCTCGTCAGGCTTGAGCAACGATGGATCGATCTTGATCGACTTGAACATGCCTTTGCCGTTGATGACAACGCGGACAAGACCACCACCGGACTGACCGGCAACCTCGATCTCGGCAAGTTCATCCTGCATTGAGGCCATTCTTGTCTGCATTTCCTTGGCCTTGGACATCATTTTCAGAAAATCCATCGCGCAACCTTTCGTGATTTGAAGTCGGGGGGGTCTCAATCCTCGGGCAACCAGCCGGGATCATCAGCTTCGAACTGCGGCACATCCTCGTCAAGCGGATCAACACCGATACCGGCATCTTCGCCGGTGCCTGCCGGCACGCTGGCAACAACCCGCGCAGCTTCTTCTTCCGCCGACCGCTCAACACGGACGTCGACAATCCGGGCACCGGGAAACCGGCGCATGACAGCTGCGACCAGTGGATCAGAGCGTGCATCATCGAGCAACTGCGTCTGCGCGGCCTCGCGGCCTTCGGAAATCGTCGCGCCACCTTCCTCGCGACTGACGATGACAAGCCAGCGCGAGCCTGTCCAGTCGGAGAGTTTCTTCGCGAGTTCCTGAACCATCTCCCGGTCCGCATTTGGAACCAGAGCGATCTCGATCCGACCTTGCTCGAATTTGACAGGCCGCATCTGGCGTTCGATGGCCAGCTTGAGCCGGATCTCGCGCTTCTCCGCGGCCAATGCGGCAATATCTGCCAGCGAATTCAACGGCGAACGCAAGGCACTTGCCTCGGTCACCGTCGGTTTGACTATGGGAGCAACCGCCGGGACGGGCTCCGGATTTGAGGCAACGAGCCGGGCAGCTGGTGCTTTCTGTGCATCGGGATTGAGTGCCATTTCAGCGGCACCATTCAACTGCGGCGTGGTTTGCTCCACTGGCGCTGCCGACATCGTTCGCATGGCCGTCGTCGTCGCCGTCGCGCCGGTGCCGCCGCCGCGAGGCGCTGGATTCGCACTGCCGGACGTGTTTGGCCGGGCCACGCCATCTCGCAAAGCCTTCAAGGCTTCATCCGGCGTCGGCAAATCCGCCGCATAGGCCAGACGCACCAGCACCATTTCCGCCGCAGACAAGGCCTTGGGCGCAGTGCGGACTTCGTCAAACCCCTTCAGCAGCATCTGCCAGGCACGGCCAAGCACGCGCAGCGACAGGTTCGCTGCAAACTCCGACCCGCGCGCGATCTCGTCCGGGCTGGCTGTTGCGTCCATCGCAGCATCGGGCACGAGCTTCAACCTGGTCACGAAATGCGTAAATTCGGCGAGATCCGCGATCACGACTTGCGGATCGGCACCAACGTCATATTGGGCGCGCAACTCCCTGATCGCCGCCGGCGCATCGCCGCGCATGAGATTTTCGAAGAGATCAATGACGCGGGACCGATCTGCAAGACCCAGCATTTCGCGCACTTGCGCACCGGAAATCCGGCCTTCACCATGGGCAATCGCCTGATCGAGCAGCGACAGAGAGTCGCGCACGGAGCCTTCGGCCGCACGGGCGACGAGCCGTAACGCATCGTCCTCGATTTCAACCTGTTCGGCATCGGATATCCTGCGCAGGTGCTTGACCAGCACATCCGGTTCAATGCGACGCAAGTCAAATCGCTGGCAGCGCGACAGGATCGTGACCGGGACCTTGCGGATTTCGGTTGTCGCGAAAATGAATTTCACGTGCTCCGGCGGCTCTTCGAGCGTTTTCAGCAAGCCGTTGAAGGCTGCATTGGAGAGCATGTGCACTTCGTCGATCACATAGACTTTCATCCGGGCCGATACCGGCTTGTACCGGACGGCTTCGATGATCTCCCGAATATCGCCGATGCCCGTGTGCGAGGCCGCGTCCATCTCGATCACATCGACATGGCGTCCCTCCATGATTGCCCGGCAATGCACACCCAGTTCAGGCATGTCAATTGTCGGCCGATCGATCTTGCCGGGGATCTCGTAATTCAGGGCACGCGCCAGAATGCGAGCGGTCGTGGTTTTGCCGACACCGCGAACCCCCGTCAGCATATAGCCTTGCGCAATCCGACCAATCGCGAACGCATTTGTCAGCGTGCGTACCATCGGCTCCTGGCCGATCAGATCTTCAAAGGATTGGGGACGATACTTCCGGGCAAGTACCCGGTAAACGCCCGACTTCGGAGCCGGCTCAGCTGGACCAACGGGAAAAAGACCGTCCATCGCGTCAAAGGCCCATCACTGAACGGGCAGTTCCGCCCTCGGTATCTGCGTCACTTCAAGGCCCAGGCGACCGCGAGAGGCCCATTCCCCGGTATTTGCGGATAAGCCTTGCCGCACAAAACCGTCAAATCAAGTGGGAGGCTGGACACGCGACCCGTGCCTAACCCGTTTTGGCTGCTTCCTTCCGGACCTGACCAGGTTGGCGAGTGGCGACGTCCACAGCCAACCTCCCGGCTGGATATATCAAGGATCAGGACGCGCTTTGCAAGGGGCTTGTTGACTGAAAGCGGACCATGTCCCGATTCCGGTCAATACCTGCACTGTAATCGGTCAAAGGAGTTCAAGTATAATATTCAAAATATAATATTCAACAGATTCAATAATTATACACTCTTTTCCTAAGTCAATAATTCAAAATTTGAGCTTATAAAGCCTTATAAGTCAAGACAATCAGGCTTATGATCTTGGCATATACATGCGAAAAAAACAATAAACGCGCCGCTCATCGTATTAAAATGAGCGCAAATGTCGATATCATACCTCTCAACTCGATTTTTTACGATGATTTATGCGTTGCCTATGAAAAGTCGACACTTCAACTCACATGCCAAATGCTTGATATGAGCATTACCGGATGTCGCCTGACTGGTCCGGCGATCAGGCAAATCGAGCGTCAATTCTATCTGTATGCCTACGACCTGTCGCTCGCGTGGAAGTGCGAAATCGTCTGGCGCTCTGCCGAAATGGCGGGTGCGCGCTTTCTTGAAGCTGCTGACCTCAGCGTTGAAAAACCGCACTTTGTTGCCATCGCGCCGCCGAAGCAACGCCCTGCCGTCCCCCATCGTCGTGTGCTCAATCGGTGAAAAGCGGGTAGTGGCACGCGACATTCTTGCGTGCTTTTCGAAAGGTTTCTGTGAAATTAACTTGTCGCGTAAATCAAAAATTCAAATTTTAATATCATTGTTCCGCCACGGTTTGCCGATGAGGTATGTACTATGGCACAAGCATCAACAAAAAACAGTCGTAACTATGGTCGTGCCCATGCCCAGGTTTCAGTTGAAATCGTTCCTCTCCAGGCTATTTATAATAATAATCTGTGCGTCGCGTTTGAGAAGACACCTCTTCGACTGAAATGTGACATGATGGACATCAGCGTCACTGGCTGTCGTCTTGTCGGCCCGGATACAGAAGACATCGGCCGGCAGTTCTATCTGTACGCTCATGAGTTGGAACTCGCCTGGAAATGTCAGACTGTCTGGCGGAATGCCGGGATGATCGGTGCCCGCTTCCAGGAAGCCGCAGACCTCTCGGAACCGAAGCCGAAGTTCGTCCCGTTCAATCCCTACAAGACCCGGCAGTTCGATCCGCTCGCTCGTTTGCACAGGCGTTGATCGTCGGTTTCCGAGAGCGATCAGGTCGCTTCAGCCCCATTGGCGGCACGCCTTGAATTGATGAGCCGATCGCCTTACGTAATCTCCCACGATGTTTCATCGCACAACCGTGGGACCGGCCTCATGCGCGCACCTGCCATTTCCATTCTCGACCTGGTTCGTGTGACCGAGGCGACCACAGCGGCGCAGGCCATCAACAATGCTCGCGCCGTAGCCGCGCATGTCGAAGATCTCGGATACACGCGCTACTGGGTTGCCGAACATCACAACATGCCCGGCATTGCGTCGGCGGCAACATCCCTGATCGTGCAGCATATTGCAGCCGGAACATCGCGGATTCGCGTCGGAGCCGGCGGGATCATGCTGCCGAACCATGCCCCGATCGTGATCGCTGAACAATTCGGCACGCTGGCACAACTCTTCCCCGGCCGCATCGATCTGGGCCTTGGTCGCGCACCCGGAACCGATATGTTGACGGTCCGTGCACTGCGGCGCTCTTTGGATTCGAGCGACAATTTCCCGCAGGATGTGCTGGAGTTGCAGGCCTACTTCGGCGAAATCGAACCGGGCCAGCGGGTCCAGGCCGTTCCGGCTGCCGGAACCCATGTACCGCTCTGGATCCTCGGGTCGTCCACCTATGGCGCACAACTGGCCGGCGAATTCGGGCTGCCCTATGCCTTCGCCTCCCATTTTGCCCCTGCCCAACTATTGCAGGCGCTGGCGATCTATCGCGCACGGTTCAAGCCGTCTGCCCAGCTCGCGCGACCGCATGCGATGATCGGCGTCAATATCATTGCGGCAGAAACCGACGCCGAGGCGCGTCACCTCGCGACAACGCAACAGATGTCGGTGACCAATATATTTCGCGGCCAGCGCGGCCTGTCGAAGCCACCGATCGCCGACATCGAGACCTATTGGACGCCGGATGAAAAGATCCAGGCGAAGCAATGGCTCTATCGCTCGATCTATGGTTCGCGCGAGACCGTGACCGCAGGCATTGAACGGCTTATCGCAGAGACCGGTGCCGACGAACTCATGATCGTCTCCGACGTCTTCGATCACGCCAAACGGTTACGGTCGTTCGAACTGATTGCTGAAGCCGTGAAGGCGTTTAACCCGTCGCCGGAAGCTGTCGCGGTATGACCGACACCTTTACCCTCGATCCGCGCCTCGACGCCGACACCGCCGGGATCATTGATCTCCCGCTCTCCACGGTGCGCCTCATGCGCGATGCCAGATACCCGTGGGTCATCCTGATCCCGCGTCAGCCCAGTCTTGTTGAGCTGACGGACCTCACGCGCGACGACCAGATCGCACTCATGGACGAGACTGCGCATGTGTCTGCCAGTCTGAAGGCAGAAACCGGCTGTCCCAAGCTGAATGTCGCGGCCATCGGCAATATCGTTCGGCAACTGCATGTGCATGTCGTTGCCCGCTTCGAGGGCGATGCCGCCTGGCCGGGGCCAGTCTGGGGCAAGCACCCTCCCCTTGCCTATGATGCTGAAAAGGAAGCCGCGCTCATCGCGTCCTTGCGGGCACGGTTGAGCTAGACCCACTCGCATCCGGCAGGCAGAGATGCTAGGCAGGCAGTCGTCTGAAATTGCCGAGCGAGTCCCGCGCCAATGCCCTTCTGCTTTCCCGCCGATCCGACGCCTGCGACCCTTGGATATACGCAAAACCCGCTCGACCGCATGTCCGAGCAACGGGTTGACGATACCTGGCGCGATCAACTGGCCTGGAACGACACGGCGCGCTTCATTGTCCTGATTGGTGACAAGGTCGTCATCGACCGCCGGAACGCAACGGTCCTGCTTGAGGCACGGGTCGCAGGCCGTCTCGGAGTCGGTCCGCATGTTGATTCCAGCACGACCAAGCCTGGACAAGAGATTTTTCTGGGGCTGGCTGGCGCAGAGCCCGGTCCGCACCTGCGCGAGCACATCAATGGCCGCGCCGCCCGCTTTGCGGGCCTGAGTTCGTTTGACGCGGAAGCAGTCCCGGCGCTCGGTCTCGATGTGATCGATCTACGCTCGCTTGTGCTGACAGCTGCTGTTCCAGCAGATGAAGCCGGCAGCACGGCCCAGGCGCGCGCGCTTTACAACTGGCATCTGTCGCACCCGTTCTGTGCCAAATGCGGCAATCCCAGCCAGATGTCACAGGGCGGCTATCGGCGTGATTGCCCCGCGTGTTCTGCGCAACATTTTCCGCGCACCGACCCGGTCGTGATCATGGGGATCATCGATCCCGCGCAGAACCGCGTCTTGCTCGGCCGCCAGGCACGATTCATCCCAGGCATGTATTCCTGCCTCGCCGGCTTCCTTGAACCCGGCGAGACCATCGAGGACGCGGTGCGTCGCGAGACCTGGGAAGAGGCCGGCATCCGCGTCGGACGCGTCGGCTACCATTCCAGCCAGCCCTGGCCATTCCCGGCTTCTCTCATGATTGGCTGCATCGGCGAAGCGCTGACGACCGAGATCGTCCCGGATCAGGCTGAACTGGAGGATTGCCGCTGGTTCAGCCGTGCGGAAGCCATCCAGATGCTGAACGGCACGCATCCCGACGGACTGTCATCGCCCAAGCCTCTCGCCATTGCGCACCATCTGCTGAAAGCCTTCATCGAGATGACCTGATGACCAGCAACTCCGCCTGATACACACCATCCAGCCGCAGTTGGTCCATGAGCGGCAGAGGCGGGGCAAACACACCGGTCATCCTTTCAGCGCTCACCGAGCCGGACCTGATGCGGCGAGAAGGTCCGAAACCCCTGTTGACAGCTATTTCGCGGTTGCCCGCCGCTCCCGGATCAGCTAAACCACTGCACATCCCGGCGTGAACCACGGTCGCGCCGCCGATGACGGGCCAGGCCCGCTCGGAGCACCCGTAGCTCAGCTGGATAGAGTGTTGCCCTCCGAAGGCTGATGTCAAGGGGGTTTCGTTAGTAAGTAACTGAAGAAAGGTTCGTGAAAACAGTAGCTTGAGTAATCCTACGAACGCCGCCAAACCCCGAGAAATTTTCGCGTAAGCACCGCGTAAGCAGTTTTCGGAGAACGGGGGCGGAACAGCGGATAGCGGGGCGTAGTCACCCGGCGACCGTGATGTGGGACTGGTTTGTGAAGGCCGAATCCGTTGACCCTCATAGGTCAGTCGGGCTAGGCGAAATTGAGATGCACCCGTAGCTCAGCTGGATAGAGCGCCACCCTCCGAAGGTGGAGGCCACACGTTCGAATCGTGTCGGGTGCGCCAACCTCCCTAGATTTGCGCCTTGTAGCGCAACGCGGATTAGGTTGGCCGAGGGCTTGAAGATGTCGAGCCAAACCACATCCTCTCCTGTCGTGCTCCCAATCGCCGCCCGTGTGGATGTCGCGTCACACCGGCAGCCTTGAATTAGCCCCACCCGCTATTAAGATATACGGCGATACGCTTTAATAGCGGCGAAGCTAATTAAAGGATCGCGCGTGACGGACGGAGAGAACCAAAGGCTCGGGGCCTATGTTGAAACGAGCGCGGGAGGCGAGCGCGTGCGCGCCTATGTGCCTGCCCCGCTGCCGCCAAAGCCGCCGCTCGAACTGGGCCAGTTCATGCACGTCTACGAACGCGCCATAGCCGCGGTCGGTCGCCTCGACGGCGTGACGACGATCCTTCCCTCGACGCCTTTGTTCCTCTACATGTATGTCCGCAAGGAAGCCCTCCTGTCCTCGCAGATCGAGGGCACGCAATCCTCGCTGTCCGACCTGCTGCTGTTCGAAAATCATGAAACGCCGACGGTCGAACTCGACGACGTGACCGAGGTCTCGAACTACGTCGCGGCGATCGAGCATGGCGTCTCCCGGATGCGGGGCGGATTTCCTCTGTCGCTCCGGCTGATCCGCGAAATGCACGCCATCCTGCTCAAATCAGGGCGTGGCGCAGCGAAGCAACCGGGCGAGTTCCGCCGCTCGCAGAACTGGATCGGCGGAACCCGGCCGGGCAACGCCCTGTTTGTGCCTCCTCCGCCGAACCGGCTGGACGAGTGCCTCGATGCGCTGGAGCGCTTCCTGCACAGCGAGGATGCGGCGCTGCCCCCGCTCATCCGGGCGGGCCTGGCCCACGTCCAGTTCGAGACGATCCATCCCTTTCTCGACGGCAACGGACGCCTGGGCCGGCTGCTCATCACGCTGATCCTGTGTGAGGCCGGGGTGTTGCGGGAGCCGATCCTCTATCTCAGCCTGTTCCTGAAGTCCCGGCGCGACGACTATTACCGGCTCCTGCAGGAGGTTCGGCAGGCTGGGACGTGGGAGACCTGGATGGAATTCTTCCTGACCGGCGTCGCGGAGACCGCGGAACAAGCCGCCGCCACGGCTCGCGATCTGATCGCCATGTTCGACGCTCACCGACAGCAGATCGCCGGCCTCGGCCGCGCGGCTCCGTCGGCGCTCCGGATCCACGAACTGATGCAAGCCAGCCCGATCGTCACCATCCAGACTGTCTCCGCGAAACTCGCCGTCTCCTTCCCGACCGCCAGCACGGCGCTGGAAAATCTCGCCAAAATAGGGGTCGTGCGCGAGACCACGGGACGGCAGCGCGGCCGGATCTACGCCTATTCGGACTATCTGGCCTTGCTCGATCGCGGCACCGATCCATTGCCGGCCTGACAAGTCGAGGGATCGAACCACGGGTTTCGTGTATCGTCGCGATGAAGGTGGCCGGAGAGGGGGAGGCAAAGTTTGCGAAAGGCGGCCCGTATGCGGGCCGATGAAGTGAGTAGCGTGGATGTAGAGCTTCGCGATTTGCGTTTGGCGGTCGTAACGTCACAGCACCGCAGCCTGAGACAGGCGGCGGAAGCTCTGAACATACGCCAATCGACCTTGAGCCGCCGGCTGCACGAGATCGAGCGCCAGCTTGGCGTGGTGTTGTTCGAAAGGACGAATGGCGGCACCCACCTCACTATGGTGGGGATGGAGTTCATCGCGAGCGCCAAGCGAATACTCGATGACGTGGACACGGAACTTCGGCGGATCAGGAGCAGGAGCCGCGGCGAACTTGGCTTGTTAACGATCGGCGTTCATGCCTCCCCTTCGGCGGGGAACATGCACGCGACGCTGGTCGAGTACCACCGGCGCTTTCCGGATGTGGATGTACGCACCGTCGATGGTAGCCATGATCGGCTGCTTTGTGCTCTCGCGGGCAACGCAGTCGATGTCGCGATCATGACGGGTCACGCGACGGCATGGGAAGGCCGGATGCTTCCGCTTTGGAGTGAGCGGGTGATCGTAGCTTTTCCGGGGCATCATCCGCTGGGCCATAATTCGAGGATTCGTTGGGCGGATCTTGCGAACGAAAAGTTCCTCGTCCCGCAGCAGGGTCCCGGACCGGAGCTTGAGGGGCTGCTCGCGGCGAAGCTCCGTCATGCCATTGGTTCTCAGCACATCATCCATCAGGACTCGTCACTGGACAGACTGCTGAGCCTAGTCAGTGCGAACTATGGCACGCTCTTGATGTTCGAGGGCGCGACAGGGGTGCGCCACGAAGGCGTGGTCTATAGGGAGGTCTGGGACGACGACGGCCCGACCCAGACCAATTTCATGGCGTACTGGCGAGAAGCGAACAGCAATCCCGCTTTGGGATCGTTCCTGGCCATGTTGCACGAACACTATCCCGATTTCTCGGCCGAACCGAAAGCGACCTGACCGCTCCGATCGCGTCGCGCCTTCGCGAACGCGCGGTCGGTCGCCATGAATCGCTCGACCATCGGCACGATGAGCTTCGAGGGGTCGGGAGCCGTTTGGCCAGTCGTCCGGCCGAGCACTTGAGCATAAGCTACAAAATCCCGATGCACGGCAGCGGGCAATTCGATGCTGATTTTGACCGGCTTGTCGTCGGCCAGCGGCCCAAGCTTGAGCTTCGTCATGGATTCCCTCCGTGTCCGTAGGGCGTCAACACCAGATCGCGGGTAACGATGACACGGACCGGGAAGCCTGGCCGGATCGTGAGCGTCGGCTGGATGTTGAGCTGCCGCTGGACAATCTGAGACCCTGTCTGGCTGATGCTGTTGGATGCTCCGCTGCGGATCGCCTGAACAAGGTTGTTCTCGTCCTGGCTCGTGCCTGCCTCCGCGCCCACGCTGAGCAGCGTCGAAAGGACGGCGGCCTTGAACAGCATGCCCCAATGGTTGTCGACCTCGTCCTCTAGTCCGGCGTAGCCCTGCGTGTCGGCGCCGGGCTGACGCTCCAGCACGATCGAGCCGCCATCCGGCATGATGATCCGGGTCCAAACCAGCAGGACGCGCGACTGCCCGAAAGCGACGGAGCTGTCGTATTGGCCGATCAGCTTCGCGCCCTGCGGGATCAGAAGATATTTGCCGGTCGGGCTGTCATAGACCGCCTCCGTCACCTGGGCAGTGATTTGACCAGGCAGATCGGAACGAATGCCCGTGATGAGCGCGGCGGGAATCACAGTGCCGGCCTGCACGACATAAGGCGAGGCCTTCGCGTCGAGCCGGTCTGGACTGACCGTGCGCTTGTCCGTCGACGCATTGAGGAAGGCCGTCTTGCGGTCCTGCATGTTCTGCGCGGCGCCGGCGTCGACTGGCGGTGCGGGAGTCTGACCCGTCGTCGTCCCGATCCCAGCCGGCGCGGCGAGCCCGACGGGCTGGGGCTGCTGATTGGTCTGGGCAAAGAGGCGGCTGAGCCGCGCCGCCTCGATCTCTTGGGCGCGGCGCTGCGCCTCCGGATCAGGCGTGGTCGCGGGCGCTACGGTGTTCGGCGCTGCCCCTGCGTTCAGGATTGGCTTGCCGAGATCGCCGGGCAGCGGCGGGCCAAGCGGGGGCGCCTGCCGTGGCAGGCCGGTATAGTCTTTCGGCAGGCCAGCGAGGCCCTCGGCGGAGGGACGGTTCTGCGTGGAAAGCAGCTCCTCGCCGCTCTGCGCCGCGTTGCGAGTCTGGAGCGCGTAGCCGAGCGCGCCCGCGACGGCGAGCGCCGAAACGGCGCCCAGGCCAATCAGCACCCTGCGCGACAAGCGTGTGACGCGCGGCCGTTCGCCCCGAAGCCGCAGATCGGGCGGTACGACGGGCGTCGGCGTCGGCGGTTGTTCTTCAGGACCTTCCGCCGTCATGACCGCGGCCTTCCGTCGGTACGAACGATGCGCACGCGCCGCTCGCTATTCTTGTCGCCGAGACGCAATTCGGCGGCTGCGAACAGGCGGTCGACGATGTAATAGTTGCGGTTGACCCGGTAGTTCACCAGCTCGGAGCCGCCGGCCGGTCCGATGACGAACAGTGGCGGCATCTCGCCCTGGGCAATGCCGCTCGGGAACTCGATGTAGACCTTGTGCCCGTCGTCGAAGGCGCGCAGCGGACGCCAGGCCGGGTTGTCGCCCTGGATTGCATAACGGAAGTTGATCGAGGCGAGATCGACGCCGCTGGCAATCGGCGCGGCTGCGTCGGCCTCCTGGTTCTGCCGCCGAAGCGCGATGAGCTGATCTTCGGGATACTGCCAGGAGACCGAGGCCATGTAGGTCTTCTCGGTCGAGCGCAGCTCGAGGAGGTAGGTCCGCCGATCCGTGTTGATGACCAGATTGGTGAGCAGCTCGGGTCTCGTCGGCTTGACCAGGATGTGAACTTTCTTGGTGGCGCCCGTGCCGCTCTCGGTATCGCCGATAATCCAGCGCACGGTGTCGCCGGCGGCGACGGGGCCGGAGCCGACGAGTTGCTCGCCGTCCTGCAGCGCGATGTCGGTGATCTCGCCGGGCGCCGTATAGACTTGGTAGAGCGCCCCGCCGGAGAACGGATAGACCTGGACCGCGTTGATGAAGCCGTTGCGCACCGGCTGAATCCGCGCGGCGGCGTTGGCCTGGTTGACGCGCACGGTCGGGTCGGCGGCTTCCGGTGTCGGCTTTCCACCGTCGATTGGCTTCAGTTGCCCCGGGAGCGGCAAAGGCTTCGGCAACTCCACGATCTTGATGGGTGCTGGCGGATCGACGGTGAGTTTGGCCGGCGCTGCACTGTCGTAATTGATGTCAGGCGGAATGAAATTGTGCGCGCAGCCGCCCAGCGTAGTGGCGGACATCAGCAAAGCCGCCAGGGCGGCTTTACGGAAAGGCGCAATCCCTCCTTTCCGG
>CAIYYN010000048.1 GCA_903930435.1 uncultured Hyphomicrobiales bacterium | reverse complement strand
TTACTTTAATTATATTTATATTTCTATTATTATCATAAATACTATAGATCGCAAATTTTGCCTAAAATTCCAGCAATCAACAAAGCCATTGAATGCGTCGCCCTTATTGGAAATAATAATTCAATTTTTTCAATGCGTTGACGAAAGTTGCGCGTCAGTTTCAATCAACGACATGGCTGCCATGCAAAGTGAACCCATAGCTGTTCTGAGGCCTGAAATCAGCAGGAGTCATCCAGCGAAATCTGGAATTACTCGGTTCGCAGGCGAGAAAACAATCTCTCGCCCCCGAGCCATCAAGCGCAGAACGCGACTGCTTCCATCAGGCTGATGACAGGCAACTGGATATCAGACCGACAAAGCGATCCAAGCTTGATCGAAGGCGCTATCGAGTTACAACTCATGACAGCAATATGATGACACCCCAACAACGGACCTTGACGCCACGATCTCGGCAGGGCATTTCGTGTCTCTCCGCGTGTAGCAAAACACAGACACGCAAACGGCTGCTGTGCAGTTTCTGTTCAGCCAAAACGAGACTCAATTCCAAGTGATTGATTTCTCAAGGTGGGGCCCGTAGCTCAATGGTTAGAGCTGGCCGCTCATAACGGTCTGGTTGCTGGTTCGAGTCCGGCCGGGCCCACCATATTTTCAATGGGTTAGAGACATTTGATGGAGCGCTTTTCGCTTCAGTCAGCCCCCAAATCGACCCCGCGTTTGTCTATCGTTCAAAAATCATCGGCACTGCGCCCCGTCACAGGACTCAAAGACATCAAGAAAACCGTCCGCAGTTTCGCGAAAGCCAAAACCAAAATCAGTCGTAACCCCTCAGATCGGCTTGCCCAGCCAGTGACCATCCACCATCCGGGCTAGCTTACCAAGGCGCAAAGGTTGCAAGCCGGGATCATGATCCGGCCATGAAGGCCGCGTACGAGCGCTGATAGTCGCCGACTCCGGAACCCTTCGCTCTCCCTTCCGGCTAAACGGATGCAAGAGCCACCGCAATTGGCAGTAGCTCCAGCAACATCCCGTCGAGGCAGATTCACTTAAACGACAACAGTCCGCTGGCGACGGTAAAGCAATCCCAGGCCAAGGAGACCGAGAAGAGCTGGCAGTCCAGCTCCCGCGATCGGACCGGGGACGGGCTTCGGACCGCTTGTCGAAACCGTCACGTTATCCAGCGCAATCTGGTAACTCGACGTCGAAAAGCTGACCTGATCAATCCCGTTCCAGTTCAAGGTTTGGAAAGCAGGGCCGGCGGTATTTGTCGTGAATGTTGTTGAATAATCCACAATGCCATTCAGAGAACCGGTTATTGTAACAACATTACCGTCAAAGTATCCAGACGTTGTGTATAGACTGACAAGATTAAAAATGCCATTCACAGCTGAAAATGAGGCAGGTGCACCATATCCATTGTAAGCAATATTAGAGCCCGATACAACACCATTAGCGAGACCCGTCCCTGAACTTCCTGACGCGACGGGATCAACCACAAAAAAGTTATCCCAATTAAAGCCTGCATATTGCGTAATCGAATTATTTGCATCGGAGGGAATATCATCGAAGGTAATCGTATTTTGTGTGCTCCCAGCATAGGCAGATTGAGCAGACAACAAAGCCGCAGCTGCGGCGGACAAGGTTAAGCTTCTGATTGACATTAGGGATCTCCACTTGATATTGGGAATACTGATTATTACAACGCGAATTAATCCCGAAGATACAACATTTACTGTTGTTAACCATATTGCAACTTCCCCCGGTATTGATCACGGGCTGAGACACACCACTTCAACTTTGAGATCAACTCCGAGACCCCACACGGAACGCAACCGTAATGGCGAGAGCCAACACTTTGCTTGCAACTCTTGTTTTTTCCCAAACGCATTACCCTCAAAAATAACGCAGGGACTGACGGCACACGGCAAAACTTGAATTTTAACAGAAGAATTTTCGACTCAGGTATCGATTCCCGCAATTTGATCGTCATGCCCAGGGAAGAACCGACATTCGCAAGACAAGCAACCAAGTTGAACCGAATCATGTATGATTTTATCGCTGGCTTGAATGTGTCTGCCAGCGAGACTAGCGTCAACACCTAAGACTTCAAGTCAGGCCAACTCCCGCATCGAGCCATTATCTTATAGCTGGTCATTTAGCCCGACGAGGAAACCGAGATGCGGATAATTTGCAGCCTTGCTATCCTGGTGTTGACGTCGAGCCTCGCACAGTCCGCCTGCCCGCCGCCAGGGATAATTGTCCGCGATATCACGGCAGATCGCTTCTACATAGATGCGGCGAGTTCAGTACCAGACGAAGCGATCCTCGCGCGCAACAAGGCATCACTCGCCGCGCTCGATCACAATCTTTATCCGATTATCAAGTTTTCAGATGCAGCGCTCACCGGTGACACTGGTGCCGCACAATGCGCCATTCAGTTGCTGATTGCCGAAGCCCGAGGCGGTGGCATGCTCGGCACCATGAGCAGCAGGCAGGCCGGATATGAGCGGAAATGGCGCACTGCGGGCGTTGCGATTGCCTATCTGAAGGTCAAACGCTGGGCTGCGCCAGACGCCCGCGCCACGATTGAACCCTGGCTGACGTCGCTCGCCTTGAACGTCGAGACGGACTATGGGGCCCCCAAGGAACCCAATAATCACTATTACTGGGCAGGGCTTGCCTCAGCGGCGGTGGGAACAGCAACTGGCGACGGCGCTTTGCTCGCCTATGCCCGCAGGGCCTATCTCTCCGGGCTCGAGTCAATTCAGCCTGACGGAGTTCTTCCACGCGAACTCGCCCGTAAAGGACGGGCGCTGAGCTATCACAATTACGCCCTTGCCCCGCTGATCCTGATGGCCGAGCTTGCCGCCGCCCGAGGCGAGGATTGGTACCAATTGCGGGATGGCGCAATCCATCGCCTCGTCGCCCGCACAGTGAGTGGCATCAAGGACCCATCTGCATTCGCTCGTCTTGCGGGCGTTCCCACTGTCGAGATCCCGACGGGCGGGATTCTGGGCTGGTTGGCGTTTTACCGGGCGCGCTTCCCGCGAAAGGCGGAGGGAGCGCCCAATGGTCCTTTCAATTATAACTGGCTTGGAGGAAATCTGACGCTGATCGCAGCAAAGGGACTGAGGGCAAGCCCCTGAACCAAATCCAGCCAAGCCTGTATGGGCGAGCATAGCGAGGGACTTTGCCGCGAGGATCGGCTGGGGATCTTCGAACCAATCCTCTTGAGCGCCGGATTGACTCCGCTCATGCGCCCAGAAGCCGTTCCGATCAGCAATTTTCCGTCATCTTGAAGGTGGCATGTTGGGTGCCATCCAAAGAACGACACACCGGATCCACGTGATTGATTGCTGACCAATGGCCGGCCAAACTACAGGGATGAAATCGGTTCGTTCCCATCAAATCGTCAGTACCAACTTGAAAAGCCCGACATCTGTCTTCAAAACCAGTTGTATTTATTAATTTTTGCAATTTTCCATTTTAATACATCGACCATAACTGTTGTTTAAGACGTTCGTGGCTACTCTCAACACGCAAGCGTATTGGCTGGACCGTTTGCAAACCCGTCTGTCGCTCCAGAACTCGCCAAATCGAGATTTGATCAGAACTCAACAATCGGATCATTGGAGGAAAGAGGATGATCATTTCAGCAACAACTGGTCTGCTCATCGGTGCCGTGATTGGCTTGAAGTTCAATGTCAAGATGATCTTTCACGCCACTCTTCTGGCCTTCGGTCTCTTGCTCCTTCTGTTCTTGACGGGCAAATTATCGGCAGCATCCCTGGTCATTGAAGCCATGATTTCAGCAGCGGCCTTGCAGTCCGGTTTTTTTGCAAGTCTCGTGATGCGCGCGATGGGATTGCTGACGGAAACAACCGACCTGACGACCGCAACAATTTCCATCGAGCCTATCAGCAGTCCCAAGGAATTGCCCGAAAAGACCTGAACCGCGGCCAACGAACGACCAAATCGATGACCGATTGACATAAAAATTGCAGAAGGTAGCTAGTCATCCGGTCCATGATGAGCCTGCATTATAAAGATTGAACAACAATTTCAATTTCCCATGGGAATAAGTAAGCGACCAAGACTAGATGTACCTGTCTGCTGATCTGGTCCTCTCATGCTGAAACAGCAACACCCCGGGCCGTCGAATCCTTACGTTTGCATCTAAAAACATTCAAAATATCGAACTTTTTAATAATCTATCAATTTTGATTGACCACACTCACGTGTGATCAGTGGGGGCTGGGATTTTCATGACCAAAAATCTGAATCAAAAAGGTCTGCGGTTTACACTTGGACTTCGTATCGGGCTTGGCTTTGCCATTGGAGCGCTGATCACAATATGTGTGGGCCTGGTCGGTATTTATGGTCTATCCCAGATTGCCTCGACGGTTGATAAAACGGCCATTGCGAACAAAGCATTTGTCTCGATGAATGAACTCCATCAGAGTTTTTCAAACTATGTCTCGACATTCAGCCCTGATGACGCCAAGTCAACCGAAGCCCATGTTTCAGACGTCGTGAATCTGTTGGCAGAACTCGATGATGGCGGTGAGAATTTTACTCAGGCACGAACGTCTTTGGCTGAGTTGCTGAAGCAGATCGGGACTGCCGGCAAGACGCATGCTGACATGACGAAGGCTATTTCTGACATCTCAAGCCTGTCGACAAACATCACCATGGCGGTCGCCCAGATTTCCAATCAGGCCAACAAGGTGACGGAAGATGCCACGACTGAAGAACAGGCTGCGCTCAAGCTGATCGACACCATCAATGGTGTCCAACCCCTAATCGATCAGGTGACAATCAATATCCTCAAATGCGGAAGCCTTGTTCAGAAATATCTGGCGACAGGCGACGACTCCCTGCCCATGCACATCAATTTGACGGCTCATTCGCTTGAACAACCGCTCGCTGATATCGCCGCAGCGCCATTGGATACGTCGGTCAAGAAAACAGCAACCGCAATCCTCGGCGCAATCAAGGACGCCAGAACAGATCTCGAGGCGTTGCAATCGCTCTATGCCAAGGCCAACGATGCGGCAGCGACGGGCGACGACAAGGCTGCGCTTGCCGATGCCGGCAACAACCTGAGCTTCGCGTTCGAAGGCATTGCGGCCCGTGCCAGCAGCATTCGGCTGATTTTTTCAAATGCACGCAATTCCGCCGTGCGCACCCTGCAAAAATCCGGACAGACGCGCAATGATGCCAAGGATATTGCGCTTGTCGGGCAACAGGCTTCCGCCGCTTCGTCGGGGGTGATCATCGCCACAAAGGACTATCTGGCGAATGCAGGCAAAATTGATCCAAGACGCGTCACAGCTCGCATTGACAATCTGGGCGTCATTGCCAAGCAAACCGATGCATCGCAGGCGACAATTGGCCTCACGGATCAAGTTGAAAGCTATAGAGCGAACTTCAACAATCTGATGTCTCTGATGAAGTTGCAGGGCGATATTGTTAGGACTGCCGAGGGGTCCGCCAATGCCGCCGTGGCGAAGATTTCGGAAATCTCCGCCCGGATCCTCGATACAACAACCGAAACAACCGCCTTTCAGCGATTGATGGGGTATGCGACCCTTGGCTTCGGCTGCCTGTTTACGATCATCTTCGCCACGGTTACAGCTCGCTCGATCCGCAATCCAATCAATGCATTGAACGGAATCATGGCTCGGCTCGCCTCTGGCGAAACGGATCTGACACCGCCAGGAGTAGAGCGGGGAGACGAAATCGGCGAGATGTCGCGCACAGTCGAAGTGTTCCGGGATGCGGCCATTGAAAAGCAGCGCCTCGAGATGGAGGCGAGCGAGGAGGCCCGGTTGAGAGCCGCGCGTCAGGCCAGGATCGACGAAACCATTCGCGAATTCCGGGCCGAAGTCGAGCGGATGCTGGCCGGTGTCAGCGAGCAGACGCAAAAGATGCAGGGAACGGCGCAGCGCCTCAATCAGGCAGCCGATCACTCTCAGCAGCAGGCGCTCTCGGCAAGCGGCGCCTCGACAGAAGCCTCGGAAAACGTGTCGACGGTCGCTGCATCAGCTGAAGAGCTGGCAGCCTCGGTGAACGAGATTTCAAGTCGCGTGCAGAAGACGGTGGAGATCGTGGGCAAGGCTAGTGATCAGGCCACCGAATCCAACGAGCGGATCGCCAGCCTCGCCCAATCAGCGGCGCGCATTGGCGATGTGGTACGTTTGATCCGCTCGATCGCAGACCAGACCAACTTGCTCGCACTCAATGCGACCATTGAAGCCGCACGCGCTGGCGACGCCGGCAAGGGGTTTGCCGTCGTAGCAGCAGAAGTCAAACAGCTTGCCGACCAGACGGCAAAGGCGACGCAGGAAATTGCGTCGCAGGTTGAGGGTATCCAGGTCGCGACGCGGCAGGCCGTTGATTCAATCGGTGAAATCACCCAGTCGATGGTCGCCGTCAACGATTACACCGCTTCCATCGCAGTCGCCGTGGCACAGCAGGGGTCCGCCACCTCCGAGATCAGCCGGAATGCGCAAGGCGCGTCGCAGGGAACGCATCTCGTCGCCCACTCCATGGACACGCTTGTGCGGACGGCGGTTGATACGACCGAGGCAGCGGGCGAGGTCAATGCCGTGGCGAGCGAAGTATCCAGCGCAAACGCAACGCTGACACGGACAATTGATCATTTCCTCGAAGCTGTTTCCGCCGCCTGACCCGTTTGATTGACGCGCGATTAGAAAACCTGCCCAAAAAAGCATCGTCATGCCAGTTTTTCCGTCCGTGCCAAACAGTCGGACGGGAAAATCGTCCGCATTTGCCGGACTAACACCGCCCGGCCTGCCAATTTGGCTCGCATGGCATGTGGCTTGCTAACTTGTTTTGTTGACGTACACTCGCACCAAGGAGTGCCGGTGTCTGGATCGTCGTGTCAGGCAGTGTAAAAATCTCCGTCGACAAAATCGAGAGATGAGGAACCCATCCATGGATCGCAGAACTTTTGTGAAATCGACTGGTGCGGCGGCCCTTTTGGCAGCTTCAGGCGGTCTGGCTCGACCAGCTATTGCACAGGGGTCTTCGAAGGTCCTCAAGTTTGTTCCTCAGGCCAATCTCGCCAATTTCGATCCGGTTTGGGGCACACAATATGTTGTCCGCAATGCTGCGGCGCTCGTCTGGGATACGCTCTACGGCTTTGACGACAAGCTTGTGCCGCAACGGCAAATGGTTGAGAGCGAAGAGATTTCAGCTGACAAGTCGGTCTGGACCTTCAAACTGCGCGAAGGCCTCAAATTCCACGATGGCGAGCCGGTGCTGGCAAAGGACGTGATCGCCAGCCTCAATCGATGGGCCGCACGCGACCCGATGGGCCTTGGCATCAAGGCAATCGAAAACGAACTGGTGGCGCTTGACGACCGGACATTCCGCTGGTCGCTCAAGAAGCCATACCCAAAGATGCTGCTGGCGCTGGGCAAGAACAATGCCCCGGTCGCCTTCATCATGCCGGAGCGGATTGCCAAGACGGATCCATTCAAGCAAATCAATGAATATGTCGGATCGGGCCCGATGTCGTTCGCCAAGGCCGAATGGGTGCCGGGCGCGAAGGCCGTATTCGAAAAATTCGGTGGATATGTTCCACGCTCCGAGCCTGCATCCTGGCTCGCGGGCGGCAAGAAGATGCTGGTTGATCGCATCGAATGGATCATCATGCCGGACGCGGCAACGGCGTCCGCTGCGCTGCAGAATGGCGAAGTTGACTGGTGGGAAAGCCCGATTTCCGATCTGGTGCCGGTGCTGCGGGCCAACAAGGATGTGCAGGTCGATATCGCCGATCCCCTGGGCAACATCGGCTCTTTCCGCATGAACCACCTGCACCCGCCCTTTGATAACAAGCTGATCCGGCAGGCGGTTCTGGTTGCCATGAACCAGGAAGATTACATGCGCTCGATCGTTGGCGACAACGATGATCTCTGGGCCAACCTCCCGAGTTTCTTCACGCCGAACACGCCACTTTATACCGATGCTGGTGGTGAGAAGCTCAAGATGAAGAACCTTGAGCTTGCCAAGAAGATGTTGGCCGAGGCCGGCTACAAGGGCGAGCCGGTCACATGCGTGGTGGCGCAGGACCAGCCGATCACGAAGTCGATGGGCGACGTTACGGCGGACCTGTTGACCAAGATGGGCATGAAGGTCGACTTCGTGGCGACAGACTGGGGCACGGTCGGCGCCCGTCGCGCGCTGAAGACACCGCCATCACAGGGTGGCTGGAACATGTTCCACACGTGGCATGCGGGCGCAGACTGTCTCAACCCGGCGGCCTATCCCGCCATTCGCGCCAATGACAAGGGCTGGTTCGGCTGGCCAAAGAGTGACGCCGTTGAAACGCAGGTTGCAGCCTGGTTCGAAGCCAAGGATCTGAACGAGGAAAAGGCGGCTATCGCAAAACTCAACACTGCGGCGATGGACGATGTGATCTATGCGCCCACGGGTTTCTTCAAGAGCTATCAGGCCTGGCGCAAGAATGTTTCGGGCATCGTGAAAGGTCCGCTCCCGTTCTTCTGGGGTGTGTCGAAGGCGTGACGGTGGCATCCCTATGTTCGCATTCCTGATCAGGCGCATCTTTACGACGATCCCCGTCATGGGGTTCGTCGCCCTCTTTGTGTTCAGCCTGCTTTACATCGCGCCCGGCGACCCGGCTGCGGTGATCGCGGGCGATCAGGCAAGTCTCGAAGATATCGAACGGATCAGGGCTGGCCTCGGGTTAGACCGACCCTTCATCGTCCGCTTTGTCGATTGGCTCTATCATCTTGTGCAGGGTGATCTCGGCACCTCCATCTTCACCAATCTGCCCGTCACGAGCATGATCGCACAGCGGATCGAGCCAACACTTTCACTTATGTTGGTTACATTGATCTTCGCGATCCTGTTTGCCGTGCCGATGGGCGTGTTGGCGGCCTGGAAGGCCAATTCCCTGATCGATCGCGTGATCATGACCTTTGCCGTCATCGGGTTTTCGGTGCCGGTGTTCGTCGTCGGCTATCTGCTCGCCTATGTCTTCGGCCTCCAGTTCGGCTGGTTGCCGGTGCAGGGCTATACGCCGTTGTCGCATGGCGTCTGGCCCTGGTTCCAGAACCTGATTCTGCCTGCGATCACGCTGGGCTTTGTCTATGTGGCCTTGATTGCGCGCATCACACGTGCCTCGATGCTCGATGTGCTTCAGCAGGATTACATTCGGACGGCGCGATCGAAGGGGGTGGGGCAGCAGAGCATTCTGTTCGTCCATGCACTGAAGAATGCCGCAATCCCGATTGTCACCGTGATCGGCCTCGGGATCGCCCTGCTGATCGGTGGCGCGGTCGTGACCGAGACCGTGTTTGCGATCCCCGGCATCGGACGGCTGACCGTCGATGCGATCCTGCGCCGCGACTATCCCATCATCCAGGGCGTCGTGCTGTTGTTCAGCTTTACTTATGTGATCATCAACCTCGCCGTCGACGTCATTTACACCCTGCTTGATCCGAGGATCCGCTATTGATGCCCGCAAGCCATCCGTTCGAGTTGCCGCCCGGGCTCTGCGTCGCCGAAGAGATGCCGGACATCCTGAAGGCCCGAAAGCCGCTGCGCGGGTTCTTCGGGTTCTGCCAACGAAACCCGGCCATTGCCATTGGTGGCGGCGTTCTATTGATCATGTTGATCCTGGCAATTGCCGCACCCTATCTCGGCACTTATGATCCAACAGCCATTGCGCCCTCCAAGCGTACGCGCCTGCCGTCGGCTGTGAACTGGTTCGGCACGGACGCTCTGGGTCGCGACATCTATTCGCGCTGTATCTATGGCGCGCGCGTCTCGCTCGTGGTCGGGTTCGGTGTCGCGTTCCTGTCGTCGGTGGCGGGACTGCTGATTGGTCTGGTGTCCGGCATGGTGCGCTGGGCCGATGGGATCATCATGCGCGCCATCGACGGCATGTTGTCGATCCCGCCGATCCTCCTCGCCATTGCCCTGATGGCCCTGACGCGCGGCAGCGTACAGAATGTGATCATCGCCATCACGCTCGCGCAGATCCCGCAGGTCGCCCGACTGGTGCGCGGTCTCGTGCTATCGTTGCGCGAACTGCCCTATATCGAAGCGGCAATCGCGTCCGGCACACGCCTGCCGATGCTCATCATGCGGCACATCCTGCCCAACACGTTCGCGGCCATGAGCGTGCAGGCGACTTACATCTGTGCCAGCGCGATGATCACTGAGTCCATTCTCTCCTTCATCGGCGCGGGAATCCCGCCGTCTGTCTCCTCTTGGGGCAACATCATGGCCGATGGGAGGGCGCTCTGGCAAGTGAAGCCGCTGATCATCCTGTTCCCCGCCGTTTTCCTGTCCCTGACGGTGCTTGCGGTCAACCTGCTCGGTGATGGATTGCGTGATCTCCTTGATCCGCGCCTCGCCAAACGTTTGTGAGGACACCCGATGGCGCTCCTCGAAATTGATCGGCTGCAAACCCATTTCCGGACACCAGACGGTATCAACCGGGCCGTCGACGGCGTGACCTTTTCCATCAATGCCGGTGAGACCCTGGCAGTCGTCGGGGAAAGCGGCTGCGGCAAGTCGGTCACCGCCATGTCGATCCTGCGCCTCATTCCCGAACCACCGGGCAAGATCGCGGGGGCCATCCGGTTTCAGGGCAAGAACCTTCTTGAACTCTCCGACGCCGAGATGCGTGCGATCCGTGGCAACGAGATCAGCATGATCTTTCAAGAGCCGATGACCAGCCTCAATCCGGTGCTCACCATCGGTCGCCAGATCGGTGAAACGCTCCGCCTACATCAGGGATTGACGGGGGCCGAGGCCACCGAAAGAGCCGTCGAGATGCTGGCACTCGTTGGCATCCCGGAGCCGAAACGGCGGGTGGCCGAATATCCGCATCAATTGTCGGGCGGCATGCGACAGCGGGTGATGATCGCAATCGCGCTCGCCTGTTCTCCAAAACTCCTGATCGCCGACGAGCCGACAACGGCGCTGGACGTCACCATTCAGGCGCAGATCCTCGATCTGATGAAAGCGCTGAAAGACCGCGTCGGTGCGGCGATCCTTCTGATTACGCATGACCTTGGCGTGGTGGCCGAGGTCGCGGATCGCGTGGTGGTCATGTATGCGGGCCGCAAGGTCGAGGAAGCACCGGTCCGGAAATTGTTCGCCAATCCGCTGCATCCCTATACACGCGGGTTGCTTGGAGCCGTACCACGATTGGGCTCTTCGCGGGCGGGCACAATCGAACGGCTTTCCGAGATTCCGGGGATGGTGCCGAGCCTGAAATCGCGCATTCAGGGGTGTGTGTTTGCCGGTCGCTGCAGCGAGGCAACGGATCTGTGTCGATCAGTTGCGCCGGGCCTTGAACTGAAGGCACCGGAACAGATCGCGGCCTGCCATTATTCGGCAAAATCCGGTGGCATTTCGCAGGAACAGGAGAGCGTTGCATGAGCACGACACTCCTCGAAGTCAATGATATCAAGAAGCATTTCCCGATCCGTGGCGGGTTGTTCGGCGGCGTGAAGGCCAAGGTCTATGCGGTCGACGGTGTGTCCTTCACCATCGATAGGGGTGAGACACTGTCGCTGGTGGGTGAATCCGGTTGCGGGAAATCGACCGTCGGCAAGGCATTGCTGCGCCTGTTCCCGCTGACCGGAGGGCAGGTTGTTCTCAACGGTCGCCGGATCGATGATCTGTCCGCCGGTTCCTTGCGGCCCTTGCGTCGCCAGATGCAGGTCGTGTTTCAGGACCCGTTTTCGAGCCTCAATCCACGCATGAAGGTGCGTGACATCCTGGCCGAACCGATGACCAATTTCGGACTGGGCAAGTCGCGGTCCGAGATGACAAAAAAACTCGGTGATCTCATGGAGCGCGTCGGTCTGCGCCGCGACGCCATCGACCGCTGGCCGCATGAATTCTCGGGCGGACAACGTCAGCGCATTGGGATTGCGCGCGCACTGGCTGCCGAACCAGACCTGATCATCTGTGATGAAGCGGTCTCGGCACTCGACGTGTCGGTGAAGGCGCAGATCGTCAATCTGCTTGGTGACCTGCAGAAGGAACTGGGTCTGGCGCTCCTGTTCATCAGCCACGATCTCGCCATCGTCGAGCACATGACGCATCGTGTCGCGGTCATGTATCTGGGCAAGATCGTGGAGATGGGTACGCGCGACCAGATCTTCACATCGCCCAAGCATCCCTACACGCAGGCGCTTTTATCTGCGGTTCCGATCCCGGACCCGGAAACGAAGCCGTCGCGCATTCTGCTGAAGGGCGACTTGCCAAGTCCGGTCAACCCGCCAAAAGGCTGCCGGTTCAATACGCGCTGCCCGCATGCCTTTGATCGCTGCCGGACCGAAGAACCGGAACTGCGGATCCTCGAGCCCGGCCATACCGCCGCTTGCCATTTAAATGATACAGCCCTGCCAGAAGGATTGACCCATGCATGATCTTATCCTGCGCGGCGCGCGCGTGATCGATCCATCCCAGAACCATGATGGCGTCGTTGATGTCGGGTTCAAGGATGGTCGGGTCTCAGGCTTTGGCAAGGACCTCAAGGCGGACGCGTCGACGGATGTCCGGGACCTCTCAGGCTATATCCTGTCACCAGGCCTCATCGATCTGCATACGCACGTCTATTGGGGCGGCACATCGCTGGGCATCGACGCCGATGATTTCTGCCGCCTGTCGGGCGTGACGACGTCGATTGATACGGGTAGCGCCGGACCGGGCAATTGGCCGGGGTTCCGAAAACATGTCATCGAGCGCTCGGAAGCCCGGATTCTCGCCTATCTGCATGTGTCGCATGCCGGCATTTACGGCTTCTCGAAAACCGTGATGGTCGGAGAAAGCGAAGACATCCGCCTGATGGCTCCCACCGAATGCGCCGAAGTTGCCGACAAGAACCGTGACCTGATCGTCGGCATCAAGGTGCGGGTGGGTCGGCATTCCTCGGGCTCGCAGGGCACCGCCCCGTTGAATGCCGCGCTTCAGGCAGCAGAGCAGGTCGGCATGCCGCTCATGTGCCACATCGACCATCCGCCGCCGTCATACGAGGAAGTCCTCGACATGCTTCGTCCCGGCGACGTGTTGACGCACGCCTTCCGGCCGTTCCCGAACGCACCTGTCACGGCACAGGGCACCGTCAAGGCGGCAGTGCAATCGGCGCGCAAGCGCGGTGTGTTTTTCGATATCGGCCACGGCAAGGGATCGTTCGCGTTCAAGACAGCACGCGCCATGCTCGCGAACGGCTTCCCGCCAGACACGATTTCCTCGGACGTCCATGCGCTCTGTATCGACGGCCCGGCCTTTGACCAGGTCACGACCATGTCGAAGTTCCTGTGCATGGGCATGCCGCTTTATGACGTTATCAAGTGCTCCACCGTCAACGCGGCGCTGACGTTGCAACGCATGGAATACGGTTCGCTGAAGGTCGGCTCGCTCGGGGATGCGACGATCCTGACGGTCAAGGAAGGCAAGTTCGACTATGTCGACGTCGTCGGCGAGCATCTGATCGGCAATCAGAAGATTGTCTCCGAGGGCGTCGTGCTCAAGGGCAAATGGTGGCATCCCAAGCGCACGAACAAGTTCCGCAAGCAGACGGCAAACTGAGACGCCTGTATTTTCGGGCGAGGTCGACGCATGCACCGCGTCGCTTGATACGGCGGGTTAATGTCCCCCGCCACCACCACCCGAAGGCCGCGGTGCTGGCTTGTTCATGACGAGCGTCAATCCGACGAGCGACAGGAAGAGCGCCGTGAGTACCAGGAACACATCGCTAAGCGCCATGACTTCCGCCTGACGATGCGCCATGCGGGTCATCTGCTTGATCGCTGCCGACTGAGCATCTGAACCCAGCGACGAGAAGGCCGCCGTCATTTGCGCAAGGGTCTCGTCGGCAACGGTCCGTCCCCAGGCGACGGAATCATGCAGCCGCTCAATGTGCATGTCAGCGCGCTTGTCGAGAACCGTGTTGATCAGGGCCAGTCCAAAGGCGCCGCCCGCATTTCGCGTGAGATTATAGACACCGGAGGCATTCTTGATCTTCTGCGGAGGCATCGTGCCAAGCGCGAGATTGTTGATCGGGACCATGCACAGCATCAGAGAGAACCCTCGGAACATCTGCGGAACCAGAAGTTCCCAGAAGTCCCAGTCCTGCGTGATCATCGATGCCTGATAGGTCCCAATCGCAAATCCGGTGAAACCGACGGCAATCATCAATCGTGGATCGACCTTGGTCATCAGTTTGCCGGAGATCGGCGCACAGACGAACATGCAGACGCCGGTCACGAACATCGTCTCGCCGATTTGCAAGGACGAATACCCACGCACCGAGGCAAGATACACGGGATAGATATACGTCAGGCCGTAGAGCCCGACGCCCATGACGAAGGACAGCAGGCAGCCTGTCCAGAAGTTCCGGTTGGTAAAGCAGGAGAGATCGACGATCGGCTGGTGAGCCGTGAAGGCACGCCAGAAAAAGAAGATGCCACCCGTTGCCGACATGATCAGCGCCAGCGTGACAGGCTCGCTTTCCAGCCAGTCCTTTGATGGTCCCTCTTCCAGAGCGTACTCGAGCGCGCCCAGAAACACCGCCATGCCGATGAGACCGACATAATCAAATCGCCTCAGCAGCGTGTAATCCGGCTTGTCGAAATCGATCAGGAACCAGGACGCGGTCGAGACGATGATGCCGGGGATGATGTTGACGAGGAACAGCCAGTGCCAGGAGAACAGGTCTGTCAGATAGCCACCAATGGTCGGTCCGACGGTTGGTGCCAAGGTCGCGACCAGTCCGATGATCGGGGCGACAACCGGCTGCAAGCGCGGAGGGAAGATCGTGAATGCGGCGGCGAAGACGGTCGGGATCATGCCACCGCCTATGAAGCCCTGCAGCGCCCGCCAGAAGATCATCTCGTTGATCGAGGATGCGTGCGCACAGGCAAAGCTCATCAGCGTGAAGCCAGCCGCTGACAGTGTGAACAGCAGCCGGGTCGAGAACACGCGGCTCAGGAATCCGGAGAGCGGGATCATGATCACTTCGGCGATCAGATAGCTCGTCTGGACCCAGGTCACCTCATCCGAAGACGCAGATAACCCGGCCTGAATTTCCGACAGCGACGCCGAGACGATCTGGATGTCCAGGATCGCCATGAACATACCAAACACCATGAAGATGAAGGCAATCAGCTTCCTAGTGCTGAAAGCCACGGCTGCGGGCGCACCCGGTCCGCCCGTCGCAGGCTTCGATGCCGGCGCGCTGGAAGGGTTGGCTCCGGTTGCGCCGCCAGTCGAACTCATTTGCCACTCCGCGACGACTTCGCGAGGTCAATGCCGAACGTATCCTTGAAGAAGCCGACAATCGTCGGTGCAGGCAGGCTTTCGTCACGTGTGTGCACGGATGCAATGACCGAAAGACCAGGTATCAGGCGGTTCGCCTTCACATCCTCCACCGCAAGGGCAATTCGAACAGCAGCGCGCTGGACGACCTTGGTGAAATTGCCCGTGGCATTGTCGGGCGGCAGCAGTGAGAATTGCGAGCCCGTGGCGGGCGCGATAGATTCAACCACGCCCTGGATGACCGCACCTCCGCGCGAATCCATGGCAATGTCGACCTTTTGACCGACCTTGATCCCTTCGAGCTGGGTTTCCTTGAAATTGGCATCCACATAGGTCTTGGCCGGATTCACAAGCGCGAAAAGACGCGTACCGGGCAGAGCGTATTGGCCAAGCTCGACCGCCTTGTTGCCGATAACCCCGTCAAAAGGCGCACGAACCTCTGTGAACGTCATATCATGTTCGGCCTTCGCCAAAGCGGTCTGCAATTCGCGACGCGTGGCGGTTGCCTCAACCTCTTGAGCCTTTAGCACATCCAGATTGCCCTTGGCCGATGCGAGCGCCGCCTCAGAAACAGAGACGTTTGCGCGGGCCGTCAGGAGAGAGGACGCCGTGCGCGCCTTATCGGCAGTTGCCTGTTCGAGCCGCTGCAACGAACCGACGTTGGTCTCCGCCATTTTCTGCGATCGGTCGAATTCAAGCGCTGCACGCTGTACCTCCGCCTCGGCACCTGACAGGGCTGCACGTGCCGCACCGACCTGCGCCTCAGCACCGGCAATCACGGCCAACTGGGATTCGGCCTGACGAGCAACGCGCGCGATCACTGCATCCTGGCTGACGATCTTGTCCTTTGCGGCATCGACGGCCAACTGGTAATCGCCGGGATCGATCCGAACGAGGAGATCACCCGCCTTCACAGACTGATTGTTGGCGACAGCGACTTCAACAAGATGCCCGGTCGCCTTGGCGGAAATGATCGCCGTGGATGCTCCGACATAGGCGTCATCGGTCGTCACGATGAAGCGGCCACTGACGAAATACTGGTAGCCCATGTTCCCGGCATAACTGAGGGCAGCGACAATGATGATCAAGAGGATCAGCCGACGCAAACCGCCGCCTTTCGGCTTGGGGGCGGCGGCCGTACTGGCGGCTGCCGTCGGGGCGTTGCTCGCTGGCTGTAGTGCCGCCGGAGACGGTTGCGGAGCAGTCGGACTGTTCGCCTGAGCAGTTGCCTCAGCCGATCCACGCGGGTGAATCACGGCAACTGTTGCAGTGTTTGACTGATCCTGAGCCATGCGAACGTTCCCATACTGAATGCTAGAGCGACCGAACTGAACCGTTCGGTCAATGACGATTGACTTAGAGGTGTTTCGCACGTAAATCAAGCAAGACCGAACCGTTCGGTCAATTTTTTATATCTGTTTCTACGGATCTTGGAGGAAATGGATCAGGCGATCGATCCAGTTTCTGCCGGTTCCGCACTTGAGGCGACGCATGAAGGCCGCAGCTGCAATCGATGACCTGACTGATGCCATGCCGGATGGCGGTGCGAAGCGTCGCCAGATCATGGATGGCGCCCGCGCTGAATTTCTGAAGTCGGGCTTTGACGGCACCAGCATGAACGACATCGCCCGAACAGCTGGCGTGTCGAAGGGCACGCTTTACGTTTATTTCTCGTCCAAGGAGCATTTGTTTGAGGCGTTGATCCGCGAAGAGCGGCAGCAGCAGGCGGAACGTCTGTGTTCCCTCGCCTTCGATCTGGGCTCTCCGCGCGAGGTTCTGACGAATTTCGGCTGCAATCTGCTGGAAATGATGTCGCGCCCGGACACGATCGCCCATGTGCGGACGGTCATTGCGGTTACGGGCAAATTTCCCCAACTGGGTCGCGCCTTCTATGAGGCCGGTCCGCTCTATGGTGCCACCAAGCTGGCCGCCTACCTTTCTGAACAAGCCAGGCTGGGCAATCTCCGGGTCCGTGATCCCGAGCGGGCGGCGTGGCAATTTCTGGAACTTTGCCAGAGTGGCATGTACAAGCGAGTTCTGTTCGGCATGAGCGACCAACTGGACCGCGACGAAATCGAACACGGCGTCGCCGCTGCTGTGGATACCTTCATGGCGGCCTTCGGACCAAACTGATTGCAATTATAGTTAATCAAAAGTTACCGGCTGGATCTTATTCAACAGGAGATGGCAGAACCGTGAATCGCTGGACGAAATCGGCAGTCCCGATGAAATTTATTCAATTATTTCTGATATTTAAGTTCATTTTGCATTCAATCTCCGGGCGTGGCCAATCGGAACTGGATGCCAGGCGGCAGGCGCATTGTGCGCTGCAATATTTGTTTATCCCCGCAAGAGTTTGACAATGCTTAATAAATCCATAATTATTCTTTCAATGTCAGCGCTAACATTGTTGTGAGTGCTGACGCTTCAGTCTAAAACAGCGCTTGGATACGGCCTCGCCGATCCCAAGAAACTGCATGCCTGCATGTAAGGCAGAGCCGCTCATGGCCTCGCAGCCATGACGAATGACCATAACATGTTCTTTTGGAGGGAACGGATATGTCGGAACTTGAAAAACGGACAATGAGCAAGGTGACCTGGCGGCTCGTTCCGTTCCTGATGCTTTGCTATTTCATCGCCTATCTGGACCGTGTGAATATGAGCTTTGCCGGTGGACCGATTAGTAAGGATCTTGGACTTAGCAACCAAGAGTTTGGGTTCGCGGCAGGAATATTCTTCTGGACGTATTTTATTTTTGAAGTACCAAGCAACATGGCACTTGATCGTTTCGGCGCTCGCATCTGGATCGCCCGTATCATGTTGACCTGGGGCATTATCACGGGGGCACAGGCCTTTGTGCAAGGCGTATCTAGTATCATATTCGTTAGATTGCTGCTCGGCGTGGCTGAAGCCGGCTTTTTCCCCGGCATCATCTTCTTCATCACCCTCTGGTTCCCCGCCGCCTATCGCGCCCGAATTATCGGGCTGTTCATGTTCGCCATTCCAATCTCAACAGTAATTGGGTCGCCTATTTCGGGTTACATCTTGGACATGGAAGGCGTTTCCGGCCTGCATGGTTGGCAGTGGATGTTCATCATCGAGGCCTTGCCCGCTCTGGTGATGTCGGCTGTCGTTCTTTACTACCTGACCGATCGTCCGAAGGCTGCCGGTTGGCTGTCAACGGAAGAGAGCACCTGGTTGCAGAACCAGCTCGACATGGAACGCGCCAATCGTGATCGCCATGGTGTTCTATCGATTGTCCGCTCAATGTTTGACTGGCGCATCATCGCGCTCGGCTTCGTCTACATGGGCTGCAACATCCCGCAGTATGGTCTGTCGTTCTTCCTGCCGCAGATCGTCAAGGCGTTTGGTCTTTCGAATGTACAAGCTGGACTTGTCAATGCGTTACCTTACGCGGTTGGTGCTATTGGTATGATTGTCTGGAGCCGTCATTCGGACCAGACGGCAGAGCGCAAGTGGCATGCAATCATCCCGCTTCTGATCATTGTCGCCGGGCTCGCATCTGCGTCGTTGGTTGCAGACCCAACCATCAAGATGGCATTCCTGTGTGTCGCCGGGTTCGGCTTCTTCGCCGTGCTGCCGGTGTTCTGGACACTTCCGACGACCTTCCTGTCAGGCACCAGCGCAGCAGTCGGCATCGCGGCGGTCAACTCAATTGGCAATCTCGGTGGATTTTTCGGTCCGTGGATATTTGGAAAGCTGCGCGATCAAACTGGCAACGAATACGCCAGCATCATGTTCCTCGCGGCCTGCGCATTGGTCGGGGCTATCCTGGTCATGATCCTTGGTCATAACCCGGCCCAGGAACGCATCCAGCCAAAGGCATAAGCCAACCCGGGCAATTATAGCTCCCAAGCGGCCTCCGCGATGCCACGGGCGTGGTCTGGAAACAGACTGCGCCCGCGGTATTTTTGGCCGTGTTGAAAGTACGATATTGCGTGGTTTTCACGCCGCGGGCGTAATTTATTCCGCAATCACGCTGACATGGGCGGCTGCGACCTTCCAGCCGTCAGGCGTCCTGACCCAGGTCTGCATCTGGCGGCCAACCTTGCCGGGTGCATTATCGCGCCGGAACAAGGTTGAGGCGATCCCGAAATCGCGGCCATAGGTCGTTATGACAGTCTGTTCAATGGTGCGCATCAGGCCGACCGATGGACGCGCCTTCCGGAAAGCGGCGATCTCGTCGTAGCCGTAGAGATTTTCCGTGATGCCGTAGCGGATCGTCTGGGGCGAGACAAGAAACAGGGCATCCAGCGTGGCGACATCATTGGTCACCAGCGCGGTTTCATACACATGGAAGATGGCGGTTAACTCGGCCTGTACGTCCGGAATATTCACCTCCATCTTCAACCCCTTGCGACCGGTGCACGTGCGATACCTTCGCGCTCCAGATGGGCCGCCACCTGCAACGCCTTGTGCTCGGCCCAGGGAGCCGCAATGATCTGCACGCCCAATGGTAAATGCGTGTCAGGGACCCAGATCGGCGCGGCCACCACCGGCAGGCCGATGAACGAGATGGGCTGGGTGAAGACGCCAATATTGGCCCTGAGTGGCAGATCAACGCCATCCAGCGTCAGGATCTTTGTGCCGGACTTCGGCGCGACGCAGGGCGTTGCCGGAGCCAGCAGGATGTCGACGTCACGGAAAATCTCGGCGACCCTCGCCCGGAACCAAGACCGCAACTTCTGCGATTGGATCACCCAGAGAGCCGGGATCGTCAGATTGGCGAGAAACCGATCGCGGGTATCGGGATCAAAATCCTGCGCTCGGGTCCTGAGGCGATTGGCGTGCAGCGCAGCCCCCTCTGCCGCCGTGATCACGAAGCCCGCTGCCCGCGCACGCGCGACTTCTGGCAACTCGATCTCGGCTTTGACATCGAGCGCCCTCGCCACGACATCGACGGCCGCAAAGGCTTCCGCATGACCGTTCTTGGCAAAATAGCCGCCGAGCCGGGCGATCCTGAGACCAGCAATTCCCTCGCCAATCCTGTGCGACACCGGCTCCACGGGCCGTTTGGCCAGATGCGGATCAGCGGAATCCGGACCCTGCATCACGTCATAGGCAACAGCGAGATCAGCAACCGACCGCGCGAACGGCCCGAGATGATCGAGGCTGCCGACGAAGGGATAGGATCGGGCACGCGACAGCCGCCCATAGGTCGGCTTCAGTCCGAAGATCCCGCAGAATGAGGCAGGCACCCGGATCGATCCGTTGGTATCCGAGCCCAATGCCAGCGGGACCATACCTGCGCCGACCGCAGAGCCAGACCCGCTTGATGAGCCGCCGGTCATCCTTGAGGGGTCATGCGGATTAAGGCAATTGCCGTCATGGGCATTCTCGCCGGTGAAATCATAGGCGTATTCGCCCATGTTCAATCCGCCGACGAGGATTGCACCAGCGGCCTCAAGCCGTTCGACCAGCGTTGCATCCTGGGGCGCAGGCGGCAGCTCACGATTGATCTTCGAACCTGACCGCGTCGGGAGGCCCTTGATATCGAACAGATTTTTGACCGCGAAGGGAACGCCGGCCAGCGGCCCGTGTTTCACGCCTTTTGCCAACTCTGCGTCGATTGCCTTGGCCCGCGCGACAGCACGTTCGGCGGTGACATCGGTGAAGGCATTGAGCGCCGGGTTTCTAGCCGCAATGACCGAGAGGGCATCGCGGACGGCAGTTTCGGCAGACAAGCGACCCGATGCGACCTTGGCCGCAATTTCAAGGGCTGTGTCACTCATGGCATCAAATCCTCGAATGACATGGCCTCGAACACAGGTGCGGGTTCAGCGTGATCGCCAAGGTCCAGCCCGAGCACCAGATCCGCCGCCCGTTTGACGGCCTGAAGATTTCCGTAGATGCCCGGAAGCCACGCTTCATCGACGTGCAACCCGATTGTAGCGGACATGGTCGCGAAATAGACCTCGGCATCGAAGTTCGGCGTCGTCATCGGGTTCCCTTCACAGCGGCTTCGAGTGCGGCAAGTGGCGCAGTCCAGCCGACAATTGCGCCTTGGGCACGGATCATGTCGATAGCCGCAGCCTTGAAGGCTGGAAAATAGCTCTCCGTTGCGTCTTCAATCAACAGGCAATCGTAGCCACGATCATTTGCCTCGCGCATTGTTGTCTGAACGCAGACTTCCGTCGTCACGCCGGCGAAGATCAGATGCGTGATGCCCTTCAGTCGCAAGATGTCGCCGAGCGCGGTTGCGTAGAACGCGCCCTTGCCCGGCTTGTCGATGATGATTTCACCCGGCAATGGCGCGAGCTCAGGAATGATGTCGTTGCCCGGCTCGCCGCGCACCAGAATCCGGCCCATGGGTCCCTCGTCACCAATGCGAAGCGCTGGCCCGCCGCGCGTGCGCTTGGCAGGGGGACAGTCCGCCAGGTCAGCCGCATGGCTCTCGCGGGTGTGAATGATGGTCCAGCCCTGCGCGCGGAACAGTCCGATCAGCCGGGCCGTTGTCGGAACGATCGCCGACAGCAGCGATACGTCATTGCCAAGTGTCTCGCCGAACCCGCCGGGTTCGATGAAATCGCGCTGCATATCGATGACGATGAGCGCGGTGCGATCCGGCGGAAACGCGAAGGGGAATGGCTGGGCAGCGGCGACCGTGATCATCAATGCCCCCCGGCCATGGCGTGACCAATCGTGTTGCGGTCTGTCTCGCCGATGGGCGACACATAGGTGATATGGCCTTCCGACATCACAGCAACGCGGTCCGACAGTTCCAGAATCTCGTCCAGATCTTCCGAGACCAGCAACACCGCCGCTCCCGAATTCCGTTGCTCGATGATCTGGGCGCGGATGTCGGCCACCGACGCAAAATCCAGCCCGAAGCAGGGGTTGGCCACAATCAGCACTTCGACATCCCCCGACAGTTCGCGGGCCAGCACCGCCCGCTGGACGTTGCCGCCGGACAGGTTCTGGATCGGCGTGTCAGGACCGGGCGTCTTGACGCGGTATTGAGCGATCAGTTCGCGTGCCTTTGCCTTCATCGGTCGCGGCGAGAGCCACCAGCCGTTTTGCGAGATCGGCGGCTTGTCAAAGGAGCGCATGGCCATGTTTTCGGCAACAGACAGTCTGGGTGCCGTGGCATTTTTCAGCGGCTCTTCGGGCAGGCCAAACACCTTGAACTTGTCCATATGCTGACGCGTCGGCTCAAACGGCTGGCCATTGATGAAGATGCGGCCATCATCCAGATCACGCTGGCCTGACAGGACTTCGACGAGTTCCGATTGCCCATTGCCCGAAACGCCTGCAATCCCGACGATTTCACCCGCCTTGACCTTCAGGTCAACGGAGGCAATCGCAGGTAGTCCCTCGTCATCAGAGGCAAAGAGCGCGGATAATTCGAGCACGGTCCGGTCAGCACCCTGTTCAACGCGGGCCGAGCGTTCACGCAGCTTGGTATCGCCGATCATCATATGCGCCATTTCGTCGGTGGTGAGGTCCGAGACCTTGCCCGATCCGACGTATTTGCCGCGACGCAGGACACTGACCTCGTCGCAATAGGCGTTCACTTCGCGGAACTTGTGGGTGATCATCAGGATCGTCAGTTCGCCCGCCCGCGTCATGTCGCGCAACAGGCCAAGGATTTCGTCCGCCTCGCCCGGTGTCAGAACGGAGGTCGGCTCATCCAGAATGAGGAACCGCCGGTCAAGGTAAAGCTGCTTCAGGATTTCCAGCTTCTGCTTTTCACCCGCTGACAGGGACGAAACGGGTGTCCTGAGCGGAACCTTGAACGGCATCCGGTCCAGAAACGCCTCAAGGTTGGCAAGTTCCGCAGTCCAATTGACGATGCTCGGGCAATCCGGGCGCGAAATGACGAGGTTTTCCGCAGCCGTCAGGCTCGGGACCAGCGTGAAATGCTGATAGACCATGCCGAGCTTGAGCTTCATGGCATCGCGCGGGTTCCGCACGATCTCTTCGACGCCATCGACGATGATCTTGCCGCGGGTCGGCTGGTAGAAGCCCATGATGCATTTGACGAGCGTTGATTTGCCCGCGCCATTTTCGCCGAGAAGCGCGTGCATAGTGCCCGGAGCCACACGGATCGACGCATCCTCAAGCGCAACAAGCGAGCCAAAGATCTTCGTCATTCCGACGGTTTCAAGTCCAACGGCTGGCATCGTCTTGTCGGTCATGCGATCGCCTCCAGCACTTGCGCCGATGTTGCAACCGCCCCGAAGACGCCGCCCTGCATCTTGATCATGTCGATGGCCGCGAGATGGTTGGCGTATTTGGTCGCCGCGCAGCAATCCTCCAGCAACAGGCATTCAAAGCCACGATCATTGGCCTCCCGCATCGTGGTATGGACGCAGACGTCTGTCGTAATCCCGGTCAGGATCAGGTTGCGAATGCCCTTGAGGCGCAGGACCAACTCGAAGTCCGTGCAGGCGAAGGAGCCTTTGCCGGGCTTGTCGATGATGGCTTCACCGGGCAGAGGTGCCAGTTCCGGAATGATTTCCCACCCCGGTTCGCCGCGCACGAGAATGCGACCGCATGGTCCCTGATCGCCGATCCCTGCGCCGATCCGTTGACTGCGCCAGCGCTTGTTCTGAGGCAGATCCGACAGATCCGGCTTGTGGCCTTCTCGGGTATGGATGATGTGATAGCCTTTGGCGCGCATGCCAGCGAACAGGACTTTCAGCGGTTCAATCGGGGCGCGGGTCAGCGAGATATCGTAGCCCATGCTGTCGACATAACCGCCCGGACCACAGAAATCCGTCTGCATGTCGATAACGACAAGTGCCGTATTCTCAGGCCGGAGATCGCCATCAAATGGCCAGGGATAGGGATCAGCGGGAAGCGTCCGACCACCGGGAACAAGCGCCGCGTTGATGCGTTCATCGAGCGTGTCAGTCATGCTTTGACCCTATCTGGTGATCGACAACTCACCCGGCGCACCGCGCAACGACCGCTTCGGCGATATCGAGACGATCATGATCACGAGCGTCAGGATGTAGGGAGCGGCGTTGAAGAAGTGATAGCCCTGGCTGATGCCGATGGATTGCAGCGCCGGGCCGATGGCACCGGCGGCCCCGAACAGTAGCGCGGCCCAGAAACACATCATTGGGCTCCAGCGCGCGAAGATCACCAGCGCCACCGCCATCAACCCTTGCCCTGAGGACAGGCCTTCATTCCAGGCTCCCGGATAATAGAGCGACAGGAAGGACCCACCGACCCCGGCGAGAAATCCGCCGACGGTCGTCGCAAGCAGCCGCACGCGATCGACAGAATAGCCCATGGCCAGTGCCGTCGCCGATGAATCCCCGGTCATGCGCACAATCAGGCCGATCCGCGTAGTCCGGAACATCCAGGACATCGCGATGGCAATGGCGAGGCCGACGAAGAACAGCGGATTGATCTGTAAGGCCACCTTCAATTGCGGGATCGACGTCCAGAAGCCGAAATCGATCGACGGCAGATGCGGAGCCTGGGGCTGGATGAAGGACTTGCCTAGGAAAAAGGCCGAGCCGGTGCCAAACATCATCAAGGCAATGCCGAGCGCGACGTCATTCACCTTCGGGAGTTTGGAGATAAAGCCATGAATCGCGCCGAAGCAGGATCCGGCTATTCCGGCAACCAGCACACCCAACCAGGGTGAGCCGGTCAGATAGGCGATTGCGTAGGCGCTCATGGCCCCGAAAACCAGCGTGCCTTCCAGCCCCAAATTTACGCGACCCGATTTTTCCGTCAGGCATTCCCCCAGCGACACAAACAGGAAGGGGGTCGATACGCGGATAGCTCCGGCAAACATCGCCAGCGGCACACCTGTCCAGCCGAGTTCTGTCACTGCCATGGCTCAGCTCTCCCTTGGTTTGAAGAGTGGGATACGTCCATAAAGCGTCTCGCTCACCAGCAAGACCACGAACATGAGACCGGTCAAGACGTTGACGGTCGCATCCGGAAGCCCCATGCGGCGCTGGATCAGGCCACCGGCTGCCGCGATCCCGCCGAGCAGGATCGCGAAGGGCACGGCTGCCAATGCATTCTGGCGTGCAAGGAATGCGACCAGAATGCCCGTGAAGCCATAGCCTGCCGCGAGCGATGCATTCGCCTTGCCCTGAATGGCTGCCACCTCAAAAAATCCGGCAAGGCCAGCGCAACCGCCAGCTATGGCACAGGCCGAAATCATCAAAAGTCCAACCGGCAAGCCCTGTGCCTTGGCCGCGCGGATGTTTCCGCCCGTGATCCGGGCTGCGAAGCCGAATGTCGTCCGGTTCATCAGAACCCAGAGGATGACGGCGACCGCGATTCCAACGACAAATCCCCAATGAACGTCCATGCCGGGGATCTTGCCAATCATGTTCGCGTCGCCAATCGACTTGGTCGAGGGCTTGTTCGGGTTTGCCAGATCCTTGAACGCGCCTTCCACGAAGAAATTCATGATCGCAATGGCGATATAGAACATCAGCAGACTGGAAATCGTCTCATTAATCCCCCGATAGTACCGGAGGGCACCCACGACACCGATCCAGACTGCACCTGTTGTGACGCCGGCGATGGCCATGACACTCAAAACGACAGCCGGCGGCGCCCATCCGAGGAAAGGCAATGCGGTGATCGCCGCCATGAAGCCGCCCAGCACGAGCGCGCCTTCGCCGCCGATGATGACCAGTCCGAGTTGGGCCGGGATGGCAACACAAAGCGCGGTCAGGATCAGCGGGGACGACCGGGTCAGCGTGTTTTGCCAGGAAAACGGCGTTCCGAACCCGCCCCGCCACAACAGCTCAAAAAAATCGACGGGCGATTGCCCCAGAATCAGCAAGAGGCCGGAAAACAGGATGCAGGTGACGGCGAGCGCCAGCAGCGGGATAATGACATATTCACTGGCCGTGCGAACCTGATCGAAAAACACCCGCACCGGTGACAAGGTGGTACCCGCCTCGGAAGACATTGGATTGATCACAGTCACGGCGAGGCTCCTGCAGGTTGGATGTCCAGATCCGAGCCCAATGATGCGGGCCCGGACCTGTTTCATGCGTTCGACCAATCAGGTCGTCGAGCCCTGGACACCTTCGACAAGGAAGTTGATGCTGTCGATCCAAGGCGCATAGGGCGCATAGGATGTGCCTGCCGGGATGACGACATTGCCCTTGTTGTCCTTGAGTTCGCCGACGTAATAGGCCTTCTTGGCCTTGATCTCGGCCTTCGCCGCATCCGCAGCCTTGATGGCCTCCGGCGTTGCACCAGCGCCATAGGGCGTATTCTGCACGAAATCGAGATCGTAACCGCCAGCCATCATGTTCGGCAGCGTGCCGCCCTTGGCCAGTGTGTCAGCGTAATTCTTGTAGATGGTTTCCCACTTGTACTCGGCACCAGTGATGAAGCCTTTCGGTGCAAGCGGAGCCTGGCTGGCATTATGGCCGCAGGTCTTGGCGCCACGGCTTTCGGCGGTCTGGATGACCACCTTCGGGCTATCCACGTGGCAGGTGATCACGTCTGCGCCAGCATCAATGAGCGCATTGGTGGCCTCAGCCTCGCGTACCGGCAATGACCAGTCACCTGTGAAGATGACCTGAACGGTTGCCTTCGGATTAACCTTGCGCGCGCCGAGCAGGAACGAGTTGATATTCGAGAGCACCGAGGAAATCGGCTTGGCCGCGACAAAGCCGAGCTTGTTGGATTTGGTCGACAGGCCAGCAGCAACGCCATCAATGTAATGCGCCTGATCGAGGTAGCCGAAATAGCTGCCCGCATTCGTCGGATCCTTCGACGACCAGAGCGGAGCCGCATGGCGGAACTGGACTTTCGGGTACTTCTTGGCGGCGTCGACCATATAGGGGCTGTAGTAGCCGAAGGACGTCGCGAAGATCAGCCCTGCGCCATCGAGTTCGATCATGGATTCCATGGTCTTGGTGACAGCCACAGTCTCGGGAACGTTCTCTTCTTCTACGACCTTGACGCCGGGAACGAGCTTCAGAGCCTTGGCGGCGACCGCATGGGCCTGGTTCCAGCCGTAGTCATCGCGCGGGCCAACGTAGATCAGGCCGATGGTCAGACCGGCAGCGCGGGCGGGATTGATCAGGCCAAGTGACGAGGCGCCGAGAACGCCTGCAGCCGAAGCCGTCTGCAACAATCGACGGCGGGAAATCGGAAGATCGGACATGATGAACTCTCCTTGGATGTTCGGGCACAGGACGGGGAACGGATCACGTCCTTCCGTGTCATCCCTTCGCAATGGCTGTGCCAATTCATCCGGGGCAGGTTCAAAATCGTTTCAACGGACGGAAGTGGGTGAAGTTTCAATTTATTTACAAACAGTTAAACAGCAAAGAGGCAAGGCAATTCGCTGTCGTGACACCAATCAGAGCGCTTCACCGCCCCAATGAGCGCCCCAAACATTGTATGCATCGCGTGCGAAAAACGCAGACTTTTGCCTATTTTTTGAACAAGATTGAAACCTGTTCGAAATTAACCCCGGTCATCGGCGCGGTTTTTCCGCATATGTTTGAGAGTTAAGTGCCATGAACAATCTGGCCTTGAAATTGCTGACGACCTAAACTGCCTCAAGCCATGCGTGATCACGTTGCACGCCGCACGCGGGGAATTCGGCACGACCTCAAAGGAGCGACTCCATGCTGCGTCCGCGCGGCCTTCCCAAACCGGTCAGACGTAAATCCGCTGCAGATATCGAGCCAGCGGTCGGAGAAACGCGTCCGAACGGCGTCACCCACTCAGAGCGGTTGCGCATCGAGATTGCTGATCAGATCCTCAACGGTGAATTGCTACCGGGCACGCCGCTCGACGAAACGACGCTGGCAGAGCGCTATGGCGTCTCCCGCACACCTGTCCGCGAGGCCCTGCGAGACCTCGCTGCCGCAGGACTGGCGGTTCACCGCCCGCATCGCGGCGCAGTCGTTGCGGCCGTGACCGACGTCCGCCTTCAGGAAATGTTCGATGTCATGGCGGATCTTGAAGGTCTCTGTGCCGGCTATGCAGCGGAGAATATCACGCCCGCTGAGCGACAGGACCTGACCTTGTTGCATGCCACGGCCAAGGAACTGGTTCGCAAGGGGGATCTTGAAGGCTATACGCAGGCCAATGATGCGTTTCACACGTTCATTTATGCCGCGAGCCACAATGCGTTTCTGGTCGAGACGGCCATGAGCGTCCGTCGCCGCGTGGCACCATTCAGGCGCGCCCAGTTCCGCACGCTTGGCCGCCTTGCGATCAGCCATCAGGAACACGACCGCGTTGTTCAGGCGATCCTGCGCGGTGATCGGGAAGCCGCAACCCGTGAAATGCGGGCCCATTTGAGCTCTGTGCACCACGCCTTCCAGATCTTTTCCGAAGGGCGTTGAGCCTTCATCTCCAACCCGAAAGATGTTTCAAGCCGGGTGTCAGGATTTGGATTTCAGATAAGACCTCCAGCCGCCAAAACCTGAAATGTCGACAGCGCCTTCAACGGCGACCGGCTCGGCGATGAACCCTTTGACTTGGCTCGCGTCTTCCAGCGTCAGGGTGCCGATCCCAAGCGGGGCCGGAATGCCAGACACGAATTTGCCGAAGCCATCGGGCGGCAACGCCCAGATTTCCGTCTCGATCGAAACACCGGTTCCATCCGACACCCGGACAAGACCTGGCCGGAACGGCGGTCCGCCAGCCAAGGCGTAAAAGCGATAGGCAGGAGCCGTCCTGGTCGCTCGGACACATGTGGCTCCGAGATCGAGAAGCTCCCGGTTGAGCGGCAGTCCCGACAAATGGGCGCCGACGACGGCAACACCGATCATCCCGTCCGGGACCTGGGCAGGCAATACGACGGGTTCGGGGCGTGGCAGCCCGGTTGCCCCCAGCGGCAGATCATTCAAGGCTTCAAGGCCGCGTCCAAGCGACGACAGCCAGGCGTCTCGGCCACCCGGCGCAATGAGCGTTATGCCCGCAGGAAGGCCATCCGCACGAAAGCTCATTGGCACGGCCAGGGCAGACAGTCCCAGCAGGTTGACAAAATTCGTGTAGGTTCCGAGCGCCGAATTGGTCACAATAGGGTCGGCTTCAACCTCATCAACGCGCCAGAACCGACACACGGTTGGCACGACGAGCGCGTCGATCTGACCCCACGTCGATTCCGTCATGCGCCGTGCCGCTTCGAGGGCATACATTGACTCGAACGTCCCGACGGCCGTTTTTTCCAACGCCTGAAGCGTGATCGCGCGCGTCACCGGATGCAGACGCGACGGATCCGCTTCGATGAAATCCTTGATGGCAGCGTAGCGTTCCGCGACCCATGGCCCTTCATAGAGCAACCGCGCCACGGCGAAGAACGGCTCGAAGTCGATCTCGACCAACTCATGACCAGCGGCATCAAGCTGCTCGATTGTCTGCAAAAACGCGGCTTCGCCTGCGTGATCTCCGAAAAACCGCCGATCTTTCGCCGCTGGCACGCCGAGCCGCACCTTGGCCGGAAGCGCACCGGGTACTGCCCAAGAAAACCGCTTCGAATAGGGATCGGTTGGATCAAACCCTGCAACAACCTCCGCAACCGCCCAACTGTCAGCGACGGTGAGCGCAAAGATCGACACACAGTCGAGCGTGCGGCAGGCCGGCAGGACGCCCGAGGTCGAGAACCATCCCGGTGTCGGTTTCAGACCCACGAGGTTGTTAAGCCCGGCGGGTACTCGTCCGGACCCTGCCGTATCCGTCCCAAGCGAGAATGTCGCCAGGCCGGAGGCTACCGAGGTTGCCGATCCTGCCGAGGAGCCTCCCGGAATGTAATCGCCATCGAACGCATTGCGCGGAACGCCGTAGGGGGAGCGGACACCGACAAGCCCGGTGGCGAATTGATCGAGGTTCGCCTTGCCGATCAGAATGCCGCCCGCAGCTTCGATCTTTGCCACTAGCGTGGCGCTTGCCTCAGGCAGATAGGCGAACTCCGGGCAGGCAGCCGTCGTGGGCAGGCCCGCAACGTCAATGTTGTCCTTAACGACATAGGGGATGCCAAACAGTGGTCCGCGTTCGACAATCGGCAACGCAGCAAGCGCATCGGCACGAGCCAGCAACGCGTCAAGCGACGGGCGGGAAATGAACAGGGCTGGATCAGCATGGGCCTTGATCCGGGCTTCAATCTCAAGGATCAGGTCATGCGGCCTCAGCCCTGCGGCATAGGCGCTGCGGAGCGAAGTCAGATCGAGGCTTCCAATCGTCATCGGCAACATTCTCGTGCATCCCTTGGGCAATTCCGCGACGGACCAGAAGGTGGACCAAACGGGTTTGATCGATACGAGTCCCGCTCATCAACCAGCCAGCAGCAAACTGTATGCCACATGCAATCTTGCATACAATCGAACAGTCATTTGGATTGATTTGGCAATTTTTGTTTCTGGGTACGAAAGGAGGCTTGCCGATCAGGCGAAGTGATGAATTTTTATGCAATTACCTTAAAACGAAGCAATCGCGTCAGGGTTCCAGTTTCCCACAACAGGCTCACTTGTCCGTTGATGCAGCGACGACTTTGTCAAATGCCCGATCCATCGCAATCGTCGGACTGCCCAGCCAGGGAAAGTGACCCCAATAAAAACTCAGTTGGCGGCGCGCTACTGACGCGGGCTTGCCCATGACCTGCAATTCGTACATCGCGGACGCGAGGCCCGTCCGATCGGAACCGGAGGAACAATGGATCAGAATGGGCTCTTCAGATGATTTCAATGTGTCGGAGAGCGTCGCAAGGAGTTCAGGTCCGGGTTCGTGAATTGCCGACATTGCCAGATCAATCAGGCGAACATGTTCGCTCGCTGTCACACGAACATCGTCCTGATACCAGGATTGGTTTGGATTGGCCCCACGCAAATTGATAACGGTCCGGATGTGTTTGTCCCGGATCAACGTGGTCAATGCGTCAGCGGAGAGCGTCGCGGAACGATAAACCTTCCCCGGTTCCACGGTATCCATATTGCCAACCAGCTGAATCGCGCCTGCATAGAACAGAAGCGGCGCTGCAACGACACAAATACTCGCGACAACCCATGCAATGAGTTTGAGGAACAGACTTAACAGTGGAAAATTCGATATAAATCGATCTTTGGACCGGGGCTGTTCACCGGATCCGGCCTCTGGACCAAAAGTCGATGTTTCGATGAGAGTTTGCACCATGCCGACGTTTGACCACGAACCGTGCCGCCAGTAAAGAGGCTGCCGGAAGGGAGATTATTGGTTGCATTATAATGCATCGACATCTATATATCGCATAAAATGTGGTTATTTGCACCCGATAATGCAAAACATGCACAAAAACTGATTTGACGTTTGTAAATCAGTGCTGACATCTTCGGTCACGATCAGAATCATCCATTTTCAAAGGTTGCAGCTTGCCATTTACATTCCTTCATGCGGCTGATTTGCATTTAGGCAGCCCATTCAAAGGCTTAGCAGCGCGAGACGAAGCACTCGCCCGCCGGTTTTCCGAGGCCAGCCGGAAAGCGTTCAGCGAACTGATCGAGCGCGCCATTGCCGAAAACGTCGCTTTCGTCCTCATCGCCGGGGATGTCTACGACGGTGAATGGAAGGATATGTCCATCGGGCATTTCTTTAATCGCGAGGTTGCCAAGCTTGCGCGTGTCGGAATCCCGGTGTTCCTGATCAAGGGGAACCACGATGCGGCAAGTGAGGTCACAAAGACGCTCCCCTTGCCGGAAAGTGTTCATGTCTTCCCGGAAAACCGCGCAGAAACGCGCTACATTGAATCCTTGCGCGTTGCGATCCACGGTCGCAGCTTCGCCAGCCGCTCCGTCACGGAAAACCTGTCACGCAGCTATCCGCCCGTCGAACCCGGTTTCCTGAATATCGGCATGCTGCACACGTCGCTGGCGGGCAATCCGGCCCACGAAACCTATGCCCCATGTTCGATCGACGATCTCGCCCGGCATGGATATGACTATTGGGCGCTAGGGCACATTCACCAGTTTGAAATCGTCGCGACCGAGCCGCATATCGTCTATCCCGGAAACCTGCAGGGGCGAAGCGTCCGGGAATGCGGCCCTAAAGGTGCCGTGTTTGTCGATGTCAGTGAGGCCGGCATCACCGGCGTCCGGCGCGTGATCGTCGATCAGGCGCGGTTTGCCGAAATCACCGTCGACATCACCGATCTTGCATCGGAAACTGACGTGACAAACCAGTTGCGCGACAGCTTCGTGCAGCTGTCAGACCTGGCTGAAAACAGGCTCATCGCCGTCCGCGTCCGCCTGAAAGGCAGTGCACCGGTGCATCCGTCCCTGATTGCGCGGCGCGCCCAACTGACAGAAGACGTCCAGTCCCTGCTGCATCATGTCTACGAAGACGCCTGGCTGGAGAAGCTTGTGATCGACAGCCGCGAACCCGATGAGTTGATTGGGCCGGACTTCGGCGCGAGTTCACTGGATATCGCCGCTCTGTTCGCCGAACTTGAACACGATCCCGAGATGCGGAAGGTTGGAGAACAATTGCTGCAAGATATCGGAAATGCCTGGCCTTCGTTGCAGGAATTTGTGGCCGCAGGTTTGACAGAGGAACTCAATCAACTCCTTGACGAAGCCCGTACCCTCGTCCTGGCACGCGGGTCAGGTGCTATCGCTCCCGTGACAGGGAGAGAGTGATCCATGCGGCTCCTCAGACTTGACCTGCTTCGTTATGGCATTTTCACGAACAAAAGCCTGCACTTTCGTCCCGATGCGAGGGTCCATATCGTCTATGGCCCTAACGAGGCCGGCAAGTCGACGGCCTTGTCGGCAATCGGCGACCTCCTCTACGGCGTCCCCAACCTCAGTCCTTACAATTTTTCGGGCGACAAGACGCAAATCAGGCTAGGCGCAGACATCATCAACCAGGACGGCACGCGTCTCGAATTCCATCGTATCAAGAGCCGTGGGCTGTCGAAAACGCTGCGGACACCCGGAGACGAGTTGCTGCCCGACGAGTCACTGGCGCCGTTCATCGGTCACGTCGATCGACGCATGTTCATGAACGCATTCGGCCTGTCGACGAACGCGCTGCGGATCGGCTCGCGGGCCATGCTCGATCATGAAGGCGAGATCGGTGCGGCACTTCTGGGCGCAGCCTCCGGCGTCGGCGATCTCCAGACCTTGCAAAAGCGCCTTGAAGAGGAGGCGGATGACGTTTTCAAGGTCTCAAAACGCAGCAACACGCGATTCTCAACGGCGCGGAAACTGTTCACCGAGGCCAATGAAGCCCGCAAGGCCTCAGAACTCACCGCGCCCAAATGGAAAAGTCTCAACGCAGAACTGGAAACCCTGTCCGCAAAGCTCGAGCGGCTTCGGCTTGCGCTGCACGAGAACGCGACACGGACCAATCGCCTCGTTCGGCTTGCCTCGGTCCGGCCGATCATCAACCGGATCTCCCACTATCTTGCAGACATTGAAACATTGGGAGACCTCCCAAGACCAACCGCGACATTTACAGCTGAACTGGGCGATGCTCTGGCCGCTCGCGAGAAGGCCCAATCGGCGGCAAGCCGGGTCGCAGAGGCCTGCCTGAAAGCCGAAGCAGAGCTGGCGGATATCACGCTCGATGAACCGCTCATTGCCAGTGCACGGGCAATCGACGACCTCGTCCAGAAGATCAGCTCCTATGATCAGGCCATCAAGACGCTTGGTGGCGCAGAAGACACGCTCAGAAGAGCCAACGACGCGTTGACCGACCTGATTGCTGATCTCGGCATCAGGGATCAAGGCGATCTGACGCCGCAAGAAGTGTTGCAGAGCCACAGGCCAAGCCTTGCCGCGCAAGAACTGCTGCGTGAACTGATCAACGAACGGGAAGACCTGGACGAGAAGACCCGGTCTCTGGCCAAGACAATCCAGGACGAGCAGGACAACATCGACCGCGCAATGCGTGACCGGGACGCCCTGCCATCCCTGATGGATCCTGGTCCGTTCCGAACTGCGTACGAGGCCTTTGAGGCTGATCTGGCGATCGTTGCCGGTCTCGAAGATCTTCGCCTGGAGGTCTCCGAGGAGTCGCGACGCCTCATTGAAGAAGCGGGCCGCCTTGCTCCGGCCATAACCGATCTCGACCACCTTGCAACGGTCCCAAGGCCGGGCTCGGAAACAATCAATCGCTACCGCATCGATTTTGACAAGCAAACCGCCGAACGGGCACAGGCCGAAACGGCCCTTGCTGAAGCGCGGCTCGAAAGCACGGCAATCCGGCAGCATCTCGCACATCTGCAGATCGAAGGCGAAGTCGTCACGCGTGAAGCGCTTGAGGATGTTCGCGCCAAGCGTGACGCCAGTTGGGCGGAGGTGAAGGCAGCACTGACCGCTGACGAACGACCGGATGCCGCAGAAATCGCCATCGGGATGGCCAATTTCGAGATCGCAACAGCGCGGGCTGACGCTCTGGCAGATACCGCGATCCGGGACGCGGAGCGCATCGAAGCGTTCAAGCAGCGGACAATCAACCTTCAGACCGCTGAAGACAAGGTCAAGCGTCAGCTGGACAGCATCATGCTGATCGACGAAGCGCGGGCAACGCTGCTGGACATCTGGACCGATGAATGGCGGGACATGGGTATCGCGCCCCTTCCTCCGGCCGAAATGGCCGAATGGCTCCAGAAGGTCGAAGGCCTGCTCGACCGTCGGGAACTCAACGAGACGAAGCGCGCGCGCCTCGCGCTGATTGAAAAGAGAGCCGAAGACCTGCACCGGCCGCTTGATGATCTGGCGAGCCAGATTGGCCTTGTTGCGATCAGCGGACTTTCGCCGCAGGCGATGGCGACACGGATCAAGGCCCGACTCGATGAGCTATCGCGGACCTGGGATGCCGCGCGCAGCATCAACGTTCGCATCCAGGACTGCTCGGACAGGCTTGCATCCCTGCACGCGTCACAAAATACGCACCTGGAAGCATCCAGGGTTTTCCAGGCCCAATGGGCTGAAGCAACTGCAGCATTGGGACTCAAGGGAACTGCTGGCACCGTCGAAGCACGGGCAGCGCTGGGCGCTTTTGAACGACTGCCACGGACCCTCGAAGACTACACGACTGCCTTCCGACAACTGGATCAATTGCGCCGGACAATCTCGGATTTCGAATCACCTGCACTTGCACTCGCCGAGCGGATCGCACCAGACTTGAATGGACTGGCACCCGATGAAGCCGTCGGTCGTCTCGCCGAGCGCCTGCGGCAGGCACGCGAAGCCTATACGCGAAAGGAAGATGCCGAACTGCGTCTCACAGAGGCCAGCGTCGCGCAGCTTGCTGCCACATCCGTCAAGGACGCCGCCGACGCGCGCCTGCAAGAGTTGAGGCATCTCGCAAATCTGGGGCCGGATGCGGACCTGGAGGACCTTTTCAGGCGGCTCAGCAAGTTTGAAGAGATCTCGCAGCAACTTGCCTTGGCGCGGACTGAACTCGCCGAACAAACCTATGGTGAGAGCGAAGAAGACCTGCGGGCCGCCCTGGTCGGATTTGACCCGGATGGGGCAAAGGCCGAACAGGACGAGCTGGCACGAGCAGGGCAACAGCTCAACAGTGAAATGTTCAGTGTTTATGCAGGCCACAGCAAGCTGATGGAGGAACGCGATGCACTCGAACGCGGGGCGGGCGCGGAACTGGCATTGCAACGCCGCGCAATAGCCGAAAGCGAAATGGCCAGCCTGTCGCGGGAATGGCTGGTCCTGAAGCTGGCTGCCGCCCTCGTGGCAAAGGCGACCGCGCGCCACCGCGCCGGACATCATGTTCCGCTCATTGATCGCGCAAGCGCCTTGTTCCATCGTCTAACCGGTGGATCATTCAGCGGTCTGATCACAGAAGAAACGGAGTCTGGCGGCGAGCACCTGGTTGGACGACGCCCCGATGGATCGACTGTCGCCATCGGTCGGGCGGGCGCAACCAGTTCGGATCAGGACGCGCCCGGCGGCATGAGCGAAGGCACGCTTGATCAGCTCTATCTCGCAATGCGCCTCGCCCATCTTGAGGAGTTCGCGCGCACGGCTGAGCCGGTCCCCTTTATCGGGGACGATCTGTTCATGACATTTGACGACACACGGACGTCGCTTGGGCTGGAAGCGCTTGCGGATACGTCCAGCCTCATTCAGCCGATCATCTTCACCCATCACGCGCGTGTCGCCGATATCGCCCGGTTCCGCCTCGGCGAAGCGGCGGACGTGATCGAGCTGTAAAGCCGGACTTATTCGGCGGCGGTCTTGGTCACCGGAAGGCTTAACCCGGTGATCTCTGCAATCATGCGCGCGACCGACGCATCGTCATCGCGCTCCATACCGGCTGCGGCCGTCATCAGGAACATCTGCAAGGCATTGGCGGCGATGGGCAGCGGGAATTTTTGCGCACGCCCCATGTCACTGATGATGCCGAGATCCTTGGTAAAGATCGAGACGGCGCTGCGCGGGCTATAATCGCCCTCCAGAATGTGCGGCACGCGGTTTTCAAACATCCAGGAATTGCCAGCCGACGCGGTTATGACCTCATAGACTCGGTCGAGATCGAGGCCGAGTTTGGTGGCGAACGTCATGGCTTCGCAGGCGGCGGCAATATGTACCCCGGCCAGAAGCTGGTTCACCATCTTGAAGGATGCGCCGAGGCCGGGTGTATCGCCAAGCTCGTACACCTTGGCCGCCATGACGTCGAGCACCGGACGCGCCTTCTCGAAGGCTACCGGTTCGCCTGACGCCAGCACCGTCAGCGCGCCACTGGCCGCCTTGGCCGCGCCGCCGCTGATGGGAGCGTCAAGATAAAGCAGTCCCAGGCCAGCAGCATCCCGGGCCAGCGCACGCGCATCGTCCGGCGACATGGTCGCGCAGGAGATGATCACGGCCCCCGGCTTCAAGGCAGCAGCGGCCCCACCCGGCCCGAACAGGACATCGCGTGTCTGGGCCGCATTGACGACGACAACGATCAGAATATCGCGGCCACCCGCTGCGTCGGCAACGCTCGTCGCCGACGTGCCGCCATTGGCGACCAATTGGGCCACGGCTGCCGGGTTCACATCGAAGCCGCTGACCCGCTGCCCGGACCGCGCGATGGAACTCGCCATGCCAAGCCCCATGGAGCCCAGACCGATGACACCCGTCGAGAGGTTTGCTTCCGTGCCCATGGTATCACTCCCTGAATTATCCTGATCGATGCGACTTCTGCGCTCGCATTTGAATTATGTTAGCGCTGTCATATCAGAAAGACAAGACCGTCTGTCGTCGATTACGCGTCGATGGGCCTCAAGGCGATAAATTCGGGCACTGAGCCGGATCGGCTGCTCCGCCATAGTAGGACTATCGCACGCGCGTTCGACGGTGCTACAGTCGGGATAACGACAATAAGGCCATGGCAAACATGAAGGCACGCGTCCGACTTCCAGACCGCAAGTCCCGGGTAACATTGACCGAAGTTGCGGAACTGGCCGGGGTCAGTGAGATTACTGTCTCGCGGGTTCTGCGCAGCAAGGGGCCAATTGCAGAGGCTACACGTGACCGGGTCATGGAAGCGGTCCGGGCGGTCGGATATGTCCCGAACAAGATCGCAGGGTCACTCGCGTCGGCGGACAGTAACCTGTTTGGCGTTGTCCTGCCCTCGCTCTCGAACATTGTTTTCCCCGAGGTCCTGCAAGGCATTCACGCCGGGCTTGCCCGCACTGGCATCCAGCCCGTCGTCGGCGTCACCGATTATAACCTGGAGACCGAAGAGGCCCTCGTCCGGTCCCTGCTGGCCTGGAAACCGGCAGCCATGATCATCACCGGATCGGAGCATACGGCTGCGACCCGCAAGATGCTCGTTGAAAGCGGTATCCGGATTGCGGAGCTGATGGATATCGACCCGGTTCCTATCGATATCGCCGTTGGCCTGTCACACCGGCAGGCGGGCTATGATACCGGCAAACACCTGATCGCGCGGGGCTATCGCCGTTTTGGCTATGCCGGCCTCGACCCCAGGTCAGATATTCGGGCGCGCATCCGATTTGAAGGACTTGTCGCAGCACTCAGCGACGCGGGCCTCAGCCTGCAAGACAAGGTTCTGGCAGATGTGCCCAGCTCGACGTTGGTCGGCAGCGCAACGACGGCGAGGCTTCTGGCGGAAAATCCCAACCTCGATGTCGTTGTCTACCCCAATGACGACATGGCCGTGGGTGGCGTCTTTCATTGCATGGGGGCCGGGATCAGCGTGCCGGAAAACCTCGCGATTTTCGGATTCAACGGACTGGATATCGGTCGTGCCCTGCCAAAGCCGCTGTCGACAGTCCGATCAAACCGGTTCCGCATTGGCCAGACCGCCGTCGAACAGATCCTTGAGACGTCCATCCGTCCGGATCGGCCTACCGTCGTGAACACGGGCTACGAGATCTTCGAAGGCGCAACGGCGTAAGGCAGCGCAGGCTTCGCGTAATTTCTCGGTGACAGGGGTCGAATTGTCTCGTAAACTTCGAAATTGACAGCGCTAACATAAATGCGCGCACTGCTTCTGGAGGAACATGGATGTCTGACGCCCCAACGACACAAGAGACAATTGGCTTCATCGGCATCGGCTACATGGGCCATGGCATGGCCAAGAATATCGTCGAGAAGGGCTATCCCCTCACCTTTCTGGGTCGCAAGAACCGGGCACCGGCAGATGATCTGACATCACGCGGCGGGAAAGAAGTGTCGACCCCGCTCGACGTTGCGAAGGCCTCCTCGATCATTTTCATCTGCGTGACTGGTTCGGCACAGGTCGAGGAGATCGTGCGCGGCCCGAACGGATTGATGGAGGGATTGAAGCCCGGTTCCGTTGTCGTTGATTGTTCGACCGCCGATCCGAATTCAACCATCGCGTTGGCGGCGGCTGTCGCGAGCAAGGGTGCGTCATATGCCGATGCGCCCCTCGGGCGAACCCCGAAGGAAGCCTGGGAAGGGACGCTCGATACGATGGTCGGTGCGGATGACGCCGTCTTTGCCCGCCTGAAGCCGGTACTGGATACATGGGCCGGAAAGGTCGTGCACATTGGGGCCGTTGGTGACGGCCACCGGATGAAACTGCTCAACAACTTCCTGTCCATGGGTTACGGCGCGCTCTATGCGGAGGCACTCACGCTCGCGCAAAAGGTCGGCATTTCACCGCAACGGTTTGACAGCGTCATTCGGGGTGGTCGGATGGATTGCGGCTTCTATCAGACATTCATGCGCTGGACGCTGGAACATGATCGCAATGCGCACAAGTTCACGCTTGCCAACGGATTGAAAGACCTGCGCTATCTCGAGGCGATGGCGGATGCCGCAGGCCTCGTCAATCCGCTCGGCAATGCAGCGAAGAACTCCTATGCCGCCGCCGTGGCTGCCGGAGGCGGCGACCATTTCGTCCCCATGCTGACGAACTATATTTCGGCCTTGAACGGCGTTGATCTCGGGCTGCCCGAGCCGGGTGCGGAGTAAGTGCGATGCTGCTGGGATGTATCGCCGATGATCTGACCGGCGCGACCGACCTGTCGCTGATGCTATCGCGTGCCGGACTGGCGACCGTCCAGACGACGGGGATACCACCGTCCCACTTTGAAGCCAGCGGCTATGACGCGATCGTCGTCGCCCTGAAATCGCGGACAATCCCGGCAGCGGACGCCATTGCGCAATCGCTCGAGGCAGCTGATGCCCTCCTCGCGCTCGGGGCAAAGCGGTTCTATTTCAAGTATTGCTCGACCTTCGACAGCACGGATGAGGGAAACATTGGCCCGGTGACGTCAGCCCTGATGGACAAGCTCGGCACCGATTTCACCATCGCCTGCCCTGCGTTCCCAGCCGCCGGCAGATCGATCTATATGGGCAACCTCTTCGTCAATGGTGTGCCGCTGGCCGAAAGCAGCATGAAGGATCATCCGCTGACGCCGATGCGCGACAGCAACCTCATGCGCGTTCTGGGGCGGCAGATGCCCGGACAGACCGTCGGGCTTGTCGCATTTCCCGATATTGAGGCGGGACCAGCCGCGACGAAACTGGCTCTGGGCCGCGAAAAGGCTGCAGGCCATCGTGTCGCCATTCTCGATGCCTTGTCCGAGAGCCATCTGCGCACAATCGGTGCAGCAATCGCCGACATGCCGCTGATCACGGGTGGCTCGGGGATCGCGCTCGGCTTGCCGCAAGCCTATCAGGCAGCCGGTCTGATCAAGGAACTTGCAGCAGCCCCGACCAGCATTGTTGCGCCGCAGGGACGCGCCGCCATCCTCGCCGGATCCTGTTCGGCGGCAACACGAGCACAGGTCGCCGCAGCCATTGCCGCCGGGTTGCCTGCCTTGCGGCTTGATCCGCTCTCGGTTGCCGACGGCAAAACCACGTCCGCTTCGGTGTTTGAATGGATCAATGCGCAGGCCCCGGGATCGATCCCGCTCGTCTATTCGTCAGATGATCCGGCCAATGTCGCTGCTGTTCAGGAACGCTTGGGGCGGGATCAGGCAGGGCATCTGATCGAACAACTTATCGCCGATGTCGCGGTCGCTCTGGTGCAAGATGGCGTCACCCGCCTGATTGTTGCCGGTGGCGAAACATCAGGAGCCGTAGTCAACGCGCTCGGCGTCAAGGTGCTGGCGATTGGACCCGAGATCGCGCCGGGTGTCCCATGGTGTCTTAGCCGTTCGGGACCTGAGATTGCCTTGGCACTCAAGTCGGGTAATTTTGGCGCAAGCGACTTTTTCCTGAAGGCTTGGGATTTCCTTGTATGAGCATTGAGGCGCGGCTCCGCGACAAGATTTGCAGCTGCGGCGACAGCCTGTTCCGGCGCGGGCTGACGTTTGGTTCGACGGGAAACATTTCCGTGGCGCTTCCGGACGGCGGCTGGCTGATGACGCCGACCAATGCGTCGCTCGGCGATCTGGATCCGGCCAAACTCTCCAGGATTGATGCAGATGGTCGTCATGTCTCCGGCGACAAGCCTACCAAGGAAGCATTCCTGCACCGGGTCATGTATCAGCGTCGGCCCACCTGCGAGGCGGTCGTGCATCTGCATTCCACGCATTCGGTCGCTGTTTCCTGCCTCTGCGGCCTTAATGAAGCCGATTGCCTGCCGCCGATTACAGCCTATTACGTGATGCGCGTCGGCAAATTGCCGCTGGTGCCCTACCATCCACCCGGTGACGAAAGTCTTGCGCTGGCCGTTGACGCGCTCGCCGGCGAGCATCACGCGGTGCTGCTGGCCAATCATGGTCCTGTTGTTTCCGGCAACAGCCTTGAGGCCGCCATGTATGCGACGGAGGAACTCGAAGAGACTGCGAAACTCTTCCTGCTGCTGCGCGGATCAGAGATCCGTCCGCTGACCGAGACGCAAGTCGCTGACCTCCGGGCCAAATTCGGGACTTAATCGGTCACGAGCGCTTCCAGCGCGCTTGCAATCTCGGCAAAGACGCTCGCCCAGTCACCATCGCGCGTCTGTCGAAACAGGCGCATGGTCGGATACCAATCGGTAGTTTCCCCCGACACGCCCCAGCGCCAATCGGGAACAAACGGCAGCGCCAGCCAGACGGTCTTGCCAAGCGCGCCTGCCAGATGGGCAATCGCTGAATCGGATGTGATCACCAGATCAAGTGAGTCAATGATCGCCGCCGTATCGACAAACGCCCCGTCACGGTCGGGAGTGCCTTCGATCTGCTCGACGGCGAAGGCGCAATCGGCCAATTGCTCGACACCGTACTGCTGTTGCAGGCTGACGAGACGTACGTGTGGCACCTCGGCGACAGCTGCAAACTCTGACAGGGCAAACGACCGCTTCCGGTCTTCCTGGTAGAAAGGGTTGCCTTGCCAGGCGATACCGACACGAAACGTGTCGTCTGTCGATGCGAGCCGCTTTGCCCAAGAGGCCGCCCGATCTGGATCAGCGGCAATATAGCGCAGCGGGTCGGGCGTCAGCACGGACGTCGGCGTCAGGCGATAGGGCAGGCTCATCAGCGCCGTTTCAAAGTCAAAGGTCGTGTCCGGCTCCAGTTCCGAGACCAGTTCACAGGGCGAGAGCATTCCCCGCAGTACCGGGATCATGCGGGAAGACACGCGCAGAGTGACTTCGGCACCCAGAGCCTGTAACCTTTCAACATAGCGAACGAACTGGAAGATGTCGCCAAGGCCCTGCTCGGTCACGATGAGGATACGCTTGCCGTCAACAGGTTCGCCGGCCCACAAGGGCCAGCGCCCGGCAAGTTCGCCTGGCTTGTTTGCGAGCTGGAACCGGGTGTCGTAAGCGCGCCAACCATTCGCAAAATCGCCGATCGACAGCAGGCTCAACGCCAGATCAACGCGCAGGACGGCATCGTTTGGGGCCAGTTTGAGCGCGCATGCAAAGCTTTTGGCGGCGGCGGCGAAATCACCGAGGGCACGCTCGGCCTTGGCGCGATTGGACCAGCACATGGCAGAGCCGGGCTTGTGAAAGAGCGCCGTTACAAAGCAGGAAAGTGCTTCTTCCAGATGGCCGCAGGCTTGAAAGAGAACGCCGAGATTGAGCCAGACGTCAGCATCGTCGGCCTGCTCGGCGAGCGCCGTCATATAGGCGGACATCGCCTCCTCATAACGGCCAAGCCGGAACAGAACGAACCCCCGGATTGCCTGAACACCATCGAGTTCGGGATCACAGGCGAGCGCCGACTGGAAGCAAAGCAACGACTGCGACAGAAATCCGCGTTCGACCAGCGAATGTCCAAGCGCCAGCCATAATCGACCGGAATCGTCATAGAGGGCAGCCAGGGCCTTCGACTGGCGTGCAGCAGCGGCCGCTGAGTGGTCAGCGGGAATACCCATTAAATTATTGTAATTCCAATTAAAATTCATTATGAGATCGCCTGCCTTTTGGTCGGGCGAGTATGGATTAATTAACCTTAATCAATTCCTAATTTTCGGATAAATTAAGAGTTCATAAAAGCAGGTGCATAAGGTGTCGCCGCGCGACCAGCCGGATGCGGCCCAAAACCACGCGATTGACCGTCGGTGAACTCTGAGTTTGTAAGCAGGTGAAGGCACATGGACACGTTTTCGAGTTCGGAGAAAGCCTCCTCGACCCCGTCGTTATCCGGGCGCGTTGTTTCGCTGAGTGCCAACACTGACCACCATTTTTCCAAACAGCTTCGTCAATCCATTGTCCTGCTGGCTGGTTTGGGCGTGGAGGGTGACGCTCATGCGGGCGTCACGGTCAAGCATCGGTCGCGCGTCGCCGTCGATCCGACCCAGCCGAACCTGCGTCAGGTGCATCTCATTCAATCGGATCTGTTCACTGAACTTGCGCAAAAAGGCTTTGACGTGAAGCCCGGTGATCTCGGCGAAAACATTCTGACAGACGGGATCGACCTGCTCGGCCTGCCGACCGGCGCTCTGATCCGACTAGGTAAAACGGCAGTCGTGGAAGTCACTGGCTTGCGCAACCCCTGTTCCCAGATCGAGTCATTCCGGACTGGCCTTCTCGCAGAGGTTGTCGGGAAAGATGCCGCCGGCAAACTCATTCGCAAGGCCGGGATCATGGGGATCGTCCGCGAGGGCGGACACGTGACGCTTGGAGATCCCGTGACAGTCGACTTGCCGCCTCCCCCCTTTCGCGCGCTGGAACGGGTTTGAGGGAAATTCGCGCCCCGGCCACCGAATTCTGAGCCAGATACGTGGATTGGCCAGTCAGTTCTGTCTAGACTGCTGCAATCAGAAGCTCACACCTCCGGCGGAAACATATCACCATGTCCGACACCCAGCAGCCCAAGGGCGAACTCACGGTTCGAACCATCGCGATGCCAAGCGATACAAACGCCAATGGCGATATTTTCGGTGGCTGGGTCATGTCCCAGATGGATACCGCTGGCGGCATCAAGGGAGTCGAACGGGCTCAAGGCCGCGTCGTCACGGTTGCAGTCGAAGCCATGACCTTCATTCGCCCGGTGAAGGTCGGTGATGTCCTGTGCGTTTATACCGACGTTGAGAAGGTCGGGCGGACCTCAATGAAGATCCATGTCGAGGCCTGGGCGCGGCGGTTCATGACCAGCACACGGGAAAAGGTGACGGACGCCACATTCACATTTGTCGCCATCGATGATGCGGGCCGCCCGCGACAGGTGCCAGAGGCATCGCCAGAACAGTGATGTCGAAAAATGACCGGGAGCCGCCAAATGGGAACCGAACCCGAACTCGTGACCATCGCCTCTGACGAACTGCTGGCAACGATCTCATCCATGGGTGCAGAATTGCAGTCCATCGATGATGCGCACGGCAACACCTACCTCTGGAACGGCGATCCGGCTTGGTGGAGCGGACGCGCGCCGATCCTGTTTCCGATTGTCGGGGCACTGGCGAATGACACGCACCGGGTCGGCGAAACGACCTACACCATGACCAAGCACGGGTTTGCGCGCCGGAGCCGGTTCGAGGTGATCACGCAGGCAGCAGACCGTGTCACGTTCCGTTTGACCGAGAGCGCGGCAACGCTGGCGCAATACCCTTACCGGTTCTGTCTCGACATCACGTTTCATATCGAAGGCACCACGCTCTCGACGTCGGCCATTGTACGGAACAGTGACAGCCAGCCGATCCCGGTGTCTTTCGGCTTTCATCCGGCATTCCTGTGGCCGCTGCCGGGGGCTGGCCAAAGTGAGGCGCAGGCCGTGACGTTCGAGTACGATGAGACTGAACCGGCGTCTCGAATCAATGCGAGTGGCCTTGTTGATCGAACAGAGCCGGAATCGCGCATTCGAGACCGCCAGTTGAAGCTAAGTCCCGACCTCTTCGATGATGACGCCCTGCTCTACCTGTCGCCGAGCAGTCGACGGGTCTGGTTTGGCGCGGCGAACGGTCAGGGAACCCATCTGGACGTCCAGTTCCCCGACATGCCGCAGCTTGGCATCTGGACGAAACCGGGCGGTGCTCCCTACCTCTGCATCGAACCCTGGTATGGCTATGCCAGCCCAGCCGATTTCGCGGGATCACTTATGGACAAGCCGGGCACGGCGATCCTCGCAATCGGCGAGGACAAGGAATTTGCGATGTCGGTCACCGTGGTGCGCTGATCCGCTGGACGCGTTGCGGCCCTTACCCGAAAACCCGGTCGCCCATCTGGTCAATCATCTGCTGACCCTTGCGGAAGATCAGTTCGTTGCAGTCTTCTCGGGTTGGAAGTTTGTCAACGCGGATGAACTGGTGCTCTTTTGCCTGCCCCTCGACCTCGCGCTTGATCACGCCGCAGACCTGGAACTCACGCCCGACAATCATCGGCGTGGCAACAATCGTGTAGCCCTTGTGCTCCATCGAAAGCGGCGGCTCGCTCGCAGCAGGGGACGATTTGCCGAAGCCGAACAAGGATTTGAGGAATGACATGGGCTGAGATCCTGATGAGGTCACACTTGGGGCTGCCACGAACATGCATCCTACATAGTCTAGCCTCGAATGACCGCATAGGGAAAGCGGATGGTCGGGTCATCCGCAGGAAAAGCCTTGCTATCACGTGTGATCAGCAATCGATCTGACTGCTGGGCGGTTGCCCAGATGATTGCATCCGGCAAACACAGTCTGGCATCTCTATGCAAACGGGCGACCCTGAGGCCGCCCGTTTCTGATGATTCAATCTATCTGGATCAATTGTCGAGGAAGCTGCGTAGCTTGCGGCTGCGGCTTGGGTGCTTCAGCTTGCGCAGGGCCTTTGCCTCGATCTGGCGGATACGTTCGCGGGTGACCGAGAACTGCTGGCCGACCTCTTCCAGCGTGTGATCGGTGTTCATGCCGATACCGAAGCGCATGCGCAGGACACGCTCCTCGCGCGGTGTGAGCGATGCGAGAACGCGCGTGGTCGTCTCGCGCAGGTTCGACTGGATCGCGGCGTCGATTGGCAGGATCGCGTTCTTGTCCTCGATGAAGTCGCCGAGGTGTGAATCTTCCTCGTCGCCGATCGGGGTTTCGAGCGAAATCGGTTCCTTGGCGATCTTGAGGACCTTGCGGACCTTCTCCAGGGGCATGCCGAGCTTTTCAGCCAATTCTTCCGGCGTCGGCTCGCGACCGATCTCATGCAGCATCTGGCGTGACGTGCGTACGATCTTGTTGATCGTCTCGATCATGTGCACCGGAATACGGATCGTACGAGCCTGATCCGCGATGGAGCGCGTGATCGCCTGACGAATCCACCATGTCGCATAGGTCGAGAACTTGTAGCCGCGACGATACTCGAACTTGTCGACGGCCTTCATCAGACCGATGTTGCCTTCCTGGATCAGATCGAGGAATTGCAGGCCGCGGTTCGTGTATTTCTTGGCGATGGAAATCACGAGGCGCAGGTTTGCCTCGACCATTTCCTTCTTGGCCTGACGAGCTTCGCGCTCACCCTTCTGCACCATATGCACGATACGGCGGAATTCGGTGATTTCGAGACCGGTTTCGGTCGCCAGCGTCTGGATCTCCTGACGGAGGTCCTTGATCATATCGCTGTCAGATTTGACGAATTCCTTCCAGCCGCGTGAACCGAGATTGGCCACGCGCCGCAACCAGTGCGGATCAAGCTCCGAGCCCTGGTAATTCTTCAGGAAGTCATCGCGGTTGACGCCATAGCTCTCGCCCAGACGCAGGAGGCGACCTTCAAAGCCGATCAGACGCTTGTTGATGTCATAGAGCTGCTCGACAAGCGCATCGATACGCGCCTGATTGAGCGACAGGCTCTTCACCTCGGTGATGAGGTCTTCCTTCAGCTTCTTGTACCGGCGCTCCTGACTGGGCGACAGCGTCTCATTCTTCATGCGGCCTTCGACCAGCTGGTCCTGAAGGCGGCGCAGCTTCTTGTAATCCTCGGCAACGCGGTCGAAGGTCTCGACGACCTTGGGCTTCAGCTCGGCTTCCATGGCCGAGAGTGACACATTGCCTTCCATGTCATCTTCGGCGTCCTCGCCCAGATCACCATCCGGAATTTCTTCGCCCTCTACGCTGGCTTCGGGAGCGTCAATCGGGACCATCGGTGGGCCGGGAATGCCTGGAGCCTTGCCATCCGGACCTGCATAAGTCGCTTCCAGATCGATGATGTCACGCAGCAGGATCTTGGCTTCGTTCAGTTCGTCGCGCCAGATGATGATGGCCTGAAACGTTAGCGGGCTCTCGCAGAGGCCTGCGATCATCGCCTCGCGGCCAGCCTCAATTCGCTTGGCGATGGCGATTTCGCCTTCGCGCGACAGCAGCTCAACCGATCCCATCTCGCGCAGATACATCCGCACGGGATCGTCGGTCCGATCAGTCGGCTCGCGGGTCGTTGACTTGGTGGTGACAGCTGAGGAGGTTGCCTCAACAAGATCGCCGCCCTCGACTTCCTCTTCCGCGCCGCCTTCTTCCTTCTCGGCCTGCTCTTCGGCCTCGTCGGTCTCCACGACGTTGATGCCCATTTCATTGAGCATCGCGTAGATATCTTCGATCTGATCGGAGGAATTCTGATCAGACGGCAACACTTCGTTCAGCTCGTCATACGTCACAAACCCACGCTTCTTGGCGAGCTTGATCATCCGCTTGACGGCGGCATCCGACAGATCTAACAGCGGCCCGTCCGGGGATTCCGGAGCCTGCACTTCTGCCTCTTCCTGCTCGGCTGCCTTGGTTGCCATGGACACTTCTCTCCTTCAGACGGTAACGCAGTGAAACGCCCATATGACCTACGCGATCATCAAGGCGTCCGAAACGCTGGTACATCGTGACTGGAACAGACTTTCCCGCATTGACATTGAAGCCGATACGGAAACGCCGTTCCACCTATTGCGTCGTTGTCACCACGCACTTCAGTTCGTCACTGAAGCCGCGCAGACGAACCCCGCATCAAATTCCTGACCCGTGCTCGCAGTTCACATGCGGCTGGCTCATATGGACCTGCAAGGTCCAAACGGTATTCCAGCAGTCTTACCGCCTCGGACTTAATCGCTGATTAACCCTCACGCTCATCTGACACGATCAACTCCGATCACACGCAGCGTAAAACCAACCTTACAAAGTTTTGCAATTGTGCGACGACCGCTTTTGGTTCCTTCGAGCGACATACCATCTGCGCGATTAGACAACGCACTCCACACTTCCTTTAAGGAATGGCGTAGTCGTCCGGAGGTCGGTTATTTAACGAGCGAATCAAATTACGCAAGGGTGATTCGCTCGCCAAACTGCACAAATACCGTAACCAGACCTTCCGACGGGTGCGCCAATTTATTCCTTCTGCAAGAGGCAGCGCGTAAAAATTAAGTGGATAACGACCACGCAACGCAACCGATGCAATCCGGCGACGCAAGTTAGATGCTCATATAGTGCGAAAGAGGACGATCACAAGCAGTTGTCCAACGCGGAAGGCCGTTTCTTTCAGACAGACGGGCTGGTCAGTTGCCCGGCAAAAGCTGCATTTCGGCGGGTTTGGCCAGACGCTCCGGCCCCTCCCGGTAAATCTCGAAGAACGGCTTCCAGTCGCGTACGACGGCATCAAGGCCGTAGCTCTGACGGATGCCGCGCGCCCGATCAGCCAATTCAGTATCGCGTCGCGTATATTCTTCGCGCCGAACCATCAGTTCGCGCTTGACCGAGAGAAGCCGCTGCAATTCCTGCTCGGTCAGATCGTTGCTGACATGAGCGAACTCCTGCTCAAGTTCAGCCTCGATCTGCCCCAGAAGCAGCCAATCGACATGATGGACGAAATAATCCTCAACGAAATCGCCCGGTGGCTTGAACACCAGAACCGGTACACGTTCCCGGAGCTTGTGACCCCAATTGTAGGAAAACCGGCCATCCTTGACGCGACCAATGCCATAGACCTCGTCGTAGACCATATAATAGCCGGGATCGATTTCATCGTAGATATTTGCAACCGGTCCACCATCGGCATCAATGACAATCCGGTAGAGTTCGCTCAGGAACTTTCGGTGTGCTTCAGGCAGGAAGACGACACGTTCCAGCAGATCCTCGTAATATTTTTCAAGGGCTTCCGGATATTCAACTGTGAGACCCAACAAGATGCGCTCGATCGCCAGGCGCGGGCTATGCTGCTTGTAATCGCGCAACAGCGCTTCGTACTGGCGTGATTGGGTCGCGGATGCCTTGCCACCGCGAGGACCGCGTTCGCTTTCCCAGAAGAGATTCGACAGCCGCATCCGGTAACGCAGGCGATAAATGCGCTGGACACGCGGATCCTTGATCTCACCCGTCAGATCCTCCAGCCGCTTTTCCAGGGCCGCCTTGCGTTCCGGCGTATCAAGTGACGCGTCTCGGGTTTCGCGGTCCCACATGACCTCAGCCAAAGGAACAGCTCGCGCCATTTCCCGCACGAAGGCGTCCTTGCCACCAGCCGCAATGAGTTCATCGGGGTCCTTGCCATCCGGCAGGAAGGCAAAATTGAAGGAATAGCCCGATTTCAGGAGGGGCAAGATCCGGTCAACGGCCCGGTGGGCGGCCTTGATGCCGGCCTTGTCGCCGTCGAAACAGATCGTTGGTTCTGCGGCGAATTTCCATAAGCGGGCAATCTGGTCTTCGGTGAATGCCGTGCCGAGGGTTGCAACGACCGATTTCACGCCCGCCTGATAGACCGCGATGGCATCGAGATAGCCTTCGACGACGGTGACCGAACCGGATTCATAGGCGTCGGCGCGGGCACGATGTCCGTTGAAGAGCATCGAGCCCTTGTGGAACAATTCCGTCTCGGGCGAATTCAGATATTTCGGCTGATCATCCGGCGAGAGCGCTCGGCCACCAAAAGCCACCACCCTGCCCCGCTCGTCCTGGATCGGGATCATGAGCCGGTTGCGGAACCGGTCGTAGGTCGGACGGCCATCATCAGGCTTGATGATAAGGCCACAGTCAATCATGCCCTGTTCATCTACACCCTTTGCGAGCAGGGCGCGCTTGAGGCCATCACGTTCGCCGGGGGCATAGCCAATCCGGAATTCAGCGACAGTGATCCGTGACAAGCCACGTTTGTCGACATAGGCCCGCGCCGCCTGCCCAATGGACAGCTTCAGGCAGTCCTGAAAGTAGACAGCCGCCATCTCGCAGATCTCGGCAAGCGAAGCGCGTTCCTTCTCGCGCTGAACCTCGCGGTAATCGGCCTTTGGCAGGGCGACACCGGCATCGGCGGCGAGACGTTCGACCGCTTCCCCGAATTGAAGCCCTTCTGTTTCCATCAGGAAACGAAAGATATCGCCATGCTTGCCAGAGGAAAAGCAGTGGTAGAAGCCCTTTTGGTCGTTGACGAAAAAACTGGGTGTCTTCTCGGGATTGAAGGGTGACAGGCCCGCAAACTCCCTGCCCTGGCGACGTAATTTCACTCGCCGCCCGACGACTTCGGAGACGGATAATCGGGCACGAATCTCGTCAAGGATATTGGGAGCGTAACGCATTTGGCCATTATAACGGGGCAGAGCCAAATTTGCACGAGCAGTCTGACGTGATCCTTTGATCCGTCAACTACCTAAAATTACAATTTAAAATTGCATTTCCCGCAATTAATACTATTATTATCGCGTTGGCGTCGAAAGCAGCATCGCGATGAACCAGCATCGCATTCGGGGAGATGGGCCACCCGAACCGAGGCGACGGCCTCGCCGCCAACACGGAGGATATGCGCATGTGGTTTCTGCCACGCCGCATAACGCTTGAAGTGAAACGGACCCGGACTGGGCTGGAATTCTCATTCCGGGTCCAATTCACGCTATAATCGAGAAAAAAGACGAGCGAGCGCGAACTCGCTCGTCACTCCGTGACATTAGCATAAATTGCAGCGGATTCAAACGTGCAATCTAGCTCCGCACACGTGTTTGCTCATCCGGCAGTCAAAACAGACTTGACCACGCCGCTGGCCTTGCCGAAATCCATCTGACCAGCGTAACGTTCCTTGAGGGCTGCAATCACCCGTCCCATGTCCTTCATGCCGGACGCGCCGAGTTCGGCGACAGCGGCGCGGATGGCAGCTTCAGTCTCCTCAAGGGACATCTGCTGCGGCATGAATTCGCGAATGACCGCAATTTCGGCCCGTTCCTGGGCGGCGAGTTCGGGGCGACCACCTTCTTCGTAGAGGCGAACCGACTCGTCACGTGATTTCACCATCTTGGCCAGCAGTTCGATGATCTCTGGCTCGGAAATCTTCTCTGGTCCGGACGTGCGCCCGGCGATATCCTTGTCCTTGATCGCCGCATTGACGAGACGGATGACCGAGAGCCGCTCCTTGTCGCCTGATTTCATGGCAGCTTTCATGGCTTCGGTTAGTGAGTCACGTACAGACATTGCTTTGCTTTCCGATTTGGTGACGAGTGGAACCGCAGGACTTCACGCCTGGCGGGGTTGACGGGAAACGGCTGTGCGCCTAGTTTCCGCGCCGCTGTCGCAGCCTTCGATGGACGCGCGCCCCCTTGCCATGACCGATAACCGTCGGTTTGATGTGCCAGATGTAATCGAACCTGAAGGGATTGAGAAGCCATGTCGATCGCGACCGGCGCCAGCCAAGCCACATCTGTTGGAAACAACGTATGGGCCGAACCAATCCCCACTGCGCTTCTGGTGCTTGCAGACGGTACGGTGATCGAAGGCTACGGCGTAGGCGCCGTCGGTGAGGCGACTGCCGAGGTATGCTTCAACACGGCCATGACGGGTTATCAGGAAATCCTGACGGACCCATCGTATGCCGGACAGATCATCACCTTCACATTTCCCCATATCGGCAATGTCGGCGTGAATGACGACGATATCGAAACCGTCAACATGGCATCCTCGAATGGTGCACGCGGTGTGGTGCTCAAGGCGTCGATCACGGAACCGGCCAACTGGCGCGCAAGTCGCGGCCTTGATCAATGGCTGAAGGCGCGGAACATTATCGGAATTTCCGGCGTTGATACGCGGGCGCTGACCGCCCTGATCCGCGAAAAGGGCATGCCGAATGCTGTGATCGCCCATCACCCCGACGGCGTTTTTGATATTCCAGCCTTGCAACAGGCGGCCAAATCCTGGTCAGGCCTGCTTGGGCTGGATCTGGTGCCGGACGTTACGTCCACGCAACGCTTCTCGTGGGACGAAACTGTCTGGGAACTCGGTGCCGGCTATGGCCAGCAGACCGAACCCAAGTATCATGTCGTCGTCATCGATTTCGGCATCAAGCGGAACATCCTGCGGCTGTTAGCCAATCAGGGCTGCAAGGTCACTGTCCTGCCGTCGACGGCAACAGCCGAGGATGTGCTGTCGCTCAATCCGGATGGCGTGTTCCTGTCAAATGGTCCCGGTGACCCGGCAGCGACAGGCGTCTATGCCGTACCGACAATCCGCGCCGTCATCGATGCTGATATTCCGACGTTTGGCATTTGCCTCGGGCATCAGATGCTTGGTCTTGCGCTCGGCGGCACCACGATGAAAATGCATCAGGGCCATCATGGTGCCAATCACCCGGTCATGGATTTCACCACCGGCAAGGTCGAGATTACCTCTATGAATCATGGATTTGCCGTTGATCGGGCGTCACTGCCGGCTGGCGTGTCCGAAACCCATGTCTCCTTGTTCGACGGAACGAACTGCGGACTGGCACTTGATGGACGACCGGTATTCTCCGTCCAGTATCACCCGGAAGCGTCACCGGGCCCGCAGGACAGCCATTACCTCTTTACACGGTTTATTAATCACATCCGCAGTCGGCTGGGCGAGGCCCCACAACCTGAATAATCCTTCAATAAAACTCAACCAATTTGAGTGATCCTACCCTCACAGGGATAGACATCTCCGTTTGGGGCATAAATCGAACATGCCCCTTAGGACTGTGAGGGGTAGGTCATGAAGAATCTGATCCAGTTTGTCAGAAAGACGAGCATAATCGAACTGTCGTTGTTCGCGGGCATCGCCTGCCTCGCCCTGACTGCGGGCTATGCCAGCCTCAATACGGTCAACGCCGTTTCCTACAACGACATCACCGGGTCCGCCCATCCGATCAAGGTCGTACCACTTGCCAACATGCAGCCAATGCCGGATATGATTCCCGAAGACAAGCGCTGACCGACACCCGATTTCTGTCTGTGTGCTGCGCCGGGTCCATCTTGCCAGATTGGTTGTCATGAAACAGTCCGATTTATCGATGACGATCTTTGCAGACTGAATTGAACGGGAATGCGGATGGCGTCGTCTTGGCTTGATTTCTGGAATGGCAGTCACCGGATTTATGTGAATGTGCGGCATGCCGAGGTGCACTACGCCAGGATCGCAGCAGATTTCAGACGACTGATCCCGTCAACTGAAGCAATCGTTGTGGACTGGGGCTGTGGCGAAGCATCGCAAGCCGAAACCGTCGCCGCGCAGGCAGGAACGCTGGTGCTTTGCGACGCCGCCGATGCAACACGGGACAGGCTGAAAATACGACTTTCCCGTTCGCCGTCGCCAGAAGCTTCAAAAATAGAGGTCGTTTCACCCGCCGAACTGCGAGATCGCTTTGTCGGCAAGGTTGACCTGTTCGTCGTCAATTCGGTTTTACAATATCTGTCTGACCCGGAGCTCGACGCACTTCTGACAGACGCCCGGAATTGTCTCGCGCCCGGCGGAAGCCTTGTGATTGCCGACGTGATCCCGACCCACGATGATCTCATCGGCGATATCCGCAACCTGCTCACGACCGCCTGGAACAACGGCTTCTTCATCGCCGCGCTCGTCGGCCTCGTCATGACGTTCTTCTCACCCTACCGTTCGCTACGTAACACGATCGGCCTGGCCCGCCACGATGAGACGGACTTTCTGGCACGTATGAAACAGGCCGGGTTTATAGCCGAACGCCTGCGCCCCAATATGGGGTTCGATCAACGACGCATGGCCTTTCGGGCGACGTTGGCGTGACCTCCTGATTGGTCAAAGTTGCCTCAGGCGGAACGATTCCCGGCAAAGGTCCAGAACCGGTTTCCGGCAAATGTCCAGACCATCACAATCAGCGTGATCAGCGGCTGGGCAAGCATGTAGTGCAGGCCGAATTCGTCGGACAGGATCCACATCAGGATACCGGTTAGCACAAAGCCCCCAAAGGCGATGGCCGCGAATCGCGGCATGGCCGCTCCGTGAGCCCTATCGCTTGCGAAGGTGAACCGCCGATTGAGGACATAGGAAACGATACCGCCCGCGATAAACCCGGCCAGCGTGCCGAGGACATCGCCCGCGATCTCCCAATGGACCAGCGCGAACAACAAGCCATAATGCGCAACCGCTGCGGCAACGCCGACAAACCCGTAGCGCAGAAACTGGGGAAGCAAGGGGCGATCCATCAAATATCCTGTCAACGACGGCACGAGGTGCTTGGCTCGGTCCGATTATTCAACACGCTCTATGCCTGATTTCGCGTCACGAAGCGATGGGGGTTCACGGGCGCACGCTTTTCCCCTATAAGCCGGGGCTTAACGGACGACTGAGCTCCTATCCGGACGCAGATGACACTCATGCTGCGGGCGTGGCTTCCCACGCGCGCAAGCCGACACTCGCGAGTAAAAATGCCGAAACGCACTGATATCGAAAGCATCCTCATCATAGGCGCGGGCCCGATTGTTATCGGACAGGCCTGCGAATTCGACTATTCCGGCACACAGGCCGTGAAGGCGTTGAAGGAAGAGGGCTACCGAATCGTGCTGGTGAATTCCAACCCGGCAACGATCATGACCGATCCGGAACTGGCCGATGCCACTTATATCGAGCCTATCACGCCGGAGGTTGTCGCCAAAATCATCGAGAAGGAGCGCGGCGATCGCAGCAAGGGCTTTGCGCTCCTGCCGACCATGGGTGGCCAGACCGCGCTGAACTGTGCGCTGTCGCTTCGCAAGATGGGCGTGCTCGACAAGTTTGACGTCGAAATGATCGGGGCGACGGCTGACGCCATCGACAAGGCCGAGGATCGCGAGCGGTTCCGCGAAGCGATGACCAAGATCGGGCTTGATACACCGCGCTCACGTCTCGCGCATTCGCTCGGCGAAGCCCTGATCGGCCTTGAGGAAATCGGCCTGCCCGCGATCATCCGGCCCTCGTTCACGATGGGCGGAACCGGCGGCGGCATTGCCTATAATCGCGAAGAATTCCTGGAAATCGTCGAACGCGGTGTGGACGCCTCGCCGACGAACGAGGTTTTGATCGAAGAGTCCGTTCTCGGCTGGAAAGAGTACGAGATGGAAGTCGTCCGCGACAAGGCGGACAATTGCATCATCATCTGTTCGATTGAAAATATTGATCCGATGGGCGTGCATACCGGCGACTCCATCACCATCGCGCCGGCGCTGACGCTGACCGACAAGGAATACCAGATCATGCGCGATGCGAGCCTCGCGGTGCTGCGCGAGATCGGCGTGGAAACCGGCGGCTCCAACGTGCAGTTCGCGGTCAATCCGGAAAACGGTCGCATGATCGTCATCGAGATGAATCCGCGCGTGTCGCGGTCGTCGGCATTGGCGTCCAAGGCCACCGGCTTTCCGATTGCCAAGGTTGCTGCCCGCCTCGCGGTCGGCTACACGCTGGATGAACTGGCAAACGACATTACCGGCGGTGCAACGCCAGCCTCCTTCGAACCGACGATTGATTATATCGTCACCAAGATCCCGCGCTTTACCTTCGAGAAATTCCCGTCATCCGATCCTAATCTGACGACGCTCACGACGTCGATGAAATCGGTCGGCGAAGTCATGGCCATCGGGCGGACCTTCGGCGAGAGCTTGCAAAAGGCGCTGCGCGGGCTCGAAACCGGACTGTCTGGCCTCAATGAGATCGAGATCCCGGGCATCGGCACCGGCGACGACAAGGATGCGATCCGCAAGGTGCTGGGCACACCAACGCCTGATCGGCTGCGCTATGTGGCGCAGGCCATGCGGCTCGGCATGAGCGATGACCTGATCTATCAATCCTGCAAGATCGATAAATGGTTCCTGGAACAAATCCGGGCGATCATCGACAGCGAAGCCAAGATCCGCACGTACGGCCTGCCACAGAGCGCCGGACAGTTGCGCACGTTGAAAGCACAGGGCTTCTCGGATGCACGCCTTGCCGAATTGACGGGTGCGCCTGAGGCGGACGTCAAGGCGCTGCGCCTGAAGCTCGACGTGCATCCGGTCTACAAGCGGATCGACACCTGTGCCGCCGAATTCGCCTCGCCAACGGCCTATATGTACTCGTCCTACGAGACGCCGTTTGCGGGCAAGTTGGCAGATGAAGCCCGTCCCAGTGACCGCAAGAAGGTGATCATCCTCGGCGGTGGACCGAACCGGATCGGACAGGGCATCGAGTTCGACTATTGCTGCTGCCACGCCTGCTTCGCGTTGCAGGATGCGGGCTATGAGACCATCATGGTCAACTGCAACCCGGAAACCGTCTCCACCGACTACGACACCTCGGACCGGCTCTATTTCGAGCCGCTGACTGCCGAAGACGTGCTCGAAATCATCCGCACGGAGCAATCCAATGGGACCCTGCTCGGTGTGATCGTGCAGTTCGGTGGCCAGACACCGCTGAAGCTCGCTGAAAGCCTTGAGCGTGCGCGCGTCCCGATCCTCGGCACCTCGCCTGATGCCATCGACCTTGCGGAAGATCGTGACCGGTTCAAGCGCCTGCTCGACAAGCTCGGACTGACGCAGCCGAAGAACGGCATCGCCTATTCCATCGAGCAGTCGCGGCTCGTCGCGGCTGATCTCGGCTTCCCGCTGGTTGTTCGCCCGTCCTATGTGCTCGGCGGTCGGGCGATGGAAATCGTGCGCGACGAAAACCAGTTCGACGCCTATCTGCTCGGCACATTGCCGGGCATGGTCCCGGCGGAGGTCAAGTCGAAATACCCCAACGACAAGACCGGCCAGATCAACATGGTGCTCGGCAAATCGCCGCTGCTGTTTGACCGCTATCTCTCGGATGCGATTGAAGTCGATGTCGACGCGCTGTCGGACGGCAAGGACGTGTTCATCGCCGGGATCATGGAGCATATCGAGGAAGCAGGCATCCACTCCGGCGACAGCGCCTGTTCGCTGCCGACGCATTCACTGAGCCCGGAGATCGTCGCCGAGATCGAACGCCAGACAAAGGCCATGGCGCTGGCGCTCAACGTCGGTGGCCTCATGAACGTGCAATATGCGATCAAGGACGGCACGATCTATGTTCTCGAAGTGAACCCGCGCGCCAGCCGCACGGTGCCCTTCGTTGCCAAGACCATCGGCACGCCGGTCGCCAAGATTGCCGCCCGCATCATGGCAGGTGAAAGCCTCGCTAGCTTCGGTCTGACGAAGAAGACGCTCAATCACGTCGCGATCAAGGAAGCCGTGTTCCCGTTCGCCCGCTTCCCCGGTGTCGATACTGTGCTTGGGCCGGAAATGAAATCGACAGGCGAAGTCATGGGCCTCGATTATGCCTATGACATGGCGTTTGCGAAGTCGCAGCTTGGCTCCGGTACGCGGGTGCCCAAGACGGGCACGCTGTTTGTCTCCATGCGCGATGGCGACAAGGACCGCATCCTGCCGTCAATCCGCGCGCTGTCGAACATAGGTTTCAAGGTGATCGGCACCGGCGGCACGATCCGTTTTCTCGCTGACAATGGCATTCCGGCATCCAAGATCAACAAGGTGCTCGAAGGCCGCCCGCATATCGTCGACGCGATCAAGAATGGCGATGTGCATCTGGTGTTCAACACCACCGAAGGCGCACAGGCGCTCGCCGACAGCCGGTCACTGCGCCGGGCAGCCCTCCTGCACAAGGTGCCCTATTACACCACCCTGTCTGGCGCCATCGCAGCCGCCGAAGGCATCGTCGCCTACGCCAAGGGCGATCTCGAGGTCAGGCCGCTGCAGAGTTATTTTTGAGAGGCTGAAGCCTGCAGCCAATCCGTCATTGCGAGCGCGAGCGAAGCAATCCAGACTACCCCGCTCTGAGTCCGGATTGCTTCGCGGCAAATCCATATGAGCCCAACACAGCTTATGACGGTATGCATCAGTAAAAAATTCTAAAAGTTGACACGCTGACAACCGCCGCTTCCCCATTTCCCCTCATGCCACGCGAATTTGCGCAATCGCGCGACTTGAATGAAGCTGGCTCTTGAGATTCGGCGTGCGCGCTCCTATCTTTGGAGGCGCTCAGGACCAACGGGCGGCTTGGTCTCGATTTCAGGGACTTGCCAGGGATATCGCCGGATATCCTTGATCCCGAGGGCGAGTTGAGCATATCCTAGCGTTTTCGCGAGGGGTGGTTCCAGCCTTTGGTTGGGCCGCGCCTTTTTATTTGTCTCCGGACGGTTCGTAACGATAAAAGTGCAGGAAGGGGTGAAAACCCATGGAAAAGATCCCGATGACGCCCGCGGGTCATACCGCACTCGAAGCTGAGCTGCGCCATCGCCAGCAGGAAGAGCGCCCGCGCATCATTGCGGCGATCTCCGAAGCACGTGCCCATGGCGATCTCAGTGAAAATGCCGAATATCACGCGGCAAAGGAAAGCCAGAGCCACAATGAAGGCCGGATCGCCGAGCTGGAAGACAAATTGAGCCGCGCCGAAGTGATCGATGTCACCAAGCTGACCGGCACGAAGATCAAGTTTGGTGCTTCCGTGACCCTCGTTGACGAAGATACGGACGAGAAGAAGACCTATCAGATCGTCGGCGACATGGAAGCCGATGTGAAGGCTGGCCGGATCTCGATTTCCTCGCCAATCGCACGTGCCTTGATCGGCAAGGACATCGGCGATACCGTTGAAGTCATGGCCCCGGGTGGTGCCCGGTCCTACGAAGTGGTCGCTGTTCGTTTTGGCTGACCCGGTCGGACGCCCTGTCGAAGGGCGTCCATCCCGCAACTGGCGAAGAGGCAATGCCATGGGGACTCCGTCCCGTGCCCCGAATGTTGAGTTGCGCCCCGAGGACATCGAAGTCGTCGCGCCAAACTTCAAGCGGCGGCTGTCCGGCGTCACGGCGACGATTCAGCGCCTGGTGCCGCTGCAGGCACGCAGCATCGGTATCGTCGCCCTTGGACTGGGCCTCGGCCAGCGCGTGCCTCGCATCTCTTTTCTCACATTGCTACGGCTTGTGACCAAACCAAAGCGCCGCCCCTTTCGCGTCTGGCACGCTCGACGCAATACGGAAATGCTCGCCGGCATCGTCCTGCGCGACGTCTTCCGGTTTCCGTTGAGAATTGTCTTCACCTCGGCATCACAGCGGCGCCACACCCGTTACACGCGTTCACTGATCGCACGCGTCGACGCGGTCATTTCGACCTCGACGGCAACGGCTGGCTATCTGGAGCGGCCCTCCACCGTGGTGATGCACGGCATTGATACCGACCTTTTCAGGCCGGCTGCCGACGCATCCGAGACGTGGGACGCCACCGGACTGCCGGGCAAGATCGGCATCGGATGCTTTGGTCGGATACGGCATCAGAAGGGCACCGACGTTTTCGTCGACGCCATGATCCGCGTCCTGCCCCGGTTTCCAGAGGCAACCGCCGTCATTTTTGGACGCGCGACCGAAAAGCACATGGGCTTCGAACATGAGTTGAAGCAAAAGGTTCGCGCTGCGGGACTGCAGGACCGGATCCTGTTTCCAGGCGAGGTGAATGTCGATGAGATCGCGGTCTGGTATCGGCGTCTCGGACTGTTCATCGCGCCGCAGCGCTGGGAGGGTTTTGGCCTGACGCCGCTTGAGGCCATGGCATCAGGCGTCCCGGTGATCGCGACAACGGTCGGGGCATTCCCGGAACTGGTCATTGACGATGAAACCGGCAAGCTGGTGCCACCTGGCAACGTCGAGGCGATGGCAGCGGCCGCCGAGGCGCTGCTTGGCGATCCTGACTATCGCGCCGAACTGGGCCGCGCCGCACGGCGCCACATCGAGGCCAATTTTACCCTTGAACGTGAGGCGATCTCCGTGACGGCTGTCTATGAAGCGCTTTGGCGTCAGTCATGAACGACAGCCAACGGCCGCACGTTTGCCCGAGTCGTCTGAAACCCTTGCTGCGATGAGTAAGCCATTGGAAGACGACACCGCACAGGACACGAACTGGCCGAATTCAGGCGGGACACGGTCACAGGGCCTCAGGATATGGGTCGTTACCGATGGCAAGGCCGGGGATGAAATTCCCTGTCTCGGGGTTGCAGAAGAGCTTCTCGGTATCCGGAACGACCCGATAGGTGAAGTCGGATCGCCGCCAATGGACCCGCGCCTCAGATATCCGTCACCGCTTGTGCTCAATTCGCCGCTGACAGGGACTATCGAGATCCGCCGCGTCGCGCCGAGACCGCCGTGGGTCTGGTTCATGCCGCGCGGACCGATTGACCCAAGAGAAAAACATGATCAGCCCGGAAGCCCCATCGCACCGCCGTGGCCGGACATTCTGATCGCCTCCGGGCGCAGATCGATTGCATACGTGCGCACAATCAAACGGCTGGCCGGAAGCGCGACGTTCGCCGTGATCCTCAAGGACCCGAGAACGTCGACGCACGGCGCTGATTTCGTCTGGGTTCCCGAACATGACCGGTCGAAGAACCCGTCATTCATGCGCACATTGACGACGCCGCACCGATTTTCGGCGAGCCGGATAGCAGCCGTGCGCAACAACCTGCTTCTCGCGATCACCCGATTGCCGGGTCCGCGCATCGGTTTGCTGCTGGGCGGTCGAACGCGGCTTGGTCCGTTCAGCCAGGATGATACGGACCGACTATGTCAGTCACTGCAACCGCTCAAACAGTCCGCCGGCTCGTTTCTGATCACCGTTTCCCGCAGGACACCGCCGGAGTTACTGAAAGCGGTCAAGGCCGCGATCGGTGACACACCCTGCTTTATCTGGGACAAAAATGGCCCCAATCCCTATCTTCATATTCTCGCGGGGGCGGATGCCATCGTTGTGACCGGCGACTCGCACACGATGATCAGCGAAGCGTCATCAACCGGTGTCCCTGTCCTGATTTTCGAGCCACATTGTATCAAGCAAAAACTGACCTATTTTGGCTTGCGGATGATGGAGGAAGGTTGGGCGCGTGGCATCAACACGCAACTGACGGAACTTCACAGCGAACCGCATGATTGCACGACCCTCGTCGCAAACGCGATTCGAAACACCTTCGAGCGGCAGACACGGACGAACAGCGGGTTTGTGGGGGTAACCCGAACCGCGAGTTGATCCATTGAAGTCCGTGACGTAAATGTCGGGGCTGACGCTGTTACTGGCAGGCTAGAAGGCATAGGAAACCGGAATGATCTCCTCAAAAGTTCTTATCATCGGGTCTGGCCCTGCCGGATATACAGCCGCCATCTATGCTGCACGCGCCATGCTTGAACCGATCCTGATCGCCGGAATTCAGCAAGGTGGCCAATTGACGGTCACAACCGAGGTGGAAAACTACCCGGGCTTTGCTGATCCGATCCAGGGTCCGTGGTTGATGGACCAGATGCTGGCGCAGGCCAAACATGTCGGTACGCGGATCATCAATGACCACATCACCGACGCTGACCTGTCGGGTCCGCCTTTCGTGTTGAAAGGCGACAGTAGCGAGACCTATTCAGGCGAAACGTTGATCATTGCGACGGGCGCCCAGGCCCGCTGGCTTGGTCTGCCGTCCGAGGAAGCCTTCCGAGGGGCAGGTGTCTCGGCGTGTGCGACCTGCGACGGATTTTTCTATCGCAACAAGCATGTCCTTGTCATCGGTGGCGGCAATACCGCTGTCGAAGAAGCGCTCTATCTGACGCATCACGCAGCCAAGGTAACGGTAATCCATCGTCGGGGCGAATTCCGGGCCGAACGTATCCTGCAACAAAGACTGTTTGCGCATCCCAAGATCGAGGTGATCTGGAATACGGCGCTTCACGAGGTGCTCGGCGGCGGAATCCCGGCAGGTGTCACGGGCGCGCGACTGAAGAACGTCGAAACCGGTGCGACAAGCGAAATCGCCGTAGACGGCATTTTCGTCGCGATCGGACACAAGCCGGCCGTGGAGTTGTTCGAAGGCAAACTTCGTCTGAAGCCATCCGGCTATATCTGGACGGCACCCGATTCGACGGTAACCAGTGTGCCTGGCGTCTTCGCAGCGGGCGATGTCACCGACGATATCTTCCGCCAGGCCGTGACAGCAGCTGGCATGGGGTGCATGGCAGCGCTTGAAGCAGAACGGTTCCTGTCTGGTCGCGAGCACGCGCGTATGGCAGCAGAATAACAGGCAGAATGCGTTCGGTGCCCCTCAACCGGCTTTTCCGGTGCAATTACTGGCGTCTATTGATCAATTTGGCTTGATCATGGCGCTCACAGCTGATCTACTTCTGCCAAGCGGTTGACATACCGTTGATTTCTGCGGAAATCGCGGTCGTGGATTTATTTGGACTGCAGGAATGCCGCTGATGGCTCGTTCTGTCCCCTCGTTTCGGAAGGACGAACGAAATCTGTCGCTTATGGGAACGACGTCAGCCGGTCTGACTGCTAGACTGAAACAAGAATCGGCTCAGGGGAGGCACATAGGAGCAAATAGTTCGTCATGTGGGCGCAAGTGATAGCGCTAACGGACTCGACAATCTCCTGTTTGTCAGACGCCAAAACAAGAAGAGGTCTCGCGTGGACTGGGACAAATTACGGATTTTCCATGCAGCTGCAGAAGCAGGCAGCTTTACCCACGCTGGCGAAAAACTGGACATGAGCCAGTCCGCTGTGAGCCGACAGGTGAGTGCGCTCGAACAGGATCTGAACGTCCCTTTGTTCCATCGCCATGCACGGGGCCTCATACTGACAGAACAAGGCGAGCTTCTGTTTCGCACCGCGCGCGAAGTGCTTGTCAAGCTTGATCAGGTGAAGACACGTCTCGTCGATACACGCGAAAAACCATCGGGCCAGTTACGCGTCACAACGACTGTGGGCCTGGGAACATCCTGGCTGACGTCACGCGTCCACGAATTTGTCGACCTGCATCCCGATGTTCAGCTCGATCTCATTCTCGATGACGATGAACTCGACCTCTCGATGCGTCAGGCCGATATTGCACTGCGCATCCGGGCACCCGTTCAGCCAGATCTGATCCAGCGCAAACTGTTCACGGTGCATTTCCATCTTTACGCCTCACCCGGTTACATCAAGCGGTTTGGCAATCCGGAGACCGTGCAAGACATCAACGACGACCACCGGATCGTGGGTTTCGGCCTGAACTCGCCGACGTACCTGCGCGAAAGCATGAATTGGCTCGAAAGCGCCGGGCGTGCGCCCAACGAAAACCGGCGCCCGGTCCTGCGGATCAACAATATCATCGGCATGAAGCGCGCGGTGCAGCGTGGCGTCGGCATCGCGCTGTTGCCCGATTACCTGATTGAACCGGAAGCAGATCTGGTCCAGTTGATCCCGGAGGCAGACGTCCCGAGCCTGGATACCTATTTCGTGTATCCGGAAGAGCTCAGAAACACCGCCCGCGTCAAGGTATTCCGCGACTTCCTGATTTCAAAGGCGGAACGCTGGACCTATTGATCAAGGCGCAGACAAGCTGCCTGCGCCCTGGCCGGCATTACATGAAAAGCTGCTCGCCTTTCATATCCTTGTAGAGATCAGCAACATACTGGCCGTAGCCGTTGTAAATCAAGGTCGGGGCCTCTTTGCCGGTTCCGAGCACGCGCTCCTGTGCCTGGCTCCAGCGCGGATGCGAGACAGCCGGATTGACGTTTGCCCAGAAGCCATATTCGCTCGATTGCAACTGCTCCCAGAAGGTTTGTGGCCTGTCTTTCACGAAGGATATCCGGCTGATCGACTTGATCGATTTGAACCCGTATTTCCAGGGAACTGCGAGACGGATGGGGGCACCATTCTGCTTTGCCATGACCTTGCCGTAGGTCCCGACCGCGAGAAACGCCAGTTCGTTGTTGGCCTCGGCCATCGTCAGGCCTTCTGTATAGGGCCACGGGTAGAAGCCCCCCATTCCCGGACCGTCCTGGACGCCGGTTTCAAACTGAACGTATTTTGCGCCTGATGTTGGGTTGGCGAGCGCCACGAGGGCGGCAAGCGGAAAGCCTGTCCATGGAATCGTCATGGACCAGGCTTCGACGCAGCGGTGACGATAGAGGCGCTCCTCAAGCGCTACCTTCCGGACGAGATCATCGAAATCCAGTTCAAGCGGCTTTGCAACGAGGCCGTCGATCTTGACCGTCCAGGGTCGGCTTTTCAGCTCTTGTGCCGCTCTGGCCACGTATTTGCTGGTGCCGAACTCATAGAAATTATTGTAGTTTTCGTTGTCCTTCTGCGGCGTGAGCGACCGGTCGAGGACGTAAGCCTCATTGCGCTTGGCAGGCAGGAGCGACGGCAGGACGCCGTCATCTGCGCGCGCCGGACGCGTCGTCATCAATGCTGACCCCAGGCCGATGGTGCCGAGACCGCCAACTGCCGCAGCGGCTCCCGTTGCAGACATGAACGCGCGACGGTTCAGGAAAACCGTTTCCGGCGTTGCCTCATTGTCCTTTATCTCCCATCCCCGGCGGCGAATTGGCATCATGGTCAATCTAGGCTCCTCGTGGCTTGGTTCAGTCTGGATAACAATTTGCGCAATCTGTCTCAGTCTACGTGAAATTCGCGGTCTCGGACTATCTGGTTACAGTCAAACACGTAGCTGTGATCAGCAACAGGAGGCCGCCGGCATCCCGACCGTCGCAGCCTGAGATGACGGCGTTCGCGCATCATTGATGAATTTGTTGCGAGCCGTCCCCGGAGCGCAAGCGAATATGGTAGAGTCCCGCCGGTCATGATAACAAGTGATCGCTGGCGCAAATCAGACGCTGGGTCACGTCGTCTCAACAGGTTACGCGCCAAGCCTTCGCTGGCAGAAGCGCGGCAAAGCACCTGAAGCGGCGACCATCTGTCAACCGGAGGGGCTGCGGGCCCTGAAACACTGAATGATCGGCTTGGAACTCGTCGTCTTTGTGATCTTGACGTTGATCAACGGCTTCTTTGTGATGTCCGAGATGGCGCTTGTATCTGCCCGGAAATCGCGCCTCGCGCCTTTGGCCGAAGATGGGAACAAACGGGCGCAACGCGCCATGGAGCTTGGTGAAGAACCGGCACGCTTCCTGTCATCTGTCCAGATCGGCATAACGGTCTCGGCTCTGCTTGTTGGCGCGTCTTCAGGTGCTCACTTCTCCGCAAGCCTTGCGGATTGGCTCAAGGACGTCGCGCCCGGCTTCGCACCTTTCGCCGACGAGACAGCGTTTGTCATCGTGATTATCGCCATGACGTTCGTCACGCTGGTGTTCGCCGAGCTTGTGCCCAAGCGGATTGCCATTGCCCGCGCCGAAGAGATCGCCATGGCGGTGGTCGAGCCAATCCAGTTCATCATTCTGGCGGCGGCGCCCTTTGTTGCCCTGCTGGCCGTTGTCTCGAACGGCGTCATGCGCCTGTTAGGCATCCGGGACGACAATGGTGCAGACGTAACCGAAGAAGAGGTCATGCATATCCTGACCGAAGGCGTCGAGGCCGGGGTCTTGCACCCGGAGGAACGCGAGATGCTGGAAGGCGTCATGCGTCTGGCCGATCGCCCTGTCCGCGCCATCATGACGCCGCGTCCCGAACTCTTCTGGATCGACAGTCGCGATCCAGTGGACCAGCTTCAGCGCGAAATTACGGAGTGCCCCTATTCACTGGTCGTGGTGGCGGACAACGCGATCGATGAAGCGGCAGGCGTTGTCTACAAGAAGGATCTGCTGGATGATGCGCTTGCAGGCAACCCGCTCGACCTGAAGAAGCATTTGCGACAGCCCGTCGTCGTGCCGGAGAATGCGCCGGTGCTCAAGCTGCTTGAACTGATGCGCGCCACGCTGGTTCACTGCGCCTTCGTTGTCGATGAATATGGCAGCCTCCAGGGACTGATCACGCTGACGGATATCATCGAGGGCATCACCGGTGATTTTGCCGACTTCGATGCGCCGCTCGGTGGCCCGCTCAAACGCGACGATGGGTCCTGGCTGATCGATGGCGATACGGCAATCGACGAGTTGGAGCGGCTGATTGACCTGCCTGACCTCGAACACGGCAGCTATCATACGCTTGGCGGACTGCTGCTGTCTGTCATGAACCGTATCCCAACCGAGGGCGACAAGGCTCGCATCGGGGATTTCGTGTTTGAAGTGGTCGATATGGACGGACGGCGGATCGACAAGGTTCTCGTCAGTCCGAAAGCTGCGGACGCGCCTGCAAAACCAAGCTGAACCGGCGTCTGTCGGGCAGCGACAATCGCCGCTAATTATGCTGTCAAATCAGGGAGTTGAGAAAACCGGCAGGCTCTCGCTCTCCGTTGATCTCGTCATTAATCGCGCGGCAAAGAGCGTCAGCGTGATGATCAGGATCGGAGGCTCGATGGGTATGTGCAGCGCATGACCAATGCCGCGCGCGGCCAGCGGACTGAGTGTCACAAGCATCAGCATGGTCTTTTCCCAAGGCCGGAAACCCGTCTGAATGCCTTCTCGTCCCAATGCCAGGACGCCGATGCTGAGAACCATCAGATCATAGTCAAGCACATAAGGTGTCGTGAGCGGAATGGCGAGCGCCAGGCAGCCGACCGAGAAGCCAGCCCGCTTGCTGCGCCACCAGACCAATCCGACGAGCGCCGTAATCACTAGCGTTGTCGTAGTCTGGAACGCATAGGCGAGCCAGATTTGGCCGCCCAACATGCGGATTGCGGAAAAGACGCTGACGATCTTCTCCCAACCGGTCCCGCCTTGTTCAAGGACGATGGTCCGGGTTGGCTCAAACGACGCGAAGAACGCAAGCCACGTCGGCCAGCCGAAGACGAGAAGTGAAGCAAGTGCAAGTGCGCCAGCACTTGCACCAGCCGCGATGACTGATCGCCAGTGGCCACCCGCCAGAAGCGCGATGGGCAACAAAATGGCGAATTGCGGCTTGTAGGCCAGGCACCCAAGCAAGGCGCCAGCAATGAGCGGACTGCCTTGGAGGCAACTGAACCCGAAGCCGAGCAGTGCGGCTGTCAGGAAGCCGTTCTGGCCATGTCCGAGATTGACAAAGACGGCAGGAAACCCCGCAGCCAGCCAGAGAACACCCGGCAATCCACGCACAAGCCGCCGCATCGCGAGCAGATAGGCCGTGAATGTCATCGCCAGATAAAAAGCCAGCGCCGCGAGATAGGGCAGCAATGCTAGCGGCGCGGCCAGAAACAGGAACATCGGCGGATAATGCCAGCCGAAATAACCGTCATAATCGACGATCGACGCCTCGACTGCGCGATGTGTCGGCCAGTCATAAGCTGCCGCCGCCTGGCCTCTGTCAGCCATCAATCCCGCAGCGTAGACATTGAGAAAATCCGTGCCAATTGGATGCCCCGCCGGGTCCAGAAGTCCGTTGGACATTGCAACCCATCCAATCGCGCACACGATCAGGACGGCCACAAAAATCCGCGCATAGGCCGAGACACGATCGGCCGTCAGCCAATCGGCATTGCGGAAGAAGGTGAGAAGACGAGAATTCACGCATCCGGCCTTTGGTGAGACATGACAACACGTCTCACCAGTTTACGACCGAGATGAAAATTTAAAGTCAACAAACTGAATAAGTCCGTCGAATTCAAGGACTGACCGGCAGTCAGACCCAGAGCGTAATTTTGTTGCCCTGCTTGTCGGTAAAGCCGCCGACGATGATGTAAATCAGATCGATCAAGGCCCAAATACCCAGCCCGCCAAATGTGATCAACTGCAAGATTCCGGTGCCGATTTTCCCAACATAAAATCGGTGGACGCCTAAAAAGCCCAACAAAAAGCAAAGCAAGAAGGCAGGCAAAATTCTTTTTTCGGAAGCAGACGTGGAAGTCATCGTATTTGACATAATAGTTGTTCCATTTGACATATCTTGTTGGTCAGAAATAGTGTTGCGATACTGCGGCACAGTCGGAGCCACAGCGGGTCCACCCTCGTCTGCGATATTGACCTGTGACAGCGGAAGCCATTGCGCCATACCATCACGCCAGACAAATGCATCACGCGGGACAAAACCGTCCGCAATCAGCTGACGGAGTTGATCTGTCGGGTAAGGTCCCTTTTGTTCGCCATTAATGCTAATGAACCAATTCGTCATTCAAACGCCCTCCAAAATGACTTCAACATTATCACAAAGCGCAAACAGCCATACGATTGCCACATTGGCTCACATTTGGAAACCGGAAAGTTCGAACAAATTCAAGTGTTCAGTACGTGAATACGAGATATTTGCCTTGGGTCGCGTCAGGACGGCAACGTATCTGGAACGAAAAACCGCCCGAAACAGTCGGGCGGTTCCATTTGCAGATGAGCCGAAACAGAAGACCAGGCTTGTCGCCCGTCAGCGCAAATTACCGCAGAAACGCTGGATACGACGGCCAGCTTCTTCAAGGGCAGATGTCGCGGTCGCATAGGAAATACGGAAATGCGGGGCCAGTCCGAATGCTGAACCCTGAACGACCGCCACGCCTTCAGCCTCCAGCAATTCGGTGACGAAATCCTCGTCGGAGTTGATCACCTTGCCCGAAGGCGCCGTCTTGCCGATGGTTCCCGCACATGACGGATAGACGTAGAAAGCGCCTTCCGGCGTCGGACAGGACAGTCCATTGGCCTGATTGAGCATCGACACGATGAGGTCACGGCGTTCCTTGAACACGGCATTGTTGCGTGGAATGAAGTCCTGCGGACCATTCAACGCCTCAACCGCCGCCCACTGCGAGATCGAGGACGGATTCGAGGTCGACTGGGACTGGATGTTGGCAATCGCCTTGATCAGCAATTCCGGGCCAGCGCCGTAACCGATACGCCAGCCGGTCATGCAATAGGCCTTGGAGACGCCGTTCATCGTCAGCGTCCGCTCATAGAGAGCCGGCTCGATCTGGGCAGGGGTCGTGAACTTGAAATCGTCGTAGACGAGGTGCTCATACATGTCGTCAGACAGCGTCCAGACATGGGGATGACGCACGAGCACATCGGTTATCGCCTTCAGTTCGCTCTCCGAATAGGCCGCGCCCGACGGGTTGGACGGCGAATTGAAGATGAACCACTTGGTCTTGGGCGTGATCGCCGCTTCGAGCGCCGCAGCCGTAACCTTGAAGCCCGTCGCAGCAGACGTCTCGACAAACACCGGAACACCGCCACCCAGCATGACGATATCGGGATAGCTGACCCAGTAGGGCGTCGGGATGATCACTTCGTCACCGGGGTTGACGGTCGCGATCAGCGCATTGAATAGCACCTGCTTGCCGCCGGTACCGACCGTGACCTGGCTCTGCTTGTAGGTCAGGCCGTTCTCGCGCTTGAACTTGGCAACAATGGCGGCCTTCAGTTCCGGCAAGCCATCGACGGCGGTATAACGCGTCTGGCCGTCACGGATCGCCTTGATGGCGGCTTCCTTGATGTTATCCGGCGTTTCGAAATCTGGTTCACCCGCGCCAAGTCCGATGATATCTCGGCCAGCTGCTTTCAACTCGCGTGCCTTCGACGTGACCGCGATCGTCGCAGAGGGCTTGATGCGCGAAAGACTGTCAGCCAGGAATCCCATGATCACACTCCGGTTTGCGTGCCGCTTGTCTTCAGGGCACGGCTAAAATCGGAGCGGACCCTAGTCCCGAGATGACAGCCGGGCAAGAAAAAAGTCACGGCTCTCTTCAGCTTTGTGCCGCGAAGACTTGATCGATAAGCGACAGATGACCGCGAAGCACACCGCTGTATGATCCGAACGGATCGGGGTGGCGTAGCTGGTACAGGTTCTCTAGACTGCCGCCTATCAGGAATGACGTATGACCATCGCACAACCACTGAAGACAGCCCTCGTGACCGGTGCCGGTGTCCGGATTGGCGCTGCCATCGCACGTGATTTGGCCCGAGATGGATGGGCCGTCGCACTGCACAGTCGGAGCAGTCGGAACGAAGCGGAGGCGCTTAAACGGGACATCGAGGCCGCGGGTGGTCGCGCAACCGTCGTGACGGGAGACCTAGCCGATCCAGACGCCATCACCCGGTTTGTCGAAGCGGCGGCAGCTGCCCTTGGACCGTTTGATCTGCTGGTCAACAGTGCGGCGATGTTCGAGGGTGATGCCATCGGATCGCTGGAGCCAGCCCTTTTTGAGCGCCAGTTGCGCGTCAATCTCATGGCTCCCTGCCTGCTCGCCGATGCCTTTGTCCGTCAATTGCCGGACCCCTGTTCGGGCAATATTGTCAATATCATCGACCAGCGCGTGCTGAAGCTCACGCCGCAGTTCTTCTCGTATACGCTGGCAAAATCTGCGCTGTGGACGGCGACCCAGACCATGGCGCAGGCGCTCGCGCCTCGCGTTCGCGTTAATGCCATCGGCCCCGGTCCAACCGCGATTTCAGCGCGCCAATCGCCGGATGATTTCAACCGCCAGGCAGCCAGCGTGCCGCTCGGTTTCGGACCGAGGCTGGAGGAATTCGGCCGAACCATCCGGTTTCTGGTCGAAACGCCTTCGATTACCGGTCAGTTGATCTGTCTGGATGGTGGCCAGCATCTGGCCTGGGCCACAGCCGATGTCATCGGTGTCGGCGAATAGCAGCATTCTGTCGGCGATGCACTATATTAGGGGCGAATCCTTGCGACCCCAGAGAATCCCATGACCGACGTAGCCGACACAGAAACCCCGCCATCGCTTGACGTCGAGGCCGAAGCTACCAAGACGTCCGTGCTGACAGGGGCCGATCTGATCGCCGACGAGGTCAAGCGGCTGCCGAACGCGCCGGGCGTCTATCGCATGCTCGATAGCAAGGCCGATGTGCTCTATGTCGGCAAGGCACGGAACCTGAAAAAGCGCGTATCCAATTATGCGCGCGGCCAGGGGCTGTCGTCGCGGATCATGCGGATGATCCGCGAAACCACGGCGATGGAATTCGTGCAAACCCGCACGGAAACCGAGGCCTTGCTGCTCGAAGCCAATCTCATCAAGCGGCTGCGTCCGCGCTACAATGTGCTGCTGCGCGACGACAAGAGTTTCCCCTATATCCTGCTCACGGCGAGTGAGGCGGCCCCGGCGCTCGTCAAACATCGCGGCGCACGCAAGGCCAAGGGGGATTACTTCGGGCCATTCGCGTCGGCAGGCGCAGTCGGGCGAACGATCAATGCACTGCAAAAGGCGTTCCTGATCCGCACTTGCGCCGACAGCGTCTATGAGTCGCGCACTCGGCCTTGCCTGTTGCACCAGATCAAGCGGTGTTCGGCACCCTGCACCGGCGAAATTTCGCAAGACGCGTATGCACAACTCGCCCATGAAGCGCGGGCGTTCCTGTCGGGCAAAAGCGGATCAGTGCAGTCCGAGCTCGCCGCTGAGATGCGGGCAGCGTCCGAGGCACTCGATTTCGAGCGTGCCGCCGTCTACCGCGACCGGCTGGCGGCGCTCAGCCATGTGCAATCCCATCAGGGCATTAATCCACAAGGGGTTGATGAAGCGGATGTTTTCGCCGCCTACTCCGAGGGCGGGCAGACCTGTATCCAAGTCTTCTTTTTCCGAACAGGTCAGAACTGGGGCAATCGCGCCTATTACCCGCGTGCCGACAAGTCGCTGGAAATTGCCGAGGTTCTGGAATCTTTTGTCGCGCAATTCTACGATGACAAGCCGGTGCCGAAGCTCGTGCTCTTGTCGTCCGACATCGAAGAGCAGGAGTTGATGCAGCTCGCGTTAAGCGAGAAAGCCGGGCACCGGGTTGAGGTCGCGACACCGAAGCGCGGCGAAAAGAAGGATCTCATCGACCACGCCATGCTCAACGCCCGTGAAGCCTTGGGCAGACGATTGGCGGAGACTTCGAGCCAGGCAAAACTTCTGGCTGGCGTTGCGCAGGCCTTTGGGCTGGCCGAGACGCCCAAACGCGTCGAAGTCTACGACAACAGCCATATAATGGGCACCAATGCGGTTGGCGCGATGATCGTCGCCGGGCCGGAAGGGTTTGTCAAAAGCCAGTATCGCAAGTTCAACATCCGCTCGACCGATATTACGCCGGGTGACGATTTCGGCATGATGCGGGAGGTCCTGACGCGGCGGTTTTCGCGGCTCGTCAAGGAAGCAGGCCCGAAGGCGGAAGCGCCCCGCGATGAAAACGGCTTTGGCCAATGGCCTGATCTCGTCTTTATCGATGGCGGCAAGGGACAGCTGGAAGCGGCACGCGGTATTCTCGAAGGCCTTGGCATCCTTGACGATATACCGCTCGTCGGTATCGCCAAGGGCGTCGACCGCGATGCCGGGCGCGAACGGTTCTGGATGCCAGGAAAGCCGGATTTCATGCTACCGGAACGCGATCCCGTTCTCTATTTCGTTCAGCGCATGCGCGATGAATCCCACCGGTTTGTCATCGGCACCCACCGCGCCAAACGATCCAAGCAGATCGGACAATCAACCCTCGACGAAATCCCCGGCATCGGCCCGACGCGCAAGCGCGCCTTGCTGAACAGGTTCGGCACAGTCAAAGCCATCGGTCGCGCCGCGCTGGAAGATCTCATGGACGTCGAGGGAATTTCGGAAGCCATCGCCGAGACGATCTACGACTACTTCCATGAGGGCGCCGAGGGGTGAATGGGCTCCAGAAAAGCGATCCGGGCTAACGTCGGCAATCTGTTCAACAGCCCTGATCGCGTCGAGCAGACTGCCGATTTTGTCTTCAAGTTGTTCTAATCGCTAGGTAGTAAAGCGCCAGGCCTGCAAATAGCACCAGCGCGCAGCCGGTTGCAATCGTTATCATTGATCGCGCGCGCTGACTGGATAACAGGTTAGCACCTCGAGTAAGAAGCGCCGCAAACGTCATAAACCATAAAAAACCCAAAATATTATGCGTAATTCCCATGAGTAAAATATATTTCCCTTGGTCGACGCCAGTCTGCAAGAAATTGGGCAAGACGGTCGCGTAATATAATCCAATTTTGGGGTTGGAAATATTGACCAGAAATCCCTTCCGAAACAATTCTACATTCGTTTCGGAAAGCCCGGCGTCATTTTGACCAGATCCTCCTCGCCTTAGGCGGAGCCCAGACCGTATGTCCTTAATTCCCACGTATCCCATGTAGAGCGCGCCGACGCCCATGAGCGCTTGGTTGGCGAACGGGACGGCATTTGCAAGAGCAACAAATCCGACTGCCGCAAGTATTGTCCAGAGAATGGACGCACTGTTGATCCCAAGCATCACCATGAGTGCGCCAAACTGCCCACGCTTGATGGTCGCGCCTGTAATGAGCGCCATATCGGCACCCGGCGTTACAATTAGAAGAATCGTGATCGCAAGAAAGGAAAGGATGTTTGCCTGATCCATCTCAACGTTCCCGATTTTGCGTAATGTGGAGACTGTATTTTATCGGAGGGCCAGGCGGCGGAAGCGCATCGCTATGCCGTGTCCAACCGCAGCGCTCATAAAGCCGGATTGCATCTGCGTAACTATCACGGGTCCGCAAATAAATGGTGTCGGCACCTGCATTCTTAGCTTCGATGACAGAAGCCTCCAAAAGTCTGCGCCCTATCCCCAAATGCCGGAACTCCTTCCCGAGAAACAGCTTTGATAACTTGAAGGTATTCGGTCCCGAAGCGGTCAAAATCGCCGATCCAATAGCCTTGCCCGAAAGCTCAGCCACAAGATAAATGCGGTCATCATTTAGACCGAACTCGCTTGCGTCACGGTCGTCGCCTTCGGGTTCGGAGGGCACGCCGAATTCATCGAGGACGCTAAAAATCATAGCTCTCACTGGTTCGTTGTCGTCAGGTCGGGCCCTGCGGATAATGAATGACTGAACCATTTCTTATGCTCCTATCAGATTGTGGTTATGCATTTCGTCCAACAGATGAAAGTCTCTGGTAATTTCATGCTCGGTCAAAAAGTTTATCAAATCACGTGAGCAAGATCTGGCATAATCTTGGACAATCGTTTGCGGGTATGTTTCATCTATAATTTGATCAGCATCATCGCGCGTTACACCAATCTGCAGCAGTCCGGCCCGTAACATAAGTCTATCCGGCTCTATAAACGCCATAATTGACTTGGGTATCAAATGTAGTTGACGACGCAACCCGAGTGGGTTGTCACAATGCATTCGCAAGATCAGTCCTTTAAAGAAGGCATGATGCCGCGATTCATCACGGGCATGATCCTGCATCAGCTTAGAAACAGCTTCCGGTGCAGTCTTGTCACGAGCAACATCAGTCAAATTGGAGGTGATCAGAGTTTCCGACACTGCCGTGAAGATCACATTCGATATCGCATCCTCGGCAAAGCCATCTTCAAATATCCTCATAAAAGATGGTTTTAGATCAAATTTTGGTTTGAAATTGGTTAGGGCCTCCAGTTGCTGGGCCATATCTATACAAAACAGAGCATGATAACCTTCATCAACATACATTTTATGCAAAGCAATAACGTCTTCATCTGTTAACTTAAATACATCAGCTCCTCTCGACAGCTTAATTATGTTAGGATTCACAATTAAGAGCTCGAGATTAATTGTAAAGTTTAAATAACGATAAAGCTGAAGACAGAGGAATTCGCTGATTGATTCATAATATTTTTGATGAAAGAGCGGATGGCTAACTATAGGCGTAAGCTGCCGCGGAAACATGTCCCGAGTCGAGTCGTCGGCATCGATAACACGGCGAGGCATCGATCGTACTGTCGCCTTCTCATGCCACCTCTCGAAAGCGCCAGATGCGTTCAGCGAAAGTCTGCAGTTCCCTTCGGCAGAATCTGAACAATGATCCTGATATCGACAACCAGTGAAAAACCCTGCAATCCCGCACATTTTTGATCTCCCTCAAGCGGCTCAGCAGTCAGAATTTTACAATCTCAAGTCGGATTGTGCGCGCCGGTTAAATCTCGTTTTAATTGAAAATAGTCCAATTAAAATATAAAATATAAAATTATTTAAATTAATAGTAGCAAAATTTTACTATACAATCAAAAGCATCAACTTGAATTCCAAACAAAAGTGCGAACAAATAGAATTTATGTGCCGCATTGATCGTAAAATGGGAAACAAGCCGTATGTCACGCCGCCCAAGGCAACCGGCCCGGGCGTGAGACTCCCGGGCGTTCGTCACTCAAAAACGTCCTGTGGACGTTTTTGCGCCGACCAAAGGCCGGCGCCGTTCCTCACCCCGGGATCCGGATCACCGCTCGCAATCCGCCTTTAGGGGCCGTTTCCAGCTTGATATCGCCACCGTGACTGCGGGCGATGTCGCGGGCGATGGCAAGGCCGAGGCCGGTGCCGCCTTCGTCCTGGTTGCGGGCCTGATCCAGCCGATAGAATGGGCGGAAGATATTCTCGCGCTCGGCTTCCGGCACGCCGGGGCCATCATCATCGACGATGACGGTCAGCCAGCCCTGGGCATGTCGACCGCTGACTTCGATCGTTTCGGCGAAGCGACAGGCATTGCTGACGAGATTGACGATACACCGTTTGAAGGCATTGGGACGCAGGATGACATCGGGTTCACCCTCGAAGCTCTGCGCAATCGTGAACCCGGCCCGTTCGGCATCCAGCTGGATCGAGGTCAGCATTTCGCGCATGTCCGTGGTGCCGGCTTCCTCGTCGCCATCACCCCGGGCAAAAGCCAGATAGGCCTCCAGCATCGCCTGCATCTCCGCGACATCAGCCTCCAGCGCCTCGATCTCGGGACCACTCCCCATCAGCGCTAGGCTCAGACGGAATCGGGTCAAGACGGTGCGCAGATCATGACTGACACCCGCCAGCATCGTTGTACGCTGTTCGATCTGACGCTCGATCCGTCGCCGCATCTCGATAAAGGCAGCCGAGGCCTTGCGGACCTCGCTTGCGCCACGCGGTGAAAACTCGGGCGCGGCGCGGCCCTTGCCGAAACTTTCCGCAGCTGACGCCAGCAACTGGATCGGGCGGATCTGATTGCGGAGGAAAAGTACGGCGATCACGATCAGCACAAGGGCGGTGGCCACCATCCAGACCACGAAAATATGCGAATTCGATGCATAGGCCTGACTGCGCCTGGCCACGACGCGCAACACCTTGTGATCCAGCTGGATGCGGATTTCGACCCAATCCGAGCGGCCGATCGTGTCGATCCAGAAGGGCCGACCGATGTAGCGTGTGATTTCATCGCTGAGCGCGTTGTCGAGCAGCGAGAAAAACGGCTTTTCCGTCGGTGGTGGCAGGGGATCGGGTGGCAGAACCGTGATCGACAGGTTCATGTCGCGCTTGGCGATATCGGTGATCTTGTCGTAATTCGCATCTTGCGGGTAGGCTTCGATGACACCGATGATGGCCGCGATGTCGCCCACGACCGCCTCGGACAGGTGCCGCGTCACCAACTGATAATGCCGCTCCATGAAGACCCAGAAGACCACGGTTTGCAGGATCAGCATCGGCAGCACCACGATCAGGATCGAGCGCGCAAACAGGCCCTTCGGCATACGCTCGCCAATGGCTTTCGTCAGCTGACGCCAGAGATCCAGCGGTCGCCAGCCGGACGCGCGCACGGGCTGCGGCGGGGACTTGCCGAGGTTGCTGTCGTCCAGGCTGGTCTCAAATGGCATATCGTCCGCGATTTCCCCCGTGCTCGGCTGTCACGTCTAATCGATCAAGAGCTTGTATCCAACCCCGCGAACTGTCTGAAGATAGATCGGATTTGCCGGATCAATCTCGATCTTGCGGCGCAGCCTGTTCATCTGGACGTCGGCGGTCCGGTCGCCAAAGGAATTATCGGCTCCGACGATTTCGTGACGCGGGATCGTCTCGGCTGGACGGTCGGCAAACATCTTCAGCAACTGCTTCTCGCGATCCGTGAGCCGGATCACTTCATCGCCGCGCTTCAGTTCCATGCGCTCGACATCGAAAGCAAATGGTCCGAACCGGATTTCAGCGCCGCGCGGTCGCGATGTCACGGTCATGCCGCGCTTGAGGATATTGTTGATGCGCAGAACCAGTTCGCGCGGCTCGAAGGGCTTTGCGACATAGTCATCGGCACCCAGTTCCAGTCCGGCGATGCGCGAGTTCGCCTCACTGCGCGCTGTCAGCATGAGGATCGGCACACTGGACGTCGTGCGGAGCCAGCGCGTGAACTCAAGTCCGGTTTCGCCAGGCATCATGACGTCCACAATCAGCAGATCAAAATCAATGAGTTCCAGCTTCTTGCGCGCCTCGGCAGCCGAACCCGCCATCGAGACACGAAAACCGCGCTCGCTGAGGAACTGTTGCAACAGCGTCCTGATCCGGTTGTCGTCATCCACGATGAGCAGGTGCGGCGCACTATCGGCAGGCGGAGTAGCGACACGCTCGACACTCTCGCCCAAGCCCTCACCCGTCTGATCAACCATCCGATTTATCCCCCATAATCGGGAACGGTCCCCCAAGGCCGCGCCGCTGACCCGTCATGGCCGAGCGATCGGTGCGGCAGGCGTTGCCCGGTCGCCCTCATTGATCATCATGCGCAAAAAGGCGTTTGTGACCGACGCTCCCTCGGGTCCAAGCGCGGACAATGCCGCCGCAATCCGGCGCATCTGGGGTTCGGTCAGTCGGCGCGCCAGTGCCACGCCGCGCGGTGTGGGATAGAGCAGCCTTTGCCGACGGTCGCTTTCACCGGGCCGCTGCACGATGAAATCAGTTTCAACCAGATCCCTGAGTACACGCCCAAGGCTCTGCTTGGTAATCTTGAGGATATCGAGCAGTTCCGCGACGGTCAGGCCGGGGCTGCGATTGACAAAATAGAGTACTCGATGATGCGCACGACCGAAGGCGAATTCATTCAGGATCGCATCGGGATCGCTGATGAAGTCCCGATAGGCGAAAAACAGCAGCTCGATCATTTCGACGAGCACGGCATCGGTCGCCCGCTTGTCCGGCACCGACAGGCCGAGTGCCTGTTCCGGCGATGACGCACCCGCCTGCTTTGCTGTTTTGGCCAGGATCATATCAGTCATATTGACTAAATTCGGTTCGCTCGTTAGGCAATCCGCGCGCTGGACGCTTGGACGTGCACTCTGCGGTATGATGCTATCTAGCATGAAATTGATGGCAATTTCACGGAAAAGCGTTAAACGGCATGGTGGGACCTGTAAACAAGGTTGACGGTTGTCCGGCTAAGGCAGCGGGACATGGCAGTTTTGCGCCAGATGACGGCGCGCAGAGGTAGCGCCGCTTCGCAGATCGGTGCAATGTAAGCGATCAGGGTGCGAAGTGACGTCGCGGGAAAGCGACGACCACGCAACAGACCACAGATGAATTCGGGAGAGAGACATGGCAGTCCCCTTTGACCAACGTGATGGCGTGATCTGGTTCGACGGCAACTTTGTCGACTGGAAGGACGCCAAGGTCCATGTGCTGACACATGGTTTGCATTATGGCTCCTGCGTGTTCGAGGGCGAGCGCGCCTATGGCGGCGTTGTGTTCAAACAGGATGAGCATCATCAGCGCCTGATCACATCTGGCCAATTGCTCGGCTTCGATATTCCCTACACGGTCGCCGAATTGAACCACGCCGCCGAAGAGACGCTGCGTCTCAACAATCTCGTCGATGCCTACCTGCGTCCGGTCGCCTGGCGCGGCTCGGAAATGATGGGTGTCTCGGCCCAGAACAATACCATCCACGTCGCCTTCGCGGCCTGGCAGTGGCCGAGCTATTTCAACCCGGAAGAGCGCGCCAAGGGCATCCGTCTGGATATTGCCGAGTTCCGTCGCCCCGATCCGCGCACGGCACCATGCAAATCAAAGGCAGCCGGTCTCTACATGATCTGCACGATCTCCAAGCACGCAGCGGAAAAGAAGGGCTATGCCGACGCGCTGATGCTGGATTTCGAGGACAATGTCGCAGAAGCCACCGGAGCGAATGTCTTCTTTGTCCAAGATGGCAAGATCCACACGCCGCTGGCAGATCGCTTCCTTGATGGCATCACGCGCCGCACCGTCATCGATCTGGCCAAGCGCCGTGGCATCGATGTCATCGAACGCCGTATCAAGCCGGAAGAAATGACGGGCTTTACCGAGGCTTTCCTCACCGGCACCGCTGCCGAAGTCACCCCGGTCGCGGAAATCGGCCCCTATACGTTCAAGCCCGGAGCCATCACGCTCGGCCTGATGGACGATTATTTCGCCGAAGTCATGCCAAAGAAAGTCGCTGCGGAGTGAGTTGAGGCGGTCTATCCGCCCCACGTGTCACGATAGACGAGATCATCCAGGGCCAGGCGCTTTGCCCAGCGCTTGGCTTCCAGTTCCGGGCGATCATAGAGCTGATCGACAAAACCGACGCAGAGATAGGCGATGATCACGACTTGATCGGGCACCTTCAGAATGGCCCGCACGTCGGCGTCTTCATAGATCGAGACCCAGCCGACGCCGACGCCCTCGGAGCGGGCTGCGAGCCACAGGTTCTGTACTGCGCAGACGGTTGAATAGAGATCCATATCGGGATTGTGGGTCTTCCCGAGCACGACCGGGCCGCCGCGCGTGCGGTCACAGGTCACGCAGATGTTGATCGGGGCCTTCAGGATGCCTTCCAGCTTCAGGGCGCGATACTGGTGGCCCATGTAATCCGGAAACATCCGCGCCGCCTCATCATTGGCATGCGTGAAGGCTTGATGGATGTCGCGCTTCACTTCGGGTGAGCGGATCACAACAAAGTTCCACGGCTGCATCAACCCGACTGACGGCGCGGCATGCGCGGCTTCCAGCAAGCGGCGCAGGAGCTCATCCGGGATGGGTCGATCGGAGAACTCGTTACGCACGTCGCGGCGTTCGTAGATGGCACGATAGACAGCGGCCCGTTCCGCGTCATCAAAGGGCGCCGCGGGGTGCAGGCAACTGGCCGCCAGCGGCACTTCGGTGAAGCGCTCGGCGGATTGCTGCACTCTGGCGAGGAGGGTCTTGGCGGAGCGAGCGTCGGCAGTCATCGGCGGTTCTTCCTGTTTCCAGACGAGACAACGGCTCCGCTATCTCGCGGCACACAGTTGCAGGGTCTGGAACCCGCCGTCCGCGCCGGTTCCATGATCGCTGTCCGGCCGGTCTTCCGGCTACGGGATCATCCCGCTAATGGCACCTTCCCGAGGTTGCCCCCAGTGGCATCCGCCATCGCTGTCCCCCGTCACGGCGTTGGGCACGCAAGCGGATTTGCACCGCTTTCCCGATTCTCCCGCGTGAACGGGCACCGGACAATGGGTAGTAATGTCGCATGGAATTGGGAGGGGGTGCAAGGGGTGGGAAGGCAGCTCTGCAAACCAATGCTGAGGCCCGAATAATATTGAGAAAAGGTCCTCTAAAGTTCTCGAACGAAAGCCTCGGGTCCATACCTTCCCTTGATGGGGAGGTCGGCGCGAAGCGTCGGGTGGGGCGGAGCTTTCACGACGACTGATAACTTCCCGATGCCCCCACCCCCGGCTTCGCCGGACCCTCCCCCGCAAGCGTGGGAGGGATAGGCAGCAAACAACCAAGCCTCATCGCCAATTGCCGAACAGAACTGGCTAGAACTCGATATACCACTTGAACACAACCAGAATGTGCAGGAATATAGTATTATAAATTATTTTCTAGCGGGCGTTCAATGGCAGCATAGCTGACTAGAAACAGGAGTACCAAAACGCATGACTGGATGGAGGCAACATATCAGGCGAACAGGTCGGCCTCTGGTCGGCTTGTTTGCGTTGTTGCTTTTAGTGTTGTCAGGCGACTTTGGCACTATTCCTGAGGAGGAATGGTCAGCGTCTGACCCCGTAGCCTATGAGCGATATGCAAAAATAGTTGATCGACTTTATCTTTTCGAAGGCGATGCGTTGAAGCTCAGGTTTTATTTATACAGTTTGAATTTTGAATATTTATCGAAAAATCCACATGAAAAATTACCAATCGCTCTGAGATATTTGAAAGACGACCATGGAGAAGGGCGCAAATTTTTTGTCATTTTATCAATGTATCGATTATCTATAGATGATCGCTTATTTTTCCTGCGCGAATTGCTGAGTGATTTCGACAGCGGAGCCATCGATGTAAACAATCTGACTTGGGCTTTGGAGCCAGCCTTTGGACAGGGACTGCGGCTTGACTATCTCGATGAGCGAGTGATTGCGCTTCTGCATGACTTCAGAAAGCGGACACAACCAGGCACTTTTTTCGACAGGCAAATTGATGATTTGCTTTCCGGTCAAATGTTATTCATGGGAATGCCGCGCGACACAATTTTGAAGGATTGGGTCTATTATCTGACCGTCCGAGGCGTCCGACCAACATGGACCGAGCTCTATAAGGCGTTGAAAATCTACATCCTGTGCAAATTTGATCGATGTACGGGCGAGAATGCCACCCCTACCCCCAGCGCGCCATAGCGTCATCGCCGATTTCGCGGGCGCCGACCCAAACAGGCCAGAAATTAGTGCGGGGCCACTCGTCTATCGCCGATTTACGCCAGGCTATGGCAAGATCAATGGCTTTCCCGCAGGAATTCAGTGGTAACGTTGCCAAGAAGGACCCGGGAGCCCTATTTCACATGGCCAAATGGATCCGCTGCACGAATGACACAAGCCGACGCCTGCTCGGCTTGTGCTTATGCCTGTTGGTTCTGCTCAGCGGACCTGCAGGGACAATTCCTGAAGATGACTATGCGGAATCCGACCCAATCGCCTATGAACGCTATGCGGCAGATGTGGCCGCACTCGATAAGAATGCCCATAGTTTTCTGAAGTTCCGATTCTTTCTCTATTGGTCAAAATTTATCAAACTGTCAAAAAATCCGCACGAAAAATTGGCAATCGCATTGAAATATATAAGAAATGAGCCAAACAGCCAGCATCAATGGATGGTCATACTATCCATGTACAAGCTATCGCTTGAAGACAGATTGATGTTCGTAAATTCATTGCTCACCTATTATGACAGTGGCATTCTGAGTGAAAATAATCTGAACTGGGCCTTGTTCCCGGACTTTGCACAAGGGTTCAGGCTCGATTATCGGGACGAGCGTGTGATTGCGCTGATGAACGCGTTCAAGACACGGGATAAGCTCTCACCTCGGTTTCGCCAGGAAATAGACGATTTACTGTCTGGTCAGACATTGTTCAAAACGCTGCCAAATGACAGGATCATCACGGATTGGAACAATCACCTGTCAATTTCAGGCGTACCGCCGACTTGGGGCGAACTCTACAAGGCCCTGAAGATCTACCTGCACTGCAAACTGGACGTTTGCTGATATCGCCGATGCCACCCTTACCCCCACCGGGCCATAGCGGCATCGTCGATTTCGCGGGCATCGACCCAATGGCCGGTACCATCGGCGGCGGTTTCCTTCTTCCAGAAGGGCGCGCGGGTCTTCAGGTAATCCATCAGGAATTCGGCGGCCTCAAAGGCGGCATGGCGGTGCGGCGACAGCGTGACGACGAGGACAATGCGTTCGCCGGGTGTCAGTCGGCCATAACGATGCAGGATCAGCGACCCCTGAAGCTCCCAGCGCGACCGCGCCTCCGCCTCGATGCGTTCCAGTTCGGCTTCGCACATGCCGGGATAATGTTCGAGCGTCATGTCGAGGATCGGCGCGCCCTTGGCCATATCGCGCACCAACCCGGCGAAGGTGACGACCGCGCCGATATCTGTCCGCCCGGCCACCAACTGGTCGATTTCAGCCGAAATGTCGAAATCATGGGGCTGCAACCGGACGACCATCTCAGCCACCCGTCATCGGCGGGAAGAACGCGATTTCGCGCGCTCCGGCAATCGGCGTCGTCGGCTGCACGTGCATCTGGTCGATGGCGATCCGGATGACCTCGGGACGTTCAAAGGCGTAGTCAGACTGTTCGTCGCGTGCTTTCAGCCATTTGACGAGATCGCCCGCCGTTACGACATCCACCGGCGGCGACACGTCCTCTTCGGCGCGACCGATCCGTTCCCGTACCCAGGCGAAATAACGAACCCGCATGGACGTCATTCCTCCAGCAGATGGCGGATACCGGCCCGAAAGTAATCCCAGCCGGTGTAGAGCGTCAGCAGCGCCGCGATCCACAGCAGGATCACCCCGATATCGACCGTGTGCGGCAACACATGTTCGCCCGCCGGGCCGACAACCAGAAACCCGACGGCAATCAACTGCGCTGTCGTCTTGCATTTGGCCAGCCACGAGACGGGAACGCTGACGCGCAGATCAGCCAGGAACTCGCGCAGACCCGACACGAGGATTTCGCGGCACAAGATAATCACGGCGGCGATCACCGTCACGCCCTGGATCGTGCGCGCATCAACAAGCACCAACAACAGCGATGCGACCAGCAATTTGTCAGCGATGGGATCGAGCATTCGGCCAAGCGCGGATTGCTGGTGCCAGGCGCGGGCAAGATAGCCGTCAAAGAAATCGGTAATGGCAGCAACCGTAAACAGCCAGAACGCGACCCATCGCGACGTATCGGTTGGCAAATCCGGCAAGGTGAAACAGGCGACGACTGCGGGAACAGCTGCGATGCGGCCATAGGTCAGGATATTGGGGAGATTGAACGCCGACATTTATGGCCTTCCGAGCGCCGGAATCATGATGGGCAGACCGTCCCGTCCAACATAGGCAGCGGTTCAGCGAATTCCAATGCCGGACCGCTGCCAGAAAGCGCGCACACCCATCAATCGAACAGTTTCGACACCGATTTTTCTTTTGCTGTATATTCGATGGCTTTCGCCATCAGCGGCGCAATCGTGATGACGCGGATATTATGGGCGTCCATGACTTCCTTCGTCGGCTCGATGGAATCGGTAATCACCAGTTCCTTCAGGATCGAACCGGAGATGCGTGCAACCGCGCCGCTGGACAGGACGCCATGCGTCAGGTAGGCGGTCACATCCTTGGCCCCGCGCGCCATGAGGGCTTCTGCCGCATTGACGAGCGTCTTGCCGCTGTCGGCGATATCATCGACGAGGATACACGACCGACCGGTCACGTCACCGATCACATTCATGACTTCCGATTCACCGGGACGTTCGCGACGCTTGTCGACAATCGCCAGCGGCGCATCGATACGCTTGGCAAGCGCTCGGGCACGGGCCACGCCTCCGACGTCCGGCGAGACGACCATCGTGTTTTCCAAAGCGTACCGCGCCTTGATGTCGCGTTCCATGACAGGTGCGCCGTAGAGGTTGTCGGTCGGAATATCGAAGAAGCCCTGGATCTGGCTAGCGTGCAGGTCGAGGGTCAGCACACGATCTGCGCCCGCATGGGTGATGAGATTGGCTACCAGCTTCGCAGAAATCGGCGTGCGACCGGACGACCGGCGGTCCTGACGCGCATAGCCGAAATACGGAATGACCGCGGTGATGCGCTTGGCGGATGAGCGCTTCAGGGCGTCGATGATGATCAGCAATTCCATCAGGTTATCGTTGGCGGGGAAACTCGTCGACTGGATGACGAAGACGTCCTCACCGCGCACGTTGTCTTCGATCTCGACAAAGATCTCGCCATCGGCAAACCGCTGCACCTTGCAACTCGTCAGGCGTTCGTCGAGCTCACCGCAAATTGCCTGAGCCAGGGTGCGATTGGAATTTCCGCACACAAGTTTCATTGATCATCCCTTTCGCGCCGCCTTGGGGACCATTCAGGTGATCCCCTGTCTGGGCAAAGTCATTGATGCCGAGCGCATTCTGGCAAAGGCCAAGGTCTAAACACGCTTGTGCGGTCGGTTACGGGAAATTTGCACCGGAGTCGAGCCTGAATCGGAACGAGAGGTGGCATTTGACACATCAAATCAACATGACAGCTCACGCCACATCATCCGGACCAACACCTTCAATTTGCACGTGTCACCCAATCCTTGATGCCATAGAGAATGCGATCACCAATATGACGTTCGGTTTCAGCATCGATCCCGGACCAGGGCTCCGATCCTGGCGCAGCACCATATTCCTGACCGACAAAGCGGTGCACGCGCTTGCCTGAGACATCATAGAGTTCGACGATGAAAATGAAGATCGAGACGTCGGCTGAGCCCACGGCGTTGATCAGGGTGCGAACCCGGTAGGTCGCCGGCTCGTCAAGCCGCAGGGCAAGGTTGATATTTTCATTAGCCGCCCTCGCCCGGATCACCTTGTAAATCGCATCCGCCGTGTTCACAGGTACGCCGCTGAATGGCAAGAACTGCACCACGGTGCCCTTGCCCTTCTCCGGCGCTGTCCAGGGCGATAGATGGTCGACATTATCAGTCAACGAGCTTTGTTCGAACACCTGGTTGGCGGCCATATTCGCTTCCTGACAGCCGGACAGGATGAATGCCACACACAGGGCGGCGAAGGCCCAAACCGTAAGGCGCACCGGTCGGACCATGCGTGTCTCATAAAATCGACCGTTCATTGCGTGCCCCCAGGCTTCAGCTTCCGCCCATTGGTTCTGTAATAGGATTTGGCCGAGTGGTCCATCTCCGCTTGTCAGTTCCTGACAAGCAGTTCGGTTGATGCCGTTGACAGCGGCTCTGCGGCCCCTTCAGTGGTGAGATATGTCCGCCCCAGACACATCGCGGTGCCAGTGACCGAATCCATCAGGATCATATGCGCAAATAGTACCATGTTCGGCTGCACGACGAAGGGATTGTCTGCGTAGAACATCTGCGGGTCCATCCAGCTCGGCGTAAAACGCGCGCCCAGCGAATAGCCGCAAGCATTGAGGCGATGTTCGCTCATGCCGCGCGCATCGAGTTCGCGAGCATGGGCGGCAAACACATCGCCGAAGGTGTTGCCCGGGCGGATCGCCGCTTCAACCGCGCTGAGTGCCGCCGCTGCTGCCTGATGCAATTCAATATGACGGGGCGTCGCCCGCCCGACACAGATGGTCCGCATGAGGGCGGCGTGATAGTGCCGATAGGTTCCTGCGAGTTCCAGCGTGATCTGATCTTCCGCACCCAGCACACGGCGACCGGACTTGTACCGGCACAGCAGCGCATCCGGGCCGGATCCGATGATCACTTCATTTGCGGGATAATCTCCGCCGCCTTCGAAGATCGCTCCCTGCAACCGGCTGAGCACAAGTCCTTCGTCAACGCCGGGCGCGATTGTAGCCTCGGCTGCCGCCAGTGCCAGATCGCCGAGCCGAGCGGCCTCGCGGACATAGACGATTTCAGCTGCCGATTTTACCACGCGCAAGGATGGCACAAGATCAGAGGCATCGACGAGTGTCACGACCTCGCCCAGATGCGCATCGACCTGCCGCCCGTTGTGCGCTGTCAGGCCGTGCGTGTTGTACTCAACGCCCAGCCGGGTCGCCGATGTCGCAAGTCCCATCGAGACCAGCATATCCTTCAGTTGCAGGACAGGACTGGCTGACCCGCGATCAACCCAGATGCGGATATCATCAACAATCGACGTGTGCTGGGCCTGGCGCAGGTCCGCCGAACGGGTCAACAGTGCCTTGGAGCCATCCGCTTTGAGAACAAGGCACTGAAAGAAGCAGTAGCCGAAGGTGTCATAGCCCGTCAGCCAATAGGTCGATTCCTGCGCAAACAGCAGCATTCCATCCAGCTTCTGCTCTTGCATCAGGCCCAATAGCCTCGCCTCACGGGCGGCGAATTCCTCGCGGGTAAAATGAAGTGCCATGGGTTAGTCCTTTGTTACCGGGAGCGTAATTGCCGCAACAAGCCGACCATAGTCCGTCTCGCCACGATGCGTCATCCGTCGATAGGAGAAAAAGCGGGTCTCGTCCGAATAGGTGCAAAGACCAAGATTCTCAAAGGCCCCCAAGCCCGCAAGTCCGAGACGCTTCAGGATGTAGCCGGGCAAATCGAACATGGCATGACCGGGTTTTGCGGATGGCGCGAAGAAGCGTGTGTTATCCGGGTCATCCGCTCTGAAACGCTCGACAAACTCCGGCCCCACTTCATAAGCCTGCTGAGAGATCATTGGCCCCAAGGCCGCAACGATACGGTCCGGTCTCGCCCCCCGCGACACCATTGCGGCAACCGTTGCTTCAATGACGCCACCAAAAGCGCCCTTCCAGCCTGAATGCGCCGCACCAATGACGCCAGCATCACCGTCGGCAAACAGGAGCGGACCGCAGTCAGCAATGGAGATGCCAATTGCCAGCCCGCGACAGGTCGTGACGACCGCATCTGCCTTGGGCACATTCGTCAGATCTGTTGCATCATCCACCAGCCAGACATCCGGCGAGTGGACCTGATAGGGCAGCACCAGTCGTTCGCGCGGAACACCCAGCGCCTCAGCAACGCGACCGCGATTTTCCAGCACATGGGCGCGGTCGTCAGATGAACCGAGACCGATGTTCAGACTGTGATAGACGCCCGTCGATACGCCGCCCTGACGTGTAAAAAAGCCGTGTGCGATCCCCGGAATCCGGCTGAGCAACTGAGATTGAATCACCAGGAGTCTCCTGAACACATCATGGGCACCCCGACGTTAGAGGGCTTCGCGTCCGCAGGCAATCTGGTTGCCTTCAATGTCCCCGTCAAAACCCGGCAGGCTTCAACCCGGGCGCAGTGAAAGCCAATACCTTGAAGAGGCTTCCCATTTCTTCCGCGCTCACCAGACGATGGACGTCATTGGTAATGCTGTCTCGTATGGCGCGCGTTTTATCCGCCCCGAGCCGTCCCGCGCGCTCCGCCAATCCCAGGCGCAGCAGGAAATCCCCCTGTTCAACGGGTCCGTGAACCGCGACACCGGATTGCCGCCCTGCCCGCGCCAGGGCCTCGAAATTGACGAGAGCGGTGAGATCCGCTTCCCCTGGCTGCGCAAGCGGATCAACCGGCTTGTGTGATCGCACTGCCTGAAAGCTGTCACCGATTGCCGTGCGGACATAGCCGTAATCGATAGCAAGCAGGCCCAATCCAGATCTTGCGATCCTGTCCGCGAGCATTTCTGCCAACCCAAAGGCGGCTGGAGCCAGTTCCAGGATGGCCCCATCCTCGGCACCGCGCAGTTCAGCCGGAATCTCGTCGGTTGCGAGCACCGCGGCACCGGTTCCGAAGGCGAGGCGATCCTCGCCGTCCAGTCCAACCATCCGTTCACGCCAGATGCCCTGCGTTCGCTGGAACTGGCGGATCGGCAAGGCATCGAAGAATTCATTCGCAATGAAGATCGATGGCCCCACAGGCAATTGGTCGATACGTTCATGCCAGTCTGCGGCGATCCCTGCCGCGGCCAGCCGATCCCACTGAATGGCCGTCAGGCGCGGGCTGGACTCAACCATATGCACCCGAACGGCCGTCTGAAACTCCGGGATGATCCGGGATGCGCGCATCGCGTCGATCATCAGCGTGCCGCGACCGGGACCGAGTTCGACGAGGTGCACCGGTGACGGCTTGCCCGCGCCAAGCCAGAGATCAACCGCCCAAAGTCCGATCAGTTCACCGAACATCTGGCTGACTTCCGGCGCTGTGATGAAATCGCCTTTCTGACCGAAGGGATCACGCGCCATGTAGTAGCCGTGCTGCGGATCGCCCAGACACATGGACATGTAATCTGCAATGGAAATGGGTCCGCTGAGCCGAATGAGCGCTTTCAATCGATTCTCGAGCGGAGTGGCAGTCATTCTAACCCTTTACGGTTTCACTTTTTTCCGCCCGGCCTCTGGCACCAAGCAAAACCCAGAGTCCTATTCCGATCATCGGCAACGACAGTATCTGGCCCATCGTGACGAACCCAAGGATATAACCAAGTTGAGCATCGGGTTCCCGGAAGAACTCGGCGATAATCCGCGCCAGACCATAGCCGATTGCAAAGACGGCTGCCACCTCTCCAGGTCGCGACAGCGCCTGGCGATGGTGTGTCAGGTAGCGCAGGACCAGGAACAAGACAAACCCTTCCATCGCCATTTCGTAGAGTTGGCTGGGATGACGAGGCAATTCTCCTGCGCGCGGAAACAGCACGCCCCAGGGCACATCGGTCGGTCGCCCCCAAAGCTCACCGTTGATGAAATTGGCGATGCGACCGAAAAAGAGCCCGATCGGGGCTGCGCTCGTGACCAGATCGAACAAAGTGTAGGCCGAAAATGATCTCGGATGCGAATAGCGCCACATCGCAAGCCAGAGGCCGGCTACCGCGCCATGGAACGACATGCCACCATGCCAGATCTGGATGATGTCGGCGGGATCAGCCAGATAATGGACCGGGTCATAAAAAATGACATAGCCAAGGCGACCACCCAGAATAATTCCGAGCGTTGCCCAGGTGACGAAGTCGTCGATTTCGATTGCATGCGGACGCGGTATGGCATTCCAGAGCCGGGGCGTGCTGATTTCGCGGCGGATATACCACCACCCGATCACAATTCCGACGATGTAGGCGAGCGCATACCATCTGATTGAGAGCGGACCGAGTGTCACGTCGACTGGCCATGTGAGATGCCACGGACCCGCCGAGATCGCGACTGGATTGAAGGTGGGAAAGGGAATGAAACTGTCAGGCATCAAAAACCTCGAAATCGGTCAATCGGACAGGCTCTGGTCAAGGAGAGTCTCCTGCGAATGTGGCAGCAGAAAGCTAAACACTTGAAGATTGCCGACAGGATGACCATAACCATGTCAATCGCACGTGACACGCTGATTTTGCTTTCGATCGAAACGCCGACCAGATGCCAGACCTCGAAAGGGCCGGGACATGACACAGAGTTCAAATCGCATTCTCGATGATTTCGCCAAACTCATGACCGATGCGGCCGGTGTCGCGCAAGGCATGCGCCGCGAGGTGGAGACCGCAGTGAAAAGCCAGGCTGAACGGTTTCTGGGAGACATGGACATTGTGAAGCGCGAGGAATTCGACGTTCTGCGCGAAATGGTGATTCGCACGCGCGAGGAAAATGATGGCCTCAAGGCGCGGATTGCAACTCTGGAAACACAAATTGCAGAATTGCAAACGGGCAAAACCAACCCGGGCGCTTGATCAGGACATTTCCTGTGTCGTGTCACAAACGACACATACGGTCGCCCGGCGGGCCCGACAAATCGGCCCAGTAGAATTAAGGTACTGTCAGAAAAGATTTTTTCGTCTCGCTCTGTGGATGGCACTGAACCTTATCCACAGACTAGTCCACAAGTTAGCCCCGTGAAAAAGCCACTGGAACGCCGACTATCCACACGATTGTCATAGTTCACGTGAAAAGTCGTCCTCGTCTCGGAGTCACCAACTCGTATACTGAATCTCAATAGAGATTCGTCACGATTCGATCAGGAGCGAATGCGTGGCCAACTACGAGGTGCTTCGCCGTGGCATGTGTCACTCACGATCCTGGACGTTGTGTCCGGTCGCTCCCATTATTGTCGCGTTTTGAGTGTTTTTGTTCCCGCGTAGCTTTTGCCTCTGACACGCGAGGATCTGGCTCATGAGCCTCATCGAATTTGACTTCGAACGTCATTCGAACCCCGTCGATGTAATCGAACACGTCGCAGCCCTCGAAGACTGGATTTTCGAACGCTCGGGCGACGACGAGATCACTGTATCCACGACGGGCATGTGGTGTGACTACCACGTCTCTTTTTCCTGGATGGAGGAGGTTGAGGCAGTCCATCTCGCCTGTGCCTTTGACTTGAAAGTCACTGACGCCCGTCGCACGGAAATCACTCGCCTGATTGCCATCGTGAACGAGCAACTCTGGCTCGGTCACTTCGACCTCTGGTCCAAGGAAGGCGTGGTGATGTACCGTCATGCGCTTCTGTTGTCTGGTGGCCTTGCCCCCACATCGCGTCAGATCGAGGGGATGCTGACTGGAGCCATCGAGGCCTGCGAGCGCTACTATCAGGCGTTCCAGTTTGTTGTCTGGGCAGGAAAGTCTGCACAGGAAGCTCTGGCGACAGCCCTTTTTGAAACCGCAGGCGAAGCCTAGGCACCAAAACCGCCTGGCTTTGGCTTGACAATTCATGCGGAACTGTCATCTCCGGCGAGTTCATCGCGCGGACCGGGCGGTTAGTTGCGATGGGCCACAAAATCCAGTCATGAGGCCCTGACCATGTCCAACCCGTCGTCCGTTGATCTTGCTTCTGCTGCCCCGCTGGTTCTGGTCGGTGCGGGTAAAATGGGTGGGGCGATGCTGGCGGGCTGGATCGCGCGCGGCCTTCCTCGCGATGGGACCGTGCTTGTCGATCCCGCGCTCTATCCGGAAATGGCTGATTTCGTCGCAAAGCACCAACTCCGACATGAAACGTCGGTCCCGGCGGATCTCAAGGCCGGTGTGATTGTGCTCGCCGTCAAGCCGCAGGTTCTCGATAGTGTGTTGCCGGCGCTAAGGGCGCTGATCGGTCCTGAAACCGTCGTTCTCTCGATCGCCGCAGGCAAGACCATTGCAACGATGGAAGAAGGGCTTGGACCCTGCGCGATCGTTCGCGCCATGCCCAACACACCTGCTCAGGTGGGGCGTGGTATCAGCGCAGCGGTAGCCAATGCAGCGACGAACGACCGTCAGAAGGCCCTCGTCGATGCACTCCTGTCGGCTGTTGGTCGCGTCGACTGGGTGACCGATGAAGGCTTGATTGATGTGGTGACAGCCGTTTCCGGGTCAGGACCTGCCTATGTGTTTCACATGGTTGAGGCCCTTGCCGCTGCAGGGTTAGCCGCCGGTCTGGAACCCGGCATGGCGGCTCGACTGGCACGGGCGACGGTGGAAGGCGCTGGCGAACTGCTGTTCCAGTCACCACTCGAGCCAGCCGTCCTGCGCCAGAACGTGACATCGCCCAAGGGCACGACAGCAGCAGCGCTCGAGATATTGATGGGACCGGACGGATTGACGGAACTGATGACAAAAGCCGTCGCCGCAGCCGCAAACCGGTCTCGCGAACTGGCCGGCTAATATCATAGGTGATCAGGCGCTCTCGGATTTACGCTTGGTCTTCGGGGGTGTTTGGGGCGTTCGTCTCTGAATCTGGCCACGAGGTATAACCGATCTCATCAGAGGTATAGACGCCAGCCGGTTTGGGACTGCCCGAGGGACCATCGGGCGATTTCGGCGGCGCATCTTCCGCCCGGGGCCCACCTGTGCCGCGTCGCCAATTTGGCCGGGGATCGCAGATCCGGTCGACGAACGACTCCATCCGGGTGACGACGTTCGCAACGCGGTCGAGACGCTGCAAGGCCGAGTCGAGCGCAGCCATCGTTCGCGGCAAATCGGGCGACGTATCTGCCAAAAACGTCGGCAACACGCTGGCAGTCACAAGCACCAGAGCTTCCGCTCGGGCCAGACGGCGAACCGGCGCGAACCGCCCGGACGGTTCGAGACGGGCAGCGGCAAGCATCCATTTCTGCGAACCGACGGCGATATGGTTCAGGGTTGCGGCAAACAGTGGATCGCGCATGGCCGCCTTGCGGATGCCGGCAAGTCCCGGTCGGTAAGGAGCCAGCGCATCGAACCGGCGCATCATGACATCCAGCAAACGCTCGCATGGCGGCTCACCGGCCTCCGCCTCGCCGCCCGACAAGACCTGTTCGTCGATATAGGCGGCAAAGTCGGTCAGAATTGCGATCCGGTCAGCGTACCGCCCGCGCAGCAAAACCAGTGAAACGCCGGATCTCGCTGCAATATCAGCCAGGCTGACGTCCAACAGAGACCGCTCCGCTGCCAATGCCAGCGTCGCTTCAATGATTCGAACCCGCACCTCGTCGCTTGCCATGTCTGCCTCCAGCTTCGTCCGAGTAGATATGTAGGGCGGTTCAGGGGTGAGAGCGAGACCCTTGCACACAGAACGCGTGACTTAAACGTTGAGCCGCACTTGCGAGCCACGCGTTGGCTATGGCATGAGAAAAGTCGAATTGGATTTGGAGTCGCAGACAAATGGTCGGATCCCCTCAGCGAGCCGACGTGCCTGAAGAAACGGCTCGCCCGCAAGTCTGGTCAGCTGTCGTTGTATTGTTGCTTCCGTTCATTCCGACCGCATTGGCGATAGCGGCCTTCCGCGTGGGATTGGCGCATGGCTGCGCGATCGAGAACCAAGCCACCTGCACCGTTTCCGGGTTGAATCTTGGTTACATCATCCAGTTCTCATTGGCGGCAGCCTGGCTCGTCGTCTTCGGCGTCTGGGCGCCTGTGCTCGTTGCAACGAGCATTGTTCATCGCGCGCTTGATGGCTTCGGTCCGCGCCTGATCGCAGGCGGCGTTTTTCCTGCGGCTGTCATCATCGGCTCGGTCGTTGCGCCGACGATTGCAAGTGCGATCCTGAAACCGGAGACGTGTTCTCTGCAAAATCCCGGCCCCCAATGCCAGGTCTTTGCCACGGATATGCAGCAGGCCTTCGCATTGGCGGGAATTGAACCCTGGCCGCTGCTCTTCGTATCTGTTCCGGCTGCATTGTATGTCATTGGTTACATGATCGTTCTCGCACTGGCCGAACTTGCCGAGCGCGCGCGGGCACGGCTGGCGTTACGCGCTGCGGAAGCGGCTGCACGACAGGCGGGCCTGCCCCCGCCGGTTCCGGGTGAATTCCAGAAAAAGCCGACCAGAACGCGCAAGCCGCTCGTTTATATTCCGCCGAAGCGACGTATGCCTGAAACCCGCGCATGAGGATTGCGGCCCGACAAGGAACGCTGCGCGACGTCACCGGTGGACACATCAGGTCGCCTTTGTGATCACGTTTGAATCGCCTGCAACTCTCGCCCAGTCTCAAAAATCGGTACCCTGCCGATCAAAACTGGCAGCGGGCGATCGCACAGGCCTTTCCCGGGCGCTTGAACAGGACCATATTCACCGCCATGACCTCAAAGCCCAAATCACAGCCTGATCCCCTCTACGACCAGCCGGACGAACCCGGTTCCGGTTTTGGCGAGATGCCTCAAGCTGGATTCGACATCGGTATGACGCCACTTGGCCCGGATATCAGCGCCTGGGCGAATGAGATCGCCGCCGAGGCCCTCGCACCCGGCAAGCCAAAAGCGACCGCGAAGCCCAAAGCCAAGGCGGGCACTACGGCCAAGGATCGTCCGAGCGCCAAGCCATCATCCCCTCGGGAGCGGGCAGCCGGTGGCCTCAACCCCGTGGCAGGTGTCGATATTTCGCTGGAAGAAGCGGAAGCCATGCCGCAAGCGGGCGCAACGGCCACCGTGGCTGCGCTCAGCGCCTTGATCGAATCCGGCAATCCGCTCTTCAAGCACGGAGAGATCTGGCAGCCGCATCGCCCGGAGCGACCGCCGAAGTCCGAGGGTGGCATCCGGTTCAAGATTGTCTCAGAATTCGAGCCCAAGGGTGACCAGCCGACCGCGATCACCGAACTCGTCGAAGGCGTCGAACGTGGAGACAATCTGCAGGTTCTGCTCGGCGTGACCGGGTCGGGCAAGACGTTCACCGCCGCGCAGGTTATCCAGGCAACGCAGCGACCGGCCCTCATACTCGCCCCCAACAAGACGTTGGCAGCGCAGCTCTACGGCGAGTTCAAGAGCTTCTTTCCCGAGAATGCCGTCGAATATTTCGTGTCCTATTACGACTATTACCAGCCGGAAGCCTATGTGCCCCGGACGGACACCTACATCGAGAAAGAGTCCTCGATCAACGAGCAGATCGACCGCATGCGGCATGCGGCAACCCGTGCCCTCATCGAACGCGATGATGTGATCATCGTCGCCTCGGTTTCCTGCATTTATGGTATCGGCTCGGTCGAAACCTACACCGCCATGACGTTTTCGATCACCGTCGGCGAGCGTGTCAATCAACGGCAGTTGCTCGCCGATCTCGTAGCCCTGCAATACAAGCGCAATGATCTTCAGTTCGTGCGCGGTGCCTTCCGGGTGCGCGGCGACAGTATCGAAATCTTCCCGGCCCACTATGAAGATCGCGCCTGGCGCATCTCGCTGTTCGGCGACGAGATCGAGTCCATCGATGAATTCGATCCGCTGACCGGACAAAAGGCGCAGGCGCTGAAATCGGTCAAGGTCTACGCCAATTCGCATTATGTGACGCCGAAACCGACGTTGCAGCAGGCGATAACGTCCATCAAATCCGAACTGAAACACCGGCTTGTCGAGCTCAACAATGCCGGACGCCTGCTCGAAGCGCAGCGACTGGAACAGCGCACCATCTACGACCTCGAAATGCTTGAAGCGACCGGTTCATGCGCAGGCATCGAGAATTACTCGCGCTACCTGACCGGCCGCAGGCCAGGCGAACCACCGCCAACCCTGTTCGAATATCTGCCGGACAATGCACTGGTCTTTGTCGACGAAAGCCATGTCACCATTGGCCAGATCGGCGGCATGTATCGCGGCGACTTCCGGCGCAAGGCGACATTGTCCGAATTCGGCTTCCGGCTGCCGTCCTGCATGGACAATCGTCCGCTCCGGTTCGAGGAATGGAACGCGATGCGGCCGCAGACGGTCTGCGTCTCGGCGACTCCCGGCAAATGGGAGATGGAGGAAGCAGGCGGCGTCTTCGTCGAACAGGTGATCCGTCCGACCGGCCTCATCGACCCCCCCATCGATATCCGTCCGGCCAAATCGCAGGTCGACGATCTCCTCGGCGAAGTGAAGGCAACCGCTCTGGCGGGTTATCGCACCCTTGTAACGACGCTCACGAAGCGCATGGCCGAAGACCTCACTGAGTATCTGCATGAACACGGCGTGCGGGTTCGGTACATGCATTCCGATGTCGAGACGCTGGAGCGCATCGAGATCATCCGCGATCTCAGGCTTGGAGCCTTCGACGTTCTCATCGGCATCAACCTGCTGCGCGAAGGCCTGGACATCCCGGAATGCGCGCTTGTGGCCATTCTCGACGCGGACAAGGAAGGGTTCCTGCGCTCGGAAACAGCGCTGATCCAGACGATCGGTCGCGCAGCCCGCAACGTCGATGGCCGCGTCATCCTTTACGCCGATAACATGACCGGCTCGATGGAGCGGGCGATTGCCGAGACGAACCGCCGTCGCGAAAAGCAGACCGCCTATAATATCGCCAACAACATCACCCCGGCGACGATCAAGCGCGGCATCCAGGATCTGCTCAACTCCGTCTATGAGCAGGATCACGTCACCGTGGACTCGGGCTTTGCCGAGCCGGGCAGCATGGTCGGCAACAATCTTGCAGCGCATATTTCCGATCTGGAAAAGCGCATGCGCGATGCTGCCGCCGATCTCGAATTCGAGACTGCGGCCCGGTTGCGGGATGAAATCAAGCGGTTGCGCGAGACGGATCTGTTTGTCACGGACAATCCGCTCGCCCGTCAGGCCATGCTCGACGACGCGACCGGTGGCTTTGCCGGAGCACGCCCGTTTGGCAATGCGGCCAACCTGCCGCCGTCGCGGGTGCGCAAGAATTCGCTGGATGAAATGACGGTCGGACGGACCGAAGTTCCGCTTGGCAACGGGCAAGCACCCAGACGTCCACCGCCGTCGACAACGGCGGGCACCGCCGGCAGCAAGTCCGGTCGGCGCGGTCGGCGATAGAAGGGATCTCGTGTGACCACTCCATCGCTCAGGACACTCTGGTGGTTAGCCGCCTTGATCGTCGCCATGGCACTGCTGGGGACGCTCTACGCGGCCTTGCTCGGCGACCAGACCGGTTCCCGCTCGGCTGATACCGGCAAGACGATACCGTCAAGCCTGTCGGAGCTGACATCGGCCGTTCGGCCCGTCATCGCAGCCATCGAGCGTTATCGTGGTGAGAAGGGTTTCTATCCCGTCACTGCGACCGACATGGCCGGACGTTTGCCGGACGGTGTCCTCGCCGATCAGGCGGGCGACACATTGAGCCTTGATCTCGGACACGGAATTCTCTGGGTCTATCTCCGTCACCCCGACGGTCAGGGGTACGAACTGACGCGGCATATCACGGACGGCGGCAGTGTCGTTGCCGAGACGGAACACGGCACGATCACATGGCTCTATGCCGAGTCCGACGACGAAGACCTGTCACCCGTCAGCATTCCGCAGTCGTGACACGAACGCTCACCATCACCCCTGAAGATACGGATTGGTCTCGCGCTCGGTGCCGATGTCAGAGGGTTGCCCATGGCCGGGTAGGAAGGCGACGTCATCGCCGAGTGGCAGCAGTTTTTCGGTGATCGAGTTGATCAGCTGGGCGTGGTTGCCACCGGGCAGATCGGTGCGACCAATCGAGCCTTGAAAGATCACGTCGCCGACGAAGGCAAATCCGGCCTCGCGCTGATGGAACACGACACTACCGGGCGAATGGCCCGGACAGTGCAGAACGTCGAAAGACACTGATCCGACGGTCACGGCGTCGCCCTCTGCGAGCCAGCGACCCGTCTGCATCGGCTTCACGCCCACGATGCCATATTTGCGCGCGGTATCGACCAGTCGATCGATGATTTCGGCGTCGTCGCGGTGCGGACCCTCGACCGGGACTGACAAGCCTCTTTCGGCCAGCCGTTCCTGCAATTCGGTGACACCGCCGATGTGATCGACATGACCATGCGTCAGCAGGATCTTTTCCACCATGACCTGCGCCTCATCAATCACCCGAAGGATGCGATCGACATCGCCGCCCGGATCAACGACGGCAGCCTTGCCCGTCGCCACTTCCCACACCAGCGAACAATTTTGCTGAAAGGCCGTCACCGGAATGATCGCCACGCGGAAAGGCGGTTCGCTGACAGTAGCCTGTTCGGTGTCGATTTCCGTTTCGGACATGCTGGCTCCTAAGCTGCGTGTTCGCAGAAGTGATTGGTCAGGGCTCAGGTCGAGACATAAGATACCGGGCGGAAATCGCAAGCTGAATCCCGAAAGAGCAGCTTTGGCTGCTGACAATCCCCATTTGAACATCGGTGCCGCGCAACGGAATGGCTTGCGCGGGTATTATTTGTCTGTCAAACAAGCGGCACCGTCGAACTGTGACCGTCGACCAGACCAACCATCACCACCCGCCTTATTTCCCGCATAGCCATCACCATTCGTCGATTTAATCGATGAGACGGTCTCAGCCGCATGACGTCTGGTCGGATCGAACGGGCAAATCATGCGGTATTTGGTCATTTCCTGCCATAATATTAGGTTTTACCACCCTTGCCCTTTTCTCGGCTCTAAGTCATAAAAGTAAACGGCGGTGGTTCGGAACTTGAGCGAGACGGTCGGCGCAACCGTAATTGAATGCGCGCGCACATCCGGTCCCGATTTTGGTACGTCCCAGCCAGGAATCCGTCTTCAGGCAGATCAGCCGGAAGATATACGCATTGCATTTTTTTCAGGGGTGGCTCCCCGCGGGAAAGGGACTGGGAATGAAGGATCGTGGGTTCGGCGGCGGTCGCGGCGGCGGCGAGCGCGGCGGGTTCGGTCGTGATGATGGCGGCTTTGGCGGTGGTCGGGATCGCGGCTTTGGCGGTGATCGCGGTGGATTTGGCGGCGGTGATCGTGGCGGTTTCGGCGGCGGCGACCGTGGCGGCTTCGGCGGCGGTGATCGCGGCGGTTTCGGTGGCGGCGATCGCGGTGGCTTCGGTGGTGGTGATCGCGGCGGATTTGGCGGCGGTGATCGTGGCGGCTTCGGCGGTGGCGGTGGTGCTGGTCGTGGCCCACGGCGTGATTTCGGCGGCGGCGGATTTGGCGGACAGCCTGATGAGGGCGGGTTCCGTCCGCGCAGGTCGTTTGGCGATGAAGGTGGAGCTGGTTTTGGCGGGCAAGAAGGCGGTTTCCGCCCGCGTGCGCCGCGTCCGGCTCCCGCAGATCGCGGTCCGCGTCAGAACGGCATGGTCAAGTTCTTCAATGCCGAAAAGGGCTACGGCTTCATCACGCCTGATGAAGGTGGCGCCGATGTATTCGTGCATGTGAGTGCTGTCGAGCGTTCAGGCTTCGGCGTTCTGGACAAGGGCCAGAAAGTCTCGTTTGAAACTGAACCAGACAAGCGCGGCAAAGGTCCGAAGGCGGTCAATCTGCAGATCCTGGACGCTGATGGCAGCGAAATGGCTCCGCCAGACCATAATCACGACGACCAGCCAGACGAAGATTGATCGACGCTGATGCGCTCCGGGTCGGCATATCCGGGCAGCAGTGAACTCAATGTTTGCCTCATAGTCATCTTCCAGATCTGATCGGCGTCGGCGGTCACCCGTCCGGCGCCGTTTCAATTGAATCGGCCAAACCATGAATTATCGTCACATCTTTCACGCAGGCAATTTCGCAGATGTGTTCAAGCACGCGGTGCTCGCGCGCATCATCGTGCATATGCAGAAGAAGGATGCCGCTTTCCGGTTCATCGACATTCACGCCGGACGCGGGGCCTATGACCTTTCATCAACGCAAGCGATGAAGACGGGCGAATGGCAGGGCGGCATCGGACGCATTATCGGCACACAATTTGCCGAACCGGTCCGGGCACTTCTGACCCCCTATCTCGACAGTATTGCGGCGACGACTGCTGCGCCGCTGGTTTCGGGCGAACTGCCCCGCAAATATCCGGGGTCGCCGGCCATCATGCGCTACCTCGCCCGCCGGAATGACCGCCTGACCCTGACCGAGTTGCACCCGGAGGACTATGCCGCGCTCGCCAAAGTTTACGAGGGCGACTATCAGGTGAAGGTGATCGAACTCGATGGTTGGCTCGCACTCAAGGGGTTCCTGCCACCAAAGGAAAAGCGCGGTCTGATCCTGATCGATCCGCCCTTTGAGGAGACCAACGAATTCGATCGTGTCCTGAACGGGTTGGTCGACGCGCATCGGAAATTTGCGACCGGAGTGCAGATGGTCTGGTTTCCGATCAAGGATTTGCGCGAAATCCGCCGCTTCCGGGATGCCGTCAAGGCGACGGGGATCCGTCGCGTGCTCATGGCGGAACTCGCGACCCGCCAGCCCGTGCCCGATGGGACATTGTCGGCCTGCGGCCTCCTGATCGTCAATCCGCCGTGGACGCTCGATACAGAGCTTGAGGCACTTGCGCCAGCCCTTGCGAAGGCGATGGCCACCGGGCCCGGCGGCGGAGCCTCGGTTGACTGGCTCGTGCCGGAATAAGGTGCGAGTGCTGCAGGAGGAGCCCGTCGTGGACCACCGCAAAAGCACACCGCGCCTCGGACTTGTGCGCCAGGTGTGAATCGCGCCAAAATGCGACGATGGGGTGCTTGACCACTTGAGCCACGTCGCTCAAGGTCAGCTGTAGCCGTTTGCGAATTTCAGCGACAGGATGTCGACATGCTGCCTATGCCAAGAGTCCTTCGGTCACGGACATTGTTTCGTTCATTGACAGCAACAGTGCTCGCCGCAAGCCTGATCAGCGCAAGCTGGTCCGTTAAGGCAGAGGCGTTTGAACACGCCATTCGCGCCTTGATCGCCGATGAGTCGGTCCCCGGCTGCGAACAAAGCTCGGTCATCGAGACCATTCGGTCGAAATTTGGTGATGCGGATGCCGCAATCCTGAAAAGTGGCTTGTCGATCGCCGCTGTCGACCACATCAAGGAGACCTATGCCGGGATCAACGATCCCAGGCATTATCTGCATCGCTACTGCGAAGCCCATGTGCAGCTCAGCAATGGCAAGACGCCCGTCGTCTATTATCTCGTCGAGCAGGAAGCCGGTTTTAGCGGCATCACGTGGAACGTCGAGTTCTGCGTTGCAGGCTATGAGCCCTGGCACATTCATGATGGGAATTGCCACGCGGTTCGCCATCACTGGTGGTAATTCAAATCGACCTGAGGCATTATAGACAAGAAATTGCGCCTTTTGATTGCAATTTTTCGAATATTTTGCCAAACAGGATGTCCACCATGATCGCTCGACTTGTTGCCTTCTTCCTGGCTTTTGTCTGTGTCTTGCAACTCCCGGCGCATGCCCAAACGCCCGGAGCCGGTCAGACACAGCCCGGTCAATTCGATTTCTATGTGCTCTCCCTCTCGTGGTCGCCAAGTTACTGCGAAGCTGTTGGCGACAAACGGAAAGATCCGGAGTGTGCACGCCCCTTCGGCTTCGTTGCCCATGGGCTGTGGCCGCAGTTTGAGAAGGGCTATCCGAGTGATTGCGCCGACCAGACCAATCGCCTGCCGAAATCCCTGATAGACGCGCAACTGGATCTTTTCCCGGCCGCCGGGCTTGTCGTGCACGAATGGAGAAAGCACGGCAGTTGCAGCGGGCTGGACGCGGCAGCCTATTTTGACGCTGTGCGAAAGGCCGTTGCAGGCATTACCATTCCGCCATCCTTGCAGCACGTCAACAAGCCACAATTTGTGGCTCCGACGAGCATCGCAACCGACTTCGCCACGGCCAACAAAGGGTTGGATGGATCGAACTTTGCTGTCGTCTGTTCCAAGCAAGGACTGGAAGATGTCCGGATTTGCCTGAACAAGGATCTGAAGACCTATCATCCCTGTCCGCAAGTGGTCGCTGCCGCTTGCAAGCAGGACAAAACCTACCTACCAGCAATGCGATCGGGAAACTGAACGCTCAAACAGGCGCATATGACAATCGGCACCGCTTCATATGGCCTGTTCGTTCCGATGCTGCGCTTGATCGCGCTTTTGGTCATGGTCGTCGCGGCACCCGCTTGGGCAGCCGACCCGACAACCTATTCGGCTGATGGCTGGCTGGCCCAATGCGACGGACGCGTCTGCAAGGCCAGTCTGGCGTCTGAGAGCCGGACGGAGGCGCTGCTGCTCGGGCGTTGGCCCGGCAGCCGCGGCGTATCAATCGGACTGGTCACACCGCGCGGAATTGCCGACCGCGAACGCCCGATTGATCTGCGAATGGATGCCAATGCCGCGATGACGCTCCGCCCCGGTCATGATTATGCACCGCTTGAGCGCGTCGAGACGTTCTGGGTGATCGACGACCATCTGGCCAGCGAGATCGTCCAAGGAGCGTTGAAAGCAAGGCATCTGCGGCTCTCCTATCTCGACATGATCGGTGCGCCCCATGACGCCGACTTCGACGTCAGCGGCTTGCAGAAGGTCCTGGAGTTCATCGGATCACAGCCAGCAGCAATGCCGACGCAAGGAGCAGCGCCGCCGCATGACGTGGCACCGGCCCCCGACCTGAGCCGGATTGAACTTATCATTCGCATGGGGTTGCCGGATCGGCTTCTGGTGCGACACGCGCGGGCAAGTGACTGTGAAGATCCGGCGTCGCCCCGGTTGAAGTCAGTTTTAACCCTGATCGGGCCACTGTCGAAAAACGCCATCCTCTATGCTATCCCGTGTTCGGCATCGGGAGCGGATATCTCCTATCGGCTGTGGGTGATCGAAACGGGTGAGATCGGCGGGATCACACCGCTCTATTTTGCGCTTTATGATCCCGTTTTCGGCTGGAAGGGGTCCGATCTTCTCTATAACGTCAGTTTTGAACCGAACGGGTCGAAACTGACCTCCACGCTGAAGGGTCAGTCCGGCACATGCGGGCACAGCGCACTCTGGCACTGGAAGGGTTACGCCTTTGCGCTCGATAGCTATCAGTTGCCGTCGGTGTGCCCCGGCGCACGGACCATAAAGATTTACCCACCGAATTGACAAACCCATAGGCTCAAGGAAACCGTCATGTATCAGTTGCGCTCTTCACCCGCCTCGCCCTTCGGTCGCAAGATCAAGTTAGCCGCAGGGATCCTCGGGCTCACGGATCGCATCACGATCGTCCAGACAGATACGGTCAAGCCCGAAGGCGACTTTCTGCAGGACAATCCGCTCGGCAAAATTCCGGTCCTGATCCCCGAGGGCGAGGAAGCTATTTTCGACAGCCCCGTCATCCTCGAATATCTCGATCTGAGCGTCGGCGGCGGCAAGATCATCCCGGCGGAACCCAAGGCGCGGATCGCCAGCCTGAAGCTGCAAGCACTTGCCGACGGCATCGCTGATGCCGCTTTGCTGATGGTCTACGAGATCCGGTTCCGGGCCGAGAACGAACGCAGCGAGAGCTGGCGCGCCAATCAGGGCCATAAGGTCGCGCGCGCCCTGGAAGTTCTCGAAGCCAATCCACCCTCGGCATCCGGTGTCTTGACCGTGGGCGAGATCTCGGTTGCCGCAGCACTCGGGTATCTTGACCTGCGTTTCAATGGCGACTGGCGCGCCAATCACCCGAAACTTGTCGCGTTTCTCGATGCATTTGCCGCGCGTGTACCTGCCTTCGCCGCGACGAAGATCACGCCCTGATCTTGAGCAATTGCCTCGCAGTCACATGAAAGGCGCGTTCGCCGCGCTGATTGAAGCCTTCGCCCAGGATCAGCGCGATGCCCCACCCGGGCGGCGCGCCTTGCTCGGTCAGGTCTGTGACGGTATTGCGATAGGTAATCGTATCACCGGCGAGCACAGGCTTCAGCCAGCGAAGCTCCGTATAGTCGGACATGCGGACAGCGGGCGCGTTTGGCGTGGCGTTCCGCTCCGATGCGGTCGACACCTTGAGATCATGTTCGATTGTCAGCCGCTGCCAGATGGCGACCGTGTGCCAGCCGGATGCGGCGAGACCGCCAAAAATTGACGCCCTGCCCGCTTCTTCCGACAGATGAAACGGTTGCGGATCAAACGCGCTGGCAAACCGGATGATCTCCTCGGCGATGAAGAGATGCTGGCCCAGTTCCGCCTGATCGCCAGCCGAGACGTCATCAAACCACGGCATGTGCGACCTCCCGGCGGCCAAACATCGTCCAGCTTGTCACATAGATCACAAGTTCGTCCCGCTGGTTCAGGCCGCGCGTCTCAAACAGCACCAATCCCATGTCGGGTCGGCTGCGCGAAGACTTGATATCCATCACCCGGAGCGTCAACCGGATGGTGTCGCCTGCCCTGACGGGATTGGGAAACTTGAGAACCTCCATCCCCGGTGCACCGCGCGACGTCGAACCGACAAGCAGCCCGTCATAAAAGGTGCGCATGAACATCGCACCCACATGCCAGTTCGACGCAATCAGCCCATCCAGCGGAACCACTGCACCTCTAGCGTCGTCACCCGCATACTGGAACGCGTTACGGGCGAGATCATCGTCCAGATGCATGGGGGCGGGATCAAACTCCATGGCATAGGCAACCAAAGCCTCCCGGTCTGGCGTCGCCACCCCAAGCGGGATGACATCACCGACGGCAAAATCTTCAAAGCATTTTGGTGTTTGTGGCATCGATTGCCGACCAGGTTCGTGCAATAAGCAGGTTACCATTCATCTCCGGCACGAGGCATAGCGCACCGGAGTTCCAGAAGCAGACAGCACATTAAAGCCGCGCGGAGCAATTGCAATGTTTGACAAGTTCCTCTCCCTTGATGAATTTCTCACCCCGGGATTGATCAAGCCTTTTTATCTGCTGGCGCTCGGGCTGACGCTTCTGGGCACGATTTTCGGTGTTCTGGGCGGCCTCGGCATGATGCTCTATAGCCCCATCGGCGGACTGATCTCGATTCTGATCACGGTCCTGACCGGCATCGGAACGGGCATCGGCATCCGGTTTTTCTGCGAGCTGTTCATTGCCGTGTTCCGGCTGCACGACCGATTCGTAGGCGGCCATCCCAAGGACGGCCTGCCGGAGTAATGACTGCGCGCGGGGCATGAGCCTGTCGCCCAAAACGCAACGCTCATGCCTTCAAGTTTCGCGAGAAACCGTCAATTGTTGAAGCGGAACAAGAGAATATCGCCGTCTTGCACGACATATTCCTTGCCTTCGTCGCGCGCCTTGCCGGCTTCCTTGGCCGCCGCTTCGCCACCGCATGCCACGAAATCTTCGTAGGCTATCGTCTGGGCGCGAATGAAGCCCTTCTCGAAATCCGAGTGAATGACACCCGCTGCACCCGGTGCCTTGGTACCCTTGACGATGGTCCAGGCACGCGTTTCCTTCGGACCGCACGTGAAGTAGGTGATCAACCCCAGCAGTTCGTAGCCGGTGCGAATGAGGCGGTCGAGTCCCGGCTCATCGAGACCGAGCGTGTCGAGAAACTCCTTCTGCTCCTCGTCCGGCAACTGCGCCACTTCCGCCTCGATCGCCGCAGAGATCACGACAGACCGCGCGCCCTGACGGCGGGCCATCTCCTCAACCCGTGCCGAGAAGGCATTCCCGGTCGCTGCCGAGGCTTCGTCGACATTGCAGACATAGAGGACCGGCTTCGATGTCATCAGCGTCAGGCCCTGAAAGGCAGCCTCATCCTCGCGGCTGACCTCAAGCACGCGCGCGGGCTTGCCGTCTTGCAGCAGCGCCAATGCGCCTTCCATGATCGGCAGCAGCATCTTGGCATCGCGATCACCACCCGCCGCCTTCTTGCGCAGCGGAACAATGCGGCGCTCCAGCGAATCCAGATCCGCGAGCATGAGTTCCGTTTCCACGGTCTCGGCATCAGCGACGGGATCAACCCGGCCTTCGACATGCGTGATATCGGTTGATTCGAAGCAGCGCAGCACGTGGACGATGGCATCGACCTCGCGAATATTGGCAAGGAACTGGTTGCCGAGGCCTTCGCCTTTGGAGGCCCCGCGCACCAGACCGGCGATGTCGACGAAGGTGATCCGGGTCGGCACAATCTGTGCAGACTTTCCGATGGCCGCGATCTTGTCCATGCGCGGATCGGGCACGCCGACTTCACCCGTGTTGGGTTCGATTGTGCAGAACGGATAATTCGCCGCCTGCGCCGCCGCCGTCTTGGTCAGCGCGTTGAAGAGGGTCGACTTGCCGACGTTCGGCAGGCCAACGATGCCACATTTGAAACCCATCGGGAGACGTCTTTCCGGTCAAGCTGGAGTGATTGAGGTTGCCGTGTTTAGACGGAACCTGACGCCCGCCGTCAAGTGCAGAATGGAATCAATCAGCGAGGTACCTCACGGTCGTCGGCCTGGAAGTTTCTTGGCGGCAAGGAGATTGCGCAGGGTTTCCGCCATCGCGTTCTTTGCGGCCGGTTCCGGACCGGCGTCGGGCTTTGATGCAGCAGTTCGAGATACATCCGGTTTGGGAGCAGCCTTCGCAGGCTTCGGGCTCGGATCCATGGCCATGGCGATGTCGCTCATGAAGCGCACGAAGTCCTTCTCGACCAGGGTCCCAGCAGACGCGGCGACGGCACGCAATAAGGTATCCAGCCAGTCAGCATCGGCCTTGGCAAAATTGCCGAGAACCCAGTTATGCACCAGTTCCTTGGCACCGGGATGGCCGATCCCGAGCCGAACGCGGTGGAAGTCGGCCCCCATATGCGCCTCGATGGAGCGCAGTCCATTATGCCCGGCATGACCACCGCCGGTCTTGATCTTGAGCTTTCCGGGCGGCAAATCGAGTTCATCGTGGAGGACAATGATATCGGCAGGCGGAATCTTGAGGAACTGAGCCGTGGCCGCGACGGAACGACCGGATTCATTCATGTAGGTACGCGGCTTCAAGGCGATCACACGGATACCGGCAATCGTGCCTTCGCTCACATCCCCTTGAAACTTCTGACGCCAGGCCGGGAACTTGTAATGCCCGGCAATCGCATCAAGCGCCATGAAGCCGATATTATGGCGGTTGTGCTCGTAGTCCTGACCCGGATTGCCCAATCCCACCAGGAGTATCATCGCGCGGTCCTTCACGGAAACAGATCACATCTCACGAGCAAATCGGCCCAGATGCGCTTGACGCGATAGGGACCATACCAAATGCAACTCTGTCAATACATCGCTCCAAATCCAGCTTCGAAAGCAAAGAAGCCCAAAGGCGATTAGCCTCCGGGCTTCTTTACGATCGTCGAGACCGGGATGGCTCACCAAATCAGTGGGAGCCCTTGTTCCATCAGGCGTCGGCACCAACCGGCGGCGTAATCGAAATCACCGTGAAGTCTTCACGCGACACCGACTTTGCGCCATCAGGAAGCTTGACGGCCGAGATATGGACCGTGTCGTTGAAATCCAGTGCCGAAATGTCGATGTTGATCGCATCCGGGATGGCATCAGCGCGGACCAGCAGTTCAACTTCGTGAACGGCGTAATTGACCGATCCACCCTTCTTGATGCCCGGCGACTTGTCGGAACCCGTTACGTGCACCGGAACATAGACGGTCACGGTCGAATCCGCACCGATGCGCAGGAAGTCAAGATGAACCAGCTGGTCCTTGACCGGATGCATCGAATAGTCCTTGGGGATGACCAGGATCTTTTCGCCACCGACGTTGATCGTCGCAAGCGTGGTCATGAAGCCACCGGCGCGCAGGCGCTTGTCGGCTTCCTTGAACGAAACGGAAATTGCCAGCGGGGGCTTCTTGTCGCCATAGATAACGGCGGGAATTTGAGCTTCACGACGCAGCGCACGAGCGGCCCCCTTGCCAATCACGTCACGCACAGTCGCCTCAAGCTCGTAAGTCTGACGGCTCATGAGGAGTCCTTTCAAGTCAACGCAAAAAGGCCGCTGTTGCGGCCCTTGCCTGTTCCAACCGACCACCTTGGTCGACAGGGCCACCGCGTTGCCTCCAGGGGTGTCGGCGCGGCGAGCGAAGGTTCGATACAGTAAGTGCGACCAAAAGGCAACGCTTTGAGTCTGTCGCCCCTGAAAAGAGCCATGCTGCCCTGCACCATGCGAAGGCACGAAACAGGAAAACCCGCGCATTTCCTGATCGCGCCCAGTGAGCATCGCAAAGCTGCCACATTGTTGCCTGTATTGCCACAGAATTCCCACGATACGATCCATGTATCGCCCTATTGTACGAATAGATCATAGCTCCAACACCAAACAACAGGTGAAATCGCAACGAACCGAGCCGGTTTTTGCGAAGTTGACGACCCAAAAATGAAATCGAATTCGCTTTTTCATTTTGGTAATGTCTGGCAACGAAAAATTAATACGTCTTTTTCGCTGACCAGCTGAAATCAGATCGTGAAGCCAACCTTTCACGAGGGCACAAGCTTCATTTGACGAGTCCAAAGAGGTAACCCATGTCTCACTTTGTTCTGCGTACCGCCACCACAGGCGCCCTCCTCCTGGCCAGCGTTTATGGTGCCTCGGCTGCTGACCTCAACACACATTACAATCCGCCCCAGGCTCCCCCGGCCAATATGGTCAATTACGCTTTCAGCTGGACCGGTGCCTATGTCGGTGGCAACCTCGGTGCAAACTGGGCCAATGTCTCAAACCCGCGCAACAACAGCGGCGCACTGACCGGCGGATTGCAGGCGGGGTACCTCTGGCAGAGCGGACAGATCGTCTACGGGTTTGAAGGCGATGTCGACTACAACGGCAATCGTCATACTTCCGCGTTCACCAACGGCGCGAACACCTATACAGATCGCGAACGTCTTGATTGGGACTTCGGACTGCGTGGCCGGGTTGGCTATGCCATTGACCGGTTCCTGCCGTTCGTCTCGACCGGGATCACCTTTGCGAACCTGAACTCCCGTGTGACGAACACAGCGACAGGGACGTCGGATCAGTCCAATCAGATCCGGACCGGCCTGCAGCTTGGCGCGGGACTCGAATATGCCGTTGCGAACAACGTGACGGCGCGCGGCGAATATATCTACAGCGACTACGGCAGCCGCACGGTCAACTACGGCAGCAATGGCTTCGGTCTCAGTCATTCCGTGACCGACAACGCCTTGCGCTTCTCGATCAACTACAAATTCTGATCTTCCCGATCAGTCCCCCCCTGATCGATCTCTCTGATACCGGACGGATCAGCCTGCGAAGCAATTTGCGGACTGATCCGTCCGGTTGCCGTTTTCTTTGGACGAAACCGCGTTCAATCCGCAGCAGGCAAGACTCCGGCTAGCAGGGGGCCAAGAACCGTACGCGGATCCGTTGTCGGTGTCGTCAATTGCATCAGGGTCCGGGCGAAGCTCGCAGGCGTCAGGCTCGCGAGAGGCAGATCTGCAAAATGACCGTCTTCAGCCAGATCAGCCAGCAGACGTTCGTCGCGGGATACCTTGAGCCCGCGCGTGGCGATCCCGATCACAGGCCGCATGGCCGCCAGCCCCTCGGCAATCATACTGGTTGAATCAGATGTCACGCAAATGGCATCTGCCTCCAACAGATGATCGGCAGACCCAGGACCTGCGACGTGAAAATCGACAAACTCACCGCCCTTTTCCAACAATGAAAAGGCACCGGCCAAAACGCCTCGCCCGGCTTCCGGGGTGCGCGGCGACGTTGCAACCGACCAGTTGATCCCGAGTTCGTGCTCTGAGGCGATGAGAAAATAGCCAAGATGCGCCCAGTCGCGCATCGACCAGTTCCGTCGGGAAGACGGCCCGCCAACCAGCAGGGTCAACCTGGCGTCTTTCAGCGTTTCAAGCGTTCGCAGTTCGCGCGGCGGCGCAAACCCATCCGGGTTAACCGGGGACGGTATCGGCGCAAACGCGTGATTCAACTGGTCGCCTTCTGATCGATAAGGCACCAGGATCAGATCGAACGCAGCCGGATCGTAGCCGGGTACGCGTCCGAGGTAGGCAAATTTTGCCGATGTCAACCGGCTGATCAGAAGTCCAGCCAGGATCGTGGGGCGTCCCGACCCGATGACCAGATCAAACCCGGACACCTCCTCTGCTGATAGTCCATAGAACCGCATCAGCAAGGCCTTGGGCGAAAGTCCGGGCCAGCGGGCAACAAGCCGCCGGACCAGATCAGGTGCAAACCCGCGCGGCTGAACTGGAAGCTGAACGAGATCCACAGGTCTTTCCCGCTCAATCTGGCGGACGAGCCCGAGGCATTGCCTGACGTGGCCCGTTCTTTGATCAGCGAGAATCAGAATACGCATCCGTGTCCTCCGGACATCAACATTAAATCAGTCTGAATACGTTCGTTAACCTTGTTTCCAAACCGCGTCTTAACCGTAGAGGAGTCATCAAGGTTACCAATACCTGTAGAGCAACGCGACCGGGAAACCGCCGGACTGCCGTCTATGGGTGCCGAGTGAAATGACTGAATGATCGGTCGCCTGAGACGGCTCCATTCAGACTGGTTCGACGGCTAATATCGAGTCACGTTAGATACACGAAGGGAACATGTCATGTCTAAAGTCTTGTTCGCTCGCGCAGCATTCCTCGCCATGTCGATTGCTGTTGCTGACACGTCCTACGCCGCTGATCTCTACGGCCAGCAGCCACCCGCGCCCGCACAAGGCTACGGCGGATTTTCCAACCAATCGCCTGCTGCCAACTGGGCTGGGGCCTACCTGGGCGTGACGCCGGGCTATTCGCTGGGTAGCCTGACCAACAAGGTACCCGGCGTCGGTGCGCTGAAATCCTCCATCAACGGCGCAAGCATCGGCGGTTACGGTGGCGTCAATGCCCTGATCATGAACAACCTGATCGTTGGCGCGGAAGGTGATCTCAACCTGTCCGACCAGCACAACGCCCAGACAAATGGAACCGATTTCTACAAGGCATCCTCCAACTGGAACGGTTCGGTGCGCGGTCGCCTCGGCGCAAGCTACGACCGCTACATGCCGTATGTCACTGCCGGACTTGCGTTCGGCAATAATACGCTCAACCTGAACGGGGCCCAGGACTCGACAACCCAGATCGGCTACGCGCTCGGCGCTGGCATCGAAGGTTTCGCCACCGACCGCATCGTCGTGCGCGGCGAGTATATTTACGAAGGTTTCGGCGACCAGACCCACAATGTTGCCGGAAAAAGCATCAATACCAATATCTCGTCCGGCCTGATCCGGATTGGCGCCGGCTACAGGTTCTGAGCACCGGCCCCTGACGATTGGTCGCAAGTGCATGACATGATAAAGGGGTGGAAGCCGATTGGTTTCCGCCCCTTTCGTTTCGCGGGTCAAACAGGATGACTCCATGAGTGCGTCAGTCACCCAGAACGCAGACCAATCATCGCTCGCCTCTGCCGAGTGGCTCCGGGATGCGCGCCTTCAGCGATTGATGGATGCAATAGCCGGAACCGACGAAGACATCAGGGTCGTTGGTGGAGCGGTTCGCAACTGGCTGCTTGGTCGCGAGGTCGCGGACGTCGATCTGGCAACGACGGCCCTGCCAAAAACGGTCATAGCCCGCGCCAGGCGTCAGGGGCTGCGTGCCATTCCGACGGGGATCGACCATGGAACGATCACTGTGATTGCTGACGGCAAACCGTTCGAAATCACGACGCTGCGGCGCGATGTCGCAACGGACGGACGCCATGCGACAGTCGCGTTTGGTCGCGACTGGAGTGCCGACGCGCATCGACGCGACTTCACCGTCAACGCGCTTTACGCAACGAAGGACGGCGACATCATCGACCTCGTCGGTGGTATCGCGGATATCGCCCATCAGCGGGTCCGGTTCATCGGCGATCCCGACACACGGATCCGGGAAGATTATCTCCGTATCCTGAGGCTGTTCCGGTTTCATGCAGCCTTCGGCAAGGGGCCAGTCGACCCCGAGGGGCTCGCGGCGTGCATCCGCTTGCGCGAGGGCGTTACAACCCTGTCATCCGAACGGATCGGCCGGGAATTGTTGAAGCTCGTCGCTTCAAAACTCGCCCCGGACGTTCTGGAGATCATGCAAGACGCTGGTATCCTCCAATTGTCGCTAGGTCTGGATCCGGATCTGAGACCTCTCGATATCGAATGGTTCCGACGATTGCACGCACTCCTAAGCGAGATCGGAAACGGCCAAACGCAAGCCGCCATTTCGGCCCCGAGCGAATTGCTGCTGGGTGTTCTCGCACCTGGGGAAGTCGACGGTGTCCGGTTCCTGGCCGAGAGATTGCGCCTGTCCAACGCCCAGCGAGACCGGATTGCACGTGCCCGGAGCCTTGCCCGCGAATTTGACCTGACAATGAGCGCGCAACAGATCCGGGTTCAGGTCTACAAATTCGGACGTGACGGATTTGCCGACGCCTTGATGCTCGCGGCCAGCATCGCGCCACAAGTCATCCAGATCGAGACACTGCGAACTGCCTTGGCGACGGCGGCCGAATTCACCCGACCTGCCCAGCCGGTTACGGGCCAAGACCTGATCGAGCGCGGTGTTCAGCCCGGCCCCGCGCTTGGCAGCACGCTCGGCAAAATGACGCAGCGATGGATTGACAGCGACTTTACGCTGACAAAAGCAGACCTTCTATCAGGTCTTCAATGCGGGAGTGACTGACCTCAGTCGTCGTCCAGTTCGTCGTCTTCATCATCAGCGAAGTCGACTTCTTCCAGGATTGCAGCCGGCAGAACGGCAGTCTTGAAGTCTCCGGCAACCTCCGAGTACCAGGTCACGGTCACGTCGGTTCGTTCAATCTTGGTCACGGTTGCTGTCTGGCCGCCGGATTTCAACATGACGACGGCACCGATATCAAAACCCACTTTAGCCATGAAACGTCCCTTTCGAACTGGCTCGAATCAGTTGCCCAAATGGTAGTCAGTTTAAACTGTCTTGTCAGCGATCACGGCCATTTCACCACGGGCGGCATTGATGAGAGGATCGAGGCGACATTGCCGCCGGTCTTCAATCCGAAAATCGTGCCCCGATCGTAGAGAAGATTAAATTCAACGTAGCGGCCACGGCGGACCAACTGTTCCTCGCGGTCCTCCTCGGTCCAGCCAGTCGCCATGTTCTTGCGAACCAGCGCCGGGTAGATGTCCGCAAAGGACCGGCCCACGCTTTGCGTGAACGCCAGATCAGCATGCCAGTCGCCGGAGTCCAGATAATCGTAGAAGATCCCCCCGACGCCGCGCATCTCGTTGCGATGTTTCAGGAAAAAATACTCATCACACCAGGCCTTGTATCGCTCGTAGTCGGCGCCGTGTGCAACGCACGCACCTTTCATCGCGGCATGAAAGGCAATCGTATCGGCATCCTCCTGGGTGCGACGGCGGTCGAGCACTGGCGTCAGGTCGGCACCACCGCCAAACCATTGCTTTGTCGTCACAACCATTCGCGTGTTCATGTGCACGGCTGGCACATTGGGATTCTGCGGATGGGCGATCAGGGAAATGCCGGAGGCCCAGAAACGCGGGTCCTCGGCAGCGCCCGGTATCTGGGCGCGAAACTCCGGTGCAAATTCGCCATAGACGGTGGAGGCATGAACGCCCACCTTCTCGAACACGCGGCCCGACATCATGGCCATGACGCCACCGCCGCCCGGCTGTCCATTGCCGTCGGTACGCTCCCAGGGAGTGCGGACAAACCGTCCCGCCGGTTGATCCGAGAACGGAACGCCTGCCGGAAGATCGTCTTCCACGGCTTCAAAGGCCGACGTTATCTGGTCGCGCAATGATTCAAACCAGGCCTTCGCTGTCGCCTTACGTGTTTCGAGATCACTCAAACCGCTACTCCCCCACCGATATCTGCGGAAAACTGTCTGTCTGCCGCAAGGCCTCGCCCAATACCATCGCAGCCGAAACCGCCACATTCAACGAACGCATTCCCGCGACCATCGGAATGCGCACTGCGAGCGTGGCAATTGCCTGCACATGGTCGGGCACGCCAGCCGATTCCCGCCCAACCATCAGGATGTCCGATGGCTGATAGGTCGCTTCAAGATGCGATACCTGCGCCTTGGTGGTCAAGAGAACCAGCCGGAAACCTTGTAACCTTCGCCACGTCTCGAACGCCGCAAAGGATTCGTGACGGGTGATCAAGGCCGCGGGCAAATAGTCAAGGCCGGCGCGACGCAGGCCCTTATCGGTGAGAGCGAAGCCCGCCGGTTCGATAAAATCGACCGCAATGCCCAGACAGGCCGCCATTCGCAGCATCGTGCCTGCATTTTGCGCGATATCGGGTTCATAAAGTGCGAGCCGCAATCTTTGCTTCCTTCGCTGCCGTCATATAATCATCGGTGTGCGACTTTAATGTCGGCCCAGGAAGGTCCTTGACGCCGGTCAGAACCGATATAGTTGCCTGCATAAAGTGAACCCACGGCTACCGGGTTGCCGATAGCCGTCTCCCCATGTCGAAACAAGAGCCTATCGTGATCGAAAAATCCGACAAACTCCACTTTCGCCGTGCTGGACAATAAGTCGAAGTGGTGTAAAACACCGCGCAATTGGACGTTTCGTCTGATGCCCCGACTATGCTTGAATGCGCATGTTTTGTGATTCGAGGCGTTTGCCCGGTTTACTGAGAAGCGTGTCGGGCGTGATAACTGGGCTAGGAGCCAAAAGCTCCCACTTGAACTGCCGATCAGGCACAGGCCATCCCGATTGGGAAGCCGGCTGGTCGATAGCAAACCGATCGTCTGGCACCGATGTCATCGGACCGGCCAGAGCCTCAGAATTGGACTATACGTCACTGGTTAGACGCATCGAGAGGATTAGACCTTGGCTACAACAACTCACGATACGCCCGAGCCGTCACGCCGCGATTTCCTGACCATCGCTACGATCGCGACCGGTGCAGTCGGCGTTGGCTCGCTCGCCTGGCCGTTCATCGATCAGATGGAACCGGACGCTTCGGCGCTGGCCCTGTCCTCGATCGAGGTCGATATTTCACAAATCCAGCCTGGTCAGATCGTCACGGTTAAATGGCGCGGCAAGCCGGTGTTCATCCGCAACCGCACCGACAAGGAAATGGCCGAGCTCAAGAACACGCCGCCCGGTGACATGAAGGATCCGCAGCCGGATTCGGCGCGCGTGAAGAAGGGCCACGAAAATCTTCTGGTCGTCGTCGGTGTCTGTACCCATCTTGGCTGCATTCCGCTCGGCCATTCGGGCAGCTTCGATGGCTGGTTCTGCCCATGCCACGGCTCGGTTTACGACGCTTCGGGACGCATCCGCAAAGGACCGGCTCCGCTGAACCTCGCGGTTCCGGAGTATGCATTCCTGAACGACAAGACCATCAAGATCGGCTGACGCGCGACGCTATCTAGGAGAACCCAACCATGTCAGGTCATTCGACCTATGTTCCGGGAACTGCATTTGAGCGCTGGCTCGAAAAGCGCCTTCCCATTATCAGCCTCGTGCATGATTCCTTCGTCTCCTTCCCGACGCCGAAGAATCTGAACTACTTCTGGACGTTCGGTGCCATCCTGTCCGCCATGCTCGGCTGGCAGATCCTCACCGGCATGGTGCTTGCCATGCACTATGCAGCCAATGACGCTGTCGCCTTTGCGTCCGTCGAGCACATCATGCGCGACGTGAACTACGGCTGGCTGCTGCGCTACGGACATGCCAACGGCGCGTCGTTCTTCTTCATCGCGGTGTACATCCACATCTTCCGTGGTCTCTACTTCGGGTCCTATAAGGAGCCGCGCGAGGTTCTCTGGATCCTCGGCATGATCATCTTCCTGCTGATGATGGCCACGGGTTTCATGGGCTATGTTCTCCCATGGGGGCAGATGAGCTTCTGGGGAGCGACCGTCATCACGAACCTGTTCAGCGCCATCCCGCTGGTCGGCTCATCGATCGTCACATGGTTGTGGGGCGGCTTCTCCGTTGGTGACCCAACGCTGAACCGCTTCTTCTCGCTGCATTATCTGCTGCCTTTCATGATCGCAGGCGTTGTTATCCTGCACGTCTGGGCACTGCATGTGGTCGGCCAGAACAATCCGGCGGGCATCGAGCCGAAGTCGACGGAAGATACGGTTCCGTTCACGCCCTATGCCACCTCGAAGGACGTGTTTGCCACCGTCGTGTTCTTCGTGATCTTCGCCTGGTTCATCTTCTACGTTCCGAACTACACCGGCGACCCCGACAATTACATCGAGGCGAATCCGCTGGCGACACCTGCGCACATCGAGCCAGAATGGTACTTCCTGCCGTTCTACGCGATCCTGCGGTCGATCCCGGACAAGCTTGGTGGCGTGCTTTGCATGTTCGGCGCTATTGCCGTGCTGTTCGTGCTGCCATGGCTCGATACGTCGAAGGTGCGCTCGGCAACCTATCGTCCCCTCTATCGCCAGTTCTTCTGGATCCTGGTGATCGTGTCGGTCGGCCTCGGCTGGCTCGGTGCGCAGCCGCCGGAAGGTGGCTATGTGATCGCCTCGCGGTTGTTCACGGCCTATTACTTCATCCACTTCCTGGTCATCCTGCCGCTGCTGGGCCTCATCGAGACACCCAAGCCGTTGCCGACATCGATCAGCGAAGCCGTACTGGCTAAAAACGGCCATCAACCGGCCCACACCTGAAACTGAAGGAGTCCCCCTCATGACATCTCTCTCGAAGGGTGCGGCCTTGGTTCGTCAGGCGGTTTTGGCTGCCGGTCTGATCCTCGTCGCCGGATCCACCTGGGCAACAGCGGCCGAAGAAGCCTATGAGCCCGCAATCACTAAGCAGCTGTGGAGCTTTGCCGGTCCGTTCGGCAAGTTCGACAAGGCACAGTTGCAGCGTGGCTACAAGGTCTACAAGGAAGTCTGCTCGAACTGCCATTCTATGAAGTTCGTTTCGTTCCGCAACCTGTCGCAGGCAGGCGGTCCGGGCTTCACGGAAGAGCAGGTCAAGGCCCTCGCCGCAACCGTCAAGGTTCAGGACGGCCCCAACGACAATGGCGAAATGTTCGAGCGTCCCGGCAAGGCATCGGATCGTTTCCCGTCGCCGTTCGCCAATCCTGAGGCAGCCAAGGCAGCCAATAACGGCGCTGTTCCGCCGGACATGTCATTGCTCGCCAAGGCCCGTTCGGCTGAAAAGTCGATCTACACCTGGCCGATCAACTGGCTGCTCCAGTATCAGGAATACGGCCCCGACTACATCTATTCGCTGCTGAACCACTACGGTCCCGAGGACTCCAAGGTCTGCGAAACAGGCTATTACAACACCGCGTACCTGGGTTCGCGCCCGTGCTTCGCGATGCCCAAGCCGATCAGCGATGGACAGGTCACCTATGACGACGGGTCCAAGGAAACCGTTGAGCAGTATTCGCGTGACGTTTCGGCATTCCTGATGTGGGCTGCGGAACCCAAGCTCGAAGAGCGCAAGGAAACCGGCTTCAAGGTCATCATCTTCCTGATCGTGTTCGCCTCCTTGCTCTATTTCACCAAGCGCAAGATCTGGGCAAACGTCGCTCATTGATGCAAACGGACATTCGTCCATCCACACGTCAAAAGGCCCCGATTCATCATCGGGGCCTTTTTTGTTGTTCCAGCCCTGTCATCCCGGCGCAGGCCGGGATCCACCGGCGCAAATCTTTGACACGGACCGATTTTTCACTCGAACGACTGTTTCGACGCTAAGGATGGATCCCGGCCTGCGCCGGGATGACAGGCGTGGCTTTTCCCCGGTTCAAACGTCACCGCACTTGCAGCGTTCCATCGCCGCCCTTACAAAGACGACATACCCATCGCTTCCGCCATCGCCGCGGCGCTTCTCCTGACGCGAGTCCTTCATGACCCAATCGATGCTTGGCATTATCGGTGGCTCCGGCCTCTATGACCTCCCCGGTTTGACAGAAGCACGCTGGGAGACGGTTGCGTCGCCCTGGGGCGAGATGTCGGACGCCGTGCTGCGCGGGCGCGTCGGGTCAACCGAAATTGCCTTCCTGCCGCGACACGGGCGCGGACACAAATATGCCCCCTCCGATATCAACTACCGCGCCAATATCGACGGCCTGAAGCGGATCGGGGTGACCGATATCCTCTCGGTCTCGGCAACGGGTTCCTACAAGGCGGAACTGTCGCCAGGCACCTTTGTCATCGTCGACCAGTTCGTCGACCGGACGACGCAGCGCGTGTCATCCTTCTTCAGCGCTGGCTGCGTCGGCCATGTCGGTTTTGGCCACCCGACCTCGCCTGGCCTCATGGATCGCATCGAGGCAGCGGCCCAAGCCGAAGGCATCCGTTACCAACGCGGCGGCACCTATGTCTGCATGGAAGGGCCGCAGTTCTCCACCATGGCCGAAAGCCTCTGGTACAAATCAGCCGGGTTCGATGTTATCGGCATGACCAACATGCCCGAAGCAAAGCTCGCCCGCGAAGCCGAAATCCCCTATGCGACGGTCGCCATGGTCACCGATTACGATTGCTGGCACCCGGATCATGATCATGTCGACGTGGCGCAGGTGATCAAGGTGCTGCTGGCCAATGCCGATAACGCACGTCGGCTCGTCGCCCGCATCGCCGCCGATTTCCCGCCCGAGCATCCGCCCTGCCCGATCGGCTCTGACCATTCGCTCGATTTCGCCATCATGACCGCCCCCGACAAGCGCGACCCCGCGCTGATCGCCAAGCTCGACGCCATTGCGGGGCGGGTGCTCAACAAGGTTTCCCATCCATGAACCTCATCGACGCCATCCGCACCATCCCGGATTATCCCAAACCCGGCATTCTCTTCCGCGATATCACGACGCTGCTCGGGGACCCGCGCGCATTCCGGCAGACGGTTGACGAGCTGGTACAACCCTATGCCGGGCTCAAGGTCGACAAGATCGCCGGGATCGAGGCGCGTGGCTTCATCATCGGCGGGGCGATAGCGCATCAATTGTCCGCCGGTTTCGTCCCGATCCGCAAGAAGGGCAAGCTGCCGCATACCACGGTTTCGATTGCCTATTCGCTCGAATATGGCGTCGACGAAATGGAGATCCATGCCGATGGCGTGCTGTCGGGCGAGCGGGTCATTCTGGTCGATGACCTGATCGCAACCGGCGGAACCGCGACGGCGGCCTGCCAGCTCTTGCGCAATCTCGGTGCCATCGTGGAAGCCGCCGTGTTCATCGTCGATTTGCCGGAGCTTGGTGGCGCGGACAAACTCCGGGCGATGGACGTACCGGTGAGGACGCTCGTTGAATTCGCGGGTCATTGAGCCTTTTCGCGGCGACCAGACCACTCACCCCATGGAACCGTATTGACCACCAATCCGGCGAGGATCAGGGCCATGCCGCCCAATCGGAGCGAGCCGAAACGTTCGCCCAGCAGCAACCAGGCTGAAAGCGCGCCGGTGATCGGCGTCAACAATGAAAAGGGCGCGACCATTGCCGCCGGGTAATGCTTGAAGAGTTCTGCCCAGATCCAGTAGCCAATGACTGTCGTCGGGATCGACACATAAGCGATGGCCCCGATTCCGGCCCATGTTGGCGCGGCAATCGCGGCCCAGTCGGCATTGATTCCCTCAAATACCAGCGACAGAATCGCAAGCGGCAGCACCGCGATGGCGCTGATCCATGCGGTCAGCGCGAACATGTCGACCTTGCCCGCGCCGCGCAGTAACACATTGCCCGTCGCCCAGCTCAGGGCCGCCGCCAGAATCAGCGCGAGGCCCGTCAGCGTCACACCGTTCGAGCCGACCGTCGTTGCGATTAGCGCAAGTCCTGCGAACGCAATGATCAGCCCGATGATATTGCGCGGCTTCGGACGTTCACCCAGAACCATCGTGGCCAGGATCACCGTAAAAAAGCCCTGCACCTGCAAGGTGAGCGAGGCGAGACCGGGCGGATATCCCGCAGTCATGCCTGGAAACAGGAAGCCGAACTGGCCGACGAACAACGCCAGCGAAATCGCAATCAGTTGAGGAAACGGGACCTTTGGCGGCTTGACCAGAAGCACGGGCAATCCGGCCACCAGAAACCGCAGAACAGCAAAGAGAATCGGGGGATAATGGTCCAGCCCGATCCGGATCAGGACGAAATTCAGCCCCCAGAACACGGTCAATGTAACAGCGAGAACGATATGCAAGGGCTTCATGCGGACTTGTCCTGACAGGGTCAGCCCTTTTAGGGTGAAGTGTCAGGCTTCACCAGTGTGAACCACTGCTGGCTGCTATCCAAACACGCGTTCACTCCGCCACCGGCGTCCAGATCACCTGATCGATGGATTGCGCGCCCGCCGCGAGCATCACCAATCGCTCAAAACCGAGAGCTGAGCCACTAGCGTCGGGCATCTGGCCAAGCGCGGCGAGAAAATCCTCGTCAATCGGATAGCGCTCGCCATAGACGCGGGCTTTTTCATCCATTTCGGCTTCAAAGCGGGCGCGCTGTTCCCTGGGGTCGGTGAGTTCACCAAAGGCATTGGCCAGTTCGACGCCGCAGGCATAGAGCTCAAAGCGTTCGGCGACCCGGCCGTCATGTGCGCATGGCCGGGCCAACGCCGCCTCATGGGTCGGATATTCATGAAGGATCGTCGCCCGCCCGATACCAAGATGCGGTTCAATCCGCTCGACAAGGACCCGGCTGTAAATATCGGTCCAGGTGTCATCTGCACCCGACCTGATACCAGCCGCCTCGGCAGAGGCACGCAAGGCCCCGACATCGACAGCACCATCCGACCCGATTGTTGCCAGAAGATCAATTCCAGCGAATCGCGTGAACGCATCGGCGACCGTCAGTCGCTCTGGTACTGCAAAGGGATCGCATTCCAGCCCGCGAAAACGCAACAGTCGCGTTCCGCAGGTGTCTGCCGCGATGCTCAGGATCACCGCGCAATCGGCCATCAGGACATCGTAGGTCTCCCCGGCCCGGTACCATTCCAGCATCGTGAACTCGGGATGATGCAGCGCGGTCCGCTCGCGATTGCGGAACACACGGGCGAAATCGAAAATGCGCGCCTCGCCTGCCGCCAGCAGCTTCTTGGCTGAAAATTCCGGGGACGTATGCAGATAACGGCGTTGCGGCAGGCCATCGGGTCCGATCAGGTCGGTCGCAAACCCATGCAAATGAGCCTCATTGCCGGGCGAGACCTGGAGGGCTGAACACTCAACCTCCGTGAAGCCTTGGGCGTCAAACCAGCCCCGCAGCGCCGCCTTGATCCGGGCGCGAGCGATCAGAAATGGTCGGCGATCCGCGTGAACTGATCGCTCCCACCAGCGCGGTTTATCAATTTTGCCGCCATCCGCCCCCTTGTTCATCGAAATCTACTTCCCTTTATGCCACGAAAATGTCAGAGGAGACGCCGAAAGCCGCCGCGCACCGTTGCTGTGGCGCATTCCATTCGTCAGGACTTGAAGGAAAAATCCCCGTGAAGGTCAATGCACAGTCGCTCCGCAAAGGCAATGTCGTCGAGATGGATGGCCGACTCTATGTCGTGCTCTCAGCTGAAAGCTTCCATCCTGGCAAAGGCACTCCGACAACCCAGATCGACATGCGTCGCATTTCCGATGGCGTGAAGGTGTCGGAACGCTGGAAGACGACTGAACAGGTCGAGCGCGCCTTCCTCGATGAACGTACCTACACCTACCTCTATACCAACGAGGAAGGTATCACGTTCATGAACAAGGAAAACTACGAGCAGGTCATCGTGCCACGCGATGTCATCGGCGACCAGATCGTCTATCTGCAGGAAGAAATGGACGTCAAGCTGTCGCTTTACCAGGATGTACCGGTCGCCATCGAACTGCCGCCGCGCGTCATTCTCGAAATCGTCGAAACCGAACCGACGACCAAGGGCCAGACCGCCTCGTCATCCTACAAGCCGGCCGTGCTCTCAAACGGCGTGCGCACTATGGTTCCCCCGCATATTTCCGCCGGCATCAAGATCGTGGTCCAGACTGAAGACGGCGCCTACGTCGAACGCGCTGAAAAAGGCAAGATGTAAGCCAATCAAGATCGCACTGGAGCCCATACCTCCCCTTGAAGAGGAGGTCGGGCCGCATAGCGGACCGGGTGGGGTGCGCCTGAAACTCACCCCGCGATCTTGATATAGCCCCACCCCCGGCTAGCGCCGGACCCTCCCCGTATCGGGGAGGGATGCCATTACTGGCCGCACGCATCGTCCGGCAAGCGCAGAGCTACTGCGCCTTCTCAAACCGTTCGGGTACGAGCACGCCATTCTCCAGATGGGCGGGGATATAGCGCTCGCCGAGCGCTCTGGGCGCTTGGCCCATCAGGCTGACGAGCGTGATAACGGCTAGGACAAGCCCAGCAGCGATGAGCCACAGCTTGCCGCGCAGCGATGTCGGCAAGGGGACGAAGCCGCGTCCACGCAACAGCGTCAAAAGTCCGTGCAGGACAAACGGGACGCAAAACGCCAGCACCAGAACGGCAATCAGTCTAATCACGTTTCCGCCTCGCCGACGCCAAACACGGGCGCATAAAGCAATTCGAACACTTGTCGGATGATGCCCGCCGTAATGCCCCAGATATAGCGCTGCTGATACGGCATTTCATAGAAATACCGCTCCTTGCCCTCCCAGACGCGACTGCCGATCCGGTGATTGGCATCGTCCATCAGGAAGCGGATCGGCACCTCGAAGACATCGGCCACTTCATTGGGGTTCGGGGTCAGTTGAAAGCCCGGTCGCACAATGGCCAGCACCGGCACGATGCGAAAATTGGTGCCGGACAGATACGGGAAGAACAGGCCAATTGGTTCAATGAACTGGCGATCAAGGCCGATTTCTTCTTCAGCCTCGCGCAGGGCAGCGGCAATCGGTCCGGAATCCGCCTCGTCGATCTTGCCGCCGGGTAGAGCGATCTGACCGGCATGATCGTTCAGATGCGCCGTCCGCTGGGTCAGGATGAGGCTTGCCTCATCGCCATGATCGACGATCCCCATGAGGACAGCCGCGTCCCGAAACCGGCGCGGATCATTTTTCAGTCGCGGCGCAGGACGGATGCGTCCCGTCCGCCGACCGGCGGCAACAGCCTCGCCCAACTGCTGTTGCCAGGCGAAATCGCCGAAATGCGGGCGATCAAAATTCTCGGTCGCATCGGTCAAGACGTGCGGCGCGGCCAGCGCCCGAAACTGCGAGGCCGAATAACGCTCGTGCAAGGGGTCCGGATCAGGTCGCATCATGCAATTTCATCGGCCCGCTGAATGGGGAAAAAGACGCCGCCAGACCAGACGCCAAACCAGCGTTCGGCTTCGTGCAGTTCATCGACGCCCAGATCGAACAGCTGGTAGGTCACGGTCCGGTTGACACGTGCTTCAAGCCGCCCGCGCACACCTATATAGGGTTTCACGCCGCCATGGTCAGGATCAATGACAAATCGAATCGGATTGTCTGGTCCAGCAGCGACGATGTCACCAACATTTGTGCGGAAGGTCAGGCTTTGCGCCCTACCCTCGCCGCTCACGTGCATCTCGACTGCGACGAACGGGGCGTCATCAACCCGAATGCCACACCGTTCGACTGGCGTCACCAGATAGGTCTCGCCATCCGCATCCTTGCGCAGGACGGAGGCAAACAGACGCACCATTGCCTCGCGCCCGATCGGCGACCCCATATAGAACCAAGTGCCGTCGGCTGCGATCCGCATGTCGATCACGCCGCAATAGTGCGGATCCCACTTTTCGACGGGTGCCGGCCCCTTGCCCACGCCACCGGCTTTGCCCGCATTGGCAAAGAGCGCGGCAAGGCCATCCGGCGAATGATTGGGCGGTGACGGGTCGGTCGACATGGCGTCAATGTGTGCAAGCGAGCGCCAGAACACAAGGCTTAGGGACGAAATACTGCCAACCGATGACGGTCTTAACGTGCCGGATGGGTTTTCCCTTTGAGTGCAATCAGCCCTTCAGCCAGACTTCCACATCGCCCTTGATTTTCAGGGTCAGCTGGTTGCCCTTGCGGTCCCGCGCCTTGCCGGCGGGCACACGCACCCAGCCTTCGGAGATGCAATATTCCTCGACGTTGGTCTTTTCCACGCCGTTGATCTTCACGCCGACACCACGCACCAGAAGATCCGGATTGTAGTAAGGGCTCATCTGGTCAACGCTGAGACGGTCCGGCAGCTGGATCGGGGCCGATTCGGTGGTGTCTGACTGTGTATCGGTCATGGGTGATCCTTTCAGGCCCGCAATCGGGTGCGGGCGGTGGTGTGTTTCAAAATCTGGTGCCACCCATCGCGTATTTCTGCCAAGACGTCCAGTGTGATCCACAGATACGTCATCTTGCCACCTCAATTTCGGTCACAGATCGGCTATTAATCGCGCGCCTCAATGACTTGCGCCCGCGAAATAGAGAGTGCACTGCGATCAACTTCCTGCCAGACTGGACTATAAGCACATTTACGATGCCCCACATTGGACAAGGACCACATGACGGTAACAGTTCCGACTGCCGATTTTGACTCCAGCACGATCGTGGCGGAGGCCGAAGCATCTGTTGAGCGCCTGCGGCAAGTAAAGGCCGGTGTCGCCGAGGTCATCTTCGGACAGGAGCGCGTCGTCGAACGGTCACTGGTCGCGATATTGGCGGGCGGGCACGGGCTGCTGGTCGGCGTACCCGGTCTGGCCAAGACCCGTCTCGTCGAAGCACTTGGAACCGTGCTCGGGCTGGATGCGCGGCGCGTGCAGTTCACGCCGGACCTGATGCCGTCAGATATTCTGGGTTCCGAAGTGCTCGATCAGGCGCCTGATGGCTCACGGTCGTTTCGGTTTATTCGCGGGCCGGTGTTCGCGCAATTATTGATGGCCGATGAAATCAATCGCGCCAGCCCGCGCACGCAGTCGGCCCTGCTGCAATCGATGCAGGAATATCATGTGACCGTCGCCGGACAGCGCCACGACTTGCCGCGTCCGTTCCATGTCCTGGCCACGCAGAACCCGCTCGAGCAGGAAGGCACCTATCCCTTACCTGAAGCGCAGCTCGACCGGTTCCTGATGCAGATCGATGTTCAATACCCGGATCTGGCCTCCGAGCGCCGCATCCTGCTGGAGACGACCGGAGAAGGCTTGGCTTCGACCCCGGCGGTGCTGACAGAAAGCGAACTTGTCAGGATCCAGCAGCTCGTCCGGCGGATGCCCGTGTCTCAGGCAGTCGTCGATGCGATCCTGGAGCTGGTCCGCTCGACACGTCCGGATGAGGGCCAACCGAGCGAGATCACCAAACATGTTGCCTGGGGCGCAGGCCCGCGTGCCAGCCAAGCGCTCTCCCTCACGGCGCGTGCCCGCGCGCTCTATGATGGCAGACTGGCTCCTTCCGTTGAGGATGTGCTGGCACTGGCTGAACCCGTCCTCCAACATCGCATGGCGCTGACATTCGCGGCGCGCGCAGACGGCGTCACGGTTCAGGATGTCATCCGTCTGGCCAAAAAACGGATTGTATGATCGTTGAAGGGGTGTACCGGTTGCAAGCAGGCTTCGCTATCCCGCTGGTTCGGATCAAGCGCGTGAGGGTGTCGCAGTGACAATGAGCGGCGAGATCAATCTCGTCACCTCCGCCAAGACCCTGTCTTCGGCGTTGCCGGACCTGCTTGTCGAGGCGCATCGCATCGCCGCAACAGTCGCATCGGGCTGGCACGGTCGACGTCAGGCGGGTCCTGGCGAAACCTTCTGGCAATTCCGCCCGTTTTCAGCCGGCGAAGCCGTGACGCGGATCGACTGGCGCAAATCAGCACGGGATGACAGCCTCCACGTCCGGGAACGAGAATGGGAAAGCGCACATACGATCTGGCTGTGGCCCGACCTGTCGGCTTCGATGGATTTCAGGTCCGCGCTCTCAACGGTCACCAAGCGTGACCGGACCGTCGTGTTGACCCTTGCCATCGCCGATCTGCTGTCGCGCGGCGGGGAACGCATCGGGTTACCCGGCATCCTGACACCTACACCGGACCGAAAGGCCGCCGAACGCGTGGCAAATGCACTTGCGTTGATGGCAACGTCAGACGCGATGCCGGACGGAGGTCCGATCCGCCGGTTCCAGGATGTGATCCTCATCGGCGATTTTCTCGATCCTTTGGAGCCGTTGTCCCAAAGGCTCGGGATCATCGCTGCGTCGGGCGTGCGTGGACACCTGTTGCAGGTGCTTGATCCCGCAGAAGAGACTTTTCCCTTTTCAGGGCGAACAGAGTTTCGCGATCCCGAGACAGGTCAGCGCATCACGTCAAGCCGCGCGGAACGTTGGGGGCTTGCCTATCGCGCCCGGCTCGCAGCACATCGCGATGGAATACGGCAGCTCGCAGACCGTTTTGGCTGGAGCTTTCTCGCACATCATACTGATCGTCCGGCAACCGAACCGCTTCTGGCGCTGCATGCCCGACTTTCCGCGACCGGAAATGCTTCAGCCAAACTGTCTGCGTTCAGCGCACCGAAGGCAGGAGGCCAGTCGTGAGCGGTTTCCTCGCACTCGGATTTTCCGTGCCCTGGGTTCTGGGCACGCTACTGCTGCTGCCAATCATCTGGTGGCTGCTGCGCAAGCTTCCCCCGCGCCCTCAAAAGATCGCCTTCCCGCCAACGCGCCTGCTCGCGGATATCGAGGAAAAAGAGTTAACCCCTGACCGCAGTCCGTGGTGGCTGACGCTGCTCCGGCTTCTGCTGGCAACGGCCTTGATCATCGGATTGGCCGGTCCGATCTGGCAGCCGAATATCAACAAGGGTCCCACCCGGCAGGGGCCGTTCTGGCTTGTCATCGACAATGGCTGGGCGGCCGCACCCTATTGGAAGGACCGGCAGACACTCGCGCTGGATCTGATCGATGATGCCGGTAGCGCCAACCGCCCAATCGTGCTCGTCGCGACAGCGGATGGTCCGGCGCAACCGTTGCAGCCAATGAGCGCGCCGGAAGCCCGGTCGCGTTTGCAATCGCTGGAGCCGCGTAGCTGGACGCCTGATCGCGCGAGCCTGATTGCTCCGATCAAACAGATTGCGGACAAAACGTCGCCTGGTTCCATCGACTGGCTTAGCGACAACCTGGATGACGGCAACAGCCACGCCTTCGGTAGTGCGTTGGCCAACCTTGTCGAGGCGTCTACACTCACCGTCCATTTCAGCCCGAAATCTGTGCCTCTCGTCCTCGTCTCCACCGAAAATGGCCTCAAATCACTTGATGTCAAAATCAGATGCGTGGACCCAAGTGCACCCCTCCCCGGCAAACTGCGCGCGCTGGACCAGAAGGGCCGCGAGATTGCGACAACCGACTTTACGTTTGATGCAGATTCCTCCGAGACGACGGCGAAGTTCGAACTTCCGACGGAATTGCGCAATGAAATCTCCCGCGTTGACATCGTTGGAGAAGGACATGCGGCAGCGGTGCAATTGCTTGATGAGCGCTGGCGCAGGCGGACCGTCGGGCTGATCTCGGGGACAACAAGTGATGTTGACCAACCTTTGCTGTCCCCGGCCCATTATCTTGAGACGGCGCTCAAGCCATTTGCCGATGTCCGGCAACCCAGTGGCGACAATATCAACCAGGGAATTACGGATCTGCTGAAGGCAAATGTTTCTGTCATCGTGACGGCAGATGTCGGTACGCTTGTGGGCGAGACCGAAAAGGCGCTTGAAGGCTGGGTCAGCCGTGGCGGTGTCTTCATTCGCTTTGCCGGACCCAAGCTGGCCGCGATCAAGGGCAGTGACAAGCTGATCCCGGTTGAACTCAGACAAGGCGAACGGACTCTCGGCGGGGCGATGTCCTGGTCAACCCCGCAGGCGTTGGCGAGTTTTTCAGCCAATGGTCCCTTTGCGTCGCTGACTGTGCCGAAGGACGTGACAGTCACACGTCAGGTACTTGCCGAGCAACGGCCGGATCTGACGCGCAAGACCTGGGCGAGCCTTGCCGATGGCACACCCTTTGTCACAGCCAGCCGGTTCGGCAATGGCTGGCTGGTGCTGTTCCACGTCACGGCTGACACCAGTTGGTCCAACCTGCCACTTTCAGGCAGTTTCGTCGAAATGCTGCGGCGCGTGATGTCGTTTTCGGTTGCGACGTCTTCCAAGACTGAGTCGGCAACGAACGAGGAAACCTCGCCTGCCCAAACAGTCCTGCCACCGTTGCGATTGCTGGACGGCTTCGGCCACAGCACCAGTCCGTCCGGCGATGCCAAGCCACTGTCCGACGCCGTCCCTGCTACCGCGGCAAGCCGCGAGCATCCGCCGGGTCTCTACGGGACCGACGAGGCATTTGTGGCACTCGAACCGATGCGACCTGACGACCGAATCACATTGCTCGATCTCGATCCCGTCAAGTCTGCGGCGATCAGGCCCTACAGCTCCAACCAGCCTGTCGATTTGAAACCCTGGACGTTCGCGCTGGCTGTGCTGTTTCTCATCCTCGATACAGCGGCAGTACTCATCCTGTCCGGCGGATTTCTATTGAAACGGTCGGTCGCAATGGCTGTGCTGGTTTGCGGCCTTGGGTTTGCTGCGGTCAATGCTACTCTTGGCCCTGACAACGCCTTCGCCCAGTCGGCTGCGACAACGCCTGCCATCAACGACAAGACGACGGCCGACGCCTTCAATCTCCAGGCCGCCAATGGAACCCGGCTTGCCTTCATCTTGTCCGGAAAGCCAGATCTGGATGATATCGCCAGAGATGGGCTGGTTGGCCTGACGCGGGTTCTGCGCGATCGGACGTCGCTCGACGCAGCCGATCCGGTCGGTGTCGACCCCGCACGCGACGAACTGGCCTTCTTTCCGCTTCTCTACTGGGCCGTTGATGCCAGCACGCCTCCGCCAAGCCCGGCTGCTCTGACGCGCATAGACGCCTTCATGAAGGGCGGCGGTACGATCCTGTTCGACACACGCGATGCCCTGGAGGCATCTGTGTTGAATGGCACGGCTCGGGTTTCGCCGGCAACGGCGGCCTTGCGGCGTATTCTGGCGGGTCTCGATATTCCCGAACTTGAGCCGGTCCCGAGCGATCACGTTCTGACCAAATCATTCTACTTATTGCAGGATTATCCGGGTCGATTTGAAGGCGGGCAATTATGGGTCGAGGCGACACCGCCGCGGAAGCCCAGCGATGCCAATGACCGACCGGTGCGGACAGGTGACGGTGTTTCGCCGATCATCATCACATCAAACGACCTCGCAGGCGCCTGGGCGATCACAGGCTCCGGAGATTACCTGTTGCCGACGGTACCGCCAGATCAGCGGCAACGGGAGATGGCCTACAGAGTGGGCATCAATATCGTCATGTACACGTTGACCGGCAATTACAAGTCCGATCAGGTGCATGTCCCGGCGTTGCTGGAACGGTTGGGCCAATGACATGAACTGGCTCATCGATTTCTCGCCGATCCTGCCGGTCTGGCTGATTTCACTGGCAGCCTGTGCCGCGTTGCTGTTGTGTGGTGTTGCTATCCTGCGCCGCTTGCCGGGGTCATGGCTCCGGCTCATGTCGGCGGTGCTCCTGTTGCTCGCATTGCTTGACCCCGCCATCGTCAGCGAAAATCGCGAGCCCTTGCCCACAGTCGTCGCCGTCGTGACCGATCGCAGCCAGAGCCAGAGCCTAGGGGATCGCGCGCAGGAGACCGAAACCGCACGCACGGACCTTCTCAAGCAGTTGGGCGCGATTCGCGGGGTCGACATTCGCGAAGTCAATGTGACGAGCGACGACGATACGCCCGGCGCAGACGGGACCCGTGCATTTGAAGCCCTCGGGCATGGCCTTGCCGACGTGCCGCCAGATCGGATCGGCGCGGTCATCCTGCTGACGGATGGCCAGGTTCACGATACGCCGAAGACGCGCGCCCAACTCGGGTTCGACGCTCCGTTACATGTCCTTCTCTCCGGGCATGACGGCGAGATCGACCGGCGCGTATCGATCGAGAATGCGCCCCGATTTGGTCTCGTGGGCTCTGAACAGGTCCTGACCTACAAGGTGACGGACAACGGCGTCGATCCCACCAAGGCTGGCCGTGCGCATGTCGTGATCAGCCGGGACGGCGAGAAGATCGCCGAGAGCACCGTGCTACCGGGTGCTCCCGTCAAATTCCGGTTCAAGGTCACCCATGAGGGCGACAATATCATCGAAATCGCAGCCGATGCCCTTCCCGGTGAGCTGACGCCCATCAACAACCGTGCAATCGCGACAATCGGCGGCATTCGCGAGCATTTGCGGGTGTTGCTGGTCTCAGGCGAACCACACGCAGGTGAACGGACCTGGCGGAACCTGCTCAAATCGGATGCCTCGGTCGATCTCGTCCATTTCACGATTTTGCGGCCACCTGAAAAACAGGACGGGACCCCGATCAACGAACTGTCCCTGATCGCGTTCCCGACGCGCGAACTGTTTCAGGAAAAACTCAAGGACTTTGACCTCGTCATCTTCGATCGGTATCAGCGGCGCGGCATTCTGCCAGCGCTCTATTTCGACAATATTGCGCGCTACGTCCGCGATGGCGGAGCGGTGCTCGTGGCATCCGGCCCCGACTTCAACGGCAGCGGCAGCCTTTTCCGCACGCCCCTCGCCAATGTTCTGCCTGCCGACCCGACTGGAACCGTGTTCGAGGAACCATTCATCGCCGCCGTCAGTCCGATTGGCAAACGCCACCCGGTGACGCGGGACCTGCCCGGCGGCAACTTTGATCCTCCGCACTGGAGCCACTGGTTCCGCATGATCGAGGTAAATGAATCCGGCGGTACGACGGTGATGCAGGGGCCACATGGCAAGCCGCTGATGATCCTGTCGCGCGAGGGCAAGGGCCGCGTCGGATTGCTGACGTCGGATCACGTCTGGCTCTGGGCGCGCGGATTTGAAGGCGGCGGTCCGCACGGTATCCTGCTCAGGCGGCTTGCCCACTGGCTAATGAAGGCACCGGATCTCGAGGAAGAGGCGTTGCGATTGTCCGCGCATGGCCGCGATCTCGTCGTCGAGCGGCAGACCTTGGCAGAAAGCGTGGGGCCTGTCGAACTCACGTCGCCGACCGGCGTGAAGACCACGCAAACCTTGAGCCAAACAGAGCCCGGCCTGTGGCGCGCCGAAGTGCCAGCCCATGAGCTGGGCCTCTGGCGGGCGAGTGACGGCACGCACACGGCACTGGCCTCGATTGGTCCGCTCAATCCCCGTGAATTTCAGGATGTCATCTCGACGCCAAAGATCCTTCAGCCACTGGCAGATGAGACACGTGGCAGCATCCGTCGCATCATGCGGGGTAACGTCGCGTCAATCCCGCGGGTGATAGCCCAACGGGCGGGCGCTGCCCTCTCGGGCACCGACTGGATCGGCATCCGAATGACAGAGGCGACAGTCCTCAAGGGCGTCGACCATTACGGCTTGTTCATCGGATTGCTGGGCGTGGTCCTGCTGATCGGCGCGATCACGCTGTCGTGGTGGAGAGAAGGCCGCTAGCGAGCCAGCGGCGTCTCAAGGTCACTGCCCCCGCCAAAGCTTATCCAACCCCTGAACAACACACGCCCCCCCTGAACGCCGAAAAGGCGCCGCATGAGCGACGCCTTCCCGATTGTCGTTTTGTACCGTTACCGGTCGTTGATCAGCGCAGCAGCTGGATAACAGCGTTCTGCGACTGGTTGGCGATCTGCAGGGATGAGACTGCCAGAGACTGGCGAGTCTGGAGTGCCTGGGTGTTCGCCACTTCTGTGTTGATGTCGGCCTAGGTCAGGTTGGCAGCACCGGTCTGCAATGCGCTGATGAGAGCCTTGTCGAAGTCCTGATGTGACTGGATGACTGTCAGATGCGAACTCAATGCAGAAGCCTGGTTGGTCAGCGTGGTGTTGACGTTGGTCAGGTTCTTGATGATGGCATTGAGTTTCGAGTTATCCGAGAAGTCATTCAAGCCCGTTGACGACGAATTCAGCGGATTGAGACCGAGGCCCAGGGATGTATCCTGGAAACCCTGGATCTTGATCTGCGAATTGCCGGTTTCGTCGAAGGTCAGCGTCATTGTGTCGCCGGTCAGCAGATTCAACCCATTATAGTTTGCATCCGCAGCGGTCGTGTCGATCTGGGCAAGGATCGAGTTATACTCGTTGACCAGATTGGCGCGGGTCGAGATGGCGTTGGTGTCAACGACCGGACCCGAGACCGTCTGACCGGTAAAGCCACCGCCGACCAGCGAGGCAGCGGAGCCGCCCACGTTGCCGATTGAGTAGGAAGCGTAGCTGTCGGTCGTCGAGATACTGAGATGACCCGCAGCGTCAAGCGTTGCCTGGAGGTTATCCACAGCGAGCGCCGTGTTGAGCTGGTTGAGGGTCGAGACCTGGCCTGCAGCAGTATTGGTACCGAAGGTAACAGTGACAGCCGTTCCATCACCGATCGCACCGAAGGACAGGGTTCCACCGACAGGGCCAGCGGTGACGGCGGTTGCACCCGTCTTATCACTGCTGAGGCCGAGTGCGTAGGTTGCCGTGCCCGACAAGGTAATTGGCGTTGCGGACGTCGTATTGGTCGTCGAAATCTGGATTGCACCCGTGCTTGGGTTCAGTTGGGCCGACGTACCCGGACCACCTGCTGCCTGGATTGCATTCAAGAGATCGCCAACAGTTGCCGCTCCATTGATCACATAGTTGTTGCCCGAGGAGGTGAAACCACCCAGAGAATTGGCTGCGAAACTGAACGAGTGAACTGTTCCACTCTGGTCCGTTACGCTCAATGTTGATCCGACAGAAATCGGGTTCAACAGGTTTGTCAGGTAGGTGTTGGAGTTCACGACACCAGCCGACGGCGAACTTGCTGCCGCAGCGATATTGGTCAGCCCGAGAGCCGCTGCATTGGTACCGCCGAATTGCAGACCTTCGCCATTTGGTGACGTGACGGTAAGGGTTCCGTTGTTACCAAGCGAAACCTTCGCGCCGCCCGTAACCGTACCGTTGACAAGGTTACCGCCGGTCGCAACACCGATGGCGTTGATTAGGTCTTGCATCGTTGCAGTGTTGCTCAGCGAGATGCCCGCTGAACTCTGTGAAAGCGTTGTGGATTGGTTGGCTGTGCCGAATGTGATCGTCGTCCCGTCGACCACCAAATTTCCTGACGCTCCGACAGCACCGAGGTTGACGAGTGGGGTCGTGGTGGATGCTGCGGTCGAGGTCGGACCTGCTGCAATGATACCGGTTGACAAACCAAGCTTGGAAGCCGTGTTTGAGGTGCCACTGTTACTCAGGTTGGCAATAGACAGGCTCTGACCAGCGCCTCCAGTAATCTGTAGCTGACCATTGGCATTCAGCGATACTGAGCTGCCGTTGGTTGCAGAGACGGTATTCGTCGACGTGTTCAGCGTACCACCCAAGGCAATGCCGACGGCATTGAAGAGGTCCTGCAATGAGGCCTGGTTGCTCAACGAAATCGTATTGCTTCCCGTCGTCTGAACGAGGTTAGACGACTGCTGCTGGCCGAAGGTAATCGTCGTACCATTGACAATCAGGCCATCACCCGCACCGATACCCGTGTTGAGAGCATGGGTTTGAGCATTGCCGCCAACGGCCAGTTCAGACAGCAGCGTTGTGCTGAGATTGGAGGACTGAATTGGCGATGATGGTGACTGGGTCACGGCGATCGAACCGGTATATGTATTGTTTGCACCGGTCGTGTTTGCAAGTCCAAGTCCATTGAGCAGCGCTTGCGAGTTGCTGCTGTAGGCCAATCCGATGCCTGTCGGAACGGTCGCGGCATTCGGGTTGGTGTTGATCTGGAGTTGACCAGCTGCGTTAAGAGACGCGACGCCGCCCGTTACCGTATTGATAGCCGTCAACAGATTGCCGAGCGTAGCGGTCGACATGTTGAGCGTTCCACCCGTCGCCGTGACCGTATTTGAACCAGACGAGGCCGAGAAGCTGATCGTCTGTGTATTTCCGTTCACGTCGGTCAGGCTGAGCGTATTGCCATTGGCAATGCCAGAGACCGAATTGAGCAGTGTGGTTGTTAGAGCCGGCGAGCCGCTGGCGTAAGCGGTCTGGCTGAAGTTTACACCGCTCGGGAAGCCGAGATATCCCAGAACAGTCCCGTTCACGATCGTGGTTTGCTGGCTTGGATTGCTGGTTAGCGTTATCGAGCCGGCACCCGCAGCTGGAGTGACCGCAATGGTTGCTTCGCCGCCCGTATCAACTGCAATAGCACCCAAAAGCTGACTCAGCGTAGCGGTTGTCGCATTGAAGTAGGACGTTCCACCAGGCGTGAGGGAGGTTGAGCTTGAACCGGTATTGCCAAAACTGATCGTTGACGTAACCGTTCCCGATGTGATGACGAGAGGAGCGGCTGTGCTGAAGCCAGCGTTAACAGTGCTCAAAAGCGTCGTATCGTTCGTGGCAGCTGTAATAACATTGCCCTGCTGGCTGCCAGGCAAGTAGGTGAGCTGGTTGGTGCTGGTCGGCGCACCCAGAGCGTTTACGCCGGGGCCGACATCGCTGATTGCGCTCGGGGCAAGCGACACAGTGGCATTTGCTCCGCTCTGGCTTGAAAGCCCCAGCTTGTTCAGCGCGCCGCCGGTTACGAGGAGCGTTGAACCCTGCTTGGTGTTAACAGTGATCGTGCCATTCGAATTAACCGAGGCCGTACCGCCCGTAATTGTATTGATCGCTGAGAGCAATTGACCAACAGTCGCCCCGGTTCCGATCGTTCCACCGCTCGCCGTGACGTTGACTGTGCTCGAACTCGGCACAAAGCTGATGGAAAGTGGCGAGGCGGATTGCGCAGTCGTGCCGTTGAAATACAGAGTATCTGATGCGGTACCTGTGATTGGACTGCTCAGGTTCTGCAGCAGGCTGTTTGCGGTCACAACGCCCGTGACTGCTTGTGTTGTAATCGTCGGGATCGATATCGATGCATCCGCCGAGACCTGCGGAATTGCAGTCGGAACGGCGTTTGCTGTGGAGTTGGCCGCCAGACCAAGTTTTGACAGAACGGTACCGCTCAGGGTCAAGGGGATAGTCGACTGGATGGTGAGTGCACCAGACGCGTATGAGGTCAGGGTTACCGGGCTGCCACCTCCAGCGGCCGTGTTGATTGCTGTCACCAAGTCGGCAAGGGTTGAAGAATTGCCCGCGCCCTGGCCAACAGCCAGCGTTGGGGGCGTGCCAGACGGGGTAGCTCCAGCTGCTGTGGACGCACCGAAGGTGATCGTGGTGCCGTTGACAACCAGCGTATCATTGCTGGTGATCAAGCCTCCATTACCGCCGGCGACGCCCAGGGCAGAAAGCACGTCCGTGGCTGCGCTGCGGGTCGACCAGTTTACCGGCGTCGTGGTTGTTATGGCCGTTGCTGGTGCCGTGTTCGCCTTCGGCGAAATGACGATCTGCGCGGCTGCAGCGGTATTTGTTGAAAGACCCAGCTTTGCCAGAGCGCTGCCCTGCAGTGTGATATCCTTGGTCGTCGGCGTAACAAACTGAAGGCTGTTACCCGAAATAGCGACCGTACCGCCTGTCGTTGCCGCGAGGATATTGTTGACTGCGTTCTTCAGGTCAGTGAGCGTTGCGCCGGTGCCTAACGAGCCGCCGCCAACTGGCACGGTATCAGCAGGACCGACGATGCTCGGATTTGACGAGCCAAATGTGAGGGTGGTGCCGTTGACAACCAGCGTATCGCCTGCGGTCAGCGGATTGGCGATTGTCGGGGTTGCCTGGTCAGCGGCGGCGGCAGCCGGGGTGCTGATTAGCGTTGTTGCAGCGGCGACGCCTGCGTTGGCAGCATCATAGAGTGCGGCGCCGGTTACTGATGTGCTGGTCGTTGGTGTAAATCCAAGGTCAGCGAGATAGCCCGTATTACTGCTGTCGCTGTAACTTGACGCCGCAACAGTCGTCATCTTGAGCGTATTACCTGTGACCGTCGCAGTGCTGCCAGTGGTCGCAGCAGATGCGAGAGCAGTCGCCAATTGAGTAAGGGTACACCCATTGCCGATCGTCAGAAGATTGGTTGCCGGCATTGGTGCTGGAACAGTATTTCCTGACGTAAACGTCACCGCAACGCCACCAACGGTGATTGTTCCTGATGTACCAATACCCAGATCGCTAAGTACTGTTGCGCCTGTCGCAGCACCTGCGCTTTGCGTGATGCCGTTGAAGGTTGTCGTTGTTGCCGTCGGCGTTGCACCACCACCGAGATCAATGGCTGTTGCACCAATGAAGTTGGCACTTGAAATGGTGCCGGGTGCCGTCGTCGCAGGTGTGGTCTGGTTAACTGTGACACCCGTCAACGTGCCAACGCCGGCATTTTGCGGTTCAGCCTGCAGCGAAACGTTGCCGGTTGCCGTGGCGGTTGCCAGGTCAATCGGCGCGCTCACTTCTTTGACGGAATTCGGTGTACCGCCAGCCAAGGGGGCGGAGCCGACCAGCGGCTGATTTACCAGCGTGCCCGTGCCGAGCAGGTTGTTCGACGTGATCGCCGTACCATTGTTCAGGATCGCGTTCGACGTGATGGTCGACTTCTGCGAATAGGCGCTCGGGGCCTGCTGCGCCTGCTGGGCGATCGACTTGGCCTGCGCGATGTAGCTCTGGATCGACGTGATACCGGCGTTGGCCGTCTGCAGCGTCTGCACGCCGTTCGACACACCATCAAGCAGGTTGGTCAGGTCGGTCGCCCGATTGTTCAGGCCCTGGGCCATGAAGAAGCTGGTCGGGTTATCGAGGGCGGAATTCACCTTGTTGCCCGTCGACAGGATGTTCTGCGTCTCGGACAGCATCTGGGCAGTGTTCTGCAGTGACAGAAGGTTCTGGCGAACCGCAGCAGATAAAACAATCGAACTCATTGCAACTCTCCTGGAGTTAAGCCAGACCTCCCCTGGCAAGGTGAGTTGATCATTACGCTTGCAGGTAAATTGTAGGTTAATTTGCGGATCAATATTTTAATTTTACTTACATTCTTCTATACTTATATTTGAATATATAGACTAAAATGATTTTACACAGATATCAATAATTACTATTTATTCTATATTTCTATTTTTTATTGTGGATTTACATTCACCTGTAATAGCCACCAGCCCGCTTGAGGAATTGGAGAACCCCGCGTTCGGCTTCCCGCATGAGCGTCTGAGCGGGTTTTTCACGCATCTGGCTCACCTGAAGCCGCTGAACACGGGCAGCCTCATCGTGCGTATCCACCGACGCCATTTGCCCGGAAGCGGCCAGCAAGGAATCAATGAGTCCATCGCTGAACGTCTGGCTGAGTGACAGGCCGGCATGCGAGGCTCGCAGTTTTTGTCCGAACATGCCGACGGTCACGGTCGCCCGATCGAGCGTTTCAATGATCGGGTCGATGCAGGCCTGCGTGGCAAAATCGGCTTTGGTCACATCTGCCAGTTCGAGCCCCTCGGCATCGGCACACAGACCCTCAAGGGTGAATGTGGATTTGCCAGGTTCATTGAACACCAGTTGCAAGGTCTGCCCCTGAAGCAGGTTCACGCCGCGCCGACCGGCATCGGTTGCCTCGGTGCTTAATTCAGCGAGCAGCGCGTTGTAGGGCGAGACCTTAGAGGCACCCGAATCACCACGCTCGACAGCGATCAAGGCCTGATAGGCGACGAGACGCGCCTGGCTGACCAGCCGCTCGATCTCATCCAGCGCCGTGATCGCGGCATCGAGGACGGTCAATCCACGCCCGAGTTCCTCAAGCCGCCGACTGAGCGTCGACGTCTTCGTGAATTCAGCCAGCACTGCCTGCATCGAATGGACGGCATTATGCGTGGGCAGCGCGGGACTCGTCGCCCCTTGCGGACCTTCCGTGAGATCCGCCTGCCGATCAGCCAGTCTGCCTCTCGATGATGAATAGGCTTGCATGCAAGAACTCCTATGGGAGTAAGATAAGATTTATTCATTCTTAAGATAAAATAAGGTTTGAAATCGTTAAAATATAATTAAATACAATTTACATTTAGTTATTTGAATTTTAATATCTTTATTCTATTTCTCAAAAATCAATATTGCGCGAAATAACGATATATTTTTCACTGACAAAATATTATTTATTTCGTTTATTCTTCATTTGTTTTTGTTATTTTCAACGAACAGGCAAATAAACGCACAGCCGCAATCCCTCGACTGCGGCTGTTGGTTGGAACGGTGATTGTCGAGTCGTGTGCTGAGGAGAGCGTTCAGCCCCAATGCCAGTTTTTCGCCAGCCCATTCGCGGTCTCAAATGCCCCCGGCTCAAGCTCGGCCAGCAACACTCGGCGGGTATCCACGGGGCCAGGCAGCCAGACCCGCGCTGGATCAACCCGGCGAAACCCGAGCGGGCCGTAATAGGGCTCGTCTCCGACCAGAAGCACGAGGCGGTGTCCGGCGAGCCTTGCCGCCTCAAGCGTCGCCCGAACCAGTCCCCTTCCGGCACCGCGTTTGCCAAAGTCGGGATGGACGGCCAGTGGTCCGAGTAGCAGGGCCGAATCGTCGCCAATCCGCATCGGCGTCATTGTGACGGAACCGCCGAACCGGTCACCGAACATAGCCACAAGCGACAGGTCCGGATCGGGTTCAACACCTTCACGCAGACGAAATGCCGTGCGCGCAAAACGACCTGGACCGAAGGCGAGTTCGTGCAGGGCTTCGATTTGCGGGGCATCGTTCTCCTCGAACGGCCGCAGGAAAAAGGCAGGTGCCAGCATGTGGGGGAATTCTTTCCGGGAGCGAAGTCAAGCGGTTGCCGCTTGCCTTGCTGCCATCGGGCGGCCAGATCACTGGCAGGGCCTCGACAACGCACGGCATTGCGGACGCGAAAATCAGGAGTGCAAGCACTCAGCCGCGTCGTCGTCGCAATTGCCTCGAACTATTTGCCGGATAACTCATGGATCGGTCGATACACCGTTGTCGGCGGCAACGCAAGATCACCAGATCTCGGACTGCGCCGCGCCCTCAAAGACTTCGGCGATCCGATTACGTGTCGATGTTGTCGTTCCCTCCGGCAAAGCATCGAGCGCGAAGAAGCCGATTTCACGAATTTCCAGTCCGGGTTTCCAGCCTTCCGCCATCGGACGCGCGCGGTCCACCCGAAACAGCGCAACATGATCGCGCGGAGAGGCGTGCGTGTTTTTATAGACCCCCAAAAGCCTCGGGGTGTCGCCGATCATGCCAGCTTCTTCCCGCAGCTCACGCAAGGCAGCCGTGCCGAGCGTTTCGCCGGAATCAACGCCTCCGCCCGGCAGATACCAGCCGGGGAGATAGCCATGCCGAACCAGCAACACCCGATTGGTGTCATCCAGGACAAGCACGCGCACACCCAGCGTCATCGGCCTGAGCAACAAGGCTATGAAGGCACTGCCACGTCGGATAAAAGGCTTGAATCGTTGCAGCCATCGCTCGTTCATTATCGCTTGCCTGTCAGAAGATCGCGTGGACCTGATGGTCCACCCTGCCGGAGTTGATCCACGTGTTTCGTCTCGCCCACCTGTCCGATCCGCACCTCGGACCCATGCCGAAGGCGCGACTGTCAGAGCTGGCCTCAAAGCGAGTGCTGGGATATCTGAACTGGCATATGCATCGGGGTCGCGGGATGATGCAAGCGGCATCGCTGGATGCGATCATCGCGGACATCCATCAGGTCGCGCCCGATCATGTGACCGTCACCGGCGATCTGATCAATATCGGCCTGCCCGGGGAGTTCGCCAGATCGCGCGCATGGCTCAGTCGAGTCGGGTCGCCTGACGCTGTATCAGTAATACCCGGCAACCATGATGCGTACGTCCGATCGACGTTGCCTGCGGCACTCGCTGCCTGGGGCGATTACGCAAAAGGCGACACCAAGCCAGAGACCTCGCGGGCCCAGTTTCCGTATCTGCGGCGTCGCGGTGATATCGCTCTTATCGGAGTGTCGTCGGCCATTGCGACCGGTCCGTTCATGGCAACCGGCCTGGTTGACGATGATCAGCTGAAACGCCTTGCTGACCTGTTGCATGACACCGGGCGGGATGGCCTCTGCCGTATCCTTCTCCTGCATCACATGCCGATCGACGGCTTGACAAAATGGAAGTCACGCCTGCTGCAAGCGGACCGGTTCCGGGTCGTCATTTCAAAGTCAGGTGCCGAACTGATCTTGCACGGCCACACGCATCGCGCTTCGACCCATTGGATCGGTGGCCCACAGCGACCGGTTCCAGTCATTGGCACTCAGGCAGCGTCGCTGCAATCCTCACCAGACAAACGCGGCGCAGGCTGGAATCTGTTCGAAATTTCGGGAGGCCCAGATAACTGGCGGATCGCGCATATCGAACGCGGATTTGCGCCTGGAGCGACCGGAATCCAGGAACTCTCGCGCACCGAACTCAATGCTCCTTGATCTCGTCAGAGCCGACCGGACGCAATCATCCAGAACGCCAAAGCTCCGGCACCCACCAGAACACCGAACGCAAAGGATATCCATTTCGCGCTGGCTGTGACTGCATCAGCATCAGCAGCCTTCTCCGGCGGGCGCTTCAGCATGCGGCGCTTGACCGTCGGCACGTCCTCATTTGCGGCATCTTCCGGCTTGGGCTGCACCAAGCCGGCAGGCTCCACAGGCGCCGTTGCCGGTTCCACAACCGGTTGCTGGCTGGTCCGGGCACGCAGTTCGATCCAGTCGCCCTCGATGATCCGCTGCCGGTCGAGAATGCGTTCGGCGACATAATCCGTCACACGCGTTGTCATCTCGTCGCGATCAGCCGACTCGAACAGAACCGTGCGACCAAGCCGGGTATCCTTGAGCAGACGGTACGTCCGTTTGTCCCGCCCAAGCGCGACATGGCAGGTCATGTCGATCCACAGTCGCGGCGTTTCGCCATTCGACAGCGCGAAGGCAAAGAAATCGTGCTCATCCGGCAGTTCGGCCATCAGATCGGACAGACTATCCGCCAGCAGTTCAAGCCGGGCGATCTCGGCATCCCGCAGATCAGCAAGCCCGTCGGATTGTTCGGTCTTGACCAGCCGAACACGACGCAGGGCCTCGCTCAGGTCGCGTTTGCGGGGTGAATGATCGGACTCTTTCATCGGTTCGGACATCAGATTCCCGCCATTCTGTTCAACACACCCAGACCGGTTTACCAAGATCGACCCTATCGGCCTGAAAAACAACCGCTTCGATCTTGTCCTGATAAACCCGCACACCACTGTATTATATCAGATATATTAGCCGTCTGCACGGTCAGGGCAAGAGACGCGGTCGAGCGCACCAACTTGCACTTCAGTCGACTTGGTAAATATGCCGTCCACAAGAAGAGGAAACCGGTATGAGCAACAGAGTCTATGGCGAAACCGAGATCAACGACATTTTGTCGCGTGAGCTGCCGACCTGGCATTTGCAGGCGGGCTCAATCCGCAGGACCTACCGGACAAGCGGATGGCGCGCGACCCTGATGGTGGTGAATGCCATCGGCCATCTGGCAGAAGCGGCCTGGCATCACCCGGACCTCGCGGTCAGTTATGCGAAGGTGACCGTCTCGCTGAACACCCATGACGCTGGCGGGATCACGGACAAGGATTTCGAGCTTGCCCGCAAGATCGAAGAGCTGATCCTCTGGCAGCCAGGATTGGAGGGTAAAGCACTCGAAGGCAACCCCAAGGACGTTCCCTATATTGATTATGCGGCCAAGACTTGACGACAATACATTGTGCGCAACATAATGACGGCCTACGATTTCAGGTGATGAACGCCCGGATTGATCATGACGCTTTCAGCATCGGACGTCAGCATGACCGCCCATACACCGCCGCGACTGGACGACCAACTGTGTTTTGCGCTCTATCGCGCAGGACAGGCCGTGACGCGGACCTACAAGCAATTGCTGGCACCGCTGGGGCTGACCTATCCGCAATATCTCGTCATGCTCGTGATGTGGGAACACGGAGAACAGTCCGTCAAGGAAATCGGCGCGCGGCTCGGACTTGATTCCGGCACTTTGACGCCACTTCTGAAGCGGATGGAGGCGGGCGGGTTTATCGTCAGGCGGCGCGATCCCGAGGATGAACGGATTGTCCGCATTGCACCGACGGCTGCGGGCACCGGCCTGCAGGATCTCGCCTGCCGGGTGATGGACGGTCTGCTCGGCCAAGCCGACATGCCGATGGCGGAGGTTATCGCACTTCGCGACACGTTGAACGATCTCAAGACGCGTCTCGATACAAAAAACACCTGACCAGCGCATTTCGGCGAGAAAACCGCTTGCGCGAATTTAAATTGTGCGCTATTTAATTTCACACAATCATTCAAGCAACCTCCAACACAGGAAACCCTGCCATGAGCCTCGAAAAGACAGTTTACACAGCGCTTGCAACCGCCACCGGAGGCCGTGATGGCCACGCCCGCTCATCCGACGGCCTGATCGACATCAAGCTGGCCGTGCCAAAGGAAATGGGCGGACCGGGCGGCGGAACCAATCCAGAGCAACTGTTTGCGGCAGGCTATTCAGCCTGCTTCCTCGGCGCGCTGAAATTTGTCGCGGGTCGAGAGAAGATTGCTGTGCCGGCAGATGCCAAGATCACAGGACACGTCGGCATCGGCCCGATCCCGAACGGCTTCGGCATCGAAGCCACGCTGGAGATTTCGCTCCCCGGCATGGACCCCGCTGTGGCGCTCGATCTCGTCGAAAAAGCCCATATCGTATGCCCCTATTCCAACGCGACCCGTGGCAACATTGATGTTGCGCTGAGACTGGTCTGACAAATCCAGTTGCCGGGTCCTGCGACTGCACTAGATTGACCTCTGCGGCTATTCATGATCTCCCGGCGTCCACCGACCCGGGAGATTATCTTTTGAATGCGGGAGCCAGATGCATGCCTACGCCCCTGTTGTCACAAGGCCGGATCGCCGTGCTGCCAGACCTTGGACACCGCACGCTGATCATGGGAATCCTGAATGTCACCCCGGACAGTTTTTCAGATGGCGGCCAGTTTGACGGGCTGGGCAAAGCCCTCGCCCATGCCGATCTGATGATCGGTGAAGGGGCCGATATCATCGATATTGGCGGGGAATCGACCCGGCCCGGTCATTCGCCAGTATCCGTCGAGACTGAAATCGCACGCATTTCGCCGGTTATCGCCACGCTGGCGAAGCGGATTTCGCAACCGATCTCCATCGACACCTATAAGGCTGCGACTGCCCGGGCAGCGCTTCAGCTGGGCGCAAAAATTGTCAACGATATCTGGGGGCTGCAGCGCGAGCCGGAGATAGCGCATGTGGCCGCAGACTTCGGTGCCCCCGTCATCGCCATGCACAATCGTGAGACCGTCGACGCCAGCCTCGATATTCTCGATGAGATGCGGCGGTTCTTTGATCAATCCATCCGCATTGCCCGAAAGGCTGGCATAAGGGACACCGACATCATCCTCGATCCCGGCATCGGCTTTGGCAAGAGCCGCAAGCAGGAACTTGACGCGCTGCACCGGATTGCCGACCTGAAAGCACTCGGCTATCCGGTTCTGGTCGGCGCATCCCGCAAGAGCTTCATCGGACGATTGATCGCGTCGCCTCAGTTACAGGAAGCGACGCAAGGGGTGGCGCAGGTCGAGCCGAAAGATCGCCTCATCGGATCGATTGCCGCGCACGTCCTGGCGATTGCCGGTGGGGCCGACATGATCCGCGTTCATGACGTACGGGCGCATGTCGAGGCCATCCGGGTCACCGACGCGATCATGGCATCCGCCGCGACCCCTTCGCTCGCCTGAAGGCCCTCGTTCCGGCGCGGTTCATCTGCTAGAAACCTGTTCTGGCACGTTCACCCTGCCCCGATGTCTGGATCCTGAATGACCGATCATATCATCCTGAAACGCATCGCTGTTTACGCCAATCACGGACTGCTCGCCGAAGAAGAGCGCATGGGCCAGCGCTTTTTCATCTCGCTGGATTGCCGGCTGGACCTGCGACCGGCGGGACGTTCGGACAGCGTCTCGAAAACAGTCTCCTATGATCAGCTCGCTGAAATCGTGACGTCGGTCTCCGCCAATCGCCGTTTCAAGCTCATCGAAGCCTTTGCCGAGGCGATTGCGACCGATATTCTCGCCAAATTCAAGGCGATCAACAGCCTGACCGTCAGGATCGACAAGCCGTCAGCGCCGATCCCGGCCATACTCGACGAGATCGCCATCATCATCGAGCGGCATCGTGAAGACTGAAGCGACGGCTTATCTCAGTCTCGGAGCCAATCTCGGCAACGCCGCCGCGACGATCGCCGACGCACTGGCGCGTCTCGACGCGCAAGGGGCACGGATCGTTCGGCGTTCCTCGGATTATGAAACCCCGCCCTGGGGCAAGCTCGATCAGCCCGCCTTCATCAACGTCTGCGCCGAAATTGCCACCACGCTCACGCCCGTCGAGCTGCTGCGGCTCTGCCTTTCGGTCGAAACATCTCTGGGCCGGCAACGGATCGAGAAATGGGGACCCAGAACCATCGACATTGATCTGCTCGCCTATGGTGATGCGATCATCCAAACCGATGAACTGACCCTGCCGCACCCCTATGTGCTGGAACGCGCATTCGTCCTAGTTCCCTTAAAGGAAATCGCTCCGGACCTCGTGATCTCCGGCGTTCGGATTTCGGACCGGTTATCAGAATTGCCGAACGAGACGATCCGGAAACTCGGCCCCGGCAGAGCTCAGCCGTGAGTGCCAGGACGAGGGACTGGCTGGATGCATGGATCAAAGTCCAATGATCACACCCTGTCGTTGTCCGCCCCTGAAAAATCGGGAAATTCTCGGATCAGCTGTTGAGTGATAACATGATGCCATTCGATCGCAATGGCGTTGATCTCTTCATCCAGAATGGCGTTCATTTCATTATCCCCACAGCTTAACGAGAGCGTTCGCCAATTAACTCAAAGCCAATTCCGCGAATTTTTTGCAATTTACAAGTCGATTTAAATATTTCATCACAAAATATAGATGTAGAACTTTGATTTACCCGAAAAACATGCGTTTTAATCGATAGATCGTTCCGGAACACCATCCAGTCACCATCAAGTAACGAATAAGAACCAGAGCGTGAAATACTTATATTTGAAGCCTCCAAATCAACTATATCATTAAATACTTCATTTGGGCTGCACATCCATGTTTCTACTCCCGGCGTTCCGTCACTGAACTCAGTTTTGCAAAGCCTGTAATCACACGTCCCCGGCGCAAGTTCATCAAAGATGGCCTTTAATTTCGCTGTTATAAAAATGAACCCGTCTCTTCGGAAGAAGTCCAAGAGGGTTGCTTTCTTTCTCTTGTCAACAACGATATGGGGATTCTCCAGGTAATCAGGGATCGTCCATGGTCCACGCAAAGTTGATAAAATTCCGTCAGGCCAGAGTACCTGGGCTCTCAATGAGCTTACATTAGGTTGCAATGCATCTAAATTTACAATGTCATAACCTGCGGTACTGCCATTCAGTGGAGTACGCAACTGATAAATATTCGCGTCATTCTTAGAGCTTGTCTTCATTTGAGCACTCCTTGTCAGGAAAAGTTTGTAATATTTAAAAATACAGACAATAAACTTGCGCGTCATAGTACATCGATTTCTGTACTTTGACTGTAATTCGCTCGTCGCCACCACGACCAATGGTATGTCCATCGGCGATGGTCGGTCGTTGCTCAATCAGATAGGCCGCGAATCCGAGGATGAACTGATAGAGATCAGGTACTTGCCCCCTGTATCCCCGCACCTCAACCTCCATCAGCCCGAAATCACTCAAGCCCTTTGTCGACGCGCAAATCGCAGGCTTCGGGAACGCTCCATCGGCTTCACGCGCAAAATGACAGCTCATGAACAGGGGAAGAGCGACGGAGTCGGGTTGGCCGATGAGCGACATCGCCATAGCGTGAGACAAAAGGGTACCCGACCCAACATTGCAGAGGCCAATCGGGTTCGTCATGGCTGCGAGAACGGGCACAAGAACGCGTGCAAGCAACCGTGCCCGCATTTGACCATCAAGACCGCCGCCAACAGAAACGACCATATGCGATCGATGAGTCTTCAATTCCGACCAAGCAGCAGGCCAATACCACGCATTTCTGATTTGCGGATCGGACTCGGCCAATGGAGCGGGCGCTTCGATATTCATGATTGTGATCAAGGAATCCCGGTAAGGGACCGCGAGGGCCTGCGTGTTTCCATCCTGACTGAAGGCCTGCGAAGGCAGATCCGGGATCGCATGCCGCAACGCCCTTTCCAATTTCTTCGCATCCGGCAGCGTATCGCTTCCCGAAAAGACAAGAACCATCATCGTGATCGCCTCGATTGCGGTCAGGATCGACAAGAAATCAGTGTAAACACTGTTTCGCTTCCCGTTTAAGTGGTTGGCAGTGCCGGGTGGGCTCAGGCGAGCCGGTGACTTCCGTACCAGCAAGCGTTTCCAGCTTGAGCGGGTCTGGCTCTCGTCAGAACAGCCAGCCCCTCGGCGATCTGACGGTTGCGGGTTCCTGGCCGATGATGAGGCTCAAGCCGATACAGAGGATCGCCCCGATGGCAATGAGGGGCGGCGAGATCAGGGCTGCGAGCCAATAGGCCCACACCGGAACCACAATCGATCCTTGTTCATTGGCTTTTTGCATGACGGTCGTACCCGGCAGTTGAGAACGAAGCGTGTCACAGCGCGCTTCCGCAACTCAAATAACACGGTTTGTTAACCAACAAAACCCTCGCGACACCTTGTTTGCCGGTTATCTGTCAGATCGATGTAGCCGCATAACAAAGCGGGGAACAGCGAGGGCGCGTTCTTGGCAAAGGCATCGCTGCCGTGCTTTACGTTGAAGCCAAGGCCAGATGGCAGTCGGCCCGGCGCGGGAAACCGTCACGGCAACAGGTGAGCAGGAACAATCCATGACAGCGACGACATTCGGACAGACAGCCGACGGAACCCCGGTGCCCATGGCCACGTTGACCGGCGGTGGCCTGACCGTCGAGGTGATCGGCCTTGGTGCCGCCATCCGGTCCTTGAATGTCGATATTGGTCGGGGCGCAAGCCCGCGTGTTCTCGGCCTTGAAACGCTCGAGGATTATCTCACGCATTCCCCCAACATGGGCGTCATTGCCGGTCGCTATGCCAATCGGATTGGCGGGGCGCATTTCGTGCTCGATGGGCAGGAGGTCAACCTCGTCCCCAATGAAGGCGGCACGACCCAGTTGCATGGTGGGCCGCTCGGCTTCAGCAAGCGGATCTGGTCGCTCGTCGATCACGGTCCGGATCATGCGCTCCTGTCGCTGACGTCAGAGGCCGGAGACCAGGGCTTCCCCGGTCGCGTGGAAGCCTTTTGCCACTACTCGATCCCGTCCGACGGCGTGCTTCGGCTGGAGCTGACGGCGACCACGGATGCGCCAACGGTTGTCAATCTGGCCGCGCACAGCTATTTCAATCTCGATGGCACCGACACCATTCTCGATCATCTCCTCGAAATCCCGGCGGATTTCTACACGCCGGTCGACGACAAGCGCATCCCGACGGGCGAAATCCGGTCAGTGGAGGGTTCGCCCTTTGATTTCCGCACACTGCGACCGATTGGCCTGATGCACGAGGGCAGCCGGGCGGCCTATGACCACAATTACATCATCAGCCGAACCCGCGCCGCCACGCCGCAATTGATGGCGCGCGCCATCGGGCCGGACTCACGGACAGAGCTGCAAGTTTTCTCAACGGAGCCGGGGGTCCAGCTCTATGCCGGTTCTTACCTCGGCGTCCCCGTCAAGCCGCTTCATCGCACACGAACGGCAGCCAATGCCGGGTTCTGTCTGGAGCCGCAGCTATTCCCGGATACACCCAACAAGCCGCAATTCGGCGATGCGACCTTGCGCCCCGGTGAAACCTATCGGCAGATCACCGACTATCGCTTCCGCGCGGCCTGACACAGCTCAGCTGGTTAGCGGCGATAGACCCTCGGGTAGCGCGAGCCAAGCCGGGTCAGGACTTCATATCCCATGGTCCCGGCGTCGCGACCAAGATCGTCAGCGCATTGATGCGGCCCGATCAGTTCGACGAAATCGCCCGGCTTCAAACGGCCATCGGGCAGCGCCGTGATATCAATGATCATTGAATCCATCGACACCCGACCGACGATCGGCAGCCTGATCCCGTCCACCCAGGCGCTCCCCGCATTGCCGAGGGACCGCGGCAAGCCATCGGCATAGCCGACAGCGACAGTGGCCAGTCGCATCGGCTGCGTGGCCGTAAAAGTATGGCTGTAGCCGACCGACGTCCCTGCCGGGACCGACCGGATCTGGGCAATCCGGCCATGTAGGGCCACGACCTGACGGATCCCCTCCGTCAAAGGCCCGACATTGATCCCGTAAAGGGCCGCGCCGGGGCGACAGAGATCAAAATGATAGTCTGGTCCGAGGAATATGCCCGCAGAATTGGCGAATGACGCGCGCGCTTTCGGCAACATCGCGCGGGCGCGGTTGAAGCGATCAAGCTGCGCCTGATTGGCCGGGCTATCCGGTTCATCGCCACAGGCCAGATGGCTCATGACAAGTTCGAGGGACACCGCCTCGAACAGCTCGGGGCTGGCGGTCAATTGTTGCAGTTCACTCTCGCTCAGCCCAAGCCGTGCCATGCCGGTATCGATCTGGAGATAGACCGGCAGCCGTTTGCCAAAATCCGCGCAGAAACGGCTCCACGCGACCAATTGCGCCAATGAGTTGGCAACGGGAATGATGCCAGCGGCCTGATAGGCACTCTCGGAGCCAGGCAAAAGTCCGTTCAGAACGGCGATTGTCGCATCGGTTGGCAGCAAGGGTTTCAATTCGAGCGCTTCAACAAATTGCGCTACGAAAAAGCTACGGCACCCCGACGCAAGCAGTCGCTTCGTGACTTCGACAGCACCAACACCGTAAGCATCCGCCTTAACGACCCCGGCGCAGGGAACGCCGTTTGCAAGCGCGGACAGATGCCGCCAGTTAGCTTCGACTGCCGCAAGGTCGATCGTGAGAAGTCCGCCAGCGGTTTCATCGGCGGAGCCAAAGTCGGAGTGCACCAGATTGGGGATCGGCATCGTCGCGGTGTCCTCTCGCTTCGTCACGCACGCTAACCAGATAAATAGATCGGCTTTGAATTTGATGCAAAAATCATCCGTTTGCACCTCGGCCAGCCTTTACAGAACCCCCGATCTGCGAGAAGTCTTGGGGAGTGACTGCCTGATGACGGCGGCACATGGAACGGCAGGGAGCCGGTTGGAAAAAATTGAGTGAGGGAATGTCGCTTTTGATCAAGAGAATGGCAGTTTCAGGAATTGCCAGTCGCTCAAAGTCGAGACTAATCTTCAATTCTTACCCAGCTGAGGCTGTTCCGGTCCTTTTCGAACGTCCAAAGATTTGCACGTTCGATCTAACCTGAAGAAGCAAGCGGTGTCAGCAAGAGAACACTGTTAGAGCTTAAATCGAGTGGAGGCATACATGTCGAATACAAATGATCCGTCCAACAGTTCGCTTATTGTCGACCGCCGCCAGCTGATGGCCGGCGCTGCTGCGCTCGGTTTGTCCGCTTCCTTTGCGGAACCCACTTTTGCTGCTGACACCCCGAAGAAGGGTGGCACGCTGCGTCTTGGCATGAAGGGCGGTTCCGCTTCTGACAGCCTTGACCCGAGCACCTATGCTGACTCGATCCCGATTGCCTACTCGCTCGCCATCTGGAACGGCCTCGTGGAAATCGATGCCAAGGGCAATGCCACCGGCGAACTGCTCGAGAGCTGGGAAGCCAAGCCGGGTGCGGCAGAATGGATCTTCAATGTCCGCAAGGGCGTGCATTTCACGTCGGGCAAGGAGTTCGACGCCGATGACGCGATCTATTCGATCAACTATCATCGCGGTGAAACCAAGTCGCCAGCCAAGGGCCTGCTGTCGGCCATCACCGAAATCAAGAAACTGGATTCGCACAAGTTCCAGATCACACTGTCGGGCGGCAACGCCGACCTTCCCTTCATCCTCGCCGACTATCACCTGATCGGTCTGGCCAATGGAACGAAGGACTTCACCAAGACCGACGGCACGGGCCACTACACGCTCGAAGCCTGGGAGCCGGGTGTCCGCATCCTGCTGAAGGCCAAGAAGGGCGATTACTGGAAGGCCGGACGTGGCAACTTCGACACTGTCGAAATCCGCTACATCGATGACACCGCTGCCCGCACGCAGGCGCTCATCACCGGTCAGGTTGACGCCGTCAACCGTCTTGACCCAAAGACCGCCAACCTCGTTGCCAAGAACCCCGCCGTTTCCGTCGTCCGCACCAAGGGTAACGGCAACCGTTACGCCTTCGTTGCACTCCGCGACACGGCTCCCTTCGACAACTACGACGTCATCCAGGGACTGAAGTACGGCATCGATCGCCAGAAGATCGTCGATAACGTCTTCTCCGGCTTCGCCACCGTCGGCAACGACCATCTCGTCGCCCCGACCAACAAGTACTTCGACGCAAGCCTGCCGCAGCGTGCTTACGATCCCGACAAGGCAGCCTTCCACTTCAAGAAGGCAGGCATGACCGGTCCGTTCGACCTCGAAGTCTCGCCGGGTGCATTCGACGAAGCAGTCGATTGCGCACAGCTCTTCCAGGAATCGCTCAAGAAGGCCGGTGCATCCCTCAATGTGAAGCGCGTGTCCGGTGACGGGTACTGGTCAAACGTCTGGCTGAAGTCGCCCTTCTGCGCCGTGTACTGGGGTGGCCGTCCGACCGCCGACGACACGCTGTCGACGACCTTCCTGTCGACCGCCGAATGGAACGACACCCACTGGAAGCGTCCGGAATTCGACAAGCTCGTCATCGCTGCCCGCGCCGAGCTGGACGATGCCAAGCGCAAGCACATGTATTCCGATGCCCAGAAGATGATTTCGGATGACGGCGGCATGATCTGCTTCGCCGTTGCCGATTATCTCGACGGTTACTCCAAGAAGCTGCGTGGCGGTGAGCCACACGCCCGTTATGACCTGAACGACGAGCGGATCGCTGAAAAGGGCTGGTTCGCCTAAGACAGCAAGGTGCGGGCGGTCTCGTAAGGGGCCGCCCGTTTCTTTTTGCGAAGGACTCGATCAGGTGAACAGGCCTGATCGACGTTCATGACTGTTCGGGTACCGTTTTGGGGAGCGTGAAACCATGCTGAAGCTCATTGCGACGCGAGCCTTGCTGGGGCTTGTGACGATGTTCGCGGTTTCCGTCCTGATTTTTATCTGTACGCAGATCCTGCCCGGCGACGTGGCGTCTGCTGTGCTTGGTCAAGGTGCGACAGCTGAAACGCTGGCCGTATTCCGCAAGGAACTGGGGCTGGACCAGCCTGCCTATTACCGGTTTTTCGACTGGATGTTCAAAGCCTTGCGTGGTGATCTCGGGATCTCGCTGACCAATCAGCATGTGATCATCGACGAGCTGCTGCCCCGGTTCCAGAATACGCTGTTTCTCGCCGGTTATGCCGCCGTGATCGCGATCCCGCTGTCCGTCGGTCTTGGTATTCTGGCCGCCATCCGCGAAGGACGACCAATTGACCGGATCTCCAATATTCTGACGCTGATGACGATCTCCGTGCCGGAGTTCTTTATCGGCTATCTTCTGATCATGGTCTTCTCGGTCCAGCTCGGCTGGTTCCCGTCCCTGTCAACGGTGTTCCCGGAAATGGGCTTCTTTGAGCGTCTGTATAATACGACGCTGCCCGCCTTGACGCTGACGATGCTGGTTGCCGCGCATATGCTGCGCATGACGCGCACGTCGGTGCTCTCCATCATGTCGAGCCCCTATATCGAGATGGCCTTCCTGAAAGGCATGACCCGCAGCCGCGTCGTGGCGCATCACGCCTTGCCGAACGCAGCCGCCCCGATCATTACCGTCGTTGCGCTGAACCTTGCCTATCTCGTTGTCGGCGTCGTCGTGGTTGAAGCCGTCTTCACCTATCCGGGTATTGGTCAGTTGATGGTGGATGCAGTCGCAAAACGCGATGTTCCCGTCATTCAGGCCTGCGGTCTGGTGTTTTCTGGCGTGTTCGTGGGTCTGAATACGTCAGCTGACATCCTGGCCATTCTAGTCAATCCGCGCCTTCGCCATCGGCGTTGAGGGGCGGCATCCAGTCACATCGCTGCGACGCCTGGTGTCGCGTGTACATGATGAGTTCGGTAAAGGGCTGACGCGATGAAGCTTTTTGGACATAAGCCACCGACGACCGCCTGGGTGGGACTGACCATCGTCGGTTTCAACCTCCTGCTGGCGCTGCTGGGTCCGTTCATCGCGCCCTATTCGGAGAGCCAGTCGGTCGGTCACACCTGGGATCAGGGACTGATCGAAATCGAGATCCATAACGGCTTCGTGTTTATCTGGAACACATTCGGCCCCTGGTTTGGTGCCGATCCCGGCGACTATGTGCCGACCAAGGGAGCGCTCATCCTCGGGGCTGACCAGATCGGACGCGACATGCTCAGTCGTCTGATCTATGGCGCGCGCATGACGATTGGCGTCGCGCTGGTGACCACGGTGATTTCGTTCTTCATCGGCATCACGCTCGGCTTTGCCGCCGCCGTTCTTGGCAGCTGGGTCGATATTCTCCTGTCGCGGCTCGTCGACGTCATTCTCTCGATCCCTCTGCTGATCTTTGCGCTGATCATTCTCGGCGTCTTCGGATCATCGATCCCGGTCCTGGTGCTGACAATCGCGTTCCTTGATTCCACCCGCGTGTTCCGCCTGGCGCGGGCGCTTGGCATGAACCTGACCGTGCTCGAATATGTCGAAGCCGCACGTCTGCGCGGCGAAGGGACCTGGTGGATCATGCGCCGGGAAATCCTGCCGAACGCGTCGGCACCGTTGTTCTCGGAGTTCGGCCTGCGCTTTTGCTTCAACTTCCTGTTTGTCGCCGCGCTGTCGTTCCTCGGCCTTGGCATCCAGCCGCCCTATGCTGACTGGGGCGGGATGGTGCGCGACAACGCCGGCGCGATCTCCTTCGGCGTACTGGCCCCGATCTGGCCAGCGCTGGCCATTTCCACGCTGACCGTCGGCGTCAACCTCGTCGTCGACTGGTTCCTGTCGATTGAAGCGCGTCCCTCTGGTGCCCAGGCAGAAATGTGAGTGCGATCATGAGCTCCAGTGCAACGAATGAAGTGACCGGTGGTGATCAGCGAATCCTGGCGATCAAGGGACTGCGGATCGAGGCGCTGAACGGCAATGTGATCGTCGATAATGTCGACGTCAATCTGAAGCGTGGCGAAGTCCTTGGCCTGATTGGTGAATCAGGTGCAGGCAAATCGACGATCGGCCTCGCCGCCATGACCTACGCGCGCGCAGGTGTGCGGATCACCGGTGGCACCATCGTCATCGACGGGGTCAGCGTTCGCGATCTTGATGCAGCCGGACGGCGCGAAATGCGGGGCCGTCGGATCGCCTATATCGCGCAATCCGCGTCATCGGCGTTTAATCCTGCACATCAGATCATCGATCAGGTCTGCGAAGGTCCGATTGTCCACGGACTGATGACAAAGGCTGAGGCACAGGCCTGGGCGCTGGAACTGTTCCGCGCGCTCGACCTGCCAAACCCGGATACCTTTGGCTTCCGTTATCCGCATCAGGCATCGGGTGGTCAATTGCAGCGCGCCATGGCGGCAATGGCCATGTCATGCCGTCCCGACATTCTGGTGCTCGATGAACCAACTACTGCGCTCGACGTCACGACGCAGATCGAAGTATTGATTCTGTTGAAGCGACTGATCAAGGAATACGGTACAGCGGGCTTGTATATCACGCATGATCTCGCCGTCGTCGCGCAGGTCGCCGACCGCATCAAGGTGCTGCGGCACGGCAAGGAAATCGAGGAAGGGACGACCAACGACACCTTGCACGCTCCCAAGATGGATTATACCGCCCGCCTCGTGGCCGTGCGTGGGGCATCAGAAGCCGAGCGCGCCAATCCGGATACCGTCAAGGACGACGTGATCCTGGCGATTGAGAATTGCAGCGCGGCCTATGGTCCGCTCACCGTCGTCAATGGGGTATCGCTCACGATCCAGCGCGGCGAAACCGTCGCAGTTGTGGGTGAGTCCGGGTCAGGCAAATCGACGCTGGCCCGCGTGATCACAGGCCTGTTGCCGCCGATCGCCGGGCGTATCGCATTCAAGGGCGAGCCGCTGCCGAAGGCGCTGAAAGAGCGCACGAAGGACCAGAAACGGATCATCCAGCTCGTCTACCAGATCCCGGATGTCGCGCTCAATCCGCGCCAGACGCTTGGTGAGATCATCGGTCGTCCCGTGCATTTCTATTTCGGCACATCGGCGGAAGAGACCCGCAAGCGCGCGCTGGAACTCTTGAAACTCGTCGAATTGCCGGCCGATTTCATCGATCGCCGCCCCATGCAATTGTCGGGTGGTCAGAAGCAGCGCGTCTGTGTCGCGCGCGCGCTCGCGGCCAACCCCGAACTCATCATTCTCGATGAACCGACGTCTGCGCTTGATCCGCTGGTGGCCGAAGAAGTGTTGAAGCTGTTGAAGCGGCTGCAGGTCGAACTCAATCTGTCCTACATGCTCATCACGCATGATCTTGATGTCGTGCACCGGATCGCGCATCGGACAGCCGTGATGCTGAAGGGCTCGTTCGTCGCCTTTGATTCCACACAGCGGATCTTTGACGGCCCCTATCACCCCTATACGGAAAAGCTGGTGACCGCTGTTCCGGTCATGCGGACTGACTGGCTGGAGAGCGTCCTGGCGAAGCGGGCAGCGACAGCGAGCGCGTAAGGACGCCGGGGAGCCCGGGCATGGTGACGATCATCGAGAATACCTATATCCCGCTTTCAGATGGCACGCGGCTGGCGGCGCGGATCTGGATGCCGGATGTTGCCGAAACAACGCCAGTCCCGGCGCTCCTCGAATATATTCCCTATCGCAAGCGTGACGGCACCCGGACCCGCGACGAGCCGATGCATGGCTATTTCGCGGCAGCAGGCTATGCATCTGTCCGCGTCGACATGCGCGGATCAGGCGAGAGCGATGGCCTGATGGACGATGAATATCTCCCGATCGAGCAGCAGGATGCAGTCGAGGTCATCGCCTGGCTTGCCGCCCAACCCTGGTGTTCCGGCAATGTCGGCATGTTCGGCAAATCCTGGGGCGGCTTCAATTGTCTGCAGGTCGCCAGCCACCGTCCGCCAGCGCTGAAGGCGATCATCTCGCTCAACTCGACCGATGATCGCTATGCCGACGATATCCATTACATGGGCGGTTGCCTCCTCAACGATAATCTCTGGTGGGCGACAATCATGCAGGCCTATCAGTCGCGACCACCGGATCCAGCCATCGTCGGCGACCGCTGGGAGACGATGTGGCGCGAACGGATGGAGCATCTGCCGTTCTTCCCGGCCATCTGGGCGCGTCACCAGCATCGCGATGCCTACTGGAAGCAGGGATCGATCTGTGAGGATTGGTCATCCATCACCTGCGCCGTCATGGCCGTCGGTGGTTGGGCGGATGCCTATACCAATGCGGTGCCACGGTTATTGGCAGGTTTGCAGGTCCCGCGTCAGGGAATCATTGGTCCCTGGGCGCATCTTTATCCGCAGGATGGCTACCCCCTGCCCGCCATCGGGTTTCTGCAGGAGGCGACGCGCTGGTGGGATCATTGGCTGAAGGGAACCGAAAACAGCATCATGGATGAGCCGATGTTGCGAGCCTGGATCGAAGATGCTGTCCCCCCGGCAACGTCAAAGTCGGTGAGCCCGGGTCGCTGGGTCGGCGAGCGGATCTGGCCACCTGAAGGCGCAGTGCCGCTGGCGCTGTCGCTCGGTCGCGGCAGTCTTGAACCAACACCGCAGCCAAATGCACCCCTTTCGATCCGCTCGCCCCAATATGCCGGCTTTTCCATGGGGGAATGGATGGGCATGGGGATCGTCGGCGACCGGCCGGGCGACCAGCGGCTCGATGATGGCTTTTCCCTTGTGTTCGATACTCTGCCACTGATAAACAGGCTCGAAGTCCTCGGCGCACCGGAACTGGTTGTTGATCTATCCTCGGATAAGCCCGCCGCACACATTGTCGTCCGCCTGTCCGATGTGTCACCTGACGGAGCCGCCGAGCGGGTCAGCTATGGTGTCCTCAATCTGGCGCACCGCGACAGCCACGAGCATCCCGCTCCGCTGGTGCCGGGTGAGACCGTACGTATTTCGGTGAAACTAAACGATTGCGGGCACGCGTTTCCGGTCGGTCATCGCGTCCGGCTATCGATTGCCACGACCTGCTGGCCCTTGATCTGGCCCGTCGCCGAGGCCGCCACCCTGACCATTCAGACCCGCCAGAGCCAGTTGCTGCTGCCGCAGCGTGTGCCGCATGCAAATGAGCCACCCGTTCGCTTCCCGCCTCCCGCGCACGGCCCCCTTACGCCGCGCGAGGTCGTGGAGACGGGCGAGATCAAGCGCAGCTTTTATCTTGATCTGATCAAGGATGAAGCGACCTACATCACGTCAGGTGAGGGTGGCGTCTTTGGCGAAGGGGTGATCCGGTTTCGGGACATCGACACGACGGTCGGCCATTCGCTTGCCCGAAAATTGACGATCCGGGGCAATGACCCATTGTCCGCCCGGTTCGAGCTGACCCAATCCATCGATCTCGGTCGGGAGGGCTGGCAAATCCGTATCGAGACGGAAACGGCGATGTCGGCAACCGCCAGCGAGTATCGCCTGACTGGCACGGTGCGAACCTTTGCGAATGGCGTGCCCTTCGTGACCCGGACCTGGGATGACGTGATTCCTCGGGCGATCTGACACTGCAGCATTCAGATACAGAAAAGCCTCGCAACCGGCGCCGGATGCGAGGCTTGAAAGACAATGAGTGTCTTTTATTCGAAAGGGCGCTTAACTGCCCTTCAAGATATCAGCCGAGAAGCTTCAGGTTATCGACCGTCATCTTGCCGCTCCGGCGGTCAGAGACGAGATCGAAGCTCACCTTCTGGCCTTCACGCAGATCGTTCAAGCCCGAGCGCTCGACAGCGCTGATATGAACGAACGCATCATTGCCGCCATCATCTGGAGCAATAAAACCGAAGCCCTTTTGGGCGTTAAACCACTTAACGGTTCCCTTATTCATGGAAACCCCTTTCTAAGAACGAGTGTGTTGCTTGCCTGCGTCGCCACAGGCCGTCGAAATCGCGTTTTCAGGTAAGACGATTTCCGGCGCTGTTCGAAATAAATTCGGTCCAGTCCAAGTCATCAGGCCATCTATCGACGCGAGTTGTATGATCCCTATTCAGTCCGGATACAAGGAGAATTTTGGAAATCAGACCATATTATGCGACTGCAGTTCAGAATATGGGCGGAGTTCAGCCGAAAATCTCATGCGGAATCTCGTCCGACCCTTCAAATAAAAAAAATTTCACCGGAAATCCGGCTCTCAAGCCAAAACGAATTGCCGCGCAAGAACCAGAGTGCGGCAGCCAGCAGGCCGTTTAAGTTCGCCACCACCGGCAAGAGACCACCGGTCAATCCGGGTTTTATTGACGGAGGGCAATCGATATGTTGGCTACATCGGAATTGGATGTCATCGGGGGGGACGTCATGGAAGGAGCGGATGACGATAGCGCCAGATGGACGGCAGTTGTCAGCCGCGACCGCAATCTTGACGGACATTTTGTCTATGCAGTCGCAACAACCGGTGTCTTTTGCCGCCCGTCCTGTTCCTCAAGACAGCCCTTGCGCAAGAATGTGCACTTCTTTGCAAGCCCGACCGATGCTGAGGCCGCCGGGTTCCGCGCCTGCAAGCGGTGCCGCCCGTCAGCGGTTGGAGAAACGCACAACATAATGATCGCTAAAGCCATCGACATCATTCGGTCCGCCGAAAGCGCGCCTCGCCTGGAGGACCTGAGCCGCCGGTTCGGCGTGTCGCCGTTCCACTTCCATCGCTTGTTCAAGGCCGCGACCGGAATCACGCCAAAGGCGTATTTCAACGCAGAGCGGATGAGTCGCCTCAAAGCCGAACTGGCAAGTGGCGAGAGTGTTACCTCGGCGATTTATGGGGCGGGCTATGGTTCATCGAGCCGGTTTTACGAAACATCCGGCGAGCGCCTTGGCATGACGGCGCGGCTTTTTGCGCGGGGTGCGCCCGGCGTGGCGATGCGCTTTGCCATCGGGGAATGCTCGCTCGGCAACATCCTGGTCGCCGCGACCGAGCGTGGGGTTGCACTCGTCGAATTTGGCGATGATCCGCAGATCCTGATCCGATCCTTGCAGGATCGCTTTCCCTTAGCGGAGTTGATCGGTGCAGATCCCGCGTTCGAGCGCCTCGTCGCGACAGTCGTGAGCCTCGTGGAAGACCCGACGCGTCGCTCGGATTTGCCGCTCGACGTCCAGGGTACGGCCTTCCAGGAGCAGGTCTGGCAGGCGCTGAAGGAGATTCCGGCAGGATCAACAGCCACTTATGCTGAGATCGCTGCACGCATCGGCAAGCCATCCTCGATGCGCGCGGTGGCGAATGCCTGTGGGGCCAACCGCGTCGCAGTCCTTATTCCGTGCCATCGGGTCGTGCGAACCGATGGCAGCGCGGGCGGCTATCGCTGGGGCGTTGATCGCAAGGCAGAACTCATCCGGCGCGAAGCGAGATAGAAACCGGGTTGCGGTCAGCCCAACATGGCGGCACACTCACCGGCATGATTGGATTCTTTGACGTCGGTTCCTATTGGTTTGTCGACCTGCTGCTCGTTGCCAAGATTTTTGGTGCAGCGCTTCTCGGCATCATGATCGGTTATGAGCGCTCGTATCACGGGCGCGCAGCGGGCATGCGGACTTATGCGCTGGTCTCGATGGCATCGGCGATGCTGCTGATGATCCATGGCTGGCCGTTGCTCTGGTTCGGTGCGGAACGTGCCGCCAACCTGACGGATGATGCGACGCGTGTCATTCAGGGTATTGTCACTGGCATCGGGTTTCTCGGCGCAGGCGTGATCCTGAAGGACGGATTTTCCATCCGGGGCCTGTCGACCTCTGCGTCGATCTGGCTGACATCTGTCGTCGGCATTCTGGTTGGCATCGGGTTTTATGTTGCCGCAATCGCCGCGACGCTGCTGACGATGGCGATCATGAGCGAATTCCGTTTTCTGGAAGAACTCCTGCCGCATCAGGTGCTTGTACGGCTGGAACTGACCTTTAAACGCAGCGCTGAACCCTCGCTGGCGGAGTTGCGGCAGCGCATGGCGGCCTTCGGGTTCAAGATCCTGAGCTGGTCGATCAAGTCCGATACCGAAGCCGACCGCCTGACCTACATGTTATCGATGGACAGTGCGAGCCCCAGATGCGACGAACGCCTGGCCGAAGGTCTCGGCAAGGCGTCCGATATCGAAAGCTATGTCCTGTCGCGCGACCGAAGCTGATCGCCGATAATCAGCCAACCCGCGTGGCACTGTCGACGTCGGTCATGTCGACGGTGCGATTGAGCGCGGCGTGCAGCTTGTCGCGGTCCAGCTCGCCCTCCCACCAGGAGACGATGATGCAGGCGACGCCATTGCCTGTGATATTGGCAAGCGCGCGACATTCCGACATGAATTTATCGATGCCGAGCACAATCGCCATGCCGGGCACGAGGCGCGGATCAACGACGGCGAGCGTCGCACCCAGCGTGATGAAGCCAGCTCCCGTGATGCCACTCGCGCCCTTCGATGTCAGCATCGCAACACCCAGAATGACAAGCTGCTGCTCCAGATCGAGATGAACTCCCATCGCATAGGCGATGAAGAGCGTGGCCAGCGTCATGTAGATGTTGGTGCCGTCGAGATTGAAGGAATAGCCGGTCGGCACCACGAGGCCGACGACGGGCTTGGAGCAGCCGAGCCGTTCAAGCTTTTCCATCAATTGCGGCAGGGCGCTTTCTGAGGATGATGTGCCGAGCACGATCAGGAGTTCGTCCTTGATGTAACGGACAAACTTGAAGATCGAGAACCCGGCAATCGCAGCGACAATGCCCAGCACGACGAAAATGAAGAAGGCCGCCGTCAGATAGAAGGTCGCAATCAGGCTGAACAGATTACCGAAGACGGTCGTTCCATATTTGCCGATTGTGAAGGCCATCGCACCGAAGGCACCGATCGGAGCAGCTTTCATGATGATGGCGATGACGCCGAAGGTTGCCTGTGCGGCATCATCGATGAAGCTGCGGATCGTCGCGGACCGGTCGCCCATCGCCATCAGGGCGAAGCCGAACAGGATTGCGAACAGCAGCACCTGCAAGACATCGCCCTTTGCGAAGGCGCCGACGACGCTGTCCGGGATAATATTGAGCAGAAAGTCAACAGAATGGATTTGCTTCGACGGGTCCGTGAAAGCAGCGACGGCCTTTGCGTCGGGCGTCCCAAAAACCACCGGGCCGGCGCTGCCGCCGCTGAACCAGGCAAACAGTCCTTGCACCGCGTCATTGATGACCGGGAATAGTACGTTGCCCATGATCAAACCGACCACGAGCGCGACGGTGGAGACAATCTCGAAATAAACCAGCGCCTTGACGCCAATCCGGCCAACGCTCTTGGCGTCGCGGACATGGCTGATCCCGGAAACGACCGTGAAGAAGATGATCGGCGCGATCACCATCTTGATCAGCTTGACGAAACCATCGCCGAGCGCCTTGATCCAGTCAGATGTCGCATACGGCGTGTAGGACCCCAGCAAGCCCTGAAGGGTTTTGTTGGCGTGCGCGGCATCCGGCAACAAAGCACCGAACAGACCGCCCAGAACGATGGCGAACAGCACCTGCACATAAAGCTGTTTGTAAATCGGCTTGTGCGGCAGCGCTTTGGCCGTTGACTTCTGCATTGAATTCCTCCCCGGATCGGACTGTGCTCTCGCCACTTGTTTCAATGGCTCAGAGATGACTTGTTTCGCTGCAAGCGCGCAACATCTTTGCCCGTCATTAGCGCTGCGGTATCGCTCTCGCAAGAGTAAACACATTGTTAATCAATGTTTCAATCAGCGTTCGCTCCGCGCATCGCATTATCCGGCTTCGATTTCCTCCCGCAGCATCTCGAGCCGCAACCACTCTTCTTCATGGGCGGACAGTTCATCGCGCAACTTGGCGATGGTCTTGGCGAGGCGGTCGAATGCTTGGGGATCGCGGGCATACAGGCCGGGATCGGCAAAGTCGGCTTCAGCTTTCTCGATGTCCTTCGTCAGCTTGGCCATCTTGGCCGGCAACGTATCGAGCGCGTGCTTGTCCTTGAAGCTGAGCTTGCGCTTGCCTGCCGCCGGGGGCGCTGCCACAGGCGCAGGGTTTGGCCCGGCTTCCGACGCCTTCGACTTTGCCGCTTCGAGCTTGCGAGCGGTGACGCCAGCACCACGCTGGGCGACCATGTCCGAGTAACCACCGGCATATTCCTGCCATGTCGCCGGTCGTCCGGCCTCCCCTTCATAAGCAACCACCGAGGTACAGATCCGGTCGAGAAAGTCGCGGTCATGGCTGACGAGGATTACGGTGCCGGGATAGTCGGCGATCATTTCCTCGAGAAGATCCAGCGTTTCGAGATCAAGATCGTTCGTCGGTTCGTCTAGCACCAGGAGATTCGAGGGCTTGGCCAGCGCCCGCGCCAGCATCAGGCGACCGCGCTCCCCACCAGACAGGACTGAAACCGGCGTCCCGATCTGATCGGCAGTGAAAAGGAAGTCCTTCATATAGGAGACGACATGCCGGTTCTGGTCATTGACGACGAGCATATCTGAGGACCCGCCGGTCAAGGCTTCCTTCAGCGACATGGTCGGCAGCAGTCCCTCGCGCTTCTGGTCCAGCGTTACCATCTCGACGTTCGCGCCAAGCCGGATGCGACCTGAATCCGGCTTGTCCAGACCGGTCAGAATCCGGACCAGCGTCGTCTTGCCTGCCCCGTTCGGACCGATCACGCCGATCCGATCACCACGCGCAATCCGGATCTAGAAATTGTCCAGAATGACACGATCGCCAAACGCCTTCGAAATGCCGGTGGCTTCCGCGACCAGCTTGCCGGAGGCCTCGGCCTCGCTGACGGTCATCTGCACGTTGCCTTGGGCACGGCGGGCTTCGCGCCGGTCCTGCCGCATCTGGAAGAGATCACCGAGGCGGCGCATGTTGCGCTTGCGTCGCCCGGAGACGCCATAGCGCACCCAGTCTTCTTCCATGGCGATCTTGCGGTCGAGCTTGTGGCGTTCGCGTTCTTCCTGTTCGAGTATCTCGTCGCGCCATTCCTCGAAGGCATCGAACGGCTTGTCCATGCGGCGCATGACACCGCGATCAAGCCAGACGGTCGCGCGCGACAGATCGACGAGAAACCGGCGGTCATGGCTGATCAGCACGAGCGCCGACCGCAGGGATTTCAATTCCGTTTCCAGCCACTCGATGGCCGGCAGATCGAGATGGTTGGTTGGCTCATCGAGAAGCAATACGTCCGGTTCCGGCGCCAACACCCGCGCCAGGGCCGCACGGCGGGCCTCGCCGCCTGACAGGCGTTTTGGGTCTTCGTCGCCGGTCAAACCGAGTTCATTGAGCAGATATTGGGCGCGATAGTGATCATCACCCGACGTAAGCCCCGCCTCGACATAGGCAAGCGTGGACGGGAAGGTCGAAAGGTCGGGCTCCTGCGGCAGGTAGCGTACCGTCGCGCCGCCCTTGACCACACGTTCGCCCTTGTCCGGCTGGATGAGTTCCGCCGCAATCTTGAGCAGGGTCGACTTGCCCGAGCCATTCCGGCCAACGAGGCAAATGCGGTCATTGTCAAACACAGACAGTTCCGTGCCCGTCAGCAAGGGCTGTCCGCCAAAGGTCAGGTGAATATTCTGAAGCGTGAGAAGAGGTGCTGCCATGGCGCGGGTTTAGCGCAACGCGATCCCCGTGGCTATGGTCGATCAGGGTTTGTGTCCGGTTATTCCGTGATCTAATGCTGTCCTGACAACGTCGATTACCCCTCATCCGGCCGTTGGCCACCTTCTCCCCTTTTGGGAGAAGGTGGCCAACGGCCGGATGAGGGGCTACTGAATGCGTTCAGACACATTCAATTGATAAAGCCTCGCCCATCGTCACTCACATCATTGCGCCGGAACAATAAAATGGCTGAACCCGCGACATCCCGTCCCTTCACCGGCTTTTCGCAAAAGGGCCTCGCGTTCCTCTCTGGCCTTGCAGAGGCCCAGACCAAGGAATGGTTCGACGCCAACAAGGCCATTTATGAAAGCGAATTGAAGCAGCCGATGTCTGCCTTGATCGAGGCGGTGGGCTTTGCCTTCTCAGTGCATGAACTCGATCTCGCCTGCGACCCGAAGCGCGCCATTTTCCGGATTCATCGCGACGTCCGGTTCTCCAGGGACAAGCGCCCTTACAAGACGCACATTGGCGCATCGCTCACCCGCAGCGGCGAGAAACTCGCGCCGGGCCTGATCTATATCCACATTGATCCGACGGGGTCGTTCATTGCAGCCGGCTGCTATCGACCCGAGCCACCGATCCTGAACAAGATGCGGCTCCGAATTCGTGACCGGCAAGACGAATTCCTCGAAATCGTTCACGGGCTGACGAAACTGGATCTTGCCTTCGAGGACGACGAACCGCTGAAAAAGACGCCACGCGGCTTTGAAGACGTCAAGGATCCGGAAGTACTTGAACTTCTGAAGCTCAAGTCATTCATCGTCCGTCGCCCGTTGACCGAAGTGATCGTCATGGACGGGAACGAATTGGTTGCAGAGATTGTCAAGTTGACCCAGCAGGTCTATCCGTTTCTGCGTTTCATCTGGAAGGCGGTCATTTAAAGGGATGAAGGCCGAGATCAGAGGCCGCCAAGAATGCTTGCCAGTGGCGGCGGCGTGCCGGTTTCCTCGACGAGATCAAGACCAGACTCGATATCAGCTAGATGGTCAAGCATCAGGCGCGAAGCCAGATTGCCGTCGCAGGACGCGATGGCATTTGCCAGTTCCAAGTGATGATCCGTACCGCAGACCTGGGCCTTCTGACGCCGATAGAGCAGCAGGATCAGCGATGAGCGCGCCACAAGCTCGCGCAGGAACGCCTCGAACGTCTTGTGATCGGCCATCCGCGCGATTTCGAGATGAAATTCGCCGGACAGACGAATGGCGGTGTTCTCGTCGCCACGGTGAAGCGCGGCATGTTCATCGTCCATCTTGCGTTTGAGCAAGGCCACATCGGTGGATGTGCTGCGTTCGGCGGCGCGGCGGGCAATCGTGGGTTCGATCAACTTGCGCGCCTCGAAGACTTCGACCGCCTCAGCCAGCGACGGACTGGCCACAAAGGCTCCCCGGTTCTTCTCGATGACGACGATGCCTTCGTGGCTGAGCGATTGCAGCGCAGCGCGCACGATTGTCCGGCTCACGCCGTAAATCGCACCAATCTCGTCTTCGCCCAACTTGGTGCCGGGATGCAATCGATGCTCAAGGATGGCGGCGAGGATTCCGTCGTGAATTTGAACAGAGCGGTCGACGGAACGCATCGGGACGGACACTCTGGTCTGCCCGTTGCCACGGGTGTCCAGGTCCTCACCTTCGGCTGTTGTCGCGCCGTCGCTCATGTTCACCCTCTTCGCCGGAACGGTTAACGCACAAGCGACCTTTAGACTGCACCGCAGCCAATCTCAATCCGGGAATTCGTTTAACAACCCACCATGAGCATATCGCAACTCATCGCACGTGCTTGCCCGGATTGTATACGTTTATTGCTGATTTCGTGTTCGATGTGCCTGTTTTTGAGGCTGACTGGTTTCCGTCCGCTTTAGCCCGGAAATCGGCACAGCATTCCAATAATCCCCGCTTTCAAAGCATTTCCACACCAAATCCGCCGAATTGCGGCAATTTTCAAGACTGGCACAAGCCTTGCGTCGGAGGGGTCAGCAAGCCGCGGAGTTCGGATCTTCGCCTGATCATGGAGTAAACATGGCAGTTCAAGCAGCGCTGGAATTGGTCTCGGTGACGAAGCGCTACGGTGCGACCGTGGCCGTGGACGCTATTGACCTGAAAATTCCTGCCGGGACCTATTGCTGCCTGCTTGGTCCATCGGGCTGTGGAAAGACATCGACACTTCGCATGATCGCTGGCCACGAAAGCGTCTCCGATGGGGATATCGTGCTTGGAGCCACCAATGTGACGCTGTTGCCGCCTGCCAAGCGTGGTACGGCGATGATGTTCCAGTCCTATGCGCTGTTCCCGCATCTGAGTGTGCTGGACAATGTGGCATTTGCCCTGAAAATGAGCGGTGTGGACAAGCCCACCCGGCATGCCAAGGCGATGGATCTCCTGAAGCTGGTCGCCATGGATGGCTACGCGGGTCGCCTGCCGACCCAGTTATCGGGCGGACAGCAGCAACGCGTGGCACTCGCCCGTGCGCTCATTACCGAACCCCAGATGCTGTTGCTCGACGAGCCGCTTTCGGCGCTCGACCCGTTCCTGCGGGTCAAGATGCGGGCGGAGTTGAAGCGTCTGCAGCGCGAACTCGGCATCACCTTCATCCACGTGACGCATGGCCAGGAAGAGGCCATGGCGCTCGCCGATCTCGTGGTCCTCATGAATGGCGGCAAGATCGAGCAGCAGGGCAGTCCGCGCGAGGTGTTCAATGCGCCGCGCAGCGAGTTCGTCGCCAAATTCATCGGTGGCCACAACGTCATCACGACCAGCACCGGAAAAGTCGCCGTGCGCGCTGATCACGCCAAGCTGTTCCGGTCAGGCACCGTGTGGGACGGCCAGTCGATCTCCGCCGAAGTCACCGACGTCGAATATCAGGGAACCTACGTCCAGATCACGATGCGCGGCAGCGATGGCGGCGATCTCGTTGCGCAAATCAGCGAAGCGGATTTCGACAGCCAGCCCGTGACCCCGGGTGAAAACGTTCTGTTTGGCTGGAACCCGGCGACGGCGCACCCGTTGAGCTAGCGCGAGGGCCAAGAAATTGGTTCGGCACCTTTGCCGGACCCGAAGACATTTCCACGACGGGCAAGGTGCCCACGGGAAATCGCAGTGACAGCGCCCGGATGGGCATCACTTGGTGAAAGGGAGAACTACGATATGAGCAAGACTGGTTCGACTAAAGCTGGCGGACTTAGCCGCCGTAATCTTCTCAAGAGCGCTGCTGGCCTTGCCGGTGTTGCGGCTGGCAGCGGTGCCATCACCGGTTTTCCCTATGTCAAATCGGCTGAACCGAAGGTGCTCCGCTATCTCGGCACGGGCGTCGATGAAGGCGATCTGATCGGCGCGCAGTGCCTGAAGGACACCGGCATCAAGCTCGAATATATCACCGCCACGACAGACGACGTGACAAAGCGCGTCATCACGCAGCCGAACTCGTTCGACCTGCTCGACACCGAATACTTCTCGCTGAAGAAGCTTGTCCCATCGGGCAACATCTTCTCGCTCGATGCCAAGAAGATCAAGGAATTCGACAACATCACCCCGATCATGACCAAGGGCGTAAGCCCGGCTGGCAAGAAGATCGGCGATCAGGGAACGGCACCCTGGAAGGTCATGTATGTCGAAGGCAAGGACTCCAAGACCTTCTCCAAGACCCCGACCGAATACGTCACGCTGATCCCGACCGTCTACAATGCTGATACCCTCGGTATCCGTCCGGACCTGATCAAGCGCCCGATCACATCGTGGGCTGAACTGCTGAACCCGGAATTCAAGGGCAAGGCCGCCACGCTCAACATCCCGTCGATCGGTATCATGGACGCTGCCATGGTCGTCGAAGCGATGGGGACCTACAAGTATGCCGACAAGGGCAACATGACGAAGGCCGAAATCGATCTGACAATGAAGGTCATGACCGAGGCCAAGAAGGCCGGCCAGTTCCGCGCGTTCTGGACGGACTTCAACCAGTCGGTCAACCTGATGGCATCGGGCGAAACCGTGATCCAGTCGATGTGGTCGCCGGCTGTGACAGCCGTTCGCTCCAAGGGCATCGCCTGCACGTTCCAGCCGCTCAAGGAAGGCTATCGCTCCTGGGCTTCGGGCTTCTGCGTCTCGAAGGGCATTTCGGCCTCGAACCTCGAACTCGCTTATGAATTCGTCAACTGGTACCTGTCCGGCTGGGCTGGCGCTTACCTGAACCGCCAGGGCTACTACTCGGCCGTTCTTTCTACGGCTCAAAAGTCCATGGAACCCTACGAATGGGCTTACTGGATGGAAGGCAAGCCTGCCGAGAAGGACATCCATGCTCCGAACGGCACGCTGCTCGAGAAGGCCGGTTCCATTCGCGACGGCGGTTCCTACGAGGACCGCATGGGCTCAGTCGCCTGCTGGAACGCGATCATGGACGAAAACGACTACATGGTCCGCAAGTGGAATGAGTTCATCGCAGCCTGATCCCCTGATCAGTTCACCAAGACTGCCACCCGCGCCCTGGCGCGCGGGTGGTGCCTCGCCAGCCCGATTTGGAGTGGACGCATGGAAGTCTCCAGTCTCAGACGCACGATTGTCTCATGGCTCCAGGCTGGACCGATGGTTCTGGTGTTTTTTGCATTTTTTCTCATTCCACTGGTATTCGTCACGATCGTCAGTTTCTGGAATTACAATGACTACGAGATGATCCCCGAGTTTTCCGGGCGAGGCTACACCGATACATTTGAAGGCTGCATCGATCAGTTGCCGCAGTTCTGCACGATCCTCAGAACCTACGGCTCGACGCTGAAATTCTGCATTATCGTCTGGGCGCTGACTCTGCTGATCGGTTTTACCGTCGCCTATTTCCTCGCGTTCCATGTCAAGTCGAAGACGTGGCAGATCGCGCTGTCGCTCTTGTGCACGATCCCGTTCTGGACATCGAACGTCATCCGCATGATCGCCTGGATCCCGCTGCTCGGGCGCAACGGGGTGGTCAATCAGGTGCTCGTCGGACTGCACCTCATCAACGAACCACTGGAATGGCTGCTCTATTCCGAATTCTCGGTGATCATCGCCTTTGTCCACCTGTTCACCTTCTTCATGGTGATCCCGATCTTCAATTCGATGATCCGCATCGACAAATCGCTGATCGAAGCGGCCTACGACGCAGGTGCCACCGGCTGGCAGACGCTGATCAACGTCATTCTGCCTCTTTCGAAGCCGGGCATCGTCATCGGGTCGATATTCGTCATCACGATCGTCATGGGCGATTTCATCACCATCGGCATGATGGGCGGACAGCAGATCGCCTCGGCAGGCAAGATCATCCAGACGCGCCTTGACGCCATCCAGTTCCCCGCCGCCGCCGCCAACGCCGTGATCCTGCTGATAGCCACGATGATGATCATCGTCGGCATGATGCGGCTCGTCGATATCCGCAAGGAGCTTTGAGATGCGTGAGGGACGTTCGCCTGCCTTCTACATCCTGGCTGCTTTTTTTGCGGCCTATGTGCTCTTTCTCTATGGCCCGATGTTCGCGATCTTCGTCCTGTCGTTCCAAGGACCGGACGGCGGCCTGACCTTCCCGATGAACGGCGTGTCGATCTACTGGTTCAAGCATCTGTTTTTTGAAGGCACGGGCGTCATCAATATTGATGTTTCCTTTGTCCGCTCTCTCAAACTCGGCTTTACCGTGGCGCTGATCACCGTCGTCTTTTCGGTGTCGGCAGGCATGGCATTCCGCAAGAAGTTCTTCGGCCAGACGCTGGTCTTCTATGTCGCCATCGCGTCCCTGATCGTGCCATCCATCATCACATCGCTCGGCATCGCGCTCGAGTTCCGACTTATCGACGATTGGGTGAAGGCGAACCAGTCCTGGCTTCCAGCATTTCTGTTTGGCGACTTCCAGACATCCATGGGCCTGTTTACCTCGGGGCTGGCGGCACATCTGACATGGACGCTTCCCTTCGGTCTGCTGATCATGTTCGCGATCTTCAATCGCTTCGATCCCCGCTACGAGGAAGCCGCCCGCGATCTTGGCGCAACGCCGTGGCAGACCTTCCGTTACGTCGTACTGCCGATCATCCTGCCCTCGGTCGTCGGCATCGGGCTCTTCGGTTTCACCCTCTCTTGGGACGAAATCGCCCGCTCCAGTCAGGCCATCGGACCGGTCAACACACTGCCGCTCGACCTTCAGGGGCTCACGACCACTGTGACCAACCCCGACATCTATGCGCTCGGTACATCGACAACAGCGGTGTCCTTCGTGGTCATCGCCCTGGCATTGTTCGTGATCGGGCAGCTCCAGAAAAAGCAGAACAGCCTCGGATCAGATGCCGGCAAGGGCGTGTGAGCGATTTGTCCTTGAAAAAACAGAGAAACGGTCGCAATTCGTCATGATCATCCATGTCGTCAACCCAAATACAACAGCGTCCATGACCGACAAGATCGCGGCAGCGGCGCGTCAGGTAGCGCGGACTGGTACCGATATTCTGGCGACGCAGCCCGACATGGGCCCGGTTTCCATCGAAGGCTATTATGACGAAGCCTATGCCATTCCCGGCATGCTCGCCCGTATCCGCGAGGCAAACGTCATCGGCGTCGCAGCCCATGTCATCGCCTGCTTCGATGACACAGGCCTCGATGCAGCGCGGTCGATCAGCGATGCGCCGGTCATCGGGATTGGTGAGGCGGGCTATCACGCTGCCAGCCTGATCGCAGGCAAGTTCTCGATTGTCACGACCCTCGCCCGCTCCATCCCCGTCATGGAGCATAATCTTGTCCGGTACGGTCTCGCATCGCGCTGTGCCCGCGTACGGGCAGCCGGGATCGAGGTACTGGCTCTCGAAGATCCGGCTTCCGGAGCCGTCGACAAGATCTCCGCCGAAATCGAAGCCGCCAAACAAAGCGATCACGCCGAAGCCATTGTGCTTGGTTGCGCGGGCATGGCGGATCTGGCGGCGCATCTGTCCGCCAAACATGGCTTGCCGGTCATTGATGGTGTCGCCTGCGCAGTTGCTTTCGCGGAGGCCCTGGTGTCGGTTGGGCTCAAGACCTCGAGGCTCGGGGGCTATTCACCGCCTCTGCGCAAGACCTATGTCGGAAGCTTCGCATCCTACGCACCGGCCTGAAGCGTTTCGGAGCGAAATCACTAGCACCGGCCCACCACCTCCTGAGATTGAATTTGCGCAAAAAGCCCAGAATTTTGCCCCAATTTGACTCTTGATCGATCACTCGGCCGTTCATTTAAAATTTTTTTCTATAATCATCGCGCAATTTGAAATACGGGACCGCGCACCCCGTCGGTCTTTGCTGTAACAGGATGAACTCGGATTTCTCCACGGCTCAATGAGCGAGCCGGGATCGGCCTGTTGGAGTGAGAAGCGCGTGGCACGTCCCCCAAAATCAAGTCAGATCATCACAGCCAACCGGCTGATCGACGGTCGGGTCGTGTTTCTGACCCAAGACCTGTCCTGGAGCAGTGACCTTGGCAATGCGCAGGTTTTCCCGGACCCGGCCTCCGCAGAAGGCGGGATCAAGTCCGCCCAGACTTCGGCAGCCAATGGCGAGATCGTTGATCCCTATGCGATTTCGGTTTCCCTAACAGACGGTCGCGCCGCTCCGACGCTTCTGCGCGAACGCATCCGTGCCGACGGCCCGACCATTGAAGCAGGACCGAAGGCGGCCTGAGCCGACCCCTATTTGGCAGATGCCTGACCGCGCAAGTCAGCAACACCTCGAGACCATGCCATGTATGTCTATGATGACTTTGACCATGCCTTCGTCGGTGCCCGTGTCGCCCAGTTCCGCGATCAGGTCGCCCGGCGACTGTCGGGGGACCTGACGGAAGACCAGTTCAAGCCGCTCAGGCTCATGAATGGTGTCTATCTTCAGCTCCATGCCTATATGCTGCGGATCGCCATCCCCTACGGCACGCTGAGTTCAAGGCAGATGCGCAAACTCGCGCATATTGGCCGGACCTATGATCGCGGATTTGGCCATTTCACGACCCGGCAGAACCTCCAGTTCAACTGGCCGGCCCTGAAGGATATCCCGGATATCTTGACCGAACTGGCAGAGGTCGAGATGCACGCCATCCAGACATCTGGCAACTGCATTCGCAACGTGACGGCGGATCACTTCGCCGGCGCAGCGGCTGACGAGATCGCCGATCCCCGCCCCTATGCCGAAATCCTGCGGCAGTGGTCGAGCCTGCACCCGGAATTCTCCTATCTCCCGCGCAAGTTCAAGATTGCGATTTCGGGCGGTGCCCATGATCGCGCAGCGATCCGCTTCCACGATATCGGCTTGCAACTGGTGCGCAATGCAGCGGGCGAGATCGGCTTCTCCGTCTATATTGGCGGCGGCATGGGGCGTACCCCGTTCACGGCCTGGCACCTGCGCGCGTTCCTGCCCGAGTCCGATCTGCTTGCCTATACCGAGTCCATTCTTCGCGTTTACAATCTCTACGGACGCCGGGACAACAAGTACAAGGCACGCATCAAGATCCTGATGCATGAGGCTGGCTTGGACACGGTCCGGGCGCAGGTCGAAGAGGAATTTGAGCGGATCAGGACAGGTGTGCTGAACTTGCCAGCGTCCGATATCGACCGGATCAAGGCCTTCTTCCGCTTGCCAGACCTGGCTGAAAAGCCTGCAGTCAGTGTGGCTGAGGCAAAAGCTGCTGCACAAGACGCCGCGTTTGAAGCCTGGGTGGCGACCAATGTGACAGCGCACAAGGTGCCGGGTTATGCCTCGGTCACGATCTCGCTGAAGCCGATTGGCGGCATTGCCGGTGATGCGACGTCGGCGCAAATGGATGCGGTTGCTGATCTCGCCGACCAATACGGCTATGGCGAAATCCGCGTCAGCCATGTGCAGAACCTCATCTTGCCACACGTCGCCCGCGATGACCTGAAGGCCGTCTATGACGGGCTGGTCGCTGCCGAGCTGGCCACTGCCAATATCGGCTTGATCACCGACATGATCGTCTGCCCTGGACTGGACTATTGCGCGCTCGCCAACGCCCGCTCGATCCCGGTTGCCCAACGGATCTCGGAAGCCTTTGGCGCACAGGCTAAACAGGACGATATCGGGCCGCTGCAGATCAAGATTTCCGGCTGCATCAATGCGTGCGGCCATCACCACGTCGGCCACATCGGCATCCTCGGCGTCGATCGCAAGGGTGAGGAACTCTACCAGATCACACTTGGCGGCGCGGCAGACGAACAGGCAGCCGTCGGCGAGATTGTCGGCCCCGGGTTCACGACGGACGAAATCGTCGGTGCCATAGAGACCGTCGTCGAGACCTACCGCGATATCCGCTCAGGGCCGGAAGAGGCCTTTATCGATACCTACCGGCGGATTGGCCCAAAGCCATTCAAGGAGGCGCTCTATGGTGCCGACTAGAGACGTTTCCGCCACGATATCAATCGCTTCGCAAGCGGTCCCCTACGATCCAAGCCCTGCGGAAGTCCGCGCCGCAGACCTGTGCGAGCGGTTTGCAGGTCAAACGTCACTTGCCGTTCTGCAAGCAGCGATCCGTGACCTGTTTCCGGGCCAGATAGCGCTGGTGTCGTCGTTCGGATCGGAATCCGCGATCCTGTTGCATCTGCTGGCCCAAGTGGATCCGTCCGTTCCCGTGCTCTTTGTCGATACGGACAAGCTGTTCGGTGAAACGCTTCGCTACCGGGATAAACTGGTGAAGCAGTTCGGCCTTACCAATGTTCGTACCCTGACACCTGACCCAGTCAGGCTTGCCGAGATCGACCCCAAAGGTGGTCTTTGGGCCAAGAACACCGACCTTTGCTGCCAAATTCGCAAGGTGGAACCCTTGGCGCGCGGTCTCGACGGCTTTGGTGCCTGGATTTCCGGTCGCAAGCGGTTTCAGGCGGCCACCCGGTCGGCCATTCCCCTGTTTGAAGCCGAGGGTGACCGGATCAAGGTCAACCCGCTCGCGGATTGGGGTCCGAAGGAATTGCAGGCCTATGCGGATCTGCACGAACTTCCCGCCCATCCCCTTGTTGCGCAAGGCTATTTGTCGATTGGCTGCATGCCGTGCACGGATCCAGTGGCACCGGGCGAAGATCCGCGCGCCGGTCGCTGGCGTGGGCAGGCCAAGACGGAATGTGGTATCCATATCGGCGGCTTGATCGTCGCCGACGAAGAAGCCGGTAGCGGCATTTGAGAGTGACAGACATGCAGGACGTTTATCGCAACGGCCAATTCGAAGAAGATCAGTGGCAACTGACAGATGTCGAGACCGATGACAGCATCGTTGACTCGATTATCTGGACTAAGTCTCAGTTGATTGGCGATCCTTCCCTGCTCTCGCGGACAGAGACCAATCACGGCCTCCTGATTGAGGCTGGCGATCATCTGGACGATGTTGCGGACCTTCTGCCAAATCTGGCGCTTGTTGCTGTGAATTTTCCGAAGTTCAACGATGGACGTGGATTTTCCATCGCCCGGCTCTTGCGCGAACGCTATGGCTATACTGGCCCCTTGCGGGCGGTCGGGGATGTGCTGCTTGACCTGATCCCCCACATGGAGCGGGTCGGCTTCACAGAGTTCACCGTGACCAACGAGCCAACCCGTCGGGCATTGAAAGCGCGCCAACTCCCTGAAATGCCTGTGTTTTATCAACCGGCGTGGTCGGGAGAGACCCAGGAAGCCCCGGTCCCGGCTGGTCGTCCCTGGTTGCGGCGGGCGGTTTGAGTTCGCCTGAAAAGTCGTTATCTTTCAAGGTGATCGACCGTTCGGTCGCCTATCAAGGCTTCACGCGGCTGGAAGTTCTCGACATCGAACAGATCAGCCGATCGGGAGCCATCTTGCGGCTGCGTCGCGAGATCGAAACCCACGGCAATGGTGCGGCGGTCCTCGCGTTTGACGCGGCCCAAAAGCAGGCGGTCTTGGTCCGCCAGTTGCGGGTACCTGTTGGGCTGGCACTCTCGGATGACGCCTATCTCCTTGAAGTCATTGCGGGTTTGATTGATAAGCCGTCCGATGATCCGGCCATGACAGCACGCCGCGAAGCGATGGAAGAGGCGGGGTTGAGACTGGCGACGCTTATCCCCGTCGGTGCACCGTTCGCAACCCCGGGCATTTCGACCGAACGACTTTGGCTGTTTCTCGCCGAGATCGATCTGGATCACGACCGGATTGCGGCGGGTGGGGGACTTGAGCAAGAGGATGAAGACATCGAAGTCGTCATTCTTCCCCTGGCGAGGCTTGCGCAAATGGCTGAAAACGGCGAAATTCTCGACCTGAAGACCTTGACGCTGGTTCAGTCGCTCCGGCTCAAAAGGCCGGAGCTATTTGTCTGACCAACCATCCATCAATCGCAAATATAGTCGCGATGCAGGAACCAGAAGCCCGACATGAAGCGCGGGTGGCAATGATGATAGCGGCGGACAATCGCGTAGCCACTATCCCGCCCATCGTCATATTCAATTATGATATGCCTACGTCCAATCGGCAGCGGCGGCACCGGACCATCCTCATAGATCACATCGGCATCATCATCGTCGCGATGGATGATCCGCGGATGGGCCTGATGGGCGACATGGGGCTTCGGCTTTTTCTTCGCAAGCGCTTGTTTCTTCTTCAGATCCTGGTCGGGAGCGGGTGGCGAGACGGGCTTGGGTTGCGCAGCAATCTGGGGCGAGGGGGCAATCGGTTCGGGCGCAGCGGTCGATGGCTGGGCGGCCTGAACCGGCAGCTCAACGGGCTTCTGCACATCTGCGGGAACTGCTGCCTTTACGGTCTGTTCGGGGGCAGGCGTTTGAGGCGGTGTCTCAGTGGTTGACGCAGGCGGTACAGAGGGCGTTTGAGCGGTCGTGGCGGGCGCGGTGGACGCAGGTGCCGCAGGTGGTTCAGATGCAGAAGTGGCTGGACTATCAGGCGTTTTTTCCGGCGATGAGGCCGGCTGCGTTGCTGCCGGTTGCGGCGCAACGGGGGCTGGCTCCGTCGCAATTGCCGGCGCTGGGGGCGGCGGCGCGGGTGGATTGTCGCTATGCACAACTGCGCTTTCTGCTGCCCCTTCCTGAGCCGTCCTGGGTGCGACGACGGTGGCTGGTGCCAACGTGGTCGATGCGCCCGGTGCCGATCCCGAGATATAGGGCGAAGACCCACCACCGGTTGCGGGTCCATCGGACAGACCGACGGCTTTTTCAATCGCGCCAGGTGTTGGCGACGTTTCAGCAAAGATCGCAGACGAAATGAGCACACAGCTGAGTGTGGCAGAGGCAAACAGGGCGGACTTCAATCGATGCATGACGAGGTCTCCGGCTAATACATATTGTTAAAATAGAATTAAGAGTCTTGCACGGGAATTGGGCGAGATGTTGTCCCCGGCTCGTGCAGAGATGATCCGCTTTGCGAAACCAACGGGTCAAACTGTCGAAAATCTGGCATTCTCAACGACCTGTTTTGCTGTAAGGCTTTCGGATAATTTCAAAATGCGGGTTCGCGGGAGGTTCGGGATGAACGGGATGAACGGGGTCGTTACATCGGTTTGTGAGACAGGCATAACCGTTTACCCGAATATTATCGGCGGGCGGCGGGTACCCCCTATCTCGGGTGAGATGATTGATGTTCATGCCCCCGGCGATGGCCTCGTGTTTGCGGCTATCCCCCGCAGCAACTCGATGGACGTGGACGCAGCCGTTGCAGCAGCCCGGATCGCCTTTGAGGAAGGCCCGTGGCGCGGACTTTCGGCGCTGGAACGCGGCCGGTTGCTCCTGAAACTGAGCGCGCTTGTCACGGATCACATGGATGAACTGGCTGAGCTGGAGTCGCGCGATTGCGGCAAGCCGATCCGACAGGGCCGCGCCGATATCATCGCTCTGGCCCGTTATCTGGAATTCTATGGCGGGGCTGCCGACAAGCTGATGGGCGAAACCATCCCGGTTTCAACGGGCTATACTGCGATGACGATCCGCGAACCGCATGGCGTTGTCGGGTCGATCGTGCCCTGGAATTATCCGGCGCAGATCGGCGGACGGGTCATCGGGGCAGCGCTGGCAACCGGCAATACGCTGGTCATGAAACCGGCCGAAGACGCAGGTCTCAGCCTGACGCGGGTCGCAGAACTGGCGCTTCAGGTCGGCTTTCCACCGGGCGTCTTCAATGTTATTTCAGGCTATGGCGCGGAGGCAGGCGCCGCGCTGGCCGGGCATCCCGGCATTGATTTCGTGACCTTTACGGGTTCGCCGCAGGTCGGAACCCTGATCCAGAAGGCCGCCGCCGACAATCACATCGGCTGCACGCTGGAACTCGGAGGCAAGTCGCCCCAGATCGTCTTTGCCGACGCCGACCTTGAAGCCACCGCACCGGTCCTCGTCAATGCGATCATCCAGAATGCTGGCCAGACATGTTCGGCAGGCTCGCGGATCGTTGTCGAGCGCAGCATCGCCGCCGATCTGATCGAGCGGCTGGCGCCCCGCTTTTCGGCGCTGGTCGCTGGCCCCTATCACACGGATCCTGATCTCGGCCCCCTCGTTTCGGCCAAGCAACGCGCCCGTGTCGCCAGCTTTATCGCCGAGGGCGAGGCAGGTGGGCTCAGGATTGCGGCTCGTGGGTCGATCTCGCCGGAGGCGCCTGCAGGTGGCTTCTATATCGAGCCAACCCTGTTCGTCGATGTTCCGCCTCATCACAAACTGGCGCAGGAAGAGATCTTCGGACCTGTCCTTGTTGTGTCGACGTTTGACACAGAGGCAGAGGCACTCAGGATCGCCAACGGGACGGACTACGGGCTGGTTGCCGGGATCTGGACACGAGACGGGCAAAAGGCCATGCGGATGGCGCGGGCGGTTCGGTCGGGCCAGGTCTTCGTCAACAGCTATGGCGCAGGCGGCGGGGTTGAACTACCGTTTGGTGGCTTCAAGAAGTCCGGCCATGGCCGTGAAAAGGGCTTCGAAGCCCTGAACGAGTTTACCGCGACAAAAACCATTGTGCTCAACCACGGCTGATGTGCATCGGATCTGTCCATACTTCACGTGCGACGGCACTTTCCCGCGCGTTTTAAGAATAAAATGCAGCTGGCCGCGCAAACGATGCTTGGCGTGATCTCCACTTCCGATTAAGTTCGCCACCCAGTAGCGGGCGGCTCATTCGGGTTCGGGTCGACGCGGGTCATTCGGAGGAATGGAATGAAGGTCTACAAGAGTGCGACCGAGGCTTTGGCCGGGGTCTTGAAGAACGACATGATGATCATGTGCGGCGGCTTCGGACTGGTTGGCGTGCCGGAAGTCTTGATTCAGGCGGTGCAGCTTTCGGGCGTGACAGGTCTGACGGTGGTCTCCAACAACGCAGGCGTTGACGGCATCGGCCTCGGCATCCTGCTGGAAACACGCCAGATCAAGAAGATGATTTCGTCCTATGTCGGCGAAAACAAGATCTTCGCCAAGCAGTTCCTCGCTGGCGAACTGGAAATTGAATTCAATCCGCAGGGCACGATGTCGGAGCGCATTCGGGCCGGTGGCGCTGGCATTCCGGCATTCTTCGTCAAGACCGGCGTCGGCACGCAGATCGCCGAAGGCAAGGAAGAGCGCATCTTCAACGGCGAGCGCTACATCATGGAAACCGGTCTGGTGGCCGATCTGTCGCTCGTGCACGCCTGGAAGGGTGATACCGAGGGCAACCTCGTCTATCGCAAGACCGCTCGCAACTTCAATCCGATGATGGCCACCGCCGCCCGGATGACCGTTGCCCAGGTCGAGCATCTCGTCGAACCCGGTTCGCTTGATCCGGATCACATCCACACGCCGGGCATCTACGTGAAGCGCATCGTGCATGTGCCGGATGCCGTGAAGCGCATCGAAGTGCCGTCAACGCGTCAGCGCCCGGCAGCCTGATCCCATTGTTTGGCGGGAAGCAGGCCGGTTCATCCGATATGACCCCGGCGCCCCGCTGTTCCATGAAGCGCAAGCTTCGACAGGAGGTAAATATGGCTTGGACTCGTGATCAAATGGCCGCCCGTGCGGCGAAGGAATTGCGCGACGGTTTTTATTGCAATCTCGGCATCGGTATCCCGACGCTGGTGGCTAATTTCATCCCTGAAGGCGTGAATGTGCAGCTGCAGAGCGAGAATGGCATGCTCGGCATGGGGCCCTTCCCGTTCCAGGGTGAGGACGACCCGGATCTGGTCAATGCGGGCAAGCAGACAGTCACCGAACTGCCGACCACGAGCTTCTTCTCATCCGCCGACAGCTTCGCGATGATCCGTGGCGGACACATCGACATCTCGATCCTCGGTGCGATGCAGGTGGCGGAAAACGGCGATTTGGCCAACTGGATGATCCCGGGCAAGATGGTCAAGGGCATGGGCGGCGCGATGGATCTCGTCGCTGGTGTCAAGAAGGTCGTGATCGTGATGGAGCATTCGGCCAAAGGCGAGCCGAAGCTGCTGCATCGCTGCAATCTGCCGCTGACGGGTGCCGGTGTTGTCGACATGGTGATCACCGACCTCGGCGTGTTCACGATCGACAAGAAGAACGGCGGCATGACGCTGATCGAACTGGCCGACGGCGTGACGCTCGACGAAATCAAGGCGCAGACAGAAGCCTCCTTTACAGTGGCCCTGGGTCAGATGGCCGCCTGATCTATTGCACCATCCGAGGGGGCAACATCGACGCCCCCTCACCTGCCCGGCAAGTCGACGATTTGACAGGCATGCATTCACCAAACTTGCGGTGATATTGGTCGAAGCCTCTTGCGCACGACCGCGTTTCCGCTTATCAGAACCCCCCTGAAGCTTGCTTCATGCGACTGTAGCTCAGTTGGTTAGAGCGTCGGATTGTGGCTCCGAAGGTCGGTGGTTCGAGTCCACCCAGTCGTACCATTTGCCACATGATCACACGTTTTGACTGGTTTCAGTGGCCGCCTCAGTTGCTGCCGGTTTAATTTGGCAATTCTGCTGTGTTCTGAACGGTGTAGAATTTCCGTCATTTTCAGGCTATGACTGCGCGATGAAAAAAGACAATCTGGCCGAACGCCGCAAGACAGCCGAAGCCGCCAAGGCGGCCCTTCTGGAAAAATTCAAGCAACGCTCCGCACCCGACAGCGCAGAGGCGCAGGCACGCGCTGAGGCCGCCGCCGCCAAGGCAGCCGTTCAGGCTGAAAAGGCTGCCATCAAGGCCGAGCAGGATCGTCTGCGCAAGGAAGAACAGGCTAAGGCCAAAGCCGAGGCCGAGCGACTGAAGGCAGAAGCCGAGGAACAGGCCCGCATGCAGGCGGAAGCCGACCGAATCGCTGCCGAAGAAGCCGGCCGTCTTGCCGCCGAACAGGCTATTCGCGACGAGGCCGAGAAAAAGGCGCAGCGCGACGCGCGTTACGCCGCACGGAAGGCGCGCAAGCAGTAAACGGGATGCGCAGCCCTGAGGGTATTTAAACGCGACTTGTCACCGATCGTCGTGTTACCCGCCCGGATATTTGCGGCGCGATAGCGCTTTTTTTGGCGGGAACACATTCTTGCGCCTCGTCATCGGACGCGAAGCGCGTTCATCCAGCGGCAACTGTTGAAAGTCTGGATTGCTTCGCTCGCGCGAGCAATGACGAAGGACCGTGTAGATTTAGGCGCTGGTCGGCGGAGCTTATGCTATCCGCCGATCGCTGCGCGTTCGAATGCCCGATACACCGATCAACCCGGTATTAGCGACCAGACGCGAACTGGAACCGTGTCCCGAAAGCAGCCGTTGCAGGGGCAGCTGCCGAAGTGGACGCACTTGCCGCCTGATAGAGGCCGCGCTTGTCAGCGACAGGCTTGAAGGCATCGGTAAGGCCGACGACCGTTTCAGCAGCGCCCAGCACGAGAAAACCATCCTCGGGCATCGTCTTGCGGATGCGGTTCAAGATGTCGATCTTGGCTTCATTATCGAAGTAGATCAGCACGTTGCGGCAGAACACAATGTCAAACTGGCCGAGCGAACTGAAGGACTCCAGCAGGTTCAGCTTGCGGTACTGGATCATGGATCGCAGTTCCGGCGAAATCTGCCACATGTCGCCCATCTGGGTGAAATGCTTCAGCAGATAGTTGATCGGCAATCCGCGCTGGACTTCAAACTGGCTGTAGATGCCGGCCTTGGCCTTTTCCAGCACTTCGGTCGACAGGTCCGTACCGATCATCTCGACCCGCCAGCCGCCCAGCTTGGCGTCCATGTCCTTGAGGCACATGGCAAGCGTGTAGGGTTCCTGACCGGTCGATGCCGCTGCACTCCAGATCCGGATGCGACGATCGCGCTGGCGTGCCGTCAGCATATGCGGCAGCATGGTCTGCGTGAAATGATCGAAGGGGACCTTGTCGCGGAAGAAGAACGACTCGTTTGTCGTCATCGCCTCGATGATTGCATCCGCAAGCGAGCCATTCTGCTCAAGCTTCAGCTTGTCGACGAGGTTGGAAATCGATGCCAGCCCAAACTTGCGCGCCACAGGCATCAAGCGACTCTCGATCAGATACTGCTTCTCGTTGGACAGCACCAGACCCGAACGTTGCTTCAGAAAAACGCGGAGGTAGTCATACTCGGTGGGTGTCATTTAGCGTCCTCCACCCAGTATGCGGATAATCTTCGGACCGATCTGGTCAAGCGCGAGGATTTCCGCTGCTGCACCAGCCTGAGCGACAGCGCCTGGCATTCCCCAGACCACGCTCGATTCTTCGTCCTGCGCAATGATGCTGCCGCCTGCATTGGCAATGGCCGTCGCACCGACTGCACCGTCGTGGCCCATCCCGGTCAGGACGGTACCAAGGATCGCCTGCCCATAGAGCGGCACGACACTCGCAAACATCGGATCGACCGCAGGCTTGCAGAAGTTCACCGGCGCACCGTCGGTCAGGCGGATCACGGTGTCATTGCCGTCCTTGACCGCAATCATGTGCTTGCCACCCGGCGCAACATAAATGCGGCCCGGCATCAGGGGTTCGCCATTCACACCTTCTGCGGCCCTGCGGCCCGACGCCTTGGTGATATGTTCTGCCAGAATGGACGTAAATGTCGCGGGCATATGCTGGCAAACGAGAACCGGAAGGTTCCCGATCGACTTTCCAATGTCGCCGAACAGCTTGGTCAGGGCTTGCGGACCGCCCGTCGAGGACCCGATCACCAGAATGCGCGGTGCGACATTTGAATAGGAGCGCAGTCCCGGCGCGGTGGCCGACGGCCGTGTCGCGGAAATGCGCTGCGGAGCCGGCGCATGACGCATGCCCGATGGTGCGACAGCGGGTGTTGGCGGCGACACAGGCGCAGGACGGGCTGCACGAAACTCCGTGGCCGGGGCTGCTGCGGACGAAGCACCGCTGAATGGCTTGCCGCTGCGGGCGCGGGCACGGATGCCGAGCGTGCGGACCTTTTCGATGATTTCGCGCTTGAAGTCATCCGAAGTTGTGACGCGGCTGTTGGATTCGGGCTTTGGCACATAGTCCGCCGCCCCCAGCGACAGACACTTCAGGCTGATTTCGGCATTGCGGCGCGTCAGGGTGGACGCCATGACGACAACCAGACCCGGCTTCTGCTTCAACAGCAACGGCAGGGCGGTCAAGCCGTCCATTTCCGGCATTTCAACGTCGAGGACAACGACGTCAGGGTTCGAGCGGATAACATCGTCAACCGCGAGCTTGCCATTTCTATGACTTGCCACGACGGCCAAGGAGGAATCTTCGTCGATCCATCGTCCGATCAAGCCACGGACCACGACGGAATCATCGACGACCATCACCCTGATCGGATCGGTTACCGCTGTCCTTCCTTGGACAGTTGACACCGCACTCGCACCATAGGACATCAGACCCCACTCAGATCAGGCCGACTTCGGCAAATTTCGCTTCAACGATCTCGCGATCAAACGGCTTCATGATGTATTCGTCGGCACCTGCCCGCAGGGCCTTGGCGATGTGAGCCACGTGATTCTCGGTCGTGCAGAACACGACCTTCGGCGTTTTGCCCTGTGGCTCCTTGCGAAGCTGCGAAATGAACTCGATGCCGTCCATGATCGGCATGTTCCAGTCCAGAAGGATCGCTTCCGGCATCTGTTTGCGGCAGATCTCAAGCGCAGCCTGGCCATCTTCGGCTTCGGTTATCTGGAAGGACAGATCTTCCAGTATCCGCCGTGCGACCTTGCGGATCACGCTTGAATCATCGACGACCAGACAATGTTTCATTTGGGACCTCCTAAAGGCCGCTCATATTGGGGTGGCGCGATCAGGCTGCCAGCGACTCGGCCATCCCGCCGAGTACGCGATCCACATCCAGAATGACCATCAACTGGCCGTTCAAACGATGCACACCGCCGGAAACCATCGACCAGCGCATATCAAGATTGACCGGGTTCGGTTCACGACCCGATGTCGCAAGGGTCAGAACCTCACCGACGTTATCGATGAGCAAGCCGTAGGATTCGCCCTTGTGTTCGATGCCGACCGCCATGGCCTGTCCGCCGTCCGTGCGCTCCGGCAAATGGAGGCGACGACGCATGTCGATGGCAGTCACGATGCGACCACGCAGGTTCAGAACACCGGCAATCTGCGGATTTGACAGAGGAACCCGTGTGATGGATTCCGGCATGAACACGTCGTGGACACGCTCGATCGGGAGCCCGAACAACTGTCCACCGATCATGACGGTGACGTACTGGATCGATTCCGCCAGGCCATTGAGATCTTCGCTCATGCCGCGACTCCATATTCGTAATTCGAGACTTCCTTGAGGGCTGCGATCAGCCCGGCCCGGTCGAATTTGGCAATGTAGTCGTCAAAGCCAGCCTGACGTCCGCGCTCGATCGAGGCCGGCGTGCAGCTTGCCGACAGGGCCAGGATCGGGATGTGCTTGAGGCGCGGGCTGCGCTTGAGGGCTTCAGCGAACTCGAAGCCGCTCATCTCGGGCATCTCGATATCCGAGACCACGACGTCGAACTTGCGGCCTTCCTCGAAGTAGCGGATGGCTTCCTTCGCCGATTCAGCGAGCGTCACGCTGTAGCCGGCAGCCTTCAGCACCGGACCCAGCATGTTGCGGAAGAATGGCGCATCGTCGACGAACAGCAACGACCGCGTCGTGACCTCCTGGCTCGTTTCCTTGCGCTGGAACCAGTCTTCAAAGGCCTGCGGCAGGAAGTGGCCGATATCGACGACTTCGGTCGCCTTTGTCTTGATGACGGCAGACCCAAGGATGCCTGGACGATCGGAGCCGACCTGAATGTCGAGACGATCTTCCACGATATCGATGATCTCGTCGACGACAAGACCCATGGACCGCCCGGAGTCCGAGAACACCAGCATCGGAACGCTGCCCTCGGTCTTGCGTTGCAGATGCTCGTCAAAATAGACCAGCGGCATGAGCGAGCCACGGTACTGAACGAGATCGCGTCCGTTGGAGCTTTCGATCTTGTCGACCGAGAATTCTTCAAGACGGGTGACCAGCGAGAGCGGAATCGCCTTGGGTTCCATGGTCCCGGCGCGGAAGAGGAGCATCGAGATGGTCTGCGCCTGTTCACGCGACCGCTCGTCCTCGTCAGCCCGGTGATCATCGGCGAGCGAGCCGCCCGTCGTCGAACCGATGGCCGTGGCAATCCCGTTGGGATCGATGATCATGATGACCGAGCCATCACCCAGGATCGTATTGCCGGAGAACATCGTGATATGCCGCAGCATGGTCGACATCGGCTTGACGACGATTTCCTCGGTGTGGAACACCGCATCAACAACGACGCCGAAGGTCTGCTGTCCGACCTGCATGACGACGATGAAACCGTCATCCTCGGACTTGGCTTCATACGACGGATCGCGATGCGTGATATCGAGAAGCTTCGACAGATGCACCAGCGGCAGGAGCTTGTTGCGCAGGCGCAAGACCGGCGTATCGCGGATCCGCTCGATCCGATGCTCTGAATTCGACTGGGCGCGAACGAGTTCGACCACCGAAAGCTGCGGGATCGCAAAGCGGTCGCCAGCGCTCTCGACGATGAGTGTCGACACGATCGCAAGCGTCAGCGGGATCTTGATGGTGAATGTCGAGCCTTGGCCAGCCGTCGACTTCAGGTCGATCGTGCCGCCAATCGCGTCGATATTGGTCTTGACGACGTCCATGCCGACACCGCGACCGGACACGTTGGTGATCTTCGAGGCCGTGGAGAAGCCCGGCGCGAAGATAAACTTGAAGATCGCCGCGTCGGGCATCTTCTCGATTTCAGACTCGGTTGCGAGTCCATTTTCGACGACCTTTGTCTTGATCCGTTCGATATCGAGCCCTTTGCCATCATCGGCAATTTCGATGATGATGTGGCCACCTTCATGAAATGCGGAAAGGCGGATGGTGCCCTTGTCAGGCTTGCCATTGGCGCGACGAATTTCAGGACGTTCCAGGCCATGGTCCGCAGAGTTGCGCACCATATGCGTGAGCGGATCCTTGATCAGTTCGAGAACCTGGCGGTCGAGTTCGGTTTCCGCACCGACCATCTCCAGTTCGATCTGCTTGTTCAGTTCCTGACTGAGATCGCGAACGATGCGTGGCAATTTCTGCCAGGCGCTGCCGATGGGCTGCATGCGCGTCTTCATGACGCCTTCCTGCAGTTCGGCGGTCACATTGGACAGGCGCTGCAGGGGAACCTTGAATTCGCTGTCTTCATGACGACGGACGATTTCCAGCAACTGGTTGCGGGTCAGCACCAGTTCGGAAACCATCGTCATCAGATGTTCGAGCGTGTCGACGGAAACACGGATCGACTGGGAGGCAACGGAGCCCTTGCCCTCGCCTTCCTCGGCCTTTTCCTTTTCCTTTTCCTTGGCTTCGCGCCGCTCCTGAACGGCAGCCTTGGCTTGCGCTGCGGTCGGCTTCTCAACAACCGGCGGAGCGTCCTTGATGATGATTTCCGGCTTACTCGGATCCGGCTCGATCACGACAGCTTCAGAAGCCGTCTCACGGAAAGCCCGTTCCAGTTCATCGAGGGATACTTCGCCCGGGCGCAACTGGCGCTCCAGGATCTGGAAGACCAGCGTACCTTCGGCCTGCTTGGGTGGTTCAGCTGCCGCCGCCGCCATTTCAGCAAGCTTGCTTGGCTGGCTGGCCTGCTTTTCGAGCGCCAACGCGGCTGCCGCTTCCGCGGCACCGCCCTCGGACATGCGTTCGAGTTCCTTGATCAGGTCGGAATCTGAACCGGCGGGTTCCTGTTCGCTGGCTTCCAGATCAGCAACGATCCCCTTGATGCGATCAATGGAAGCAAGAACGAGGTTGACGGCACCGGGCGTCACAGGGACGCCATCACGGAATTTGCCCATCAAGGTTTCAGCAGCGTGGGCAATAGCTTCCAGGCGAGGCAAACCGAGAAAGCCGCACGTACCCTTGATCGTATGCACAAGGCGGAAAATATTATCGAGGATCTTGGCGTTGTTCGGATCCTGTTCGAACTTCACCAGTTCGACGTCCACAACATCGAGACTTTCGTTGGTCTCCGTCAGAAATTCTCGCAGAAGATCATCCATTGCCTCTGCCCTACCTTTGGGGTCCGACATCGCCGCGCAAATCGCGGACAATTGTTCTATCCCCTCGAGTATCTGGCCAAAGAGTTAAGAGATAATTGCGATGAATGAATTCAGTTGGTCAAAAGTGAATAATTTTCAGGCGTTTCAGGCAATCTGTGCCACCGTGGGAACAGCCCGGAATTCGACGATATCTCCGTCTTTTGAAACGCTTATTGTCATATTTGCGGCATTCGCCAGGAGGCCGGCATAGATCGGCTGGACCATGTGGGCGTCCGGCATCGCGCCGTGCAGATCCCCGCTCAACTGGTCTTCGATGTGAGGCGGAATGCGGGCATTCAACCCGGAACACGAAAGCACGAATGTGGGCTCAGTGGACGAACCCGTGACGGTCACGTGAATGGTACCACCGCGCGGCACGGCATGTGTGGCAATCAGCAACAGGTTCAGCAGCAGCTTGACCTTGTTCTTCGGCATGAGAACACGGACCGCCGTCCATTCCAGATTGGCCTTTTCACCAGCCATATAGCCGCGCGCGACATTTTCGGCATCACCGAGATCGATTTCCGCGCCGGCTGAACCAGCCGCTCCAAACGCCAATCGGGCAAATTGCAGTTTTGCCGAGGCCTGACGCGCGCTCTTCTTGATGAGATCCATCGCAAAGCTGCGCATTTCCTCGCTGTTTTCTTCCTCAAGAACCTCAAGCCCGTTGGTGATCGCTCCGACAGGCGAGATAATGTCGTGACAAACGCGGCTTGCCAGCAAGGCGGCGAGATCGAGCGATGTGATGTCGGACGCGTCTGACATGGCGGCTTGTTCCTTTTGAAAGACGAGCGGCCAGTCGTCGAACCAATCCCGGGTTTTACGAAGGCCGAATCGCAAAACGTGATTATTTACCCGGATACACGACCGGCGCCGAAGAATCCAAGTCTCATCTTTGAGCTTGCAGACTTGTCAGGGCTCGCCACGCGCCAATATTGGCCAAAGCCGTTCCGCTTCGGCTGACAAAGCGTCGGGATTTGTCAGAAATGCAGCGCGATAGCCGGCATTCGCGAAGAGATACAGACGGTTGTGGAATATGACAAAAAACCTCGGCTGTGCTTCGACCGTCAGCCCCTGTGACAGTCCATAAGCACAGCGGCCGCCGAATTTGGGCGCATAGACCTCCGGATTTTGCTTGAAGGCCAACATATTGCCTTCATTGACAAAATTCCAGGTGGTACCGCCCCAGTCGAGTTCATAGTCATTTGAACCACGACGCGGCTCACCATCAACAAAAAACGTGACGGGATCAATACCGCCCATGGCGAGGCCGGTGTAGGTATCCATCAAAAAATGATAGCGTTTGGGCGGGACCCAATGCACGGGCTTGACAGCCATTTCGTTGGCATCAGGCGTGGCGTCACCTGTAGCACCGGGGCCATCGACGGGCGCAGGCATCGGCTGCATTGTCTTGGACGGACCTTCGGCCTTTTCGCCTTCGGGCTTGGTTTCGGATTTTCCATCAGGCGCACGGATATCTGGTGGCCTTGACTCGGAGGCCTTCGGGTCAACGGCGGGCTTCGCAGGTGTTACGACCTCGCCCGGCCGTGGCTTTTCGTTCAAGCCGCGCGGATATTCCCGTGGACGTGGTGGCAGCACTTCGGGCACCGCAGCCTTTGCATCCGCGGGCTTGGCTGGTTCCGGTTCGGGTTCACCGTGGGCGAAAGCCGCTCCACCATCATAAAGCCAAAAACCCGTGATCAGAATACAAAGAGCAGCAAGCCCGATTGCACCTGATGCAATCCTGCCTGCTATTGATGCCACTCGGTCTGGAGTTCGGTTAAAGTTGCACATCTTGATTCGGCCACAACAATCCTGATCCCTCAATATCAGACAGTTCTGAGGCCGAAGTTAACGAATGGGCAAAGTTTCGAGGGTTTGGCGACCATGACACCGTTGCCGCCCTAAGCCGGATGACAGTTGCTTTCGCTGAAATGCCCGCCCGGGCGAATGACCTACACGGGAGATTGTACCGATGCACCGATTGTTTCTGCCAAAGGCATTCATGTGGTCGCTGGCGTTGCTGGTCCTGCTTGTCGCACCCGGGTTTGCGGACGATTTGACCTATTCCAACAACGAGTTGGTGCAGACCGGACACAAGTTCTTCGGCACCGCTGCCGGTGGCCTCGCCACGATCATCGAACGTGCAGCCTCGAAATATGGCCAGCCGAACGGCTATATTCTTGGCGAAGAAGGCGGCGGCGCCATTGTCGGTGGTCTCCGGTATGGCGAAGGCATGATCCACACGCGGGATCGCGGTCAGCACAAGATCTTCTGGCAGGGTCCATCAATCGGCTGGGACTTTGGCGGTGATGGCGCCCGCGTCATGATGCTGGTGTACAACCTGCCGTCCGTCGATGCGATCTACCAGCGCTACGGCGGGGTCGACGGATCGGTCTATTTCATCGGGGGCTTCGGGATGACGGCTCTGGCAAATGACAACATCATCGTTGTTCCGGTGCGGGCGGGTGTCGGCATGCGGCTCGGTGCAAATCTCGGTTACCTGAAGTTCACCCAAACCGCGACCTGGAACCCATTCTGAGGCATCGATCGCGGTCATCGTCGGTTTTGCTGCCCACGCTATCCTGCTGGCCTTGCGTCTGATCCAGATATCGTGCTCTGGGTTGGTCGCGAAGCCCAGAGACAGTTGACAACTGCGATCCGCCTCAGGACGATAACTGCCAACTGGACCAAGCAAGCGCTAGCCGTGACCGGAGTCGCACCGCGTGATCGAACAGATCCTCTATTTCCTGCTCGGGTTTCTGTCGTCCGGGCTGCTTGCGCTCATGGTCGGGCCCGCAATCTGGGCTCGCGCTGTACGGTTGACCCGTCGGCGCATCGAAGCCTCGCAGCCATTGACGCTCGCGGAGATCAAGGCAGACAGGGACCAGCTTCGGGCCGATTTTGCCGTGACTTCGCGACGGCTGGAGCTGAATATCTCGGATCTCAGGACGAAATTCGCAAATCAGCGCATCGAGGTCACGCGTGCCGAAAAAGAGATCGAGGCAGCCCGTGCCGAAGGGCGGCGCCTGTCAGAGGAGCTTAGCCTGCGCTCGGCGGAATTACGCGCAAGCCAAGATGGCTCGCGCCAGCTGGCGGCAGACATCCAGACGCTCCAGGCCCATGTCGACCAGCGCAACGCCTTGATCAACGGACTGGAACTGCGGATCAGCGAGCTGAACTCGGAGATCGATGTTCAAAAGGTCGAAGTTGCGGCGCTGGGTGCCCAACTGGCTGCGCGCAGTGCGCAATCGGAGTCACTTGTGGAAGCGCGCCGCGTGGCTGAGGAACGCGTCAACAACCTGAAGCTCGAAGTGGAACGCCGAGGCGGTATCATCGCCGAAGAGCGTGATCGGGCCGAGCGACTGCTCGCCGAATTGACCAAACTGCGGCGGCTCAATCGGGGTCTCTCGCAATCCGGTTCAGACAGCCGTATCGGTGCCGATGACAACGAACGTCCGGCAATCAGTCGACTGGAAGCGGAAAACGCCGCCCTGGAACTGCGTTTGCGGGCCTTGGCAGACGAACGTGACCGGCTCGCCTACGACCTGCAATCATCAAAGGTTCGGGATCTCGCAAGTCCTCCGGATGCCAATGACATTGCCGCGCTGAAGGGAACCCTCGGCGATCTTGCGGCGCGAATGACGGCGATGGCAGCCGACAGGGAAGCTGCAGGTCGGGCGATGACGCCCGAAAATGACAAGGCCATTCATGAGTCCTCCAAGCGGCTGGAAAGCCTGGCGGACAAGATCCAGGCACTGCGCGATGCGGCCAGTTCGCCAGAGCAAGTCTAGGGCTCATCCCTCAAGCTGCATCCCGGTCTTCCGTGAAGTCGATCCAGACCTCCGCGACCCCGCCAACCATATGCCTGACCTTGAAGCCAAGCTCGTCCGTCATCTGGAGCATCGCCCTGTTTTCCTGCAGAATGTAGCCCGTGACAGCCGAAAATCCCCTGAGCCTCGCCTCATTGAGCAGCGCAGTCATCAGCGCATAGCCGATGCCGTGGCCTTTCTGATCGCTGCGAACCATGACGTCGAATTCAGCGGTCAAGGCAGTCTCGCTTTCGAGAATGACATGCGCGACACCCAGGATGATCGCCGGATCGCCGGTCGCAGGCAAGGCGACGAGTGCGATTTCCTCTTCCGGGTTCATATGGGCCAGACGTGCGGCCATGTTTTCCGGGAATGACTTCATCGCCGCAAAGCAGCGCAGGTAAACGTCGTTGGCATTGCAATGCTCGAACATGTCACGCAGCAGCGCTTCGTCTTCTGACCGGAGCTGGCGAATGAGACAATGGTCGCCCTGTGGCAAGGTGATATCGGTGGCGTTGTCGCCAAAAGCAGTCTTGGACGGATCCAGCATCGATCACTTTCCTCAAGGGCTGGCAGGCATGGCAAAGCTGAGCCACTACATGCATAATTCATTAAACTAAGAATTTACCATTTTGAGTCGTGTGACGGGGGCAAGTCCGAATGAACCCGCCGTAACTTCTCGGCAGGTCGCTTCTCTGACCCCGATGAAATATCAGGCACATTTAGAGTGGTGCTAAATAACTGGCATTGATCAGGATCATTTAAGTGGTAAAATTGGTTAATATCTGTATTTTCTCGACCCCAACAGGTTAGCCTAGAACAATGTGACGCGCAGAGAAATCAAATTCAGCAAGTCATTTGTGACGGTTATCGGGAGGCTGCGCCTCAGTTTTGACGTTTCGAGGTTCCGCACATGAGCGACAGGCTCAACACGCGCCAACCGGGCACTATTACATCTCAACCCGAAAGGATTGAGGATATTGCGCTTGGTGAAGCTCAGATTCAAGCGCGTGCGGCCTGGTATTACTACATAGGCGGCCTGACCCAGCAAGAGATCGCGGATAAGCTTGGCATTACGAGACTGCGGGTCAATCGCATTGTCGGCCAGGCAAGAGCCGACGGACTCGTGCATGTGGACATCATGATCCCCCTCGCCAATTGCGTCGCCTACGAAGAACGGCTGAAAGAGCACTATGGCCTGAAGGAAGTCTCTGTCGTTCCCGCCGTCGATGATTATGACATGCTTCTCCAGATCATCGGCGAGGCAGCAAGCGTCATGTTGCAGCCCAAGTTGCGCGATGGCATCAAGCTTGGACTCAGTTGGGGACGGTCGCTGAGCGCGGTGGTGAAGCGATTGAAGCCGGTTCGCTATGCCAACAGCCGGGTCACCGGCCTGATGGGCGGCATGACCCGAGGGTCTGCGGCCAATACATTCGAGGTTTGCAGCGAATTTGCACGCGTCATGGGGTCAGAGTGTTCCTATGTCTGCGCCCCGATTTTCTGCCCAAGTGAATCAAGCCGGGAAACGCTGATTTCCCATCTGGGCATTGCAGACGTGTTCAAGCATGCGGCAAACTGCGATGTGGCGGTCGTGGAGTGCGGCAAGCTGACATCAAAGCTCTTGGTCAATTGTCGCGACATCGACTACTCGGCTGTCATGGAACTGCACGCACTGGGAGCCGTCGGCGGTCTTTTAGGAACCTTTCTGGATGCGAAGGGCGCCGTGGTTGATCATCCGATGAACCGCAAGGTGATGGCGATGGATCCCGCTTTACTGCGCGCCGTGCCGCACTCGATCCTGATCGCCGGTGGCAGGGGTAAATCCGAGATCGTGCGCGCCGTCCTCAATGGAGGCTACGTCAATAGCCTGGTGACAGATGCCTCGATCGCCGAGGCATTGCTTGCCTGACACGTAACCCAATACACCGTCAGTCGAGTTTGCGAAGTGTGTTAAGCACGGTTCGAACGGGATCGGGCAACGGTGTCGGTCGTTGGGTCTGGCGATCGACATATACGTGCGTAAACTCCCCGGCGGCGGCAGGGTGGACGTCGTCGTTGCGAAACAGGCCGATTTCATAACGGACGCTTGATGTGCCGAGGTGGGCAACCCTCAGCCCCGCCTGGATCTCGTCCGGAAAGGCGACGGATGAAAAATAGGCGCAACTGGTGGCAACCACCAACCCGTAAACCGGGCTTTCGCCGATGACGAGCGTGCCGCTATCGATGAGGAACCGGTTCACGACCGTGTCGAACCAGGAATAGTAAACGACATTGTTGACGTGCCCGTAGGCATCATTGTCCATCCAACGCGTCGTGATCCCGAGCAAATGAGGGTAGTCAGCCCGTGTCTCGAATTTGCGCGATACCGACATGTCGAAACTCCCTGATATCCTGAAATCCGCCAGCAGACTGATGGCACGTCAATGTGCCCAACGGCGCACCCAGCCCTTGCCGGGAGCAACAGGCCGACGTCCATTAGCCTAAAGTCGCAGAATTGTGCCGGGTTCCGTTTGAAGCCATTACAAAATTTCCGCTGGCAACAATCGAAGACATCTTTTAAAGTCCCTCCAAAATCGGCGTTCAGCCACTAAAAAGATGCATAGCGGATAAAGTGACATCCGTGAACTTGATCCCGGCAGGCGCAGGCAGTATGGCGAACAGCTGCTGTTGCGATCAGGCGGACACGGGGCGGCCTGAAACGGTTGCTTTTAAGAAACAATTGGGCACCGCTTCGAGAGATCGAAGTCGAATGGGCTCGCTTAGGGAGATGCTACGTGCAGGATGACTTCATCCTTGAGACAACAGGGCTGAGTAAACAGTTTGGCGGCTTTTTTGCTGTCAAGGATGTGAGCTTGCGGATAAAGCGTGGATCAATCCATGCGCTGATCGGACCCAATGGTGCGGGAAAGACAACCTGTTTCAATCTGCTCACCAAGTTTCTGATCCCGACATCAGGCAAGATCCTGTTCAACGGGCGGGACATCACGTTCGTCAAGCCGGCTGACATTGCCCGGTCTGGCCTTGTGCGCTCGTTCCAGATCTCTGCAGTGTTCCCGCATCTGACCGGACGCGAGAATGTCCGCGTGGCCTTGCAGCGCCAGCGTGGCGACAATTTCGACTTCTGGCGTTCCAAGCGCGTGCTGGATCGGCTGAACGAGCGCGCCGAAGACCTGCTCGACCAGGTTGGCTTGTCAGACTTTGCCGATACGACCGCTGTCGAAATGTCCTACGGCCGCAAGCGCGCGCTCGAAATTGCCACGACGCTGGCGCTCGAACCCGAGATGCTTCTGCTCGACGAGCCAATGGCTGGCATGGGACACGAAGATATCGACCGGATCGCCGCCCTGATCCGTCGAGTCGCAGCCAACCGGACGGTGTTGATGGTTGAGCACAATCTCAACGTCGTGGCCGATTTGTGTGATCGGATCACCGTCTTGACGCGTGGCCAGATGCTGGCCGAGGGCGTTTATTCGGAAGTCTCGAACAATCCGGCTGTCCGCCAGGCCTACATGGGAGGCGGGCATGCTTGATCAGAGTGCGCCATTGTTGAAAGTTGCCGGTCTGGAAGCCTGGTACGGCGAAAGCCATATCCTGCATGGCGTTGATTTCCATGTGGGTCGCGGCGAACTGGTCACTTTGCTTGGCCGCAACGGGGCCGGCAAGACGACCACGCTGAAATCGATCATGGGTATCCTGTCGAAGCGCAAGGGCTCGGTCTCATTTGACGGCAAGGAAACGATTGGCCTGACGTCCGACAGGATCGCCCGCGCCGGGATCGCTCTCTGCCCGGAAGAACGCGGCATCTTCGCCAGCCTTACCGTCGAGGAAAATCTGAAGCTGCCGCCGCGCGTGGCTCCGGGCGGGCTGACAATTCCGCAGATCTACGAATTGTTCCCGAATCTCGAAGAGCGACGCGCAAGCCCCGGAACCAAGCTGTCGGGCGGCGAACAACAAATGCTCGCGATCGGTCGAATCCTGCACACCGGCGCCAAGCTGATCATGCTCGATGAACCCACCGAGGGCCTCGCACCCGTCATCATCGAAAGCATCGGAGTCACGATCCGTCGCCTGAAGGATGCAGGCTTCACGATCCTGCTGGTGGAGCAGAACTTCCGCTGGGCATCGGCACTGGCTGATCGCTTCTACGTGATGGAGCATGGCCAGGTGATCGACCATTTCCTGAGCCAGGATCTGGAAGCGAATATGGACAAACTGCATAAATACCTGGGCGTATGACAAGAAGAACCGGCCCGGACAAAAGACACAGGGAGAAAAAAGCCATGAAATCACTCAAGACGTTCCTTATCACGACTGTCGCGGCCGCTGCGGTCCTCGGGTCGGCCCAGGCCGATGACAAGGTCGCCAAGATCGGCGTTCTGACGGACATGTCGAGCCTCTATGCCGATACGGCAGGGCCCGGTTCTGTCGTTGCTGCCGAGATGGCTGTTGAAGACTCGGGCATCAAGTCCAGAGGCTGGACGATCTCGGTCGTGGCTGGCGATCACCAGAACAAGCCGGACATTGGCACCAATATCGCCCGTCAATGGTTTGATGTTGATGGCGTCGATGTCATTGTCGACACGCCGAACTCCGTTGTTGCGCTGGCCGTTTCGTCAGTGACCAAGGAAAAGAACAAGATCTTCATTCCCTCGGGGGCTGCGACCGCCGAGCTGACCGGCAAGTCCTGCACACCCAATACCGTTCACTGGACATACGACACCTACATGCTTGCTAACGGCACCGGCAAGGCCGTGACCAAGGCAGGCGGCAATACCTGGTTCTTCCTGACCGCTGACTATGCCTTCGGCAAGGCGCTCGAACACGATACGGCAGCCGTTGCGGAAGCCAACGGCGGCAAGGTGCTCGGCGCTGTCCGTCATCCGCTGAACACGTCGGATTTCTCGTCGTTCCTGTTGCAGGCGCAGTCATCAGGTGCCAAGGTCGTCGGGTTGGCCAACGCAGGCGGTGATACGTCCAACTCCATCAAGCAGGCAGCCGAATTCGGCATCATCGCGGGTGGCCAGAAGATCGCGCCGCTCCTGCTGTTCATCTCGGACGTCAATTCGCTCGGCCTCAATCTGGCGCAGGGTCTGCAATTCACGGTCAGCTACTATTGGGACGCGAACGACAATACGCGCAACTTCGCCAATCGCTGGTCCACCCGCATGAAGGGCGACAAGCCGACGATGGGCCAGGCTGGTGTTTATTCGGCAGTGCTACACTATCTGAAGACCCTGGAAGCCAATGGCGGCAATCCGCATGATGGTGCCAAGGTCGTTGCCAAGATGAAGGAAATCCCGACCGATGACATCATCTTCGGCAAGGGCACAGTTCGGGCCGATGGTCGCGTGATCCACCCGGCATTCCTGTACGAAGTCAAGAAGCCATCGGAAAGCAAGTATCCGTGGGACTATTACAAGCTGCTCGCGACCATTCCGGCTGAAGAGGCGTTCCGTCCCTTGAGCGAAAGCGAATGCCCGCTGGTCAAGAAATAATGAGTGCAAGCCGTCGCGGAGAGCCTTCGCGACGGCCGACGCCGTCAACAACGCCCTGGGAGCCATCATGACACTCACGAAATCTCTGCTCGCTTCTGCTGCTGCGATCCTCGGCCTGGCCAGTCTGGCTCATGCTGACGACAAGATTGTCCACATCGGCAATCTCAACGACATGTCAGGGCTCTATTCTGACCTTGGTGGTCCAGGCTCGGCAATTGCCGCAGAAATGGCGATCGAGGATTCGGGGCTGACCAAGAAGGGTTGGACCATCGACGTCATTTCCGGCGATCACCAGAACAAGCCGGACGTGGCCACGAGCCTCGCGCGCCAATGGTTTGATGTAAACCATATGGACGTCATTCTCGACACGCCCAGTTCCGGTGTCGCACTGGCCGTGGCAGGTGTCGTCAAGGAAAAGAACGGCGTGTTCCTGAATTCAGGCGCGGCAACCTCCGACCTGACCGGCAAGGCCTGCACGCCGAATACAGTTCACTGGACCTACGATACGTACATGCTGGCCAATGGCACCGGTAAGGCCGTCACGCTGGCAGGTGGCGACAGCTGGTACTTCCTGACGGCTGACTACGCCTTCGGACAGGCGCTGGAGCGTGATACGACCGCTGTCGCAAAGGCCAATGGCGCAAAGATCGTCGGCAGTGTGCGCCACCCGCTCAATACCGCCGATTTCTCGTCATTCCTGCTGCAAGCCCAGGCATCAGGTGCCAAGATCATCGGCTTTGCCAACGCTGGTGGTGATACGACCAACGCGATCAAGCAGGCAGCTGAATTCGGCATCGTGTCCGGTGGCCAGAAGATTGCGGCGTTGTTGCTGTTCATCTCCGACGTCAATTCGCTCGGATTGACCCTGACGCAGGGTCTGCAGTTCACGACAAGTTTCTACTGGGATCACGACGACAACACGCGTGCCTTCGCGGATCGCTTCGCCAAGCGCATGAAGAATGGGGCCAAGCCAACGATGGTACAGGCCGGTTCCTACGCCGCGACACTGCATTATCTGAAGGCGCTGGAAGCCCTCGGCGGCAATCCACATGATGGTGCCAAGGTCGTCGCCAAGATGAAGGAAATCCCGACCGACGATCCGTTGTTCGGCAAGGGTACGGTCCGCATCGACGGGCGCGTGCTGCATCCTGCCTATCTCTATGAGGTCAAGAAGCCTTCCGAGAGCAAGGGTCCATGGGACTATTACAAGCTGGTTTCGACCATTCCGGCAGAGCAGGCTTTCCGCCCCTTGAGCGAAAGCGAATGCCCGCTCGTCAAGAAGTAACCTCTCGATGCCGCTGACCCAGGTTCGCCCCGAATTGCCGTTTGGCGGCTCGGGGCGACAGGTCAACGAACGCCTCAATTGACCGTTTGATTCACGAAGGACCGCTCGATGCTCGGCATATCCACTCAGGCGCTATTCGGCCAACTGCTGTTGGGCCTGATCAACGGCTCGTTCTACGCCCTGCTGTGCCTGGGTCTGGCGGTTATTTTCGGGCTGCTGAACATCATCAATTTCGCCCATGGTGCGCTCTACATGATGGGTGCCTTCGTCGCCTATCTGCTGGGTGCCTATCTCGGGCTCGACTACTGGTCTTCGCTGATCCTTGTGCCGATCATCGTCGGTGCCTTCGGCATGCTGATTGAATCCACCATGCTGAAGCAGCTCGCGCAATTGCCACATCTCTATGGCTTGCTGCTGACGTTCGGGCTGGCGCTGATCATTCAGGGCGTCTTCCAGAATTTCTTTGGCTCGTCCGGCATGCCCTACGCCATCCCGAAAGTCCTGATGGGTGGGTATAATCTCGGGTTCATGTATCTGCCCGTCTACCGGGCCTGGGTGGTCGTATTTTCCATTGTCGTATGCATCGCGACCTGGATCGTGATCGACTTTACCAAGCTCGGTTCCTATCTGCGGGCTGCGACCGAAAACCCGACACTTGTGCGCGCCTTCGGCATCAACGTGCCGCGCATGATCACATTGACCTATGGCTTTGGCGTCGGTCTTGCCGCGCTGGCGGGTGTCCTGTCGGCACCGATCAATCAGGTCCGACCGCTGATGGGCGCGGATCTGATCGTTGTCGTGTTTGCCATCGTCGTCATCGGCGGCATGGGGTCGATCATAGGATCAATCATTACCGGCTTCGCGCTCGGTGTCGTGGAAGGCCTGACCAAGGTCTTCTATCCGGAAGCCTCCAATACCGTGGTGTTTGTGATCATGGCCATTGTACTCCTCGTCCGGCCGCAGGGCCTTTTCGGAAGGACCCTCTGATGACAACCGACGTGCAAATGGCATCCCAAGCTGCGCCCAAGCTGGGCAGTTCATTTTCGGGGCCTGAGAAGGTCGCGCTGGCGATCTTGGTCGCCCTGCTGGTGGTCGCGCCATTCGTCGCCTATCCGTTCTTCCTGATGCAGGCTCTCTGCTTTGCGCTCTTTGCCTGCGCCTTCAACCTGCTGGTCGGGTATGTCGGGCTTCTGTCGTTCGGCCATGCCATGTTCATGGGCCTTGCAAGCTATGTCTCCGCCCATGCGGCCAAGGTCTGGGGCCTGACGCCCGAATTCGCGATCCTGACCGGCGTGCTGTCCGCTTCGGCACTTGGTGTTGTCGTCGGGGCTATCGCGATCCGCCGTCAGGGCATCTATTTCACCATGACGACACTCGCCTTGTCGCAGATGCTGTTTTTCTTCTGCCTGGAAGCTCCATTCACGCATGGCGAAGACGGCATCCAGTCGGTGCCGCAGGGCAAGCTGCTCGGGTTCATTGATCTCAGCAACCAGATGACACTCTACTGGTTCGTCGTGGTCGTGTTTCTCGGTGGGTTCCTGCTGATCCATCGCACGATCAACTCACCGTTTGGCGAGATCCTGAAGGCCATCCGCGAGAATGAACCACGCGCCATCTCGCTCGGTTATCGGGTCGAGCGGTACAAGCTCGCCGCATTCGTCCTCTCCGCCGGGCTGGCGGGTCTTGCAGGCGGCACGAAGGCCATCGTCTCGCAAAGCGCCTCATTGACGGACGTGCACTGGTCGATGTCGGGCGAGGTGGTGCTGATGTCGCTCGTCGGCGGGCTTGGCACCGTGTTCGGACCGGTCGCCGGGGCCTTCACGATCATCGCCATGCAAAACTATCTGGCGGGCCTGGGATCATGGGTCACCGTCATCCAGGGCGTGATCTTCGTGATCTGCGTGCTCACCTTCCGCCGTGGCATCATTGGTGAAATCGCACGACTCATCGGCAAGCCGCTTTGAGCCGTTGACAGATACGGCTTCGCGGGAACTTACGCCACCGTCACACAGGCAAGCTGAAGCACTGCGCGCACAGGCCTGAGAGGCCCGGTTCGGGAAACCCACAACCAAGTGGCCGCAGCGGCCCAGTCACGCCGGCTCGGCCAATAGCTGGAACGGAGGGTGTCTCGCGTCTGACAAGGCTCGTCGGGACGAGGAACCCGTTTCAAGGCAAGTACCAAGCAAAACAGCCCCGATCCGGAGATCGAGGCTGTTGAGGTTGATTTCGCCGGTCTGATCAGGATCAGGCAACGTCTTCCGTATAGATGTCGTTTTCATCGGGTTCGCGCAGAACGTAGCCGCGTCCCCAGACGGTTTCGATATAGTTCTTGCCGCCTGTTGCCGAGGCAAGCTTCTTGCGGAGCTTGCAGATGAACACGTCGATGATCTTGAGTTCCGGCTCGTCCATGCCACCGTAGAGATGGTTCAGGAACATTTCCTTGGTCAGGGTCGTTCCCTTGCGCAAGGAGAGCAGTTCAAGCATCTGGTATTCCTTGCCCGTCAGATGCACGCGCTGAGCGTTGACTTCGACAGTCTTGGTGTCGAGGTTCACCGTCAGTTCGCCGGTCGAGATAACCGACTGTGCATGTCCCTTCGAGCGACGAACAATGGCGTGAATACGCGCAACCAGTTCATCCTTATGGAACGGCTTGGTCATGTAATCATCGGCACCAAAGCCGAGACCACGGACCTTGTCTTCAATCCCTGCCAGGCCAGAAAGGATAAGAATCGGCGTCTTGACCTTCGATACCCGCAATGTCCGCAGAACTTCATACCCAGACATGTCTGGAAGGTTCAGGTCCAGCAGGATGATATCGTAGTCATAGAGCTTGCCGAGGTCGATTCCCTCTTCGCCCAGATCAGTCGTATAGACGTTAAAGTTCTCCGACTTGAGCATCAGTTCGATGCTCTGAGCGGTAGCGCTATCGTCCTCAATCAGCAGTACGCGCATGCCAATCCCCTCGTGTCGCCTATTCTGGGCTTGGCGCAACGGCCCCTTACACGACCGGTGCGTAGGACTCCCTGTTAACCCGACTCAGACGCTACTGATCAATGGTTAACAAAATCCGATTCGCCTCGGCAAGCCTTCTTGCGGGATTTCATGCGAATTTTTCTAAAGCGCTGAAAAATAGCTAAGAATCCGTCGCATCACAGTTAAAGTGACACTTTAAGAATTCCAGCTAAGTGATTCACGAGAATCACCTTCCGCAACACTCAAGTCCGTTCGAGCACGACCCCACATCGCTAGCTCTGAATTAACTATTGCCGAATCCCGTTACCAACAGGTTAACGAATCGGGTTAAATGACGAGATCTTCATGAAAGTGACGAAAAATGGATCAACTGATTCGAGAGATTGACGAGCTGCAAACGCTGGAGCGATTCGGCCGGGTTGTCGGCGTACGCGGCCTGATGATCGAGATCGCCGGTCCCCTGCACCACATGAGTATGGGATCCCGTGTGCTCATCGAAAGCGGCTCATCGCGAACAGTGACAGCAGAGATCGTCGGCTTTGATGGAGAACGGGCCTTATGCCTGCCATTCGGTGAGCTCGAAGGGATCCGGATGGGTTGTCGGGCCATCATCCAGCCGGGCGATGGCACTGTCAGGCCATCAGAGGCGTGGCTTGGCCGCGTTGTTAACGCCCTTGGAGAGCCAATCGACCGGAAGGGACCAATCAACGTCGGTCCCATGCCGATGCTGCTGCGGCGCTCGCCACCGCCCGCAGGAGATCGCATGCGTGTCGGCGAACCAATTGATCTTGGCGTCCGGGTGCTCAATACGTTTGCCACCTGCTGCCGTGGACAACGCATGGGCATCTTCGCCGGATCGGGCGTCGGAAAATCCGTGCTGCTGTCGATGATGGCGCGTTACTGCAAGGCAGATGTGACCGTGATCGGGCTTGTCGGCGAGCGCGGGCGCGAAGTCCAGGAATTCATCGAGGACGATCTCGGGGAGGACGGTCTCGCACGATCCGTGGTGGTCGTTGCGACATCGGACGAACCGGCGCTGATGCGGCGACAGGCGGCCTATCTGACGCTGACGATTGCCGAATATTTCCGCGATCTTGGCAAGGACGTGCTTTGCCTCATGGACTCCGTGACGCGCTTTGCCATGGCGCAGCGCGAGATCGGCCTGGCCGCGGGCGAGCCACCAACCTCGAAGGGCTACACACCGACTGTCTTTACCGAATTGCCCCGCTTGCTCGAGCGGGCCGGACCGGGCCTGAAGGGACAGGGTTCAATCACTGGCCTCTTTACGGTGCTCGTGGAAGGTGACAATCACAATGAGCCGGTGGCAGACGCCGTGCGCGGCATTCTCGATGGTCATATTGTCATGGAGCGCGCCATTGCCGAGCGTGGTCGATACCCGGCTGTCAATGTGCTGAAATCGGTTTCGCGGACGATGCCGCGATCCGTGCCGGAGGATCGCCGACCGCTGATCACTGAGGCAAAGCGTTTGATCTCGACCTTTACGGATATGGAAGAGCTTATCCGGCTGGGAGCATATCGTAAGGGGTCCAACCCGGAAGTCGACCGCGCAATTGAGGTGAATCCGGCTATTGAAGCGTTTTTGAACCAAGGTAAAGACGAATCAACGGCATTTGAGGCAGGTTATAATGAGCTTGCTAAGATTTTAGAAACCTCTGACTCATCTTTTAGCAATAGGTCTGCGTTATAACAGGCGCATAACCGGGGAGTAATGAGTCATGAAGGCCCGCGATAGTCTTATTCGATTGAAGCGTTTTCAGGCTGACGAAAAGCGTCGGCAAGTGTCCCAGCTGGAAATGATGATTGCCGAGTTCATGCGCATGATCGGCGATCTGGATGACCAGATCATGTCCGAACAAAATCGTGTGGGCGTCCACGACGTAACGCATTTTGCCTATCCGACCTTTGCCAAGGCAGCGATCCAGCGGCGCGACAATCTCAAGGTCTCCATCCGGGAACTGGAAGACAAGCTTGAACTGGCTCGCGACGAACTGTCCGAAGCCGTTGAAGACCTGAAGAAGGTTGAACTGCTCGAAGAACGCGATCAGGTTCGCGACCGCGATGCGCGCGACGCTACCGAGCAAGTCGAACTGGATGATATTGCAGGCCGACGCCACGCCTACGCCCGTTGAGGGCTTTGCGCGTGTTCAGGCGAGGCGATGGTCGCGCAATCGTTCGTAATACGGTCTGGCGAGATCCGCCAGGCCTTTGAAATGATCGGGCAGCCTATCGAAGCTTATCTCCTCAATCGGCTTGGTGAAGCCGGTTGATGCTCTGACGGCATGATACCAATGTGCGCCCCAGACACCGTCGGTTTCTCGTCCGCCACTGTCCCAAGACAGCATTTCACGGCGGAATGGTATCTCCAGGGCCTCACATAATAGCGAAAGCGTGCGAGCAGGATTGGCCAGGACGTCGGCGCTGTCGATCACCGGCGGAGCCTCTCCGAGCCGTGTCGCAACCTGGTCGAACAGATCCCACTGCTCCACCAATCCCAGTTCGCGCAAGGTCACTTCAACACGCTTCTGACCATAGGATGCCAGCATTGTCTCTGGACTGCGGATGAGAAAGGCGTTGGTGACCTGATCAATCCAGTCGCGCCGGAACTCCGGCAGCATGTGGTGCGTCATGTGCTTCTGGTACCAGATCGGGCGTTCATCCGGCACCGGACCTAACACCTGATCCACGACCTCGCGCCAGTCATTGGGCTGCGCAGCGAGAATCTCCTCCCGCATCGGATCATCAAACCCCGTCGCGCGCAAATAAGCCGCATAAAAGGGCTCATCGCAAACAGCCGTATCGGCCCGGTTACCGAACGATCGCATCATGAGATTGGCAATCGAGCGGGGTCCCGACCACATGGCAATGCGAATGGCCTCAGGTGGACTGTCGAGCATCTTGAGCGGCGCGTCAGGCAGACTGTAAGCACCGGTCGAAGTCAGAGAACCCGGCATATAGGCCACTCTCCACTGCGCAGGACTAGGTCGACGAAACCGCCTCTCCGACGATTTCAGTCTGGCCATGTTGGCCGACCGGACGGATATTGCAAGAATAATCGCGACCAGCCGAACACTGCTTGCCTTGCATTACGACCGTGTGACTGGTGATCATGCCTGTTGCCAAGTGGTGCCGGATGCCCCTTAACTCTCGAATGAGCCTCGTCAATCCAGAAACGTTTGAACCGTGCCGGATATCCAGATGCAGAAAGCAATATGCCGCGCGCCCAGGACATTTGTCATCTTCGCATGCCTTTTAGGGCTATCTTCAGCACCTGCCTCAGCCGAGTGGGCGCTGGCCTTTGGCAAATCAGCACCAAATCATTGGTCGTTTGGATCTTCCTGGAACAAGGATTCGACGAAGGCGGCTCGTCAGACTGCGCTCGAGCGATGTGACCTGCACGGCCCCAATTGCAAGATCATCCTCGAGGGTGTCGGCGCCTGTGTCGCGCTCGCGGTGGGGATCACAGACAATGTCTCACATGCCAGCATAGGGCCAACGCGTCTGTCCGCCGCTCAAACCGCCCTGACAGCCTGTACCGCCAATTCCGTCGGAGATTGTGAAATAAGGCATTCATTTTGTGAGAACGAGTGACAGCCCAGATACCCCAAAAACGAAACGGCCTTTTCCGACGGTGCCGGAAAAGGCCGCGAGATCCCTGCTTCGTTCGGACCGAAAGGATGTTCCATAAGCGCCCGGTACCGGATAAGGGAACCAGGCGTTGACGGAACGGATCTACGTTTAGCGCAGCAACTGAAGAACGCTCTGCTGGGCCTGGTTGGCCAGCGAGAGGGCCGAGACCGATAGCGACTGGCGTGTCGACAATGCCTGACTGTTGGCAGCTTCCTCGTTGATATCTGCCTGAACGAGGTTCGCCGAACCGGTCTGCAGGACGTTGATCAGGCTCTTGTTGAAATCCTGACGAGTCTGGACGACCGACAGGTTCGAACCGAAAGCAGATGCCTGGCTGCGGAGTGTCGTGGAGACCGCCGTCAACAGGCTCAGGACCTTGTTCGTCGAATTGTTGTCGATGAAGTCGCTACCGCCTGTCAGGCTGGAGAGACCCAGACCCGCTGCCGTATCCTGAACGCCGGTAATATTCACCTTCGACGTACCGGTTTCGTTGAAGGTCAACTGCAACTGATCGCCGTTCAGAAGATTGACGCCGTTGTAGGAGGAATCCTGCGCCGTATTGGTAATCTGGGTCAGGATCGCATTATACTGCGCGACAAGCGTCGCACGGGTATTTTGCGAGGACTGATCGGCGACCGGTGCATTCTGCGGTCCGGTATTGCCGTAGAATGTATCCGATGACGCCGATGTAGCCGTGCCACCGACAACGCCAATCGTGGCAGAGGCCGCGTCATTGGTCGTCGAAATTGTAATCGCACCGGTCGTTGAATTGATGGTGGCTTCGAGGTTGTTCGACGCCAGGGCGGTATTCAACTCATCGAGGGATGAGATCTGACCATAACCGGTACCGAACGTGATCGTGCTCGCGGTACCGCCGCCTGTGGCACCAATCGTCAGGGTCTGCCCGGTGTTGAGCGGTGTTGTTGATGTCCCGATCAGATCGGTACCCGCCGACGTCAGACCAGTCACGGTCGACGCAAGACCCGTGCTCGTGCCACCTGTGTTGAGGCCGAACGCTGCCAGCGCACCCGACGTACCACCGATCGTGACACCCGCTCCTGTCGTACCCGACGCGAATGAAATCTGACCGCCAGTCAGCGTCGCGGTCGTTTGGCCGGTAATGGTGTTGATGGCGCTTAGCACGGTGTTGACAGTGCTGCCGGCGTTGCCGAGATAGATCGTCGCGCCCGAGCTCGTGGATGCGTTCGTACCCGTGCCAGCGGCAAAGCTGATGGTCTTGCCATTGACGGTCAGGGTATCGGAACCGCCCGTCAGGGTGGAACCGAGCGAGTCGGTATTCGCTGCACCCGACAGGAGTGTCGCACCCGTAATCGCGACAGCCGTGGTCAAATGGTTATCGACGACTGCGCCGGTGAAGCTGCCCGTCGTATAGGTTGGCGTGCCAAGAATGTCCTGCGCCGTAGCGCCCGCGATCGGAGCCGACGTGAACTGTGACTTGGTCGAATAGCCGATCGATGTCTGCAGGGCCTGATTCGCAATCGACTGCGCCTGATTGACCAGGCTTTCGAGCGAGGTGAGGCCGGTGTTTGCTGCCTGCAGCACCTGAACACCGTTAGAAATGCCGTCCAGCAGATTGGAAATGTCGCTGGCGCGATTGTTCAGGCCCTGGGCCGTGAAGAAATTCGTGGGGTTGTCGAGGGCAGAATTCACCTTGTTGCCAGTCGACAGGTCATTTTGCGTGGTTGCCAGCAAACTGGCGGTATTCTGCAATGACAGTAGGTTCTGACGCACTGCAGCAGATAATACAATACCGGTCATGGTCCTTATCCCTTCTAGGATCTCTCGTGCTTCGGTCCGGGAAGCTTAGGGAAAGGTAAGCAGACATAGTTAATGCACCATTAAAGAAATAAATGCTCTTTCAGAAAAATTAAGCATAATTGTAAAAGCGTTGCCGGAAACACTTGATGTCTGATCGGTCAGCAGGACGGCCCGCCCAGCCCAACCCACATTAATCCCGGGACAAAAGTGCCATAAAACCGGCTGCGCGCCCGACCAATGAATGGATCAATCGCTCCCTGCGAGGTCCCGGCAGGTCTTCTCGAGTTCATGGGAATAGCGACGCAACAGATGCTTTTCCGTGACCAGACCGAGCACACGGCGGGTGGAGGGTGCGTCAACCACGACAAGTTCCTCGCTCGCTGCTGCCACAAACAGCCGCGCAGCCTCCTCAGCCGTCATGGAGGGAACAAGCATGGCCCCGGCACAAATCGCCAGATTGGCAAGCATGGCACCTTTCGTTTCGGACAGGGCTGCGTGCGCGTCCGAAATGAGGATGATGCCCGCGTAAAGTCCATCGTCATCAAGCCCGATGACGCGCTGTCCGGACCCCAACGGGAAGTCCTCGCAGAATTGGGCGAGGTTCTGGTGAATCGAAACAGTCCGATAATTTGTTCGCATGATGCCGCCGACGGTCAGATTGCGCATGCGACCGACGTCGTGTCCGTTGCGAATCGTCTCGCCACGCAGATGCAGCCGCCACGTCGAAAACGAGTAGCCGAACGTGGCCCGGACAACGATGGCCGAGGCAAGTGACGCAACCAGAACCGCAGCTGTGATCGCCAGATCACCGGTTGATTCGAGTGCCAGAAACGTCATCGTCAATGGCCCGCCGACGCAGCCAACCGCCATGGCGCTCATGCCGACGACCGCCGCGACCATCGGCGAGATGCTCGCGGACACGCCCGCATATCCGACACCTGCGGCAAAGAGCTTGCCGAGCAAGGACCCCAGGAACAGCGAGGAGAAGAAAAGGCCACCGCGAAATCCCGCTCCCAGCGAAAGGGCGGATGCGAGGGCCTTGAAGCAGAAGAGAAAGAGAAGCGCTTGCCAGGTCAGGTCGATGGCGAGTTCCAGATGCAACGCCCCGTGACCTGACGCGAGCACTTGCGGGCTGATGTAGCCAAAGACCCCGACAATCAAGCCGCCGATGACGGGACGCAGCCAGATTGGACAGCCTGCCTTCCGGAACAGGGTTTCGACAACCGAAACGAGCCGCATCGTCAGAACCGCAGCAACGCCGCCCAGCACGCCAAGGCCAAGATAGGCCGGCAGATCGCTCGTCGACACTGCGTGGATCGGTCCGATATCAATGGGGATGTGATCAATCCCGATCCAGTCGGTCGTCAGTTTGGCGATCAAGGCAGACGCCAGGACCGGCGCCACCAGCATGATGGAATAGGTGCCGATGATGAGTTCAAAGGCATAGAAAGCGCCGGTCATCGGTGCATCGAACGCGGCGGAAATGGCGCCGGCCGCCCCGCATCCCACCAGCATTCGAACTTCACCGCGTCTGAGGCCGAGGGAAACGGCCAGCCGCGAGGCAAGGCTGGCGGCGGCCTGCGTATAGCCCGCCTCAAGGCCAACCGAAGCGCCAAATCCAGACGACACGATCGCTTGGCCAGCAACGAGAAAACTTTCCGCGATGGCCATGCGTCCGCCGTGCAAGGCATTTGCCTCAATCGGATCGACAGGCAATCGCGCGTTCTGCCTGCGGACCCACCAGAGCGTCAGCCCGATCAACGCACCACCCACGCACGGAATGAGGATCAGGGCCGGATGGTTCAAGGCGCGCTGCTCGGACAGCCGTTCCGACAGAGATATACCGAATAGAAGGGAATGCAGGCCGTTGGTCAGGAAACTCATTACCGAGACGACAAGACCAGCGAGAATGCCGACACATCCGCCAAGCGCCAGCAGCGACACGTCGCGCGATCGACCCGGCAGCAGGCGTCCCAGATACTTCAGTCGGATTGGGTCGGACATGGGCAATGATGTCACCAGCAAGCGGCGCGAAGCGTCGACACAGCGTCTATGCCCAAGGTGCCCGCGAGCGTCAACTATCGAGCGCTATTCCGATATCCGCTGTCGTCAAAGAGACGAAATGCGTCGCACACACAAGTGCCATCAACATGATGACCCAAGCGATCAAACAAACCTTGCTGCGACCTGTTCAAGGATTGGTGGCGGGGGGCGGGATCGAACCGCCGACCTGAGGGTTATGAATCCTCCGCTCTAACCATCTGAGCTACCCAGCCATAGGGCGCGGATATACGGTCTCAGGACCGAGGCTGTCAAGCAAGGGATCGCGAGAGAGTCCGTTTCAGGGACAAAACCTTCATTCCGCCGCGTGGATGCCCTGCAAGACATGCGACGGCAAATCGGCAAGTCGCTGCAACGCGGTCTCTGCTTCGGCAGATCGCTCGACGCGCGCAATTGTCCCGCCGCCCAGCACGCGCGACGCGCCTTCCGGCGCATCATAGAAGACAGCCGCCTGTCCCGGAGCAACGCCCTGCTCGCCGCTCGCCAGTTCAAGGACAATGTCTCCGTCATCGTTCAAAATGCGGGCTGCTTGCGGCGGACGTGTCGAACGGACCTTGGCCCAGACATCAAGACCGTCTTCAGGCAAGGCTGCCAGAGGATCTTCACCCAGCCAGTTGACATCCCGCAAGCGCAGGCGACGTGTCAGGAGGACTTCGCGCGGTCCAACCACGACGCGGCGATGATCGCTATCAAGGTGCACGACATACAGCGGCTCACCGATGGACAGGCCGATGCCGCGTCGCTGACCGACTGTATAATGGATGATCCCGTCGTGCTGGCCCAGCACACGGCCATCGACATGGACAATTTCGCCGGATTCAGCTGCGCCCGGCTTCAGCCGCTCGATCACGTCGGCGTACTTGCCGGAAGGCACAAAGCAGATGTCCTGGCTGTCATGCTTGTCAGCCACCACAAGCCCGAACTTGCGTGCGAGGTCCCGTGTTTCCGGCTTTGTCATCCCGCCCAAGGGAAAGCGGAGGAAATCGAGCTGTTCCTGGGTCGTGGCATAGAGAAAATAGCTCTGGTCTCGATCAAGATCCACCGGACGGAACATCGACCAATGCCCATCTTCCCGGCGCGCCGAGCGGACATAATGGCCCGTGGCCAGCGCCGCTGCACCCAGATCGCGGGCTGTTGCCAGCAAATCGGAAAACTTGACGGTCTGATTGCACGAAACACAGGGAACCGGCGTTTCACCGTTCAGGTAGCTCTCGGCAAACCGGTCGATGACGGACGCGCGGAACCTGTCCTCATAATCGAGCACATAATGCGGCAGCCCCAGGGTCTCGCAGACCCGGCGCGCATCCTGGATATCCTGACCGGCGCAGCAGGCCCCCTTGCGATGTGTCGCCTCGCCATGATCATAAAGCTGCAACGTGATGCCAACCACATCATAGCCTTCACTTTTCAGAAGACCCGCGACAACGGAGGAATCGACGCCGCCAGACATGGCAACGACGACACGCGTGTCCTGCGGGCGTCCTGCAAATCCGAGGGAGTTCAACATCGCTTCCAATCCTAATCTGCAAAGCGCCAGGTCTGCTGCCTGTAATCAGGACCCGGGCCTTGTCGCCCAAACACCCGGTCCAGTGAATGGCGCATATGATCGTTTAACCGTGAGCGCACAAGACAGACCAAACACAAGAGACGAAACAGCTTTGCTATTCGCCGTCATGTATCGTAGAGCGTCGGTGTCTGCTCAAAACAAAATTACACCCAACAACGTCATATCTCAAATCGCGGCAAATGGGAATCAATTGGCGTCGATAGCTGATCGCGCATCGGTGCGGGTCTGTCGCAAGATAAGTCCCGGTCAGACCGCTTCAAGTGGCTGCAACGCCAACGACACACATCGGCAGGCAGGAGTTTCCAGCCCCGGCAGTCTTTGCCGGGAAACAATGACGACATCAGCGCCGGTGTCGTCCCGCACCGTTGGCCACATCACCTACGAGTCTCGAAAACACTTTGTTTTTACTCACTTTTTCGCTTTGAAAGCGATGAAGCCTGACGCCCGGCAGCAAGTTGGCCCGGAGTTTGCGTGACACTCTCCAATCACGTCATCTTCGTCATGCGAGGAGGAAGAGTTTGCCCAGCGTCGCCCCATCCGCCAGCCCCACACGCGCCAATGCGCCACTGCCGCCGGTCGCGTCATCCGATCCGACGACCGGTGCATCTGGTAGCGGCTTCATCAATTATATGTCGTCGTTCATGTCCAACGGAACAGCGACGCAACCCGTTGCCGGCGCACAACCAGCCACAACGGGTACAACAGGCACAAATGCGGGCTCGACGACCGCCAGTACAACGGCAACATCGGGTCAGGAGACAGCAACCAACCTGCTCGACGCCTACAGCTTCAGCTTTGCCGATTCAACCAACCTCGATCAGGGCACAAGCGACGTCACCCATCAGCTGGCCCATCTGGGCTACAGTCAGTCGGACATCGCCTCAATTCTCGCCAGCCGGAACAAGACCGCCAAAGTCGCCAAAGACGAAGCGACGAGCGCCACTGACGCTGCGCAAAGCCAAAACGTGCTGCAAACCAACCTGCAGCTGAATGCCGCAGCGGTCAGCCAGGCCGGTCAGTCCGGTCTTGCAGCACTCCAGTTCACGCTTGATCCCCTTTCGACCGGAACTGCCGCGCAGCAGGCCATTGCCGCGCTGAGCGGGCAGGACACATCACAGACAGCCACCACAATCGCCACGGCGCAATCCAGCGCAGTCCAGCAGGCCGATGCGGCGAAGGCTGCCCTCGCCCAGCAGGGCGTCGTTTCGATCAACGGGCAACTGGTACCATCTGGCGACGCGGGCCAGACACTGGCGGCGGACGCCGCTGCCAGCGCCGCCATTGCTGCCAACACCATCGCGACGCAGACCGGCAATTCAACGGCGGCAGGCGACGGCAAGGCCGCTGCCGATGGCAAGGCGGCAGCCGAGGTGGCTTCGGCTGCGATCAAGCAGCAGACATCGAACATGCCGATGTCCCGCATGGCCGAAATCCGGGCAAAGCTGCAAGCCGCCCAACTCGGCGCTTCCAGATCCACCACGGCGTCGGCGACGGCAAATGTTGGCGCCGCGGAAGCAAACGGAGAGGACGTCACCCAGGCCGGAACCTTGACGGGATCCGTCGGCAAGGTTCTGGCAGCGATCAAAGGATCGACGTCAAATCTGAGCGGCAGCTCCAAGGAGCAGGTGGATGGCGAACAGGACGCTGCGACAACCGCAGCTGACGGTCAGAATTCCAATCAGGATCCAGGATTCGCCGGACTCATCCAGAACCAGCTCCGTCAGGCCGCGAATGATAAGCCCGGTACCGTCATTTCTTCGGTAAAACTATCCGAAGTCGCCAGTACGGTCATCGCTCAGGCCAGGAATGGCAACAGCGAATTCCGCATTCGCCTCGACCCCGCCGGCCTGGGCGGGATCGACGTCAAGATGCAGGTCTCGTCGGACGGCCAGGTTCGCGCTCACATGATCGTGGACCAGCCGGCAACCCTCGACCTCATGATGCGCGACCAGCAACAGCTGTCACGGTCGCTGGATCAGGCGGGTTTCAAGACCGATCCCAACAGCCTGCAGTTCTCGCTGCGTGATCAGGGACAAGGTCAGAGCCAACAACAGGGCGCTCAGTCCCGCACGCCGCAGCCCGTGCCGACCGCATCGACCGATGCGACCACAAGCCAACCACAGACGGTCAGCTACGCGCGACCAACCTACATCCGCGCGGATGGGGTTGACCTGAGTGTTTGATCGATTTGAAGACAGCAGTCACAGACCGCTTCTGGAGCAGACATCATGACAACGACTTCTTCAGTGACAGGATTTGGGGCGGGCGTTACGCCACCGACAACGATTTCGTCGAGCACCACGAACTCCACCAATGCCGCCCAATCGGCACTGTCGGGCAATTACACGATGTTCCTGAACCTGTTGACGACCCAGTTGCAGAACCAGGACCCGACCAACCCGATGGACGCAAGCCAGTTCACACAGCAGCTCGTCGAATACTCGCAGGTTGAACAGCAGATCAACACGAATGCCACGCTGAGCACGATCGCGAATTCCCTGTCGGTTTCGAACGCGACTTCGATGCTTTCCTATGTCGGCCAGACCGTAACCGCTGACGGGTCCCAGACAACCTTGTCAAACGGGAATGCCCAGTGGTCATTCTCGCTTGATCGCAATGCATCGGCGACGATCAATGTGCTCAACAGCGCGGGCAACGTCGTTTACACACAGACGGGTTCCTACCCTTCCGGAACATCGACCTTCCAGTGGAACGGAACCGGCACCGGTGGCGTCACGGAGCCGGCAGGCACCTACAAGATCTCGGTTACCGGACAGGATTCCGCAGGCAACGCTGCGACAGTATCGACTGATGTCACCGGACAGGTGACCGGCGTCGACTTCTCCAGCGGCCAGCCATATCTTAACGTAAACGGCTCAAAAGTTAGTGTTTGGTCGGTAACGTCGGTCGGAAGCTGACAAAAGACCGGGAAATCGCGTCCCTGAACCGGGGACGTGACGATTTCCCGATCAATATAAATCTCGCAAACAACTGATATTATTCATCTATTTCCGATCGAATGCGGAGATCGCGTCGTCACGTTCAAAAAAATGCATGAAGAATGCAAAATTGTGGTCGATTGATAAAAAAGAACAATTCGGCTTAGCCATATTTTAAGGCACTGCCAGTAATCTCACCCTCGATGTGGTCGCATCGAGTGTTTGTGAGAGTACGATGACCGATCAAGTACGACCTAGAGTGAAATACGTTATCGGGCCGGATGGTAGCCCCTTGACGATAGCCGACCTTCCCCCGAGTGACACCAAGCGTTGGGTCATTCGCCGAAAGGCCGAAGTTGTTGCAGCCGTACGCGGGGGGCTCCTGTCCCTTGAAGAGGCCTGTAACCGCTATACTTTGACCGTCGAGGAATTTCTCGCCTGGCAACAGTCGATTGATCGTCACGGTCTAGCAGGCCTGAGAACGACGAGAATTCAACAATATCGCCAGTAATCGAACTTAATGGCGATGATGTATCGAAAGAGGCTGGCTGCGTGCTGGCCTTTTTTGCTTTGCTATCGGGACGTAAAAGCAAAAATTCAATCTAAAAATGTATTTATTTCAATTTTATACCAAAAATTACGTCTCGCAACAGCTATTTTCAAACTCTCATTCTGCTGAACATCTTCTCCAACGTCGGGCACAATGTCCCCGACGAGAGTTGGCCCAACTAGGCATTTTTTTCCGAGCAATTCCGCCATTCTTGAGAGCTGCCGCTCGAATTCGACAGAAATTTCCGAATTTGGACCAGCGCGTTAACCACTCGTTTACCATGAACTGGGAAATTCTTGCCTAGCGCATCGCTTCGCGTCGAGTCTCACGCCCCCACCGTGAGCTGGATCCAAGGCGCAGCGCCCGGAAATTCTTTGAAACAAGCGTTGTCCGCACTCATTTCAAGCCGAGTGCATCAGTCGAGGAAGCTTCACGTGAACGGCGCGGTTGATTTCATCAAGACACTCGGAGTACCGCGCCTGGCTGCCATGGGTGTTGTCGCCCTTGCGCTGCTTGGCTTTTTCTCATTCATCATCATGCGCGCCACCGCTCCGGCGATGGTGCCGCTCTATTCAGATCTGTCGGTTCAGGATTCCGGGTCCATCGTCAAGGAACTCGAAGCCCAGGCGATCCAGTACGAGATCCGCAACGATGGCACACAGATTCTGGTTCCCAAGGAGCAGATGCCGCGCATCCGCATGCGTCTGGCAGAAAAGGGGCTGCCGCTCGGTGGCTCGGTCGGTTACGAGATCTTCGACAAATCCGACGCGCTGGGGACAACGACATTCGTCCAGAACATCAACCATCTCAGAGCGCTTGAAGGGGAATTGTCGCGGACGATCCGGTCTCTCGACCGTGTGGAACAAGCGCGGGTCCATCTTGTGATCCCCGAACGTCAGCTGTTCCAGAAGGAAAAGGTCGAGCCTTCGGCATCGATCGTGGTGAAGGCACGCGGGTCACTTGAACCTGCCCAGGTCCGCGCGATCCAGCATCTCGTGGCAACCTCCGTCCAGGGATTGCGCCCCGGACGCGTTTCCGTGGTTGATGAAAGCGGTCGCATGCTGGCCTCCGGCATGGAAGATGACCAGCCCGGCATGATCGCGGCCTCACTTCAGGAACGCAACGTTGCATTCGAGCGGCGGATGGAAACCCAGGTCGACGCCATCGTGGCCAAGATCGTCGGCGACGGACGTGCCCAGGTGCGCGTGACCGCTGATGTCGACTACAACCGCGTCACGCAAACCTCCGACTCCTTTGATCCGAACGGTCAGGTCATTCGATCTGAACAGACCGAGGAAGAAAATTCGACAACTGCCAATCAGGAGAATGGTGTCACTGTTGGCAATCAGGTGCCAGGCGGCCAGCAGAACCAGTCCGGCAACCAGGGCAAGGACGCTTCGTCAAAGACGACCGAGACCAAGAACTACGAGATCTCGAAAACCAGCCGGACGGAAATTCTGGAAGCCGGTCGCGTCAAGCGCCTGTCCGTGGCCGTGCTCGTCGATGGCGTTTACGCCACAGGCACGAACGGCGAAGTCACCTATCAGCCCCGTGCCCAGAAGGATCTGGACCAGATTACTGCGCTGGTGAAGTCGGCTGTCGGATTCGACCAGTCACGCGGTGACACGGTGGAAGTTGTCAACCTGCGCTTTGCCGAGGCCCCCCAATCCTTGCCGCTGGAAACCGCCAAGACCGGTTTTGCGGCAATGTTCGACTTCTCCAAGGATGACGTTGTCCGCTTCGCCGAGATGGGTGTCCTTCTGCTCATGACACTGCTCGTGCTGTTGATTGCGGTTCGTCCGCTCATCAAGAAGATCACAGCCGAAAACGTCGCCCAGAATACGGCGGCTGCGACGAGCGGAACGGGCATGTTTGCCGGTCTGCCGAACCTGACCGCAATCCAGTCTGGCCAGAACGCCCTGATCAATGGAACGCACGGTACGTCCGGAACCAATCCCGATGGATCGCCCGCCCATGCGACGGAGGGCTCCGAGAGCGGATCGACGGACCTTGTTCCATCGGGCCCCAACAAGCTTGAACTGGCACAGCAGTTGGGTGCTCTCCAGGCAACCTCGATTGCCAAGGTCGGCGAGATGATCAAGGAAAATCCGGGTGAAGCGACGGCGATCATCCGCGGTTGGCTAGCAGATGGCTGAGTTTGTCTCCTCAGGAGCTGCGCATTCACAGATCATTCAAATCGACGACTTGAACCTATCGACCTCTCAGACTGATACCGGGCAAGGTGGCCAGCATGGCAGCAGCAAATCAACTTGAAGCCCAGACCGGCGGCGGCGGACTGACGGTCAGCACGACCGAAAAGTATCGTGAACTGGCAGGCGCCGAACGGGCAGCGGTCTTGCTGCTGGCGCTTGGAGAGGAATACGGCCGCGAAATCTGGAAGCAGCTCGACGAACTTGAGGTTCGGGCGATCTCGCAGGCAATGTCGCGACTCGGTGCCGTGACACCGGAGATGCTGGAAAATCTGTTTGTCGATTTTGTCACGCGACTCTCATCGAAGGGCTCGCTGACCGGCAATTACGATAGCACCGAACGCATCCTGGCGTCGTTCCTGCCACCCGAGCGCGTCAATCACATCATGAGCGAAATTCGCGGCCCCGCCGGGCGCAACATGTGGGAGAAGCTGTCGAACGTTCAGGAAAACGTGCTGGCCAACTACCTCAAGAACGAATACCCGCAGACCGTTGCCCTCGTGCTGTCCAAGATCCGCTCGGATCACGCCGGTCGCGTTCTGGCCATCCTGCCAGACGAATTTGCGCTCGAAGTCGTCAATCGCATGTTGCGCATGGAAGCCGTTCAGAAAGACGTGCTCGACAAGGTCGAACAGACACTCCGCATCGAGTTCATGTCCAACCTGTCGCATACGACCCGGCGCGATTCGCATGAACTCATGGCGGAAATCTTTAACTCGTTCGACCGCCAGACAGAAGCGCGCTTCCTGACAGCCCTTGAAGAAGACAACCGCGAGTCCGCAGAGCGGATCAAGTCGCTGATGTTCACCTTCGAGGACCTCGGCAAACTGGATACAGCAGCAATCCAGACGCTGCTGCGCAATGTCGAAAAGGACGCGCTGTGCATCGCCCTGAAGGGTGCCAGCGAGACCGTCCGCAACTATTTCTTCTCGAACATGTCGAGCCGCGCGGCCAACATGATGAAGGAAGACATGGAAGCGCTCGGACCAGTTCGGCTCAAGGATGTCGATGATGCGCAGGGCACCATGGTCAACGCGGCCAAGGATCTGGCAGCCCAGGGCCAGATCGTCATCAACAAGCAGAAGAGTGAAGACGAACTGGTCTACTAGGACAGCGACGCGAACTCCGAATTCACGCCAGTTCTGGCCCCGAGTTCATCAAAGAAGGACACCGAATGGCATCCCCGGCGCGGTACACATTTGATCTCGACTTTCAGGCTCCTCAAAAGCCTGCGGTCGCGCATGTACAGATGCCTGAGCCGCCACGCGAACCGGAAGTCCCCATGATCGACATGGTGACCCATCTGATCCAACTCGGCGAGGCCGATGAACGGGGACGGGCTGCGGGTCGTGCGGAAGGTCAGGCATCGGCAGAAGCGCAAGCCGCGCAGCGGCTCGCCGATGAGGCAGCCCGGATCGCCAACGCCTGCCAGAGACTACTGTCCACAATGGATGCAAACCACCTTCAGGTCGAGAAGGATGCGATCAACCTCGCCGTTTCCGTTGCCCGCAAGCTGGCCACACGGCTGATCGAGCGCGAGCCGATCGTCGAGATCCGCGCCTTGCTGGCAGAGTGTCTGGGTCCCTTGCGCAAATCGCCGCATCTGGTGCTGCGCATCAATGTGGCCGACAGCGAGGCGATCAAGTCGCATGTCGACAAGCTCGTCAAGGAAAGCGGCTTTGAGGGCCGCATGGTGATCTTGGGTGAAGACGATATCTTGCGCGGCGATTGCCGTATCGAGTGGGCTGAAGGCGGGATCGTCCATGATCTGAAACACGTCATGGACGATGTCGAGGCCGCGATCACGCGGTACATCGAAGCGCGCGATGTGCAAATCGCCAAGGGTTGAATTCGACTTTGTGACCGGCTGGTGAGGCCGAAGGAAGGAACTGGTTATGGCAGCAACAGGAGAGGGTATCGGATCCGGCGATCTCACGCTCGACGAGATGGGCAGCTCCGCTCGCAGGGGTTTCCAGCGGGATGACGAAAACGGGCAACCCAAGAGCGCAGCCGATCTGGAGGCCGTGTTTGATGTTCCGGTGCGGGTGGCAGCCGTTCTCGGTCAAGCCCGGATGCAGGTCGCTGACCTCCTGAAAATGGCCAGCGGCACCGTTCTGGAACTCGACCGCAAGGTCGGTGAAGCCATCGATATCTACGTCAACAATCGGCTAGTGGCGCGCGGCGAAGTGGTTCTGGTCGATGACCGGCTGGGCGTCACGATGACGGAAATCATCAAGACAGACAAATGAGTTGCCGTTTGACGGGTGGAAACCGACCACTCATCGCACGGTTTGAGCAGTTGCAATACGCGGTACGGACATTGGCCGATTGGCCCGGGCTTCATTCGTCATCTCAGAGCCGGAGCGCAGCACTGCGCTCAGGCGGGGATACTGGAAGAAGTCATTAAAGCAACCCTTCGCGGGCTGCCCCAAGGAAAAGGAACGACGTCGATGAGGCTCTTGATAGTCGGCACATTGGGTGGTCAGTTCGCGCTTGCCTCGCGAATGGCCATGGATCGTGGTGCACTGGTCACGCATGCCGAAACCATCGAAACGGCGCTGCGAACGTTGCGCTCGGGCAAGGGGGCAGATCTCGTCATGATCGACGTGGCGCTGCCCATCGGTGAGTTCATCAAGCGACTGGAATCCGAACTCATCCATGTGCCCGTGGTTGCCTGCGGCACAGCCTCCAACGCGCGTGCTGCCGTGGAAGCAATCCGGGCGGGGGCCAAGGAATATATTCCGCTGCCGCCCGATCCCGAACTGATCGCCGCTGTTCTCGCCGCCGTTGCCGAAGACGGCAAGGACATGATCGTCCGCGACGAACTGATGGCCAAGGTCGTCAAGCTGGCGGATCAGGTGGCACCGAGCGACGCGTCCATTCTCATCACCGGCGAGAGCGGAACCGGCAAGGAAGTGCTCGCCCGCCACGTTCATCGCAAGTCCAACCGGGCCGCCCATCCGTTCATTGCGGTCAATTGCGCTGCCATTCCCGAGCAGCTCCTCGAAAGCGAGTTGTTCGGTCACGAAAAGGGCGCCTTTACCGGCGCTGTGGCACGGCGCATCGGCAAGTTCGAGGAAGCCGACGGCGGCACGCTGCTGCTCGACGAAATCTCCGAAATGGATCTGCGTTTGCAGGCCAAGCTCTTGCGCGCCATCCAGGAGCGCGTCATCGATCGTGTCGGTGGCACGCGGCCGGTGCCGGTCAATATCCGCATTCTGGCAACGTCCAACCGCGTGCTGGCGGACGAAGTGCGCAAGGGCACGTTCCGCGAGGATTTGCTTTACCGGCTCAACGTCGTCAATCTGAAGATCCCGCCATTGCGCGACCGGCCACAGGATATTCAGGCCTTGTCGGACTTCTTCATCGAGAAATATGCGAGGGCAAACGGACTGAAGCCGAAGCCGCTCAGCCATGATGCACGGCGCGAGTTGATCCGGGGCCGCTGGCCGGGCAATGTCCGCGAGCTTGAAAACACGTTGCATCGCGCCGTTCTCCTGTCGATTGGCGAAGAAATCGGCGTCGATGCGATCCGCACGCCCGACGGCGAGCGCATCGACGAGACGACGATGTCGCCGGTTGATCGCTCGGTTCGGCAACTGGCGATGACGGCGGAAGTGATGACGCGGGCGCTTGTGGGCCGGACGGTTGCTGACGTCGAACGTGACCTGATTCTGTCGACGCTCGATCATTGTCTGGGCAACCGGACCCATGCCGCGAATATCCTCGGCATTTCGATCCGGACGCTGCGCAACAAGCTGAATGAATACACCGCTGAGGGTATTCCGGTGCCAGCCCCCGGTGAAGCCAGGCAGGAAGTTGCCTGAGCGGCCCCGCTCCCGGCGGATCACACTTGCGACAAAAGCCATTCGTGGACTGGACAGGGTGCCGAAAGCGCCCTAGCCAGTCCATGACAGTTACGTCACTGATTTGGCAGACAACGACAGACTTTTATACGGCCTCGTCGGCTAACCGGTTGGATGCTGTCCGATTTACCAGACCTGCAACCGTTACCGTGCTATTGATCTAAATGATGTTCTTTCTGCATTTCCGCAAATAAGCGTTTGTCAGACTTGCCCGTCATTGCCGTCATCCGAGTCAGATCGGACTCCATTCACTCAAAAATCAACCCGGAGCTTTCCCCGATGTGTCAATTTCTGATCGTTGCCCTTTTCTCGACCCTCGGCATCTCCTCGGCTTTTGCCCAGGCCAGCGACCCGAATTCAACCTGCGCCGATTATATGAAGCTTCTCGCCCAGATGGGCCCGCAGCCCAAGACCGGCGACGCCGCAGCCGACGACATGGACAAGAAGATCAACGACTATTGCAAGGCCAACCCAACCGCCAAGCTCAGCGACGCCATGGAAAAGGCGATGCAGTGAAAGATTGACGAGGATGGGGGGCGTTAAAGCCCTTCATCCACTTCCATGCGGTCGGCAGGTTCCACGAATGCTTTCGATAGCCCGTGGTAAAGCCGTTCCTTGCAGACGAGAGACGAAATGCCGTCGGCAATCACCGCAGAAATCAGGAAAGGCAGCACCATGGCTCGGCTGTCTGTCATCTCCGAGATGATCAATGTGGCTGTCAGCGGCGCGCGAACCACACCGACAAAATAACCGATCATGCCAAGCAGGACGATCGGCCCAAGCGGCTCATAGGGAAAGACAGAGGCAATCAGGTTGCCGATCCCGGCCCCGGCGGCGAGCGACGGCGCAAAAATGCCGCCGGGCGTTCCGCTGAGCATGGTCAGCAGCGAGGCCGCGATTTTCGACGGACCGAACCACAGCGGTTGCGGATCGGATTCAACCAGTTGCTTGGCCATTTCGTAGCCGGCGCCCCACGTCGCGCCGTGTGTCAGAACACCAAGCCCGGCAATCAGCCCCCCGCAGCCAACCGCCAGCGTGATCGGGCGGGCGCGGATCAGCGCGACCGGTTTCCAGGTGGTCCGCCCGAAGGCGAGTGCGGTTGCCGAGAATAGTCCGCCCGTCAGGCCGCCAACGATACCGGCCACCGGCGCAATCATCAGCGCCGACAGGAATCCCATCCGCTGGTGCATCGCGCCAAAATAGACGTAATCGCCCGCAAGCCCGAGGCTGACCATGCCAGAGATCATGACCGCAACCATGGCCAGCAGCGCAAGTCGCTGATGATAGGCCGCCGCCAATTCTTCGATCGCGAAGGCAACGCCGGCCAAGGGCGTATTGAAAGCCGCAGAGACACCCGCCGCGCCGCCAGCGATCACGACGGCAGCCGACAGTTCAATCTTCATGACGCGGTGCGCCATCGCCATGATCGCAGCGGAAACCTGCACCGTCGGACCTTCGCGACCAACGGACGCGCCAATCAGCAGCGCCGCAACCGTCATCACGACCTTGAAAATCGCTGTCGGGATCGAAATCAGACCACGCCCCACGGCATGACGGGCATCATCGCAGCCGACGATGACCTGTGGAATGCCCGAGCCACGCGAGAGCGGATAAAAGCGTCGCGTCAGTGCAACGATTAGCCCCAGCCCGACCGGCGTTACAATGAGCGGCGCATAGGTGTAGCGGGCCGAAAAGGCCAGAAAGAGGCCGCTGGCTGTATCGGCCAATCGCGCAAAAACCAGCGCCGCTATGCCCAGCAGCACAGCGCCAAACAAGGTCGCGGTGCGGCGACGAACGATGATCGGAAGGGCACGCAAGTTCATGGATGTCTTCGTGCCGGATTCTCCTGGCGTTGTCGATAAGGCGGTTCAAGGATATGAGCGTCCAAAGCACCAACATCGGCTTTCGCTGTGATTCCTGCCGACCGTGTCGGGATGACGGGCAAGGATACCTGACGGGCCTCGCTCCCACCCGCCATCCCCTCCCAATTTCGCACACAATCTTAACCACCCGTTAACCATACACCCGGCAATAATTGCCCGGCAGGAGTTGCCGTGTCGGGTGATTTGGGGGTGCCATGAGTGACGTGACCGCAGAAACCGGGGCTGCCAAAGTACCCGGACTGAAGCTGCAATTCCCGTCCCTGCAGGATTTCCTGAAGGCGGCGCGGCGCGGCGACGTGGCGCTGGCTGTCGGCGTCATGACGATCCTGATGGTGCTGATCGTGCCGCTGCCGTCCTGGCTGCTCGACATGGCGCTGGCGATCTCGATCACGCTCTCCGTCATGATCCTGATGACGTCGCTGTTCATTCAGGCCCCGCTGGAATTCTCATCCTTCCCGACGGTCCTGCTCATTGCCACGATGTTGCGCCTGTCGCTCAACATGGCCTCGACGCGCCTGATCCTCAGCCATGGCCACGAGGGAGCGGCAGCAGCAGGCCATGTGATCGAAGCCTTCGGCAACTTCGTCATGGGCGGCAACTTTGTCATCGGCATCATCGTCTATGCGATCCTGCTGATCGTGAACTTCATCGTCATCACCAAGGGTTCCGGTCGTATCGCGGAAGTCGCGGCCCGCTTTACGCTCGACGCCATGCCCGGCAAGCAGATGGCCATCGATGCCGATCTGTCGGCAGGCCTCATCGACGAGAAGGTCGCCAAGCAGCGGCGCAAGGATCTCGAAGACGAATCATCCTTCTTCGGCGCCATGGACGGTGCCTCGAAATTCGTGCGCGGTGACGCGATCGCCGGCCTCATGATCACGTTCATCAACGTCGTGGCCGGCATCATCATCGGCGTTATGCAGCAGGGCGTCAGCATTTCAGATGCTGCGCATTCCTACACGCTGCTGACGGTGGGTGACGGTCTCGTCACGCAGATCCCGGCGCTGATCGTTTCCGTGGCGGCGGGCTTGCTCGTCTCCAAGGCCGGTGTTTCCGGTGCTGCCGACAAGGCGCTGATGAAGCAATTTTCCGGCTATCCGCGCGCCCTGGCGATGGCATCAGCCGTCATGATCGCGCTGGCGCTGTTGCCGGGCATGCCGACGTTTCCCTTCCTGATCCTGGCCACGGGGGCAGGCATGCTGGCGCTCTTTGCCGAGCGCAAGAACCGCCAGATCGAATTCGATAATACGGCAGCGACTGCGGAAGCCATCCAGCAATCGGTTGCGCCGAAGGAGGAGCACGCGGTCGACCTCCTGCGGATGGACGATCTTCGCATCGAACTCGGCTACGCCCTGCTGACGCTCATCAATGGTCCGGATGGCACCGACCGCCTGACGGAGCAGATCAAGGCGCTGCGCCGTCAGCTCGCCTCCGACATGGGCTTCGTGATGCCACCGTGCCGCCTGCTCGACAACGTGCAGCTGGCGTCCAACGAGTACATCATCAAGGTCAAGGAAGTGGAGGCCGGTCGCGGCATCCTGTTCCCGAACCAGTTCATGGTCATGGACCCGGACGGCAGGCCAATCGAACTGCCGGGCACACATACGACCGAGCCAACCTTCGGCCTGCCCGCCGCCTGGATCGACGCTGGCCTCAAGGAAGAAGCTGCGATCCGGGGCCTCACGGTCGTCGATCCGTCGACGGTTCTATCCACGCATCTGACCGAAGTGCTGAAGACGAACGTTGCCGACCTGCTCTCCTATGCGGACGTCCAGAAGCTCCTGAACGATCTGCCGAAGGAACAGCACAAGCTCATCGACGATATCGTCCCGAGTCAGATCAACGTCTCCGGCATCCAGCGCGTGCTGCAGTCGCTGCTCAACGAGCGCATTTCAATCCGCGATCTCTCGTCCATTCTGGAAGGGATTGCCGAGGCCGTCGGCTTCACGCGCTCGGTCTCAGGGATCACCGAACACGTCCGCATGCGGCTGGCCCGGCAGCTCTGCGCGGCAAACCTGTCGCACAATGGCTTCCTGCCGCTCATCGCCCTGTCACCGGCATGGGAACTGGCCTTTGCCGAGGCGATTGTCGGCGAGGGCGACGAGAAGCATCTGGCGATGGCACCGTCCAAGCTCGGCGATTTCGTCACCGCCGTCCGGCAGGCCTTCGAAGATGCGGCGACCCAAGGCGAAATTCCGGTACTGCTGACCTCGCCCGGCATTCGCCACCATGTGCGCGCCATCGTCGAACGCTTCCGCGCCCAGACGGTCGTCATGAGCCAGAGCGAAGTTCACCCACGCGTGAAGCTGAAGACCATCGGTCAGGTGTGAGGACCTGACGTCTCGAATTGGAATGGCGACTGATTTTTTGCAGGGTAACTCGGTATTCGTGCGGACTATCCTCTTGGCAAGATTGCCGGAGACTGGTCTCTTAGGCGGGAAGGCAGTGTGTTGACGATCGGGTCATCACATTGCGCCGCTGTTTTGGAGAGGACCCGTCGATGCCGCAACTTTCCCTCGCCGTTTTGATCCAGGGCACAGGTGTGCATCCGGCGTCCTGGATGCTGACCGGGACCAAACATGATCCGGCGACCGATATCCGCTATTACACGCATGCGGCACAGCTTGCAGAACGCGGCATGTTCGATCTGTTCTTCGTGGCGGATACGCCTGCGGCGCGCACTGAAAATCTCGAAGCCTGGAGCCGCTTTCCGCTGTTCATGAACGTGTTTGAGCCGCTGACGCTGTTGTCGGCGCTTTCGGGTGCAACGACCCATATCGGCCTTGGTGGCACGCTCTCGACCAGCTTTTACGAGCCCTATAACATCGCCCGGCTCTATGCTTCGCTCGATCATTTGAGCAACGGCCGCGCCGCCTGGAATGTCGTGACCTCGGCCAATGATTATGCGGCGAAGAATTTCGGGCTCGACAAACTGCCCCCGCACGCCGACCGCTATGCGCGGGCACGTGAAGCCGTCTCTGTCGTCAAGGCCTTGTGGGACAGCTGGGAGGCAGGGGCCTTCATCAATGATGTCGCAAACGGCCAGAATTTCGACCCGAGCAAATTGCATCCGCTATCGCATGAAGGCGAGTTCTTCCGGGTCAATGGCGCGCTCAACATCGGATGGACCCCGCAGGGACAACCGGTCCTGATCCAGGCGGGATCTTCGAACACAGGCAAGGATTTCGCCGCTGAAATCGCCGAGGTGGTGTTTTCCTCCGATGCGACACTGGAGGCAGGACAGGCCTTCTACAAGGACCTGAAGGGGCGGATGGCGAAATTCGGACGCGATCCCAGCCAGTTGAAGATATTGGCAGGTTTGCCGATCGTCCTTGGCGCAACGCCGGAAGAGGCGGAAGCGAAATACCGCGCCCAGCAGGACATGATCCAGCCGATTGTCGGCAAGATGCGGCTTGCCAATGACCTCGAAATCGACCTGTCGGGTTTGCCCATCGACGAGCCGATCCCGGAAGAACTGATCCCGGCAACGTCGAATTTCCACCAGACGTATTTTGCCGATATCGTCCGCATGATCCGCAAGAAGATGACCTTGCGCGAGATCTACACGACCTATGAACGCGGCCTGACGACGTTCCGGGGCACCCCGATGCAGGCCGCCGACCACATGCAGGAATGGCTGGAAGGCGGCGCTGCCGATGGCTTCATGCTGATTTTCCCGGCCATGCCCAGCGGCATGCAGGATTTCGTCGATGGCGTGGTGCCGGAATTGCAACGGCGCGGGTTGCTGCGGACCGAATATACGTCAACAACCCTGCGCGGGCATCTCGGACTGAAGGAACCCAAGAACCGCTATGCAGCGGACTGAACAGGTCAGCTCCCGCCGCCGATCAGGACAGTCGTGTCCTGGTCATCCTTGAGTTCGATACCGGTTAATTGAAGGCGCAGCGCCTCTTCTATCAACCAGACGAGTTTTTCGGCAGCGGCAGCAGCCGTCAGCCCGCCGTTGCCGTGGATATTCGAGATACAGTTGCGCTCGCTGTCGCGTCGGCCCGGTTTGGGATCAAACGTCAGGTAGATGCCGAGACTGTCGGCGACGCTGAGGCCCGGTCGTTCGCCGATCAGCATGGCAACGAGGCGCGCACCAAGCGCGTCCCCGATCTCGTCGCCCAGTGCCACGCGGGCCTGTCGCGCCAGAACAATCGGCGCAAGCGACAGCCGAGGCGAGAGGCGCGCCAGGATCGCCTCAACAACGTCAACAGCCTGGGCATCGACCGCACGCGCAGACAGGCCATCGCCAATCACCAGAGCCACATCATAAGGCCCATGTCGCAGGTTCGGGCGGGACTCTTCGGAGAGGCGTCGTCCGAGATCCGGGCGTTGCAGATAGGTCACCCGATCCCCTGCCGCGCTTTCGACCTCGATGATCTCGCGGGGGGCCAATGCCTGCGCAAGGGTCCCAAAGTCAGCCCGCGCATGGACGGCATCGCGGGCGCGGGCGTGGGCCAGCTGAAAATCGAGCATGGGCGCGGTTAGCAGGCCGTCACCTGTTTGTCCCAACCCGATGCGGGCCGGTGTCGCAGCACGCAGGCGGGCGAAGGGATCACGCATGACCGGCTGAGTGAGAGGCAACGGATCATCGTCAGGCGTCATGGCGCGAGGCTCCCGATCCGATCAGCCGCTCCATCGCCCCGCTATTGGTGAGGGCGCGCACACGCCCCTCAGTATCCGAGACCCCCTGCCCGGCAAGCCAGCGCGCAAATTCCGGCGCGGGTTGCAGGCCAAGTGCGGTGCGAACAGCCAGAATATCGTGAAAGGACAGGCTCTGATAATTCAGCATCGTGTCATCGGCACCGGGAACGCCGATGAGGAACGTGGCACCGGCAACACCGAGCAGCATGGCGAGCGTATCCATGTCGTCCTGATCGGCTTCGGCATGATTGGTGTAGCAGACGTCCACCCCCATCGGCAGGCCGAGCAGCTTGCCGCAGACATGATCTTCAAGGCCAGCGCGGATGATTTCCTTGCCGTTGTAGAGATATTCCGGCCCGATGAAGCCGACGACGGTGTTGATCAGGAGCGGCTTGAAATGCCGGGCAACCGCATAGGCACGCGCTTCGACCGTCTGCTGATCGAGGCCATGATGGGCATCCGCCGACAGCGCCGACCCCTGCCCGGTTTCGAAATACATGACATTGGTGCCGATGGTCCCGCGTTTCAGCGACAGCGCCGCCTCACGCGCCTCCGTAAGGACGGCGAGATTGACGCCGAAACCGCGATTAGCAGCTTCCGTGCCCGCGATGGACTGAAAGACGAGATCGACGGGGCCGCCGCGCCGGATGATTTCGAGCGTGTTGGTGACATGGGTGAGAACACAGGTCTGGGTGGGAATATCGAGCCGGACGCGCAGATCTTCCAGCACGTCGAGCAGACGAAGCGTGTTGGGCACATTGTCGGTCGCCGGATTGACACCGATCACGGCATCCCCAGCCCCCATCAGCAGGCCGTCGAGGGTCGCCGCCACGATCCCTGCGAGATCATCTACCGGGTGATTGGGCTGCAAGCGCGACGCAAGCACGCCGGCTTGCCCCAGCGAATTGCGGAAGGCGACCTCGACGCGGATCTTGCGGGCGACCGCGATCAGATCCTGATTGCGCATCAGTTTGGAGACGGCGGCAACCATTTCGGGCGTCAAGCCGGGTGCCAAGGCCGCAAGCACCGGACCCGTGGCTGCATCCGACAAAAGCCAGTCACGGAACGCACCGACGGTCAGATGCGCAACAGGCTGAAATGCCCGGAGATCATGAGTATCGACGATGAGCCGTGTCACTTCGTCGGTCTCATAGGGAATAAGGGCGTCACTCAGGAAGGTCTTCAGCGGCAGGTCGGCGAGCGCATAACGCGCGGCGACCCGTTGCTCGGCACTGGAGGCGGCGACCCCGGCCAGTTGATCACCCGAGCGATGGGGCGAGGCACGGGCCAGCAACTCGCCGAGACTGGCGAATGTGTAGCGCGTTGAGCCAAGCGTGGTGTGGAATTGCGGCATCGATGGTCAGCCCTTCAGGACGAATTCACCGATGGTAACAGGCCGATGTGACGAACGAAACCGTCATGCCTGGCCTTGCATCGCAGCGCACCAGCAGGCACATAGGCTGCATGAGTCAAGATGACACCCCGAAGCCTGAATTTGCTGCAACGCCTGCCGATCAGCAGCCCTTGCGCCCTGCCCGCCCCTGCCCGAATTGCGGCAAGATGTCGGTCGCTGACAGTTATCCATTTTGCTCAAAGCGCTGTCGGATGGTCGACCTCAATCGCTGGCTGACGGGTGCCTACGCCATTCCGGTGGTCGAGGATGATCAGGACGACGACGAGGTCTGAGGCCGGTTCAAACGCCGCGCGCGAAAGGTTCCGACCAGCGGGCGCGAACGGGGTAGCCCTCGCCTTCCAGCATCCCGACTGTTTCCGTCAAAGGCAAACCCACGACATTCGTGTAGGAGCCGACCAGCTTGACCGGAAACGCTCCGGCGAGCCCTTGAATGGCGTAACCACCGGCCTTGCCGCGCCATTCACCGGATGCGACATAGGCATCGATCTCGGACGACGACAGCCGTTTGAAGCGGATGCGCGTCTCGACAAGCTTCGTGCGCAGTGATCCGCGCGGCGTCACGAGCGCCAGCCCCGTCCAGACGTGATGCGAACGCCCTGACAGCAGACGCAGGCACTCGATCGCCTCATCCATCATCATGGCTTTGGGCAGGATACGACGGCCAACGGCAACAACAGTGTCAGCGGCCAGAATGAGGCTTTCAGACCAGTCATCGGTATTGACAGCCCAGCCACGCACGGCGAGCGCCTTTTCCTCGGCCAGCCGCAAGGCCAGCGAGCGCGGCAATTCCTGGCGCTTGGGCGTCTCATCGAGATCGCTGGGCTTGAGAAAATCCGGATCGATCCCGACCTGCTGCAACAACGCCAGACGGCGCGGACTGGCGGAGGCGAGAACCAGGGTTTTGCGAGCTTCAGCCATCGAATATCCGGTCAAAACCTGTTGAAAATCGATTCACGCGGCACTGCACAAGCCGACGTATCATCCAGAGACACCGAATCGGTCCTGAAACACACGGCCTTCGCGCTCCCGACCGCCTCACTTGAAGCGGTAGGTGATCCGGCCCTTGGTCAGGTCATAGGGCGTCATTTCCACGAGCACCTTGTCGCCCGCCAGAACACGAATCCGGTTCTTGCGCATGCGGCCTGCCGTGTGAGCGATGATTTCATGATCGTTTTCAAGCTTCACGCGGAACGTTGCATTGGGCAGAAGTTCGACGACGATGCCGGGGAATTCCAGGATTTCTTCCTTGGTCATTTCTTTTCCAGGTCATGTAATGAAAGAGTGGCGGGAAACTAGCGGATTAGCGCGCAAAAAGAAACAGCTGTCATGCGCACCCCTGTCGGTACATCAAAACCTTCTGGGGTTATCGCATTTTCGATGACGGCTTGAGAGAAATTTTGTCTCATTTGCATTGGTGGTGACGATTGGCGATATGCTAGGAGGCAGTGACTGTGCGCTGAATCTTATCACGGATCCCCACCTCATGGCCGACGACAGCAATTACGTTCTCACGCTCCAGTGCAATGACCAGCCCGGCATTGTCGCAGCCGTCGCGACGACGCTCGCCAACTCCGGCTGCAACATTCTGGAAAGTCATCAGTTCGATGATCTGGAGACCGGCCATTTCTTCATGCGCGTCCTGTTTTTCGCGCCGCCGCCACTCAGCGTGGCCGACGTGGAAGCCTCGCTTGCCGGTGTCGCCAAACGCTTCGGCATGATCCTGCAAGTCACCGATACACGCGTCAAAATGCGCGTGATCGTGCTGGTCTCGAAGTTTGATCATTGCCTGCAGGATCTGATCTATCGCTCCCGGCTTGGTTCGCTGCCGGTCGAGATCGTCGCCATCGTGTCCAATCATACCGTCAGCGCGACGACGGCCGAACAGAACGGCATTCCCTATTATCACTGGCCGGTCACACCCGAGACCAAAGCCGCCCGTGAAGCGCAATTGTTTGACCTCGTCGACGAACTGAAGGCCGATCTGGTCGTGCTCGCCCGCTACATGCAGGTCCTCTCCGACGAAGCCTCGCGGCGACTGTCAGGGCGGACCATCAATATCCATCACTCCTTCCTCCCCGCCTTCAAGGGAGCTGCGCCCTACAGTCAGGCGCACAAGCGCGGCGTCAAGCTGATTGGTGCAACCGCGCATTATGTGACGGGCGATCTCGACGAAGGCCCGATCATCGCGCAGGACGCCGAGCCTGTGACCCATGCCGACGGAGCCGAATCCATGATGGTCAAGGGTCGCGAAATCGAGGCTCGCGTCCTCTCACGCGCCGTCAAGGCCCATGCGGAGCGACGCGTGTTCATCAACGGCGTGAAGACGGTGGTGTTTTAGGACCTGTTGACAAATAAGATCCCCCAAAACCGCAGTTTCTGATTGAAAGTCGCTTTCAGACGGAGGCGACCTCTGATTGGCGGTGTGATGAGCGATGACGAATGGGCGCTTTTCGAGCTGTTTGTGACGACCCGGGGTGCCTATAGCTGCGGAGATCGGCCCACGCCAGTCCTCGGACTTCAATGGGGCGATCCCGTTGACGGACCCCTGAGGAGCCGAGGCCAAGGTGCTCCTTGCCAATCGCGGCTACGACTCTGATAAAACATTAGAAACGTGGGAGAGCCACGACATTGCGCCGGTTATCCAAACCAGGCGAAATCGCAAGGTCCAGATCAAAATTGAAGACTACATTTGCTCTTTAAGAAACCGTATCGAGCGCTGTATCAACAAGCTGAAGAACTCACCCGCTTGGCGACACGATATGACAAGACCTCCGCAAACTATCTCGCCTTCGTTCAAATTGCTTCCAGCCTTTGGACGAGGGTATTTTTCAAGAGGTCCCAAAACCCAATACACCATTCTCCACTGTACGATCGCCCAAGATTGGTTGATCTAAACTTATCAAAACCTAAGTCATTTGTAACTTCCACTCATTCGCTCGTCAGCTTTCTATTTAAATACCACAGTAAAATTCAGACTTAACAGAAAAATAATAAAGCCTAATATAATTAAAATAAAAAAATATATTCCGTATTTACCTTCGTATATAATAAATTTTTCAGGTTTTTCGGGGTTTACCATGATTGGAATCAAATCATTTACGGCTATTCGACCCGGATCAACATCATTTACACTTTTTTCCTCATAGTTATGACCTTTAAATGAATATGAGACGTAGTAAAAATACTTTACGATTCCCTTGTATACTCTAGCTGGGCCTTTCGCCGTCACAATGCCGGTCAACTTTATCCAATATTTTAATCTCAAAAATTGATTCACAGTCAAAAAAGTTAAAAGAGCTATAAAAACCAATAAAAATATAGATGGAAAGAGATACCGATCAAAGCTCGCCCCAGTAAAAATCAAATACATAATAAAGTTCTCCGAATTTCAATGAAAAAATACTTTCCAAGTATTTTTCTCATTTTATCAACCAACCCTAAGCCGCTGCGCCCCTCAATCATGCCCGAGAGGGGTCCAGGCCAGCCGGTCCTTGATGCGTTTCATCAGGCCGTCACGGACGTTGCGATAGGCGTCCATGATCTGGTCGCGTGAGCCATTTGTCAATTGCGGGTCGATGGTCGGCCAATATTCGACGTCCATCGCCATCGTGCGCGTCAGGTCGAGCGCCTTGTGGTGGGCTTCCGGGGCCAGCGTGATGATGAGATCGAAATTCGTGTCTTCGATCTCATCAAAGGAATGCGGCTTGTGGCGCGACATGTCGAGGCCGATTTCCTCCAGCACCTTGACCGCGAAGGGATCCAGCTCACCCTTGCGGACGCCCGCCGATTGCACATAGATCTGGCGCGGAAACAGGTGCTTGGCGATGGCTTCAGCCATCGGTGACCGCACGGCATTCATGGAGCAGGCAAAGAGCACGGAAGACGGGCGCGTGCTCGACATTGAGCTCAGCCTTTCCAGTGCAAGGCGCAGATGAGCGTGAACAGGCGGCGCGCCGTCTGGAAATCCACGGTGATCTTGTCGGCAAGCCGGTCGAGCAGGATCTGTGAGCCTTCGTTGTGCAGGCCGCGCCGACCCATGTCGATGGCCTCGATCTGCGACGGCGTCGACTTGCGGATGGCCGTATAATAGCTCTCGCAGATCATGAAATAATCTTTGACGACCCTGCGGAACGGCGTCAGCGACAGGAGGTGGATCATGACCGCCTCGCCCTCGGTCGTCACAATTTCCAGCCCCAATCGATTCTCGACCATGGCAATCTTCAGGCGATAGGGTCCACCGGTGTGTCCGACCGGCTGAAATTCATTGTCTGCGATCAGATCATAGATCGCCACTGCCCGCTCATGTTCGACATCCGCCGTTGACCGCGCAATCGATGCTTCATCAAGCGTGACCTCGACAAGCCGCCCGGTGCGCCCGGTCGCGGACCCTGCACTTTGGGACGAATCGGTGGACATCGCGGATGCTCCCGTCAGTCAGAGGTTCAGGCGAATTCCCACGGAACGTGCGTGCGCACCAAGACCCTCGGCTTCCGCCAGCGTGATCGCTGCGGGACCCAGCACACGCAACTGCTCGGCATCAAGCTTCAGGATCGACGTCCGCTTGACGAAATCAAGCACGGAGAGACCGGAGGAAAACCGCGCTGACCGGGCCGTCGGCAACACATGGTTGGAGCCACCGACATAATCCCCGATCACTTCCGGCGTGAAGCGGCCCATGAAGATCGCCCCGGCATTGCGGACAGCCGCGGCCAAGGGCTCGGGATCTTCAACCGCGAGTTCGAGATGCTCGGGCGCGATACGGTCGGTAAGCGCGATCGTCTGGGCAAGATCCTGCACGATGATCGTCGCGCCGAAATCGCGCCAACTCGCCGCCGCCGTCTCGCCACGCGGCAGGGTTTTCAGCTGCCGGATGACGGCAGCTTCGGTGGCATCGGCGAGTTCGACGCTGTCGGTGATCAGGATCGATTGCGCGGCGGTATCATGTTCGGCCTGCGCCAGAAGGTCGGCTGCCAGCCAGTCCGGATCATTGGCGGCATCGGCGATGACGAGGACCTCCGACGGCCCGGCGATCATGTCGATGCCGACCTTGCCGAACACGCGCCGCTTGGCAGCAGCCACATAGGCGTTGCCGGGACCGACGATCTTGACGACGGGCGCGATTGTCTCGGTCCCATAAGCCAGCGCGGCAACCGCCTGCGCGCCACCGACGCGATAAATCTCGTCGACACCGGCCAATCGCGCTGCGGCCAGCACGAGCGGATTGAGCTTGCCATCCGGCGTGGGCACCACCATCACAACGCGCGGGACGCCCGCAACCTTGGCCGGAACCGCGTTCATCAGGACGGACGACGGATAGCTCGCGGTACCACCCGGCACATAGAGGCCAACGGACTCGATCGCCGTCCATTTAGAGCCGAGCGTGACGCCGAGCGCATCCTGATAGCGGTCGTCTTTCGGGAGTTGCCGGGCATGATGCGAGCGGATGCGATCCCGCGCCAGTTCGAGCGCGGCCAGCGTTTCCGGCGCGCATTGGGCGATCGACGCGTCAATCTCCGCGTCTGTGACGCGCAAAGTCGCTGCTGTCAGTTCGACGCGGTCGAATTGCCGACCAAAATCGATGAGCGCAGCATCGGCCCGCTCGCGAACCGCCTTGATGATGGCCGCGACTGCCAGATCGACGTCGTCGGACACCTCACGTTTCGCATTGAGGAGGTCAACAAAGCGGGCTTCAAAATCGGTATCGCGGGTATTCAGTCTTATGGCCAAGATGCAGTCCTTCCGGGACGATGGTCTGGCACGTCCCTTACCAGCGGAAGGCGGGTGGATGCAATTGCCCGAATTGCCGGGGAGAGCGGCGCACCGCGCTCAGCGCGCACCCTCGCCCGCGATACGTTCGATCTCGGCACCGCAGCGGCTGAGCTTTTCTTCCAGCCGCTCGAAGCCACGATCAAGGTGATAGACACGCGAGACCGTCGTTTCACCCTCTGCCACCAGCCCGGCGATGACGAGCGAAACAGACGCGCGCAGATCTGTCGCCATGACCGGCGCACCGATCAGACGATCTACGCCGGTGACCGTCGCGACCTGACCATCCTGATGGATATGCGCACCCAGACGGGCGAGTTCGGCAATATGCATGAAGCGATTTTCGAAGATCGTCTCGGTGATGCGCGACGTACCCTGCGCCTTCGTCATCAGCGCCATGAATTGGGCCTGCAAGTCGGTCGGGAAACCGGGGAAGGGTTCCGTCGTGATATCGACAGGCAGGATGCCATTGCCGTTGCGATAGACCTGAATGCCATTATCCATCTGGGTGATCGTCACGCCGGACGCGCGCAGGGTCGCAATGGCTGCTTCGAGCAAATCGGTCGAAGCCCCTTCCAGCAGGACATCACCGCCCGCCATGGCAACCGCCATAGCATAGGTGCCTGTCTCGATGCGATCCGGCAGGACCCGATGCGTCGCGCCATGCAATCGGTCCACGCCCTGAATGCGAATTTCCGATGTACCGGCACCCTCGATCTTCGCGCCCATCGCGATCAGGCAATTGGCGAGGTCGACGACCTCCGGCTCACGGGCAGCGTTCTCGATGATGGTCTCGCCCTTGGCCAAAGTCGCAGCCATCATGATCGTATGCGTCGCACCGACCGATACGCGCGGGAATATGACGCGGGCGCCCTTCAGACCATTCGGCGCCTTGGCCACGACATAGCCGCGATCGATATCGATCTGGGCGCCCATGGTCTCCAGACCCTGAATGAAGAAATCCACCGGACGCGTGCCGATCGAGCAGCCACCGGGCAGCGAGATGATCGCCTCGCCCATGCGCGCCAGGATCGGTCCGATCACCCAGAAGCTCGCCCGCATCTGGCTGACGAGATCGTAGGGTGCGCGAATATCGACAATGCGCTCTGAGCGGAAATGGATGGTCTGGCCGGCCAGATGATCCTCGCCAGGACGTTTGCCGTTCAGCGAATAATCGACGCCGTGGTTCGACAGGATGCGTTGCAGAAGGCCGACGTCACGCAGGCGCGGCACGTTTTCCAGCGTCAGAACCTCGTCGGTCAGCAGGCTGGCAATCATCAACGGCAAGGCCGCATTCTTGGCACCGGAGATCGGGATCGACCCGCGAAGTTCATTGCCACCGACGATACGGATCTTGTCCATGGGGTTGGTCGTTCCTTGCTCAGCCTTTGCACGGCCCGTTTGCGACCGTCACCCGGCACGCAAACATCCAGCCGGGTCGGTTCTGTGACAGTTCTCTATCAGGGTGACTGTGGCAACCACAAGGCAGGCTGGCCAACACTGCCATGCAATTCTGCAAATCCGTGTCAGGAAATGCGCCGATTTCAAGCCAATTGTCGCCCGGTACCGGATCAGTGCGACTTTCACCCGGTTTTCAACAAGATGAAGGCGAACAAAGCTTACCATAGCAAGGGTGAGTCGCGCGTCTCGGAAAGACTGTCAACCGTCAGCCGTCTGGCAGATCGGATTGATCGCCAGCGGCGCGATCCAGCCGAGCCCGAACGGCTGACTTGCGCCGCTTCAGGTTTGCCCGCAAGGCCTCGGCCAGTCGCCGGGCTTTCGGATCAACAATTTCAGCCTTCAGGTCAGGCGCAGCTTCACCAGTCGGCCTGTCGTTTGAATCAGATCTGCCAGCCATGGACGTAAAACCCGCTTGAGGACTTCGCCCGATCCTAGCGCCCAAACTGGCCCGCCGGAAACCAAAATCTGCCCGGCATTTCGTCGTCCGTCACTTACCTGTGGATCAGCCCTTGCTATCGCTGCCCGCCTGTGGCAAGTAGCGCGCCAATCCGCGACCGTGGCTGTCAATCGCCCCGAATCGCCGTCGCTGCCGTAGCTCAGTGGTAGAGCACTCCCTTGGTAAGGGAGAGGTCGAGAGTTCAATCCTCTCTGGCAGCACCATTTAAACCCATTGAAATCATTGCATAAAATCTGATTTCAGGGTTACCCCTCTCCCTTTTCCCCAGAGAACAAAAAGCGATTTTTTCCCAAAAATTACGAGCCAATCTGGGGAAAATCCGGGGACAAAATTCGCGATCTGTTCGCCATTGGATGATCCGTTCTGCCTGCTATGCTCATCACCGGCCAGAGAGAGACACCTCAAATTCCGGAAACAGTCCGGATTACTCGCCGTGTAGTCAGCGGGTGAACCCGCCTCGGCCAACGACAGGAAAAAAGTGAACACCGCCAAGATTTAATGAGGATTTGGATGTCTAGCGCATGTCTTAAAAGCACGAAAGCGGAACACGAATTCAAGGCGTGGCTGAAGAAATCTCAATCGTCGTGCACGGCCGAAATTCTGGAAGCACTCATCGAAGCCGAGATCGATGAAAACCCCTATTTTGCCGAGGGTCTGTTCTGGGCAGCTCGCCCCCAACAATGGTGGGCCGACGAAATGGGTGTCGTTACGAAAACGATACAAAGGTTGACCAAGAAGCCACCATTTAAGTGGGTTTGCAAAGACATTTCAGGCATAAAATTAGTGCTTCTCAGAGTGGGCCAGGTAACAACTCCGGAGGACTCAGCCAGAGTTATGGTTAAGTACTGGCGGAAGGCTATGGATCGGAAAGAAACACCGAAACAGTTTGGTCAATTAACCGGACTCGGCAAACATTGGGGACCGAAGGCCCCGGATATATTTGCTACTATAATAAAGGACTGGCCTGGGTTCGCTTCCTTGATCCATTTCACGATAGATTTAATGAATGACAAGGCTGAAAATGACAATGCCGACCATCCAAAGCTTGGACAGTGGAAGCTCCAATTCCCTTCAATAGGTGCCATTCTCAAATTTCAGGAGCTTGGACCGGAATTTCATGAAATGAAGACGCAGGAAGCGGCTTACTTGAAGTTCATCAAATCCAACAAAAAGATTTGGTCGACATAGGTTTTCCTAAATTCATGAGCGCGACTGACATCCAATGAAATTAATTGCAAACGGAATGTCCGAATGTTTATATTCCTATATTTCACCAGAGGTATCCTTTACCAGGGATGAATTTCTTCACATACCTTACGGGATACAGAGTATAAACAAAAAGACATGTAGATGAGCGATACTCTCCCTAGCCTTTGGCTTCGGGAGAGATCATTCATCTGAAATTTCAGAAATTCGAACGAGGAAATATTTTAGAAAGCAAAATTTATCCCCCTACCCCCTTAAAATTTAAGGAACTGCCGGTGATGCTTTCTGGAAGGCTTTTCGAAAGTGTCATACCAATCGGGGGGCCCGCCCAAGGAAAAGTCTGATCGGTGCTGGACGAGCTAATTTGAGTAGTCGCAACGTCGGTGAAGCCTATTATCACGTGCGACTTATACCTATCGAAGCCCTGTCGTTTTAACGGTCTCAGACGCCCGTTTCGGAGATTGGCGGGAGCGTTGCCAGAAAATTGAAATCAGCCGCCAGTAAGCATCCGGTCGACGCCAAAGGCTTCCTAATCTTCAACCAACCCAGACGGCGTTCGGACACGGGCAAACAAGAGCTTGGATAAGCGCATCGGCCAAATGTTATCTTCAAACCAAGAAATTGGAATGCGCTCAGGGTAACAACAGTCACAAAATCCGCAGAGTCTCATTAATCCACATGTAGTGGTCCTAGCCTGCTAGTCTTACCCAGACACGGACGTGAGATATAGATATTCTGATGCTCACTCATCTACGAGCAAGCAGATCACAATAAATGGATTGTGGCCAGCGAAGACGAGCAAATTCTTTCCATCAGCAGCGACGAATTGAGATACAAAGAGACATTAATTTAAGCTATTGAAATATAAGAGCTAAACGTTAAAGTCGATCTTTAAGAAAATCAGAAAGTTTGGAAACGTCTCTGTGATCGTCGGAGATCGTCTTTATTGTATCGCTTATTTTTGAGGGCAACCCGCACGGCGGTGGAAATTGATGGCGGCGTCAGAGACATAAGGTGGCTGAACGCCTGAAGAAGCGTTTTTCCATAGCAAGATGAAGTACTTGTGCCATTATTATAGCGGGGCAGACGTTTCAGATCCCTCCCGAACAGGAGGATCTTATGGAAGACCAGAACGACATCTTGGACAGCT